>JABCZH010000012.1 GCA_013289795.1 Acidobacteriota bacterium
TGATAGTCACACCCTATAATCAGCATGTTCGGCTCCTTTCCTCCGAGCCCTTTGGTTGGTTTGCGCCTCCAAAGTTTACTCGGGCCTGGGAGCCGACATTGTTATGGAATCATTACACTCATTGACCCGTCCAATGCCCCGCTCGCCGGGCGGCCGGATTCTCCCGATCCTATAGCTATCCCCGTCAACGAAGGCGGAGGAACTCGGCGAGGGGAAACCAGGGGGCGGGTATCGTCCTACACTCTCGTCGCCAGCGCTCTCGTAACTCCCTTGTCAGGTTTTCGCCGCAGAATTGCTTCGGATGAGCAACAATCCTTTAACAATCTGGTTACAACGGCGGCGCATCCGACCGCAGCTCCCGCGAGTCTAAGCCCGCAGACGAATTGAAAACAGCTTCGGTGAACAGGTCGCCGCTTTCAAGAAATTGAGAGTGGGCTTCCTCCCATCGCCACCAGAAGTTCTCCAGTTCCGTCGCCGGGTTCATAACAAAACTTTCTAACGAGGATCATTCAAATGATGCGACGCATTGTTACGCTCGTAGTGTGTCTATTGACAGTGTTCGGGACTATTGCTGCGGAGGCGCAGAATCTAAAGGTGCAAGTCAAGGTGGCGAGTGTGATCGTCTCACCGCTCTCGACTAAGCTCAACATCGGAAAGCTTCAGCAATTCAGCGCCACAGCCAAGGATTCAACGGGGAGGGTTATCAGCGGAGTCGCTTTTACATGGTCCTCCGATGCGCGTTCCGTCGCCACAGTAGACGCGAGCGGATTAGTCACAGGAGTAAGTCACGGCACGGCGCACATCACTGCCACCGCTCCGGACGGCGTGAGTGGCTCGGCGACTCTTAGCGTGCAACCCCCAGCGGTTGCCAGCGTGAGCGTGTCGCCTGCATCGGCGTCCATCATTGTCGGCCAGACTCAGCAATTCAGCACGGTGGCGAAAGATGCCCAGGGAAACCTCGTTTCTGGCATCACCTTCACCTGGTCCTCTGACGCGGGCTCCGTGGCCACGGTAGATGCAAGTGGTCTAGTCACAGGCGTAAGTCACGGTACGGCGCACATTACTGCCACGGCTCCGGACGGCGTGAGTAGTTCGGCTACTCTCACCGTGCAACCCCCGGCCGCGGCCAGCGTGAGCGTATCGCCTGCATCGGCGTCCATCACTGTCGGTCAGACTCAGCAACTTAGTGCCATAGCGAAGGATGCCAAAGGGAATCTGATCTTTGGCATCAGCTTCACTTGGTCCTCGGATGCCGGGTCGGTAGCAACGGTGAGTGCCAGTGGGCTGGCCTCAGCGTTGACCTCAGGCACGGCCCACATCACTGCCACGGCTCCGGACGGCGTCAGTAGCTCGGCGACTCTCACTGTGCAACCCCCGGCGGTGGCTAGCGTGAGTGTCTCGCCGGCGTCAGCGTCCATCATTGTCGGTCAGACCCAGCAACTTAGCGCCGTAGCGAAGGATGCCAAAGGCAACCTCATCTCTGGTGTCAGCTTCACGTGGTCCTCGGATGCCGCGTCGATAGCTACGGTCAATGCTGCTGGGTTGGCCTCCGGAGTGAATCAGGGCACAGCGCACATTACTGCTACGGCCCCGGACGGCGTCAGTAGTTCGGCGACTCTCATCGTGCAACCCCCGGCGGTGGCCAGTGTGAGCGTATCGCCTGCATCGGCGTCCATCATTATCGGTCAGACTCAGCAACTCAGCGCCGTGGCCAAAGATGCTAAAGGCAACCCCATCTCTGGTGTCACCTTCAACTGGTCCTCCGACACGATCTCGATAGCTACGGTCAATGCAAGTGGGTTGGCCTCTGCGTTGAGCGCGGGCACGGCGCACATTACTGCCACGGCTCCGGACGGCGTGAGTAGCTCCGCGACTCTTACCGTGCAACCCCCGGCGGTGGCCAGCGTGAGCGTATCGCCGACGTCGGCGTCGATCACTGTCGGTCAGACTCAGCAACTCAGCGCGGTAGCGAAAGACGCCAAAGGCAACCTCATCTCTGGTGTCAACTTCACCTGGTCCTCCGACGCCATCTCGGTAGCTGCGGTCAACGCAAGTGGATTGGCCTCGGCATTGACCTCAGGCACGGCGCACATCACTGCCACGGCCCCGGACGGCGTGAGCAGCTCGGCTGCTCTCTCTGTGCAACTCCCAGCGGTGGCCAGTGTGAGTGTGCCGTCACTCGCGCCGCTCACGATTGGCGAGGTCAGGCAATTGACTGCTGTGGCCGAAGATGCCAAGGGACACACTATTTCCGGCGTCAGCTTCACCTGGTCGTCCAATGCCCCGTCGCTTGCCACAATTACCGCGAGTGGCTTGGCGTCCGGATTAAAGCAGGGCACGGTGCAAATCACTGCCACCGCACCCAACGGCGTGAACGGCTCGGTCGCATTGGCAATAGACACGACAACTTCGGCATCCATTCCAGGAAATTTCTTCGGTATGAACCAAGTCCACCTGGCCGGGCCGACGGGGTCGGGATGCGACACTTCCTACCCCTTCACCAACGCGCCCATCGGTGCTTTCCGAACCTGGAACACATGCCACAGCGAATGGGCATTCGTGGAGCCGAGCGATGGAACTTTCAATTGGACGGGAATCGATACCATCCTGTCCTCAGCCCATTTGGCAGGTGTGGATGACGTTGAACTCGACCTCGCGCGAGTTCCTCAGTGGGCCTCGACCAACCCATCCGACCCGCTGTGCCAGTCGCCGGGGACTTGTGATCCGCCCACAGATGTGGCTCCCGACGGGACGGGAACCGATCTTATCTTCCGTACCTATATAACCGCGCTGCTCAATCACATCAGCGATCCAACCTATCTTCTGGATCATGCTCGCGTACCGTTCATCGAGATCTTCGAGGAATTTCATCGCTCGGATACGGTGGGCGGAGTAAAGACTTTCACCGGAACTGTGAATACCAACGGGACCTCCGTGACTTTCCAAAGCGGCATGAAATTCGTGGAGGCCACCCCGGGTGACGTCATCACCATCGCTGGAAAGAGTTTCACCGTCATGGGTGTCACCAGCAACACTGATCTCGTACTCAGCGCCAGCGCGGGTAAACTCGCTGGGGCTGCCTATACGATGAGCGCGTGTCATGCTCCGGGAAATGGCGTCGCCTGCTCCTGGCGCGGAACCTTCGCTCAAATGTTGCGCATGACTCAGGATCTTCGCTGCATCGCCAAGGGCAACGCCGCGGATCCCATCACCGCCCTAAACACCACCTGCGGAGACGCCGGCTATGGCGCCATCGGCCTGGACCCGAATGTTTCCGTGTCGGTAGGAAATGCCGGCCCCATGGCGCTCGACAACGGCCCGCAAACCCTGGCCAACTACCTGTACTGCAATCAGGCTCCTCCAGCCGGCAGCTTCTGCAACTATGGATCGGCGGGAAGTGCGTCCGTGGATGTGATCGAAGGACACGCATACTTCAACTCTGGGAGCGTACTTCCAGAAGAAGTGATCAGCGCGTTGACAACGCAAGCGTCATTGCTCTCGCCGGCCGACCTGAACAAGCCTTATCTGGTCGGGGAAGGAGGCTGGTCGAAAAATACTCTGGTGACTGATCCTACCCTGCAAGCGGCGTATGTTGCCAGGTGGTACCTGTCCATCCTGATCAGCGGTGTTGGCAATCGCGCCTACTGGTGGTCTTGGGACCTGTCCGGGCCGAACGGTGAAGGCGGCCTGTGGTCGCAGACCGAGCAGACCGCTGCTCCCAGCGTTTGCACTGTACCGGACCCGATCGGTGGTTTCTATTGCACCGGCGGAATCTCCTACATACAAATGGTGAACTGGCTCTCGGGCGCGAGCCTCACGGGTGTGACCTGCCCTGGAGACTGCTCCAACCCGTCCACTGGAGTTTTTACTTTCAACCTGTCACGCCCAGGCGGCTATCAAGCACAGATTGTCTGGGACAGTTCGGCAACGGCACCATGCACAAATACTCAGTGCGGATCGACCTCATTTACCGCGCCAGCGTTCGCGGTGAAGTGGAGAGACTTAGAAGGCAACAGCTTCAACGGCTTGCCGAATACCATCGGCGCGTCCCCAATCATTGTCGAAAACGGAGTGCAACCATGAACCATCAGCTCTAACGCAGCGAAGCGGAGGCAGGTTCGGCGGGGATTTGGGGTGCAGGGGAAAGGGGCGGCAGCCCCTTTGCCCCTGCTCCCTCGCGGTAGAGGGCTTCATGGGAGGCGCTCCCCACATAGGCTGAGTTAAGCTGTTTGGGCTTGAACTGGTGGCCAACCTCCGGTTGGCCGATGGCACGGTCAGTGACACCGGTTCGGATTCGAGTGCTTCGCCAGCACAGGAGTGAACACACCTGAAACAATGTTCTCAACTGTCGAGAGGGAACTGAATCTCGAGCATATTCTGCAGGTAGATTTCCCGTTTCGGCCCAGCTAGGCGATATCCTCGGATCCGCATCCACCTTCGAACCGCTACATAGGCCCGTTCCGCACTCTCGTCGCCGATCCCCGAGTAGGCGCAAGCCAGGGTTGCTTGGGGAAGTTCCTTCACTTCGTAGGCACCTCGTAACGGGGCCCGCTTTTTCAATTCGACGAAAGGCTCGGCTTCTGGCGATCCCGAATCAGCGCAGCGATGCCACAGAACTCCGCGTAAAGTACCTACACACTCCGGCGGCAACGCATCCGACAATTCGTTCTCGAACCTTGCCACTTCGGCGTAGTTCCTGAGCTTGACACGTATGGACGCAATGCGAACAGCCGGTCGCCGTTTAACGATGACCGATATCGGCGATTGACCGCTGTCGAGTTCATCTAGGGCGGCATTGATCCAATTAAGAGACTGCGTTGCGGTTTGGATGGAGTGCTCGATCTTTCGCTTCAGGTTATTCAGAATGACCCTGCGGTCGGCCGAAGCGCCACCGTTCGCGCTGAACGCGCTGACTTGTGCGAGCGGCACGCCGAGGTTCTTAAGCGCGAGGATCGAAGCCATTTGCTCAAGTTGCTGAGGCAAGTATCGGCGATATCCGTTACGAGGATCCACACTGGCTGGCCGCAACACTCCGACCTGGTCGTAGAAACGAAGGGTTTTGGCCGAGACTCCGCAGAGCTCGGCGAACTCGCCTATGTGATAGTGCGTACCCATGTGAATCCCCGGTATCACGATAACATCACCGTCGGCTTCAGCGTCTCAATTCCGTACTTGCACCTTCCCCTGCACTGGAATGCTTTACTCGTACGAGACCGAGAGGAATTACCTTCGGCAGAGGAGCGTGTGATGCAAAGCATCAGACAATTCGTAGCAATTGTTGTGCTGTCATTGCTGCTGAGTGCGACTGTGGTTTCCGCGCAAGTAAAGCAGGCTAGCCAAGGAGAAAAGCGAAAAATGTCGAACCAAGCGAATTTTCAATTGCTTATTCCGAACACCATGCCCAAGTCAGTCGGTTATTCGCAGCTAGCCCTCGTAAGGGGCGGAACCGTTGTGTTTATCGCTGGTCAGGTCGCTCTCGACAAGTCCGGCAACGTTGTGGGCAAGGACGACTTCAAAGCTCAGATTCAGCGGGTGTTTGAAAATCTAAAGGCCGCAGTTGAGGCTGCGGGAGGCAGCTTCAACGATGTGGTCAAATTGAATAGCTACTTCCTCGACCTCTCCCATGCGCCTGAATTCAGGGAGGTTCGCGATAAATATATCAACCTCAAAAATCCGCCGGCCAGCACTGCGATTCAAGTTCCAAGATTGTTCCGGCCGGAATTCCTGATTGAGGTCGAAGCCGTCGCTGTCGTTCCGTCAAACTAGGCTCGCTGCGGCCAAAACGCGCCTGTGCTCGAAGCAGTCGGGAACAAGTGGCCAGCTGTCTTGCAACCAAAGTTGATCCCATGAGGCTCTGCGCGAAGCCTGGCCGGTTTTGCAACTTGTTTCACTAAACCGGCGGCTTCTTGTGAGCGGGAGACGCCATCCCCTCTTGGGGAAGCGCTTGGCAGGACTTTGGATGAAAGAAGAGTGTAGGGTCCTGCGGGCCCAAAACGACATTCTTGTAACGAATAGTCGGGCCATGGCCGCCGGGAAGCACAAATTCGATCTTGATGGGAAAACCTTGCAGATCTTCCGCTTCCCACATTCTCATTTTCTGGGCGTTAGCAAGCATCGGCGACGAGACCGTAATGTCTTCAATCTGGCAGGAGTGCCCGTCCACGGTCTCTTTCCCCGCAGCGGCGCGTGTCACCGTGGCATCCGCCTTGCCTGCGACGTGAAACGGGATGGCACGAATATAGGGATGATCATCGTGGATGCAGCCGGCCTCTAAGATCCCATAGGTTTCGCCGCTGTTCAGGTCGGTGATGAAGTAGCCGCGTCCCCCGGGTTCCTCCATTCTCATTCGCCTGCCCAAACGGTATATGTGGCCCTGTGAGATGCCTTCCCCAGGCTCCGCCCGGCTGCCGATCATGACGGCGGAAAAATCCGGGAATGAATCGAGCGGATATGTGGTTTCCGACGGCGCTGTCGCGGTCTGCCCAGCCGCGCTGGACCCACGCCCCGGGGCAGAGACTCGCCCCGCCGAATCCGCTTGCTTTGGTGTTTGCGCGAGCATGGGCAGGGCCATGCTGCTAAACAACACGATCAAGTTCGTCCATCGAACCATTTTATTAGGTTAAAAAAAGCCGCGATCACCGACGCGGCCTTTTCGCAGAATAAACGAAAACTAGTTGAGATTTAGATCGAAAGTGTCGGCCGAATTCGCGTTGTTGTTGCCCAGTTGTTTGGTCGTGAAACCGAAATTTTGCAGCGCCGCTGTGCCGCCGAAGTTGGTATAGAGGGCCCAGCCGGACACGCCATTCTGTATCTCTTGTGCGGTGGACGGTCTTAATTTACTTATGTAGTACTCGGCGCAGCCGCACGCGCCCATATAACCGCCTTCCTCATCGTAGGTGTTGTCGGCAAATGTCGCTACGGGTCCAGTGACGGGAAGACCCGTGGCGGCCGGAATGTTTGTCGCTATGCCGGCCATCACGCCGTTGAGTCCGGGTTCACTGAAGCAGGTCACAGACCCGGGCGCCGCTAGGAAATGAACTCCCGTAACGACATAGCTTTTTTCAACCGTGATTTGCACGTAGTCGCAATATTGGGTTTGTTTATCGTGGCCGAGAAATCCCAGTTTGACGGTCGTCTGCCCGAAAGCAGCGCCGCAGCTGAGAAGCAGAAGAACGATGATCGTAGGGCCTTTCAATTTCATGGTCTTTCCTCCCGCAGTAGGAAACCACTCGTCACACTCCGAGATGTCATGGAAATGTAAACTAAAAGTCAAGATTTTGAATGTAGTGTCCTGCGCTGATTCAAACCCCGGCTGGGTGCCCCATTTTCTCGCCGTTTTTGCGGGACACACGCGCCCAGCCCGCATAAGGAGAAGCAATGCAGAAACGCAAACTTGGAAAAAGCAATCTTGAAGTGTCGGCCATCGGCCTCGGCTGCATGGGAATGAGTTTCGGTTATGGTCCGCCTGCCGACAAAAAAGAAATGATTTCCCTGATTCGGTCTGCCGTCGAACAGGGCGTAACCTTCTTCGACACCGCCGAAGTTTATGGCCCGTTCACCAACGAGGAACTCGTGGGCGAAGCGCTGGCTCCGCTTCGTGATCAGGTGGTGATCGCCACCAAGTTCGGGTTCAAACCTGATCCCAACGGCGGAACCCGTTGGAGCGCCCTGGACAGCCGTCCGGAACACGTCAAAGAGGTTGCCGAAGCTTCGCTCAAGCGCCTCAAAACCAATGTCATCGACCTGTTCTACCAGCACCGCGTCGATGCCGATGTGCCCATCGAAGACACTGCCGGCGCCGTAAGAGATCTGATTCAGCAAGGCAAGGTCAGGCACTTCGGCCTTTCTGAAGCCGGAGTGAAAACCATCCGCCGCGCCCACAAAGTGCAGCCCGTCACCGCGCTTCAGAGCGAATACTCGCTCTGGTTCAGAGAGCCAGAAGCCGAAGTCATACCTGCGCTCGAGGAACTGGGCATCGGATTCTTTCCCTTCAGCCCGTTGGGCAAGGGCTTCCTCACCGGCAAGATCAGCG
Source organism: Acidobacteriota bacterium (assembly GCA_013289795.1). Classification (GTDB taxonomy): domain Bacteria; phylum Acidobacteriota; class Terriglobia; order Terriglobales; family Acidobacteriaceae; genus JABCZH01. The sequence goes on from JABCZH010000012.1 coordinate 8,033, forward strand.
CCGACACCGAATTCGACAAAACGGACTTCCGCAACATTGTTCCCCGCTTCACTCCGGAAAACCGCAAATCGAATCAGGCGGTGGTTGATCTGATTGGCAAGTTCGCGCAACAAAAGAAAGCTACGCCTGCTCAGGTCGCTCTGGCCTGGCTGCTCGCGCAAAAGCCGTGGATCGTTCCCATCCCCGGTACCACCAAGCCGCATCGCCTGGAAGAGAACGTCGGAGCCGCCGCCGTCGAACTCACGCGCGAAGATCTCCAACAGCTGGACGCCGCAACCTCAAAGATCGCGGTGCAAGGCGCTCGTTACCCAGAAGAATTGCAGAAGTTGGTGGGCCGCTGAGCAAATCGTGCTAGCCGTTATAATTGCGCCCACGGTGTCACTGACCTTTGGCGCAAAGCCCGGAGCACACGCAATCCCATCATCTCTTGGCTTGGCGCGAACCGTTGTAATGCGTGCGCTGCTCGCCGCCGGGGTTTCCGCGGTTTTCGTTTCAACAGCCAGGTGCGCCCAGCAGCCTGTGGTGGTGCAACCGGGCGCGCCCGGCGCACCCAGCAAGACGCTGCCGTCCTCGACGCATGCCGTTCTGCCGCCGCGGTCGCCAGCGGACGTAGCCTTCATGCAGGGCATGATTTTTCATCATGCCCAGGCAGTGGAAATGACCGCGATGATTCCATCGCATACGCAGAACAAGAATCTGCGTACCTTGGGCGCGCGCATCAGCAGCTCGCAGTCGGAGGAAATCAAGTTTATGAAGCGCTGGTTGGCGGCGCGCGACGAGTCCGTGCCCAGGATCAACACAAAGCGTGCCATGCCGGGCATGGAGATGCCCGACAAAAACATGCCGCGCATGCCGGGAATGCTCACGCCCGAACAGATGGAAGCGCTGCGCCATGCGAAGGGCGGCGAGTTTGACCGCTTATTCTTGACGGGAATGATTCAGCATCACAATGGCGCATTGACCATGGTGAAGGATCTATTTGACACCGCAGGCGCTGGACAGGACGCTGAGTTGTTCAACTTCGCAACCGACGCAGACAATACGCAACGAGCCGAGATGCGTATCATGGAAACCATGTTGAAGAAACAGACCCTGGAGGAGAAACGATGAAGCGCTTGTCCAGTCTTGCCCTGTGTGTGCTGTGGATCGCGCTGATTTTTGGTGTTGCCGTAAACCGAACCCAGGCACAGGCAGCCCCGCCTGCGGCCCCCTCGCAGGAGCAAGCCCAGAAGCCCGCGGCCCAGCCCTCCGAAAAAGATGCCAAGGACGCCGACGATGATGACGATGACAAGGACATTTTCACTCCCGAGCCCGCCCCAACCCTGCCTCCGGGAATGACTGGGTCGGATGCGAACGATCCCCGCTCCAAGCTCTCACCAGGACTCTACGACGCGGGCGAAGCTGCCATGGGCATTCAGCACCTCCTGCTGCTCAAAAAGCCGGACGCGTTTCAGCTCGGCACCACCGATCCCGACGATCCCAAAGTAGACAAGGTCATGGCCCAGTTGGTTCCACGAAGCGGCAAGAAGATTCCCCAGCCGGCGCATTTGCTGATCGCGCAACTGGCCTTTAGCAATTCCGACCTTGCTTTCCAGGGCGATCACCTGTTTCAGGGAAACTTTTATGGCATGAGTATCTACGACATCTCCAATCCGGCGAACACGAAATTGCTGACCTCCATGGTCTGCCCCGGCGGACAGGGCGATGTCTCCGTCTACAAGAATCTGATGTTCATGTCGGTCGAAATGCCCAACGGACGCCTCGATTGCGGGGTTGACGGATTTCCGCCGGAACCGCTTCTCCCCGCAGATGCGGAAAAGGACAAAGACAAAGACAAAGACGCCGCGAAAGAAAAAGATAAAGACCAGGCCAGCGACGACAAGAATAAAGACAAAGTCGTAGACAAAGAGGAAGAAAAGAAGAAAAAACATCCCATCCCGGTCGCGCAAAAAGACCGTTTCCGCGGGGTAAGAATCTTCGATATCTCCGACATCAAGAATCCGAAGCAAGTCGCAGCTGTCCAGACTTGCCGCGGATCCCACACTCATACTCTGGTGACCGATCCGAACGACAAAGACAACGTCTACATCTATGTGTCGGAAACTTCCTTCGTCCGTCAGCCCGAAGAACTCGCCGGCTGCTCCGGAGAAAAAGCGGACAAAGATCCGAATACGGCGCTATTTCGTATCGACGTGATCAAAGTTCCCCTGGCTGCGCCCCAGGACGCGAAGATCGTATCCAGTCCGCGCGTGTTCATCGACCCCCACACCAGCGCCATCAATGGCCTGAATAACGGCGGCACGCATGGCAAGAAGGGCCCGGTGAAGCCGGAGGACAGCGACCAGTGCCACGACATCACCGTGTACTCGGCGCTGGGCTTGGCAGCCGGTGCCTGCTCCGGGAACGGAATTCTGCTCGACATAAAAGACCCGGTACACCCCAAGCGAGTCGATGCCGTGAATGATCCCAACTACTCCTACTGGCATTCGGCGTCGTTCTCGAACGATGGCAGTAAGGTCGTGTTCACCGACGAATGGGGCGGCGGCCTGGGAGCGCGCTGCCGTGCCAACGATCCCAACCACTGGGGCGCGGATGCCATCTTCCGCCTGCACGACGACAAGCTGAGTTTCGCGAACTACTACAAACTGCCCTCCGCGCAGGGCGACACCGAAAACTGCGTCGCCCACAATGGTTCCCTGATCCCGGTTCCAGGCCGCGATATTGAAGTGCAGGCTTGGTACCAGGGTGGGGTCTCAGTCATGGACTTCACCGACCCGGCGAACCCCTTTGAGATTGCCTACTTCGATCGCGGCCCGCTGGATCCGAAAATCCTGGAACTCGGCGGCGAGTGGTCTGCCTATTGGTACAACGGCTACATTTACGGTTCGGAAATTGCCCGCGGCCTGGACGTATTTCAACTGACTCCGACCAAATTTCTGACCCAGAACGAAATCGACGCAGCCAGAACTATTCGCGTGGCTGGCCTGAACGTGCAGAACCAGCAAAAGATCGCGTGGCCGGCAAAGCTGGTCGTAGCCAAAGCCTATGTGGACCAGTTGTCGCGATCGCAAGCTCTGCCGGCAAGCCGGATCAGCGAGCTTCAGAGGGCGATTACCCGCTCCGAGAGGCTGCACTTGAGCAAGGCCAGCGTGGCGAAATTGAAGGCCATGGCGCCTGCGCTCGAAAAGAGTGCGACCGCCGCCAAGACTCCAGCCGACGCCACGCGCATGCACGCACTGGCAGAAGTCCTACAGCATCCCTCCGCCTGAGCTGCTGCGCCAGCGACGGATCGATGCTGATTGAATCACACATCAGCATGTGTAATAATCTACACATGGCAACCAATCTGGCGCTGGATGACAAACTGATCGAAGAGGCGCGGCGCGCGGGCGCTCACAAGACCAAGCGGGAAGCTGTGACTGCGGCGCTCGACGAGTACGTCCGGCGCAGGAAGCAGGTGCGCCTGCTCGAAGCCTTTGGCACTTTCGACTTTGACCCCGCGTACGACTATAAGGCCGAACGGCGCAGAGGTAAGACCCGCCGATGATGGTCCTGGTGGACACTCCCGTCTGGTCGCTGGCGTTGCGCCGGAAACGTGAGGACTTGAACCCCCAGGAGCAGCATCTGACGCAAGCCCTGGCAGAGTTAATCCGCGAAGGCCGGGCGCAGTTGCCGGGGATGGTCCGCATGGAATTACTGTCTGGCATTCGCGAGCCAGAGCGCTTCCGCAAGCTGCGCGACTATCTAAGCGCATTCGAGGATCCGCAGATGGAAGTGAAGGACTATGAAGAAGCGGCGCGAATAAGTAATCAGTGCCGCACCAAGGGCATCGCCGGTTCGGCAATCGATTTCCTGATCTGCGCGCTGGCCCGGCGGCACAACTGGCATATCCTCACCACCGACCGTGACTTTGAACGCTACGCCAAGCTGCTGGACGTGAAACTGCTGGAATAGTGCTGGTGCCCATCCTGGAGCTATGCTGCTGGCGATGGCACGAAAGTGCCTTTGCAAAGAACACTTCAAAGGAGTACAACGTTAGCGACTCCGAGGGGGGCCGCGGCGCGAGCCGTGGCCCCTTTTTCCATGCAATATTGAAAGGTGGTTTGAATGACGCCTGGAATTGATTTAGCAAAGTTCAAAGACAAGGCGAAGCTGAAGGGTCGCTACGCGAAGCAGCTTCAGAGACTTCAGGCCAAGGCCATCGCCACAGACTCCATCGAACTGGCGGTAAACGCAGCGGTTGCGAATATCTCCAAGGATGAGGCCTCATCGCTCATCATTTATGGGGAGCCGCAAAGTGGCAAGACGGAGATGATGATTTGCCTGACGGCCAAGCTTCTGGACGAAGGACACGCAACGATAGTGCATCTCATGAACGACAGTGTTGACCTGCTGACGCAGAATCTGAAGAGATTCAAAGCTTCAGGACTCGCGCCCGGCCCAAGAAGCCTGTCGGAACTTCTCCAATCTTCAGAGACCCAGAACCCCCAAGAGCTGGTCGTGTTCTGCAAGAAGAACTCCCGGGACCTAGATAATCTGATCGGCCGCCTGAAAGGTCAGGGCAACGTCGTGGTAATTGATGACGAGGCGGACTATGCGACTCCCAACGCGAAGATCAATCAAGGCGCAAAAACAAAGATAAACGAACTGGTAGGAAAGTTGATCGGTAACAGTGGGCACTACATCGGTGTGACCGCGACACCAGCGAGGCTCAATCTCAACAACACCCTCGAGAACGATACTGCAAAGTGGGTCCGATTCCGGTCGCACTCCAAGTACACAGGCCAGGATGTTTTCTTTCCCCTGGACAAGAAAGTGTCGTATCGGCGCAAGTTGCTGCTACAGAGCAGCCCCGATGAAGCGCGAGCCGCGCTAGTACGATTTCTGGTTACGGTTGCCTACCTGAATTCCCATGTGAACGGTGCTGAGCAAAACTACACTATGCTGGTGCATACGAGCGGCAAAAGGCAAGACCATGAAGCCGATCGCGCAATGATCGAACACTCCGTGCAAGCCCTCAGAGACACCGACGGCGACGATTTCGGAACGCTAGTCACGCAGGTGCACCAAGTCGCAGAAGAGCTTTATCCGGATGCGGACGCCGATATCTTGACAGAGTACGTTGTCGCAAATGCCTCACGGGCCGCTCTTGTTGTGCTGAACAGCGAGCGGGATCGTAAAGCCGTTGGGGACACCGCGACTGAACCGTCGTCGCCTTTCACCATCATTATTGGTGGCAATATCGTTTCGCGGGGTGTCACGTTTCCGAATCTGATATCTATGTTCTTCACGCGAAACGTCAAACACAAGCTACAGCAGGACACATATATCCAGCGCGCAAGGATGTTTGGGGCCAGAGGGGAATACCTGAAATACTTCGAACTCACGATCCCGGCCCAACTCTATGCGGACTGGCACAGGTGCTTCATATTTCATAGGCTGGCTCTTGCTACCATCGATAACGACCTGGGATCTCCAGTCTGGATAGGCGACAAACGCGTTTCGGTTGCTTCGGATTCCAGCATCAACAAGGCGACAGTGGCTCTCGATAAGGGAGAGATGTCCTTTGGGATGTTCGACTACTCTGGCGATCTCGATGCTGTTGTGCTCAGCTGCCAGAACAGTATCGAAACAATGAAAAGGCTTCGAGAAAAAGTCGGCAATGACGCTCTGCCCAAGTTCCTGATCGATTACATCCAAGCGACTTCGCCGGATGGCGCGGAGTCTCTGGCGATTCACACGGCTTCCTCGATACAGGGATACAAACAAAGCGCGAATCAAGAAGCCATTTCCCGGAAAAAGGGCTTTATCGGAAATCCGCAACTTGAGGTGAAGAAGTTCCCGAAGGCTGTTCACCATATCAAGGTGCTTTACAACGGCAAAGGCAAGGCTAGGCTGTTCTACAAGTTCCAAGGCAGCCTTCAGTTCATACAAAACCTCGGGGGCACCGGCTCGAGCGATGAAGGATAAAATGGTGAGCATCCACAAGAAGACCATCTACGAAGCCCTCGGCCGTGATTCGGTGCACCCATTTCCTGCTCGCATGGCGCCTGGAATTGCGCTCGAAATCATTTCGAAAGCTAAGAGACCGCTTCGGGTGCTCGACCCGATGGTCGGGTCCGGAACCGTCATAGCGCTGGCCCGCCTAAAGAGGCACAAGGCAGTCGGAGTGGATATCGACCCTCTTGCCGTGCTCATCTCCAAAGTCTGGACAACAGCGGTCGAGGTTGAGGAAGCTAGGTCCAAGGCGCGGGAAGTCCTTGCACGAGCAAGGAAGATTTTTGCTCAAATGCCACAGCGTGAGGCGTACCCTTCGCGCTCGGACCGAGAAACCCGTCGTTTCGTCTGCTACTGGTTCGACGGATACGCCCGGCGGCAGCTCTGCTCCCTGGCAATCGCGATAGCACGAGTGCGGAACGAGGCTACGCGTAACGTTCTCTTATGCGCATTGTCGAGGCTTATCATCACGAAACAATCCGGCGCTTCGCTGGCGATGGATCTCTCCCACAGCCGTCCACACAAGGCGTTTCGACGAGCGCCGGTGAAGCCTTTCCGCAAATTCCTGTCTGCGGTGGATCACGTGGCAGAGAATTGCGTCAACAAGAAGGGAACCGGTCGTGGACCAGCACCGCGGGTGCATCTCGGAGACTCCCGGAGCCTTCCCGTTCGTGGTGGCTCGATCGATCTGGTCGTTACTTCGCCGCCGTATCTGAACGCGATTGACTACATCCGTTGCAGTAAATTCTCACTTATTTGGATGGGCTACCGAATTCCCATGCTGCGCAAGCTGCGCGGGGACTGCGTGGGGGCCGACGCTACCAAGAACAGTTCAAAGAACGATCCGGACGTCCGCGACATTGTCGCTGCTTTGAAGCTTAGTCCCGCCCTGGGCACGCGCGACAAAGCAATACTGACCCACTACATCGAGGACATGCATTCGGCCGTCCGTGAGGTTGCACGAGTGCTCGCTCCTGGTGGCAAGGCAGTATATGTAGTTGGCGAGAACACAATTCGCGGGACGTTCATCCGGAATTCACAAATCATATGTAGTATCGCCAAACTGTGTGGATTGAGATTCAAAGAGCGGCGCGTCCGCAAGCTGCCCGCTAACCGTCGATACCTGCCCCCGCCCTCCGCGCCTCGTAAGGCGGCTGCCATGGACGGTCGGATGCGTCGGGAAGTTGTGTTGGCATTCCGAAAGCCAAAGCCACGCAAAACAGGGAGGTAGGCTAAGCCTTTTCAGGCCGCGCGAAACCCTGCCACCCTGGCAGGGAATTGGCAAGCTCTCCAGTTTCAAAACGGAACATTTCGAGGCCAAAAAGACCCTTTTTCCGACTTTGGGGCGAGCCCCAAAAAACCTTGTCAAGCCCCCTTTTCCGTCACTTTCCGTATAAGTTGGTCATTCGAGTCCAAATATAAATTTCGAAATCGTGTCTCACTTACCCTTGCAATTTGCTATTCTGAAAGTAGGGACATAATTTGGTTCCGATTACTTAGAAAGGCACATTCCTCGGGCCTTCGGCTCTTGGAATGACAAAATTAGAAAAGCGCGCGGCCCATGTGGCCGCGTTTTTTATTGGAGGAAGAAGTGATAGAGACACCGGCAACTGTATTCAAGACCCACAAAGAACGGGGTGAATGGGCAGAGCTATGTTTTATGGCGAAGGCGGCGGGCAAGGGTATACATGTCCTCCAGCCGTATGGCGATTCACTGGGTTATGACGTGGGTGTGGAGTGTGCCAACAGGATTTTAAGGGTGCAGGTCAAATCCACGCTTTATCAACGACCCGGTTGCAAATACTACAGCCTGCATCTACATGGGCATAAGCGGGAACTATATGCTGAGGGTACGGTGGATTTCTTTGCAGCCTACTTGATCCCCATCGATGCCTGGTACATCTTGCCTTTCGAGAAGATAGCAAAATGCTTGAGCCTTCATCTTGCTCCCCATAGGCCTGACGAGAGGCATGCGAAATACCGCGAGGCCTGGCATTTGCTGAAGCCCGAACCCACACTCTCGTCGCAAGTACTTTCGTAACTCGAAGATTCGGTTTGCCCAAGATTATCCTTGTCTAGTCCTCCCTCAGGAAATGACGCTGGACCTTTCATCTATGTGAGATGAAAGGGGGCGTCTTGCTCTGTACGAGGGGTCAGAAGAAATGTCGAACAAACTCGGGCGTTTCGAAATACTTAGCGAACTCGCGAAGTCCGACCGTAGTTCAGTCTACAAAGCCACCGACACCGAAGGCGATAAGACGGTCGCGTTGAAGGCCATGGATCTCGACGCCTTCGGAGAGCAAGCGACAGCCGTGGTCGAGAGCGTTCAGGAAGAGGCCGCGGCCAGCAAGGCATTGGCCAGTCACAATATCGCCTTGCTGAACGGTGTGGAGGAGATCGACGGCAAGCTTTGCGCGTCGATGGAATACGTGCAGGGCAACAGCGTGGCCACCATGCTGGCCCGCAAAGAAGGCTTTTCGATTTGGGATTTGCAGGACATCGCCCGCCAGGCCTGCCAGGGCTTGGACCACGCGCACGTGCGCAAAGTGGTGCATTGCAGTCTGGAGCCGGCAAAAATCATGGTGCAGTGGGATGGCATCGTGAAGTTGCTGGGGTTTGGCATATCGCGATCAGGCATGCCGGCGGCCCAAGCAGCGGGGAAAGCGCCGGAAATTCTGCATTACATGTCGCCCGAGCAGTTGCGCGGAGATCCCATCGACGCGCGCTCGAACCTGTTTACGCTGGGCGCGATTCTCTACGAAATGGTCACCGAGCGCAAGGCATTCAACGGCGATGACGCCGAGCAAGTGCGGCAGGCGATTATTGAAAGCACGCCGGTGCCGGTGAACCACGTAAACCCGAAGACGCATCCCGCATTGAGTGCGCTGATCGCGAAAGCGTTGAGCAAAGCGCCGGAGGAGCGCTACCAGTCGGGACAAGAACTGGTGAACGATTTGGAGAAGTGCAAGGCGAGTCCAGCGAAGTCGGTGGGAGCCAAGCCGGCAGCTGCGGTGGCGCCGAAGGCCGACCCGGTGGCAAGAGCGAAAGCGCCGGCGGCGGCAAAGACACAGCCAGCTCCGAAGAAAGAGGCCCCGGCAGAAGTAGCGATGGCAGCTGCGGCCAGCGCCGGCTGGGCCGGACCGGCAGGCAATACGCCGACAACTCCGCACCTGGATCCGAGCTCGCAGTTTGTTACATCGTGCGTCAAAGCCACGGTGGAAGCAGCCGCGCTCGAAGAAGCAAGAATGTCAGCGGGAACTATGGCACCTGAGGCTCCGCAAGTTCAGACACCCAAGATCCACGTGGATCCGATGATGGACCCGAGCCGGTTGGCAGGTGGCAAGGGTGTGAGCTTTTCCGAAATCAGCGAACTGCCTCCGCTCAAGGAGGTCTATGTGGACCCCGCGCCGTCGGAGGAAGAGGAAATGCCAGTGGTGGCAGATCCCGTAAAGGCTGCCGTGTTCCACAATGCATCGGCGCCCGAGAAACCGCGAACGCCACCGCGGGAAGTGGCGAAAAAAGCAGTCAGCGAAATCAAGAACACTCCGCCGCAACTGTTCATTTATTCGATCGCCGGAGCAGCAGCACTGATCCTCTTGACGATTGGGGGGATCTGGTATCACATCCACTCCGGAGACTCGGATGACGACAGCACGCCGGTGGCGGTAACCACGCAAGCTGCGACTCCGGCGAATGCAACTTCGGCGGTGCCAGCAGTTGCAGCCACGCCGGCTCCCGCGCAAGTTGCACCTGAGACTCCTCCAGTGGAAGCCGCGCCAACGGTTGAGATAACTCCGAAGATCAACCCCAGGACCAATAATAAGAAGAAGGGAAAGACGGTGACCACAGCTCCTGCCATCGTTTCCGGGCAGTTGAGCATCGACTCTACGCCGCAAGGCGCGCAGATTCAGGTGGATGGGCAAGCGGCGGGAGTTACGCCCTTCAGTTTAGCGAACCTGATGCCAGGCCAGCACACGGTGACGGTCAGTAGGCCGGGTTTCGTCACGGATACGCGGACGGTCAATGTAAGCTCGGGCAGCAAGTCGGCGTTGAGCGTGCAACTGGCGCAGGTTTCCGCCAGCGTGTCTGCACACAGCGACCCGGCAGGCGCGGCGGTGTGGATGGACGGCAGAGACACCGGCAAAGTGACGCCGGCGCAAATCTCGGTGGACCGGCCGGGCACTCACAACTTTGTCTTCAAGAAGCAGGGGTATCTGGATGAAGCCACCAGCGCGAACCTGCAAATCGGCCAGACTTTCCAGTTGTCGCCGACCCTGCGGGCGCTGGGCAACACCGACGAGATCAAGTTTGGAGGTAAATTCAAGAAAGTGTTTGGGGGGTCGGATACGGCGGGGATGGGCGTCGTGAGTATCAAGACCCAGCCCAAAGGGGCGCAGATTGCGGTCAACAATCGGATTGTGGACCGGGCGTCGCCGGCTGACTTCTACTTGAATCCCGGGAATTACATGATCGACATCACCCTGACTGGATTCAAGAATGTGCACAAAGTGATTACCGTGGAAAAAAGCGGCAAAGTAGTGATTGACGAGAGTTTGGATCGCGAATAAGTAGTTTCGCTGGACTTGCGGGCCCGCTTCGGAAGAAGCGGGCCTTTTATTTTGAGGGTGCGAAAGGCGGTACTCCGCGGTCAAAACCTTAACCGCAAAGGGCGCAAAGGCTTCGCAAAGAGCGCGAAGAAAACCTCAATCGCGGGTCGGTGTTAAACTTTGTGGTTTTCCGGGCGGAGGCGGTTTCTTATGAGCATCGAGCGGGTGGGAGTGGTGGGAGCGGGCACCATGGGCAACGGCATCGCGCATGTGTTTGCCCGCAGTGGCTTCGGCGTGATTTTGTGCGATGTGGAGCAGCGGTTTCTGGATCGTGGCATGGAGACGATGGGAAAGAACCTGGACCGCGAGGTAGCCAAAAACAAGATCAGTGCCGCCGACAAGGCCGCGGCGTTGGGACGGATCGAGCCGGTGACAGACAGAGCGAAGCTGGAGGCGTGCGATTTCGTGATTGAGGCGGCGACGGAGAAGTTCGAAATCAAGGCGCAGGTCTTTCGCGACCTGGATAAGGCCTGCCGGCCGGAAGTGATCCTGGCGTCGAATACGTCTTCGATTTCGATTACCAAGCTGGGCGCGTTGACCAAGCGGGCGGACAAAGTCATTGGCATGCACTTCTTTAATCCGGTGCCGGTGATGAAGCTGGTGGAAGTGATTCGCGGCCTGGCGACGACCGACGAAAGCTTTCACACGGTGCGCGATCTGGCGGTGAAACTGGAGAAGACGCCCGTAGAAGTGAACGACGCGCCTGGTTTTGTATCGAACCGGGTGCTGATGCCGCTGTTGAACGAAGCCATGTTCGCGGTGATGGAAGGCGTGGCCACGCCGGAGGCGGTGGATGAAGTGTTCAAACTGGGGATGGCGCATCCCATGGGGCCGCTGACCTTGGCGGATTTTATTGGGCTGGACGTTTGTCTCGACATCATGCGGGTTTTGCTGGATGGGCTGGGAGATCCGAAGTACCGGCCCTGTCCGTTGCTCATCAAGATGGTGGATGCGGGGTGGTTGGGGAGGAAGAGTGGGAGAGGGTTTTATAAATACTAGAGGATCAGCACTTAGCATTCAGCACTCAGCATTCAGCACTGAGGGTTCCGTGGTGGTGGCTAAGAGCAAACCTTGGATCGCAGAGATCGCGAAGGGACTACGGAGTTTGCAGAGAAGTGCGGTGCAAGTCTGAGACGCAGCAAGCTGCGTCTCTACGGGATACGGTGATATGCCGATTTACATTTCCATGCTGCGGGGAATCAATTTGCTGGGCCATAAGCGGGTCGAGATGGCGCGGCTGCGGGTGATGTGCGAAGGAATGGGATTCGAGCAGGTGCGGACCTACATCAATAGCGGGAATGTGGTGTTCAAGACCGGCAGGAGCGCGCCGGCAGGGCTGTCGAAAAGGATCGAAGAGCGGATAGTGGCGGAGTTCGGGTTTACCGCGTCCGTGATCACCCGGACGGCGGCAGAACTGGGCCGGGCGATCGATGGGAATCCCTTTGTGAAGGAAAGCCGCAGCGATCCCTCCAAAGTATTCATTGCGTTTCTGGAGCAGGCTCCGAAAGCGGCGGCGATCGAGAAGTTGCGGGCCCGGGCCTCGAAAGCGGAGCAAGTGCATTGTAGCGGCGGCAGAGAAATTTACGCTTATTACGTGGATGGAATGGGGAAGGCGCGGCTGCTGACGCATGGGGTATTGGAGAGAGTGCTGGTGGTCGGCGCTACCATGCGAAATTGGAATACGGTGAGCCGGCTTTATGAGATGGCGGGGGAGTAGCTGTCAGCTTTCAGCACTCAGCATTCAGCAGTTAGCATTTAGCACTTGGCCTTCGGCGTTTTGGTGAGGGAGGTGAAAGCTCATCTTTCATCGCAGAGGTTGCGGGAGACCTTCGCTAGATCGCAGGGAAGAGCTTTACCACAGAGGTCACAGAGGTTCACAGAGGAGCTCAGGCTGGTGGCGGAGTCCGACGGTTGGGTTTACATGCTGGGGGCGGGGCTGGGGATTGCCGCCGGAACGCTGGATGTGAAGGTGGGCGACCTGCTGGCTACGGCTCTCTTTGTGCTGACATCAACCATGCTGCTGGCGCTGCTTCGTCCGGAGCGGCCCTGGCGATGGATTCTCATCGTAGGCGTCTTTGTTCCGCTGGTGCAGTTGCTGGCTTACATCTTGCTGACCGAGAAGCCCTACCGGGCGCAGATCTACGAGTCATTCCTGGGATTTCTCACCGGCATTGCCGGCGCCTACGGCGGGTCCGTGGCTCGGAAGGGGTGGAATGAACTGCATCGCAAGTGAGCGCAGCGATCCAGTGAAACCCAAAGCTGGCCGGTTTCCTGAGCGCTGGCGAAACCGGGTGGCCACCTTTGCTACCGGCGCCAGAGGTGAGAATGGTGAAACATGTGAAGGTGACCGGTCAGGAGCAAAACAACGAGAACAACCACAGCGGCGGCGGTCACAAGAATCCATCTGTCTTCATTGGTCATGACTTAGGTTTAGCCAGAATCTGGTTTGTGTCAACTGGACAACACGGAATTCCAACCTTGGAATGACCTGGGATGAATCACAGGGTTTCGCTCAAAGGTGGTGGCTATCTAGAAAGTTATCGCGCTTCCACAGCGGAGGCGCGTATGCTGCGGGCATGGGTGTGTCGGTTTCGGTGCTGGCCAGCGGCAGCCGGGGAAACAGCGCGATTGTGCAAAGCTCGTCGACGCGCATCCTGGTGGACGCAGGAATTTCCTGCCGCGAGACTTTCAAACGCATGCAGGCAGCGGGAGACGATCCTCATGCCCTGTCCGCCATCGTCATCACCCATGAACATTCCGACCACGTTGCGGGCTTGCTGGTACTGGCCCGCAAGCTCAGCGTTCCCGTGTTCATGACCGGAGCCACACACCAGGCCTGGTCGCGGGCGGTGCGGGACGCCACCGGAGAGCCTCCGGACACGGAGCGCATTGAATTCTTCTCTTCCGGACGGAGTTTTCAGATTGGCGATATTGCCGTCACTCCGTTCACTATTCCTCATGATGCGGCTGATCCCGTGGGCTTCACATTTCGCGCTGAAGGCATCAAAATTGGTGTAGCTACGGATTTGGGATACATGCCGGCCAGCGTGCGTGACCATTTGCGCTGTTGCGACATTCTGGTGCTGGAATCGAATCACGATTTGGAGATGCTACGGGTCGGGCCTTATCCCTGGTCGGTGAAGCAGCGGGTGGGAAGCCGCACTGGACACTTGTCGAACAAGGCGCTCGCGGAATTCTTTGCCGGCGACTATGATGGAAACGCATCCTACATAGTATTGGCGCATCTTTCAGAGCAGAATAACCATCCGGAAGTGGCGAAAAGGGAAGCCGAGATGGCGTTGGGAACGCGCCGTTCGTTGCTGCACAATCGGATAGAGCTGGCGACGCAAGCTCAGGCGATGCAACCAATCCGGTTGTAGGTCATCACATCCTTATGAACCAGTGCGTAGATCCCGTCGTGGGCAAGATCCTGGCGGGCTGGCGCTATGACATTTCGGGCATTGCGCCGGAAATGCGCGAGGCCTACGAAGAGCATTTCGCCGCCTGCGAGCGCTGCCATAAGCGGCAGCGCCTGCACCGGACGATTGACGTTTCCCTGATCGCCCTGGCGTCGGCGTCGGCGGCGGTTTTTCTGCTGGCATTTGGCGTGATCCGTCATTTTGGCCCGCGCAATGCCTTCTGGCTGGAAGTCGCGGCGCTGGCGGGGTTCGCGCTGTCGGCGCTGATCTGGCTGGTGGTAGCGGTGGCAACTCCTGCGCCGATGGCGGTGGTGGACGCTGCCAAAGTGGGGGCGCGGCATGTGCATGATCGCCTGCCGGCGGAAATCCGCGAACGTCTCCCGGAAGACTTGCGCTTGAAAATCACAGGATCGTAATACCTCCATGAAACCGCTTGGCAAATTGATCGCGCTGGTGCTGCTGATGGCGGTGGTTTCCCCGGCGCTCCCGCAGGCGTATGGGCTGACCGCGAACTCGCAGCCGAAGGCGGCAGGTTGCCATGAGCATGGGCAGAAGGCCCCGGCACCCAATCCGGTAAGTTATCAATGCTGCCGGGCCGGACATCAATTCGCGGCGGTGCGGGAAGCGGTTGAGCTTCGATCTGCCGTTCTGCAGTTGTCTTACGGGATTGAATTGTCTGTTCCTTCGTTGCCGGAACCTGCCTGTCAGGGTCAGCCAAGGCTTCCTGCCTTTGGCTCTCCGGGTGTCACCTCGTTGCGTATCTAGCCTGATTGCTACTCTCTGTTTTTCAGCCAAGAGTACGGCAGAAAACCGTCTGCCGACAATCGGGTCGATTACACACACGTCGAGTGTGCTGCGGAGGATTTAAGCGTGCGGAAGTTAGCATTGTGCATTTTGGCGATTAGTTCACTGACTCCCTTGTCAGTGGCGCAAAACAGCAATCCGGCCATGTCAGGAATGAACATGCCAGTTTTGAACATGGCCGGAGCCGGCGGGGGTGCGATGAACATGGACGAAACGTCGAACATGCCTTCTCCGCATGCCTCGTCGGGGACAGGGTGGCAGCCCGCGTCGGTTCCCGCGCACGACTGGATGATTTCGCGCGGAGGCTGGGACTTGATGGCCCACGGCCAGATCTTTGTTACCTACAATCAGCAGGGCGGGCCGCGGGGCGAAGGCAAAGCCGAATCGACCAACTATTTTATGTTCATGCAGCAGCATAAGTTGTGGAAGGGCACGATCCTGTTCCGCGAGATGTCTTCGGCGGAGTCGCTGACTTCGCCGCATCCAGGTTTCCCGGAGCTGTTTCAGACTGGCGAGACTTATCACGGGCAGCCGCTGGTGGACCATCAGCATCCGCATAATGTTTTTGCTGAACTGGCGCTGTTTTACACGGTGCCGATCAACAAACGAGTCTCGTGGATATTTTACGGTGGACCCTCGGCAGAGCCGGCTTTGGGGCCGGTGACGTACATCCATCGGGAGTCGGCGTCGGAGAATCCGGAGGCGCCGCTGGGGCACCATCTACAGGATTCCACGCATACCAGTTTTGGAGTGGCGACCACGGGAGTGGTGATTGACCGCTTCAAAATTGAAGGATCGGCGTTCAACGGGCACGAGCCGAATGAGGAGCGCTGGAGCATACAGTTGGCGCCGCTTGATTCCTGGTCGGTTCGAGCGAGTGTGGCTCCCACGCGCAATTGGACGGCGCAGTACAGCTATGGAGACTTGCTGCATCCGGAGGCGGCAGATCCCGAAGACGAACGACGGCAGAGTGCGTCGGTGGAATACAACCGGCCGTTGTCGGGAGGGAAGCTTGGAGAAGGGAACTGGGCTACCTCGGTGATCTGGGGGCGTAAGCACAAGGAGGCGGCAGACACCAACCAGAACAGCTATCTAATGGAATCGACGCTGAATTTCTGGCAGCGGAACTATGCCTACACGCGGCTGGAGTTGGTGGACAAGGACGAACTGTTTCCCGGACTTCTTCCAGCTCCTTCGTTTCGCATTGGGGCCTACACGTTCGGCGGAGTGCGTGATCTGCTACAGAATCATCGCTGGCAGCTGGGGTTGGGAGCGGATGTGACTGTTTACTCGAAACCGGCGGTGCTGAATCCAATTTATGGGGACAATCCGGTTTCATTTCATGTGTTTCTGCGAGTGCGGCCGGGGTTGGTGAAGCATGGGCATTAGCTTTTAGCACTCAGCATTCAGCACTTGGCATTTAGCAATTGGCATCTGGTCAGGCTACATTCGTGAGGGGGGATCTTTTCTCGGGCTTGGAGTGGGGCCGCGGCATGAGTTAGGCTAAGAACGTATGTCGATAACTGATCCCAAGGAATTGGAAGGCATGCGGGCGGCGGGTGTCATCGTCCGAAAAATGATTGAGGCGATGAAGCAGGCGGTGCGCCCGGGCGTGACCACCGCGGAACTGGATGAAGTCGGCGCTGAGGTTATGCGGCAGCATGGGGCGAAGTCGGCGCCGCAGATGGTTTACCAGTTTCCGGGGACGAACTGCATCAGCTTGAATGACGAGGCAGTGCATGGCATTCCGGGAGAGCGCGTAGTGCAGGACGGCGATCTGGTGAAGCTTGATGTGACCATCGAGAAAGATGGATTCATGGCGGACGCGGCGGTGACGGTGGCCGTGGGTGAGGTGCCCGAAGCCAGCCGCCGTTTGATCGAGTGCGCGGAGCGGGCGTTTGAGAAGGCAATGCTGGTGGCGCGGGCTGGGTTTCGAGCGTCCGAGATTGGCCGGGTGGTGGAGCGCGAGGTGCGGCGCAACGGCTTCTCGGTGATTCGCGATCTGGGTGGACACGGCATTGGGCGGACCATCCACGAAGAGCCGCGCATTCCCAACTATGCCGACCCCGGCGCGAATGCGATCCTGACCGAAGGGCTGGTGATTACGGTTGAACCGATTATTGCGGCGGGATCGGGACGGGCTTTCTTAGCCAAAGATGGATGGACGGTGCGCACCGCTGATGGAAGGCCTTCGGCGCACTACGAGCACACGCTGGTGATCACTAAAGGCGAGCCGATTCTGCTGACGGCGGCGTGAGCGGCAAGGGCGAACCCTTAGACGCAGAGATCGCAAAGAACAGCCAGCGAGTGCGCGGAGAAACCCGGAGGCGGTCCGATGCCTACGCCTTGATGTGGCAACTTGCCAGACCTTTCTTCTCCAGATACTGCTGGTGGTAGTCCTCGGCTTCGTAGAACGTCACGGCGGGAACAATCTGAGTCGCGATGGGCTTCGAGAAGCGGTGAGATTTTTCGAGCGCTGCTTTGGAGGCGCGGGCGGCAGCCTCCTGCTCGGGAGTGGTGAAGAAAATCGCCGTACGATACTGGGTGCCGAAGTCCGGTCCCTGGCGATTGACCTGGGTGGGGTCGTGATTCTCCCAGAAAACGTCGAGCAGCTTTTCGTAGGCCAGCTTGGCGGGATCGTAGTTGACTTCGACAGCCTCGGCGTGGCCAGTGCGGTCGGTGCAGACTTCTTTGTAGGTAGGGTTGCTGGTCTGGCCTCCGGTATAGCCCACACGGGTGGAGATCACGCCGGGCAACTGGCGGAACGTGGCTTCGACTCCCCAGAAACAACCTGCGGCAAAAATGGCCTTGGACATCGAAATACCCCCTCTTAAAGGATTGATTGTATTGGATGCTGGAGAGCGGAGAAAGTGACAAGTGCTCCGCCGCAGATTGGCGCAGAGTTCGCAGATCAAACCCCGGAGAACTGCGCTGTCGGTTGCAAAACCCTTGTGGGGCGTGGCCTGGCCGCTGGTCCATTTGTAAAATGTATGTCAAGGCCGCAGTCTGGAGGCCTGATTCAGTGCTATAGTGGCAGGCCGCTGCCTTATCTGGGAGCGTTGATCTTCCGCTTGGAAACGGACTTTTGGGGGAACCGAAAATGAGAAGCAAATCGCTGAGGTGGTTGCCAGGTAAGGCTCTTACGACGGTTGCAGTGGCCGCGATGCTGGTCAACGGCGCGTGGGCGGCCAGCAACGGGAAGATGGTCTATAGCTTTAGCGGCGGCAATGACGGAGGCGATCCTGCCACCAGCTTGACGTTTGATGCTGCCGGCAATGGCTACGGCACCACGGTGAACGGTGGCAATGCCGGAGGATTCGGGACCGTATTCGAGTTGAAACGGCTTTCGGGCGGGAATTTTCAGGAGATCGTTCTTTACAGCTTTTCGGGCGGGGTGGATGGAAAGAATCCTTATGGCGGTGTGATCCTCGATGGCAGCGGCAATCTTTACGGTACAACGGTTTCGGGGGGCAGCGGTGGAGTGTGTTCGGGCGATGGTTGCGGAGTGGTTTTCAAGCTGACCAACAATAATGGCAGATGGACCGAAAGCGTGCTGTACAACTTCACCGGCGGCAACGATGGCTCGGGGCCTGGAGGCGGCGTGGTGTTTGACAAGGCCGGGAATCTCTACGGCACGACCCCCGACGGCGGCCAATTTAGCGAGGGAGTGGTGTATGAGCTCTCACTTCAGGGCGGTACGTGGACGCAGACTGTGATCCATGCCTTTACGGGCGGTAACGATGGAGCAGTGGGTTCGCTCGGCTCGCTGCTTCTGGCTGGGGGCGACTTCTACGGCGTGTCGGAACTGGGCGGAGCGCACCAGGCTGGCACGGCATTCCGGTTGTCTCCACTCGCCGGGGGCAAGTGGAAATTCACCACCCTATACTCTTTCGGCGGACAGCCCGATGCTGCCTTTCCTTATGGGGGCCTGATCACCGACGGAAAGAACAATTTCTACGGCACGACCTATTACGGCGGCGCGAATGGGGTTGGAGCGGTATTCAAGCTGGACTTAACCGCGAAACAAGAAAGCGTTCTATACAGCTTCGCCGAAGGCAACGACGGTGGTTATCCGACCAGCACTCTGGCCTTTGACTCGGTCGGCAACATGTATGGCACGACCTCGATGGGGGGCTTTCCCGCGTGCGACTGCGGCACGGTGTTTGAACTGAGTCCGGTGAGGGGTCATGACACCTGGACCGAAACCGTACTGCATCGCTTCAAAGAGAAGCCCGACGGTGGATACCCCTACTACGGGCTGAATGCCGACCCTTCCGGCAATCTGTTTTCGACCACTGCGTCAGGTGGAAATAGCGAGGCCGGGATTGTATTCGAGTTCACGCCGTAGCTCAGCAGGACCTCACTACTGAAGTCGCGGGGCCCTCTGAAGCAGGTGAACTCTGCCTGTTTAAGGCGCCGCCGGCCTTTGCGTTCGACCTGCCGGGCTGTTGCTCCTGGGGAGGTAGAACTTCATGAAACGGATCGCGGTTGGGGCCTCGCTGGTATTGGCCGTTTTGACCCTGGCCAGTTTCATTGCCGGACAGGCGCAGAAGGCCTTCAATCAACTGCCTCAAGGTGTGCCCGAATTGCAGATCCAGCCTCCCAGGTTGGATGCGGGGGCACGTTTGAACCCGCTGAAGGTAGCGCTGCTGAAGTGGTATGCGGCCAATAGGGTGCCCACCGGATTTCCTGTCGGCAAGGAGCCGGAGGGAGTGGCCTTTGACGGCGCAAACATCTGGACGGCAAACTTTGGCGACGGCACGATAAGCAAGCTACGGGCCAGCGACGGCGCTTCCCAGGGGACATTTACGGTTGGTGGCTCTCCCACAGGCCTCATCTTCGATGGAGCCAGCATTTGGGTAACAAATTCCACAGGCGCAAATCTCACCAAGGTACGGGCCAGCGATGGCACGATCATCGGCAATTTTACTGTGGGCGCTGGGCTGTTCTGGGGGACGTTCGACGGGGCCGATATTTGGGTAACGACCGGAACCAGTTCAGGGAGCGGATACGCAAACAAAGTGCGGGCCAGCGACGGGAAAATTCTGGGTACGTTCAGTGTTGGGCCGTATCCAATCGCGGCCGCCTTCGACGGTGCCAACGTGTGGATCACGGATCAAGGCAACGCAACCGTAACCAAGCTGCGAGCCAGCGACGGTGTGGTCTTGGGGACGTTCGGTGTTGGGCTCGAGCCAACTGGTGTCGTCTTTGATGGGGCGAATGTCTGGACAGCGAACCGCGGGGATGGCACTGTCAGCAAGCTGCGAGCAAGTGATGGCACGGTCTTGGGGACGTTTCCGGCGGGAAACTTACCCTACGGCATTGCCTTCGATGGAGAAAATATATGGGTGACTGCAGGCCTGCAGCTCGCAGAGCTACGAGCCAGCGACGGTAAGACGTTGCGCGTCTTCTATGCCCATACGAACTTTACCGGCGTGGCCTTCGATGGTGCGAATATCTGGGTGGCTGGATACAACGACAACAAGATCGGCAAGCTGTAGAGCAACGTGACCCCCGAAGGGGAGTAGAAAGCCATGAAGACTCGAATCGCGATTGGCGTGTCTCTGATCGCCGTAGCTCTGGTGACGGCGAACTTGTTCGCAAGCCATGCGCAGCAAGCCGCTGGGGAGCAGCCAATCGGAAACGGCGCACCGCCGTTGTCGAACCCGCTGAAGGTGGCGCTGCTGAAGTGGTATAAGGCGAACACCGTGCCCACGGAATTTGCTGTCGGTGCCCTGCCCATCGGCGTGGCTTTCGATGGCGCGAACATCTGGGTAGCGAGCGGCAGCGGAGTGACCGAGTTACGGGCTAGCGATGGCCAACTTCTTGGCACGTTTGCGACGGGCAGTGGCCCGGGTGGGGTCACCTATGACGGGGCGAACATGTGGGTTTCAAACAGCGGCGAGAGCACGGTAAGCAAAGTGCGGGCCAGCGATGGCAAGGTTTTGGGCAAGTTCACCGTGCCGGGCGTAGTGGCTTGGTGGATGACGTTCGACGGAGCGAATATTTGGGTGCCGACGTCGTCGAAAACCGGTAACGGCTCGGTCACCAAACTCAGAGCGAGTGACGGGGCGAATCTGGGCAGCTTCACCGTAGGGAACTCGCCCGCGGCGCTCGCTTTTGACGGTGAAAATGTGTGGGTGACCAACCTGGGCAGCAACAACGTGAGCAAGCTGCGGGCCAGCGATGGCACGGTCTTGGGTACTTTTGCCGTGGGTGGTCAGCCCTTCGGGATCGCTTTTGATGGGGCCGACATGTGGGTAGTAAACCAGGGGGATGGAACGGTGTCCAAGCTGCGGGCCAGCGACGGCACGGTTCTGGGCACGTTTACGGTCGGTGGGTCGCCATATGGCGTGGCATTTGATGGCGCGAACGTCTGGGTCACGGGTATGCCCGAGCTGTTCGAGCTGCGGGCAAGCGATGGCAGGGCGATAGGACACTGGCACAACCCCGGAACCAACGCGACCGGCGTCGCATTTGATGGTGCAAACATCTGGGTGGCTGGATACAACAACAACAAAATCGGCAAGTTATAGAACAACGTGACCGCCCAGGGGAGTAGAAACAAATGAAAACTCGCATCCTAAGTTGCGTGTCTCTGATTGTTGTAGCTCTGGCGATGGCGAACTTGCTGCCGATCCAGGCGCAGAAGCCGATCAATCAACCGGTACAGGCAGGGGCGGAGTTGCAGACGCAGCCTCAGCCTCCTAAGTTGGATGCGGGGGCACATCTAAATCCGCTGAAGATTGCGCTGCTGAAGTGGTATCTCGTTAACGAGACCACGCGCTTTCCGGTTGGCAACGAGCCCTATGGAGTCTGCTTTGACGGGGCGAATATCTGGACCGCTAATTTTGGCGACGGTACGGTGACCAAGCTCCGGGCAAGTGACGGCGAAGTGCTGGGAACCTTCCAGGCTGGAATCGAGCCCTACGGCGTGACTTTCGATGGCGCCAACATTTGGGTGTCGAATGTTGGCGACGGCACGGTAGACAAGCTACGCGCCGGCGATGGCAAGAACCTGGGCATTTTCCAGCTGAACGTTCCAGCCACCTGGATGGCCTTTGATGGTGCCAACATCTGGGTGCCAAATGGTGGCAACACGTTAACGAAGCTACGGGCCAGTGACGGCAAGAATCTGGGCAACTTCGGGGTGGGCAGCAGTCCCTTCCAGGCGGCCTTTGACGGGACGAATGTGTGGGTCACGAACGGCGTCTCTAACACTGTAATGAAGCTGCGGGCCAGTGATGGGAAACTCTTAGGGACTTTCCCGGCAGGCTCGGGACCGATCGGGATCGCTTTTGACGGGGCAAACATGTGGATTGCCGATAACGGGGGCGGGACTGTCACAGAGCTGCGGGCTAGCGATGGTGCGCTGCTAGGAACATTCAATGCCCCTATTGAGCCGTATGGCATCGCTTTCGACGGGGAGAACATATGGGTCTCGGGGAATTATGTGAATGTGTTGCGCGCCAGCGATGGAGCGTCGCTGGGCCTTTTCAGCCCAAATACAAATACAGTGGGTGTCGCCTTTGACGGGGCGAACATCTGGATCGCGGGGCAGAACATCAACAAAGTAGGTAAGCTCTAGCATCAAACCGGAGAACTTTTTCGCGAACTCACTTTAAGGCTTACAATCTCAGCCGGACATCTTCGGCCGGACATGGTGTTGTCCGAAGCTGTACCTGCGCGCCTATCTAAGGAGGCCTCCGGTGATACGCCTATTGTGTTACATCTCGGTAGTCCTGCTGTGTTTGTGCAGCCTTGCGTCCGCCGACCTGAAGATCACAACCCGTACGACGGTGATGGGACACACGACTGAAAGTACGGTGTACATCAAAGGGCCGCGGCAGCGCACCGAGATGAGTTTCGGGGGCCATAGTTCGGTTTCGATCATGCAGTGTGATCAGAAGCGCCTGATCACCGTGAACGGCAACCAATGCGTCGTCATGGCGATGGGCGGCGGTGAAACCTCTTGTCCCTCGATGCCAAGCCTGGCTGCCTTGGCACGGGAGGGAGCTGGGGGCGAGGCTGCGCCCGCGCGCAAAGGTGGCGTCCTGACCATTACTCGCACCGCCAACGACACCGGCGAGCGCCAGGACATGCTCGGCTACAAGGCCCGCCACATCAAGACTTCCATGACCATGGAGTCCAGCCCCGACGCTTGCAATCAATCTCACATGAAGATGGAAATCGATGGTTGGTACGCCGGTCTGTCAGCAGGGTTTTCCTGCTCGGACGAGTCGTACCGCTCGTTGGCCTGCGGTGGGGGTAAAGGCGGACGCTCGGGATGCAATGACCGGATTGTGATGAAGGGCGGCGGAAGTTCGCCACAGGGATACCCGCTGAAGCAGACCACTACGATTGTTTCGGACCAGGGGACATTCACCACCTCGACGGAAGTAGTGGAACTGACCAACACCTCGCTGGATGACCCGCTGTTCGAGATGCCATCCGGCTGCCGGGTGATGGACATGTCGGCGATGACCGCTGGCGCTGCGGCAGCGCCATCGGAGTCAGCCCCTGAACCGGCTGCGGCAAAAGAAACTCCAGCGGCTCAACCCGCTGCTGCCCCTGCGCCCACCGTCGCGCCCAAGGCCGCCGGCGTGGTGCGCATTGGCGTGGTCAAGATCAAAGACATGAGCGGCCAATCGCTGCCCACCGACAACCTTCGCGTAAATCTGATGAGCGAGTTCGCTCGCCAGCAAATGGATCCCGTCCCACTGGATGCCGACACGCCCCAAGCGGATGTGGAGAGCGAAGCTCGTTCCAAGCAATGTGACTATTTCGTTTATACCGTTTCGACGCAAGTGACGGAGCCTGGCAGCGCCGGGCTGCCGCCGTCCGCGCTACCCAAGGGAGTGAAACTGGATCCCGCCAAGTTTCAAGCCTTGAGCAATGTGACCCTCTATAAAGTGGGCAAGCCGCTTCCGGAGATTAAGGAGCTGCCGTTGACGGCCGACGCGACTCAGTTCAATGTCGATGCGGTCATGGGCACCTTCGTCCAGGAGTCCGACAGGATTGCCCAGCAAATTGCCGACGATGCTCATCCCAAGCCGGCTGCAAAAGGCCCCAGGGCTGCGGCGAAGGCAAGTGCGAAGAAGCCGAACTAGATGATGTTGACGTGGACCGACGGGGGTGCTGAGCGTGGATGATCGGCGAATATTGCTGAAGCATTTTCTGGCCGCTCTGGCCTATAGGACGCAGAAAGCCCTTCGCGGGGCGCCACCCGATTTCTCAGCGTTCCGGGTTGCGCCTCAGGTTCGGACGCCGCATGAGTTGATTCGTCACATGGACAGCGTTTTGGGATACGCCCGCACCTTTTTCGTCGGTGGCAATTACCGCGCGCCTGTACTGCCCGACTTTGCCGCTGCGGTTGCACATTTTCACGAGACACTGGCGGACGTGGCGAAGCACCTTGAAATAGGAACGCAGTTTCGAGGCATCACTGCCGAAATCATGCTTCAGGGTCCCTTTTCCGACGCTATGACTCATGCTGGCCAACTGGCCATGTTACGACGGCTGGCCGGCAGTCCGGTTCCGCCCGAGAACTTCGTGTTTGCCGCCGTCAGTGCTGCCAATCTCGGTCCCGATCAGCCGCTCCCAGTCAGTCCTGATAAAGATTGGCCGGAGAGACCCTAAGTGTGAAGCAATCCCGGCCGGCTGGAGGGGACGGCGAAACTGACCCACTACGGGACTTATGGCCCGGTTGACGTGGCGCGGATTCCGCAATAGACTCCGGTAGCGGCCCTTTCTCCCCGGGCTGGTTCGAGGTTCTGTGACCCTAAACCTTCCACAGCGTGGGATTTCCCGGCATGCCTGGCTGTTTTGTCTGGCCTTGCTGCTGGTGCCATTCCTGCGCGCGGCGGTTGGCAGCCCGGCGTTTTCGCCTCAAACACGGGTGGGTTACAGAGTCGGAGATCAGTGGGAGCCGGCGATTGCCGCCGATGGCTTCGGCCACGTCTATGTTCTCTATCCGCAGTACGGACAAGTGCTGGCTTGTATGTATTGTCCGGTGCCTTCGATGACTCTGCTGATCAGCAGTAACAACGGCACTACCTGGCAGCCGGCGCGCGAGATTACTTCTCATCTTACCGGTCAGTTTGATCCCCAGATCGTGGTTGATCCTGCCGACCACCGGACGGTGTATGCGGCCTGGCTACAGAACCGGAACACGGATGCGGTGGTGGCGAAGTCGGTGGACTTCGGCCAGAGCTGGTCGGTGGTGATCGCGGACCGCGATGGCGAAGATGCCGACAAGCCGGTACTCGCGGTGCGAGGCCAGGATGTGTATCTCGCTTTCAATCGCGATGGCAAGATGCGAGTGGCGGCATCGCACAATGGCGGCGTTACGTTCACGGTCGGGGACGTCGATCGAGAGTTGAACTTGATACGGGCTCTAGGCGGCGGGGCCACGGTGGATCCTGAGCGCGGCATTCACGTCGCGTGGGCAGGCTATACCCACAGCAGCGCTGCCCGGGGACGAGTGAACCTGTACGCCAGCCGATCCTCCGACGGCGGCAAGACTTGGGCGACGACCCGCATGGCGAGTTCGAGTGTGGCTCCGGACTGCTCGGCATTCCACTGCGAGTGGGGTTTCCTGGGGGCGCAGATCACGATTGCTTCCGACGCGGCGGGGACTTTGTACACATTGTGGAATGCGGGTACCCGGTATGAGGCTCCGCAAAGAATCTATTTCGCGTCCTCCACCACCGCGGGAGAAACCTGGTCGGCGCCAACGGATGTTTCCCTTGCGCCGAAAGGAGTGGAGCACGCGTTCCCGGCATTGGTGGCGGGAGAAGACGGCGACGTGCGCATTGCGTGGATGGATACGCGTCATGCTCCGCTCTGGAACACCTTCTATCGCAGCTCCAGCAACGGTGGAGCAACCTGGTCGGCGGAGTCAAAGCTTTCCAGCTACGTGCCGGGCTACCGGTATATTCGGTCGAAGGGATACAGCTTCCCGTTTGGCGATTACTTCGAAATGGACATCGACAACCAGGGCCGCACCCAGGCGGTGTGGGGCGAAGGGCTCAACTTCCGCTCTCCTGGCTCGATCTGGTATAGCAGCGGCAGGTGATCAGTCCGGATTGGTGTGTTGCAAAACCACCGGTCAGACCTATCTCCCCGCCTGCTCCTCACTAAACGTTCCAGCTCTTCAGGTTCACTTCAGTTTGAATATGGGAAGGTCATGTTGGTTGCGCGGCGCCATGGTTGGAAAGTGAGTGGTGCTGTGGTGCAATGTTGGGTCAGCCATTATCTCTTTCCTCACCTATAGGGAGGGTTTCTGCATGAAGTTGTCTATGATTTCGCGATTCACCGCGTTCGTCTCTTTGATATTGCTCGGAGTTCTTGCCCTCGCGGCTTCGGTCAACGGCGGATATCATCTGCTGAAGAAATACACCTTCGGCGCCGCCGCGGGTAGTACTCGCGAGTATTTTGATTACATCACAGTCGATTCTTCCGCCCGCCGCGTTTACCTTTCGCATGGCACGGAAATAAAAGTAATCGACGCGGATACCGGCGCTCTGGTAGGGAACATCGGTGGGATGAAGCAGGTCCATGGCGTGGCGCTGGCGCACGAATTCGGCCGAGGATTCATCACCGACGGGGCCGAGGGCAAAGTCGTCATCTTCGATTTGAAAACGCTTAAAACGACGGGCGAAGCGAAAGCTGACAAGGACGCTGACAGCGTAGTGTACGATCCGGCGTCGAAGCGCGTGTTTGTGATGAATGGCGATCCCAACAGTACCACGGTGATCGATGCCAAGAGTGGGACGTCCGTAGGCTCGATTAATCTGGGCGGAGGTCCCGAGTTCGCCGTGGCCGATGGCAAGGGGACCGTTTACGTGAATCTGGAAGACAAGAACGAAGTGGTCGCCATTGATTCGCGCAAGCTCACCATAAAATCCCGCTGGCCATTGGCGCCCGCTGGAGGGCCTACCGCGCTGGCGCTCGATCAGGAGCATCGCAGGCTATTCAGTGCGGGCCGCGGCCCGCAGATGCTGGTGGTGATGGATGCGGACAATGGACATGTGATCCAATCGTTCCCCATTTCCGCAGGTGTGGATGCCACCGCCTATGAGCCTGAAACCGGTCTGGTGTTTGCCTCGACTCGTGAAGGGATGATCCACATCTTCCACGAAGACTCGCCCGACAAGTTCAGCGAGGTCGAGAGCGTGAAGACCGAGTTCGGCGCGAAGACGATGGGGCTCGACAGCAAGACCCACCATCTCTTCGTGGACACAGCGGATTTTGCTCCAGCTGCAAGCCCAACCGCAGACCAGCCCCATCCGCGGCGGACGGCGATTCTGGGCACGTTCCGGGTGTTGGTTTATGGGCGGTGATCAGCCAGTATCTCTACTGATGATGCCCCAAAGGCCGAGAATGCAGGATTTTTCGCTTGCCTTACTACTATGGTCAGTCGTAGGATGAACGCGTGTTGGGTCGCCCTTCTTGGGTGGGCCTGCCGGTTTTGTGACCAAGTCCCCTGGCCTGACTTGCCGGCGCGCAGTTCCTCTCGCCATTTCGTCGGGAGGGGATAAATGTTCTGGAAATTGTTTCTAGCCTCCACGGCCTGGCTGGTTCTGCCTGCAGCAGCGTGGATATTGGCCCATCAAGTCGTTCGATTCCTTAGTTCTTCTTCGCAGAACTTGAAGATCGGTCAGTTCTTGCATCGCTCGCGGATTGTCGGCTAATCGAGTGCTATGCGTCGTAGACGTTCAGCAAGACGCTGAATGCCTCTTGTCAAAGCCTGGAACGCACCCAAAGGTGGCAGGGGCGGATTTGAACATTCCGGAAATTCTAAAAACGGAATTCACCAGTCGACCTTCAGTCGCGACCCTGACAAAACGGGCGGCTTTAAGAAAAAGCCGCCCGGCCCAACGATACTTCTTCGGTCCTTAGAAAGTAACCCTTCCATGAACCTGGATCAGTCTGCCTTCCACGCCCGCGCCCTGGTAGGCGCCGTAGGGAGTGGTGGGCTGGACCGCGAGTTGGTTTAGCTGTCCGAAAGATCCCTGGAAGAGAAATCCATTCGGAACCGCAAAGTTAGGATGGTTAAGGAGGTTGTAGAAGCTGCCCCCCAACTGGAACTTCACGCGTTCGGTCACCGGGAAGTCCTTGTTGATCGTCATGTCGGTATCGAAGTAGCCGGGTCCCCGGAAGAAGTTGCGAGGAACATTCCCGAATCCGGGTTGACTCACACCTCCCACAAAGTTCGGGGCTGCGAATTGCGTGGCCGCCAGGCAACTGCCTGCATAGGGGAGGGTTGACTTTCCAAAATCACAAGCCGAACTGCCTCCGAGGAAGTTGGCCAGTGGAAGGGCCTGGTCATAAAATGCGCCCGACTGAAACGACTGAACGGTGTAGGGAAAACCCGTGTGGTAGAAGAAGGTACCGCCGACGCCCCAACCGCCCAAAACGTAACCCACGAGCTTGTTCTGGAACTTATAGGGTAAATTCCAGACATAGTTAGCGGTGATATTGTGGCGCGCGTCCGAATCCGAGCTGCTGTAATTCAGCCGGCGCAGATTGTTAGGATCAATCTGGTAAGCCAGGCTCGAGAAGAGATTGTAGGGTGTGCCAGGATTGGTGGTCGTAATGTCATCCAGAGCGTGCGAGAAGGTGTAGTTCAAGCTGCCCTGGAAACCGTAGCTCATTCTGCGAGTCACGGTGGCGACCAAGCCGGCGTAATTTGAAACACCGGTACTCGAAAGTTCCCTGACGGTGCTGAAGCGAGGATCTGTACCAGCAAAGAGGATCGTTCCGCTCGGGGATGCAGATCCTGCCGGGAGTTGGCCGAATGGAGTAAACGTGCCAAACACCCCGGTCATGTTGGTGGCATTCACTGCCCCATTCTGAATCAGGTTGTCGTAGCCGTGGGTACCTACGTAGTTGAGGTTAACCACTGTTTTGGTTCCAATGGCTTCCTGGATCTCGAAATTCCACTCCAGATACTTGGGGTTGTTGATCTGGTTGGCTACCGAGAAATAGCCTGGCGGTGAGAAGAACGGGTTGCTCGCAGAAATCGAGGCAAGAGTCCCCCCGCTTTTGAACGCGCTGAGGAAGGATGCGTTCGAGTTCGCGGCAAGCGCGGCCACGCTAGTGGCTAGCGCCGGCGCCACCGGCGTAGCAGCTTTAGGGCTTACGGTAAAGCCGTTTGTCAGGGGTGAGTTTCCGATCAGAGCGTCCATGAGAATGCCTTGATATAGATCCGAGAACACGCCAATTCCGCCGCGCAGCACGGTGCTCGAGTGGCCCAGCGGACTCCAGGCAAAGCCGACGCGAGGCTGCATGGCAATCTTCTCAATGTTCGGGAAGGCACTGCTTAATCCGGTGGTGATGATCGCGTTGTACGGCGTGTTCACGTCATGGGTTAAACCTGAAAACGGAGTGTTCAAACGAGAGAAGCAATTGGTGGCGCAAGTTGCGTTGGAGTTGCGATCACCACGAAGCGCCAGGGTCAGCTTCAGATTGGGAGTCACGCGGTACTCGTCCTGGAAGTACAGACCCAGGCTGTAAAAGGCGATTCTCACGTCGCCATTCACGGTAAAGTTTTGCTGCAGACTGCCACCGGTGCCGCTCGCGACCACACCGTTGACGAAGTCATTCAAAGTCCCGAACTGGACGAAGCCGCCAGTATTGCCCTGCGCGTCTTTGTCGGTAATGTAGTCGCGCCGGAAGTTCAGTCCTATTTTGAAGGTGTGGGATCCGCGAGTGATTGAAAGATCATCCGTGACCTGACCCATGGTCGAGTTGCGGCCCTGAGGAAAGAAGTAATCGGGAGTAAACGTGCCGCCCAAGTCCGACAGGAGAGCTCCGCCATTCACTTGCAACGTGCTATATCCAAGAGCGGATATCACCGCAGACTGCCCGCTATCGGGCAGGAAAACTGCGGAGTACCAGAGACCTGAGACGATGAAGTTGTTGACAACCCTCGGAGAGAAAATGTGAGTTTCGTTGATCTGCCCCTCGTATTCAGGCTGGATACTTTGTGTGCTGAACACTTTAGGATTGATCAGGTCAGTGGATGTGGGTTGTGAACCATGATCCGCCTTGAAACGGCCAAAGAGCCTGTCATTGGTAGAGATGTTGTAATCGACGCGCTCGGTCAGCAACCATTCCTTGTTGTGGTTCACGCCGGAGGCAGAAGCCAGCATGGTACACGGGTTTGCCGGGCCGAAGCCTGCTATCGCAGTGAATCCGAGGCCGCAGCCACCATATTTATCGAATGTCGCCGGACTTGCCTGGCTGAACACTGGAGAACCCTTATACAGATTCATCAGGCTTGTGTAGTATGCCGATTCCGCAGGCTGATGGGCGGCAATGTTAGCAAGGATCGCAGCACTGAAACTTGGAGTCGGCAAGTAAATACTTTGTGTGCTGGGCAGCGCATAGCGCAGTCCCTCTTGGTCCACATAGAAGAACAGCTTATTCTTTACTATGGGTCCACCGATTGAAGCCGCCCACTGGTTCGCGACGGCAAAAGGCGGACGGTTGGGTAGGGCGCCCGGAGTACCCGCGTTCACGGTCTCAGCCTGCTTCAGAAACCAGTCATTCGCATTAAACAAGCTGCCATTCCACCAGTATTCGGCGATACCATGGAAGGCATTGCTGCCTGACTTGGTTGTGTAATCCACTTGCACGCCAGCTTGGCGGCCGTATTGGGCGGTATAGCCGTTGCTCACGACAGCCACTTCCTGCACTTCGTTTTGCCCAAGCAGCAGGTTGCTGGATCCAGAGTTGTTCAGATTTAGAAAAGGGTCGTTTTCGTCGTTTCCGTTCAAGGTGAACAGGTTCGACGTAGCTGGCAGCCCGAAAGCACTGAAATTGCCATAACCGAATCCCGCTCCTGTGTTCATCTGAACTCCAGGGGCAGTCTGGGCGTAACTTGTAATGTCTCCACCTGGGTTGGGCAAGTTCTCAATCAGCGCGGAGGTATAGGTGGTCGAGATGTTGGCGTCTTCCGTCTGCAACAGCGGAGCCGACGCGGTGACTTCGATGGTCTCGGATGCGTTGCCAACTGAGAGTCTGATGTTGACGGAAATGATCTGGCCCAGTTGCACGTCGACACTCTCACTGACGCTTCTAAACCCTGACTGAGAGGTGCTGACGGTGTACGGGCCTGGCTTCAGCAGCGGGAAGTTGTACAGGCCGGACGAACCTGTATTAGTGACCTGGGTTTCACCGGTGCTTCTGCTTCTCAGCGTGATTCTGGCATTCGGTACTACCGCGCCGGTCGGATCCGTGACTGTGCCGGATATACCGCCGGTCACAATGTTTTGGGCGATAGACGCTCCAGTAAGGATCAGAGATGCTACGGTCAGCAACGCAAGCAGCCTGATTACAGACTCAAGTCTCATACATCCTCCTCAATTGTGTGATTGGGCAAAGAGACGCTAGACTCGGAGGCGGGCAACAGCACTCAACAAAACACTTCATAACGTTCCTAGAAAGTGTCGCCGAATGACTGCCGATCACAGATCTACAAGACGCGTACGCGGAGTGCTTGTGAAACCTGGGCACGCGTCTTGCCAACGTGTGTATGTTCTTAAGTGAATGACATATAGGGTGTTGTTGGCTGTCGCGACAAACGGCACGGGTCAAATCTATGGAATATGGAATAACCAAGACTTAGAGGATTCGTGAATTCATACCCTCTCGCGCCCACCGATATTATGGCCAGGGTATGCCCCGCCCGGTGCACGTCTGGGTGGGAAAAGAAGATTTGGCGGTTAAACTACGGGCCAATTGCGCAACCGACCCCGGCGACATTTGCACGGATTCGTCAAGAACGGTCTTTGTCCCCGTACTCGGGGTTCCCGCACTCGGGATTGTTGGCAAGAAATCGCCGTACGCTCATCGACGACGTACATCTGACCCGGGAGCGGCTGGTTTCACCCGGTTGTGCAGACTCTTGCACGGCTACTAGGGTCAAGAGACCCAGGGAAGCGTGACCTCTTGTCCGCCGCCGCCGGGCTTGAGATGATCGGTTTGCGTCCTGTCAGCCTTCCTTCACCCGCCGATGATCTCGGCGGGTTTTTGCACCTTGGTGTGGCTTAGTCGAGAACCAATCCGTTGGTCAGGTCAGCCAGTCGCTGTACTTTGTGTTCAAGGCACCAGTCGCGGAGCCCGTCCACGATCTTTTCTGTGGCGCACGGGTCCCAGTAACTGGCGGTGCCGATCTGCACTGCGCTCGCGCCTGCCAGCATGAATTCAACGATGTCCACCGCAGTGGAGATCCCGCCCATGCCGATGACGGGAATCTTCACGGCTTTGGCGGCGTCGTACACCATGCGCAGGGCGATCGGCTTGATGGCCGGGCCTGACAGTCCGGCGGTTACGTTGGCAATGCGCGGCTTGCGGGTGTCGGCGTCGATCGCCATCGCCACGAAAGTGTTTACCAGCGAGATCGCATCGGCTCCGGCTTCCTGTGCGACGTGCGCCATCTGCGCGATGCTGGTCACGTTGGGTGAAAGTTTCACGATCAGCGGCCGTTTCGAGTTGCGGCGGGCAAGGGAAACGACCTCATCGAGCGAGCGCGGATCGCTGCCAAACTGGATTCCTCCGTGGGCGGTGTTGGGACAGGAAACGTTCAGTTCGTAGGCAGCGATGCCTTCGCCTTCGTTGAGGATCTGGATGGTGCGCTCGTAATCCTCGCGGGTGTAGCCGAACACGTTGGCAAGGACAACGATGTCTTGAATCTGGCGCAGCTTGGGAAGTTTTTCGTCAACAAAGGCGCGGGCGCCAATGTTCTGCAACCCGATGGCGTTGAGCATTCCGGCGGCGGTCTCAAAGAGCCGGGGCGGCGGATTGCCAGCCATGGGTTCCTTCGATAGTCCCTTGACCACGAAGCCGCCAAGCTTGTTGAGATGGACGATATCTTCAAACTCGATTCCGTATCCAAAGGTGCCGCTGGCGGCAATGACAGGATTCTTGAGTTGGATGCCGACGAAACTCACGCTCAGGTCGGGATTGCGAGCGCCATTGGGGGATGGGGCCATTGGGATGTAGTGTACCGCGAGGGCGGGGAGGTTCGGAAAGTCTTTAACCACGGAGAACACAGAGGCTTCCGACCGCTGTGTTAACCTGAAGTCTCCTCCAATTTGCTGATTGAGGTTTCGACTTGGCGTTTCGCCTGCGTAATCAACTGCAGTTGTTAGCCACGTTCCCGGCACTTTTCGCCGGACTGCTGTTCGCCGATGGTACCCGCACCTGGGATCAATCGAAGTTTGAAGAGCTGATCAAGGGAACCACTCAGGGCGTTGCCATCCGCAGCACCGGCGGTCTGGAACTGGCGCCCGCATTCAAGTTGCTGGCGACGACTCCGTCGGCGTTTATTTGGTCGATTGCGGCGGATCGCGAAGGCAATGTTTATGCCGCGGCTGGGTCTCCGGCGCGCGTATACCGGATCACACCCGAAGGTAAGGCCACGGTGATTTTCGAGCCGCAGGAATTGCAAGTGCAGGCTTTGGCCGTGGATAAGAACGGCGCCATCTTCGCGGCCACGAATCCTGACGGCAAGATTTACAAGCTCGAACGTCACGCGGCCCAGAAGGAAAAGAAGCCGGCGGCCGGGGAGAAAGCTGCGGCGGTAGATCCGGAGTGGAGTTCGGCGGTCTATTTCGATCCCGGCACCAAGTACATCTGGAATCTTGCGCTCGACGAGGGCGGCAATCTGTATGCCGCCACGGGCGATCAGGGACAGATCTTCCGCGTAACTCCGAAGGGCCAGCATTCGGTGTTCTTCAAGAGCGACGAATCGCACATGCGGGTACTGGCGTTCGACAAGAAAGGCAACCTGATCGCTGGATCCGACAGCAGCGGCCTGGTGTATCGGATTTCCCCGAGCGGGGAAGGATTTGTGCTCTACAGCGCACCCAAGAAGGAGATTACGGCGCTAGCCATCGACAAGGAAGGGAATATTTATGCGGCAGGCGTAGGAGAGAAACGTACCGCCGGGCCGCCCAGTTTCGCGTCCCCGCCGATCTCGATTCCTACGGCGGCGCCCAGCAGTGGGGCGCAGGCCGGGCCGGGCGGGCAGAGTGCAGCGGTTGTTCCAACCCAACCGATGGTGATTAACATTCCCAGCCCTGGAGCCGGGGCGACCGGCGGGTCAGAAGTGTATCGCATCGCGCCCGATGGCTCGCCGTCGCGGATATGGAGTTCGCACGAAGATCTGGTGTACGGTCTCGCTTTCGACCAACACGGTGTTCTCCTGGCGGGGACGGGCAATCGCGGTCATGTTTTCGCCATCGCCAGGGACGACCGCTTCACCGACTTGCTGAAAGCCAGCGCCACGCAGGTCACGGCGTTTGCCAGCGCTCCGAATGGGCTCTACGCCTCGACCAGCAATCTGGGGAAGGTGTTTTTGCTGGGTGGGACAGCGGCTCCGGAGGGCAGTTACGAGAGCGACGTTTTCGATGCTCACATCTTCTCGCGCTGGGGACGGGCAGAACTCCGCGGAGCCGGGAGCGTGGAACTCTTTGCTCGCAGCGGTAACGTGGATAATCCTGACCGCAACTGGAGCGCGTGGACGAAGGTTGATCTCTGGAAGGGTGGCATGGTCAGCGTTCCTTCCGCACGCTTCGTGCAATGGAAGGCGGTGCTGCGCTCGGGCAGCGTCGCGCCGCAGGTGGAGAGCGTTGCGCTCAACTATCTCCCCAAGAATGTCGCGCCCGATTTCGATGACGTGACGGTGCAAGCGAGTGTGCGCTATCAATCATTGCCCAAGACCAGCGGCAGCGACTCTGGCGGCGCAAGCGGGCAGCCGCATTTTGATGTACAACCACCCACGACGCACGACCGCGATTCCATCGGAGTGAAGTGGAGTGTGCACGACGACAACGACGATCAGATGGTGTACTCGGTTTACTACCGCGGAGACGGGGAGGCCCGGTGGCTTCTGCTCAAAGATAACGTAACCGACAAGTTTTATTCGTTCGATGCTTCGCTTCTGCCCGATGGTGGTTACATCGTGAAAGTGGTGGCTTCCGACGCGCCTTCCCACTCTCCGGGCGAGGGGTTGAGCGCGGAGCGGGAAAGCGCGCGCTTTGAAGTGGACACCACTCCGCCACAGATCAAAGAGTTGAAGGCGGCAGTGGCAGGCTCACGAATTCATGTGACCTTCAGCGCGTGGGACAGTTTCTCTCCCATTAAGAAAGCTGAGTATTCGGTGGACGCCGGCGAATGGCAGTTTGTCGAGCCGGTGGGACAGCTCTCGGATTCAAAGAACGAGAACTATGATTTCGAAGCGCCGATGCCGGCAGGGACGAGCGGCCAGGTTGATCACGTAGTGGTGGTACGCGTGTACGACCGCTATGACAACATGAGCTCGACGAAGTCCCTCATCCGGGCAAAGTAGTCTGTTCTTGAACGCTGACCATGCGGTCCGCCCGCCGCAGTTCCGGAAATCTCCAGGCCCAGATGGCGATTACCACCAGCGTTCCTATTCCTCCCAAGACTACCGCGGGCACGGTTCCGAACCAGTGTGCGGTGAGGCCGGACTCGAATTCGCCGAGTTGATTGGAGGCGCCGATGAACATCATGTCCACGGCGTTCACCCGGCCGCGCATTTCATCCGGAGTGCCGAGTTGCACCAGAATCGCGCGGATGACCACGCTGACCATGTCGGTAGCGCCGACCAGCGAGAGCGAGATCAGGGAGAGGATGAGGCTGCGGGAAAGGCCGAAGATGATCGTGAAAACGCCAAATCCAGCGACGCACCACAGCATGGCCGGGCCGACCCGGCGCTTCAACGGGCGATGCGCCAGCAATACCGCCATGGCAGCCGCGCCAACTCCGGGAGCGCTGCGCAGCAGGCCAAGGCCCCAGGGTCCGGTATGCAGAATTTCACGCGCGTACACCGGCAACAACGCTACTGCGCCGCCCAGCAGGACGGCGAAGAGATCCAGTGAAATGGAGCCCAGAACCACTTTCTGTTTCCAGATGTACCCGAATCCGGCGAGAACCGTGGCCAAACTCATGGGTTCCCGGGGACGGGGTTTCTCGCGAGCTTTGATTCTCAGAGTTGACAGGATCGCGCCCAGAGCGACGGCGATTGCGGTCGCATAGACAGCGGCGGGTCCGCGAGAGAGTGCGTAGAGAAGACCGCCGAAGGTCGGACCCAGAATAGTTGCCCCCTGGAAAATGCTGGAGTTCCATGCCACGGCGTTGGAGAAATGCTCTTCGGGAACCAGTTGCGGGAGCAGAGCACGTCCGGTGGGGAAATTGAAACATCGCACCGTGCCCAGCAAAGCCGCGACCGCATAGATGGGCCGTGCCGAGTGCCCTCCGCGCAGAGCAATGAGCAACAGCAGCGACGAACAAAGAGCAAATCCGACATAACACGCCATCAGCAGCCGGCGCCGATCGAGCCGGTCGACGGTGTGACCAGCGGGCAGGAAGAAGGCGATTCCCGGCAGAAATTGCGCCAGGCCGACCAGTCCAAGATCCAGCGGCCGCTTGGTGATTTCATATACCTGCCAGCCCACAGCCACTGACTGCATCTCCAGCGCGGCCACGATACAGAAGCGTGCGAAGGCGAAGGCGGTGAAGTCGGGATACCGGAAGGCGATGCGACCGAGTCCGGGGTCGGGCGGCGTGGGCATGAACCATCTACTGTGCCACAAAACTGATTGGGGAGGCGCTGTACCTGCCTGCGAGCGTGACCACAATGCGACAATGATTCAATCCTCAATGAATGAATGGCTCAATCTTCTGGGATGGCTGGCGTGCGTGGCTTACTCGACCATCCCTTGTTTCTGGTTCTTGGTGCATCCCAGGGCGGAGTATTGGCGGTCGCGGAGATGGTCGCCTTATCTCGTGTTGCTTCCGGCCTGGGCGGCAATGTGGGCTATGACGGCGCTGATTACCGCGCGATGGCGGCACATGTCGCTCTACGCCCGCGGATGGACCTGGGTACCGGCATTGTTTCTGTTTGGCGTAGGCCTGCGGCTGTATTCGCAGTCGAGCAAGAACTTCAGCGCGCGGCAACTGGGTGGTTTGCCAGAGGTGATCTCAGGCCATGGCGAACAACGGTTGGTGATGACAGGGATTCGCGCGAGGGTGCGGCACCCGGTTTATTTGGCACATCTTTGCGAAATGCTGGCGTGGAGCGTCGGAACCGGGCTGGTTGTTTGCTATGGACTGACTGCGTTCGCGGTGGTCACGGGGGCGGTTATGATTCGGATGGAGGATCGAGAGATGGAAGCGAGATTCGGTGACGAGTATCGGCGATATAGAGCGCGAGTGCCGGCGGTTTGGCCAAAGCTGGGGCGCTGAAACTATTTCAGTCCCGTCACTACGTACGCCTGCGAAGTGAGCTGGTTGTAGCGATAAGCGTATGCGGTCCCGTCGTTTGATAGATAAAGCGTGTCAACGGACGAAAATGCTGCGCCTGAGTCTGCCCCAAAGGTTCTCCATAGATCCATCTTTCCACTCACCGTATTCACTTTGTAAACCTTTGCGGCGCGTTCTCTCCCCCTGGAGGCTACATAAACTGATGCGCCATCGGGAGACCAACCAGTCACACGGTACTTGGCGTCAAG
The DNA here is from genome assembly GCA_013289795.1 of Acidobacteriota bacterium. Lineage (GTDB taxonomy): Bacteria > Acidobacteriota > Terriglobia > Terriglobales > Acidobacteriaceae > JABCZH01. Next base: position 45,407 of record JABCZH010000012.1, read on the forward strand.
TCCAGGGACCAGATGAATGCCGCTGCCATCCAAAGGCCAAATCCCCCATTTTCCGTCCGGTCCCTGTACAGCCGTACTGCTGCCGTCAGGCGGGAGCCACACTCCAGAGACGCCCTCCGGAGTAATGGGTTTGGAGGCGCCCGTACCGACATCAATCAAGTAGTCGCGGGCGCCGTGTCCGGCTTCAATGCCAATCGCCAGCAGTTGTTTGCCGTTCGGAAGCCAGCGAGCAATACCGTAGACGATGGCGTCTCGGGTGAGCGGCCTGGACTCTCCGGCTCCGGTCGGCACCAGGTTCAGGGGTCCACCCTTGGGTGATTTGGTAACGACCCATTTGGCGTCGGGCGAGATCGCTACAGCATCGCCCTCGCCCATACTTGCGGGGGGCGAACCATCGGTATCTCGTAAAAACACAGTGTAAGTGGGTCCACCGGCATCGCCCACTTCATAAAACAAGATTTTTCTGCCGTCGCGGCTCAGATCACTCAGTACCGCCCAGCCGAACCATCCCAGCTCGCGCTCTTCTTTTCCGCCCGGGGAGATGCCTCTAATTCCGGCCCGCGTCTGGTGGGTCACTGCTAATGCGACTCCATTGCGGAGGTCCTGCAGCCACATGCCTCCGGGGACGTTGGTAATGGTCCGCAGCTTGCCGGAAAGAGTGACGGCGCGGGGATCGGTGGCGGAGCCGCTGTAGGTTGAGGTAAACCAGATCTCATCGCTCGCCGGGGACCAGACGATGCCCTCAATTGATTCCCAGCCGGAAGAAAGTTTCCTCTCTTTGTCCTTGCCATCGCTTGCGATCACGGCGACCGAACCTTCGTCGTCGCCTTCCACATTGTCATGGTCGGCGAAAGCGATCCACTTGCCGTCCGGCGAAATTCTAGGGTCACTGATCCAGCCGATGCTATCGAACAGGACCTTGCCAATGGGATATTCCAAGCGCCAGTGGCGGTTTTCAGGGAGGTAGCGGACCACCGCCATAGCTTCGCCGTCCGCGGCCCAATCCGCGCCCTGCACGTTGTCCAGCATCTCTCGCGGCGTTCCCCCACTCAGAGGAACCCGTGCCAGCGTCCCATATTGCAAGAATGCGCTGGGGCTTATGGTATTCAGACGAACCGCCAATTCTCCACTCTTGGAGATGGAAAGCAGTTCGGCGTTCTTCAGGCCCAGTTCGCGGGCACTGGGATCGTTGGCGCGGGCCATGTAAAGTTGCTGCTCTCCGCCGTCCCACACCGCGCTGTACACAATGCTGCCGTCGGGCGTAAACCGAACATTGCCAATGGAACCCATGCGGAAGGTGATCTGCTTGTATTCAACCAAGGGCGCGTGGACGCTGTTTCGACCGAGCCACCAACCGACAACCAGCATCACCAACGCGAGCCCCAGACCGCCCGCTAGTAGGCGCGGCAACATGCGACGGGGCCTCGCAGCCTCGACCGGAGTTGTCCTCACCGTGGTACCGGAAATCCCGGATAGGTGCTCGAGATCAAACGCAATATCGCTGGCGGCATGGAAGCGAGCCTCAGGGCTCTTCTCGAGGCAGTGCTGCACGATGCGCTCCAGCGCGGGGGAAACATGGCGATTGGTTGCGCTCAAGTCCGGAGGGTCTTCCTTCAGGATCGAACTCATGGTATCTGCGGCTGTATCTCCGTGAAAGGCGCGTTTGCCAGAGAGCATCTCGTAGAGAATTGCGCCGAAGCTGAAGATGTCGGAACGGGTGTCGAGGGCCAGGCCACGCACCTGCTCGGGCGACATGTAGCCAGCTGTGCCAAGGACCATACCCGCCTCGGTGCCATGGCTCACGGTGGCGAGTGAGGTGTGAGCGCTGGGTTCGGCCTGCGTCAGTTTGGCCAGGCCGAAGTCGAGGATTTTGAGGCGGCCGTCTTTGGTGAGAAATAGATTGTCGGGCTTCAGATCGCGATGAATGATGCCCTTTTCGTGGGCGGCGGCCAGTCCATGCGCAATTTGCAAGGCGTGATCCAGAGCTTTGCGCACCGGAATCGGTCCGCTGCGCAGACGATCACGCAGTGTCTCGCCTTCAAGCAGCTCGGAGACGACGTAAGGCGAGCCCTCGCTTGTGCCAATGTCGAAAACCGCCAGAATGTTGGGATGGTTCAGAGCAGCGGTGGCCAGTGCCTCCTGCTCGAAACGGCGGAGCCGGTCGGGATCAAGCGAAAGCGCTCGCGGCAAGACCTTTACTGCTACGTCACGTTTGAGGCGAGAGTCACTGGCACGGTAGACCTCGCCCATGCCGCCGGCGCCGACCAGGGCAACAATCTCATAGGGGCCGAGCTTAGTCCCGGGAGTCAGGCTCATCAAGGGGAAAGATTATCACCTTGAGGACGAATCGGACAGTTGGTCGGCCACAGTGCGATTGCGCTCAGGCGACTCGGTAGTGCATCAGTTTGAATTTTCAACCTCATTTTCTTCTTCTGGCTCTGACCACATATAAGCCGCAAAGCAAATCAGGGCAACCACACCGGAGATAGCCATCAGCGCCAATCCTGTATTTGTAAACGGAGAGAAAAAGAGTACGAATCCAGCGACGTAGCCTATAACTTTGCTCACTACTCGGATAACCCGCTTAAAAGTCTTCATGCGACTTGCTTTTTAAGCCACGAACCGAGTATGCCACAGCCCGCGCCGCCGTTCTACCCTGCTAGATTTCAAACTGAGGCACTACCGGCGACTGACGGTCCTTGACTTTTCCAGCGATGGGAGTACAGTTCGGGTGTTCCAAGAACAGTCCTGGGAAGGGTGCGCGCCGGAAGCCTCCAGGCACTTCCCATTAATTCTTGTGCGTGCGCCGCGGGCGCGTCGTTAAGAACCTATCTTTGCGCCCCAGTTTCAGAAAGCCCGGTCAGGTTGAATTCAAAATTCTATGAGGAGATGAAAACATGCGTCAATTATGGTTGATTGGCTGTGCGGTTGTGTTGCTGACATCGTTGTCGCTGGCACAGGAGAAGTTGGAGTCGCAGTGGAAGTGTGGCAAAGCGTCTGACGACCACAGCATTGATGTGGGCGACAAGGCGAATCATAGCTATGCCGTGAGCAAGACGACTTGCACGGCCACCAAGAGTGAAATCGGTGGTACGAAAGAAAAGGAGGGAATCGGCACGCAGTTTAACGAAGCCACGGGAAACGCGACTACGTGGCATGGGGTGTTCGTAGTGACCGCAGAAAGTGGTGACAAGATTCACTACCACTACACCGGCAAGGGCATGATGAAAGATGGAAAATTCACCTCCGGGACGAACAAGTGGACAATGATGGGCGGAACCGGGAAGTTTGCCAAGGCCAAGGGCGAAGGCACTTGCGCCGGCAAGGGTGACGGTGCTGATGGCGCGACGTGGGAATGCACGGGGACGTACACCATGAAGTAGTCGGACGGCTGACATTGGAAATCGGAACCCGCTCTGGGTTTGGGAGCGGGTTCTTTTGTTTTGGGAGGAGTCCGACAGCCGGCGCTACAACTGCCTCAGCGGTTGAGGCCGCGCCAGAGCGGGAATATCTTAGCCCCGATTCCTTTGAGCATTTCTGTTGCCTGGGGGCCGGGGTCGCCATACACTTCGAACCCGTTAAGGGTCGCGGCCTCGAGGAGTTTTGGCACAAGTTGCTGCACCACGGGGCCGTTGATGTGCGCCTGCACGGCGTTCGCATCGGCATAGGTTTCGATGAGCCGGCACTGTTTGCGATCAGCGCTCAAGTGCCATTCGTAGGCAAGGGCGCCGGGTTCTTTCTGAGTGCCTGCGATCATGTCTTGGGCGATGGCTTGGAAGGCGTCGAGCTTTCCATCGTGGATGGCGAGGTTGACATTAAAGCGGACCGTTTGTTTGCTCATGTGAAAGTGCTCCTTAGGTTAAGGCGCTTTATGGTTTTGTCTTGGATCGGGGCTTGGTTGGTCGCGATCCATCTTTGGCGGCAATCTTCAAACCTGCTTTGCGGAGGCCGTCGATCAGGTGCTCGACGTAGTCGGGCTTCCACCATTTCTCCATATCTTTGCGGACTCTGGCGGCGAAGTCGGGCCGCAGTTTGAGTAGGTCGCGCAGGGCTTTGGCGGCGGCATCAGTTTCTCCGAGCTGGCCGCTAGCGGCGGCTACGGTTGCGTGTTGAAACCAGTGGCCGGGGAGATTGACTTTGAGCGCAAAGTTGAGTGCGCCGCGATAGTCGGACTGTTGGTACGCGTTGTAGAAGTCGGCGTACCAGTACCATCCGGGATGATGAGGATTGAGCTGCTTGGCGCGACCTACCAGCGCGAGGCCGCGTTCGGAGTCACCAGTGTAGGTTGTTAACTCGCCGAGAAGAGCTATGCAGGAGCCGTCATTGGGGTTGAGTGCGGCAGCCCGGTCTGCGGCAATGCGGAAGCTCTGGAATTCTTTATGGAAGAAGAGCGCCTGGGCCAGGCTGCATTGGGCCATGTAGTTGGATGGCGCGGCCTCTAGAGCGCGGCGGGCCGCGGCCAGACCGCTGGCCAGGGAGTCGGCCTTCAGGTTGAATCCCTGTGCGTAGTCCTGGACGCACAGTATGGCCAACGATGCCCAGGCATCGCCAAAGGCGGGTGCCTTCTGCACTGCCAGTTCCAGCGCAGCCCGGCCGGCGGCAAGTTCTTCGGGAGTGGCGCGCTGGGAGTAGCCAAAGCTGCGCAGCAGGGCCTCGTAGGGGCTCAACTGCTCGGGCGGGCGATTGCGCACGGCTTCGCTCATGCTGCGCGGGAGGATCCCGTTCATGTCGGCAACCGTCGAGACTACGCGTGGGACAAGGTCATCCTGCAAGGCGAAAAGTTTTTCGGGACTGAAGTCGCGCTCGTAGGTCTCAGCCCAGAGGTGTGCGCCGGTGGCTGCGTCCACGAGTTGGACCGCGAGCCGCAACTTGGTTCCGGTCTGGCGCAGGCTGCCTTCCATCACGTAGCGCGCACCGAGTTCCTTGCCGACAGCGCGAATGTCGCCGGATTCGCTGGAGTATTTCGCCGTCGAGCCGCGTGCGATAACCCGGAGGTACGAGAAGCGGGACAGGCCGGTGACCGTGTCTTCGGTCAGTCCCTCGACCAGCGCGGTGAGATCGGCATTGGAGCCGGTGTATTTGAAGGGCAGGACGGCGACCCAGAAGCCTTCGTCTTCTCGCAAGGCAGCACGGACGGCGCCGGAGTCCGGTGCGGAGGTTTTCTCAGGCTTCGCTGCGACGGCCGCGGATTTGCCTTCGTCGGGAATGTCCAGCCCGGCTTTGCGCAGGCCGTCGATCATGTGCTCGACGAGTTCCGGGTCGAGTGATATCCCTAAGGCAGGGCGCGCGATCCGGGCAATGTCAGGCTGTAGCTTGCGTAGTTCTTGTACCGCTTTGGTTGCTTCATCAGCCTGCCCAAGTTGCCCGTAGGCAGCGGCGAGCGCCATGTGCGTGGCGTGGTAGCCGGGCAGGTTAACTTTGAGGGCAAAGTTCAATGCGCCGCTGTAGTCACGTTTGCGATAGGCATTGAAGAAGAGCGGGAACCAGAACCAGCCGGGATGATTCGGATTAAGCTGTAGAGCATGCTCGACCAAGGCGCATCCTCGCTCCCATTCGCCCGCGTAGGCGATGAAGCTGCCGAGGTGGGCAATGTTGCATCCGTCCATGGGGTTGAGGGCGATGGCCTTCTCCGCGGCGGTTCGGAAAGCTTGCGTTTCCTTGCGGAAAAACAAAACCAGGGCCAGAGCATGATGGCCGCGGTGACCGGAGGAGTCGAGCTCGATGGCCCGGCGCGCGGCCTGGAGGGCGCGCTCCAGCGGATTCGGTTGAGGGTTGAAGCCCTGGTGCTCGGCGACGATGACAAGGGAAAGCATCGCCCACGCATAGGCATAGTTCGGAGCCACTTGCACGGCACGCTCCAGGGCGGTGCGCGCCACCGCATGCTCCTCGGGGGTGATGCGCTCGGCGTAACTGAAACTTCGCAACACCGCCTCGTACGGCGTCAATTGTTCGGGATTCTTCCCACGGATGGCTTCGCTCATGGTATGAGGCAGAATCCCATGCGCATCGGCGACGGTGGAGACGATGCGGGGGACGAGTTCGTCCTGAAGCGCGAACAGCGATTCCGGGTTGAAAGTGCGCTCGAAGTTTTCGGCCCAGATATGAGCGCCGGTGGTCGCGTCAACGAGTTGCACGGCGAGGCGCAGCTTGGTTCCCGCCTGGCGAAGATTGCCCTCCATCACGAAGCGAGCGCCGAGTTCCTTGCCGATGACTCGGACATCTCCTGACTCGCTGGAATATTTCGCAGTCGAGCCGCGCGCTATCACCTTGAGATAAGAGAAGCGCGACATTCCGGTGACGATGTCCGCAGTCAGGCCTTCGACCAGTGCGGTGAGATCGGCATTGCCGCCAGTGTACTTAAAGGGCAGCACTGCGACCCAGAAGCCTTCGTTTTCTCGCAAGACGGCGCGGGCAGCGCCGGAGGTGGTATTGGCAGCGACAGCTGTGGAAGCTAGAGCAGGAACTGCACGAGCATTCTGGTCCGGAATCTCCAGCCCCGCTTTGCGGAGGTCCGCGAGAATCCGAGAAGCCAGATCCGGTTGCCACCATTTCGAGAGTTCTTCATCCACATGGGCCGCGAAATCCGGGCGCAGGGCCCGCAGGTCCCGAACTGCGGTGCGGGCCGCTTCCATCTCACCGAGTTGGCACCGTACAACCGCGAGCGCGATTTGCGCCAGCCAGAGACCCGGCATGTTGATCCTCAGGGTGAATTCCAGCGCGCGTTGTCCATCTTGCTGGCGATAGGCGTTGAAGACCAGAGGCAACCAGAACCAGCCCGGATGGTTGGGATTGAGTTGGGTTGCCCGCTCCACCAGGGCGCAGCCAGCCTCCCAATCGCCGGCAAATGCCATCTGTAAACCAAGATAGGCGGTGGCATATCCCTCCATGCGGTTGAGTGAAAGGGCACGCTGCGCGGCCGTGCGGAACGCGCCAAATTCGTGGCGGCAGAACAAGACCGAGGCCAGAGCGACGTGGGCAAGCTGATTGGAGGGCGCCAGGTCCAAGGCACGGCGCGCCGCCGTCAGCGCGCGGTCGAGAGGATCGGGCAGGGGATTCAATCCGTGGGTGTATTCGCCGCGGTAGATCCAGGAGAGCATAGCCCAGCAATCGGCCCGGTCCGGTTCTTGTTTTACCGCCTTCTCCAGGGCGGTTCTTGCCACCAGGTGCTCCGACGCATTGACCCGCTGATGGTATCCGAAGCTCCGCAGCATTGCCTCATAAGGGGTGAGCGATTCTGGGTCGCGATTGCGGAGCGCGGCGGTCATGCTGTGGGGCAGAATGCCCTGGGTGTCACCGACGGTAGCAACGATGCGCGGAACGACATCATCCAGCAGATCCAGAGTCGACTCCGGCGTGAACGGCCGGTCGTAGGTTTCAGCCCACAGGCCTGCACCGGAGCTGGCATCCACCAATTGAACTGCGATGCGTACTTTCGATCCTGCCAAGCGCAGGCTGCCTTCCATCACGTAGCGGGCTCCCACCTCTTTGCCGATGGCCCGGATGTCGCCGGATTCGCTGGAATATTTCGCCGTGGAGCCGCGCGCGATCACCCGCAAGTAAGAGAAACGCGAGAGACCGGTCAAGATGTCGTCGGTCAATCCGTCGGCCAAGGCGGTGAGTTCGGCGTTGCCGCCGGTGTATTTGAAGGGCAGCACCGCGACCCAGAAGCCTTCATCGGCACGAGCCGCGCCGGAGACCGGCGTGGCGACCGCGGCACGTGAGGCGGGAACCGCCACCGCCTGTGACGACTGCCGGTCGAAATCGCGAAATTCGTTAGCGACATCACGCGCGGTCTGGACGCGGTGACGGGGGTCTTTCTCCAGGCAGCGGCGGATGATGCGGGCCAGATCGCTGGGCAGATCCGCGCGCGCGGATGTGATTGCAAGCGGTGTGTCGCGCAGGATCGCGGACGCCAGCTCGGCCGAAGATGTTCCCTCGAAGGGTCGGCGCCCAGTCGCCATCTCATACAGGATGATGCCGAGTGAGAAGATGTCGGTACGGTGGTCGAGCGGGCGGCCTGCGACCTGTTCGGGCGACATGTAGGCCGGCGTTCCCATCACGATGCCCGCCTGGGTGTGGCCGGCCGAGGTCAGTGTGGCGTCGTTGGAGCTGTCCGCGCGGACATCTTTTGCCAGGCCGAAGTCGAGCACCTTAACGCGGCCATCGCGCGAGACCATGACATTTGCGGGTTTCAAGTCACGGTGGACGATGCCTTTGTCATGTGCGGCAGCGAGCGCGTCGGCCAGTGCACTGGCAATTTCGACGATCTGCTCGACAGGAAGGCCGCTCACGCAGATCAGCCGGTCGAGCGACTGCCCCTCGACCAGTTCCATGGTAAGAAAGTGGACGCCTTCGGTTTCCTCGACTGAAAAGATGGTGACGATATGGGGATGATTGAGCGCAGCGATGGCGCGAGCCTCGCGCTGGAATCGGGCGAGGCGTTCGGCGTCGCGGGCCACATCGGGAGGCAGAACTTTGAGCGCTACGTCGCGGCCGAGCTTGGTGTCGGTGGCGCGATACACTTCCCCCATCCCACCGGCGCCGATAGCGGCGATGACCCGATAATGCGAGAGTGTGCGGCCGATCAGAACGAGCCTCCTGGGAGCCGAGCACTGGTCAGAGTGCGGCCTTGTCTGGGGACGAAGGCCGCGCCGATTTTACACCATAGGAAGGTCCTTACCACGGAGGGCACAGAGCTGCACTGAGCAGGTCGGTTTCGGGATTTACAGCCTCGCGATCGTACCGCCGGGAGCAATCCACTCGCTCAGAGGATGCAGTCCGCCGCAATCCAGACACCTACTCGCGGCAAACCGGGCTACGCAGTGGGGACAGACGCCTTGGGTTTGGAAAGTGTCAAAAGGCTGGCCGCATTGGCCGCACTTCCAGAAGTCTCCCACCGGTGGCGCGGTGTTGCACCGGGGACAGGCGAAGCCATCGCGGCGCGGCAATTTCGCCAGGCGCGAAAGGAATCGCGCGTGTTGCAGCCCGCTCCAGCAATTCATCAGCATGAAGGCGGCGAGAACGCCGTACCACACGGACTGCGCCCACAAGGCCAGGCCGATGAACGCAGCCACGCCGACGAAGCCGATAATCGTGGCCACCATCAGGCTGCGGGCGCGTCCCAGCACGAACCACAGTAGGGAGCGAAGAATCTGGCCGCCATCCAGAGGATAGATGGGCAGTATGTTGAAAATCAGCAGGCCGATGTTGATGTACGCGATCGAGCGTAGGAGTTGGTGGAGGTTGGGAATGGATTCATACCATCCCAATGACCGGCTCAGCAGTCCGATCCCCAAAAAGACTGGAATGAGAGCAACATTCACCAGCGGCCCGGCGGCAATACTCCAAAGCGTGGCGCCCGGCCGCGGCGGAGGATTCACGTACGCCACCCCGCCGAGTGGCCACAGCACAATCTGGTTTGCTTCTCCTCCAACTTGCCGGCAGGCGAGTGAGTGCCCGAACTCGTGCATCAGCACGATGAGAAACAGCGCCAGATACTCCAGCGCATTGAAGGTGAGAGAGGAATAACTTCTCCCCCGGCCGTTGATTTCGTACGCGGCCACCAGAAACCACGACCAATGCAGGAACACAACAATGCCAGCGGCGCGGAAGAGACGGATCGATCCTTGGTGGGTCGGCATCTGGGAGTGTTATAGCACAGGGCGCCAATGGCTTATGATGAGCACCGGTTACAGAGGCACAAAAAACGGACGGTGCGTGGCTATGAGCAGATCAAGTGAATCGTCCGGAGGAGGAGTGAAAGCAGCGCTACTTATTGTCGATGTCCAGGCCGGCCTGGTGGAGTTGATGCCGCGCGAAGTGAGAGACGCTGTGTTGACGAATATTGCGGGCCTGCTGGGTAAAGCGCGGTCCACGGGCTTGACGGTCTTGTTCATTCAGCACGACGGTCCCAAGGGGCATCCTCTCGAAGTGAATACCTCGGGTTGGGCAATCATGCGTCCATTGTCCCGCGCGACGCGGAACCTGTCATCCGAAAGCAGGCGTCCGACTCATTCTTCGAAACCAGACTCGCGGATGAGCTCCGGAAGGGCGGAATCAAGCATCTGATCGTTGTGGGTGGCATGACCGAATACTGCATCGACACAACTTGCCGTCGCGCAGTTACGCTTGGGTACGATGTGACACTCGTAGCTGATGGGCATCTGACACGTGATACTTCAGTACTGTCCGCTTCCCAGGTCATCGCGCATCACAATCTCGTGCTCGACGGTTTTTCCGCTGGAGCTCATTCGATCAAGCTCAAACCGGCGGCCCAGGTTTTCCAGTAGAAACCCGGTCGCAGCGTCTCGCTCCGGACGAGACAAAGATGGAAAGTGCCTCATGGGAATGATTGCCGGGAAAGCGCATATCCCGCCCCTACTGCGGCAACCCGATCTTCCTCACCAGTTCCGCATACCGCGGATCGGAACGCAGCGAATCCATTCTAGAGTCGGTAGGAATGCCGATTACCCAGATGTTGTGCTCCTGGTACGCGGTGTCGAGCCACTCGAAAGCCTGGTCCTTATCACCCAGATCGGCATGGAACTGCGCGATCTCGTAAGCAGCGAGGTAATCGGTCTTGGCTTTGCGTTGTGCATGCAAGGCCTCGATCGCCTTACGCTCTGCGGCCGGCCATCCGCCGGCATGGTAACCCGCGTCCAGGGCGGCCGCGTACTCGGCAAAACTCTGATTGCCGGTCGACTGCCCGTAGCTTTGAAATTCCTGAACGGCCTGCTCATACTTGTGCTCGCCCCAGTAGGCGTTTGCAAGCTCCCAATGCGCTACGCCGAACGAAGGGTTGTCTGCGAGGGTTTTCTTCTCGGCTTCAATCGCTTTATCAAATTGACGATTACGCAGGTAAACATCTCCTAGTGCCGACGCGATGATGGGGGCAAGCGGATCGAGCTGACGGGCGCGGTTGACCTCATCAATCGCCTCCTGCGGCCTTCCGCCGATGTAACCGAGTACCTGGGCCAACCATTGATGGGCGCTGGCGTCGCTGGGATCAAGCTCAAAGGCCTTTCTGAACTCCGCCTCGCCTCCGGAAAAATCCCAATCGTAGGTCATCTTGGCGAGGCCTAGCACGGCATGCGGGCGCGCCAGGGTGGGTTCGAGTTCCAGGGCCTTATTGGCCGCCGCCTTCGCCTTCGGTACAACGTCATTCGGGTCATCAACGCCGTAGTAACTGAGGATTTCATAAGCATCCGCCAGCCCCGAATACGCCACCGCGTAACTGGGATCCTTATCAATGGCCTGATTGAAGTACGAAATCGCTGTATTCACGTCGGCGGGCGTGCGCTTGTTCCAGTAATAGCGGCCTTTCACATAAAGCTGATAAGCTTCCGCGTTTTGTGTCCCTTGCCTGGTGACCTGCTGCTTTTCCGCTCCGCTCAGTTTCGCACGCAGCTTGTTGGCGATATCGCCCGCAATTTGCTGTTGCAACGCGATGATGTCCGATGCCTTCCGTTCATATTGCTCGCCCCAGATTTCCGTGTTGTCCTGAACATTGGTGAGCTCGGCGCTGACCTGAATCGCGTCGCCGCGTTGCACCACTCTGCCGGTAAGCAGCGCATCGACGGTCAACTCCTTCCCCAGTCGTTGGACGTCAACCTCCTTGCCTTTGTAGCGGAAAACGGAATTGCGGGACTTTACTTTCAGCTGGGGCACATGAGCGAGGCTCGAGATCAATGATTCCGTCAGGCCATCACTGAGCAGGTCGGTATCGGCGTTGCCACCCGCGCTGGCAAATGGAATCACCGCGATGGATTCAATTTGCACCGTGCTCGCCCGGCTGCGCCAATACCACGTCCCAACCGCCGCGATCAACAAGACACCCACGACGGGGACCACAATTTTCCACGGCTTTGCCCGCCCAACAGCAGCAGCTCCGGCAACTTTCACTGCGCTCGAAGACGGAGAAGCAACCGCATGGGAGAACCCGGACGCTGTCGATGACGGTTGGACGACGCTCGGGTGAGTGGAGCCGCTTTCCGGCGTCGCCGCCACCGATCCCGAACTCGTGGGCACGCCGTGCCGCGATTCTGTTTCCCGCTTCAACCGCTTCAGGTCGGCCCGCATGTCAGCGGCGTGCTGGTAACGCAGCTCGCGATCTTTTTCCAGCGCCTTGTTAATGGTGTCTTCCAGCCTTGGGGGCAGATCAGGGTTCAGCCGTATTGCCGGAACCGGATCGCGGTCCAAAATCTCTCGCGAGATTACTCCCGAGCTTTCTCCCCGGAACGGCAGCGTGCCTGTCGCCATCTCGTACAGGACTGCCCCGAAAGAAAACAGATCGCTCCGCCCATCCAATTCCTTCCCGCGCACCTGCTCCGGAGACATATACGCGATGGTGCCCAGGGTTGAGCCAGGGCTGGTCAGGTGCTGCTCCTCAGCTGCGGTCATCGTATTTGCCGACCCCATCTGGCTTGACGGGTTGGCCGCCGCCACCTTCGCTAGTCCGAAGTCCAGAATCTTGGCGTGTTCCCGCTTGGTGATGAAAATGTTTGCCGGCTTGATGTCGCGGTGCACGATGCCCTGGGAATGTGCGGCATCGAGCGCGTCGGCTATCTCGATCGCAAGTCCCAGCAGGACATCCGTCTCCATCGGCTTCCCGGCGATGCGATGCTTAAGCGTCACTCCGTCCAGGAATTCCATGACAATGAAACGCTTCCCGTCGTGCTCGCCGATCTCATAAATTGTGCAGATGTTGGGATGGTTGAGGGCCGATGCCGCCCGCGCCTCGCGCCGAAAACGTTCCAAGGCCTGCGGGTCTTGCGCCACATCGTCGGGAAGAAATTTCAAGGCAACAAAGCGGCCCAGGGAGATGTCCTCGGCCTTGTACACCACCCCCATGCCGCCACCGTCGAGTTTCTCAGTGATTCGGTAGTGCGAGATGGTTTGGCCAATCATTCGAAATATCTGCTCTTACGGTACTCACTGCTTCGCTTACTTCTTCAGCCCCTCCGCAAAGTTCGTAACCACTGTGACTGACGGGCTGACCTGCTGTGCCACGTGCGCCACCAGAATCTTTTTGCCGTCGGGCGTAACACTAAAGAACGGGACGCTTAGAATCGTCAATCGGCTCACCAGAGTCTGCGGAGCGCCGAACTGCAACGCCCCTCCCGCCTGCTTTACCGCCACCGCCTGAATCGAGGAAGTCCCATCCATGTAGTAAAGCTCTTTGCCGTCGCCGCTCCACTGCGGGAAGCCTCCCCCGCTAGGCGAGACCTGCCACTTGCCCTCTCCTCCGCCAAACGGCACCACATAAACTTCAGCCGCTCCCGATTCGATGGAATCGTACGCCAGCCAATGGCCGTCGGGCGAAAGCACCCCGTCCCCGGCGTGCGCCAGCAGCATCCGTGGCTTGCGCTCTCCCTCGAGCGGTAACAGCCATATATCGTTGGGCCCGCCCAGCGGCCCGCGCTCATAAAGTAACCTCTTCCCGTCCCGCGACCAGTCGGTGGGAATCACACCGCGATCATCGGACACTAGAAGTTCTTCCGCGCCGCTGCCATCGGATGGTTTGCGATAGATCGTCGATTTTCCATCGCGCAGCGAAAAATAGGCGATCCACTTGCCATCCGCCGACCAGACTGGAACATTGTTCGACACCGGCCCGAAGGTCAGTCGGGTGCGCACCCCACGCGCCGGGTCCAGTACCCAGATGTCATTGGTTCCGGTATCGATCTGAAGCGCGACGCGGTCGCCTTGTGGCGATATCTGCGCGTATCGCAAACTCGTGAACTTGTCCGCTGCCACCCCAATCTGGTTCCCCTTGCGGTCAAGCCACACCAACTGCACATCTCCGCTCCCTCCGCTGCCGAAAACCAGCAGGCCGTTGTCTGCGGCCGAAGCGTCAGTGTGCCAGGTGGTTGCGTCGCTGATCACTCCCTTCGCCACGTTCTGCGGTTCGCCGCTCAACGTCCCAGTCGCCGGATCGAAGGCCTGCGCCATCAGTTGGTCGCCGCGGGCAAAAAGAAGAAATCCACCCGCATAAACTGCGCTCGACTGTGTGCGCAACAACAGCTTGTTTTCCCGCCCATCCAGGGATGCGTAGTAAATCGCGTCATTGCCGCTTTGCGCGCGATCGTGATTGAGCGCCAAATACAGAAAATGCTTTCCGTCAGGCAGAAAGAACGGCCAGCGATGCGATGAATGTTGATGCGTATCAATTTTGGTGACCTCTACCGGGTTGCCTCCGCTGGCATTCACCCGCACCAAGGGCCCTATCGGCCCAGGAGAAAAAACAATCACGCCACTCGCACCCCATGCGCCTCCGCGCCCCAACAGTGCGTCGCAAACCACCACCCCAGACCCGCCATTCACATCAATGGTCTTCAACTTTCCGTTCACGAAGAAACCTAGGGAACGGCTGTCTGGCGACCAGAAAGGAAATATCGCGTCGTCCGTACCGGCCAGCGCGCCCGCTTCCACCGAATTCATGGGCCGCAACCAAAGCCCGTTTTTCCCCTGTTGGTCGATGGCGGTGAACGCCAGAGTGCTGCCGTCGGGCGAGAGCACCGGTGGCCCTCCGGCGTCGTCCGTGAGGCGAAACGCGGCGCCCGGTGGAGGATCAATGACCGTGCGAATACTCGTCGCCGCCGGTGTCGAACGGTGAATTAGCCAACCCACAGCAAGGCCAATCACACCCGCTACAACTGCGGCCAGCACCCAAACCAGTGGAGAGCGTGCCGGCGCCGTTTCCGTGGGCGCTGCCACTGGAGCCGGCGGCCTTTCCGTCGCAATCCACCTCAACTCCAGCTTGATGTCATGCGCGGTCTGGTAACGTTCTTCGGGGTCCTTGCGCAGGCACGTCGTCACCACTCGCTCATAACCAGACGGTATCTGCGCCTTCAGCGCGCTGATTGGCTCGGGATCTTTTTCCAGGATGGCCGACGCCAGCGAGATCTGGCTCTTGCCCTCAAACGGCCGCTTTCCCGCCGCCATCTCATACAGCACCGAACCGAACGCAAAAATGTCGGAGCGCGCATCCGCCTCTTTTCCCTCGATCTGCTCCGGCGACATGTACTGGATCGTCCCCACAATGCTGCCCGCCGTCGTCAACGGAGTCATCGGACTCGGGCCGCTCATCGTGGGCAACGCAGTAAAAGAAGGTACCGTCCCCGAAGCCACGGTCTGTAGGCCCAGCGGCTTCGCCAGGCCAAAGTCCATCAGCTTCGCGCCGCCCTGCGTCAGCATGATGTTTCCCGGCTTCAGATCGCGATGCACAATGCCTTGCCGATGCGCAATCGCCAGCGCCTCCGCGATCGCAATCCCGATCTTGAGAATCTCGTTCAGCGGCATCGCGCCTTTGCGCAGCCGGTCGGCCAGAGTCTCGCCCTCCAGAAACTCCATCACCAGGAAGTCGGTGCCGTCCTGCGAACCGATGTCGTAGAGATGGCAGATGTTCGGATGATTCAGCGAAGAAATCGCCCGGGCTTCGCGCTCCATGCGCTGTTTCAGTTCTGGCGAAGCAGAAAGGTGAGAAGCAAGGACTTTTATCGCAACCGTGCGATCCAGGCGAGTATCGCGGGCACGGTAAACTTCACCCATGCCGCCTGCCCCCAGCGCAGACTGAATTTCATACGGACCGAGTTTTGTGCCAGAGGTAAGGGCCATCTGCGTCGCGCCATTATAGCCCCTGCCGGTTTTCAGCCGTGAGGCGGCGAAAGAGCTGTTTCACACAGCTGCCGCAGGCACACTTGGCTTGCACTTGTGCGCGTCAAACTGTCTCTGAAGATTCTCCGTGGCATCCTTGACGCTGCGTAGCGCAGGCATGGGAGCCTGGAATTGCTGGCCGCAAGCGGTGCAAGCCGCTACGCACGGCACAGGTCCGATGTGCTTCACAATCCGAACAGCTCGCTTTGGGGTGGCCGTCACTTCGCTCTGCATCAAGTTACGGGATCACCCGGAACGGCACATTGCTAGTCAAGGTTCCGCTGGGCGTCGTTACGGTGACGAAACCTGTGGTCGCGCCCGGTGGAACTGTGGCCTTGATATGCGTATCGGAAACCACTGTGAAGTCTGCCTCAATTCCGTTGATTGAGACGCTCGTAGTTCCAGTGAGCCCCTGTCCCAGGATAGGGCCAGTCCGCCCGACCCTGCCTGCGAAGCGCACGAAGGTGACGAAGGGGCCGAGACCCATGTCCAGGCTGAAAACCGTACCATCGTCGTAGTAGCCGCCCTCGTATGTGACGCCGTAAAACATTCCGTTGGTGGATTGGACTAGGCCGCCTTCGGGGCGGGCACCGTCGGCGCAGTTAGCCAGCGAGCAAAGGCTGTAAAGCGTGGTCAGATTGCCTGCAGACGTAATTTTGAAGATCGTCCCGCCCTGGAAGTTGGCCCCGCCGTCATAGGTTGTCCCATAGAAGTTTCCATCAGTTGCTTGCAATAGCCCGGCCATTGGCTGGGCGCCTTCCGAGGGGTAACCCGCAAAGCTGTGCAGCGTAGTCAGTGTGCCCGTCGGAGTCATCTTGAAGACTGTTCCACAGTTGCCGCCATAGCAGTTTGGATCTCCGCCCTGGGATGTGGTCCCGTAGAAGTTCCCGTCACTGGCTAGAAGCACCCCGCCGTAAGGGGCGGCACCGTCTGCCAAAGCAAAGTCGTGCAGCGTCGTAAGCCTCCCTCCCGAAGTGATTTTGAAGATCGTGCCATATCCGTTGGCCCCACCAAACGTTGCGGTTCCATAGAGGTTCCCATCGGTGTCTTGAATCAGTGCACCCACAGGTCCGGCGCCGTCGGTCTGGTCGAAGCTGTGCAGGGTCGTTAGTTTTCCTTCTTTGGTGATTTTGAAGATTGTGCCGCAGCCAATGCTACAGCCGCCACTGTTCCCGCCATAAAACGTGCTTCCGTAGAAGTTTCCATCGGCCGCTAGAAGCAGCGCGGCCAAAGAATCATCGCCGTCAGT
The DNA here is from genome assembly GCA_013289795.1 of Acidobacteriota bacterium. Lineage (GTDB taxonomy): Bacteria > Acidobacteriota > Terriglobia > Terriglobales > Acidobacteriaceae > JABCZH01. Next base: position 62,310 of record JABCZH010000012.1, read on the forward strand.
GGAGCGAAAGCGATGCAGCGTCGTCAACGTGCCCTTCGCGTTCATCTTAAACACTGATCCATCGTTAAGATCGTAATCATAGCCGAACGTGGTCCCGTAGAAGTTCCCGTCGTTGTCTAGAACCAATCCAGCGTTAGGCGAGGAGCCACCCTGGCAGGAACCGCAAAAAATGTCGAGCACGGTCATCACGCCTAGGGTAGTGACACTAAAAGTCGTGCCAGGGTAACTGGGACGGTTTCCGCCCGCAGTTGTCCCGTAGAGTTTTCCGTCAGTGCCCTGAACGGGAGTAACGAAGTAAGGGAAACAACCGTTGCCACAATTGAAACCTGAGAGGGTTGTGAAGACTTGGGCAGGCGAAGCAATAGCCGTCGCGGCACAGAGCACGAATATCGCCCCAATCGTTTTCCAGCGGTCATGTCCGATCATGCTGCACCTCTTTCTTGCTCACAGCTTTACTTGATGACGTGGAACGGCACATTGCTGGTCAGCGTCCCGCTGGGCGTGGTCACAGTGACATAGCCGGTGGTTGCGCCGAGCGGAACCGTCGCCCGTATGAATGTGTCGGAAACAACTGTGAAGCTCGCCGGCGTTCCGTTCAGCGAGACGCTGGTGGTCCCGGTGAACCCTTGCCCGAGGATGCCGCCACTCTGACCAACTTTGCCTGCGGCTTGGACGAAGGCGACGAACGGGCCAAGACCCACATCGAGGCTGAAGATCGTGCCGCAGCCGGGGAAATCGGCGGCTCGATCGCACACGAAATTGCCGCCCGAGTACGCCGTCCCATAAAAAGCTCCATCGGTCGCTTGAACGAGCCCACCGAAGGGCTCAGCGCCGTCCGCGTATTCGAACACATGCAGAGTCGTCAAGCTGCCTGCCGGAGTGAGCTTAAACACCGTTCCACAACTCCAGGCGTAGTTGCACGAGAAGTCTCCACCCAGGTAGGTCGTTCCGTAGAAATTTCCGTCCGTTGCCCGTACTAGCCCAGAGTACGGGCCTAGGCCGTCTGCGCCAGAGAAACTGTACAGGGTTGTCAAATTGCCCGCAGACGTGATTTCAAAAACCGTGCCACCCCGAAACGCACCGCCCTTGACCGTTGTTCCATAGAACTTGCCATCGACGCCTTGGATCAGGCTTGCATCAGGGTTTTGGCCGTCAGTGAGTGCAAACTGGTATAGCGTGCTTAGCGTGCCGGTTGGGGTTATCTTGAAGATGGTGCCGCAGCCGGTGAAACAATCGCCGCTGTTGTTCCCGCCCAGGTACGTCGTGCCGTAAAGGTTCCCATCTGTGCCCTCAACCAGGCCAGCAAAGGGTTGGTAGCCATCGGCACAGTTTGACGAAGAGCAAAAGCTATAAAGCGTGTCCAGTTGGCCGCTGGGAGTGATCTTAAAGACCGTTCCGCAGCCCCCAGCGCAGTTTGTGTTTCCACCGTAAGCCGTAGTTCCGTAGAAATTCCCGTCGGTGGCTAGCATTAGGCCAGCCCACGGCGTGGATCCGTCAGAACAATTTGGCTGAGAGCAAAAGCCATAGACGGTCCTTAATTGACCCTTTGAGGAGATCTCAAAGACCGAACCCACTCGGGCCGTTGTTCCATAAAACTTCCCGTTGGGTGCTAAGAGCAGTCCAGCAAATGGGTAAGCGCCATGACCTTCAGCGCCGAAATTGTACAACTGAGTCAGTGTTCCATTCCGCGTGATTTCGAAAACCGTCCCACAGCCGGGTGATCCGCAGCTGGCAAAGCCTCCGCCATCCTTGGTTGTCCCGTACAGATTTCCGTTGGCGCCCTGCACGAGAGACATAAGGTAGGGATCGGCTCCGTTGGCAATGTCGAAATTCACGAGTGTGGTGAACGTCTGCGCCTGTGAGATGCCTGTCATCCCAGTGCAAAGTAAGAGCATAGCGCTGGCCAGCTTCCACCGGTTCAGTTTCGTCATTGGAAACCTCCACGGAACAAAATTCATGACTCGCGGCCCACTCACGCGAGAGAAACGGGGCTCATCCCGGCTGCGAACCGCAAGGGGGAGTATGTTGCGTCCCGCCGAGATGCCAGCCATTGTCCTCCTCGCTGGACCGCAGGTCAAGGGAGACGGTAACTGTCGGCCCTGTAGTGCCGGCGCCCTCGCTGTTGGATGCCGGCCGGGTCTGCCCTTGTTTTCCAGAAATATCGCTTGCAAGTATGTCTATCGTTATAGTAGTCTTTAGCTCGGAAAGGCACACTGCCGGCCAGGCGCCGGTCATGCGGATCTGGCAGTCCCTGAGGGCGAGAATATGTTGCACTTCATCGAATACACCTGGTTCCTGTGGTCGATACTCGCAGTATTTCTGATCCTGCGCTGGTTTCATGTGCTAACCGCGGGCTCCGAGTTGGGGGAAATGATGGACGAGACAGCCGAGGCCGCCCGGAAACCGGCGCCGGCCTCAGGCGATCAGTTTCCCCTGAGCGCGTAACCGACCTGCAACGGTTGGCGGCCTGCACGGGGTGCTGCGACGTACTCCGCAGCATCCTGTCGCGCTCCCCGCTCAGGGTTCTATGCCCTTCCGTCACCTCACTCTGCAACCCCTTCCCGCCATACCGCGCGTTACAATGAAGACAACTTCCCGAAAGGACAGCTTTCCGGCAGTGGGAATCGCGGCCCATCTTCGATCGAGGGCCACATATTCCTTCCGCCCCAAGCTCGACACCTGATGTTCGGCCGCGACGAAAAAGTATCGCCGATGCGCTTGACCGCGGCGCAATACATCGTGCTGGGCATTTTCTTGATCCTCGCCTACGGCCTGTGGCGCCTGCAAGTAGTGCAGAGCGACTTCTACGCCTCGCTCGCCGAGAAAAACCGCATTCGCAATGTGCCCATCCTCGCGCCCCGCGGCAGAATTCTCGATCGCGAAGGCCGCACCATCGTTGACAATTACCCGTCGTTCACCGCGCTGCTGCTGCGCGATTCTTCCCGCGACCTCACCGCCGACGCCGATCTGATCGCGCAAGGCCTGCACCTCGATCCCAAAGAAGTCAAAGACCGCATCCGCCACTTCGCCGCGTCGCCGCAATATCAGCCGATTTATTTAAAAGACGACATCACGCCCGACGAACTCGCCTTCATCGAGTCGCATCGCAACGAACTGCCGGAACTCGACACCATCATGGCCCACCGCCGCCTCTATCCGCGCAACGGATTCATGGCCCACCTCATCGGCTACGTCGGCGAGGTCAGCGAAGAGATGCTGAACCAGCCCCAATTCGAGCTCTACAACCCCGGCGACGTGGTCGGCAAATCCGGCGTGGAACTCCAGTACAACACCATATTGATGGGCAAGAATGGTTCCCGCCGCGCGGTCGTCAATAGTCACGGCAAGGAAATGCAGACGCTCGACGACACTCCCGCCCAGCCCGGCCACCCGCTAAAACTCACCGTCGATCTCGATCTCCAAATCGCCGCCGAACAGGCCCTCGAAGGCCGCAACGGCGCCATCATCGCCATGGATCCCCGCAACGGAGAAATTCTGGCTCTGGTCAGCCGGCCCACCTTCAATCCCAACGATTTCGCGGTGCGCGTCTCGCGCGATCAATGGTCGAAGCTGATCAACGACGACGATCACCCCCTGCTCGACAAAGCCATTCAGGCCCAACTCGCTCCCGGTTCGACCTTCAAAATCATCATGGCCACGGCAGGTTTGCAAGAAGGCATCGCGCAAGACATGCACGTGACCTGCAACGGCGGCGCCACTTTCTACGGACGCTATTTCAAATGCTGGGTTGTGGCCGAACACCGCACCCATGGCGTCGTGGGCATCGACAAAGCCATCTTCCAATCCTGCGACGTCTTCTTCTATACCCTGGCGGAGAAGCTGGGCATCGGCCGCATCGCGAAATACGCCACCATGTTCGGATTAGGCCAGCGCACCGGCATCGATCTGCCCCAGGAAGTCACCGGAATTATGCCCTCCGAAGAATGGAAGATTCGCAACTACAAACAGAAGTGGTATGCGGGTGAAACCATTTCTGTGGGCATCGGCCAGGGTGCAGTCACCGCCACGCCAATTCAGATGGCGCGAGCGATCGGCGCCATTGCCAGTGGCGGCTTGCTGGTGCGGCCGCACGTCACCAACCCGCAAGACCTGCCACCAGGCGTGATCCCCGCCGCCACCAGTCCCAACGAAGTAAAGATTCCGCTCGATCCCCAGAATTGGCAAATCATCACCGACGCCATGGCTGGCGTCGTCAACCCGGGAGGCACCGCGCCCAGCGCCCACCTGCAAGGCATCGACTTCGCCGGCAAAACCGGCAGCGCCCAAACCATCAGCAATGCGCTCAAAGCCAAGCTCGGCGCTGCGGGCAAAGCCAACTTCAAAGACAACGGCTGGTTCGTAGGCGTCGAGCCCCGCCGCAATCCGGAAATCGTGGTTTGTACGCTTTTAGAAGAAGGAGAGCACGGATACCTCGCCGCCCGCACCGCCGCCCAGGTAATTAAGGCCTACGTCGAGAAAGAGCGGCGCACCCCCAGCAAAGTCGCCCAGAATAAAGGAAAGGTTGAAATCGGCGCGGTCTGGAACGCGACCGACCCCGACGGCGAGAACAACGACTCCCTGCGCGCCGGACGCATGGTGATTGACCTGACAAGAGGCCACGCGCCGCTGGCAGCAGTCGCACCAGGAGTGAATTAATAGGCCAACGACCGTTCTTAGCTTGCCCTGAGCGGAGCGAAGGGACCAACGACCGATTCTATGTCTCGCTACATTTCATTCCGCGATTTCGACTGGGTACTCTTCATCTTCGTCCTCATGGTCTGTGCCCTGGGCGTGACCGAGATTCGCAGCGCCACTGTCCACACCAAATTCGCCGGCGCCCACATCCGCCAAATCTACTGGATCGTCGCCGGCATAGCCTGCATGTTCCTGATGAGCATGGTCAACTATCAGATTCTGCTGGAGCGCGTGCACTGGATGTATATCGCCGCTATCGCATCCTTAATGATGGTGATGATTTTCGGCCACCGCTACCTCGGCGCCAAGCGCTGGATCAAGATGCCCGGCGGCTGGCATTTCCAGCCCTCGGAGTGGGTCAAGCTCATCCTTATATTGGCCGTGGCCAAGTATTTCAACGACTTGCACCAGCGAGAACTAACCTGGACCGACTTCATCAAAGCCGGCGCCATCGTCGGCGTCCCCATGTTGATGGTCCTGACCCAGCCTGATCTCGGCACCGCCCTAACCTATATTCCTATCGCCGTGATGGGTCTGTTCCTCGGCGGCCTGCGGGCCAAGCAGGCGCTAACCGTCGTACTGTTAGCCGGACTCATGATGCCCCTGGCCTGGCACGGTCTGAAACCCTATCAGCGTGACCGCCTAACCAGCTTCCTCGAGCCCGAGGCCGACAGCCAAGGCTCCGGATACCAGGTAATTCAATCACTTATCGCCGTAGGGTCGGGCGGAATCTGGGGCAGCAGCGCCGGATCGCAAACCCATCTTTCCTTTCTCCCCGTGCCCCAGACCGACTTCATTTTCGCGGCTTTTGCCGAGGAACATGGATTCGTAGGCGCTCTCAGCGTCATGCTGTTATACTTTATAGTGTTGATGCGCCTGACCCAGAATGCGCAGACAGCGCCCGACCGCGCTGGTACATTTGTGGTAATGGGTGTGGTGGCTGTGCTTAGCTTTCACATCCTGGTCAACATCGGCATGGTGGTCGGCTTTATGCCGGTCACGGGAATCCCCCTACCTCTAATGAGTTATGGCGGGTCTTCCGTTTTGTTCATGTTCCTGGCGCTGGGTATTGTGATGAATGTTCGCATGCGCCGCTTCGTGAACTAGAGGAAGACGGTAGGCAGCGTTGCCGCATTCGTGCGGCGCAAAACAAGATTACGATCGCCCTCGCGTAAAGAGGGCACACCACCGGTCAAGACGGGCAGTCACGACCGGGCAGGATTGAAGCAAAATTTACTGCCGGGCGGGTAACGGCCCCCTCAGATGTGAGAGAGCGGTCACAAACCCGGCGAGAGCAATGCGATAAGTGAGAAGACTTTTTAAGTTTGCACAGCTAATTCGGCCACCGGCAAAAGCCGGTTGTCAGCGCCGCGCTCTACCCGGGCCGGCCATCGCGATGCTCAATCCTCCCGCTCGTTTGCTGCCTAGTTTCCGGTGATTTCCTGACGCCCTGAAATGGCGCAGGACCGGAGTTCGCATGACAACTAGAGAATTGTACGTTTCATCCACTCCCCATGAAACCAGAGTGGGGATGGTGGAAGACGATCTGCTCGCGGAAATCTACCTCGAGCGCGAAAACGAATACACCTTAGCAGGATCCATCTACAAAGGCCGGGTCACCCGCGTGTTGCCCGGCATGCAGTCCGCATTCGTCGACATCGGACTCGAGCGTGACGCCTTCCTCTATGTCTCCGATTTCATGGAGTTGCCGGAAGAAGACGACCTCGAAGAAATCCCCGCCGACCGGGCGACCCCGGCACAGTCCTATCAGCCGCAAGCGGAAGCTCAGCCCGTGACTGAGAACCTAGCCCCGGCAGTGGAGGCATCTTCCACTGAAGCGGCTGAGCAGCAGCCCTCAGACAATCGCGGAAGGTTCAGCGGCGGCGAACATCGTGAAGGACGTGGCGATTTCCGCAGAGGTCGTCGCGGTCGCGGACGCCGCGGCGAACGCATGCCGGAGAGCCGCTTTGCCCGCCCAGCCGCGGAACCGTCGCGCACCGAACCCGCCGAACCGGGCGACCGTACACAACGCTCCGATCGTCCGGAACGCAACGACCGTCCAGAACGCACCGACCGCGCAGAACGCAGCGACCGAAACGAACGCCCGGGACGCCACGACCGTACCGACCGCTCCGACTACGGTCCGCCTCCCGGGTACCAGCCAATTCTGCTTCCCGGCGAGTCGATCTCGAAATATTCGCGCCTGAACCAGGCGCAACCTGCCGCCCAGCCCCGCACCGAGGCACCGGCAGTTTCTTTGCCAAGTCCGCCCGTCCCCGCTGCATTTCCCGAGGACGAACCCCTATTCACCGCCGAGCGAACCCAGGCATCGCATGACGCGCCCCGGGCCCGCGGCGCCGCCGCCAACGCCGAGGTCGCATCTCCCGAGTGGGACCGCGATCAACTCCAGCAGCACCAGATGAATGTCGCGTCCGTCTTCGGTGTACCGGAGGCTGACGTGGACGATGGCGACGAAGACAAACTCACGGTCATCGAAGAACACGACCATCACGCCCCAGTGTCCGCTGCCCCCGCCGCCGGCACCGTCGAAGAACAAGAGATCGATGAGGAAGAGGCTGAACTCAGTGGCTACGTCGAGGATCTCGAAGACGATGCTTTTGAAGAAATGGAGATGGAGGAAGAGACCCGCCACGCCGGCGATTACCATGGTGCAGTGCAACCCGAAATCGCCGCATCGAGCGCAATCGCGGGTGAAGCCGTAGCCGGTGAAACTGTCGTTCCGGGCGAAGTCCTGAACGGCGCTGCCACCCAGGAAGAAGTCGAAGAATCCGAAGAAGACGCCGAAGACGCTGAACTCGAAGAAGCGCAAGCCGAAGCCGAAGCCCTGCTTGCCGCTGAATCCGGCGGTGCGCCGGTCGAAGCCCGCGCCGAAGTTCGCGCCCCGGCTGAGACCGCAGCTTTTACCCAGCGTGCCCCGCGTCCCGGCTATGACCGCAGGCCCGGGCGAGGCGGCCGTCGCGGTGGCGGAGGCCGGCGCTTCAAACGTCGCGAACCTCAGAACCTGCCGCTCATCAGTGACCTACTGAAAGAAGGCCAGGAAATCCTCGTCCAGATCGCCAAAGAACCCATCGCCAAGAAGGGCGCGCGCATCACCAGCCACATCGCGCTCCCCGGCCGCTTTCTGGTTTACATGCCCACCGTGAACCACACCGGCGTGTCGCGCAAGATTGCTTCTGAAGAAGAACGTCAGCGCCTGAAGCGCATCATTATCAGTGAGCGCGAGAACGGCCACGGCGGCTTCATCGTTCGCACTGCCGCCCAAGGAGCTTCCGAGGACGAACTGCGCGCCGACATCCGCTTCCTCAAAGGCCTCTGGACCGAAATCAAGAACCGCGCCGAGAGTGACAAGTCCCCGGCCTTGATCTATCACGACCTGAACGTGGTCGAGCGCGTACTTCGCGACCAGGTCACTTCCGACTTCTCCGCCATCTGGGTTGATACCGAACAGGAATACGAGCGCGTCCTGCGCTTCGCCAACCGTTTTCAGCCCGGTCTGGTAAAGCGAGTCAAACTCTACAGCAAAGAGACGCCACTCTTCGACCAATTCGGCCTGAACGAAGAAATTAATAAAGCCCTGAAGTCGAAAGTCTGGCTCAAGAGCGGCGGCTACATCGTCATCAACCAGACCGAAGCGCTGGTCGCCATCGACGTGAACACTGGCAAGTACGTTGGCAAGACTCAGCGCCTCGAAGACACCATCGTCAAGACCAACGTCGACGCCATCAAAGAAATCGTTCGCCAGATCCGCCTGCGCGATCTAGGCGGCATCATCATCATCGATTTCATTGACATGGACGAGCGCCGCAACCGCCAAAAAGTCATGCAAGCGCTGGAAGAAGCCTTGCGCGCCGACCGCGCCCCATCGAAAGTGCTTCAGTTTAATGACTTCGGATTGGTCGCCATCACTCGCAAGCGGGTCAAGCAGTCACTGGAACGTACCATCGGATCGCCCTGTCCCTATTGCCAATCCACCGGCTACGTGAAATCGGTGACCACGGTCTGCAACGACATCTACGTCGAGATGCGCAAGATGGCCAGCCACCTCGACCACTCCGACGTCATGTTGCGAGTAAATCCCGAGGTAGCCAAAGCGCTAAAGGCCAACAGCGCCCGACTGCTAACGGAAATGGAAGAACTAACCAAGAAGACGGTGATCATAAAAAGCGATCCCGCGCTTCATCAGGAACAGTTCGACATCAATTAGGCTGTCGTAAGCGGAGGACGGGCGTCCGCGCCCGTCCTTTTCTTTCGTTTTGTCATCCTGAGGCAGCGGAGTCTCTCGCGAAGCGGGAGACTCCCAACGAAGGATCTATGCAATTTCACCCTACCCCTTACCCCAATCCTCCCACTCCAAGCTCTTGACCCGTCCAAACTCTCTCGAGTTCGCCGTAACCAGCGTCAATCTGTGACGCAAAGCCTGTCCCGCAATCAATATGTCGTAAGCTCCAATTGGTTTTCCAGCAGCTTCCAGGCTGGCCCGCACCGTACCAGCAATCTTCGCATCCTCGTCATCGAAAGCCAGAAGACCGATAGGCCCGGCAAAGAAGGTAGTCAGCAGTTGGGCATTCGCCGCAAGCCGAGTGCTCTTGGCAACTCCAGACCAGAGTTCAAACGCGACAACGGAGGACACAAACACTTTCTCCTCACCATGAAACTCTTTCTGTAATCTGGCCCGCACCGACCCCGGTTTGCCGTTGATCACCGCAATGCAGGCGTTTGTGTCAAGCAGATACATTACTCAAAAATCTTCCGGCGAGGGGTTCTAGGCTGACTGCGGGTGCCGCGCTTGAACTCTTCGGAATTAAGCCGGTCCAGTTCGGCGAACCATTTAGCAGGATCAGAAATGAGAGGTTCCAGCAAGACTCCTTCCGCAACCTGTCGCACCCGTACCTGACTGCCCTCAAAGCGAAACTCGCGTGGCAGCCGCACCGCCTGGCTGCGCCCATTGCGAAACAACTTGGCAATCCCGGTTCCAGCCATGACAATCCGTTCTCAACTCGATATATACCACAAGTATATATCCTTTGGCTAGTTGACGAAAAGCGCATATCTGTTGCCCACTCGATAAATGAAGCCTACGCCGAGCGAAGTGCGGCGGCGCAAACTGCTCGAGTTCTTAGAAGGGAAAGAGCCTGCCTAGAAGGAAAGCGACCATCCCGAACTGGCGAAGGGTGCGGCCGCCTGGGTGCGCAAATTGCGGAAAGAGAACGAGTCATCCCGCCAGCACAAGAAACGCTGATCACATCAATTGGCCAACGACCGACGACGAACGACCAACGACAGGGATCCTACACCACCACTGCTTCCTTATACTCCCCAAACACTTTTCGCAAAGTGTCAGAGATCTCGCCGACCGTAGCATAAGCCTCAACCGCACCAACAATGCACGGCATCAGATTCGCCCCCGAGCGCGCAGCTTCCTCAATTTTCTTCAATGAATCTTTCCAAGGCCCCGCATCCCGACGCGCTCGCAAAACCCGCAACCGTTCCACCTGCTTGCGCTCCAGCGATTCATCGATCTTCTGCAGCAGCACTGGCTTCTCATCTTCTTGCTTAAAGCGATTCACGCCCACCACCACGGCCTCAGCGCGGTCCACCGCCTGCTGATACTCATAAGCAGCATTCTGGATTTCCTGCTGCACAAACCCCCGCTCAATCGCCTTCAACATTCCACCCAACGCGGCAATCTTGTCCAGGTAAGCTGCAGCCCGCTTCTCCACCTCATCCGTCAAAGCCTCAATGTAATAAGACCCCGCCAGCGGATCGACCGTCTGCGGCACTCCTGATTCGTAAGCCACAATCTGCTGCGTGCGCAGCGCAATCCGCGCCGCCGACTCTGTGGGCAGAGCCAGAGCCTCATCATAAGAATTCGTATGCAGCGACTGCGTCCCGCCCAGCACCGCCGCCATGGCCTGAAGCGCCGTACGAACAATATTATTTTCCGGCTGCTGCGCCGTGAGCGTAGACCCGGCAGTCTGTGTATGAAAGCGCAGCATCCACGACTTCGGATTCTTTGCCTTGAAATGCTCCCGCATGATTCGCGCCCACATCCGTCGCGCCGCCCGGAACTTCGCCACCTCCTCCAGAAAATCGTTGTGCGCGTTGAAGAAAAACGAAAGCCGCGGCGCAAACTTATCGACATCCAACCCAGCATTCACCGCCGCCTGCACATAAGCAATCCCGTTGCCCAGCGTGAACGCAATCTCCTGCACCGCCGTCGATCCCGCTTCTCTCATGTGATATCCCGAGATCGAAATCGAATTCCACTCAGGAACGTTGTCGTTGGTCCAGGCAAACATGTCGGTGATAATCCGCATCGCCTGGGCTATCGGAAAAATATATGTCCCCCGCGAAACGTATTCTTTGAGGACATCGTTCTGCACCGTGCCCGAAAGCTTGCGAATGTCGGCTCCCTGCCGCCGCGCAACCGCCACATACAGCGCCAGCAGAATCGATGCCGTGGCATTGATCGTCATCGATGTCGAAATCCTGGTCAGATCAATGCCATCGAACAACCGCTGCATGTCTTCAATCGAATCGATGGCCACGCCGACTTTTCCCACCTCGCCCATCGCCAGCGGACTATCCGAATCCATGCCAATCTGCGTCGGCAGATCGAACGCCACCGACAATCCCGTGGTCCCATTAGCCAACAAATACTTGTAACGTCTGTTCGATTCCTCGGCATCCCCAAAACCAGCATACTGACGCATCGTCCACAACTTGCCGCGGAACATCGTAGGCTGCACGCCGCGCGTAAACGGATATTCGCCGGGATAGCCGACCTGGCGGTCGTAGTCCCAGCCGTCCAGATCGGCCGGCTCATAAACCTGCCGCACCGGAATATGCGAAGCCGTCTGCGGACCGGCCGACACGGCATCGGGCTTCTTGGTTTTTTCCGTCATGAAAAACCTGAACCACACAGGGCGCCGAAGACGCCCTACTGCAACATCCTGCGCTTTATCTCACCGCTTTTTCCGTATCGACCAGAACGAGCTCACGCCGAACCAGCCAAACAAAAGCGCAAAAGCTGCCGCCAGAACCAGTCGGCCGCGCCCGCCGTGTCGAGTCCACTCCCGCCAGAATGCCAGACCGCCGATTGTGGCTAACGCCAAGAAAACAAATCCCGTGACCTCGAGCCACAACTGTCCCAGTGCCTGCCCCCAGCGCGCCGCCGTCATCCGGCCCGCCTGCATGACCGCACCAAATGTCCGTGTCTTGCGAACTTGCCGGCCGGCAACCCGGGCAGCGATCCCCAATTTGCGGCCGGTAGAAAGTGGTGACATCGTCATCGATTTTATCAAGCTTCCGATGTAGAATAACGCGGCGCGGCCAGTTTTCTGCATGAGCCTGCGGCGGCGCAGCTGCATCTAAAGAATTGTAGTAACGCCAGGCACCCGGGAGGAGTCGTGGACCAGGAACTCAAGCAGCTCATGAAGGAACTTGGGGAAGCGATCAACGAGTCGCTGGCCGACTCCGACCAGATTGCCGAAGTTGTCTCCCGCATCAAAGAAGGCGGCTACGACATTTTCCTGGTGCTCGAAGCCACCATCGGCGTCAGCAAGCCCGGCGACAAGTCCGCCGACAAGACGTCGCTCGTCACCACTCTCAGCAGCAATCCCGAATTCAAAATCAGCGATCAGGACCTGAAATTCCTCAAATCCCTGCGCATCAAGATCGAGGAAGACGCGGCGTAAGCCCGTTCCCGATTCCGAACTGCACGCTAAGAATAGTTTCCGGATCCGCTTCTGGAACCCCCAACCCTCTGTCATCCTGAGCGAAGCAGGCGTTGCGCTTGCGCGACGCCCGCGAGTCGAAGGACCCCATGCCTGCCGTAGGCGGCCTGGACTCCGCAAGGCATTCTTACCGTGCTTTGTACACAGTTCGGTGAGAGCCAGCACCTATGAAGGAACATCGCTATTTCGTTTACATCGTCGCCAGCCGAACAGGAATGCTCTACATCGGCATAACGAATAACCTCGGCCGGCGGGTGTTGCAACACAAAGCTGGCGAGATCGAAGGGTTCGCCAGCAGGTATCACTGTGATCGACTTGTCTACCACGAGAGGTTCGGTGACGTTCACAAAGCGATAGGACGTGAAAAGCAGCTAAAGGGCTGGACGAGAGCAAAGAAGATTGCGTTGATTGAATCAAAGAATCCGCGCTGGGCAGACTTGGCCGAGAAGTTGGGAGCGCCGATGCTGTTCGCTGGCCAAGCTATAAGAGACCATGAATAGACCCTGTCATCCTGAGCGAAGCGGAAGTCGCGCTCGGCGCGACGCCCGCGAGTCGAAGGACCCCTTGCCCGCGACCAGCACCGCGAACGCCGCAAGGCATCCTCACCGCGCTTCGTACCGAGTGTAGCGGGAATGCCTTGCAGCGCTATTGCCACTGCACGCGGGTATGGGGTCCTTCGACTCCGGGAACGCTCCGCTTCGCGAAGCATTCCCTCCGCTCAGGATGACAGGAAGCGCTTAGGTTCGCACCTCAGAGGTCGTGAGTTCGAATCTCACCATCCGCCAGCCATGAATAAACCCTGTCATCCTGAGCGAAGCGGAAGTCGCGCGCTCAGCGCGACGCCCGCGAGTCGAAGGACCCCTTGCCTGCGACCAGCACCGCCAACGCCGCAAGGCATCCTCACCGTGCTTCGTACCGAATGTGGCGAGAATGCCCAGCTGCGCCATTGCCAATGCACGCAGGCATGGGGTCCTTCGACTGCGTTGTCGTTCGCAACGCGAACGACAACTCCGCTCAGGATGACAGAATAATGTAGAGAGCCTTCCGGTCAGCGGCCGGAACCCGGTCAAGAGACTTTCTTGCGGGTCCGGCGAGGAGAACGGTCCACTCCATTCGCGTAGTCTCCCAGCGTCACGTACTCCCCACGCTTGTAGGCGGCCATGCCGCGACGGTAAGCACGGGCCTCGGCGGCGGTGGGCCTCTCGGTTGGCAGCACCCGGACATTGAAATACACGCGCAGCGCCTCGCGTACCAATTCTGAGCGAGTGCGGTGCTCTGTCTTCATGACCTTCTTGATCTGTTTGGCCATGGCCGGAGGGAGCGAAACAGTGAAGGTACTGGTTTCTCGCATGTTGTTACTTTGTCATACTTGGTGTGATGGGGTCAAGGCCGCTAACGCCCAGGTTAGCGCCCCGAGACCGGGCGCGTTGCCGCTAGGGACTTGAGCAGATGGGACGCGAACCTGGGGCACCAGGCTACCGGGGCTTCCGTGTTTCTGGAGACCCCAATCCCTGTCATCCTGAGCGAAGCGGAAGTCGCGCGCAGCGCGACGCCCGCGAGTCGAAGGACCCCATGCCCGCCGTAAGCACCGCGAACGCCGCAAGGCATTCTCACCGTGCTTCGGTTTTTGCCGACCAGTACATTCGGGCTTGACATCGAATCGAACGGGAGAGAGACTGCAATTGTAAGGTGCGAACCTAAGCGCTCGGCTTGGGAAGGTTTTCGAAGGCGGCCACGCGGCCGCCTTTAGTTTTTGCGGCCACTTGTTCGCTGAGGTTAGCCCCCAAACCGGGGCACCGGGCCGGTTCAGTAGGTGGTCGAGGTCCGGCGCTCAACCGCCGTCACAACCACCTGTCGTCGCTCGGCCACAATCTCGAAGAATATGCGCCAGTTGCCCACGCGGCGGCGCAAGCCTGGCAGGCCCTGCAACTTGCGGACGTCGCCACGGAAGGGATCTTGCTGCATTTCGTCCAGCGCAGCCAGAACGCGTTTCCGGTCAGCGGTCGGGACCCGGTCAAGAGACTTTCTTGCGGGTCCGGCGAGGAGAACGGTCCACTCCATTCGCATAGTCTCCCAGCGTCACATATTCTCCACGCTTGTAGGCGGCCATGCCGCGACGGTAAGCACGGGCCTCGGCGGCGGTGGGCCTCTCGGTTGGCAGCACCCGGACATTGAAATACACGCGCAGCGCCTCACGGACGAGCTCCGAACGGGTGCGGTGCTCCGTCTTCATGACCTTCTCGATCTGTTTGGCCATGGCCGGAGGGAGCGAAACGGTGAAGGTGCTGGTTTCTCGCATGTTGTCACTTTGTCATACTTGGTGTGAAGAGGTCAAGAGTTGGCGGCGACGTATACTTCTCCTATCCCCACCTTTGCAGAGAACGCAAAGGTGGGCCACCCACCGTCTGTTCCGGGTTTATTGTCCGTGGTTCATTGTGTCGCTTATTTCCGGTCTATTTACTCTTTTTTCGCAGTGGAGGCTTCCTCGCTTTCTTCTTCGCAGGTTTTGGTGCGGCTGCTCCAGCATGTCCGCCTTCTCCGAAAAGTTTGCGGACAGAAGTGGTTAGTCGCTCCAGCACCTCAAGCTCGTCGACGGCATGTGTGTGTCCGATCAAGAGGACCTCCTCGTCCCTGACTCCTTCCCTCTCATGAACGCGGCGGACAATCAGGTGCAACGGATCCCTTGGGTGGTCGCCTTTCTTGATACCCTCCGACCTGGCTTTGATGACCTCGGTGATCAGGCCGACAACCTCCCTTACAAGGCTAAGACCTGCGGTAGCCAATAGTACATACGTAAGAACTTCCGGACCGGTCTCATGCTCTTGGAATGCTAGTTCCGTGTCGGCCTTGGCGAGGGCGCGGAGTCTCTCGTCGATGATTTGGTACGCGCGCGGAGAGTGCTCGCGATGGAAGCACCCTGAGTTTACGCGAAGCTTGATCGATACTGTCACTTCTCCCGGTTGGGGCTCTCTTCTCCCTTCAAAGCGCTGCATCCGTTCTCGAAAATCATGGGGCCATGCAGTGTTCATGTAGATCCGTCTCCCTGTGAATTGTGCAGAGTTGTAGCGGGCGCGAAGCTTGGCTCACAGACGGGACGTTCGCGGCTTTTGCGAATCAGAGCTCGATGGTACGTGCTGTCTGTCTCCAACTTTCCCCGTCTTTTCCTTCAAATGGCCTTGCCGATTCCCACGCCTCACGGAGGAAACCAGACATGTGGCGTCCTATTATTTCTTGGCCCTGTCCATATCGTTTCCAGGCGAGGTGTCAACATAATAGTTGCCTCGCACGAGGCGGTAAGAATCAGTCTCGGTGAATGCCTCACAGCCTTTCTTATGTGTCGGGATGTCGGAGACCGAAACCGCCCCTGAGTCGAAGTCCATAGTCAGCACATGGCGCTGACACCGGCTAAATCCCTCACCACCACCAAACGAGGCAATCAAACCGTGCGCATCCCAAGTGTCGACGTCGTATTCCGTCTCATCAACATCCGTTACAGACACCATTCCTTGAACCGGGCCTAGAGTGACGCTCCACTCTTTGCAACTCTTGTCTGAGTGCGTACACGTTATCTTTACTTGTTGCGGAAAAACAAGGGCTTTTGCGGGGTCTTTAGATTCCGAAATCCATAGTCCTGAAACTACACGGACGAAGCTATCTCCGGTTATCGGCATGTCTTTTAGCACGAGAGCCTTAAGTCGGTCGTTGTGAAAGGCAGATGAGATCGAATGCGATTCCTGAGCGCTGGCGCATAGTGCTGAGGACACAAGAACGGCTAGCGATACTGCTGCTAATCTATTGTTCATTGCTTCTCTCCCTGCTTCGCCTCGAGTTCCAACACCGCATTCACGTTCACCTGACCGCTCGACACCGTAATCTTTCGTTCCCAGGGTTTGAAGCCGGACTTCTTTACGCATATCTGGTGCTGGCCTGCGGCTACTCCGACGGTGGAGGGCGTGTCGCCGACGAAGCTGCCGTCGATTTCGATGTCGGCGGCGTCGGGGGTGGAGGAGATTTGCAGTTGGCTCTGGCCGCTGGCACCAGCAGCACTCGCCGATGCCATCACGGTTGGCGCTGCCGAAGCTGGCAGCGAAGGTTGGAACCTCGCAATGTCAAGTTTCATATCCCCGTTCGCGTAAGCGGTAATTTCGGTGCCTTTGGGGATGGTGATGTCCTTCCCGTGCATGAAGAGAAAGAAGGGTGCGGCGGGCCAAAGCACGAGGCTGGTGGCAACGATTGCCCCGGTCATGGCTCCGGTGTGGCCTCCGCCTTTGAGTTCCTTCACGGCGCGGAGTGCGGCTTTCTCGTCGTCAACCAGGCGCACGTAATCGATGTTGATGTCGAGCTTGCCGCCGCGTGCCATTCTCCGTTTGGCTTGCGCAGCAGTCACCGTGGCAAATGCGAGCCCGCCTTTAGGGACGACGAGCACGTCATTGACCCGCACTTCCTCCAAAACCTCGAAGTCAATCGTGTCTCCCACCTGAGCGTCAGCGGAGGAGACGGTTCGGTTGATTCTTATCTTCACTGGCGTTCCGTCTTCGAGGGTGAATGCCTTTGCTAGGACGGGCCCTGGCGCAGAGGCCTGGTTCGGCGTTTGTGCGTAAAGAGCGCCACACAAACAAACGAACATTGCAGTGCGGATGGCGATGTTCATCACTACCTCCAACGCACAATAAGTTTTCCCAGGGGAGTGTTACGGGACCGACTGCTGAAGCGAGAGAAATGTACTCCGAGGGGAGGGAAGAGTCAAGCGGAGCATTCAGCCGTCGGCCCTCAGTGCCCGTCCGCAGGAGCCTACGTCCGTCGCCTTTTCCGCAGCAAATGCCAAGCCTCTCGGTAGGGCTCGTAGATTGACTTCTGGTAATCCGGCGTGAGGTAGAGCCTCTTTTGCCCCGTAAGCGCTACCGCCGCCGGGACGATATACCAGAGATCGCGAGGAATGATGTAGGCCGCGATGAAATCGACCTCCTCCGGCGTGTAATAGATCCGCCCCCCGTGCAGATGACAATTGTAGGCATTCTTCTTCTGGCTCATGGTGGACTTCACTTGAACCCGATGAAAAGATTTCTTGTATTGCACCGCAAAGTCGTAATGCGACGATTCTCCCCATGGTTTCGCGACCACCAGGCCGTGCTCTGTGGCACGCGCCATGAAAAGCAGTTCAGCCCACTCCCCGCGTTGTTTCGGATATCGGATGCTCATTCCCGGACAGAACATTGTGTTTTCTCCAATAAAAAAGCGGCCCTGAAGGCCGCGTTTCTTCTCTTTTGAATTTTTTGTCATTCCGAGGGCCGCAAGGCCCAAGGAATCTGCTGTCGGTCTTGAATTATGTCCCTACTTTCAGACTAACAAATTGCAAGGGTAAGTGAGACACGGTTTCGAACTTTATATTTGGAATGGATAGAGCAGGATGCAACGAATTGCACCATTCTTAGGCCTTGACAAGGTTTTTGGAGGGTCGAGCCAAAAGGGGAATAGGGCGACATTTGGTTTCAAAATGGGAGGATCCACGGCTATGGTTCGGCTTCGACGGTGAGTTTCAGCCCCACTGCTCTGGTCACCGCAACCAGGGTAGAGAGCCGGGGGTTTCCACGAACCGACAAGGCGCGGTACAAGCTTTCGCGCTCTATGCCCGCAGCCTTTGCGACCTTGGCAATGCCACCGCGCGCTTCTGCGATGCGACGCAGGGCGATCAGGAGCACGCGTGGTTCGTCGTCATCCTCCAACGCTGCGCGGAGGTATTCCGCCGCGAACTCAGGATTGTCCCGCAGTTCCCGCGCCGTAGCTTCATCGTGAGAAATGCTCGCTTTACGTTTCATGATGTTCTTTCCTTGTAGTCTTTGAGGTACTCCAACCCGCGTTGAATGTCGGATGACTGCTTGCGTTTATCCCCGCCACAAAGCAACAAGACACACGTTCTACCCAGGAGTGCGTAATAGACTCGGTAGCCCGGTCCCCAGTTGATCCGCAACTCAAATAAACCCCCGCGCAACGCTTTACAGTCACCGAAGTTTCCCACCGAGAGGCGATCGATGCGGGCCACAATCTTTGCCCTGGTCCGAACGTCTCTGAGTCCCGACAGCCACTCGCCGAAAACATCTCTACCGGATGCGGTCAGATAGCGGCGGACTTCCATGCTTTCCCTAGTGTAACTTATAGGTTACAAACACGCAAGCGCACAAAGTTTGCCTAAGGGCGCACTTTTCCAGAAGCCATTCTCAAAGAGCCGCACTTCGCCTGGCTTGTGATATAGTCCGGGCCATGTTTTGGCGCCGCTGCCTCACCGGGCTTATAGTCTTCGCCGCGGTATCGGCGATTGCAGGTTCCGACGATGCTGAACCGGCGCCACGTTTCCACGCTAAAACGACAGCGGGCGAGACGTACAACAATCAGTCGATCAAAGGCAAAGTCGTTCTGCTCGAGTTCTGGACCACGTGGTGCCGCTATTGCAAGGACGAAGAGGCGCTGGTCGACGGTCTGGATCATGAATTTGTTGACAAGGGCCTGCTGGTTCTGGCCGTCGACGTGGCCGAATCCAAGAAGAAGGTCAAGCAATATCTACAGGAGAACCCTCGTTCCTGCCGCATCGTGCTCACCGAGGACACGAATCTCGCGGCCATGTATCAGGCCAACACTTATCCCATCTATGTAGTGATCGATCGCGATGGCAACATCGCCGGTGAGCAACGCGGCGCAGCCGGAGAACGCGCGCTGCGTAACCTGCTACGCCGCGCCGGAGTGGGCGCGGACCAGTAGCTCATCGGCGGCTAGTCGTCTGCGCTGACCGTGGAGAGCCGCAGCAAAAGCCCGTGCCCTGCCCATCGCGTCCGCGACGCCGTTTTCCTGTGCTAGTATGAGCGGTTCGCGGGGGTTGCTGATCCATGAAAGACATGCTGGGAGTTTTGTTGGCGGGAGGAGCCGGGGAACGGCTCTATCCGCTGACCCGCGACCGGGCCAAGCCGGCGGTCACCTTCGGCGGCATCTACCGCATCATTGATGTAACGCTGTCGAATTGCGTCAACTCCGACCTGCGCCGGGTTTACATCCTAACGCAATACAAAGCCCTCTCGCTAAACCGCCACGTCCGCGAAGGCTGGGGCAATATTGTGGGGAGGGAGTTGGGGGAGTTTATTGAGGTTTTGCCGCCGATGAAGCGGGTGAGCGAAGAGTGGTATCAGGGCACGGCCGACGCGGTGTATCAGAATATTTATTCCATTGGGTCGGAGCAGCCTCGGCATGTGCTGATTTTGTCGGGAGACCATATTTACAAGATGAATTACGGCCGCATGCTGAAGCAGCATAAAGACTCGGCGGCGGATGTGACGCTGGCCACGATTCAGGTGGATCCGGCGGAGGTGTACCGGTTTGGCGTGGTCGATGTGGACAGCGATCATCGGGTGAATGGGTTTCAGGAGAAGCCGCAAGAGACGACGCTACGTTCGCCATACAATCCGGAGAAAGTTGCGGCGTCGATGGGCATCTATATCTTTAATACTGATGTGCTGATTCCGGTGCTGTTGAAGGATGCTGAGGATCCGAACTCGAGCCACGACTTTGGAAAAGATATTTTGCCGAAGATGGTGGATGAGTATCGCGTGTATTCGTTCGACTTTGTGGATGAGAATAAGAAGGAGGCGCTGTACTGGCGGGATGTGGGGACGCTGGAGGCGTATTACGAGGCGAACATGGACATCGTGTCGGTTTCGCCGGTGTTCAACCTTTATGATTCGGAGTGGCCGATCCGCACCCACCAGCGGCAGTATCCTCCGGCGAAGTTTGTGTTTGCGGAAACGGGGCGCACTGGAACGGCGCTCGATTCGATTGTTTCGATGGGATGTATCGTTTCCGGCAGCACGGTGAAGAATAGCGTGCTATCGCCGGATGTGCGGGTGAATTCGTACAGCGAGATTGAAGACTGCATCCTGTTTACGCATGTGAATGTGGGAAGGCATTGCCGCCTTAGGAAAGCGATTATCGACCGCGATGTGCATATCCCCGAGGGAACGACGATTGGCTACGACCCCGAGGCTGACCGCCAGCGCTATTTCGTGACCGAGAGTGGAATTACGGTGGTGACGCGGGATTATTCGCTGTTCGAGAACCCCGTGGCTGTGGATTATTTCACGAGCGAGTAGGTACTTTCTCACATTTTCGGGACAAGTTGGGGAACGTTCCGTCTGTCCCCGCATTCTTGTCCCCGCATTCTTCCCGCATTCTTCAGTTTCCACTCTCGTTTCGTGGTGGTTCAAGAAAAAGGATGGCCACCCGTCCATTCAGACGCCCTGATATACCCATCCTAAAAACGACTTCGGACTCTGAAAGGATTGTCCCCACTCGGCGTCGTAACGGGCGGTGGGCTTGGCCGCAACCACCTCTTCCAAAGTCCTGCCCTGTTTCTTGAGCTTCGCGACTCTTTCGCGCGCCTCGACCAGCACATCACGAAACAGCGTGAGGTCCGCTTTCCCCGTCGTGACTGCGCCGTGGCCTGGAATCACAATCGTCGTAGCGCCAACCTTCGCCAGGTTTTCTTCTGCAGCGCGAATCTGGCCATCGATGCTGCCTCCGGTCGAGTAATCGACAAAAGGATAGTTGCGGTTCCACAACGTGTCTCCGGTGTGCAGGACATCGGCCTCGGTAAAGTGTACGGAGATGTCGCAATCGGTATGAGCGGGGCCGTAGTACTTGAGGGTGAGAGTGGAGCCGTTGGCGTGAACCGTGTGCTCGTCCTGAAAGATCGTTGTGGGGATCGCTCCAGCTGGCGCGGCTGGAAAAGTGTACCCCCAACCTTCAACGCGCGTATCTGCGGAAAGATGTTTGCGGGTATTCTCATGAGCCAAAACGCTTGCGCCCGCCTGGTGCACCCATTCGTTGCCGCCTGTATGATCGAAGTGCCAGTGCGTGTTGATCAGTTGCTTGATGGGATCTGCGTTGATGCCGGCAAGGGCCGCCGCAACGTTCGGCCGTGCGGTGATCACTTCTGCATCGACGAGAAGCTTTCCATCCGGCCCCGTAAGCACGGCGATATTTCCACCGGGGCCAAGCAGCACGCTGATATTACGCCGTAGCATTTGCACCGTGATCTTGGCTGTGGCGGATGCCTTCAGAGCCACTTCAACGAGGCCTTCCTGAGCAAAGAGCCGAAGTGGAACCAGACATGCGGCCGCTGCCACAACACCACTTGAAATCAAAAACTGACGCCGCGAAACTTCGCTGGCTGCGCTAGTGCTCATTGATGACTCCTGTTTCGGGCTTATGGATTCTTGCTGGAGCGACCCCCATCTCCGCGAGAAGTATACGCGCCCAACCCAACACACAGGGGAGAATACAAACTCGGTGGCACTGAGGCGGGCGGAAACTGGGGACGGACGCGACGCTCACCAATTTCCATTCGTCGAACAATTGGGGAACGTTCTGTCTGTCCGCGGTTTCTGTCTTGTCATACCACGTCCGCGCGTCCAGCAGGTCCTGATTCGCCTCAGGCGTCCAGAAGACGGGGAGTGTCACGGTTTCTTAAACAGGCCCGTTCTGACTTGCTGCCAGGGGATGACATCGGAAGGGTTTTGACGTACCTTGTATGGTACACTAGGGCCGTAGCGTTGAACGATGGCACCCGAAAAGCTGCCTCGGAAGATCGAACTCGTCTTCTTCTGCACTGTTGCGGGCAGTGAGCCAGTCCGGGAGTGGTTAAAAGCATTGAGCGAGGTAGAGCGCCGTGCTATCGGAACCAACCTCTTACGGGCGCAGTCGCGTTGGCCGGTGGGCATGCCGCTGTGTCGCCCGATGGGAAAAGGTTTGTGCGAAGTGCGGACCGATCTGCCTGGCAACCGCACGGCACGCGTGTTGATCTGCTTGTATCGGGGATGCCTGGTGGCGCCGCATGGGTTTATCAAGAAAACGCGAGCCGCGCCGGACGACGATTTAACGCTGGCACGCAGGCGTCAAAAGGAGCTCGAACAATGAGCAAGAAAAACATGGGATCCAGCGTCGATGACTTCTTAAGGAAGGAAAACATCTTTGAGGAAGCGCAGGCGCAGGCGATCAAGGAAGTAGTGGCCTGGCAACTTGCCAAGGCCATGAAGAAGAAGAAGATTTCCAAGGCACGGATGGCGGTCTTGTTGAAGACGAGCCGGTCGCAGGTGGATCGCATTCTCGATCCGAAGCGCGATATTACGCTGTCGAGCCTGCAACGGGCGGCGGCTCTGGTGGGGCAGAGAGTGATGATTGAGTTAGTTTGAAAGGTTGTTGGCGGGGACATGGGAGGGTCGTTTTGGCGGAATGGAGGAGGCGGCGCATGGCCTTCTTCTTAAGTTTACAGCGGATGTAGGCCCAGGTTAGCGCCCCGGAAGCGAGGGTGTTGGCGATGGAGACTTGAGGAGTAGGGGCGCGAACCTGGGGCACCGGTCAGCAAGGATGGCCTACCTGGGCCACCCGCCCTACTGTGCGCACATTGAGGAGGATTCACGAAATGAACACACCATCGTCGGTCGCGGTCATTCTGATCTGCGGATTCACATCACTATTGCTCGCACAAGCGCCACCAGCGCCACCCAAGCCTGGTCCAGAACACAAGAAGTTGGAGTACTTCGTTGGCAAATGGACTGTGGAAGGCGAGATTAAACCCAACGGGTATGTGCCGGCCGGTAAGACTGTGGGCACCGAAACAGATACATTGGGGCCGGGGGGATTCTATGTCGAGAGCCGCGCCGAAGGCGGCCAATTACCGACGAGATTCGGCTTCATGGCCTACGACAGCCATGCGAAGGTCTACACATCCTATTACGCCAGCAGTGTTGGACTCGTGGGTACCGGCACAGGAACGGTTGACGGAAATACCTGGACGTGGATGGTGGAAGACAAGTTCGCCGGCGAAGCCGTCAGAGGAAGAACTACAGTCACGACGTTATCACCCACTCAGTACACATTCAAGTATGAAATGGCCGACGAAAAGGGCGGTTACACAACCCTGGTAGAAGGCAAAGCCACCAAAGACGGGCGTTAGAGACGCAGGCGCCAGAGGTCCGGAATGAAGCAGAACATGGTCCTAATGGTAGAGTTCTGTTAGAAAAATGTGGGGACAGACGGGGCGTATCCCGGTCTCTTCACGCCACTTGAGCCGAAGGAAGATTGGTGAACGTCCGGCCTGTTCCCGCAATCTCTGTATGCGTCCGTGGAATCCCGCGTCTCGCAAAAACAACGAGACGTGGGGCGCCCGACGAATCGCTCTAACTCCTAAAGATGCATGCGTCCGCGGAATCCCACGTTTCGAAAACCGCGAAACGTGGGCCACCCGGTAGTCTTTTAGCTCCTCCAGCCCAGCGTAAGGACTAGGTCTTTCGTGATCTTATCTCGATTCGCGCGCAGGGCAACAATGTCACAGGTCTTCCGCCGGGCGGTAGTTCTCCTCACGGCTCGCCGATCGACATAGGAACCATTCTTTCTCTGTTCTGGAGGCTTCAATGTTCCGGTCTTGTTTACAGTCACTGGTGCTCCGGCGGGCAGTCTTGTTCTTGCTGCTGATTGCCTTGTTTCGACCAGGCTTTCTGGCCGCCCAGACTGGGGATGGGGAGGGAATCCTGTCGGCGCAACCGCGGGATCGCATCACCGGCTACATTGATGACGAGCGGACGATCGTGTTGCGTGGCAACCGGCACCCGTTGGCAACGGCCGCCAACGACGCCGGGGTGGTCTCGGACTACTACCCGATGGAGCGTATGATTCTGGCTTTGAAGCCGGATGCAGCCCAGCAAGCCGCGCTGGAACAGTTGGTCACGGCGCAACATGACCCCGCGTCTCCTTACTATCACCGGTGGCTTACGCCGGAGGAATATGGCGAGCGCTTCGGAGTATCAGAAAACGACCTGGCGCAGATCGTGGAGTGGTTGGGATCGCATGGACTGGAATCGCTGGACTCCGGGCCCGGACGCAATTCGATTGTCTTCAGCGGCACGGCTGCACAGGTCGAGGAAGCGTTTCACACTCAGATTCATGCCTATCAGGTGAATGGCGAACTGCATCATGCCAACGCCAGTGATCCGGAGATTCCCGATGCGCTGTCAGAAGTTGTGGCGGGGATTGTTTCGCTGCATGACTTCCGCAGTGAGCCGATGCACACCGCGCTGCAATCGCCGGTGACCGAGTTTTCCGCCGGCACTACGCACTACATGGCGCCGACGGACTTTGCGACTATCTACGATGTTGCGCCGCTCTATCAGCAAGGCATCGACGGCAGCGGGCAGAGCATCGCCATTGTGGGACGTTCGAATATCAAGATCGCCGATGTACGGCAATTCCGCAGCAGGTTCGGGCTGCCAGCCAACGATCCGCAGATCATTGTGAATGGCGTGAACCCGGGGGTGCTTGCTTCTGGAGAGGAATCGGAAGCTGTGCTTGACGTGGAGTGGTCAGGGGCGGTGGCGAAAAAGGCGACCATAAAGTTTGTGGTTTCGGCATCTACTAATACCAGCGACGGAACCTATTTATCGGCGCAATACATCGTGAATCACAATCTTGCGCCGGTGATGAGCATGAGTTTTGGATTGTGCGAAGCTGCGCTGGGAGCTTCGGGAAACAGCTTTATCAATAGCTTGTGGCAACAGGCGGCAGCGCAGGGCATCAGCGTCTTCGTTTCTTCGGGGGATAGCGGGGCAGCGGGGTGCGATGCTTCATCGGCCACTCATGCTACGCACGGGCGCGGAGTCAACGGCTTATGCTCTACCCCTTACAGCACATGCGTGGGAGGCACACAGTTCAGCGACAGTAACTACAGCCTGTATTGGGCGCCGTCGAATGCCGCGACCATGGGGTCTGCGCTCAGTTACATTCCGGAGGCGGTGTGGAATGCGAGCGGAGCGTCAGGCTTGTGGTCGGGTGGTGGCGGAATCAGCGCTTCTTACGCGAAACCATCGTGGCAGAACGGCGTCGGCGTTCCGGGGGATGGCAAGCGGGATGTGCCGGATGTTTCGTTGACGGCGGCAGTGCATGACGGGTACTTGATCTTTATGAATGGCAACAATTTGGTGTGCGGGGGAACGTCGGCGGCTTCGCCGTCGTTTGCCGGGCTGATGGCGCTGGTGGTCGAAGGGCGGGGGGCACGGCAGGGCAATGCCAATCCCGTTCTTTATTCATTGGCGAACAATCAGAGATTTGGAGGCGCGGCAGTGTTTCATGATGTTAAGACGGGCAATAATTCCGTGCCCGGGGTCACCGGGTTTAGTGCAGTCGCAGGATATGATCTGGCCACGGGACTGGGTTCGGTGGATGCGGATGTTCTGGTCAACCATTGGAAAGATGCGGCGGGAGCGGCGGCGATTCACTTGAGCGTGTTGTCGAGCGCAGTTTCTATTGCGCGAGGAGCCAGCGCCAAGGTGACCGCACGGGTTAGTTTGAGCGGCGGTTTTGATGCGCCCGTTGCGCTCGCGGTTAAGGGATTGCCGGCGGGCGTTTCCGCGACTCTTGCTCCGGTCTCTTTAGCAGCCCCTGGCGCGGGGACTGCGGTATTAACGCTGACATCCACGGCAAACACTGCGCCGGGAAAGTACACCGCGACGGTCTCGGCTGTGGGCGGGTCCGGGGTCGCGCAGAACGCAGTGGTTAGTTTGACTGTGAATTAGGGGTCGTGAGCGTGTGCCGCGCCCGAGCCGATCGTGGTTGAGTAGGGCTCTCTCGACCTACTTTCTCATTTAATCCAAGTCGATTTTCTGCAGCACCGTCTTCGCCTACGTCGAGTAATGGCCAACACTACAAGTCTCATAAACCCAGACCGACCCATGGCGCCTGTTCGCCTCCGGACATCACGGTTCGACTGTGGACACCTTTGAGGGAGAGCCGTGTTCTCTTATCTCTGTACTATCAGTGGTTTAGGCCTGCACTATATTGGTGAGAGCATTGCACGCAGCTTTGCAGCGGATCTGATCCGTTTTGACTTGTATCGGCCCGCGGAATCAGCTTGCCCAGGAGGACGAACCTGAGATGATCGGCCTCGCACAGGACGTTCGCTACGCGCTGCGGCAGTTGCGCAAGAGCCCTGGCTTCACTACGGTCACGGTTCTCACTTTAGCCCTCGGCATCGGAGCTAATACCGCCATCTTTAGTGTGGTGAACGGAGTATTGCTGAACCCCTTACCGTTCCGCGATGCCAGCCGTATCGTCTCCATGTTCGAGGCGTCGCCGAACTTTTTCAAAGGCTCGATTTCTTATCCCAACTTTGTTGATTGGCAGCGCGACAATCGTTCCTTTGAGGCCATGGCCGCATACCGCGCGACCGATGGCAGCATCACGGGCGTTAGCCAGCCGGAGAATGTGCAGGCGGAGCGGGTGTCTGCAAACTTCTTTTCGATTCTCGGGGTGAACCCAATCCTGGGACGTAATTTCACTTCCGAAGAAGATCGGCGTGGCGCCAGCCCCATGGCCCTGATCTCGGAAGGGTTGTGGAAGCGAAAGTTCGGTTCGGACCGGAACGTGATTGGCCAACGGCTCATCGTGGCGGGGCAGCCGCGCACGATCATCGGCGTCATTCCCGCTGCGTTTCGATTGCATGTCTTCAACTTCAGAACCGCCGATGTGTACGAAGCCATCGGGGAAGACGCCGATCCGACTTTTTACCTCCGGGATTCGTATCGGGGCATGGATGCGATTGGCTTGTTGAAGTCCGGGGTCACGCTGGCGCAGGCGAGTGACGATATGAAGCGAGTGAATGCCGGCCTGGCTGCTGCCTACCCCAACGTTGACGGCAATATCAAGACCAACATCATCCCTTTGAAAGACAATATCGTTGGTGACATGCGGCCGGCGCTGCTGGTGCTGCTGGGGGCGGTGGGATTCGTCTTACTGATTGCCTGTGTGAATGTTGCCAATCTGCTGCTTGCCCGGTCAACCGCCCGCCAGCGCGAGTTCTCGGTGCGTGCCGCGCTGGGTGCGGGGCAGATGCGGATTCTGCGCCAACTGCTTACCGAAAGCGTTCTGCTGTCGGCGCTGGGCGGCGGGTTCGGGCTGATTCTGGCGAAGTGGGGAACCGCCGCGGCGCTTTTGGCGATCCCGGAAACGGTTCCGCGTGCCGAGGAAATCGGAATCGATTTTCGGGTGCTGCTTTTCACCATTTTGGTTTCGGTGCTTACCGGAATCATGTTTGGCTTGTTGCCTGCGATAAGGATGTCGCGGACCGACATCAGTGGAAGCCTCAAGGACAGCGGGCGCGCCATCTCCGGCCCCCGCACACGCATGCAGTCTGCCCTAGTGATGGGCGAAATGGCGATGGCGCTGGTGCTGCTGGTGGGCGCGGGGCTGATGTGCCGCACCCTGGTGCAATTGTGGAAAGTCGATCCTGGCTTCGATCCGCGCAACCTGTCGCGTTTTGCAGTGACGCCACCGCCTTCTTTAAAAAATCAATCTTCGGATGCGATCCGCTCTGCGGTTCGGCAAATCAGCGCGACGCTCCATAGTGTGCCGGGAGTTGAGGCCGTGTCCTTGCATGATGGCGATATGCCCATGGAATACGACAATGAGAGGGGTTTTTTGCTCGAAGGGCAAGAGCTACCCACCGAGCGATCCAGGGATATTCAGCAGACTTTGGATCACATCGTAGAACCCGAGTATCTGAACACCATGCGCATTCCCCTCCTTCGGGGCCGCTTCCTAAGTGACGAGGACAATGAGAACGCTGCGCGCGTGGTGGTGATTGACGCCAGCTTCGCGCAACAATATTTCGCCGGCCAGGACCCCATCGGCAAACACATCCGCACTTTTGAATTCGACAGCGACTCCAACCAACGCGTCGTTCCTCTGCTGATTGTTGGTGTGGTGGGGCATGTGAATCAGTGGGGACTCGCCGACGACGGCAGCCGTCCCCTGCAAGCCGAGATGTACCGGCCAATCATGCAAAACGGGCCCATTGACACCAAGGATCTCGCCCAGGGATTTAATGTGTTTGTTCGCTCCAAAACGCCGCTTGCCCCTGGAGCTTTTTTCGAGTCGATTCGCCAGAAACTCCTGGCGAGCAATCGGGACATGATCGTTTACGACAACCAATCCGAGGAGCAAGTGATGGCGGACTCCATCGCCAGCCAGCGTTTCTCTGTCCTGCTGCTGGGCGCATTTGCAGGGCTGGCTCTGTTGCTGGCTGGCACGGGAATCTATGGCGTGCTGTCGTACCTGGTCGGGCAGCGTACGCGGGAAATCGGCGTTCGCGTGGCGCTGGGGGCGCAGCGATTTGATGTGCTGCGCATGGTGCTGCAAGACGGAGCGCGCATGGCGCTGGCCGGCACGGCGATTGGAATCGTCGCCGCCCTGGGATTGACCCGACTGATGGCGAGCATGCTGTTCGGGGTTAAGCCGACCGACCCGATTACATTCGGCTTGGTCGCGGTGGTTTTGTGCGCTATCGCCTTATTGGCAGGTTATGTGCCTGCGCGGCGCGCGGCGAAGGTCGATCCCATGGTGGCGCTGCGATACGAGTAATCGCTCACAAATACCTCAGCATGATTCTCATCAGCCGAGGCGGACCATGCTGAGGTGACCGCGCGGGTTAGTTTGACGGTGAATTAGGGGCGCAGATGACGGCCTCATCTGACCGGAGCAGAAGCAAAGGATGGATCACATCGCAGAGGTGACCCAAGGCGGCTTTGGCTCGAACCATTGATTTCCTGTTGTGCTCAGGATCGCTATGAGGCGATAGCCATCCTGCGTAGAGTTGTCGAACAGGATGGTGTGATCCGCACGTTTTATTGCGATTGGGAGATTTTCAAAGCTGCGGCTGTAGCGTCGTTGAACGTCTTCCTGTGCGACATCGTGTCCTCCCGCCAATACCCGATTCCTGATTCGAGCCAGGTTGATCTCTACGTTCTCTGTTCCGATGTAAACCAACACGATTTCGAAGCCACAATTTCTTGCCTCCAGCGTCATTCGCAGATAATTTCTTCCCGCCAGCGTCGTCTCGACCACGAAACTCTCGCCATTCTTTAGGTGCTCCTTCGCAGATTGGAGAACGTGGCGTGCCGCTGCGATTGGAAACAGCGCGGATGCCTGCGTCTGGAGCGTATTCGCTACGGCATCAGGATCGAGGAGTGGAATTTCTTTAAATATATCGGAGTTCCAGCGGGTCAACGTAGTCTTGCCAGGGCCGTTTGCTCCGGCAATGAAGGTTAGCGTGGGACGAATCACCGGGAAGGAGAAGCGGACTTCTTCTGGCGCCCGGCGAGAATCTCTTGCAATCGCTTTCTCTCAATGGCGACGCCCGCACGGGCGGCCTGCGCCATCTTTTGAGCCATTTCCTTTAGGTCACCAGTCACAAACCAAGGATACTCCAAAACCGGGGTTCGGAAGATGATTTTGGCATCCGTAGAATCAGTGGCTTGGCAGACTCTGTGAGACGGTTCGACCAACTCACTCGCCCTTTTTGGGCTGCTGTTACAATGCCTTGTTTCCCGGCATTCTGAGAACCTCTGGGGCCACGATAACGTATCAGTCGTGTGGTGTTGAGCCCGGATGCTGTGGAGTCGATGTCCGGGAGTGCCTAGGTTTTCTGGGAGTGCCGGTTGGAAGACGCCCAAATCGCTGCATTGCTCGTTCGTCGCTGCGTTGCCGGCGATGCGGTGGCGTGGGAGGAGATCGTACAGCGCTATAACCGGCGCATTTACAACATCTGCTATCGTTTCGCGGGATCGGCGGATGATGCGCAGGATCTGACGCAGGAAGTCTTCATCAAAATGTACCGGACGTTGAAAACCTATGATGTGGAACGCGGCGCGTTCATGACCTGGGTGACGACCATCACGCGCAACCTGCTGGTGGACCATTTCCGCAAGACCAAGCAGGACCGGATGACGGAATCTTTGGATGGGACGGCGTCAGAACATGAGGATGCCATGCCGTTGAGCGAGCGGATTCCGGATCTGGCTCCGACGCCGGATACGCGGGCGCAGAGCCAGCAGGTGGGGGAAGTGGTACAGCGGGCGTTGACGAAGCTGTCCCCGGACCTTCGGGAAGCAGTGATTTTAAGGGACTTACACGATATGGACTATCGTGACATTGCCACGGTACTAAAGGTACCGGAGGGGACCGTCAAATCGAGAATTAACCGCGGGCGAGCGGAACTTGCACGCCTGCTCCAACGTACATATAAACAGGTGATGTAATGGCAGCGGAATCCCATAACGATATGCAGTGCAACGAGTTTGATGCGTTGCTCAGCGACGCCATCGACAAGATGCTGACTGGGCCCAAGGCGGAAGCCTTTTTGGCCCACGGCAAGACTTGCGCAGTGTGCGGGCCGTTGCTGGCAGAGGCGGAGATCGGCAAGCACTGGCTGGAACAGCTGGTGGAAGTCGAGCCTCCGGCCATGCTGATGCACAATATTCTGGCTGCGACCGTTGGCATCGATACGGCGCGCATGCGCGGTGCGGCGACGGTTCCGGTTCGGGCGTCGTGGTTTGAGCGGATGGCGGAATGGGGCCGGATGGTGGTCAGTCCGGTGGCCAACGTCGCCCGGCAGCCGCGTTTTGCGATGTCATTCGGAATGGCATTCTTCTCGCTCTCGATTTCGCTCAGCCTGGCTGGAGTGAAGTTGAGCGATGTTCGTCATGCTGACCTACGACCGAGCGCGATTAAGAGGACGTACTATGAGACCAGCGGCCGGGTGGTGAAGTACTACGAGAACATCCGGTTTGTGTATGAAATTGAATCGCGTGTGCGCGAATTCAAACGCGCTACCACGCCTGCGGAACCCGCTCCGCAGAAAAAGGACAACCCAAAGAACGACAATACCAGTGGACAACCCGATGAAAAGCAGCAACGCAACTACAGTCAGGGAGAGCGCCAGGTAATGCTGGCCGGTCTTTCTGATAACCCGCCTGTAGTGGAGTTCGCAAATCTGGCCACACTCAGGAGGATTTCATGAATTGCGCCAACCACCCCGATATTGCCGCAGTGGCTTATTGCCGCACTTGCGGAAAACCGTTGTGCGCATCCTGCACGCGTGATGTGAAAGGCGTGATCTATTGCGAGAACTGTCTGGCTGACCGGTTAGCAGGAGTGCAGCCAACCATCACTCCGACGTTGCCGGGAGTGGTTTCTTCGGCGCCAGTGACGCCGAGTTCCGGGCCGAATCCGGCTGTGGCTGGCATTCTGGCCGGATTCTTTCCTTTCGGCGTGGGCGCAGTTTACTGCGGCCAGTATGCCAAGGGCCTGGCTCATTTGCTGATTTTCTTTGGATTGGTTTATGGCGCGAGCAACTCGGACAGCCTGGATTGGCTTTTCGGAATTGGCATTGCGTTCTTCTATGTATGGCAGATCATCGATGCAGTGCGGACGGCGCATGCAGTCTCGGCCGGTCAGCCTGCGCCTGATCCGCTGGGACTGGGCCAGGCATTCGGCGCGGGAGAGAAAGTGGATGCCGCCAAGATTCCAGTGGCTGCCGTGGTGCTGATTGGGCTCGGCATACTCTTCCTGTTGCAAAACATGGGTGTGTTTGAGTTCAGCGTAGGCCGAATTGCGCCGTTCTTGGCGATCGCGCTGGGACTTTGGCTGTTCGCCAAGCGCTGGGGATGGATTCACTCCAATCGAATCTACAGTTACAGAGACCGGATGCGCGGATTGACCGGGCCGGTGGTGCTGGTGACGCTGGGAGTGCTTTCGCTGATCGAGGACATGGGCGGTCCGCGCTGGCACCGTACCTGGCCGATCTTGCTGCTGGCGATTGGGGTCACCAAGTTGCTGGAGCGGCAGGGACCGACGGCGCCTCCGCCTTCGATGCCGGGTTCTACCGGCGCGGGTAGCAGTGAGGTTCAGCCGCCGGTGAGTGAGGTGCACAATGGCTAGCCCAACGCAAGTTCCTCCGATTCGGCATCGGCGTTCGTTGTCGGGCCCGATCGTTCTGATCGCGATAGGCGGCATCTTTCTGCTGGGCACGATGGGAGTGCTCAACTGGGGAAATCTGGCGCACTGGTTTGCGCATTACTGGCCGGTGATTCTGATTGTGGCCGGCATCATCAAGCTGATTGAGTATCAGGCAGCGCAGCGGGAAGGTGTGCGGGCTTCGGGGATTGGCGCGGGCGGAGTTTTTCTGATCATCCTGGTGGTATTTTTTGGATTGCTGGCGACGCAGGCGTCGCGCTTCAACTGGGGAGAGTTGCGCGATCAGATCGACATTGACGACAGCGACTTCACACTGTTTGGGCAGAAGTATACCTACGAGGACCGGCTGGCGGAGGCTTTCCCCGCAGGCAGCGCTCTGCATGTGAATGACATCAGGGGAGCGGTCAACGTCAGCGTCGGGAACGACGACCAGATTCATGTTTCGGTGCACAAGCGGATCAACGCGGATAACGCGGGTGACGCTGACAAATGGAACGCGGGAACTAAACCGACAATCAGCGTGAGCGGAGGGGTCGTAACGCTCAATGCCAACAATCAAGCGGCGGGGGATCATGGCATCGCGACCGATCTCGACATCCAGATTCCGCGCAAGGCTGCGGTGACGATTTCGACACGCAACGGTGATGTCAGCGTCGTGGGCCGGGACGGCGAAGTGCAGATTTCGGCGCAGCACAATGATGTGACCGCGACTGACATCAACGGGAAAGTCAGCCTGACTCTGGAACGCAGCTCGGCGCGGGTATCGCAGATTTCGTCCGATGTTTCGCTGGAGGGGCGCGCCAATGATGTTTCCGTGGAAGACGTCAAGGGTGCGGTCCGGCTGGATGGCGAGTTTATGGAGAGCGTGAAGCTGTCGCGGCTGGCGCAAGGCGTGACTTTTCACTCTTCGCGTACCGATCTGCAATTCTTCCGGCTGAATGGCGACCTGGATTTGGATTCGGGGGATCTGTCAGCTTCGGACGTGGTTGGCCCGGTGCGTTTGAGTACCCGCGCCAAGGACGTTCGCCTGACCGGCGTCGCCGGCGACGTGCGCTTGCAGGATGAGGACGGTACGGTCGAACTGCACATGAGCAAGCTGGGCAGCGTGCAGCTCGAAAACCGCAAAGGGGACGTGCAGATTTATGTTCCTGACAAGGCCGGGTTCCAGGTGGATGCGCGATCGCGCGGCGGTGACGTGGAAACCGACTTTGATGGGTTGAAGGTGGACAACCGGGAAGATCAGGCGACGGCGACGGGAACGGTCGGCGGGGGTGGTCCCCATGTAGTGGTGACCAACGAACACGGAACCATTGAGATTCGCAAGGGGTCGTCGGTGGCGGAGGTGCGGCCAGTTGCGCCGGCGCCGCCTGCTACTAAAGCGCCGCGGGCGCGGCCGGCGCAGCCCAGTACTCCGGCGGTGACGGAGAACTAAGGCGTTTCGGTAGCGCTTCTAATCTTTCTGCCGCGGCTGCCGATATTTACAGCGTGGCTACTCCCGCATCCTCTCCTGCGCCTAGACCGAATACCCGATTCGTGGCGCGCCAGCCGATCCTGACCAGCGATGAAAAAGTCTTTGGCTATGAACTGCCGTTTCGGGACGGCGTGGAAGATTACTTTCGCAACCCGGATCCGGACGCGGCTTCACGCAGTACGTTGAGTACGTCCCTGCTGATGGGGCTGGATGTCTTGTGTGACGGGCGACGGGCCTTCATCAACGTCACCCGTGACGTGCTGCTCAAAGACTACATCACTCTGCTGCCCTCGTCCCAAACAGTGGTGGAGATTCTGGAAAGCATTCCGCCGGATGATGTAGTCAGAGCAGCCTGCCAGCGGTTGAAGGAAGGCGGATACCAGATCGCGCTGGATGATTTTGGAATGGACGATCCTCGGGAATCGCTCACCGATCTGGCGGACATTATTAAGGTTGACTTGAGAACCACGCCGCCGGAGCAGGCGGCGGCGTTGGTGAAACGGCATGGCCCCTGGCGCTGCCGCATGCTGGCGGAGAAGGTGGAAACGCGGGAAGAATTCCTGGCGGCGAAGAAAGCCGGGTTTGTTTATTTCCAGGGATACTTCTTTCGCCGGCCGGAAATGCTGAGCACGCATGAGATCCCGGCCAATCAGCTCAATTACCTGCGCATGTGGCAGGCGGTGGCACGGCCTGAGTTGGACATTCGCGAAGTGGAGCAAGTGATCAAAGGTGAGGCGTCGCTCTGTTACCGTCTCTTGCGATACTTGAACTCGGCGGCTTTTGGATTCGGCCAGGAAATTCATTCTATCCGGCACGCGCTTTCGCTGTTGGGCGAGCGGGAAGTGCGGCGGTGGATCCGGCTGGTGGCGACGCTCGGGGCGGGACAGAACAAATCGAGCGACCTGGTGCTCTCGGCTCTGGTGCGAGGGCGGTTCTGTGAACTACTCTCCCCTACGGTGGGAGCCGGGGAGTCAGACTTGTTCCTGATGGGGCTGTTGTCGGTGATGGATGCGATTCTCGAGATTCCGATGGCACGCGTGCTGGAGAACGTTCCCGTGGACCAGGAGAGCAAGGCGGTGTTGCTGGGCGGGCCCAGCCGGTTGCGTCCGTTTTATCAACTGATGATCGCGCAGGAGTCTGGCCAGTGGGAAACCGCGCATGAGCTGGCTGGCCAGTTGCACCTCAGCGAAAGCGAAGTGGCAGAGAAATACTGGGAAGCGATGCAGTGGGCGCGGCAGGTGAGCGGAGGGTGATGCCCACCCAAGGTCGTCGTGCTACATCTCGGCGCTGGCGTATGAATTGATTTCGCAGTTCAAAGTGATCTCTTCAAATTGTGGTGTGGTCCATTCCATATCTTTCTCCTTTCTAAACTCAGTGCAGGCGGATGCCGCCGACTACGTCTTGCAGGTACTGGCTGTTGCTGTCGTCCATCCACGCAGCGATGAAGTCCGGACCGGCCCAGGTGTTTCCGGTGTAGCTTCCCATACTCCCGTTGTTGTCGTTGGGGTTGGAGAATGCGGTGGTGAGTTGCACATTCGAGCGAAAGCTCTGGCCACCATCGGTGGAGATGGCAGCGAATGCCTGGTAATTGACATTGGCGGGATCGTTGCGGCGGTCGAGCCAGCTTACTCCGACCAGCCCCATCGGACTAACAGACAGCCAAGGGAAGAACTGGTCGTGATTGGCACTCGCCGGGGCTACCGGCACGGGCTTGGACCAAGTGCTGCCCCCATCGGTGGAATGGATGACCTGTACCCGCAGATATGTGCCAGTCCAGTTGTACATCACCACGTACAGATTCCCCGCGTAAGGTCCGTCGCTGTTATCCACGCTGATCGCAGGATAGTTGTTTACTGAAACCTTGGTATTCGGCAAGGTCCAATCAAGGGGCATCGTCACTATCGTCATTAAGCTCGGGGTGGACCACGTATTGCCGCCATCGGCTGACTTCGAGAACACTACATAGGCTTGGCTGTTGTTGCAGCCCGCATCCGACCCGCTACCAGGGCAATACAGCCAGGTGAGGTACACGGTTCCATTCTTGCCGATGGCTAGGGCGGTAAAGTTGTCTTCGGCGGGCGAGATCTGCACTGGTGCCACGTTCACGGTCTTCCAACTGGTACCGCCGTCACTGGAGTGAGAGACAACTATCTGGTTCTTGCTTTGGCGGGGCTCGTTCAGGACCACGGCTGAAACATAGAGGTTGTTAGCATACGGACTGTGCGCACTCGCATCGACCGCTAACGCGGAATAAAAGAACAGGCTGTGGTTGTTGGGGCCACCGAGAGCAATCCCTGGGTTGCTCCAGTTGAACCCGTCGCTGGATTTTTCAAGCGCGACCAAACCATATCGCTGGCCCGCGTTATCGGCATACTCGTCGCCGATGTAGGCGACACCATTCGAATCATAGCCAACCATTGGCTCGAATCCGGGTATGTATTGGCGTTGCGGAGTGTTGATCACGGGCATGCAGTGCACACCCCAAGTTGCGCCCCCGTCTTGCGAATAATGAAACACAGAGAAGGTCGAAGGACCACAATTGAAATCTAGGCTGCCGAGCAACAGGTGCCTAGGATTTAGCGGATCAGCGGCGATAGGCGCATCGATCACCTCAGCGCCCCCTTCAGAAGCTTGCGTCGGTGGTAATACGCAGGGCGCGGGCGAGCAGGTGATCGGTTCACTATTCGCTGGCGCAGGTGCGCTTGGAACAAAGGACCGGAATTCCTGGTGCCGGTGGTGACCGGACTGACCCTGAGCAATGCCTCCGAATAGGCAGGCGACTGCAGTCACTATCAAAATTCGGACTACGGTTTTCATCTTCTTCTCCTAGTTCGCGCAGTTGGGATAGCCTGGCTGTCCACAAAGCCCGAACACGTCTACCTCGCTTCTAGTCCCCATATACACTCTACTCTTGAACACGACGGGAGTAGCGAACGTTGCGGGAGTACCGGTAGCCCCGATTATGGGACTGCTGTAAAGATCCTGAAGGTTGGTTGCGTTGTATGCGTGCAAAATGGCCGATCCAAAGATACCACTACAGTTGTGGTTGAGCGGGTTGCTGGTGTTATTGTCCTCAATCGCCCACGCGATTCCCGTATTCGCGACTCCAGTATACGAGTTTGTAGTGGCGGAGGAAACCGAAGGCTTGCCGCCGTGCCCGCAGAATGCGGTGTCGGTTGAGTAGCTCGGGATGCTCGGAACTGGTCCAGGACTTACCACCGTGGTTAGCACGTACATATTCATCGGGAGGGGAGGGTTATTTGCTTGAGGGTCCGCCACTGTAGCGTCTACCGAGTAGTAAATCGCTCGTTTAGTTGTGCTCCCGCTGATCCATTCCCAGTAGGCCGGAGTGCTCCAGTAGCCCTGTCCCAGTTCCACCTGCCCGTTCGGCAGCAGCGGCGT
The DNA here is from genome assembly GCA_013289795.1 of Acidobacteriota bacterium. Classification (GTDB taxonomy): domain Bacteria; phylum Acidobacteriota; class Terriglobia; order Terriglobales; family Acidobacteriaceae; genus JABCZH01. The sequence goes on from JABCZH010000012.1 coordinate 99,477, forward strand.
CTGGAGCTCCTGAACGATGAGGTCGCCTAATGAGTTAAAACCCGTCAGGTTGTCGCGATTCAGCACGTAAAGCTTCGATTCCTTGTCGGCGGTCACCATAAGACGGGGGAGCCCCGTTATGAAAGAGTCCGGAAAGAGCAAAACTCCTCCCGAGCCAAGATCCTCGTCTTGGATGCAGCGACCGACATTGCTGGCGAAACTGAAAACGTCAGCGGGCGTGAAGTAATCGGTCGTGGCGGTCGGGGCCGCTAGGGTCGAGGCATTCAGCTTGAGCAAGCTATCGCCGAAGTTGAAGTCGGTGCCGGGCGCTCCGTAGCTGCCATTGGCAATAGACACGAAAATGGAGGTCGAATCGGACGCCAGTCCGGCACTATCCATCCATATTCCTCCGCCACTGCCGTGCGGAGTGACATTGAGGGTCGCCGTCGGGGCCGGCGTAGTAAAGAATCCGCCGGTCACGTTATAGGTGTAACTAACGAGCCAACCATTCTCCACTTCGCTGTCGGCGGGGGCGAACGCAACATAGACCACGTCAAGGTTGCCACTGGGCAGTAACAGCAGGCCGGCCCGCTGAAAGTGCTCTGACGCATCGAAAGTGAGTGTTCCGTTGCCCGTCGTGGAGGTGCATTTGACGGTGGGCGCCTGGCCCGAGGCCGTGGGGTGAATAAGATATGGGCTGCCCGACATCTCGGCTCCCGTCTTGTAGTTAATTGCGTGCAAGAAATATTGCACATCGCCAGGATAGAAGTCGAGCAGAACAAACGATACCACGTAGAGAATACCTCCGGTCCTATCGATGACTGGCGTTCCAGTGACCCCAATGTTGGGGAAGATCACCACGCCTTTAGTGCAAGGCGGGGTCATGCGCATGGAGCAATCGACGTAGGTGCCACCGGCGTTGGCGGCGAGATCTGTGCTCCAAAGCTGCGTGTTCGAGGCTGCGTTGAACGCGTACAGCTTATCCTCTTCGGTCGCAATGAAAACCACGTCGCATGTACCACAGCCGCTCATGCCGGTCGCAGCGCTTAGCGCAAGCGGCTGCGCAAAAACCGCGCCTAATACGGTGTACTGGAAAACCTTGCCGAAGCCAGCGAGCACGGTGGACGGTGTGAGCGTCGTTTCGTTCTGCTGCCAGCCGGTGCGGTTGTTGTCGTAGTGCCAAGTTGTCACGTCTTGCGCCTCGGCGCTAGAAGTCAGCAACACCAGAGATCCAGCTAGGAACAGCAGAGAGAAGGAACGGACGAAACGGAACATTTTGGATGCCTCCACGGCGGAAAGATTTGCGAACGGGGCGATTCGAGCTTTCATGACTTTCTACTCCCCTGGGGCGGTCCAGAAATAAACGGCTAGCGTGAGAACGTCGTCTATGAGTGGAGAGAATGGAAGATCGACCAGCACTGTGGGACGAAGCGAATGCTTTAACCGATCTGGCGCAGCCAGTGTGGCCCTCGCCCCTAAAGGTGTCAAGAATAAAATTCAGCTCATGGTGGATCGTTGCGAATGAACGACATAGTGGCGAGAGGCCTGCCTAATATTCATACAATGCCGTGCTTTTGTCCGAGCGCGAACTCCATGCCCCGGCGCCTGACGAATCTCAACGGGCCGATTCTCGACACTGGCATTCCTGAATCCCGGATGCGGTGTTCCATTGAAGCGTTTGTGAGAGATGGCCTCTAGAGGCCGAAAGGTGAGAGCCCCTACTTGCCGGAGGCTTCTTGCAGAAAGCTTAGATTGGCTGCGACTCGGGCGGCGCCTTCCAATTGCTGCAAGTCGTCGAGCGTGAAATCCGGGCCGGACGTGGCCAGATCAAATCCTTTGCGGCAAATCTGAATTACGCCTAAGACTTTCTTCTGAGGGTTAAGGATTGGCGCCGACATCAGTTTCTGGATGGAGGTCTGCTCGGAGTGGTCGCTTTCCTCGGTGGTGCCCAGCCGCACGGTTTCGAACACCCGGGCGTGCTTAACTTTGGCGAAAGTGTTGAATAGTTCTGTTTTCTTGGTGGACGCAGTATGCGCAGCCACCGAGGACGAACTGGAAACTGGAATCGACCCGGCAGTTTTCAACTGGTCGGGAAAGACGAATTTCAGCAGCCCTTTTTCCAAGCGCAACAGAGCGACTTCGTTGGGGCGCACGCCGAAGAACTTCGACACCGCAGTGCGGAATTGTTCCGGAGTGTCAGCCTGTCCCAGCGCAGATTCCACAGCAGACTTGCTGGCTCGTGCCGGCGCGGCTGCCGCTCCCGAAGTCGAATTCACTTTTCCCGCCATAAGGTCTTAAGCCCATGCCCAACCCGGAGTAATCTCCGGGTGCAATGTCACTATCGTGACCTGTTGTGGCGGGGTCATCAAGTTACCGAAGTACTTTTAGAACATTCAAGGCCTGGAAAGTTGACCCTATTAGGGCTTAATCAGCGGGAATCCTTTTTCGCGCCATCCGCGAATGCCACCGTCCATTGAAATTACCTGGGTGTAACCCATTTTCTGAAGGTTATCCGCGGCCAGGGCGGAGCGGAAGCCGCCGCCGCAATATAGGATCATGGGCGTGTCGAGGTCGGGAACTCGTTCCTCGATGTCACGCTCAATGATTCCTTTGCCCAGATGAATCGCGCCCGGCAGGTGATCTTTGGCGTATTCGCTGTCTTCCCGGACATCAATCAGCAGGAACTTGTCACCTTTGTCGAGCTTCGACTTTACCTCGTCCACCGTGGTCTCGCGGACGCGCTTTCTAGCATCGTCGACAATGCGCAGAAAACGAGGGGGATGTTGATGGGCCATGGCCGCCTCCTATCGCTGACAATGCAATACATTTTATCGGAATGGAGATGCCGGGTGGGACAGCGGAGAAAGTTGAGGCTTACGACGCGGGAGTGGAATCCGGAACCGACGCGGCTTCTTCCGTGTTTTCATCGAACGCGGGAGCAGCGGTGGCAGCCGAGCCCATCAACATTTTTTGCAGATTCGCTTGCAGTGAGGAGCGCTCCGACTCATTGAGCTGGTCAAACTCGAACGGTTGCAGGTAGCCCTGCGTGGCCCACATGGGAAATAGCACTCGCGCCTGGCTGCGGACGGTACTGTTCCCAACGTGAAAAATCACTTCCACCTTGATGCCTTCGTCCAGAGGTTTCTCCAACTGCAGAAGACCGCCGGTGGTGGAAAGTTGATGCAGCTTGCCTCGGAGTTGGCGGCCGTTTTCGAGGCGTGCCAGAAATAACACTGTGCCCCCGAGCTTCACGCGGGGCGCCCGGTTGATCTTCTTTGGGTGAACAGACTTGGCCATGCTATCCCCAGAATATGGCGGAGCAGGTCCGGTGGGCAGGTTACGAAAGAACCCGGCCCGCTGCGGAGCGTGCTATCTCAGTGTATCTATGATGCTTAGGCGGCGATTGTGGGGAGCGTTTTCTACCTCGCAAGGGGCTTCCCGACTTCAACCCGGAGGTCCAAAATGCGTTGCGGTCCATATCGGGAAATGCGATTCTCGAGTAACCGCAGGAAGATTACAGCTGTTACTTTGCGGGATGAAACCTGCCGCATAGGCTAGCCCGATGAAGCTGAACTCGTTGCTGATCTCGCAGGATGCGGCCAGTCTGAGCTGCCTTACCACGGCACTTGCGAAGCTCGACATCGGGGCGGAAGTTTGTCCTTCATGTGCGCGTGCTATGGGACCGCTGATGAAGTGCCAATACTCGGCCATCGTTCTGGATTTCGATCAGCCCGGCGCTGCCCAAGTTGCCCAGATGATTCGCCTCGCCCGCTCTGAGCAGCCACCGTTAGTGGTGGCGCTGGTCACCCAACTGGGACCGGTCAGCGGAGCGTTTCAGGCTGGAATCAAATTCGTTTTGTACAAGCCGCTGAAAACCGGGGACGTGGCCCAGTCTTTGTGGGACGCGAAACAATTCATGCGCCGCGACCGACGGCGCTCGCCCCGCGACAACGTAAAAGCACTGGTGCATCTGCAACTGGCGGGCGCAACGGTGCCGGCCTTGCTGCGCGACCTCAGCGAACAGGGGTTGGCATTGCAGGCGCCCGAACCCTTGTCCCAGGCCCAGAGTGTACCGCTGCGTTTCGTTCTGCCCGGCACGGCGCAGACTGTGCACGCCATCGGCGAAGTTATATGGGCGGACGAGACTGGGCGCGCAGGCTTATTCTTCTCTCGCCTTACACCAGCGTCGCAGAAATGTCTCCGCCAATGGTTCGCCAGCCGCCATGCTAAGAGGAAGGACGCGGTGCGCGTTCTTCTGCCGCCGCGAAAGTCGCGGCGCTCCCGTTCGTTGGTTTCCATCTAGGACGCGATTAGGTCCCGCCTCCCGCCGATCCTGGGTTCTTCTCCGTTTATACTGTGCGCACCGAACTCCATTGAATCGTTTCACGAAATGACAGAGGAACCACGGTTTCGGAAATTGACTCAGGGCCATGCCCTCATTTGGCTGCTCGCATTCTTGACCGTCTCGGCCGCTTACCTCTACGCGTTTCCTCAGCCTAACATCTTCTATGCCGGGGTCGTTCTGCTGCATGCGTTGGGTGGCGTTGCCGCGACATTTTTCTTGCTGGTATTTCTTGCTCTCCAGTTGCGAAGTTTAAGTCCTCCTTCCCGCTTGGGCTGGATTCTACTCGGAGGGGGCGCGCTCGCAGGACTGGTTCTGATCAAGACCGGCACGGCGCGGACCGAATGGCCCCGGATGTATGTGCACATTGCCTTGTCGCTGGCAGGGCTGGGGGTTCTGGTTGCTAAGTGGGCCGGATCCCGCGGGTGGTTGGCCCGGGGATTCTGGCGAACGCTCTTTCGTTACGCGACCTCCTTGGTTCTAATCGGGCTGCTCGTCGCAGGTGCTCGCTATCTGCGAGAGTCACGCTGGCGCCATCAAGCGCGCATCGCGAATCCCGCCATGCCTCCCGCCAGCATGGACGGGGAGGGCGACGGCCCCAGCGGACCATTCTTTCCCAGTTCCGCGCAGGTTTTCGGCGGGCAGAAGATTCCCAGCAAGTTCTTTATGGAATCGGAGTCGTGCAAGCGATGTCACGAGGACATCTACAACCAGTGGTTCAGTTCGGCGCATCATTTTTCGTCGTTCAACAATCAGTGGTACCGCAAGAGCATCGAGTATATGCAGGACACGGTGGGCACGCGGCCCTCGAAATGGTGCGGTGGATGCCACGATCCTGCTGTGCTTTACAGCGGCTTGATGGATACGCCCATCAAGCAGATTGTCCATCGTCCGGAATCTCAGGCTGGACTTGGCTGCATGATGTGCCACTCCATCGCCGCGGTGAAAAGCACCATGGGGCAAGGTGACTTTTATCTGGAGTATCCCAAGCTGCATGAAATGGCGGCAGACACGAATCCACTCGCCCGCTTTTTCCACGATTTCCTGGTGAAGCTGAATCCTGAGCCGCACCGGCGGGTATTTCTCAAGCCGTTCATGCGAGAGCAAACGGCTGAGTTCTGCTCCACTTGTCACAAAGTTCATCTGGATGTTCCGGTGAACCACTACCGCTGGGTTCGCGGCTTCAATGAATACGACAACTGGCAGGCGAGTGGGGTTTCAGGTCAGGGTGCGCGGTCGTTTTATTATCCCCAACAGCCGTCACAGTGCGCGGATTGCCACATGCCGCTTACGCGATCTTCGGATCTCGGGAACACCGGCGGGTTGGTTCACTCGCATCGCTTTCCCGGAGCAAACACGGCTTTGCCGACTGCGAACGAGGACGCCGAGCAACTCAAAGCCACCGAAGATTTCCTGAAGAACGATATCCTGAGCGTGGATATATTTGCACTCTCGCGCGAGCCGGGTACTCCACAACCCGGCGTTTCCAGCCAGCCTGAGTTGTCCACGAATTTTGCTGTGGGGGAAGAAGCCGAGACCAAAGTTGCACCGGCCGGTGAAGGTGACGTCCCTCCTCTAACTGCCCCCTTGAATCGGGTGCAAGCAGCGGTTCGCCGGGGAGACACCGTGCGCGTGGACGTGGTTGTGCGCATAAAGAAGGTTGGGCACTTCTTCCCCGGCGGCACCGTCGATGCCTACGATACCTGGCTTGAACTGAAAGCCACGGATGACAAAGGCCAGACCATATTCTGGAGCGGCATGGTCGAGGACGGCGGCAGGGGCCCGGTCGAGAAGGGTGCGCATTTCTATCGTTCGCTGCAACTCGACGCCCACGGCAACCGCATCAATAAACGCAACGCCTGGGCTACACGTACCGTTGTCTATGTTCGTTTGATCCCTCCGGGAGCCGCCGACACAGTCCACTATCGCCTTCAGATTCCGCAGAACGCTGGGGACAAAGTCACGCTCCACGCACGCCTTTGTTACCGCAAGTTCTCGTGGTGGAACACTCAGTTCTCTTTTGCCGGAGTTCCGGAGGCGGCGGGCGAAGTCACGGCTGACTACGATGATCGCAAGTTTGCGTTTACGGGTTCGCAGCGGGGGGTGTCAGCCAAGGAAGAGAAAATCCCGGATTTGCCGATTGTGATTATTGCCGAGGATGAAGTTACTCTGAGTGTCACGCCGCACAACGCACCGACGCCCGAGGCTAAGACAGTCTTGCGAGCCGCTGACTGGCAACGCTGGAACGACTACGGCATTGGGCTTTTCTTGCAGGGTGATCTCAAAGCGGCCCGGGCGGCGTTTGAGAAAACAACCGAAGTAGATTCCGCTAATCCCGACGACTGGGTCAACCTCGGCCGAGTGGCGGTGCAGGAAGGCGATATGGATCGTGCCGGGACTGTGCTGAAGAAAGCCTTATCGATGAGCCCGTATTTGGCCCGTGCCCACTTCTTCTATGCCAAGGTTCTGCGCAGCGAGGGACGTTACGACGAGGCGGCTCAGCAGTTGCGCGAGGTCCTGGCCCAATATCCTCGTGACCGTGTTGCGTTGAATGATCTAGGCCACATTCTTTTCCTGCAACGCAAATATGGAGAAGCCGTGGCAGTGCTGCAAAGCGTTCTGGCCATCGATCCCGAAGACTTGCAGGCACACTACAACCTGATGCTCTGCTACAGCGGCCTGGGGGCCGAAGCACGGGCGCATGAGCACCAGATTCGCTACCTTCGCTTCAAGGCGGACGAGGCAGCTCAAGCCATTACTGGCCCGTACCGCCAACTCAATCCCGAGGACAACAACGAGCGCCAGGCAATTCATGAGCATGTGTCGGTGCCGTTGCCGGTCGCAGATGATTTTCATGTGGCCGCGGGGGGGGCAAAGTAATGCGGTGGTCCGTCGCGTTCATATGGGCAGTGGTGCTCGGCAGTTCTGCGCACTCCCAGTCCATCCAATTTCGCGACATTACTGCAAAAGCCGGCATTCGTTTCATCCACAATAATGGCGCATTTGGGAAGAAGTATCTTCCCGAAACTATGGGGCCGGGATGCGCGTTCATCGACTACGACAACGACGGCTGGCCTGACATCGTATTAGTAAATGGTGAAGATTGGCCCGCACATCCCAAGTCTGGCGCGAAGTCCGGTGCGGCGACGCTCAAGCTCTATCACAACAACCACGATGGCACGTTCACCGATGTCACTCAGAAGGCTGGGCTGGCGGTTCCGATGTACGGTCTGGGCGTCGCCGTGGGCGACTACGACAACGATGGCTATGACGATCTTTTTATCACTGCTGTCGGTCAGAGCCGCCTGTTTCACAACAACGGCAACGGCACTTTTACCGACGTTACCAAAGCCGCCGGATTGTGGGGGCCGAAGGGGTTCTCCACGAGCGCTGCCTGGCTGGATTACGATCGCGACGGCAAGCTCGACCTCGTGGTCGCAAACTACGTGCAGTGGTCGGAGAAAAGTGATCTCTACTGCACGCTCGATGGGGTTCACAAATCCTATTGCACACCGGAATCCTATAAGGGAAGCTCGGCTCGGTTGTGGCACAACCTGGGCAATGGAAAATTCGAAGACGCCACCGAGGAGGCAAAGTTCTACGATTCGACTTCCAAGAGCCTAGGCGTCGCAATTCTAGATTACAACGGCGACGGCTGGCCGGATATTCTGCTGGCCAACGACACTCAGCCCAACAAGCTCTATCTCAACCAGCGCGACGGAACATTCGCAGAAAAGGGAATTGAAGCGGGCGTTGGCTTCAGCGAAGACGGCGTAGCCCGTGCCGGCATGGGCGTCGATGCTGCGGACTACGATCGCTCCGGCCGCCCGAGCATCATCATCAGCAATTTCGCGAACCAGATGCTGTCGCTTTATCACAACGAAGGCAACGGCTTGTTTGTCGACGAAGCGCCACGGTCAGAAGTAGGTCGCGCTACGCTGATCACGCTGGGATTCGGCTGCTTCTTTTTCGATTACGACAATGACGGCTGGCCCGATATTTTTGTTGCCGACGGCAATATTGAAGAGCAGATCGAACGCGTGCAAAAGCGAGTCAAGTATGCCGAGCCGCCGCATGTGTTTCGCAATCTTGGCGGAGGGAAGTTTGAGGAAGTAACAGAAGCACTCGGAGCGGCATTTGCCAGTCCCAAAGTCGCACGCGGCGCGGCTTATGCTGACATTGACAACGACGGCTCGCTGGATGTTTTGCTTACTACCAACGGCGGTCCTGCATACTTGTTTCACAACGAAGACGGCAGCAATCACAGTTTGCGGGTGAAGCTGGTTGGGACCAAGTCGAATCGCGATGGCATCGGCGGGGCGGTGCGCGTGACTTCTGGGGCGGTTGGCCAGAAGAAAGATGTGCAATGGCAGATGGTGCATAGTGGCTCGAGTTATCTGTCACAGAGCGAACTGGTGCTAACGTTCGGACTCGGGGCAGCAGACCAAGCTGACGCAGTCGAAGTGCAATGGCCCAGTGGGCAGATCGACAAGCTGGCAGACGTGGCCGCAGGTCAGACCATCACGATTCAAGAGGGGAAGGGAATCGTGGCCCGGCGGCCTTACTCGCTGCCTGCTGTCAAAAAGCGATAACCACAGAGGGCACAGGGGATCACAGAGGAAGTAGCGCTAGAAACCTCTGTGCTCCTCTGTGGCCTCTGTGGTTAACTGGTTCTCGCATGACGCCACGAATTGCAATCTCTCTTGCCGGAATCCTGGCAGCGTGCACGCTAGTGTCTGTTGCCTCTCCGCAGAAGCGTGCGGACGCCACACCAGCCCAGGCAGCGCACCTGAACAACCTCGGCGCTGCCTACATGAATCAGCAACTTTTCGAAAAGGCACTCGCAGCCTTCGCGGATGCTGCCGCGCTCGATCCGAAGCTCCAGATTGCGAGGCTCAATCAAGGGATTGCGTTGCTGAATCTGGGCAAGGTCGATGCCGCTCGGCCGCTGCTGGAGGAGGCGGTGAGGCAGAATCCCAACGATCCCCACGCCTGGTACAACCTCGGGTTGCTGTTCAAGAATAGCGGCGATGTGGATGCTGCCACGATTGCATTCCATCACGTCCTCGATATCATCGGGGACGACGCCGACGTGTGGTACTTCCTCGGCTCAGTCTATGTGCAGGGCAAGCAGTATGAACGGGCAATCAACGCTTTTCAAATTGCACTGAAGCTGAATCCGCAGCATGCTTCGGCGGAGTTTGGGCTGTCACGCGCGTATCAGCAGTCGGGTGATTTGACCCATGCCCGCGAGCATCTGGTGCGCTTCCAGTACATCAAAGAGAACAAGTTGGGCGTGCCGATCAGCCTGGCTTACGGCGAGCAGGGAAAGTATTCACTGGCGGAAGAGTCTGCGTTAGCACCAGAGAAAGTGCCAAAGCAGATCAAGGTGCGGTTTGTGGATGTGACGGAGAAGGCGGAGTTGGCCACAAAGGCGGCTGCCTCACAACGGAATGAGGTGGGCTCCAACCTTGGCCCAGGTGCGTGTTTTCTGGATTACGACAATGATGGCCGCCCGGACATCTTTCTTCCGGACAACGGCAAAGAAGGCGGAATGTCGCTGTATCACAATCTGGGTAATGGCAGATTTGAGGATGTGACGCGGAAGGCTGGACTTGACCCCGCGCTCCATGGAATCGGCTGTACGGCTGGTGATTACGACAACGACGGTTTTACTGATTTAGCAGTGAGTTTCACTGGCCATCTGCTCCTTCTGCATAACGAAAAGAACGGAACATTCAAAGATGCAACGGAAGCTGCGGGAATAAGGAGCGAGGGCTTCAACAACAGCCTCTCATTCATTGACTATGACCACGACGGCGATTTGGATCTGTATGTCAGCCGAACCAGTGGCGTCATTCCGATGACCGCTGGATATTCATCTATAGGACCCACTCGCGGATGGAACGTGCTGTGGCGCAATAATGGAAATGGAACTTTTACCGATGTCACCGCGGCGGCCGGGCTGTCGGGCGATGTGGGAGGCACTGCCGCGGTGGGCACTGACTATAACAATGACCGCGCAGTCGATCTTGTAGTCGCACAATTTGTACAGCCGCCGTTGGCGTTTGAAAACCCACGAGAAGGGAAGTTCCTGACGCATCATTTCTGGCCGGTTGCCGAACCAGAACTCACGCTCGGTCTCGCCGTGCTCGACTTCGACCATGACGGCTGGATGGACCTTGTGTTCTCCGGCTCTCCTCAGCCTGGGGTGACTCTTTGGAGAAACGACGCTGGCCATGATTTTGAACGGGCTAGCCTGCCTCGGACCGATTTGTCTCATACCTGGGGCATCGCCGCGATCGACTACGACAACGACGGCTGGGTGGATATCGTCGCTGTCGGCGAGACGGCTGAGGGCAAGGGCGAGGTGAAGCTTTTCCGCAATCTGGGCCCTGACGGATTCAAAGATATCACCGCCGAGGTCGGGCTCGACAAAATCGGTTTGAAGGATCCTCGTGCCATTGTCACTGCTGACTACGACGGTGACGGTGCCACTGACCTGCTCATCACCCAGAATCACGGCCCGGCTGTGCTGCTGCGCAATGAAGGCGCCAATCAGAATCACTGGCTGCGCTTGAATCTCACTGGCCTAGCCGACAACAAGAGCGCGATCGGGACCAAGGTCGAAGTATTCGCCGGAGGCAACCGACAGAAGTTCGAGATCGCAGGGTCATCCGGTTATCTTGGCCAGAATTCTTTGCAACTCACGGTCGGACTTGGCCAGGCGAAGCAGGCTGATGTTGTCCGCATGCTCTGGCCTACGGGAGTTTTGCAGGACGAAGTCGAAGTCGCGGCCGACCGCGAACATAAGTTTATGGAGATCGACCGCCGTGGCGGATCCTGTCCCACGCTGTTCGTTTGGGATGGCACGCACTACGCGCTGGTCGCGGACATGATCGGCGCGGGCGCGCTGGGACACTGGTATCGACCGGGGCAACGCAACATTGCGCGGCCCACGGAATACATCAAGATCGATCGCAACTCGATCCGCGAAAAAGGTGGCAAGCTGAGCTTCCGTTTCATGGAGCCGCTGGAAGAGTCGGTGTATCTCGATCAGGCGCAGCTTCTCGCAGTGGATCATCCCGCCGAGTTCGATGTCTATCCCAACGAATATTTCGCCACCGACCCGCCTTATCCGCCCTTCAAAATTGTCTTCAGCCGGGACGCGCGCCCTCCTGCCGGCGCCTGGGATGAGCATGGGCACGATCTCTTGCCGGATCTGCTGGCGCACCGCTATATCGGCGATTTGGAGCTGCTCCCGTTTGAGGGCTTCACCAAACTGCATAGCCTGGAACTCGACTTGGGCCAGCCCTACGACGGAGGCCCGCTGTGGTTGTTGATGCATGGTGAGGTTGAATACTACAGCGCTACGGCCATGTACGCGGCCAATCAAGCAGGGATTCCTGTGGTCGCGCCGTACGTGAAAGCGCTCGGTGCCGATGGTAAATGGACGCGTGTCGCCGACGATTTCGGTTTTCCTGCCGGTGGCCCACGGACCATAACGGCCGATCTGACCGACAAATTGCCTCGCGGTACCGAACGCATCCGAATTTGGACCAACGCGCAGGTTTACTGGGACGACATTCTGATTGACCGCGCTGATCAGAGCCAAGATTCCCGTACGACTTGGGTTCCGCTCGTCCACGCTGATCTCCGCTTCCATGGATTTCCGCTGAAGATCGAGGGCAAACCTCCGGGCAATGTGCAGTACATCTATGAACAGGCGAGTGCGACCGGGCCTTACACGCATCCCGCCGGCAATTACACACGCTACGGCGACGTGTTGCCGCTGGTGCGTGATTTCGACGACCGGCTGGTTGTGTTTGGATCGGGAGAAGAAGTTGCTCTGGATTTCGATCTCGCCAGCCTGCCGCCGCTGCCGAGCGGATGGGCACGGGATTATTTCTTCCTGGCCAACGGATACGAAAAAGACATGGACTTTTATTCTTATGACTGGACCCACGTCGATCCATTGCCGTTCCGCGATATGGGCACGTATCCGTATCCGGGGAAGTCGTTCCCGTTGGATGACGAACACTTGAAGTATCTTCTCGAATACAACACGCGGTACATGTCGGGGCATGAGCCGCGGGGGTATGGGTTTGATTACGGGACAAATCCGTAGACCGCGGGGCCTGAAGGCCGGCTTGAGTCTGCGCGTTCGGCACGACTGAAGTCGTGCCCTGATACGCACCTGCGAAATCGTTTTAATATTGACAGTTTCGCGCAGGCGTAATCCAATACGCCGAGATGGCAACCACTCCCGCTCCTGTTCGCCTGCGGCGCACCCTCACTCTTTGGGACCTGATCCTTTACGGCGTCATCGTCATCCAGCCGGTTGCGCCCATGTCGGTGTTCGGCGTGCTGCGCGACCGCGGCCATGGCCACGTGGTCACCACCATTTTCATTGCGATGGTGGCGATGCTGTTCACCGCCATCAGCTATGGCCGCATGGCGCGGGCGTATCCCAGCGCTGGTTCGGCATTTACTTACGTTGGGCAGGAAATCAATCCCGCGCTCGGATACGTAACCGGATGGAGCATGGTGATGGACTATATGCTCAATCCCATGATCTGCATCATCTGGTGCAGCCAACAGGCGCACGTGTTCGCACCTGGAATTTCCTACGGTGTTTGGGCGACGTTCTTCGCCCTAGTGTTCACCGCCCTGAATGTTCAAGGGGTCAAGACCTCGGCGCGCGTGAATACTGCTCTGGCAGCGGGCATGGGCGTAGTGATCACCATCTTCTTTGTGACCGCTGCGCGTTACATTTTCGGCCACCCTCACGACGGAGCGGGCTTCTTCACCCAGCCCTTTTATGATCCGCAGTTGTGGAACACGAAAGCGGTGCTGGGCGGAACATCAATCGCGGTTCTCACCTACATCGGTTTCGACGGGATCTCGACCCTGTCCGAAGAGGCAGAGAATCCACGACGCAATATTTTGTTGGCAACCGTCCTGACTTGCCTGGTGATCGGAATTTTGTCGGCAATTCAGGTGTACGCGGCGCAGCTGATCTGGCCATCCAGCGAACCGTTTCCCAACATGGACACGGCTTTTACCTTCGTAGCTGGACGGGCATGGGCGCCCATGTTTGCCATCCTGGGATTCACATTGCTGGTGGCGAATTTCGGCTCAGGCATGGGGGCGCAACTGGGCGCTGCGCGTCTGCTGTACGGGATGGGGCGCAGCAACGCCCTGCCCAAGTCTTTTTTTGGCGCGGTGGATCCCAAGCGGCACGTCCCCCGCAACAACGTGCTTTTTGTGGGCGCTTTGGCGCTGGCTGGGGCTTTTTTTCTGCCATGGGTGGCGGCGGTTCCGTCGCTGTTGGCCCGCTTTTTCTCCAGGGGATCCAGCGCCAGTCTGGGAACCGCGACCAGCGGCTACGAACTGGGCGCGAACTTGCTCAACTTTGGCGCTCTGATCGCTTTTATGGGGGTCAACCTCGCGGCCTTTGTTCGCTACTATCTGCATGACGAGAACAAAAAGCTTAGTAATCTGCTGCCGCCGGTGTTGGGGTTCGTCATTTGTTTCGCACTGTGGGTGAACCTCAGTCCCACAGCTCTGATTTTCGGCGCGATCTGGATGGGACTGGGTATTGCGTTCGGCGCGGTGAAGACTCGCGGCTTCCGCGATAATTTGATTGATTTCGAACTGCCTCCGGAAGAGTGACGAACTATTCCGTGGGAGCCACATTCCACCCGCTCACTTCGATGCGAGGTTGGGCAGCACCCAAGGCACTCGTCCGGTAGGTGGCGCTGATTTCCCGCCTCTCACCGGGGAGCAGCGAGATGTAGTTGTCCTCCCACAATATTGGCAGAATTTCGTCCCCGTGGAGGCCTTTGTCCACCTTGAGTCGCACGAAGAATGCCAGACTCTTGCTCGGATTCTCGACCACGACGTGAGTCACGGCTTCTTCTCCCTTGCGCTCGGTGCGACTCGTGACCTTTAGCTGCACTTTGGGCAACCGGGAGAGCGCGGTAAAGTCTGCGTAGGAAAGAGTCGGAGTCGTGTACCAATTTGACTTGTCCCAATCGAGGGTTTCCGGTTTGGTGGACAGCCAGTAGAAATTCGATCCCACGAGCTTGCCGCCGGAGTCTTGCAGGCGCAGCGCGACGAAGTACGTTGGGCTGAGGCCGGAGATCTCCGGCAATGTGAGTATCCGGCTGGTGCTGTCGGCAAGAGCGTCAAGCGTCGTCTCCCGCGAGAACTTCTCCGTCATGTCAAGGTTCAGAACCTTGGTGGTCAGTTTGAGTCCGCGAGCATCCACATACTGGCTGCTCACCACCCAAACTGCGTGATCGTCGTAGCCATAGAGAGGATGCAGCGCTTCATTCGCGTTCTTCGCACCGAAGTATCCGCCGCCTGGCCGGAGATAGTAGTCGTACAAATGCCAGATGGTCGATGGCCAGGCGTTATTCAGCATCCACTGAATCACGCCGGTGGAAACATATTTGTTCCGGCTGTAGGCCTCGTACATGGCGCGAACGCCCTCGTAGGCCATCAGTTGTGACTTGAAGGTGAAGTCCTCCAAGCCGGCGGCGGTGCCGTAACGCGCATTCAAAGCGTTGGCAAAGAGGTGAATGTCCGCGAACACGTGTGCGCCAGCATGGAAGTTCCACCAGTCGTCAATCGGCCACCAATGCTCTTTGGGCAGCATGGCGCGAATGCTTTCCACCGGAGGCACGGCCGGCCCCGCGCTGGTTTCGGTATTGAGGTCATATCCGCCGCCGCAGCCGGGAGTGTCGTCGGGGTTGCATTGCACGCGAGCAGCCAGGTTAGAGAACGAATCCTGTAGCCAATATCCGGGGGGAACGTAGTCATAAGGGCCGCTCATCTTCAGGCCAGTTACCCCGACGGCAGAAGCATCCTTTCCTGTGGCTGAAGGTACCACCGGGTTGGGCCATAGCGAGTCATGCTCGACTTTCAAATACGTTTGTTCCACGTCCGGCGGCGGCGGGTTATCGCTGCCATTCATCCACAGCATCAGGCTGGGATGGCTGCGCAGGCGATAGATCTGGTCGCGCAGCGACTGTTCGGCGATCACGAAGTCCTGTGGTTTCCAATTCGCCCAGTGCTCCCAGTGAGAGCAGCACACCCATCCTGCCATGACCAGAATTCCCTGGCGGTCGGTCAGATCGAAGAACGTTTTGTTTTCCAGCATGCCTTCGAGGCGGATGGTGTTGATCCCCATGTCCTGGGCATAGCGGAGTTCGTCCCACATGCGTTGGTTGTTTTCGCGGAGCAGCATATCCATGGACCAGCCGCCGCCGCGAACGAGGATTTTCTTGCCGTTGACAGAGAAAACCCGGCCACCGGTGGAAGTCAGCTCGGACGTGATCTCGCGGATGCCGAAGCTGGTTTCGGCCCGATCGGAGACTCGCCCGTCAACCTCAAATTCGAGATTGAGTTCGTAGAGCTCAGGCTTGCCCATTTGCGCCGGCCACCACAGCCGAGGATGGTCAAGATTGAGCTGGCGGAAACTGGCGGGAGAGAAGACTACATCTTTTGTTTCACCTGGAGCGAGATCAATCTCCTGTGCGACGTCGACATTTTCAATTCTGCCCCGTAGCGTGCCGTGGGCGGGCTGCTGGGTCGCGTTGTTCAGCAGGGCAGTGACGGTCAGGTGTGCGGCTTCATTACCCGGTGAATCGACTCTCGAAACCACCGTCGGGTAACGGAGCGCCACCGGCCCGCTGCTGGAAATCTCGACGTCGCGAAATATTCCCATCTGCTTATCTGGCGGCGCGGGGTTCCAGTCCCAGAAATTAACCGTCAGATCGTTTTCGGTTGGCGAAAATACTTCGACTGCCAGAACGTTCGTTTTGCCCGGCTGGGCGGAGTTCGTCACATTGAATTCGTACGTGCGCCAAGCCCCGGCGACGTCGTCCGCTTTGGCAATCTGTTTTCCGTTGAGCCAGATGTTGGCGCGATAGTTGATTCCGCCGAAATTCAACCAGACGGTCTTCCCTTGAAACGATGCCGGAATCACGAACTCCTTGCGGAACCACCACGGCACCAGGAAAGGGCTGTCCTGGGCCATGGGGAGGCTGACGAATGTTTGTCCGATGGGATAGGTCATTCCGGGCAGCTTGCGCAGGTTCATCCCGAAGTAGGGGTCGGGGAGATGCTTTGCCTTGACCAGTGCCGCGACCACTGTGGTTGGTACCGTGACGGAGTACCAGCCCTGCGGACGAAACTTCAGAGTCGAGACGACCTCGCCTGGGGAATCGACCTTGTACAGCGATTGCAGCGTCCAGCCGTCCTTGAGGACCACCGTCGGTGGCAATGGACGCGTCGCCGGTTGCTGAGCGAAGGCGAACGCCGAGCCTAATAACCATGACAAACCGAGCAAAACGAGCCTTTTCATAAGAAGCAGGACCCCAACCAGGAAGGTAAGAACGATCGAGCTGTTTGCCAACGTTGAATAACAGGTTTATTAATTCGTTTCAATAGCCCAGATTTCCGCTCCTCATCCCGCCGACTCCAAAGAATACTTTAGTTTATAATTTAAGTTTCTGCCTTTATCCCGGGAGTGACACGAAATGATTCGATTCCTACAGACCCCTGGGCCTCTCAAGAAGGTGATTCTTGGCGGCCTGTTAACGATTATCTGCGTATTCATGGTCATCACGCTGGTTCCGGGCTTTGGCAGCACTGACTTGTTCGGTACCGGAGCCCCGGCCAAAGGCGTCGTGGCCACTGTGTCAGGAAGCGACATCACCGCGCTCGAGGTGCAGCGTGAAGCGCGGCAGATGGTGCAGCAGCAGTTTCCGCAAGGAGGGGCACAGATCGCGATGTTGCTGCCGTATTTCGCCTCGCAGGCGGCGCAGCAACTGATCAGCCGCAGCGCCATTATTGCCGAGGCGCGACGCATGGGGCTGCGCGCGACTGACGACGATGTGCGCGACGAATTGCAGCATGGCCGCTATGCTTCCGTCTTTTTCCCCGAAGGCAAGTTCATCGGCCAGGCGGCTTACGAGGAGCGCCTTCAACAAGTGAATCTGACGGTCACGCTGTTCGAGCAGAGCGTGAAAGATGACATCCTGCTGGAAAAGCTTCGCAACCTGGTGGCTGGCAGCGCCCTGGTCAGCGATGCCGAAGTGCATGAGAAGTTCCTGAAGGACAACACCAAGGTCAAGTTCGACTATGCGGTCCTGAACAAGGAAGACATTCTTAAGACCATTCACCCGGCCGAGGCTGAGCTGAAGGCTTACTACGAGCAGCATAAGGCCTCGTACGCCAATTCCATCCCGGAAAAACGCAAGATCAGGTACGCACTGATCGATTCCGCGAGAGTCCAGGCCGGGGTCCAAGTCACGCAGCAGGAAATTGCGGCGTACTACGACCAGCATCGTGACGAATATCGCGTGCCAGAGCAGGTCAATGTTCGGCAGGTTCTGATAAAAACGCCGCTGGCGGGTGCCGATGGCAAGGTTGACGCGAAAGGCGTCGAAGCTGCCCAAAAGAAGGGGCAAGATGCACTTCAGCAACTGAAGGGCGGGGCTAAGTTTGAAGATGTCGCGAAGAAGTACTCCGACGATCCCAGCGGCAAGACCGGTGGCTCGATTGGCTGGGTAAAGCGTGGCGGCTTTCCGGTTCCTGAAGTGGACAAGGCCGCCTTCTCGCTCGCGAAAGGCACGAACAGCGACCTGATCAACGCCGGATATGCCTTTGTGATCCTCCACGTAGATGACAAGCAAGACGCCCATGCGAAGACGCTGGACGAGGTCAAGGACCAGATTGAGCCTGTCATCAAGGCGCAAAAGGCTTCCCAGGCCACCGATGCGCAAGCAACCGCGCTGCTTTCCCAGGCCCGTTCTGGCGGTCTGGACAAAGCCGCAGCCTCGAAGGGGTTGACGGTGGTCGCCACCGATTTCATCAATCGCAGCGACTCTCTGCCGGGGATCGGCAGTGCTCCCCAGCTTATGGAGGCAGTGTTCAATGCTGCGGAAAAGTCTCCGCCCGATGAACTGGCGCTGCCCCAGGGTTTCGTGGTGTACGAGGTGTTGGCCATCAAGCCGCCCGCGACGCCAAGTTTTGAGGAGATTCGCGCCCGGGTGGAAAGCGAGTTCAAGGAATCCCGCGCTGCTGCTTTACTCACACAAAAGACCCAGGAACTTTCCGATCGCGCGAAGTCTGATCACGATTTGAAGAAGGCGGCGAAAGAACTTGCGGCCACGGTGAAGACCAGCGATCTGGTACTGCCTGACAGCCAGGTGCCGGACCTGGGGGCCATGTCGGGGCCCGCATCGGTTGCTTTCACCCTGAAGCCTGGGGACATCAGTGGACCCATCGATACCAACACCAACGGAGCGGTACTCGCGGTGCTGGAGAAACAGGGCCCCAGCGACAGTGACTACGCCGCCAAGAAAGATCAGATCCGGGATTCGTTGCTGCAGACAAAGCAGCAGGAACTGTTTGGTCTGTTCGTTACGAATCTCCGCGATCAAATGGAAAAGTCCGGCAAGATCAAGATCAACCAGCAGGAAATGAAATCTCTGACCAAGCGCCAGGGCGGCGAGGACGAAGGCGAATAGCGTCCCTGATTTGGCTTAACGTGGACTGGCTCGTAACGGACAGGACCAGTTTCCCAACTTTGGCAGTAGTTTGGTTTCGCGCCGAACCCATTGGAATGTCGAGTGAGCAAGTGCAAATCTTCTTGCCCGCACAGCCCTGAAAATTGAAGATGGAATTCTAGCTAAACATGCCATTTCCTCGTGCCACGGGAATCCTGCTCCACCCGGTTTCGCTGCCGTCGCGCGGCGGGATTGGAGACTTCGGCCCGGCGGCGTATGAGTTCATCGATTTTCTGGCAGCCGGGCGGCAGAGTTTGTGGCAGGTCTTGCCGCTGGGGCCGCCCGCGAACGGAGATTCTCCTTATTCTTCGACTTCCGCGTTTGCCGGCAATCCGCTGCTCATCAGCCTGGAACGGCTGGCGGAGCGCGGCTGGATCCCCGACTCGAAACTGCAGGGGCTTCCTGACACCGTCGGGCCCATCGACTATGAAGAGGTTCGCCGGAGCAAACTCCCGCTCTTGAACGAAGCGTGCGGCAAGTTCCTGGCTTCTGCCAACGGTGAGCAGCGTTCCCGCTATGACCGGTTCTGCGACGAAAATTCCTGGTGGCTGGAAGATTTTGTTCTCTACGATGCCCTGCAGATTCGCCACCGCGTGAAGTTGTGGAAGGATTGGCCGGAAACACTGGCGCTGCGCCAGCCTGCGGCGCTTGAGGCTGCGCGGGCGGAGCTTGCCTCCGAACTGACCATCCGCCGCGTTCTGCAGTTTTTCTTCTATGAGCAGTGGCATGCCCTGCGACGTTATTGCGCCGAGAAATCCGTCCGCGTTGTGGGTGATATCGCGATCTTCGTGGACTACGAGAGTGCCGATGTGTGGGCCAACCGCGAGCTATTTCGCTTGAATGATAAGCTCGATCCCGAAGTGGTGGCCGGCGTTCCTCCCGATGCCTACAGCGCCACCGGCCAGCGTTGGGGTAATCCGCTGTACCGATGGGAAACCATGCGGGGGCGTGGCTATAAATGGTGGGCGCAACGGCTGCGCTGGGCCACGCAAACCTGCGACTACATCCGCCTCGACCACTTTCGCGGATTTGCGCAATTCTGGGAGATTCCCGCAGCCGACGAGACCGCCATCAACGGCCACTGGGTGGATGGTCCCCGCGACGAGTTCTTTAACAAGCTGCGCGACGAACTCGGCAGCCTGCCTTTTTTCGCCGAGGACCTCGGCTACATCACGCCCGATGTTCACGCGCTGCGAGAGAACCACAAGATTCCGGGAATGGCAGTGCTCCAGTTCGGTTTCGGCGATTCCGGGGCGCACCAGTACTTACCGCACCGGCTCACGCCCGACCGCGCGGTCTACACCGGCACCCATGATAACGACACAACCGTGGGCTGGTGGAATGGCGGCGTCAGCGACCACGAGCGGCGGTCCGCTCTGGCCTATTTGGGGTGCTGCGAGGACGGTATCAACTGGGCCATGATCCGCGCCGCTCAGGGTTCCGCGGCCAGCCTATCGGTTGCGCCGTTGCAGGATGTGCTGGGATTGGGAAGTGATGCACGCCTGAACACCCCCAGCGTCAAGACAGGAAACTTTCGCTGGCGCTACCAGCGCGGAGCGTTGACTCCGGCTTTGGCGGCGAAGCTGGCGTTGCTGGCTGAGGTTACCGACCGGCTCCCGCAGCCGCTGCCAGTTCCTCCCGACGAAACGTTTGTGGCCTGAACGATAGGCGGAAAAAAGCCGGGATCTGGTGATCCCGGCTGTTAGTTGGCTGGTTGCCCGGATAAACTTGTTTGACGCCCGCGGCCTTCGGCCTACGCGGTTCTTCTTGGCCGCACCGTCAGATCGCGTACTTGGGTCAGGATGCTCGACATCTGCATCCCGTTCAGTTGGGTCACGAAGGGCAGCATTTCCGCGATGAATGGATCCTGCATCAGTTCGCGGACTTCCTGCTGCCGGTTACGCTCGCCTCCGCTGAGCAGATCGGGCACGGTCACCTCCAGCGCCTTGGCCAGCCGCTCCAGCGACGAGAGGGTGGGCGTGGCTTTCTCGTTTTCAATCTTGGATACGTAGGTCCGCGGCACGGACATGCGCATAGCCAGTTGCCGCTGGCTGAGCCCGCTGCCCAGGCGAATGGACCGGATGGCGGTCGCCAGATGCAGGTGGCCGCGACTGTGGCCATTGCTTGGTATCATCTGCGGCGGGGGAGGAGCCGGAACTATTTCGGGCTCGTCCTCGTCCAACGAACCGTGGCAGCGGCGGCAAAGATTGTTGGTGGTGCGAAATTGGACCAGCAGGCAACGATCACAACGAACCACTTCCCTGGAATCTACCGGGGCAAGCATGGTGGCCATTAGGTTTGGGAGGGGCCAGAGCGGGCGTCCCGGAGGAACCGAAAAACGAACCAAACTAGGTACTTGGTTCCAGACCTGTGGCGTAATCTGAGGCAGCAGCACTGTGGATGTCAAGTAAAATCAGCGTTCAACTGCGGTATGGCGTGGCCGAGGCCGGGGAGCGCAGGCGAAGGTCCGGCGAACCTGCGGAGATTGCAGAAAAATAGTTTGGGCAGGGTTCGCAAAAGACCAAGACTCTTCCTCGATTGCTGAAAGGCGCACGGGGACGGGAGTTTCGGCTGGTTTGAGGGAGTTGCAGGTATTCTTGAGGGGACAAGCGAGAAAAATATGAAGGGCAGAGAAGAAGCCTGGTGTTTACTAACTGAGTTCACCCAATCCGAAAGTCTCCGTAAACACGCTTTGGCGGTCGAGGCCTGCATGCGCGCCTACGCGCAAAAACTAGGCGGAGATCAGGAACTCTGGGGCATGGCCGGCTTGCTACACGACTTCGACTACGAGAAGTATCCCAGCCGCGAAGAGCATCCTTTCAAGGGCAATGAGATCCTGAAAGAGCGAGGATGGTCGGACGAGATCCGCCGGGCGATCATGTCTCACGCCGAGTACACCGGGGTGACGCGCGACTCGGCGATGGAGAAAGCGCTTTTCGCCTGCGATGAACTGGCGGGATTCATTACCGCCTCCGCGCTGGTGAAACCCGGGAAATCGCTGGCCGAGGTCGAAGCCAAGTCAGTGCGAAAGAAGATGAAAGACAAAGCCTTCGCCCGCAGCGTGAACCGCGACGACATCGTCAACGGCGCTGCTGATCTGGGTGTGGAGTTAGAAGATCACATCGCGTTCTGCATCGAGGCAATGAAGGGGATCGCGGCGCAGTTGGGGCTGGATGGGAGTGGGGTGAAAACGGCATCGGCGTCGCCAACATGAGCATGCCAGTCGCACCTTGCGCAATGGTTTAGATCCAAGTCTCACTGATTAGAGGCGCAAGGCATCAAGTGATGAGGGTAGGTTACGGTCACGTTCTTTCTGACTCGCCCATTCTCATCGATTGCTTCTACCTTAAGCCCTTCGGTGGTAGACCGGTGGGCTGTGGGATCCAGCGAAAGCAAATAGTAGTCGCTTATCTGAGCATTGACAATCTGGGCGGAGGCCTTGATGATAGCTTCCGCGCGGTCGTCATATACGTAGTGCGAAAACGGTCCCGTTCGTGCTTGTTTCAGTCCGGTTGTAAAGCCTCCGGAATCCTTGGCCATCTCGAAAAACTCTGCCCGCATATCTACTACTGCCCCATAAAACTCGTCCTCCAACAGAAATGCAAATAGCCGGATGCCCTGCAAAGCATCCTTAAGTCGTCGTGCTGATTCCTTCCGGCTAGAGTTGTCTTCGCCGTCGGTTACGGCGAAGATCGCGTCTCCCGGCTGGATCGGTTGCAATTTTCTGAGTGCTTTGAGAACCGACTCTAGTAAGGCCGTGGGTCCCCTTGGATCGCTGCGCTCATTACCGCTATTGGAGTTTAGCCACAATGTTATTGCCTGCGAATCTTTAGATAGTTCGGTCCGTTCCTGAACATCTGCGGCAAAGGTGACCAGGGCTAACTGTGTCCCCGGTAAAGCCGACTTAACGAAATCCAGCACCGCAGCTCTCGCAATCTTCCATTCGTCCCTACTCGTTTCACCGGACATGCTGCCACTCGTATCTAGCAGGACGATGACTCGACGTGGCCCCGTCGAAAAGCTCAAACTGGCAATTCGCAGTGTTGTACCGTGGTATGTAACTTTAAAGTCTTGCGCATTCAAGCCTCTGAGAGGAATTCCGTGCTGATCCAGAACATTCACGATAAGCGAGCTTGGTTGGCAGCTGGTTCCAACCTGCCCAAATACGTTGGCGCAAAGACAGACGCAAACGACAGCCACAGCGACGTGGGCCCTTGTTACCGTTGTCGCTATCCTTGCCTCCCGATCTGTCGCGTAACTACTCAATCGCCGTTGCTACTTTCCCACTCGCAATCAACTCCGCAATCCGCGCGAAATCCTGGTACATCACCCGGTCTTTGTCCATGGTGGGACACACTGACCGGATCGCGGCATGCGCTGCCTGCCCGCGCTTGCCGGGCTTGAGTGGAGCGAGAAAGTCCAACGCCTGGGCGGCCGCCATGGCTTCAATCGCGAGAACATTATTAGTGTTGGCCACGATTCGTTTCAGCTTCAGCGACGCGGTCATCCCCATGGAAACGTAGTCTTCCTTGTTGCCTGAGGTGGTGATTGAATCCACTGAAGCAGGGTGTGCGAAGATCTTGTTTTCGCTGACCAGCGCCGCTGCTGTAACCTGCGGCATCATGAATCCGGAATTCAATCCTGCGCCTGCTGCCAAAAACGGGGGCAGGCCCTCGCTCAGAGCAGGATTTACCAGCCGTTCCAATCTTCGTTCAGAAATTCCGGCGAGTGCGCTTAAAGCAATTCCGAGAAAGTCCAGCGCGAACGCCACTGGCTCACCATGGAAATTCCCGCCGGAGAGCACATCACCCTGGCCATCGGCCTGTTTCAAGTTCTTCACAAACACCAGCGGATTGTCGACTGCGGAGTTGACCTCGGTCTCCATCACCTGGCGGCAGTGGGTGAGCGTGTCACGTACCGCGCCGTGCACCTGCGGCATGCAGCGCAAGGAGTAGGCGTCCTGCACCCGGTCGCAATCGCGGTGCGACTCGCGAATCTGGCTGCCTTCGAGCATGCGCCGCAGGTTCTCCGCCGTCTTCAACTGACCGGCATGCGGGCGCGCACGATGGATGCGTTCGTCGAATGCAACATCGGTTCCGCGCAGCGCGTCCAGGGTGAGCGAGCCGATCACGTCCGCCGAGTCCATCAGAGTTTCCGCCGTCAAGAGCGCCAGGATGCCGACTGCTAGCATGCCCTGCGTACCATTGATCAGCGAGACAGCTTCCTTTGCTTCCAGGACCAGCGGCTTGACCTGGGCACGGCGCAACGCATCGGCGGTGGGAACGCGTGCGCCCTGGTCATCCAGACATTCACCTTCGCCGATCAACGCCAGCGCCAAATGAGCCAGGGGCGCGAGGTCTCCGCTGGCGCCGACGCTGCCCTGCGATGGCACAAAGGGCGTGACTCCGCGATTCAGCATTTCGCAGAGTGTGTCGATAGTCTCGGTGCGTACGCCGGAGTAGCCCTTGGAAAGTGAGTTGGCCCGCAACAGTATCATGGCGCGGACTTCCGCCGCTGACAGTTGCTCCCCGACCCCGACCGCGTGCGAACGCACCAGATTGACTTGCATCTCACGAATCTGTTCGCCGGCGATGCGCACGTCGCTCAGTTTGCCCACACCGGTGGTGATGGCATAAGAAACCTGGTTGTTGGCGATCAGAGTATCGACCACGACGCGCGCCCGCTGCACGGCTGCGCGGGCGTCCGGAGCGAGCAACACGGGTCGATGTCCGGTCGCGACCTCGCGAACGGCCTCCAGGGTCAAATCGTTGCCGTTGATGTGCAGAGCGTTCACGTTGGTTATTTTCCTGCTGCCGCCCGCAGCGCCTTCATGTATTTCTCTGGAAACGACGTGCTTTTCTTCTCTGAGTCGATGGCCATGTGCATGGTCTCACCCGTGGCTAGCAACTTCCCGTCACTTGCGCGCAGCAACTCGTATCCGAACTGCGCCATGGATTCGCGCACGTTCTTCAAATGAGTGCGTACGATGACTTCCTCATCGTAAACCGCGGGGACCCGGTAACGGCAGCGGGCGTCCACCACCGGCATGTGGCAATTGTCATTCTGCTCCATGTCTTTATAAGAGAACCCCAATTGCCGCAACAGTTCCACGCGGCCCACTTCAAACCAGATGAAATGGTTGGAGTGGTAAGCCACACCCATCTGGTCGGTCTCAGCGTACCGTACCCGCAGGCGCACTTCATTGACCACCGGAGTAGAGTTGTTCCCGCCGGCCTTCACCTGCCGCTCCACTGTGGCTTGCGCTTTTCGAGAAACGACGCGATGCCTTCTTTGAAGTCATGAGTCGAGCGAATCGCGGCGTTCTCGCGCACGGCAGCTTGAATCTGCGCGTCGAGCTCGCGACGGGCATGGTCGCTCAACAGGCGCTTGGTGCTGGTCAGCGACGCCGGACTATTCTCCATCAGTTGTGCAGCCAGTTCCTGCGCGCGAGACATCAGCTTCTCTGCGGCGACTATTTCGTTGATCAATCCAATGCGATGCGCTTCCTGTGCGTCGATGATTCTGCCAGTCAACAGCAAATCGCGCGCATGTTTCTCGCCGATTTGACGCAACAAAAACGTGGAAACGATTGCAGGCACAAATCCGATCCGTACTTCGGTGTAGCCAAACTTCGATTCTGGCACGGCCAGGGTAAAGTCACACAACGTGGCTAATCCGCAACCTCCTGCGACAGCGGCTCCGTTAACCGCGGCGATCGTTGGTTTTGGGAAGTCGTAAAGCGTGCGGAACAGCCTTGCCATGGTTTCGGAATCTTTGAGACTCTGTTCCGGGGGGCGTCCGCTCAGGGCCTTCAGGTTGTCCAGGTCCATACCGGAACAGAAGGCCTTGCCCGCGCCGGTCAGGATCAATATCTGCGCCGAAGACGCGGCGATTTCGTCCAACGACGCCAGCAGGTCTTCGATCAACTCGTAGCTGATGGCGTTACGCTTGTCTGGGCGGTTAAGCGTGATGGTTGCCACGCCGGAATCAATCGCAAGTTGGATGGTTGTGTATGCCATGAAAGAACGGACGAATGAGCACCGATCATCTTACCAACGATTGTCATCACCCGGCGCTTAAGACGAAGAGTTCGTATACCGGGCGCCGATTTCTCCCGTCGCGCGCAACAGCACGTCGAACGGTTTCAAGGCGGGCAGCGAAGCCCCGTGGGCGGCTAGCGCCTCAACTACCTTCTCGGTCGGAATGTTGCCCACGAGTGCATCCTGGGCAAACGGGCATCCTCCCAACCCGCCAAGGGCGGAGTCGAAGCGGCGGCAACCTGCTTCATAGGCAGCCACAACTTTTGCCGCCACTTGATCCGGGCGGCTGTGCAGGTGTACGCCGATTTCAAGATAGCCAAACTTCGCTCTCACCGCCGATACCAGTTCCTTGATCTGCTCGGGTCCGGCAACACCCACGGTGTCGGCCAGTGAGATCATGCGGATTCCGGAGGATTCGAGGACGTCTACTGCGTTGACCACCTCGGCCACGCTCCATTCGTCGCCGTAGGGATTGCCGAATGCCATGGATATATAAACGACGATCCCGAGGCCGGCGTCCTCGCTTTTGTTCTGGATCTTGTCCAATTCATCGATGGCTTCTTCCAGAGTCTGCCGTTGATTGCTACCCAGAAAAGTCGGCGAAACGGAATAGGGGAACCCGAGCGTGTTTACCGCATTCGTATCAATGGCGCGCTGTGCGCCCTTTTCGTTTACCACGATGCCGATGATTTCAACATCATCGGACGGATCAAGTTCCTTCAAGACTTCTTCCGAGTCAGCCACCTGCGGCACGGCTTTGGGCGAAACGAATGAGACTGCGTCA
Organism: Acidobacteriota bacterium; assembly: GCA_013289795.1. Classification (GTDB taxonomy): domain Bacteria; phylum Acidobacteriota; class Terriglobia; order Terriglobales; family Acidobacteriaceae; genus JABCZH01. The sequence continues at coordinate 126,204 of JABCZH010000012.1, forward strand.
ATATGCTTGAATCCGGCGCTGATCAAGGCTTTCAGGTAATCAGCTTTCAAGTGCGTAGGAATCTGCCCCTGAAGTCCCTGCCAGGCGTCGCGCGGGCATTCGATAAGTTTGACGGTTTCAGACATTGTTGGTGGAGGGCACGCGACTTCAATGTCACGTGAGCTATCGTTCTTGCTTTGCCCTCCGAATGTCCATTATCGCCGACACCACGGCAGCGGGTACAGAGATGAGGCCGACGAGACCGGCAACCTGTTCGACACCGTCCGGTTCAAACCACCACCGCCAGCCGGTCTCTCGATAAATTCTCGCGGCTTCTTCCGCGCGAAGGTGAGCAAAGACAAACGAAGCAGCGAGGCAACCGGCTAGAGCCAGCAAGATCTTCGTCCTGGTACTCAGCACCGATCGCATATGGACGTCCGACAATGCAACCTGATTCAAGTTTGCAGCACGCCCACCTTGAACTCCGCGACGTCCGGATTAAGCGCGGCGGCTTCGAGCGCCTGCGTGATTGCTTCCCGCGTCTCGCCGGGGTCGATAATCTTGTCGATCCACAGTCGTGCCGCGCCGTACCGCGGATCCGTCTGCTCGTCGTAGGTGCGCTTTACCGACTCGTATAACTCCTTCTTCTCTTCCTCACTCAGCTTCTTACCGCCGCGTTCCAGTTGCCGAATCTTGATTTCGACCAGCGTTCCCGCCGCGGCGTCACCGCTCATCACCGCGTAACGCGCGGTCGGCCATGCGAACACGAATCGCGGATCATAAGCCTTTCCGCACATGGCGTAGTGCCCCGCACCGAAGGAGCCACCTACGATCACCGTAATTTTTGGCACCACGGAATTCGCTACCGCATTCACCATCTTGGCGCCGGCCTTGATGATGCCCGTCCACTCGGCATCGCGGCCCACCATGAATCCATTGACATCATGAAAGAAGACAAGCGGAATCAGGTTCTGGTTGCAATCCATGATGAAGCGCGCGGCCTTCTCAGCGGATTCGGTGTAGATGACGCCGCCGAATTCCATTCGCTTGTGGCCCTCATGGTCGGTCGCCTGGGCGTGCAGTTTCTGATTGGCCACGATTCCGACAGCAAAGCCCCCGATGCGGGCATAGCCGCAGATCAACGTCTTGCCATATTCCGCCTTATATTCATCGAAGCGGCTGCCATCGACGACACGCGCAATAACTTCCTTCGTGTCGTACGGGCGCGCGGGAGAGGAGTCGTAAATGCCATAGATTTCCTCCGCGGCCAGGGCCGGGGCCTGCGGTTTCTTACGGTCCCAAGGGGACTGGCGCCGGTATCCCCACTTTTCGACAATGGAGCGTATCCGCGTAAGACAGGCTTCGTCATTGGGCTCACGAAAGTCGACGGTGCCACTGATCGCGGAGTGCATTGCCGCTCCGCCCAATTCCTCGGCCGAGACCTTTTGCCCAATCGCGGCCTGCACCAGCGCGGGTCCGGCGAGAAAAAGTCCGCTGCCCTCGGTCATGAGCACGTGATCGCACATCACTGGAAGATATCCACCACCGGCAACGCACATGCCCATGATGGCGGCGATCTGAGCGATGCCCATGGCGGACATCACGGCATTGTTGCGGAAAACGCGGCCGAAGTCGTCGGTGTCAGGAAACACGTCTTCCTGCAAAGGGAGAAATACGCCGGCGGAATCGACCAGATAGACCGTCGGAATCCGGTTTTCTAGGGCCATGTTCTGCGCCCGGATAACCTTCTTCGAAGTCATGGGAAAAAAGGCGCCCGCCTTCACCGTGGCGTCGTTTGCGATAATCATCACCAGGCGCGTGTGAATGCGTCCCAACCCTGTGACCACGCCCGCGGCCGGCGCTCCACCCCATTCCTCATACATGCCATAGGCGGCGAAGGATCCCAGTTCGAAGAATGTTCCTGGATCAACCAGCAGATTGATGCGTTCGCGCGCCGTCAGACGGCCTTTCGCGTGCTGGTTTTCGATTGCCTTGGGCCCACCGCCTTCGCGAATCTTCTCTTCTTCATTGCGAACCTGCGAAACCATGTCGGCGAGGAAGCGCATGTTGGCTTCGAAGCGCGGCGAGGTTGGATCAATACGGGTTTCGAGGACGGGTGAATTCTGGACGGCGCTGGTTTCTGTACGATCTGCCATGAAGGGAAAGCCTGGAGTTATTTACGGTATATCAGCGGAGCGTGAGTGCGCAAACCAGGAGCCAGCCTGATCGGCGGGAACAAACTCTACAATCCGTGCGTACAATCTGCGGCGAGCCGCGTCTAAGGATGGGAGAGAAACCGATGAGCGTGAAACCCCGGGTGTGGCAAATCGTCCTAGTTCTGGCTGTACTGCCAGCAGCGGCGCAATCCGCCATCAAGCGCCTCGACGGTAGCACCATCTCTCAAACGGAAATCGATGCCACTGTCGTCCGCTTAATGCAGGCCGCCGAAGTTACCGGGGCTGGGATCGCCATCTTCAACGACGGCAAGATCGCCTACCTGAGGGCTTACGGCTTCCGTGATAAAGAGAACAACCTGCCCCTGACGCCGGATTCCGTGATGACCGCTGCTTCTTTCAGCAAGGTGGCGTTCGCGTATCTGGCGATGGAGTTGGTCGAAGCAGGCAAGCTGGACCTGGACAAACCCGTCTACCAGTATTTTCCCAAGCCGTTGCCGGAGTACCCAACCTATAAGGATCTTGCCGCTGATCCGCGCTACAAGAGGATCACCACAAGAATGTTGCTCAGTCACACTAGCGGATTCCCCAATTTTCGCTGGATCAATGACGACAAAGAGCTCAACATCAATTTCGACCCTGGCTCCCGATATGCGTACTCCGGTGAGGGCATTGAGCTCCTGCAATTTGTGGTGGAAGCCATCACCAACCAGCCGCTGCAAGAACTCATGCAGGTGCAAGTTTTTCAGCCTCTCGGTATGACCCGAACCAGCATGGTTTGGGAGGACCGATTCGAGAGCGACTACGCCAACGGCTACGACGAATATGGGCGCTCCATCGGCCCCGAGCGTCGCCCTAAAGCCGATGCCGCTGGATCCATGCAGACTACTCCCCGCGATTTCGCCCAGTTCATGCTGGCTGTTATGAACGGCAAAGGCCTGCAGCCGAAAACTCGCGAACTCATGCTCAGCCCGCAAATCCAAATTCTCGCCAAGCACCAGTTCCCGACCATGGAGAACATCGCCACCGACGAGAATAAAGCGATCCACCTGAGCTATGGCTTGGGATGGGGCCTCTATTGGACCCCCTACGGCAAGGCCTTCTTCAAGGAAGGTCACGACGTGGGCTGGCGAAACTACACCGTGTGTTTCGACAAGCCGAAGACGGGCATCCTGATCATGACCAACAGCGCCAACGGCGAAGGCATGTTCAAGGAATTGCTGGAGACGTTGCTCAGGAATCCGTACACGCCCATCGAGTGGGAAGGATACACGCCCTACGACAAACTGCCTCCGCACCCGCCGCTGAAAATTCACAAGCAGATAACGGTCGATCCCAAATTGCTGGAGCGATATGTCGGCCGCTACGGAACGCCGCCGGACCTTATTCTCGCGATTCGGCGGGAAGGAGATCATCTCTCCGTGCAGGAGAACGACGAACCTAAACAGGAATTATTCGGAGAGACCGACCGCGATTTCTTCGCCAAAGGCAACGACGACGCCTACACGTTCGAAGTCGATGGCCAGGGGCGAGTCACTTCCATGACTCTGCACGCCGACGGCAGGGACATCCCGCTCAGGCGAATCGATTAAGACAGGACGCGGAAGACACTCGTCCTTACTCCTTCATCCCCAACTGCCAGAACAAGAACGAATAGATATCGGTCAGTTCCTCGATCTGCTTGGTGATGGGTTTACCTTGTCCATGGCCGGCTTTGGTGTCGATGCGTAGCAGAATCGGCCGCTCGCGGCTTTGGCCGTTGGCGGCTTCCGCCTGCATCAATGCCGCCATCTTCTTCGCATGCATGGGATCGACTCGCGTGTCCGTGTCCGCGGTCATGAATAGAATCGCCGGATACTCCGTCCCCGCCTTCACGTGGTGATACGGCGAATAAGCATAGATGAAGTCGAATTGCTTGGGATCTTCCGCCGAGCCATATTCCGCAATCCACAATTTCGCAATCTGGAAATTCTGGTAACGAAGCATGTCGAGCAGCGGCACCTGGCACACCACCGCGCGAAACAGATCAGGACGCTGGGTAAGCGCCGCTCCCATCAGCAAGCCGCCGTTTGAGCCGCCCTGAATCGCGAGATGTTCCTTGTCTGTGTATTTTTCTGAAATCAGAAATTCGGCAGCTGCGATGAAGTCATCGAACACATTCTGTTTTTTCTCGAGCATGCCCGCCCGGTGCCAGTCTTCGCCGAATTCAGCCCCGCCGCGCAGGTTCGCTACTACAAACACGCCGCCGTGCTCCAGCCACACAAAGCGGTTGGCGCGGAACTCGGGCGTATTGCTGACGTTGAATCCGCCGTAGCCGGTCAGGAGCGTAGGGTTCTTACCGTTGAGCGCGAGGCCTTTCTTGTGAAACACGAACATCGGGACTTTGGTGCCGTCTTTCGACGCATACCAGAGCTGATTGACCTCATACGCCGAGGGGTCAATCCCTGGCGCATCGACTTTGTCCCAGAGTTTGGTTTTTCGGGAGGCTAGATCAAGCCGATACACGCAGGGAGGTACCGTGAAAGACGAAAAATCGAAAAACAATTCCTTACGGTCCCACCGGCTTCCTATGGTCGTCACCGTGCCGATGGCGGGAAGAGGAATCTCTTTCGTGAGGTCCCCATCGGGCATGGGCTCGAACAGCTTGAGTTGTGAGCTGGCATTGTGTTCGTACTGAGCGATAAACCCCCTGCCACCGAACACCGGCGAGAAACTTTTCAACACCGCTTCGTTTTGCGGAACAATCTCCTTCCAGTTCTCACGCCTGGGATCGGCGGCATCGACAGCCAGTACCCGGAAGCGCGGCGCGTCTTCGTTGGTGGTGATGTAAAGCCGCCCACGCAAGATCTCGCCACTGTACAAAAACTCCTTGCCGCTGGTGAGTTCCACTGGCGGGGTGCCCGCCTTCAGGTCCTGCAAATACATCTCGCTCTTGGCCCAGCCCTCGAAGACGGTTATCAGCAGCCAGCGATCATCATCGTCCGGCAAAGCCACTTGCGGAACGTCCTGAGGATTGCGGCCCTCGCCGAAAATCAGCGGATCTTTCGCCGGATCGGCGCCCAGCGAGTGATAGAAAACCTTAACGTAATAAACTTCTTCACCCGCTGGCACCTCACCCTTCTTGGGACGGCGAGTGTAGTAGAACCCGGAATTGTCCTTCTTCCAGGCAATGCTCGAGAAGCGGGTACGGTCAATGGCGTCTTGCAGCAGTTTGCCGGTAGAAGTTTCCACCAAACGCAACGTGCTCTCCTCCGATCCGCTCGGAGATGTGCCGTAGGCCACGTATTTTCCATCGTCGGAAGGGAACCACCAGTCGAGCGCGACGGTTCCGTCGGCCGCCATCTGATTCGCATCCACCAGGCTGCGGTCTTTGCCGTGCAGGCCCTCGCGCACCAGCAGCACCGGCTGGTTCTGCGCGCCCTCGCGCCGCGTATAGAAGTAGTACTTGCCGGCGATCTGTGGAGCAGTGATGGTGCCAATCGATAACAGCTGCGTGAGCCGCTGGTGGAGCTGTCCGCGCCCCGGCAGCGGATCCAGAATGCCGCGCGTGTAGGCCATTTCCTGGCGGACATATTCCTGCGCGTCCGCACTGGTCGCGTCTTCCAGCCAGCGGTAGGGGTCAGCGATCTTGTGGCCCTGGACGACGTCCACCACGGTATCAACTTTCGCTTTGGGCGGGGCGGTGGGTGTTGCTGGGACGTTGGAGGGACCGTCTTCCGCCCACACCGCGCCGGCGAAGATCAATAGGCAAAGCAGAATCCAATGCAAACGCATACCTCCTGACATACGCACCTCGCTCTGGAAATGGCGTGGATGAGCTGGATGTGACTAGGGTAACAAATGTAAGGGATGGAGTTGCCACGCCGCCGGTGTTCACAGGCTGCGTCGAATGGTATGATGAAAAAGACAACTGGAACGGCGCGCCTCTCCGGTGCGCCGGCCACACTCCTCAGTAGCTCAATGGCAGAGCATCCGGCTGTTAACCGGAGGGTTGTAGGTTCGAGTCCTACCTGAGGAGCCATTCTTTTGAACGGCTTACCATCGAAAATAAATCGCGCAAATCAGTTGAACGCTAGCTTGTCCAGCTTCGAGCCTGCGACGGCCAGCGAATCATCCACCGGAGTGCCGTAGGAAAGCGTGGTTCTCAGATCAGCGTGCCGCATGAAGCGTTGCTGCACTTCGAGCGGAACACCTTCCTTCGCTAGCCATGACCGTGAGCTGGCTCGGAAGCTGTGCGTCCCGATAGGCTCAATCCCTGCGTCCACTGCCGCCTGTTGCAACTCCCGCCAAAAACCCGTGTAGCTGTACGGCAAGCGTCCGAGCTGCATTGGACTGGCGAAGATCCAATCATCGTTCGATGGGAACTCCGTTTTGCGGTGCCAGTCACGCAGCATCGCAACAGCCCCCGATCCGAGGTTCTTGATCTGCTCGGAGCCGGGGGTCTTCGTTGGAGCAACGATCTGATTCACGATGCCACGCTGGATGTTGATTCTCCCTTGGAGCCAATCAATATCAGACCAGCGCAATGCCAGCAGTTCAGAGACGCGCAACCCAAGACACAGTTGCAAGGTTGCCATCGTCTTGAACGGTTCCCGAAGCTGCGCGACGAGGACACAGAACTCCTCTTCGCTGAGGCTGCGGGGTTGGGTCAATCGCTTTGAGGAACCCTTCACAGTGACAAGATTGATCGGGTTCTCCTGCGACGGAACCAACTCAGAGAACTTCGCGTAATCCCACAAGCTGTGCAGCATTGCCCGCAGATGGCCCTTCGTCTTCGGGGCCAACGGCAAGGAATCGAGCCACAATTGCACAGGACGGGCCTTCACCTCAGTGATGAGCATCTTTCCCCACGTTGGCAGAATGTACTTTTTCACCCAGATGAGATAGACCCTTCGCGTGGACTGACGCTCCGGCATCCGCTCCTTTTGGTACTGCACTACCAGCTCTTCGACGGTTGGGACTGCTGGCACATGGAACCTCATTTCGAGTCCCAAGGCAACAGCCCGCTTGACGGCCGTTTCCCGAGTCGGCAACTCCGAGAAACTCCCCAACTTCCGGCTCGTAGACTTACCCTGCTCATTCCTGAAGCAGAAGTTCCACGTTCCGTGTCTCGCGTTGCGTACTACGCGTCCCACAACTCGTGCTCTCATATCACACCCTCCTTATGTTGGGAGAGCACGGTCAGCGGTTCGCAGGTTATCACAGACTTCGAGAGCAAGGCACTGTCCAAGTCCTTCTTTCGGAACCTCCAAACGCGTCGCTTCGTTCCGGAGAGCGCGTAAGCTCCCAGCTTGCCTTGACGAGCCCACAAGAGAAGGGAGCGCGGCTTCACCTTCAAGTAGGCTGCGGCTTCCGCCGGGGTCATCCAATCGCTATTGTCCACGGTATCCATCACAGCTACTGCTCTTTCGGTGTCACATTCCTCAATTGGCTGGCCTTGCTGGGCCGGAGCGTGTTGGGTTCTGCTGGGTGAGACTGCTGGGCGGCGGCCGCCTCAGCCATTGTTTGCAGCGCCGTAAGAAAATTGTCGATGATAGTGATCCACTGGTAGGTCTTCTTGCCGCCCTTCTGAGGAACCACCTTTACCTCTCGGCTCTTCACCAAGCGCCGGAGTACAGTGTGGATGGAGGCCAGAGGATTTGAATATTTTGAGAAATCAAATCCTTTAACCTCCATCCGATTCTTAAGGTCACTGGCGCTCACCGGGATATAGGCTTCTTGCAGCGTGACCCGAGCGAGGTCGGTTAGCCCAGTCGTCAGTTCAAGGTTGACGGCGGTTTCGTGGGCGACTTTTGCCCCTAGCTCCCGGCACAGGCCTTCCAGATGATTGATGACGGGCTGCAATTGGGCCATCCTCTGGTCAATCTTCTGCCGTTGCGTGAGCAAACTGACCAGCTCTCGCTTTCTCGCTTGCAGGTCTCGACGGTATGCGGTCAAGGTCATATAATGATGATACATAATATGTACAAATGTGCAAGCATATAAGTATCATGATGCGTATAAGGCCGCGCAGGATGTGCGCCGGACCACAACGTTCAGAAAGACGAACGTTCGTGCTATGACCAGCCTCAGGCTGGAAAGGAGCGCTTTCGTGGATAAAAAGAGTGCTAAGGAATCGACAGCAAACGATTTAAGGAAAGGGGAACGAACTCGGGAAGAGATTTTGGATCAAGCCCTGCGAACGGCCGCACGCGGAGGACTCGGAACGCTCTCCATCGGGAACCTGGCCAAAGAAGTAAATATGAGCAAGAGCGGCCTGTTTGTGCATTTTGGGTCGAAAGAAAACCTAGAGCAAGCGGTGGTGGACCGGGCCAGTGACCTCTTCTTTAATTACGTCGTTCTTCCGACCGAGGAATCCGGTCTGGAAGGGATCGAGCAGCTTTGGACGCTTTGCGACTTGTGGCTGGGGCTGGTCGAAGATCGTGTCTTTGCAGGGGACTATTTCTTCACTGGCGCCTTCTGTCAGTGTGCCAGGCAGGACGGTTCCATTCCCCAACGAATCGCTGAGACTGTGTGGCGATGGCACAAGGCGCTGAAACGAGCAGTCGAGAAAGGACAAAGGCACGGCGAAATTCTTGACACGATTGATTCGAAGCGAATCGCCCTTGAGCTGAATGGTCTCTTGCTGGGGGCCCAGTGGTCTCATCTGATGGAAGGCGAGGATCGGACCCAGGCCCGTTCGGCAATCCTCGCCAAACTCGCCAGTATTGCAACAGACGAGATACCGGCCAGCGCTTTTGCCTCGCTGAAGGACTGGAGGAAATACCTGGAGAGCAGGCGGCCATGAGCGTGCGGAAATCCCTCCAGCCGCTTTTAACCCAAGCTGACGGGGATACAGTAAACGGTACCGGCCCTTACCACGGAACCCGCTGCCCTTGGCGTGAGCGAAAATACTTGAGGCGAGCATGGCCACGCTCGGTCAATCGATAAGCCAGGTAACCGCGCCGCCTGTTGGCACGCGTTTCGAGCAAGCCTTGGCGCTTCAACCGCAAAAGGTAGCTATATACAGACCTGCGATCCAGACTTCGTTTTAACGCCGCCCAGATTTGATCGGGAGTAATCAAATTGTTATTTTGCGCGAATATTTCCAAAACCAGTTGTTTGGTCACGAGGAAGCATCTGTCTCTTGCGTTATCATACACTCGCATAAATCGCTAATAAAATCGCATTGGGGAGCTATTTTTTGCCCCGACCGCGATTTTTTCAAAATGGAATGAAATAGACGAAAAACCAGCGCGAACTTCCGCCAGCCGAAAAGAAAACAAATCTCACTATTGGTTTTTTTCAAATCAAGAATGGCTCTCAGAAATGTTGGTGGGCCGAAAGGGGACATCTTTGAGCAACTCCCGAGATGCCGACAGTCTCCCAACAGGCGGAACGGGACTATGCCACCGGACCTGGTCCTTGCTTTTGCTTCCTAAACCTGCCCCGCGTGCGAATCGCTAGACTACCCTGCTTCTTAACAGCCGGGCGGCTGATTTGAACTTAGTTCACGAATCGCTTTTTCGTAGTTTTCCGTCGTCGTCCTTAACTCAGCAGCGAGATAGCGGTGCAGACTACGATCGGGAGCGGAGGATTGTTGTTCGGTATAGGTCCTTAGTGCCTCTTGAGCATCGTTCATTGCTTTTTCGGCTGTTCTCACGTCTTCGATTGTCGACACGTTTTGTACGCCTCTTTCCGTCCCCCTGCTGGTAAACGAGACTCTCTACTTTTGGCAGCACACGCTAACATGATCTCAGGCACTGCACTGTGATGTGAGTCACAGGTGCTTGTGATCCGATGTACCGAAAGGGAACGTTTTCAGCATCTCCACAGGAAAGAAATCAAGAGTCTTGATATCTGCTCCAGATCTTCTCACCATTTTTGCGAGGCTGGTAAAACTCAGTTCGACTGCGTCCGTAGCGATGGCCTGATTCATGCTGCCGCAAAATGTCCGGATCAGCGCTTCGTTGGCGAAAACTACGCGAAGCTGATCATCCACAATGACCACTCCCTCGTTGAGCTCTTCAAGGATACTCCCCATCTGGCGAAGCCAATCCGGGGTCTTGCTATTGACGTTAGGCATGGTTTTGTCCAGTTGAATTCGTCAGCGAAGATGGTGTGTCGCGATCGAGCAATCGTGTGACGAGAACAAACAGAACACTGACCGATATTCCACACATCAACACACCGGTGATCGCCTCCAGAGGCCCTAAGAGTCGCCAGTTGGACGGGAGAATCAGATCACCATATCCCACAGTGGAATAGCTGCTCGCGGAGAAGTAAAAGGCGAGCTCCCATGACGGGAAGCAACGCGCCCGGTAGAAACTGGCCCACAGAAGAATCACGAGCCCGTGCAGAATTACAATTGCGACCGTCGATTTCACTACCAGCGTGGCCGAGTAAACTGGTCCATGCTTGTGAATGTCCCGGGCCAGAACACGCTTTAGCCACTCGATGAGCGTAGCTACGCCGGCGCACTGCAAGCAGAGTGTAAGACTCAGCAGAAGAACAGCCGCGGCAAGTTGATTAAAAAGAATCATCGCAAAAACCTTCAACGAACCATTTCAGGGGCCGGACGAGCTTCAGTCTCTGCCGGAGCTTGTTTCGTTTCCCAGCCGATAATTTTCAGATCAAGAACGAAGATGCTGTAAAGGACCGGCACCAAGAGCAGAGTTATGAACGTTGCGACGGCAAGGCCACCGATCTGCGCGTAACACAGAGGCTGCCATAGAGGCCCACCTTCCAGCGCCAGCGGAAAGAGGGCTAGGATAGTCGCCCCTACCGTGATCATCACGGGTCGAATCCGTTGGATTCCGGCGTCAGGAAGTGCTTGCTCCAGCGGCTCTCCCTTCGCATGCATTTCCTCGATAAAGTCGAACAGCACAATGACGTGGCTGACGATTACGCCAATCAAGCTAGCGATGCCGAGAAAAGCCATAAATCCAAACGGGGTATGCATAATCGCTAGGGCGATCAGAGAGCCGATCACACCGTAGGGAGCAGCGGCGAATACGAGAAGAGGTTTCACCGCATTATTGAATTGAACGAGTAGCGCCAGGTAAATGCCGATCAACGAGATCAATAGAACGATTTTGAGGTTTGTGAATCCGTCTATTTGTTTCGCTCTTTCGCCCCCGATCCGCAGCTGATAACCGGGGGGGAGATTTCTCTGAAACTCTTGCAGTTTTGGAAGAATCGGTTCGAGCACTTCAGAGGCGAGCACTCCAGGCTGGGGATAACAAAGAATAGAAATGGTGCGAAAATGCTCACGCCGGGCGATGCGTCCCGTCTCCAAGGAGTTTCCGACCGTCGCGATTGATAGCAGCGGCACCCTATTGTTCGTCTGTGACGAGTAAACGTACAGGTTCTTGATGTCAGCCAGCTGCGCACGCTCCTCCATGCGAAGGCGAGCCACAATGGGGATGTTCTTGTCGCCCTCCTTGAACACGCCCACTACGGAGCCGCTCATCGCTGCGGTGGACGCGTCGGCGACATCTGCGTTGGTGATGCCTGCCACGTTTGCGCGGTCTGGATCGATCTGAATCCTCTGCTGAATATCGTCAGGGAACCAATCATCACGAAGAACGGCAATGCCGGGAGCTTGCCCTACGATATCCTGGGCTTGCCGGGCAATCTGTCGCAGCGTGCGTATATCGCTGACTTCATTCTTCGCGTCGATGTCCTCCTGCGCAGAAATCAGCAGTTCCACGGGGTTCTCAACAGGATTCGTTTGAAGCTGGCGAACTGTTATCCACGCGCCCGGTACTTCCTTGGCCAGTGCGTCCTGGATCGGACGAGCTAACTTCGGCGAGGCCTCTTTATCCGTGACCTCAACGATCATTTGCACGTAGTTGGTCTGCGGCATTTCCGGCGAAACCGAAAACCAGAAGCGAGGTCCGCCGCCACCGGCAAAGGTCGTCAGCGACTTAAGAAGATGCCCACTCTTTTCCTTGCTAGCGGCATCAGGGAAGTTTTCAACCACCTGCCAGACGACCCTTTCGGTCTGCATAGCAGCGTCGTTGGTGACGGTCAAGGGAGTGTCATTCGGCAGCCAAATATCCAAGTAAAACCAATATTGGACATCTTCAGGAAAAAACTGGGTCTTAAGCTGAGAACCGAACAGCCCACCTACGATCAGGAAAACCAAGGACCCGCCGAGGACAGCCCAACGGTGTTTTATGGCTTTGCCGACGAGCTTGTTGTAAAAGCCGTAGAATCCCCGCTGGCGTCTCTCTTCGATCGTTGGCTCTCGCTTTGCTGGAGCACGCAAAATGTAGTAGCCCAGGAACGGAACAAATGTCATCGCAACACAGAGCGCGCAGAGCAGAGAAGCCGTCATCACGACAGGAAGGCTCTTCAAGAACTCGCCGGTATTGCCCGTGAGCATTAGGAACGGCAGATAGGCGATGATATTCGTGATCGTCGCGTAGAAAATGGCAGTTGCAAGCTTTGTGGGGCCGACCCAGCAGGCCATTCTGCGCGGCAACCCTTCCGCCAAGCCGCGTTTGATGCCGTCTCCAGAGACCACCGGCACGTCAACGAGAAGACCGAGCGCGATGATCAGCGTTGCGATGGAAACCTGTTGAAGATCGATTCCCAACATATACACAATGCCGAAGGTCATCGCGAGCGTGATGGGTACGGCCAGAGCCATGATCAGAGCCAGACGCCACTCCCAAAATCCAAGCAGCGAAACAAGGACGACGAGAATGAGGGCTTCGACAAGTGCCCGCATGAATAGATGGATGTTCTCCTTGACTTGGAGCGGCTGGTCGGAGGTGTGCGCCAGAATCAGGTCGGGGGGAAGAATTTGACGAAGCTCCAAAAGCTTCGAATTCACGGACTGTCCGAAGCGCGCGATTTGCTTCTTATCGCGCATGTAGATTGCTAAGGTGATCGCGCGGCTGCGCTGCCAGCGCCCATTTGCGTCTCGCCGAGTGTAGTAGTTGAGATACTCGGCAGGAGCCTGATAGCCTCGGCTGATTTGGACGAGATCCCGTAAATATACGGGGGTACCCTCTGATGTAACCGATACAGCCACGTCCCCGATGCTTCTAGCGGTGTCGAATTGTCCCGAAGGGGTGAGAATGACGCTGCGCTCGCCTGTTTCAACAGTTCCGCCCGGCGCGATAATATTCCGGGCTGAAAGTATTTTGGAAAGATCAGTAGGACGCAGGCCGTAGGCTGCGAGGCGATCTTGCGAGTAATCCAGATAGATGGTCTGCGACAAAACTCCCCGCCGCTCCACCTTGGAAACTTCGGGAGCTCCCTGCAGCGTTCGGCCAATCAGATCAGAAAAATTGTCGAGTTCGGCATAGCTGTATTTGTCGCCCGCAACATTGGCCAGTTTCGTTCGTGTTTCCCTCGGGTCGCGGATGATCGCTGGGGCCCACGCATCGGGATGCAGCTCGGACCGTTTTAGCCGCTCCGAGATAAACCGCTGGATGAACGCTTGGATGGAACTGTCATCTGCTTCGGAAACGCCATCCACGCCGATGAATCCGCTTCCCTGTATTATTTCCGAGTCTTGGAGGATTCCGGCACTCTGGGCTTGCTCTTGAAACAAGTATGCGGTGTCACGAACCTCCCGGGCAGAAATCGATTGCGGAAAGGAATCTACCACTGTGATCCGCTGACCAACTCGATTCTGCTGTTTTGCATCACGAGTTTTGCGAATTGCCGATTCGACGGAGTTGGCGCGGGCGGTGATTTCGATATCGTCCGCCTTCGGACTCGCGACCGTCAGCATAAGCGCGGCGGTATCTCCAAAATCGCTCTGGAAAGTGATGGGACCGGCGCCCTGGGGTAACTGAGAATTTAGAGCGTCCAGCTTGAGGTTGATATCGCTGAATTGCCGCTTGGTATCGGTGATGCTCTCATCCAGTTGAATGGTCACAAACGAATAGCCTGGAAGAGATATGGACTTAATACCGTAGTCCGCATCGGTTCCCGGGTGAATGGTCTTATTCTCAGCCACAACGTCTTCAAGTCGACGGGTAATAAACTGTTCGACCTGTTCCGCTGTGGCTCCGGGCCATGGACAAGCCGCCACACCGAGGCGCACGGGAATGTCCGGGTCCTTTCGCTGCGGCATGGATGTATATCCGAACCAGCCCCAAATGAGCACTCCCGCCAGAAGGATCCAGGAGATATGCGGGTGCTCGACGAAAAACCTCGGGATATTGCGGCGATTACTGGTGCCTTGCTCGTTTTCGAGTGTCATTGTTCTGTACCTCTATGGGAGAACCCGGATGACATCGCCATCCTTCAGACCAGCGGCTCCAACGGCGACGACTTTTTCGGCTGGATTTACACCTTTGACTGCCACATCGCTCTCGTGGGTTTCTCCGAGCGTTACCTCGCGCAAATGCGCCACCCATTTGCCGCCCTCATCACTGGCAACGAAAACCGCGTAGCGTCCAGGTGAGGCGGGGTCGGCAACAACGGCGCTAAGAGGCACGGAGGGAACCGGCGCTTTGTGAACGCCTGTCAAATTGAGTGAAGCAATCATCCCGGGCTTCAATAGCGCTTTGGGGTTGGGTACCGTCACCTCAGTGGCAAAGACACGATTCTTCTCATCGGCGCTCGCGGCAATACTGGTGACCCGCCCGTTGTACTCTTTCGGATCGTCCTGCAGACGAATGTTGAATCGTTGCCCCAAGCGCAGAAGCTTTACGGCATAGTCGGGAACGCCAAAACCGATTTTGACGGCACTCGTGTCGGCGATAGTAAAGGCCGGAGCCCCGGGTGCGGCGAGGTTTCCCAATTCAATGTTCCGAGCTAGGATGTACCCCGAAAACGGAGGCGTTAAATCGGCATCCTCGAGAGCCAACTGCGCTTGGCGCAGGCTAGCCTTGGCCTGATCCACAGCCGCGAGAGTCGAATCGAATTTGGCCTGCGCTCGATCGAAATCGGGCTTGGTCAAGCTCTCTGAGGCGTAAAGCGTCTTCGCGCGCTCGTAATCCTTCGTTGCCTCGACTTGCTGCGCTTGGGCTAGACTCAGAGTTGCGGCCGCTTGGTCAAACTGATTTTTCAAGTCCTGATGCCGAATCTGCGCGAGAACCGTGCCCCGGGCAACGTAGTCTCCTGGACCTATGTCTCGACGCCGTCCGTCTGCGCCCATGACCTGCTTAATTTCCGTCACATATCCTGCGGACTTGAATGCCAAGCTCGCTTGAGCGAACGGCAGAACGGAAGCCGAGTAGCGTAAATCTTCTGAGGACGAATACAAAGTCACGTCCACCAGATGAACAGGCGTGGGCGACTTGGCGGCTACTTCCGTGGGTTGATGACAGCCATTTGTAGCTGCTGTCATGACGAAAAGTACAGCCGTTAATGCTGGTCCAAGCCCTTTTCTGAACTTGCTCTCCATAACGTCTACTCCTCTCCAATCAGTTTCTCGAAATCTGCCCGGCTGGCTGTTAGTCACGAAATAATTCTTGTTCTCATAGGTCACTCTTCTGCCATCGCCTTGCGCAGCTCTGCAAAAGCGCTCCAATAGGAGGAAAGCGCCTGCTGATACTGGTAACTCGTCTCGGAACTCTGAGCCTGAGCCTGCAGGAGGTCCTTCAACAGTGCAGCCTGCTCCTTATATTTGTTGCCCGTCACGCGGACTTGCTCCTCAGCCGCTTCGTGAGCTTTCCGAGAAGACTGAAGCAGCAAAGAGGCTTCCTGCCATTTGCGGTATTTCGCGCCAAGTTCGACAGCGACCTGCGATTCTGTCTCTTGAATACCGTTGTCCGCCTGTTCGACAGTCTTCGTTGCTTCAACAACTTTGTTGTGGCGGCGTCCCCAGTCGAACGGCTCCCAGGTCAGGAAAAAGCCGGCCGTGGCAACATTTTGCGGAAGAACTTGCACGTTGTTGATCCCCTGATAGCGCACCTCAAGACTCAGATCCGGAATGTATTCGGCTTTTGCGAGGCGCCGGTCATATTCCGCTTGTTTTTGTTTCAGGTGCGCTTGCCGGCACTCGGGGCGGTTCGCCAAAGCTTCCCGCCGGGCTGAATCGAGAGTCAGATCGCTTCTGTCTTGCTCAGGAATGAAATCAACGCGAAAGGACGTGGAAACATCGCGGCCCAGCAGTTGGTTCAACGCCTCGCGCTGCGTGGCCAGGCCGTCTTCTGAAACGGACAAGTCATAGCGAGATTTCGCTAACCGGGCGTCGACGTCCAATGCATCGGCGCGCAGCACCGTCTTTTCTGCCGTGTATTGGGCCGTGACCCGCCGCGCTTCTTCGAGTGTTTTCACCGCCTCCCGCGAGGCATCGACACTCGCTTGGATCGCGACGAGATTGAAGTATGCATCGCGGACTTCGGCAGCGACCTTCTGCCGCTCGGCGCGGACATCTTCACGAGCGATGTCGCGGCCAAGCTCTGTTGCGCGAATTCCGAGGCCAATCTTGTATTGCTGTGTCAGAGGTTGATCGATGCTACCTGTCAAATAAGTAGTGAACACCGCGGGCGTGTGGATTTTGGCGTTCGTCCCTGGGATTGGGCCAACCACTGGGTACGTGCCGAACACCCCTTTTTGGAAGGTGAAGTCAAATGGTTGCAAGAGCTCGCCGCCCAGCATGGAAAATTGAAATTGGGGCTTCCGGCGGCTGCGAGCTGTACTCACCTGGAAGTCGTATTTCTCAGCCTCCAGGGCCGAGTTCTTCACAAGCCGGTTTTGTTGGAGTGCCAGGGTCACCGCGTCATCGAGGGTAAGCACGAACGCCTGAGTCTCGGTGTTCGACGGTTGATCTTGCGCCGTTGAAGGCAACGGCCAAGCAAGAGCACACAGGATAAAGACCATTAAAAGCAAGGTAGATTTCATAGCGTCGATCCTTTTGTTCACGCTCCACTCCATTCAAGTCCCCGAAGAGTTGTGACCACCGATCCGCTTGTGTGTCGCCCCTATAAGCGCCAAACGCTACTACCCGGCTTGAGCATTGTCAATTAGCTCGCCTTTCCAACCAATCAATGTCTTTCGCCGGGGGGTCAAGAACCAACACTCTTCCGGAGTTTGGACTCTGGGTGCAATTAGGGTGCAGCAAGATTTTTCGATAAGCGTTGGTTGAGTCAGGCTATTTTGGACAAAGGGATCGTCCACCGCGCGGCCCTGAAACCCAGAAAATGTTTCCCGAGCACGTCCCGCCGGTGACCATCCTGCTAAACGCCGCGAACGGCGACGATAACCTTAGAGGTGAAGAATGACTATGGATTGGCCCTCTAGCGTGCGCGTGACGGGCAACTCTGACGTAACGCGATTAGGTACACGGAAACTGAGCTTGCGAGGGCGGAAACCATGTGATTTTGAATCGCGCTGAAAACCGCTGAATCGGGCAGTCTAATCAACGGCCTGGCGTCTGGGTTCAAGGGCTGTTTTTTCGCACAGTAAGGATTTAAACTGATGC
>JABCZH010000013.1 GCA_013289795.1 Acidobacteriota bacterium
CAGGTGTAGTTTAGCGATTCGCACGCGGGGCAGGTTTAGGAAGCAAAAGCAAGGACAAGTCCGGTGGGATAGTCCCGTTCCGCCTGTTGGGAGACTGTCGGCATCTCGGGAGTTGCTCAAAGATGTTCCCTTTCGACCTTCCCACGGGTTCCTTAAACAACCTGTCTGGTTTGTTGAACCTTTCCATGCCGAAACCCCTGAACGGCAATTTCGCCGGTTGGCCGACCCCCAGCGGGGCTGGCTTAATCTGGAAAAGGAAATCCGGTGCTGTACGTCAGTTGGATAGGCGTTTGCCTATGGCCAGGTCTAGCTGGAGACTAGCGACGCGCCTACGGGGCACAGAATGGCGGGGCGGGTCAGCAGAACGGCCCATTCCGACAATCGGCTGTCTGTTTGCAGCGGCGAGCGAGGGCACGCAACTGTGGGGACTTTTGTGGGGACCACTCATGCATCCCGACACACGTAGGAAGAACTTGGTGCAACTTAAAGCACAAGCCAAAATGGCTGCGAAAAAAGGGGTTGCAGGATTCCTGTCGTACGTTCAGTCAGTTACGAAATCAGCTAGAAAAGATTTTCAAGACCACCCGTTTCAACCGCTCACGCATCCCTCCGCTTAAGGGGCCCAATGACGTGCAGCTTCGGCTAGTTTACATGTCGTACCGCTGGCCAACCAAGTGTCGGATGGCGAATCCTGACAGCCTGCTCAAACGCTATCATCACCGCGTTTGTTCTCGGCGCTAGGCCGATATGAACATCCACCTCACTCGGCGAGTCACGATGCGTGCCCGAGCACACGTCCACTGGAAAGGACAGGAAGAACCGTTTAAGATGTCCACTCCTTTTCTTTCCGTCGTACACTGGGACGGCATCCATTGGGTACGAGGTTCACCATGATGACGAACGCAAGCTCAACGCAAAATGTGGCCAACCAGCCCGTCGCGGCAAATGGCCTGGCGATAGTCCGCGTCACCATCGGCGCGATGTTGGTGTGGGTCTTCTTCGAAAATCTGGGGAAGGGTCTCTACACTCCCGGGGGCTATGCAGGACTGATCAACTTTTACATAACGAAGAGTCACTCGCCGGCTGTGTGGAAGGCAGTGATGGGTTTGGCGGCGAGTCATGCCGCGATGGCGGCGCCCATGCAGGCGGTGACCGAGATCGGTCTCGGGATCCTGCTCGTCATAGGTTTGCTTACCCGACCCGCCGCATTTGTGGCTTTTCTGTATCTCGGCAGCCTTTGGGTGTCTGAGTGGGGCACGTCGTGGATTTGGGAGCTGCTGGTTTCCGTGCTCGCGTCGCTTGGAGTCGCGGTGGGGCGGGCCGGTCGAGCGTGGGGTGTCGACGCCTGGCTGGCGCGGCGCTGGCCGTCCTCCCCGTGGTGGTGACTTGGGCCAGAATCACTTGAATCGGGATCGAGTGCGAGTGTCGGTCGTAATTCCTACCCACAACGAAGCGCAGTCCATCAGTCGCGTCTTAGCTGATCTCCCGGCCGATATTGTCACGGAGGTCCTCGTTGTAGATAGCAATTCAACCGATGGGACTCCCGATATCGCCTCAAAGATGGGGGCCCGCGTCCTCCACGAACCTCGTCGCGGATACGGTCGCGCCTGTTTGACCGGACTGGCTGCTGCCAATAACCCTGACGTTGTAGTGTTCCTCGACGGCGACTACAGCGATCGGCCCGCTGAGCTGCCAGTTCTCTTGACTCCAATCATTGACGGCCGTGCCGATATTACGCTGGGTTCGCGCCTGGGGAAGCTGAGCGTTCATGGGGCGTTGCCCTGGCATCAGGTGTTTGGTAACCGTCTGGCGGCGGGCCTGATCAGGCTTTTATATGGTCTAAAGATAAGCGACCTTGGACCGTTCCGTGCCGCGCGAGCCGATGTCCTTCGTCGGCTTGAGCTGCAAGAAAACACGTATGGCTGGGCGGTTGAAATAATTCTAAAAGGTACGCTCGGGGGAGTCCGCATCGTCGAGGTGCCAGTGAGCTATTACCCGCGCATTGGGAAATCGAAGATTAGCGGTACGCTGAAGGGCACAGTCGGAGCCGGGTGGTTCATCCTCTCTTTGATAGTGCGCTACTACCTTCGTCACCGAAAGGCCGGGACACCACGGCCAGCGTAGTCCCGGCAGACCGAACCACACCCACAATAAGGCGCAGGCCAACCCGATCCTAAGCTGCGGCGGCATCGCGGGCGAAGGTCTCAGCCGCCTTGGGCTGAGGACGTACCAGCCAATAGAGCGCAACGACGTGCGTGATCATCAGGATGGGCACGTAGATGATCGGGATTGCGTACGTGACGCCCAACTGTCCCGCCATGGCAGGAAGCCCGACCCGGACGGCGTGGTAATAGTCGAGGATGAGGTCGGCCGTTCCCACCAGGTTGAAGGCCACCACGAACAGCCAAAAGAGCGGGCGTATTCTAACGGTGAGAAGCGCCAGTATGGCCAGCAACCCCGTTGCCAGGTCCCAGTAGGCGGCGAAGGTGGCGAAGCTGGCTGGCAGATTGCCGACGACGCCTGGAAGGATGAAGACCATCCCGAAGAAACGGAAGCTGTGCAGAGTAGCGATGGCGCGTTGCGCCTCAACCCGCTCCATCGACCTGAGTCTGGGTAGGATGTACACACTGAAGCAAAGCAGCCACGCGACATAGCCCAAAACGAGGTGCAGATTGAAGATGTTTTCCGGCGACATTTTGGTTTCCCTATCCGCATAGGATTATAGACATAATCCCATAGATTCAGAATTTCTTTCTAGCCGGCTTCCGGGGGGCGGAGAATTGTATCGTGAGATGATCGCCAGCATCCTATAATCAGTCATGCGTTACCGGCCGGAGCACAAAGTCGAAGTTCATCGGAAGATTCTCAAAAACGCCTCTCGGCGTGTTCGCGCTGAAGGCATCGCTGGTGCCGCGGTTTCATCCATTATGCGAGGCGCCGGCCTGACCAACGGAGGCTTTTACAAACACTTCGACAGCAAGAATGAACTGCTTACGGAGTCGTTAAGCGAGTCGTTCCGAGAAATCGCCGACCGCCTGACTCGAGTTGCCGAAAAGTCCAAACCTGGGGAGGCGTGGAAGGCGATTGTGAAGGCCTACCTGAGTCCGGAACACTGCGATCATACTGAGTCCGGCTGCCCGTTGGCGGCACTTGCACCCGACTTGGCGCGGGCGAGCCACACAATCAAGGTCCCGATCCGCAGGGAGATGATCAAATACAAAAGTCGAATACTTCCCTTGATGCCCGGCCGACGGGCTGCTGACAAAGAGCGCGCATTCTCGGCGATCTTTTCAACCATGATTGGGGCAGTTGCAATCGCCCGAATCTTACCAAGCCACGCGGAGCGGGCGAGGGTGCTTGCGAGGACACGTGACTTCCTCCTGCACAGCTTCTAAAGATCTGTGGGATTACCACTCAGCTTGAAGCAGCGCATATCCCGTCGTATATTATTGCCCCAACGATCTATGAAATCTTCAAGCGAGAAGATAGCGCGTTCTTCACGCAGTGATCGTGTGCTGGTCATCATGGCGAAAGCGCCCAGGCCAGGCATGGTCAAGACCCGTTTGGCCCAGAACCTTTCAGTTGAAGCGGTCACCGAGCTCTACCGTTGCCTTCTGCATGACACCTTGACTCTGGCGCGGTCGTTGGGCGATGTGGACGTTGCCATTATGTGCCCCGCTTCGGATGTCGAAGAACTAACGCAGTTGGCGAGCGGCGTGGCAGGTGTCGTCGCGCAGAAAGGCGAAGGCCTTGCGGCCGGATTAACCTCGGTATTTGCACACTTCGCAGCGCCGGGCCGGCAACGCGTGGTTGCCTTTAACAGCGACAGCCCGCATCTGCCGGCCTCGGTTCTTGAGAATGCGTTCGAAGCTCTCACCGGCCATGACATGGTTGTTGGACCGACACATGATGGTGGCTATTATCTCGTAGGCGCGAAGGCCGCTCATCCGGCACTTTTCGATGGCGACGGCATGGGCACTAAGAGCGCGCTTGAGGCCCTGCTGGCTCGCGCGCGCAGATTGCAGCTTTCCCTTGGCTTCACAGACCCCTTCTACGACATCGACGTGGAGAGCGACTTAACCCGGCTCGCCGCAGAACTGCGCCTGGCTCCGGCCAGAGCCCCACGAACGGCGGTCTGGCTGAAACAGTGGGGACAGATTGTGGCACAGTCGCGGACGGGCACGGGAGACCTGTGAAGCTCACGCCATCCCGCAGGCTATACGGGTTGGGCGTCATCTTGCTTGTGGCGTTAACGATCTGCTCACGCAACTCCGGTGACAGGGGTGGGCCATATTTCATTTCCTCTCTGGCAGTTGCCGGCATCGCGTACCTGCTAGCCGTTCGTGAGTTCTTCTCCACGCCGAGATTCCCGCGCCGCGTCATCGTCATCGGGCTCGCGTTGCCTGTTCTGTGGCATCTTCCATTTCTACTGACGCCGCCGGGTCCAGATGATGACATTCACCGATATGTTTGGGATGGCCGTGTGCAGCGGCTCGGCTATAACCCTTATATTGTCATTCCCGGCGACCCCGCATTCGGCGCGTTGCACACACCCGAGACCCGCACGCTGAACCACCCGGATTTGCCGAGCCCATATCCGGCGGGCGCTGAGCTCTTCTTCCGTGCCGTAACGGCGATACATGAGTCTGTCTTTGCGCTGAAAGTAGCATTTCTACTTTGCGATTTGGCGATCGTTCTGGTTTTGCTCGATATATTGCATCGTAGTGGGCAGGGAGCGCACTGGGTTCTGGCTTACGCCTGGAATCCACTGCTGGCAACGGAAGTTGCGGGCAGCGGTCACGTTGATATCGTCGGCGCGCTGCTGCTGTTGATGTCTTTCGCCGCGCTAGGACGTCGCTGGCGTACGGTTGCAGCCATGACCTTTGGGCTGGCGGTTGCTGTGAAATTGCTCCCGATTGTATTGCTGCCACTCTACTGGAGGCGGGTTCGTATACGCGATGCCGCGCTGACGGCAGTCGTGGTCGGACTGCTATACGTACCATTTCTCGACCACGGGCGGATTCCGATCGGCTCGCTCGGCACTTACGTTCAGAGTTTCCGCTTTAATGATCCGGTGTTTGCCATGCTCGAGCGGGTGGCCGCTCCGCAGCTTGTAGCTGGGCTGGCAGTGCTCGCCGGTTTTCTTACCGCAATGTGGATGAGAAAAAAATCTCCTGAATCTGCGGACGCATTCGCGTGGCCCATGGCAGCGTCTCTTCTATGCGCGCCGGTCG
This sequence comes from Acidobacteriota bacterium, assembly GCA_013289795.1. GTDB lineage: Bacteria > Acidobacteriota > Terriglobia > Terriglobales > Acidobacteriaceae > JABCZH01. The sequence goes on from JABCZH010000013.1 coordinate 5,235, forward strand.
TGTATCCCTGGTACCTCCTCTGGCTGCTGCCGTTCGTGCGGTCGGTTCCGACGGTTCCGATCATCATTTGGACAGTCAGCATCATTCCAACGTATTACGTTTGGCATTTGCGTACGCTGGGACGTCCATGGCTGGTTCCTGGCTGGATTATGCTGCTGGAATACGCATGCGTTGCGATGGCGGGTATAATTAATGCGTTTCGCTGGTTCAGACGGCCAGCCGCGCCCCAATAATCAAGCCGGCATACTCGTGTATCCCGACGCCTTTGGCCGTCATCTAAAACCGGCATCTGTTCAATTCACCGAGGAGCGAACTTTATGAGAAATGCCAGCCGTTTGACCATGATGGGTCTTTTGCTTTGCGGAGTACTGGGTCTTACTACAACCTCCTGGGCGCAGACGCGCCCGCCAATTCTCGAAAAGATCGCCAAAACCTATGGTCTCGATTCGTACGGACAAATCGACGCCATCCGTTACACCTGGAACGGGGAAATTACCGGACTGTTCAAACTTTCTCGCAAGTGGGAGTGGGAACCCAAGACCGGCAAGGTCTCCTTTGAGGGCAAGGACAAAGACGGTAAGCCGGTAAAAGTGACCTACCTGCGCTCCGAGATCAACGACGACACGAAGAAGCAAACCGATGCCGGCTTCACCAACGATAATTATTGGCTCCTGTTCCCGTTACATGCTTACTGGGACACCAGCGCCAGCGTGACCGATGCAGGTATGAAGAAACTGCCGGCGGGGGCCGGGTCAGCAACGCTGGTCTCGGTGAAGTATGGATCAGAACTCGGCGGTTACACGCCCGGCGACACCTGGGACCTTTACGTCGCCAAAGACAACCGCGTCGAGTACCTTGTCTTCCATCACGGCGGGGACAAAAAGCCGAGCCTCGTCACCGCAACCTGGACGGGTTACAAGAAAGCAGGACCGCTGCTTATCTCAACCGAGCACCGCGGCGCCGCCGACGGCAAGCCGCTGCACATCTTCATTTCGGATGTGGCCGTTAAGCTGACGGGTTCGGACAAATGGATGGACGCAAAATAAGAAGCGGGTTTCTATCGGGCGATCACCACGGTAGTGCAGGAACTGTTTAGCTTCGGCAGGTCGCGGGCCGCGGCCATACGAATCCGCAGCCTCGGGCGCTGCCCGCGAATGATCGGACAATAACAATCAGGTTCCAGCAGCGCGCCCTGGAGGCGTCGTCGTCCGGCACATCCACCATGGCATGAGTCCCGGAACTCGCAAGGCTGGCACGCCTCGGGAAGGGTGCGGGCCTGCTCGAATGGCACTGAGTCTAGAATGTCGAGCCCCATCGAGATCACTTCCGACAGCGGCTCCCCCGCTCCTGGCCAATAAACGCAGGGCTGTGTGGTAGCGCGCGGTGTAACCCTCACCGTATTTACGCCACATCCTCCGTGGAGCGGCGGAAGTCCCGCCATCGCTCGAACCAGCGGCTCGCCAATGGCGATCACGTCCGTTTCCGCAAACAGACGCTGGAACCCCTCCCAATACTCTTCGTAGGACAAGGCGTAAATGTCGGATCGCACCGCTTGGTAGACGTTCACACGCAGGGGAGCGTCAAACTGTTTGGCGACTCGCGCGACCTCAGCCAAACGCAAGTAGTTCGACTTCATCATGACTGCGATGATGGTTACCGGCACGCCAAGCCTTACGCAACGTTCTGCCTGCCGGTGGATCAGCTCCCAATTGCCGTTTCCGCGCTGTGTGTCCTGTTCCGCTTGCGTCGGGTAATCGAGAGAAAACTCGATGTCGTGAAAGGCGCGCAATTCGCCATCTTCCAAGACAGCGACGCTGTGGCCGTTGGAAGTGATGGTGAGCTTGACCGGTTGCGTTCTCAGGTAGGTCAGTATTGCTTTGAACTCCGGATGCATGCCGTTCTCACCGGTGCCCAGATTCACCGAACGGATCGGCAGTCGTTCCATGACCGACTTCACCTGATCCAGAGAAAGACGATCCGTGCGGGTTGGATCTCGGTAGCAGAAGGCGCAGGCCAGATTGCACTCGTTGGTGAGCCCGAGTCCGAGCGAAATCGTGACGTCAGCGGCACTCGCGCCGGATGAAATGTATGAAGACTTGCCAGCGACGTTATTCATGAACCACATCTCCACCAGCCATCAAGACAAACGTGCGAAGCATTGTGTGTAGCGTGCCACTGCGGCATACTCTGGCCGGCTGCCCAGTTTTCGCTCCAGTTCAAAAATCCGCTCGTAGTCTGCGCTGCGGGAAATCCGCGGCGGCAGGTAATCCGCAAGGACGCGGACACCTCGCTCAGCAATCGCCTCCAGCGACGCCTCTGTCAGCATGGCCCGCAAGCGATCTGGCGTAAATAGTCGCACCTTGCCTCCGTACAGGGATTCTTGTCCCCACTCAGCAGTGAGATTATTTTCTGCTACCACCAAGTCGCCTGCCTGGATAGCGGCCTTGAACACATCGCCGGCGCGATTCCGCACAAGGACTGACAGTATCGCTGATGAGTTCCGCAAGGCGCGAGCTGCGCCGAACAAGACAGCAATCGGGTCGTCCAGATATTCCAGGAGGTTGTGGCAAAGGATCAGATCGAACGAACGATCATGGAACAAGTTCGCCAATTGGATAGCGTCGCCGGGTTGTAGTATGACCTTGTCCGTAACCCCTGCTTCCCGCGCCGCGCACTTCGCAATATCGAGCATCGCTGGAGAGGAATCCAGCAGCGTGACCTGAATGCCAAGTCGCGCCAGGCGAACGGCAGTTGCTCCCGTGCCGCACCCGAGATCAAGTGCACACAACGGGGGGTTGGCCTGCAGAGAAAGAAAATCCTGCAGGTTGGCTAAGGCCAAGTCGGAGCGCAACCGGCCCTCGGGCGTCTCGAGGTAGACGGCATACTGGTTCGCGCCGCTCTGGAAGCGTTCACTGTCGGCGTTGCCAGTCATCTTCATGCGACCCTCAAACGAAAGTCGTTCCTCAATCCAATCGCTCGTAAGAACCAGTCTCTACAGCCAAGAGCAACAAGACACCGCACAGAGAAAATGTCGCAGTAAGCTTCGTACAAGTTAGGAGCCATTTCCGCCGCATCCTGGAACTTCAGCAGCTCGGAAGAGTCTGAAGTGCGTAACCCGTGGCGCGTGGAATTACTTCGCAACCACCAGATTGTTGGTCACGGAGAACACTCCGGGGACGCCGTTAGCGCGGATGTTGGCGATATTCTTGTCCCCCTGGCTATCCACTACTCCTTCCAGCGTCACGTGGCCGTTTTTCACGATAATGCGGATGGGTTTGATAGTCGGCAGAGCGTACTTCTGCATCGGCGCGTAGCCGTAGATGGCGCGAAAAAGCCGACGGCGCAGACCGTCGTCTATAGGGGAAACCGGCAGCACTTCGATCTGGTTCTCAACCTTCTCCACACCTTCAATTTTCTTCACCGCGTTTTCGGCGTCGGACTTCACCGTGGGATTGGTGACTTGCCCGAACAAGGCAACAGTGTAGCCGTCGACCTTATAAGCGAGATTGTCGAACACGTCCAGATACGGCAGCATAACCAGTTCATGGCGGACCTCTTTTTGAATGCGTTCCACCGCTCTTGGGGAAACCTCCCTCTGCTGTCCGAACACTGGGAGGGACGCACTCGCCAATACAACCAGCAAGAACCCGGAATTGAGTCGCATCGCGGTATGCTCCTTAATAAAGAGGATAAACATTCCACAACGTAGTGGTGATTCGCGCACAAGTATAGATCAACCGTTTCAGGGTTGCAGCCGGGTCCCGGTGGGGACAGCCGCTTGCCTCAGATGACCGAGGTAACGGTTACCAACTCGGAACAAACGCTTCCCTTTGAGTCATTTGCAGTTGCCTCAGGGGCCGGACCAGCGCATAGAATGTAAATCAGTGTTTCCTTTTGCCAGTAAATTACAGGGGTAACCCGGAGAGCATGCAACCCAGGCGGCCCCAAGAAAATCCTAGTTGAAAAGCGCAACAAAAGGCGATGCGTTGGGTTAGGTACACAAAAGGGGCGACCCCGTCATTGGGAACAAAAGGTGAATCTTATGACAATTCTTAAGCAGCACGAGGTAAGCCGCGGGTTAGCGTGGGTGAAGGCGACGGGCATCGCCCTCATAGTGTTTGGGCTTTGTCTGCCCGGGTTCGCGGCCCTGGGCGGCGATCTGAGTTCGGTGCAAGTCGACCAGGCGCAAATGAAGGCCAGCCTGAAGACAACAACAGGGCAGGCCTACACCACGCATGAAATCAAGACTCCAATGGGGAGCATCGTGCGCGAATATGTTTCCCCCGATGGAAGAGTTTTCGGCGTCGCCTGGCGGGGCCCGTCCATGCCCCCGATGCAGCAGATACTTGGCACCTACTTCCAACAGTTTTCTGACGGAGTTCAAGCCCATCACGTGGCCCACGTGGGCCGCAGTCCCCTAAACATTCAACAGCCGGGGTTAGTGGTGCAGAGCAGCGGGCATCCGCGGGGGTATTTCGGAAGGGCTTATGTTCCCCAGATGTTGCCGCAAGGCGTCACCCCGGACCAAATTCGATAGTCTGCAGATATATCAAGGAGGCAACCGTGCGCACGTTCTTATCGTTGGTTATCGTTGTGAGCCTGGCATTCCTGGTTGGATGCGGAGGTAGCGGAACTCCGGCCGGTGTTCCCACGGGCGGTGGCGGTGGTGGCGGAGCGGCGAACGTGCAGTCCATAGCGGTTGATGGTGGGCCGGTGGCGACCACCATTTATCCCAATGGCGCCTTCACCAGCGTAACCATCTGTAATCCCGGGACCACGACCTGCCAGACGATTGACGGAATTCTGGTGGACACCGGCTCGTTTGGTCTCAGGATACTGTCGTCGGCGATAACGCTTACTGGCCTCCAGGTATTCACCTCTGGTAGCAGCACACTCTACAACTGCATCAATTTCGCAGACGGCTCTTTTCTGTGGGGCACGGTGGCCCTAGCCGACGTCAAGATGGCGAGTGAATTAGCCAGCTCCGCGCCGATTCAGGTGATTGCAGACCCATCCGCGGGAACCTTTACCATCCCCGCCAATTGTTCGAACGGTGGGATCGACGAAGACACTCAGGCAACCTTGGGGACCAATGGCATCCTCGGAGTCGGCCCGGAACCGGTGGATTGCGGCCTGGCCTGTGATCCCTTCGGTGGCAACCAGTTTGCTCCGGAGCCTTTTTACTACTCCTGCGCCAGTGGCACACCTTGCACACCTGTCTTCGCAAGTTGCGGGGCGATTTGCGCAGATCCCAACCAAAATCAGCAGTTGACCAATCCCGTGGCATTGTTTGCAAACGATAACAACGGTGTGATCGTTCAGCTGCCGGCTCTTTCCGGAGCAGCGGCCACCGAGAGTGGCTCGCTGATTTTTGGCATCGGGACGCAAACCAACAATCAAATACCCAGCACGGCAACCATATTTACCCTCGACTCGCTGGATACCTTCTCAGTCACTTACAAGGGAGTGACCTACAACAGCGCCAACAACACTCCGAGTTTCATCGATCTCGGATCCAATGCTTTCTTCTTCCCAGACGCCACCATACCGGCATGCACCGACGTGACGGCCTTCTATTGTCCGACCAGTCTGCTGAGTCTTTCTGCCACCAACCAGGGGGCGACCAGTGGAACTGGCACCGTCAATTTCAGCATTGACAACGCCGACAACCTATTCGCGGCAGGCGGCGGAGCCGATGCCGCATTCAGCACTCTGGGCGGACCGAATGCCGGAGGCGGATTCGACTATGGCTTGCCCTTCTTCTACGGCAAGAGTGTGTTCACTGCCATCGATGGAGCGGCGGTTCCATCGGGTGCCCCGGCGGCGCCCTGGTGGGCGTACTAGACCACTACGTTCGAGCGTTTCCCACTAGCCCACGGCTCATCCCCGTGGGCTTTGTTCTTGTTGGCGTCGGTCGCAGCCCTAGTTACACTATCCCGATGAAGAACTTTGACGCTCTTTCCGAACAGGAGATTCTGGCGTTGGCGATTTCGCTCGAAGAGGAAGACGAGCGGGTGTACGCCGATTTCGCCGAAGGCCTGCGGCAGGACTTCCCCGCATCCGCAACAGTATTCGACGGAATGCGAGTAGAAGAGTCCGGACACCGGAGGCGGCTGATCGAGTTGCACCAGCAGAAGTTCGGGGAACACATCCCACTGGTCCGGCGGCAGGATGTGCGAGGTTTTGTTGAGCGGAAGCCGGTCTGGCTGGTGCGGCCGCTGGGACTGGACACCGTCCACAAGACTGCGAGTGCCATGGAGGTGGAAACTCGACGCTTTTACGAGAAGGCAGCTGCACGCACGCAGGACGCCGGGATTCGCCAACTGCTCGACGATCTGGCGCAGGAGGAACGGACGCATGAAGACCGGGCCCAGGAATTGAAAGCCGAAGAACTGGGCCCCGCGGTCAAGCAAGATGAGGAACGGGCGCGGCGTCGGCTGTTCGTGCTGCAGATCGTACAGCCCGCCCTGGCCGGGTTGATGGATGGATCAGTATCTACTCTGGCGCCGGTGTTCGCAGCCGCTTTCGCCACTCGCAACAGCTGGGACGCGTTTCTGGTCGGCATGGCTGCTTCCATTGGGGCCGGAATCAGCATGGGTTTTGCCGAGGCCCTCTCCGATGACGGCAGTCTCACCGGCCGCGGACATCCCTGGGTACGTGGCGCGATCTGCGGCGCCATGACAGCTCTGGGCGGAGTCGGCCACACCCTGCCATTCCTGATCCCTAACTTTCACCTTGCTCTGATCGTGGCTTCGATCGTGGTAATTGCCGAGCTCAGCGTTATCACATGGATACGGCATCGTTACATGGACACGCCCATGATTTCGGCAGCCATGCAAGTGGCCCTCGGAGGAGCATTGGTATTCGTAACCGGAGTGCTGATCGGCAGTTCATAGCCGCATCAGGCAATGCTGCGCTTGAATCGTGAGCCACGGCTGCGGGATGGAGTGGCCATTTCGACCCGGTTACGGCCCGTCCGCTTGGCGCGATAGAGAGCCTTGTCCGCTGTTTGCACTACCTGTTCAACTTCTTTGGCCCCGGGGCTTGGCTCGGCAACTCCCATGCTGACCGTCACCGAGAATTCCTGCGTGGAAGGCTCGGCAAGCGCACGGCGAAGCAGTTGAGAGCTTGCAACTCGCCTGCTGCGTTGGTTCCTCCGATCCATGCCTCGATCAACGCTGCGGCGTTCGGGCAGACCTCGCAGGTGGAATACCGATTCCTGAATCGTCACGCGCAGTCTCTCGAGATGGGGCAAGACTTCTTTCATGGACTTGTCACGGAAGAGAATGCAGAACTCTTCTCCTCCCACTCGATAGGCCTGGCCGCCTCCTGTCACCTCGGCTAAGCGCGTGCCCACCATGCGCAGGACCTGGTCGCCAGTGTCATGGCCGAAGCTGTCATTGAATTTCTTGAAATGGTCGATGTCAACCACCGCGATGGCATACGGCGCTTCGAGGCGGAGCAATGCATCGTTGAAAGCGCGGCGCGAAGGCAGCGCAGTCAATTCGTCGTGATACGCGAGGAGGTAGGAGTTCTCGACGATCGAACTCAGCAGAATCAGACCGGCAGTGGCGAAATACGCACTGCCGATTCGACCTACTCCGCCTGCCTGCAGGCCGGCGAAGGCCGCTGCCAATGACCACAACAGGCCGCTCTCCAGCGGCTTGGGGCGCATCACAAACTGAATCAGCAGGACCGAGAAGCTGACGGCGAACGCCAGCAAGGCAAGTTGCGGAATTGGCGTCCATGAAAGCAAATCACGCTTCAGGAGGGCGGCGTGAAGAAGCCATGGGCTGGTGGTTGTTCCCGGCCGGCAAATGAGGGCCGCGAAAACCGACTCGAAGAAAAGCAGCGCCAGCCGCGATGTGATCGCGGGCACGGCCCATCCGCGCTCACGAGCCAGCGAAAACAGAACCAGGTTGATCGGCAACAAGAGCGCGATGGCTTCAAACGCGATGCGCCCTGGCCCTGTCGAGAGAATTCGACCGTTGGAAAAGAACTCCAGAGACCGGTGTGCCAGCAGTAAAGTGAGCAGCACGAACATCACGCGACTGGAATGGAAACGCCAGGCCAGCAGGAGGGCGGCGGCAAAAACGGTGTAGTAATAGAAATCGATGACCGAGGCCGAAATGGCCACGAATCCGCCATGCAGCAACACTGCGGCCAAAAGCAGGAGTACGCCTCCAGGCGCGCACAGTTGCTGCAACGTTTTTCTGTTTGTAAACTCCACGCTGCGGGATCCTTATTAGATTATCCGCAACGCCGGGAGTGGCAAGTGAGTGGCAGGGCAGGTTCCCGTAGGCCTAGCGGGTTTTCGTTTTATTTCCTGTTCCCACTCAATTCGTAGCCTACCCCGCGGATAGTGTGAATCAGGCGCAGGGCAGAGCCATCATCGATTTTTCGCCGCAGGTAATTCACATAGACATCGACAACATTCGTGCAGGTGTCGAACGACAGGTTCCACACGTGCTCGATGATCATGGCCCGGGTCACGCGCCGTCCGGCATTACGCATCATGTATTCCAGCAGGGCAAATTCCTTGGAGGTCAACTCGACGCGTTGCCCCGCCCGCTCCACTCTGCGCTCGACGCGATCGAGCTTGAGGTCTTCGACCGTCAACACCGATTCCACCGGAAGACGGCTGCGCCGCAGCAAAGCACGGATCCGAGCCGAAAGCTCAGAGAAAGAAAAGGGCTTGCCGAGAAAGTCATCTGCGCCGAGGTCCAGACACTGCACTCTCTCCTCGACGCGAGTGCGCCCGGTGAGCACCAGAATCGGCATGCTCGGCTTGCGGGTGCGCACCGAGCGCAAGACGGAAACACCATCCATGCGGGGCAGGCCGAGGTCCAGGACCACCAGGTCAAAATCGAATTCACTCGCCATGGCACGGGCTTGCTCGCCGTCGGCAGTAGTATCAACGGCATAGTGTTCCGCTTCAAGACCTCTTCTGACAAAGCTGGCGAGTGATGCATCGTCTTCGGCGATCAGAATGCGCATAAAAATCCTCTAAGGAAAGACAAGTCGATTCTAGACAAGGAATATACGAAGAGAGGGTTTCGGGGCGGGCACGAAGGTCGCTGCTTCCCAACCCGGAACAGAATACCGAATAAGACTGTTGGGTCGGACTAGATCGGATTCGGCGGGTGTCCTCCCGTTTTGACCTGAGTTCCCGCGAACAGGCAAAACTTGCCGAAATAAGAGATTCTTCACGTTCTTCTAATCGGTTCCTTATCCCCATCCGATGAAATGATCCTCATGTCCTGTCAAGCAATATTGCCCCCGGCGAACCGCGGCGTTCTTGTGGTCAGCCCCAGCATCACTTTGCGAGCGCAAGTGCTCAGGAATCTCGACCACGGTGCGGGGCCTGTGCAGGAAGTGAGCGGAGGCGCGGATGCACTGGTCAAGCTGGAAAGTGGGCAGTGGCAGCTTCTATTTCTCGACCGGCGGCTTCCTGATCTCGACGCCGAAGAACTGATTCAGATCATTAAGGTTCGCTTTCCCGGGATCGAGGTGGTTATGCTCGACTCGGATGGGGATTCCGCGCTTCCGTGGCTTATTCAGGGTGGCGCAGGACCAGCGTCGCGGAGCGAAGCGTCGATGCATACAGAAGAACCTCAGCTCGCCCGCACCAACAAATCCACTACAGAGACCCAGCCCTTGCCGGGGATGATTGGCGCCAGCGAAGTTATGCGGCGCCTCTACCGGCTAACCCGCTTGGTTGCTCCGCACCCGACCACCGTCCTGGTGATGGGCGCGACCGGTACGGGGAAAGAACTGGTGGCTCGCGCCATTCACCAATTGAGCCCGCGCGCGGCCGGTCCGTGGGCGGTGGTGAACTGCGCCGCCATTCCTGAGGCGCTGCTCGAGTCTGAATTGTTCGGTTACGCTCGCGGCGCTTTCACCGGTGCCGTGCAAGCCTATGGCGGCCGAATTTGCTCCGCTCAGGGGGGCACGCTTTTCCTCGACGAAGTGGGAGAGTTGCCGCTCAACCTGCAGGCCAAGCTGCTGCGCTTCCTGGAGCAAAAGGAAGTGCAGCGTTTGGGCAGCGCCGAGACTCTGCGCGTCGATGTGCGCGTGGTCGCGGCCACCAACGCCGACCTGCAGGAGCAAGTGGAGGCCGGCAAGTTCCGCTCTGACCTTTATTACCGGCTGTCGGCGTTTCCTCTGGAGCTGCCGCCACTGGCCGAGCGCCGCGATGACGTAGTTCCGCTGGCTGAGCACTTCCTGCGCGGGGTGGCGGCGGCTTCCCATTGTGTCCCTCTGCCATTGACGGCCGAGGCTGGCCGCGCGCTCCGCGCCCATACTTGGAGTGGCAACGTCCGCGAATTGCAGCAGGTCATGGAGCGCGCCGCCATTCTTGCTGAAGGCGGCGATATCTGGCCTGCTCATCTGAATTTCCCCAGCCGCTTCAGGGGGCGTCCTGTAGGGGAAGAATGTGCCCAGCGGCGGGCATTCTGAGAGAAATCTTAGCTGGTTCGCGCCTCCCTGGCACGGCGGTTGCACCCTATTCTGATTTCATGGCCACTGCTCCCACATTGCGTCCTGCGCTCGCGCCGGTTCCGGTCCTCCGTGACGGTGAAGAGCAAGTTCTAGCCCAGGCATTTGCCGACTTCGGCCGGGTGGCGGCATCGCTCGAACACTCCTACTCGCGGTTGCAGACTGAGGTGGCCCGCCTGCGCGAAGAACTGGAAGCCAGCCGCCGCGATCTGGCGCATTCGTTGGAAGAAAACCGCTGCATGCGGCAGCATTTCGATCAGGAACGCGAGAGTCTGCGCCGACGCCAGGCGCTGGCCGAAATGTCAGCCGTGCTGGCGCATGAGATACGCAATCCGCTGGGTAGCCTGGAACTATTTGCTGGCTTGCTGGCAGACGCGGATCTCGCGACCGAGCCACGGCAATGGGTTGAGCATCTGCAGGCCGGGCTGAGGACGCTCGCGGCCACGGTGAATAACGTTTTGCAATTCCACAGTCAACCCCCGCCCGGTTTAGCGCCCACCGATCTGGGCGCGCTGCTTGACTGGCTCGAGCTTTTCTTGCATCCCCTGGCCCAGCGCGCCCATGTGCGCATAGAGCGCATTGCCTCGCTCCACGGCGTGGGGGTGGCGGCCGACCGCCATCGTCTGGAGCAGGTGTTGCTAAACCTGGCCTTGAACAGTTTCCAATTCATGCCTGGTGGCGGAGTGTTGCGCATTTCCGGTGGTCCCAGTTTGACCGCCGAGGGACGCGGGCCTTGGCTGGAGATGGCCGACACCGGACCCGGAATCGCCGCAGAGAATCTCGAGCGCGCCTTTGACCCAGGATTTACCACCCGTCCGGGAAGCCCGGGGTTGGGCTTGGCAGTCTGTAAGACGGTCATGGAGCAACATGGTGGGAGCATTCGCGTGGCCAACGGTGCGGGACCCGGAACTACCTTCACTTTGGAATTTCCTCTCTCTGGAGAATTCGCATGAGTTATGCCGCCACAAATAGTCTCCCTCTCCCCCAAGTGCTGGTGGTCGACGACGATCCCAGCATGCGCACTGCGCTTGAAACCAGTTTTCTGCGTCATGGCTGGCGGGTGGAGACCGCATGCGGGGCCAGTGAGGCCATGGCCAAGTTTCATCGCCGTCCGCATCCGCTGGTGGTCACCGACATCCGCATGCCCGGTAGCGACGGCTTCGCGCTGCTGCGCCAGGTGCGAGCTGCAGAGCCGGGCACGGCAGTGATTCTGCTGACCGCCTTCGCCAGCGTCCCCGAGGCGGTGGCGGCAATGAAAGATGGAGCTTGCGATTATCTGGTGAAGCCCGTGGGTTTTGACCGGCTGCAACAAAGGGCTCAGCAGATTCTGGCCCGCGCTTCAGAACTTGACGGCGACGGGGTGCAACTGGTGGGACGCTCGCCGATCTGGCAACGGGCGCTGCAACGTGCCCGCCAAGTGGCCGCAAGCGATGCTGACATTTTGATTCAGGCCGAGAGTGGTACCGGCAAGGAACTGCTAGCCCGCTTGATTCATCGCCTCAGCCCGCGCCGCGATCGCCCCTTCATTGCGGTGAACTGTGCCGCGTTTCCTGAGAACCTGTTGGAGAGTGAATTGTTCGGCCACACCAAAGGCGCGTTCACCGGGGCGGCGGCGGCGAAGCCGGGAAAGTTCGAACTAGCACATGGGGGAACGCTTCTGCTCGACGAAGTCGGCGAAATGCCGCTGGCTCTGCAACCGAAACTCCTGCGGGCGCTGCAAGAACGTGAATTTGATCGCCTGGGAGACACACGGTCGGTGAAAGTGGATATCCGCGTGTTGGCCACTACCAACCGCTCGCTGGCGCGCATGGTTGAGCAGGGCGAGTTCCGCGCCGATCTTTTTTATAGGCTGAATGTGATTCCGCTCTCTTTGCCGGCGCTGCGTGACCATCCCGAAGACATCCAGGAACTGGCCGAGCATTTTGCCGCGCGCTACGCACCTGCGGGGAAGGCTCCGGGCATGGCCCCGGAATTTCTTACCCGCCTCGGGCAACACACCTGGCCGGGTAACGTCCGCGAACTGGCCAATTTGATGCGCCGCGCCGTGGCATTGTCGGGGAGCGAGTTGAATCTGGATGTGCTCGACCCTTCGGAGTGGGCGCCGGGCTGCTCAGCTTCTCGTGAGGAAGAACCCTTGCGAGCGGGAAATTCACTGGAAAGCGTGGAAAAGCGTCTGCTTGAAATGACGCTCGACGCCACCTCTGGCAACCGCTCCCGCGCGGCCCTCATGCTGGGGGTGAGCCTGCGCACGGTGCGCAATAAGATTCGCGAGTATGGTTTGCCCCCGAGGAGGCACTATGTCTCTGCTTGAAGATCCCGGCATTTCCGCCCTGACGCGTTTTCTCGACGCCAACATGCTGCGCAGCGAGCTGGTGATGTCGAATATGGCCAACATCGACACCCCTGGCTATCGCACGCGCGATATTGATTTTCACCTGGAATTGGAGCGTGCCGGCGGACTCGAATACGCTTCCTTCGCACCCGCTGTCCATCAGGTGCGGGGGCTGATGGAGCGCCCAGATGGCAACAACGTGAGCCTGGAGCGCGAGAGCCTGTTGCTGGCCGATACTCAGATGCGCTTCAACCTGGGAGTGCAGTTGCTGCGAGACCGCTTCAAGGGAATCTTGAGCGCCATCCATGAGGGGACTACATCATGAACTTATTCGGCATGCTCGAAGTCAGCGGGTCGGCCTTGACCGCGGAACGCCAGCGGGCAGAGGTGGTGACCAGTAACATGGCCAACGCCGAGACCACCCGTACTCCCGAAGGCGGCCCCTATCGCCGGCAGTTGGTGGTGTTTCAAACCCGCCGCATGCCACGCTTTCCCCTGTTGCTGGCGGGCCTCGGATCGGGAGCCCCGCGCGGAGTACAAATCAACCAGGTGATGGCCGATCTTAAACCGGCGATCGAGCGCTATCAGCCTGGACATCCCGATGCCGACGCCAGGGGCTATGTGGCCTACCCGGCGATTGATCCGGTGGAGGAAACCGCAGACTTGCTGGGAGCAGTGCGCGCTTACGAATTGAACGCGTCAGCAGTGCAGTCCACCAAAACCATGATCCAGGAGTCGGTGGACCTGCTGCGCTAGGCAGGAAGGAAAAGCAATGGCAATCCCAATTTCCAATTTAGGTTCTTTATCCGCCCTTCCGAGTGTGACCTCGGCTGCGTCCGGTTCGCGGGAGTGGGGCTTCGTCGAAACTCTGCGCGGGGCCATGGACCAGGTGCAGCAGTTGCAGACAGCTGCCGACAAAAGCACCGGGGCGTTGATTGAGGGCAGCGGCATGGACGTGCACAGCGCCATGATCGCGGTCGAAAAGGCCGACTTGTCATTTCAACTCATGATGCAAGTGCGGGGCAAGATCGTGGCCGCCTATCAGGAGATTTCGCGCATGCAATTCTGAGTTCGGGAATCAGGAGTTTTGATTGGAAGCACCCAAATCATTGGGCCAGGCGGGGCAACAGGCGAGAGAGCTTTGGCACGGCTTAACTCCGGGGCAGCGAGGATGGCTGATCGGCGGGGCTGCGCTACTGGGTCTCGCGCTTTGGGTGTTTGTTGGCCTGCTGGGACAGCCGAAATACGTCACTCTTTACTCCGGGCTGAAGCCGGCCGACGCCCAGGCGCTGGGTAGTCGCTTGGGCGCGCGCAATATTTCCTACCAACTCTCGCCCGACGGCAGCAGTTTGCTGGTGCCCGCCGAGCAACTCGATGCCAGCCGCCTCGAAACCGCGTCGCAGGGCCTGCCGCGCAATGCTCGTTTGGGTTTTGAGCTCTTCGACACCCCCAATTGGGCGGGGTCGGATTTCACTGAGAAGGTCAACTATCAGCGGGCGCTCGAAGGCGAACTGGAACGGACCCTGCAGACGCTCGGGGAAGTGGAAGCGGTGCGGGTGCATCTCGTGTTGCCGCGGGAGTCGCTATTCACCGAACAGGAACGCGAAGCCAAAGCCGCAGTGATTCTGAAGACGCGAGGCGGCGCGCTCTCGCAACAGGCGCAACTGGCGATTCCGCAACTGGTGGCGAGTGCGGTGGACGGGCTGCGTCCGGAGAATGTCACTGTTGTCGACGCCGACAGTAATACGCCGCTGTTGCACGCCCGCGGCATGAGTGGAGGTGCTGGATACGATCTAGATGAACAGTTGCAAAAGACCCTGCTGCGAACCCTCGAACCCGTGGTCGGGCTCGAGCACGTGCGCGCCAGCGTGCATGTGGAATACGACCTCAGCAGCAGCGAAAACACGGAAGAGGTTTATGACCCCAAGACCACGGCCACACTCACCCAGCAGAAGTCGGAAGAGATCATGGGCGGAGGCGGGCCTGCCGGCATTCCCGGAACCGCCAGCAATCTGCCCACAGGCGCTGGTGTAGCCAAACCGGCGGTGACCATATCGGACTCCCAATCCTCGCATTCCGAGAGCGAGACCTATGCGGTGAGCAAGAGTGTGCGTCACACCGTCCAACCTCCGGGACGAGTAAAGCGGATTGCGGCTGCGGTGTTAGTCGATGATGCAGCGGAGGTGGCTGATCCCGCCGCAACCAAGCCGGTGGTGCGGCGCAAGCGCACTGCCGACGAAATGAAAGAGATCGAGCAACTGGCCGCCGCTGCCATCGGCCTCGATACTCAGCGCGGCGACGTGCTGGCAGTACAAAACCTGTCGTTCGAGGAACTGCCTCTGCAGAAGCCGGTGCCACCGACCAAAATTGAGACCACCCGCCGGGTGGTTCTGGAATGGCTCGGCTTGCTGCGCTACCTGGGGATATTCGCCCTCTTCCTGATCGTTTATTTCCTGATGCTGCGCCCGGTAAAGAAACAGATTCTGACCACCCTGCGCGAGCTACCTGCGCGCATCGTGGCCGGCAACAAGAAGTCCAATGAGCCGGGAGCGGTTCCGCTCGCGGCGGGAAGCATAGAGATCGAGTTGCCGGCAGGAGCGGAGCAAGCGCAGCGGGCCGGTGTCCTCAAGAAGCAGCTTGCCGACAAGGTGAAGGCCCAGCCCGCCACCGCCGGACGGCTGGTGCAAGCCTGGATCCGGGAGGCGGAAAAGTCGTGAGCACTCCGCAAAAGGCGCCGAGCGGAGTCCAAAAGGCCGCAGTGTTGGTGGTCTTGTTGGGAGAGGAAACCGCCAGTCAAATCTATCGCCAGCTTCCCCAGCCGGATCTGGAGCGGCTGACCCAGGCTATTACCGAACTTCCGCACGTCGATCCAGTCACCGCGCTGGCAGTGCTCGAGGAATACCGTGGCATGACCCTGACCCAGGATTATCTGGCCCAGGGCGGCACTGAGTATGCCGAAAAACTGCTGGTGACCGCGTTTGGCGAGGATGGTGCAAGACAACTGCTGAAACAAGTCACTCGCACCGCCGAAATGAGTGCCGGCAACCTTGATTCCCTGCAGAAAACCGACCCGCAGCAATTGGCGAAGTTCCTCGAGGAAGAGCATCCTCAGACCATCGCCCTCATTCTGGCTCACCTGGAGTCGAAATCGGCTTCAACCCTGTTGATGCGTTTGCCGGAGACGTTGCGCGCAGAAGCCATCAAGCGCATGGCCCAGCTGCGACAATTTTCCCCTGAAATCGCCCAGAAGGTTTCCCTGGCCCTGCACCAGCGGCTGGAAACGCTGGGGGAGCAGCACCGCCGGGCCTATGCCGGGTTCCAAGGAGTGGCGGATCTGCTGAATCACATGGATCCGGCGCCGGCCAAACTCATTCTGGAGGCCGTCGAAAAGGAAGACCCCAAAGCGGCTCTCGGCATCCGCAATCTGATGTTTACCTTCCAGGACCTGTTAAGTGTGCCCGAGACTGGCATCCGGGATTGGTTGGGGCAAATGGACAAGAAGACCCTGGCGCTCGGTCTACGCGGGGCCAGCGAGGAGTTAAAGAACTACATTTTCAAGTCCATGTCTTCGCGCGCGGTGGAAATGTTGAAGGAAGACATGGAGGTGCTGGGACCAGTGAAGACCCGTGACGTCAACAAGGCGCAGCAGGAGGGAGTGGCGGTGATACGCAAACTGGAAGCGGAAGGCAAGATCAGTCTGGAGGCCCAGGAAGATGAGTTCGTCGTCTAACCCGGCCCGCGAAGCGGAAACCAAGCCGGAAATCCGTCCCTTTCCCTATGCCGAGCTTTCCGCTCCTCCGGGCGCAGAGTCTGGGGTGGTGCAGGAGACCCGGAGCCAGGCGGCGGACGCGAAAGAATCTGCGCCCGGCAGAGACGGCGGCAGGGCGCCCATCGAGAACGCCGTTGCACTAGCGGAGCGCCAGCAGTGGGAGGCCCAGGTGCGCGCCGGGTTCGACCAGCACTTGCAGGAAACCCGCGAAAATGTGCGAGCCGCGCTGGCTGATTTTGCCGGCAAACACGCACTCTACTTCCAGCAGGTCGAGGCCGAAGTGGTGCAGTTGGCGCTCGGCATTGCGCGCAAGATCCTGCGGCGGGAAGCGGAAATCGATCCGGTGCTCCTGGCCGGCATGGTACGCGTGGCCTTGGAACGGGTCGAAAGCGGGACCAAAGTCACGGTGCGAGTGCATCCCCAACAAGTGTCGGAATGCAGAGCCTATTTTGCGCAGCGCATGGAAGCTCACAATGTTCCAGAGGTGGTGGAGGACGCCAAGCTGGCCATGGACCATTGCATTCTGCAAACCGAACTGGGCACTACTGAGTTGGGCCCGGAAGTTCAGCTCAAAGAAATTGAGCAGGGGCTGCTCGACTTGCTGGAGCGGCGTCCGAAGGTTGGAACATGATTGTCCCCGGCTTGCTTGCACCCTACTTCCACCAACTCGATGCCTGTTCGGCGCTACGCTGGACGGGAAGAGTCACACAGGTGCTCGGTCAACTGGTCGAATCCGACGGTCCCTTCTGTTCGGTGGGGGAACTGTGCCGTGTGGTTAACGCTGAGGAACGCATCTTCCCGGGCGAGGTTGTTGGCTTTCGAGGGACCACTGTTCTGTCCATGCCTTTAGAGCGCCCGACCGGCATCCGCTTCGGCGATCAGGTAGTGACCTGGGGGGCGAGGCCGGTGCTGCGCGTAGGACCTGACCTGCTGGGGCGAGTGATCGATGGTACGGGCCAGCCACTGGATTCGCTGGGCGCTTATTCCGGGCGAGAACCGCAGTTGCTGGACGCGCCGGCACCCTTACCTTTGGAACGCCATCTCATCCACGAGCCCATTGGATGCGGCATTCGCGCCGTCGACGGATTCCTCACTTGCGGACGCGGCCAGCGGGTGGGGATTTTCGGTGGCAGCGGAGTGGGCAAGAGCACTCTGATCGGAATGATGGCGCGCAACACCAGCGCTGATCTCACCGTGCTGGCGCTAGTCGGAGAAAGAGGCCGCGAAGTGCGGCAATTCCTGGAAGAGGCCCTCGGTCCAGAAGGCAGAAAGCGTTCCGTCGTTGTGGTCTCGACGTCAGACCAATCGCCGCTGTTACGTATCCGCGCAGCTCTGGCGGCGACGGCCATTGCGGAATACTTCTGCGGGCGGGGCAAGAACGTCCTGCTGGTGGTGGATTCCGTTACGCGTCTGGCCATGGCACAACGCGAAATCAGCCTCGCCGCGGGTGAACCACCAACCGCAAAAGGCTATACTCCCTCGGTCTTCACTTTGCTGGCCCGGCTCATTGAACGTGCCGGCAAGTTCAGCACCGGCAGTATCACCGCGTTCTACACCGTGCTCATGGAGAGCGACGATCAGCAAGATCCCCTGGTGGATGGAGCCCGCGCCTTGCTTGATGGCCACGTCATGCTCGACCGCCGGCTGGCGGCCAAGAACCACTATCCTCCGATTGCCATACTCGATAGCGTCAGCCGACTCATGCCCGCTGTTTGTTCGCCGGCCCACTTGGAGAAAGTCAACTGGTTGCGCAAACTTCTGGCGGCGCATGCAGCGTCGGAAGACCTGATTCGGGTGGGCGCCTACCAGAAGGGTAGCGACCCCATCCTCGACCAGGCGCTGCTTTTGCTCCCGGAATTAAATCGCTTTCTTGAGCAACGGTCCGATGAAGCAGTCACGCTTGAGGACGCAGTAAGCCAGCTACTCGCTATTTCCGCTTAGTCTTCATGGCCTTCCAATTCTCTCTCGACGCAGTATTACGCCTACGACAAAGTCTGCAGCGTCAGCAGGAACTGCTGCTGCGCGAAGCCAATCAGCAGTTGACCGCGTTGCAGGTAAGAATCGACGACCTGAACGCACAGATCTCACAGCACGCCACCCAGGAAAACCTGAAACTTGCATCTACGTTGAGTGCCGCGGAATTGCAGTTCATGCAACTGTGCCGCTCCGTCCTGCTGGGACAACGCGGCGGCCTGGAAAAGAGACTGGCCACGGCACAAGCGTTACGCGATTCGCGTATGACCAGCTTTCGGCAGGCTCGTCAGCAGCGCGAAGTGCTGGAGACGCTATGCCAGACCCAAGCGCAAGTCTATGGACAAAGCGAGGCCCGACAAAACCAACGGCAGCTTGACGATCTGCTTCTCCTGCGCCGCGCCTACCTTCGGCGGAGCTAGTTCTTGCCGAGTTCGCTGGGCAAACCTTTCCTTGAAGTCCCACCTCGGTCACTACTTCAGAGTCGGCGATTATCGACAGAATCTAGTTGAACTTGAGTTTTCAAGAGGTTAATTGACACTGGTCACCGCCCGGAACCGGCATTCGGTTTGGCGTTCAGCATGCTTTGCTCAGAGCTGACAAGCCAGTGATGAGGTCGAAGTGGTCACGAATCTGATCCAACCCGAAGCCCCGCTTGCAATCGAGCCAGGAAGGCCGATTTCTCCTTCCGCCGGGAGTCCTGACAATCAAGGATCCTTTGCCACGGCCTTGCACAGCGCGGTAAACAGCAACTCGCCGGCGAAGACAAACTCGCCCGCCAGATCTGAGACGCCCCTAAAACTTTCCGACGGAGAAAACAGCGCGCGCAGCCTGCAGCAGATGCTCGGGCCGCTGAATGTGCCGTTGGCTCCTGCATTATCGGTTCCTGCGCCTAAAGTCAAAAGTCCGGAGCCGCCTTTTTCTCCCCTACCCGGCAAAATTGGGAAACGTGATGCCACACAAACTGCGGCTAGCGAACCCTCTACCACGAACGACGCAAGACGTCAGCCGCCGCCGTTCCCGTTGATCTTTCCAGTGCCGGATCATGGCACCACTGGGGATGCGCTATCGGTCACTCCACCGGTATCAGTTGCTCCCGCGCCGGGCCTGCCTCCAGGCACTCCTAACGGTTTCACGAATGCGGCCGACCCGTTAATGCGATTAGCTCAAATGGCCGAGCTCGCACCGCCCATTCCTATTGTCGCTACAGCGCTTTCTGGCAGCGACCTTCAATTCCGCGGTTTGTCGGCGGCGGAGCTCCTAGTTGATCGATCGGCGACTCAGCCGCCCACGCCAGATTCGTCCGCACTGACGGCAACGCCTACCAAGGTAGCGGTTGGTAGCCCGGCCGATCCGGCGCAGATTACGCCAGAGCAGGCTGCCGCCTTCTTGCTTTCCCCAGATACTGGGACGGTGACGTCCGCAACTACGCCACAGCCTCCGGCCAGTCTTCCGGTTGCCAGTAAGCCGCCGCGGGTTTTGGACACTGAGGCTCGAAGAGTAGGGTCGTTACCCTTACGCGATCTGACTGCGATCGCGTCGATGTTTCCCCAAGCCTCAAGAATGATGGTGCCGCCAGCCCAACTTCAGACGGGAGCAGCGGCACTTACCTCTCCGGTACTTGATTTCGCAAAAGGCGCTCAGGGGTCGCATCTGTCTCCGAGTCCCGACCACAACGCGGTCACGGGGAAGGCTCCGGTTCCTGATAGTCCAGATCTTGCCACTCCGCCGGCCACCTCAGCTCCGGGCAGTCCGGCGCTCCAGCGACAAATCGACGTACAACCTGACAATCTGCCGACGGCAAGTCCGTTGGTGAATCCAGCGGCGACTGGGCAAACCCCAGGCAGTCAGGCTCCCGCGACGAATGCAGCGGAATTATCGGCCCCACATCCCATCCCGACCTCCACCGAGGCCGCGGCTGGTGGTGCCGCGTCGGTCGAAACCGCGCGTGTGGTGCAAGGCGTGGCGCAATCGGAAATGCACATCGGGTTCCGTTCGCCGGCGTTTGGCAGCGTGGAAGTCCATACCGCAGTGCGCGACACACAGCTCGGTCTGGCAGTGAGCAGCGAGCGCGGGGACCTGCGAGGCTTTCTCGCCCAGGAAGTCCCGGGGTTGCAGACTGTATTTCATCAACAGGGCCTGCAATTCGATCAGATTCGATTCATGGCGCCCGGCAGCGGAACCGGAACTGGCTTTTCGGGCGGCTCTAACTCAAGTTCGCCGGAGAATGGACGCAGCCCGAGATCATGGTTCTCGCAAGACGCTGCGCCTGCACCGGACACTGCAACATCCGAGATCCAGATCAGCACGACCCGACTGAGCGTGCACGCCTGAGGCAGGCCCGGGCCAAAACTTAGAGGAGACATAGCGATGAACGTTGCTCCAGTACCAGGCCACACCGTCCTTTCAACGCCCAACACACTTACCGGCGGAGGCACCGCAGCCGGCACCCAAGCCGCAAACAATGCGTCAGACCCGGTCAATACGCAAGGCATGTTTATGCAATTGCTGACCGCGCAACTGGAGAACCAGAGCCCTCTCGACCCCGTCGACCCCTCGCAGTTCACCTCGCAACTGGTGCAGTTCAACATGCTCGACCAGTTGTCCCAAATCAATCAGACCTTACAGACCGCGTTGACGCCAACCGGGACGCCCCTTCCCAGTGCTGGCGGCAGTTCCAATCCATCCACCCAAGGAGTCTCCTAATGCCGAATTTTTCAATACCGCTTTCTGGGCTGACCGCCGAATCGACCGCGCTGTCGACCATCGCCAACAATCTTGCCAACCAGAGCACCACGGGATACAAGGACACGCGGGTGCTGTTCAGCGATTTGTTCTATCAGAATCTGGGTACCACCGGATCCGGAGATCTTGTCCAGCTGGGAGCCGGAACCCAAGTCGGGTCCTTGCCTGCCAACTTCACCCAGGGCAGCGTGAGTTCGACCGGAGTCCCCACCGATGTGGCCATTCAAGGCGACGGCTTCTTTGTGGTGCAACAGGCCGGAGTCACCAGCTATACGCGTGCCGGCAACTTTGCCGTAGACCAGAACAACTTCCTGGTTACTTCCGCGGGGCAGGACGTACTCGGGTATCCAGCGGTGAACGGAGTGGTGAATACCGGCCAAGCCGTTGCACCGATCCAGCTGGGAGCCGGAACCATCAGCCCACCGGCATCGACTAGCGAAGTGCAGATTCAAACCAATCTCGACGCGGGTGCGACCGTGGGTGGCAGTGATGGGACTTTCTCGACGCCCGTGACCATTTACGATTCGCTGGGTACCGGCCACACTCTGACTTTCAGCTTCACCAAGACCGCGGCGAACACCTGGAGTTATTCGCTTTCCATACCCTCGACTGACCTAAACCCCATCGGTGGGGTTCAGCAAAGCGGCATCCTGGCGACCGGCACCTTGACCTTTGATGGCAATGGCAACCTCATCGGCCCGGTCGATGCGAAAGGAAATCTCATCAACATTACCGGGATTAAGGCTACATCTTTCGCGGACGGGGCCAATGACCTGACCTTCAACTGGGATTTGCTGAATGGAACGACTCCAGTAATTTCCCAGGTGACCGCACCCAGCAGCACCTCTTCAACGCAGCAGGATGGCGCCAGCAGTGGTACGCTGAGCAACTTCAGTATCGGCGCCGATGGCACCATTACCGGTTCATTCAGCAACGGGAAGACTGCGGCGTTGGGCCAGGTGGCGCTGGCCGGCTTTGCCAATGACGAAGGGTTGGAGCGGGTAGGCAACACCGACTATACCCAAACCTTGGCTTCAGGACAGGCGGTGCTGGGAGCGCCGGGCACTGGCGGAAGGGGCAGCCTCGCCGGGGGCTCATTGGAGCTTTCGAATGTGGATATCTCCACCGAGTTCGCCAACCTCATCGTGGCCCAACGTGCCTTCGAAGCCGATGCCAAGGCCGTCACCACCTTCGACCAAATCACACAAGACACCATCAATTTGAAACAGGCATAAGCGATTTCGGGCGAATCCTGTCCTCAAACCGTTGAGGGCAGGATTTTTCTGTGGCCAGCTTAATGAAGACGTTCTAAGCTGCGCGCGACACAAATGGTGATCCGCCCTTCTACAAGCTCCGATCTCCGTGCCTGACAACAGCTTCGAAATCACCACCTTCGATCTCTGCGTGCGGTCAACCACGTGCACGATCGGTGGTGATCAGAGTTGGAACTGTCCATCGCTTGCTAACGCGCCCGCGTGCTTCGCTTGTGAGCAACGCAAGAATGGGAAAAAACAGGCGGCGAAAGTTCTGATCCGGGATTTCCTTATGGCAGGAACCGCGACTGGAGTGATGACTGAAGGTAATTCTGCGACGAGTTCCGAAACTTGGGCCCACGCACTCTTGCTGCTCTGCAAGTTGACGGTCGACCTGCCGCTTCATGGATTTACGGTAGCCGACATGTTGCGCTTGCAACTGGGTGCAGTGATCCCCACGCGTTTGCGCGTGGGAGCGGATGTCCCTCTGCGGGTGAATGGCGTACTGCTTGCAAATGGGGAGTGTGAGGTTGCGGGCGAACACTTGGCTCTTCGTTTGACTGATCTGGTATGAAGCCGGGCAACCCGGAGGCGAAATGATGAAAGCAGAAATGTCCAAAACGACGACACAGAAAAACCAGTTTTCCCGCAGCGGATTCTTCCAGCGCTTCAAGCAGTGGTTATCGTCTCGAGCACGCCCTTGGGGCGCGTGTCGGCAGCGGCAGTTGCGCTTGTGCGAGAACCTGCCACTCGGCGAGCGCCGTTTCCTGAGCCTGGTCGAGTGCGGACGACAGAAATTCCTGCTTGGGGGTTGCGTTAATTCTCTGGTGGTGCTGGCGGAACTCCCGAGCGAGGCGACCACTACCCCAACGAAAGATAGTGAAGACGTTCCCACCTACAAATTTGCTGGCCGAGAACTGATCAAAGATGTGCTGTGCGGTTGAGGTTAAATCCGGTTTGCGAAAAATCAGAGTGAATAGGATCGCGTTGCGAGCGCTACTGGCGGTGATGCTCATGCGGTTACCGGCGAACGCTTGGGCGCTGAACCTGCGGCCCCCCCACTCCGACGGAGGATTAACTCTCGGTGTAGGGAGTGCCAGCGGATCCGTGCCCTGGAACATCGTGGTGTTGCTCACCCTGCTCACGCTCTTGCCCGCACTGCTGCTGGCCATGACCCCATTCGCACGCCTGCTGGTGGTGTTTCACTTCTTGCGCCAGGCGTTGGGAACGCAGACCACGCCCAGCAACCAGACGCTGATCGGTCTGGCACTCATTCTCACGCTGTTTCTCATGCAGCCGGTGATGGCGACGATCGAGCACACCGCGGTCCAGCCGTTTGAGCAGGGCCGGGTGGACGTCATGGGTGCGATCGAACTGGGAGCGGGACCGCTTCGCCAGTTCATGCTGCACTCCGCCCGGCAAAAAGATCTGGCCCTGTTTCTGGAGTTGGCCCAACAACCACGTCCGGCGCGGCCCGAGGATGTGAGCATGCGGGTGGTGGTGCCCGCTTACATCTTGTCCGAGCTCAAAGCGGGATTTCAGATTGGCGCCGCGCTCTATCTTCCTTTTCTGGTGGTTGACATGGTGGTGGCAGCCATCACCACCTCGGTGGGCATGCTGCAACTGCCGCCGGTGGTGATCTCGACCCCGCTCAAGATTCTTTTGTTCGTGATGGTCGACGGCTGGAACCTGCTGGTGGGTTCGCTGCTGAAAAGTTTTTCCTGAGGAAAAAGCAATGTCTCCACAACAAACCGTAGCTTTGGGCCGTCTCACTCTCGAAACTGCGCTCGGGATGGCCGCGCCTCTGCTGGTGATTGCCACCCTCGTCAGCCTGCTCATCAACATTGTGCAGGTACTGACCTCGTTGCAGGAGCCGACGCTGGCGACTGTCCCCCGCTTGGCCGCGGTGGCCACTGCCTTATTCCTGCTGCTCCCCTGGATGGTGCGCCGCCTCACCGTCTTCACCATCCTGCAGTTTTCCGATTTCCGGCCTTTCGTGCGTTAGGAGAAACATGGGCGTTCTGCACCTCGATGTGGTAGTAATGGCGGCGTTGCTGGTGGGTCTGCGGGTGAGCGGGCTCATGCTCTCCGCACCCTTCCTGAGCAATCCGGGCATACCTCTTCCGCAGAAAGCCGCACTCACCCTGGCGCTGACCGCTTTGCTTTATTCAATCGGCAGGAATCCAGTTCTCGGACCGGGACATTCGAATTGGATCGAGATGGCGATCGCTGAAATCGGCCTGGGACTGCTGCTCGGTCTGGCGGCGCAGTTTGTAGTCGAGGGCGCGCAGCTGGCGGGACAACTGGTGGGATTTCAGGCGGGGTATTCCCTGGTCACGCTGCTCGATCCGCAAAGCCAGGCGGACACGCCGGTGATGTCAACCTTTTTCGAACTGATCGCGCTGCTCTTCTTCCTGCAACTCGGAGTTGACCACTGGTTGTTGCGGGGTCTGGCGGCGAGCTTTACTTATCTCCCCGCAGGCGCAGCACTCGTCCGCTTAAAAACGGGCGCCAGTCTGCTGCAGGCGGCAGGCGGCATCTGGCTGCTGGGAATGCAACTGGCGGCGCCGGTGGTGGTGGCCACCATGGTGGTCGATGTCGGCCTCGCCTTCCTGGCCAAAGCGTCGCCGCAGATGCCAATACTGTTTATCGGGCTCTCCATTAAGACCATGGTGTCGCTGCTGGTCTTGGCCGGCGCGCTGCTGGTATGGCCGCAGATCTTCGGAAACCGCTTCGCGACCGTGGTCGGGTTCGGCGAACGCTTGTTGCATGGAGTGCAGTAGAAACAGATGGCGAACCAGAACAAGACCGAGCAGGCATCACCGCGTAAGCGGCAGAAAGCGCGCGAGCGCGGCCAGGTCGCACATAGCCGCGACCTGATCTCCAGCCTGGCAGTGGGCGCCTGCGTAGTGCTGCTGGCGGCCAAAGCGGCCGGTCTGGTCGCGCAGTGGGGCGGTTTGTTGCACCAAACTTTGACGGCCGCCACTGCGGGCGATCTCGAGAACCAGGCTCCGCTGGTGGCGGCAATCGCGATTCGGGTCTGTGGTGCCGTGAGTTTGGTGGTGGGCGTGAGTTGGATGACGGCGGCGATGGGCGCGGTGGCGCAGGGTGGCGTTGTATTTGCGCCCGCCGCACTGCAGCCCCAAGCCTCGCGCCTAAGCCCGGCGTCGCGACTGCAACAACTCTTCTCTTTGCCTTCGGTCGGAAGGCTGGTGAAATCTCTGGTCCCCGGCGCCGCCATTGTTTACTTGACGGTCGCAATGCTGATACGTGAGTGGCCGAACCTGTTGCATCTGTCCTGGCTGAGCGCTCATGCGGTGGCGGCTTACGAGTCGCGGCACCTGTTCGAGGTGGCCTGGAAATCGGCATTGCTCTTGCTGGCCTGGTCGGCGGTGGACTATGGCCTCGAACGGCACAAGCTGTCGACTGACCTGCGCATGAGCCGCCAGGATATGCGCGATGAATACAAAGAGACGGAAGGGCACCCCACAGTGAAGGCCCGCATTCGCCGTTTGCGGCGGCAGGTTCGGCGGCGGGGGATGCTCGATGAGGTCAAGCGGGCCTCGGTGGTCATCACCAACCCCAACGAGTTTGCGGTCGCTCTCGAGTATCGGCCTCTCCTGCCGGCTCCCCGGGTGGTGGCCAAGGGACGCAACCTGCTGGCGCACCAAATCAAGCAGGCGGCGCGCTGGCATGGCATTCCGCTGGTCGAAAATCCGCCCCTGGCGCACGCGTTGTATCGGGCGGTGGAAGTCGGGCAATCCATTCCTCCCAAACTGTATGCCGTGGTGGCGGCCGTGCTCGCAGCCATCTACCGGGCGCAGACCCGCGCGGGTGAGAGCGCGGAAAGGGCGCGCGGCTAAACCATGACCGCAGCAGCTCCCAATTCGCTATCGCCCACCCGAAACCCGGTCGTGGAGTGGGCAGTTCCGGTGGCGGCCGTCGCCCTTGTTTTCGTGATGCTGGTGCCGGTGCCGTCGTTTGTCCTCGATCTCTTGCTGGCCTCGAGCTTCGCGATCTCAGTGCTGGTGTTGCTTTCCGCCATCCAGATCCTGCGTCCCGCGCAGTTTTCCGTATTTCCCAGCTTATTGCTCTTGTTGACGCTGTTCCGGCTCTCACTCAATCTGGCGTCCAGCCGCCGCATTCTGTTGCACGGCAATGAAGGTGCCGCCGCTGCGGGGAGGGTAATTGAGGCCTTCGGGCAATTTGTAGTCGGCGGCAACTACGTGGTCGGCTTCGTGCTGTTTCTGGCTCTAATCGCTATTCAATACATCGTGGTCAGCCACGGCGCGGTGCGCACTGCGGAAGTAACCGCGCGCTTCACCCTGGATGCCTTGCCGGGCAAACAGATGGCCATCGACGCCGACCTCAATGCCGGGCTGATCGATGAAGTTGCGGCGCGCGCCCGCCGCGAGCAAGTTGCCCACGAAGCTGAATTCTACGGGGCCATGGACGGTGCCGCCCGCTTCAATCAGCGCGACGCGCTGGCCACGGTGCTGATTACCGCGGTCAACATCATTGCCGGATTCCTGATCGGAGTCTTCCAGCTCGACATTCCGTTTCGCGAAGCGTTGAAGACTTACACCGTGCTCACGGTGGGCGACGGCCTGGTGACCATGATTCCCTCGCTGCTGGTTTCAATGGCGGGCGGCATCGTGGTGACTCGCGCTTCCTCGGGCACAACTCTTGCCAGCGATCTCGGCCGCCAGATGTTTTCCGGACGCCGCCCGCTGTTCATTGCCGCCGGTGTGATGGCTGCACTCGCAGCGGTTCCGGGACTGCCAAAATTCTCCTTCCTTCTCTTAGCGGCTCTGGTGGGCACGCTGGCCTGGCGCACCCCGCACAGCTTGCCCGACAAGCCGGGTGCCGATGGTGATGGCAGCAAAGAGGCGAAACCGGCGGGCGAGACCCTGGAAGATCTGCTCAAGCTTGATGAACTGAGCCTCGAAGTCGGATACGCGCTGGTGCCGCTGGTCGACCTCCAGCGTGGTGGCCAGATGCTGGCGCGAGTGCGTGCTCTACGCGGCAACCTGGCGCAGCAATTGGGGTTCATCGTGCCGCCGGTGCATATCACCGACAATGCTCGCCTCAAGCCGCACGAGTATGTGGTTTCGTTACGTGGAGTCGAGATTGCCCGCTGGGAATTGCACGAAGATTCGCTTCTGGCCATCAGTTCCGATGCTGTGCCGCCACCCCTGGCGGGCACTCCGACCCGCGAGCCCGCGTTTGGAGTGTCGGCACAGTGGATCGTCTCCGGGTTACAGAACGAGGCCTTGGCCAAAGGCTACGCGGTGGTGGACCAGACTTCGGTGCTGGCTACGCATCTGGCCGAGATCATCAAGCAACACGCCGCCGACCTCTTGACTCGCCAGGAAGCCAAGCGCCTGCTCGACAGGGTGGCGGAGAGCCATCCCAAGCTGGTCGAGGAACTGGTGCCCAAGCTGCTGAGCCTGGGAGAAGTGCACAAGGTTCTGCAACAGCTTCTACGGGAGCAGGTTTCGATTCGCGATCTGGCCTCGATTCTCGAGACTTTGATCGACACTGCCGGGGTCAGTAAACACCCAGTGCTCTTGGTGGAAGCGGCGCGGCAGGCTTTGGGGCGGGCACTGGTGCGGCCGCTGCTCGAAGAAAACCAGCTGAAAGTAGTCACCCTCGACCACACTATCGAAGAAGAATTGAACCGTGCCTTCAGCGCTTCGCCGTCCGCTACTGCCACCGCGGGTTTGCAGCCCTCGCTGGTGCGGCGTGTGCTCGAGGGGTTGCGCCGCCTGGCAGGCGAGCAGGTGGCGGTGGCCAGTCCGGTATTGCTCTGTTCTACCCCGGCCCGTTTTCACCTGAAGCGTTTGCTTGAGCCCTTCTTGCCCAAGCTGGTGGTGTTGTCGCCGGGTGAGATTCCACCGGTGGTTTCGGTGCAGTCCCTGGGGGTAGTGCGATGAAGGCCTTGGGAACCAGTCCGGGGGGGAAGGAAGAGCCTATGCGGGAAGCCAACCGGCAAGCCAGCAAGCAAGCCTACGCTTCCTGGCAAAGTGAAGAGGAGCGGGAGCGCCTGCTGTTGGAACAGCTTCCGCAAGTGCGTTACATCGCGCGCCGCATCCATGAGCGCCTGCCTCGCCATGTTCCTTTCGAAGACTTAGTGCACGCCGGAGTGATCGGCCTGATTGACGCTCTGCACAAATTCGACCACAGCAAGCTGGTGCAATTCGGCTCCTACGCCAAGTTCCGTATTCGCGGCGCCATCCTCGACAGCTTGCGGGAGATGGATTGGAGTCCGCGCGACTTACGGCGCAAGGCACGGCAACTGGAGGAGACCCACCACCGCCTGTGCGCGGAACTAGGCCGCCATCCGAGCGAACAGGAACTGGCCGTGGGAATGGGTCTCGATCTATCGGGGCTGCAATCGTTGTTGGGAGAAATTGACGGCCTCGAAGTGGGCAGCCTGCGAGTGGTATCGCCGCGCGATGGTGGAGAAGAGGATCTTTGCGAATACCTGCCCAACGATCCCGAGGATACACCCTTACTGGAATGCCTGCGGTCCGAAATGAAGGGACTGCTGACCCGCGCCGTCGAGGAGCTTCCCGAAAAAGAGCGTCAGGTGCTGGCCCTCTACTACTTCGAAGAACTCACCATGAAAGAAGTGGGAGTGGTGCTGGGGGTGGGAGAGTCCCGCGTTTCGCAGATCCACTCGGTGGCGGTAATCCGGTTGCGCGCCCGGATGGCGGAACTTACCCGCATGCGTGCACCGGCTGAGTATTCGGCAGGCGCAGCTGGGGGAGTGTGAGGCACTCGAGACACTATGGAAAAAGTCCTCAATCAGCAAGAAATTGATGCCATGGTCCGCGACGCCCGTGGCGGTGCCGCCGGTGCCAAGTCAGCGGTGGTCACACCTTGGGATGTGCGGCAAGCGGGTCAAATGGGACGGGAACAAGTGCAATCCATCAGCGACTTGCACGAAAGTTTTGCCCGCAACCTGACCCAGGCCGTGGCCGGTTATCTGCGGGTAGAGTTCAAAGCCGCACTGGTGTCGGCCGAGCACCTGGCCTACAGGGAATTTCTGCAGCGGGTTCCCGAGGTCAGCTATGTGGCCACCTGCGCCCTGGCGCCGGTGGGCGCGATCGCGCTGCTGCAGATGGATTCGACGGTGGCCTTCCCCTTGATCGATGTGTTGCTCGGCGGCGAAGGCCGGAGCGCGCCGCCGGAGCGGCAGGTCACGGCCATCGAGGAGCAGATTCTGGAGACGGTGATGCGCATCATCTGTCGCGAACTGCAAACCGCGTGGCAAATGCTGGCGCTGCAGTTTGTTTTTGAGCAACGGCAGGCGGCCGCCCAACTCCAGCACCTGATGCCGGTGGACGAGCGAACGCTTTCGCTTAGTTTCGAACTCAGCGTGGCCGAGAGCCGGGGAACACTGAACCTGGTCTTTCCCGCGATCGTCTCCAATGCACTGCTCCGAAAAATGGCGGCTCAGCTGGGCCGCACCCGACGCCGCATCCAGCCCGACTCGCAGCGCGTGCTGGCGCGCTTGCTGGAATGCCCCTTCACCCTCGAGCTCGGGGCAAGAATTGCGAATGTTCCTCTGCGGGAGCTGATGCGTTTGTCTCCCGGCCAGCTGTTGCTCCTGGGTGCCTCCGTGGAACAGCCGGCAGAATTACAAGCGGCGGGCCATGCCATGTTTACTGCGATGCCCGCGCGACGCGGCGCTTCCCGAGTAGCGCAAGTGCTTAAGCTTTGCCCAGTTGATCCACCGAACGGAACCACCCGATGACCCGCGAACCTATTGCTCCGTCTCCGGCATCCGAACTGTCCCCGGATGGCGATGCTGGACAGTTTTCTCAACTGTGGGCCGACAGTCTGGCCCAGGTGCTGGGCCAGATTGCGACTGCGCCTCTGCCGGTTAAGACGCTGGCGGAGATGCCGGCGGAGGTTCCGGCGCCCGACGCCAACGACATCCAGATGATCGTTGTGGCAGCGGGGTCTCTGCGCGGGGAAATGAGTCTGCGGATCCCCAAAGTTTCGGGGCTCGGCATGGCGCGACTCTTCCTGGGAGAGCCTCAGGACGCAGCGGCCGAATTTCAGCCCGATCATGGGCAGGCTTTGGAGGAATTGCTGCGTCAGGTCGCCGGTCATGTGGCCACGGCAGTGAAACCCCGTTGGGGGGAAGTGCAGTTCCAGGTGCAAACTGCGCCTGCGCCTTCATGGGCTGCCGGGGCTAGCGGCTGGTGGGGTTCGACTGGTGCGACTCCCTGCCCGGTCTGGGTGGAGTGGAAACTGAGTGCCGCGCTACATACGGCACTGGTCGCAGCAGCGCAACCGAAAGTGGATGCGCCCGTGGAAGCGCCTGGTCTGACTGACAGTCGTGTTCCCCCCATCGGCGCTGCTGGGCTGGGCAATCTCGATTTGCTGATGGACGTCGCTCTCGAAGTGACCTTGCGATTCGGCCAGCGCAGCCTCTTGTTGCGAGAGATTCTCGAATTGGGAGCAGGATCGGTGGTGGAACTGGATCGCAAGATTGGGGAACCCGCCGACCTGCTGCTGGACGGCAGAATTGTGGCCCGAGGCGAGGTGGTGGTGGTGGACGGAAAATACGGCCTGCGTGTGCTCGAGGTAGTCACCCCGGCCATAGGTGTACTGCGAGGGGAAGCATAGGATGTCGAACCCCATGAGCTGGAGGTCATTCTTCCGCAGCCCCTGCGAGGCTGCGGCTCCCCCGTGTGGAGACATGGACTGCAGTTCCACCCGAAGGCTATGGCGGCGATTCCGCTGGCGTCACGGCACCATCCGTCTACACGACTCTCTGTACTGTGCCCCCTCCTGTTTCGAAGCTGCCGCTCGTCAACGGTTCGCGCAGCTATGCGTGGCCACCATCCCCGCCGCTCCCATGCGCCACCGCGTGCCGCTGGGCTTGCTGATGATTTCCCGCGAGCAGTTGACCAACCAGCAGTTGCGGTCGGCCCTGGAAGCGCAGCGGGGCAACGGTCGTCAGCGATTGGGGGAGTGGCTGGAGCGACTGGGGTATGCCACCGAGCGGCAAGTCACGGCAGCGCTCGCACAGCAATGGGCTTGCCCAGTGCTGGCTTCCAAGACAATCTGTGATCCGAACTGCCTCCGGCTGTTGCCCTACCACATGCTGGAAAACTCCCGGATTTTGCCGGTGCAATTTGTGCCGTCTACGCGCATGTTCCACTTGGCGTTCAGTGACGGCATTGATTACAGCGCGCTCTACGCGATTGGACAGATGCTCGATTGCCGCACTCAAGCTTGTCTTGCCACCCGCAGTGCCGTGGGTCAGGCTTTGCAACTCATCGGGCACGAGCGCCGGCCCCGGGAACTGTTATTCGAGGGCTGGCGAGATGCTGCAGAGATGGCCCGAATCACCTGCGGATATGTGCTCAAACTGGGAGCTGAGGCCGTTCGCATGGTGGGCTGCGCGGGCTTCATCTGGGCGCGCCTTTCCACCGGTCCCGATGTTGCGAACCTGCTCTTCCCCCGGTCTGCGGAGACCCCACTGACGGCAGATCTGGGTCGTGACTCCTCCGGCGTACCTTTGCCAATCACTGGATAAGTCACCGGGTAAAGTCCTTTGCCGCCCCGCCGATGGAGCCAGAGACAGCCGCCGAACCCTTGGCAACAGAGTTCCCTACTCGCAGTCAGCAGCCGCAGCCCGGTGGTCCGGTTGTCGCCAGCGGAGGCCCATGAACAAAGTACGTGCGCTAATCGTCGACGACTCTTCGGTAATGCGGAAAATCGTGGAACGCTCGCTACGCCAGGCTGGGCTTGACCTCTCTGAAGTGCGAGAGGCCGGCAACGGCGTCGAGGGTTTGGGGGCATTGAAAGACAGCGGTGTCGATCTCATTCTCTGCGACATCAACATGCCGGTCATGGACGGGGTTGAATTCCTGCGCCAGCTGCAAGGTCAGGAACACGCCAAAGGGGTTCCGGTGGTGATGATCACGACTGAAGGCAGTGAGTCCCATGTGGTGCAGGCGCTATCGCTCGGTGCCCGAGGCTATATCCGCAAGCCGTTTACTCCGGAACAGGTGAAGGAACACGTGATTCCACTTCTGGAAAAGAAATGAACGGTGCTGATCAAGCCGCGGCGTCCTCCCCCGAGGCCTTCCCGGACTGGCAGCCTTTGCTTGAATTGGCCGCCCGCGAAGTTTTTGAACTCATGCTGAACTGCAAGCTAGAAAGCCACGGGGACTTGGAGTCATCCTCTGGTGAACTGATCGCCATGGTTGGGCTGGCTGGTCAGCTTCGCGGCCTCGTTAGTCTGCGGTGCACCGCCAAGACAGCGGCATTGTTGGCGTCCCGCATGCTGGGAGCCGAAATCCCGCAGGAAGATCAGCGAGTGTTCGACGCCGCCGGCGAGATCAGTAACATGGTCGCCGGCAACTTCAAGAACAAGCTGACAGGTATTGCAGACAAATGCATGCTGTCTGTTCCTACCGTCATTATCGGGTCGAACTACAACTGTCACTCCATGGCCGACCGCGCTCCGTTGCGAGTGACCATGCTATTCGAAGGCGCGCCGCTGACCGTCACACTGGAAATCCACAGCTAGCATAACGGTGTGCCCGCCGGGCAGCCTTTGCCTGTCCGAAGGTGCTTTCCCGGCAAGACTTTCCCGCTGGGGCGCAGCCGTCATGTCCGAATCGCCCCTCACGACAGTTGAAATGCGTTGTTCCCAGAACTACTTATGTATTGGCGCGACTAAAACCGTGGTTGGCGCAAGGCGTGCTTGAACTCCTGCGGAGAAGCAGAGTGGACAGTGGATACTACGCAGCTTGCGCGGGACTCAGCGCACAGACTCAGGCCTTGGACCTCATCGCCAATAACGTCGCGAACCTCAACACCACCGGTTATCGGGCGCAGCAACAAACCTTCCAATCACTGGTGGCCAGGGCATCCGGAGAGTTCGCCAGTCCCCTGAACCGCGCTCTCAATAACTTCAACGTGTTGGGCGATACGCGGACAGACCTGAGCAGTGGCACTCTGCAGGCGACGGGTAATGCTCCCGACCTGGGGATCGAAGGGGACGGTTTCTTCGTGGTGCAGACTCAAGCGGGCCCGACATACACTCGAAACGGCAACTTCCAGATCTCCACCAATGGCCAGCTCCAGACCCAGGCGGGCAACCCGGTCCTGGGAGAGCAAGGACCGATTACCGTCCCCAGTGGGCCGCTTTCGATCAGCGCCGACGGCACCCTATCGGTGAATGGCGCGTTGGTTGACAAGTTGCGCCTGGTCGAATTTGCCTCAGGCACCTCGCCGGTTGCGGTGGGTGCTTCTTACTACTCGGCGCCCGACAACGCATTGCATCCTGCCGCTCATTCCTCCGTCCGGCAGGGCATGCTCGAAGCCTCGAATGTAAATCCGGTCACGGCCGTAGTAGACCTGCTCGCGATACAGCGCCGTGCAGAGATGCTGGAACGAGCCATGTCGGCGTTCTATTCCACCTTTAACAAGGTTGCAGCCAACGATCTTCCACACGTCTAGGAGAACCAATGTTTCGAGCCTTGTATAGCGCCGCCAGCGGCATGAGTGCCCAGCAGAATAACCTGGACAATATTGCCAACAACCTAGCCAACTCGAGCACGGCCGGTTTTCGCCGGCGGCGCCTGCAGTTTCAGGATCTGATCTACCAGAATCTAGTGATGCCGGGCGCCGCGGCCACTGAGCAGACCACGCTGGTCGCAGGCTTGCAGATCGGACTCGGCACCCGCACTGCCGCCTCCGAGGTAGTCCAACTGCAAGGCGATTTGAGTGCCACCGGCAATCCCCTGGATCTCGCGATTCAAGGCAATGGATTCTTTCAAGTCACCTTGCCCACGGGCGACACCGCCTACACGCGTAGTGGAGAGTTTCACATGGATGCGCAGGGCAATGTGGTGACCGCCGACGGCAATCCCCTCACCCCGGGAATTACTATTCCGCCTGGCGTCACCTCCATCACGGTCGGTTCCGATGGCACTGTGAGCGTCACCCAGGCCGGCCAGCAAGCGGCGCAGCAAGTGGGATCGATACAGCTTGCGCTCTTCCCCAACGCTGGAGGACTGAACAGCGTCGGCGGCAACCTCTTCCTTGCCACTACTGCCTCGGGCGATCCCATAGCCGGCACTCCCGGAGGCAGCGATGGCCTGGGCTCGATTCAGCAGGGATTCCTCGAACAATCCAACGTGGACGTGGTGGAGGAATTCGTTCAGATGATTCTGGCGCAACGTTCCTACGAAGCCAGTTCACGAGTTGTGCAGTCGGCAGATCAAATGCTGCAACAGCTCAATAACCTCTCACGCTGAGGATTCTGGTGAAATTCGCGACTGACAACTCGTGGCTGGAATGGACGCTGCTGGCGGTGCTGGCACTCGCCACCGAATACGGAGCGGGACAGACCGCAGTCCAGCTCCAGGACGCTAGCGTGGCACGCGACACCATTCGGCTTTCCGACCTCTTGCCGGCGAGGGCTCCAAGCGAGATGCGGCGGGCCGGCGAACAGATCGAGCTTGGACGAACTCCACTGTGCCACACCATCCGGTCCTTCGAGAAGGTCGACATTGAAAGGCGAACATCCTTATGGCCGGTGCTGCAGGGACTCACGCTTTCCGGTCCCGTCTCAGTTCAGCGGACCTGCTTTCCCATTCGCCGCGAAGCGTTGCAGCAAGTGATCTCTGAATTCGCACAACAGAAAGGCCTGGCATTGATGGAGTTCCCGCTGCGCTGGTCCGAGGTCATTTACGCTTCGCAGGAAAACCCAGCGCTCGAGATCGAGCTGGCGCTTCCCGATCCAGCCCGGCCAGTTTTGCAAGTGCGTTTGCGCTGCGTGGAACGCACAGTTTGTCCCAGCTTCTGGGTTTCCGTTCCCACAAAGCAGCGACCGCAACTTCTGTATGCTGCGCCGGTTTCTGCTACACCGGTCCAGCCCAAGGCCGGCAACGAGGCGCTGGTAAAATCCGGCCAACGCGTGATGTTGATTGTCGACGATCCTCCCATGCGTATCCGGTTGCTGGTTACCTGCCTCCAACGCGGTTCCTTGGGCGAGCAGGTTCGTGCCATGGATCCTTCCACTCACCGGGTATTCCAGGCGGAAGTCACGGGTTCGGGAACTCTCGTGGCGCATCTTTGATTCGGATTCGAGGACTCATGCTAAGAAAGCACTGGCTCGCCGGGTTGATCATTATTTTTCTACCGGTGCCGTTCGCGCTGGGAAAAGCGAAGAAGATTCAGCGCGAAGATCTGGCCGCATATATCCAGCGTATGCAGCCCCAGGTACCCGAGTTGCCCTCCGGGAGTCCGGGAAGTCTTTGGACCGACAATGGCCGTCTGGCGTTTCTGACCGGCGACTTCAAAGCTGGACGAGTCGGCGACTTGATCACCATCGTCGTAGTTCATGACACCACGGCCAATAACGCCAATAGTGTCTCCACTGCCCGGACTCTGGCAGCCAGTTCCGGCATAACCGCTCTGGCCGGCAAGTTGAAAACGGGCGGTGTACAGGAACTTTTTTCGCCCAACTCGTCGCAGGCATTGACCGGCAAGTCGCAAGCTTCGACTACCTCCAGCCTGCAAACGACTCTGAGCGGACGGGTGATGGCCGTGCTCTCGAGTGACCTTCTGGTCATCGAGGCGGAGCGTCAGCTCACCATGAACAATGAGAATCAAACCATCTTGGTGCGCGGTCTGGTGCGCAGGGGCGATATCGGCCCGGATAACACCGTCGCGTCCAATGCCATGGGCGATCTGGAACTGGAGCTTAAAGGCAAGGGCGTGCTCAGCGACGGAACCCGGCCGCCCAACATTGTCGTCCGCACACTGCTGCGAATTATTGGTTTCTGAGATCTGACATGAATCGCATCCTCAGCTCGTTGCTGTTGCTTCTGCTCTTAAGAACCTTGCCGGCGAAAGCGAACGAAACCCGGCAGGAGTCGTTGATCCGCGACGTCACTTCAGTCGAAGGTGTGCGCGACAACCATGTCCTCGGCTATGGAATGGTGGTGGGTCTCAAGGGCACCGGCGACCGTCAACAGACGATTTTCAGCGTTCAGACCCTGGCCAACATTCTCCAGCACATGGGGGTGCAGATCCCGCCTGCGACAGTGACCGTCAAAAACGTTGCTGCGGTTTTTGTGACTGCCAACCTGCCGCCGTTCGCCACCCCGGGAACTCGCATTGATGTGACGGTTGCATCCGTTGGCGACGCCAGAAGTCTGGAGGGAGGCTTGCTCCTGCTCACGCCCCTCTACGCCGCCGATGGCAAGACATACGCTGCCGCCCAGGGTCCGCTCACGCTGGGCGGTTACACCGCAGGACGTGGCGGAAACACCAAGCAGGTCAGCCACCCCACCGTCGGACGCATCCCCGGCGGAGGAATTGTAGAGCGTGACAGTTCTCTCGATCTCCACGCCTTGACCAAACTCTCCCTGATTTTAAACGAGCCGGACTTCGACACCGCAGGTGAGGTCGCTGGCAGCATCAACAAGGAATTTGGCCAGTCCATCGCTTCGGTCGTCGACAGCCGCCGGGTCGACATCGACAACACAGCCGCTGGCTCCGGCAGCGTTCCCGCTATCCTCGCGCGGGTGCAAAGCCTCACTGTAGCAGTGCACCATCGCGCGCGAGTGGTCGTCAATGAACGTACCGGCACGGTCGTCATGGGCAAGGATGTGCGACTGGGCGCGGTCTCCATCCTGCATGGCACGCTCTCCATCGTCGTCGCCACCGAGTTGACAGTCTCGCAGCCCAACCCGCTTTCCCGCGGCAAGACCGAGGTAGTTCCGGAACAGACCGTCAAAGCCGAGGAAGCACCGGCGCGGCGGATCGAGCTGACGGAAGGCGCCAGCGTAGAACAACTGGTCAACGGACTGCAAAGAATCGGAGCCACTGCAACCGACGTGATTGCCATCCTTCAGGCCATCAAAGCCGCAGGAGCTCTTGAAGCTGATTTGGATGTGATCTGAGCTTATGAACGCCGCATCCCCTTTGACCGCCCATCCTCCCGCTGCTGCTAGCGAGCACTCGCGCAAGATCGCGAAAGCAGCCCACGACTTTGAAGCTGTGTTGCTCAACTCGCTGCTGGGTCCTCTGGAAAAGACCTTCTCTTCGCTTCCCGGAAAAGAAACAGACGTCGCGTCCGACAACTACCAGTCTTTGGGGATGCAGGCGCTGGCTTCGAGTCTGGCGGCGAGAGGTGGAGTGGGTATTGCGGGGATGATCGTCAAAAGCCTATCCAAACGTGACAATGCAGTGGCTGCTGCTCATGAGAAAAGCCTCGCGAGAGGTGCTTCTCTCGCGAGGCCTTTCTGAACTTCTGATCCGTACGAGAACTTCTCGCCGGCTGTTAGTGTTTCTTTTTTTTCTTCGCAGCCTTTTTCTTGGTTGCCATGAAGTTATCCTCCGTGAGCTATTTTCCCTTGTGAGATTTCAAAACAAAAGCCTGTTACGCGAGGTCGCCCTACACTTCCAGTGTGAACGAAACCCTCACCCCAAGATATTGAGGAGTATTGTTTTGAATGTCAACACAATTCTGGCGACGAGGTTTCACTTTCAGGCGACCTCTCGCCTCCATTGTCGTAGACTTTCTTTCATCCATGGCACACGATCCCATCGAACTAGAGATCTTCAAGAACATTTTCCATTCCGTCGCGGAGGAAATGGGCGCGGCGCTGCGTCGTACCGCATTTTCACCGAACATCAAGGAACGCCGCGACTACTCTTGCGCCGTGTTTGATTCCAGCGGAGAAGTTCTGGCTATGGGCGATCACATGCCGGTGCATCTGGGCTCAATGCCCATGTCGGTGCGCGCGGTTTTGCAGAGTCTCGAACTCGCGCCAGGCGACGTCGCAATGTTGAATGATCCTTTCCGCGGCGGTACCCACCTGCCTGACATCACTCTGGTGGCGCCGGTATATGTGCAGCGCCGTCGCGCCCGATCACAGCCCGACTTCTATGTGGCGTCGCGCGCCCATCATGCGGATGTTGGTGGAGCTTATCCCGGTTCGATGGGCCTCTGCCGCGAGATCTACCAGGAGGGACTCCGTATTCCCCCGGTGAAGCTGATGCGGACAGGGGAAATGCACTCCGATGTTCTTGCGCTTCTGCTGAACAACATCCGTACGCCGGTCGAACGCGAGGGTGACCTCGGAGCACAACTCGCCGCATGTCACACCGGAACAGAACGCCTGCGCGAAATTGCCAAACGTTATGGC
The DNA here is from genome assembly GCA_013289795.1 of Acidobacteriota bacterium. Lineage (GTDB taxonomy): Bacteria > Acidobacteriota > Terriglobia > Terriglobales > Acidobacteriaceae > JABCZH01. The sequence goes on from JABCZH010000013.1 coordinate 43,998, forward strand.
TTGCCGCGGACCAGGCGCGCTGCTCGCGAGTTGCTCAACTACTCCGAACAGATAATGCGGGCATTTCTTGAGAACGTTCCCGGCGGAACCTATTACGCCGAGGACTTTCTCGACAACGATGGCGTCAGCGACAAGCCAGTGAAAATTGCAGTCGAGGTCCGGGTGGCGCGCACACGAGCGTGTCCGGGCGATATAGTCACGGTGGACTTCACTGGCAGTGATCCGCAGGTGGAAGGCAGTGTGAATGCAGTCGAAGCCATTACCTACTCTGCTTGCTTCTATGTGTTCCGTTGCTTGCTCATGGAAGATGTCCCAGCCACAGCTGGCCTGATGCGTCCCATTCGAGTTATTGCTCCGGAAGGAACGGTGGTGAACGCGCGTCCGCCGGCGGCGGTCGCCGGAGGCAATGTGGAGACCTCACAGCGCATCGTGGACGTGCTCCTGAAGGCATTGGCGCAAGCTCTGCCAGACCGAATTCCTGCAGCGGCGGCGGGAACGATGAACAACCTGACCATCGGCGGAATTGATCCACGAACTCACGAGCCGTTCGCTTACTACGAGACCATCGCCGGCGGAATGGGCGCGCGTCCCGGCAAAGCAGGCGTTTCCGGGGTTCATACTCACATGACGAATTCTCTCAACACGCCTGCGGAGGCTCTGGAATATGCCTATCCGTTGCGCGTCCGCACCTACTCGTTGCGGACGGATAGCGGAGGCCATGGGAAGCACCGCGGAGGAGATGGCATCGTCCGAGAAATCGAAGTGCTCGCCGAGGCTGAAGTTACACTGTTGTCCGACCGGCGTACGCGGGGGCCTTACGGCCTGAGCGGCGGAGCCGATGGAACTTCGGGAAAAGCCACCATCAGTCGCTGCGATGGCTCATCCCAAACGATGCCTGGCAAATTCAACGCGCGGCTGCGCAGGGGCGAGAGAATTCGCATTGAGACACCGGGCGGCGGCGGTTGGGGCGAAGCTGATTAGAACCTTTCGCAGGAACGGTTTTTGGAAAGACGCGGCTTGGCTGTCCCGCCAGGGATCGAGGTGCAGCTGCAATCTGCGACTCCTCCATTGCCCGCAGCATCTATTTGACTATGACTGATCTTGCGCAGCACTACCTCGACGAAGCCCGCCGCCAGTTTCGTGGCTACAAACGTCTCGGCGAAGGCGCGCTTGCCCAGTTGAAAGACGAAGAGTTGTTTTTGACCCTCGATCGCGAGTCGAACTCTGCGGCGGTCATCGTGAAGCACATGGCTGGCAACATGCGTTCGCGTTTCGCCGACTTTCTCACCAGCGACGGCGAGAAGCCCGACCGCCATCGTGACCAGGAATTCGAGCTGTCTTCGCAAATCGCCCGCGCTGACGTCATGCAGTGGTGGGAATCAGGCTGGTCGTACGTGTTGTCGGCGATCGAAGCGCTGCGCCCCGAAGATGTGCAGCGCACCGTCACCATCCGCGGCGAACCCCACACCGTGCTGCAAGCCATCAACCGCCAGCTTGCGCACTATGCCTACCACGTCGGCCAGATCGTATTTCTCGCCAAGCATCTCCGCTCGACAGAGTGGAAGTCGCTGAGCATTCCACGCGGTGAGTCGGAAGCGGTCAACCGCAAGCTCGCGGAACGGAAGCTGGGAACGTCTGGTCCCGGGGCGCGTCAGGCCTAGCCGCGCTTCCGGGGTGCTAGAATAGTCCGTTTTGCGATTGAGAAGTTGAAGTCCATTGAATGGCCCTCATGCCCAAGACCATGCTCGCCGTTGTAAAGCCGCAAGCCGCTCCCGGTGCGGAGATTCGTGAAGTCAAAATCCCCGCCTTCGGGCGCAACGACGTTCTGGTCAAGGTCAAAGTGGCTTCCATCTGTGGCACTGACCTCCATATTTATGAGTGGGACAAATGGGCGCAGAACCGCATTCATCCGCCCCTGATTCCCGGCCACGAGTTCTGCGGCGAAGTCGCGGCCTTCGGCGACGAAGTCACCAGCGTCAAGGAAGGCGATTTTGTTTCCGCCGAGATGCATGTGGCCTGCGGCAAGTGCTATCAATGCCGTACCGGCGATGCCCACATCTGCCAATTCGTGAAGATCATCGGAGTCGATACGGACGGCGCTTTTGCCGAATACGTGGTCATCCCGGAATCGAATATCTGGAAGCTCGATCCCGCCATCCCGCAGGAATACGCGTCCATCCTCGATCCGCTGGGCAACGCCGTCCACAGCGTATTGGCCGGTGAAATCGCCGCGAAGACGGTGGCCATCACGGGCGCCGGTCCAATTGGGCTGTTTTCTATTGCGGTGGCGCGCGCGGTGGGAGCTGCCGAGGTTTACGCCATCGAGGTCAACGAGCATCGGCGGCGCATTGCCAAGCAAATGAAAGCCGACGTCGTGCTCGACCCGTCCACGCAGGACGTAAACGCCATCGTCATGGAGCGCACCGGCGGACTCGGCGTGGATGTGGTGCTTGAGATGGCTGGTCATCCCAACGCCATTCGCACAGCTTTCGACATCGTGCGTCGTGGCGGACGCATTTCGCTGCTCGGGCTTACCTCCAAGCCGATTTCCCTCAACTTCTCCGAAGACATCATCTTCAAGGGCATCACGGTGCAAGGCATCAGCGGCCGGCGCATGTACCAGACCTGGTATCAGATGACCGCGCTGCTCAAGCATGGCAAGCTCGACCTTCATCCCGTAATCACCGACCGCATCGCCATGAAGGATTTTTCCAAGGCCATGGACCGCCTGAAAACGGGCGAATCCAGCAAGATCCTGGTATTTCCCAACGGCAACATGTAAGCCCTGCTCCTTGCTGTCTGATCGGATACAATCCTGATTCAATGCTGCGCTACTTCACTGCTGGAGAATCGCATGGCGAAGCGCTAGTCGCGCTTCTTTCCGGCATGCCCGCCGGACTGAAAGTGGATCAGGCGTTTCTCGACCGCGAGCTGTGGCGGCGGCAGCAGGGGTACGGCCGTGGCGGCCGTATGAAGATTGAGCGCGATACCGCGCACATACTCTCCGGCGTGCGGCAGGGGAAAACCATCGGTTCCCCTATCGCAATCCTGCTGCAGAACAAAGATTGGAAGAACTGGCAGGAATCTCTTCCGGTGGAGGAAGGCGATTCGGACAAGCACAAAGCGGTCAAATCCCCGCGTCCTGGGCATGCGGACCTGGCTGGAGCTTTGAAATATAACTTTCCCGAAGCGCGCTATGTTCTGGAGCGCGCCTCGGCGCGCGAGTCGGCCGCACGCGTGGCCGTCGGTGGCGTGGCCAAACTGTTTCTGCGAGAACTCGGAATGGACGTTTTGAGCCACGTGAATTCGGTCGGTGCTGCCGCGATCAAAGGCGAAATCTCCTGGGAGCAAATCGCTGCGCTAGTTCAGCGGGAGGAAGTGCTGCTGAATTGTGCCGAGCAAGAAACCGAGCAGCGTATGAAAGAAGAAGTCGATCAGATCCTAAAGAGCGGAGATTCTGTCGGCGGCGTTTTCGAAGTGGTCGCCCACAACGTGCCGCCCGGCCTGGGAACATACGCGCAATGGGACGAGCGCCTCGACGCACGCCTGGCCGCGGCCGTCATGTCATTACAGGCGGTGAAGGCGGTTGAGATTGGCGGTGGAGTCACCGCTGCGGCTTCCCCTGGCTCCGCCGTGCATGATGAAATAGGCTATGGGGGATCAGACACGCTATCCGGATTTACTCGCAGCCGGAACAATGCGGGAGGAATTGAAGGCGGCGTTTCGAATGGAGAAGACATTCGCGTGCGCGGCTATCTGAAACCGATTTCCACGCTGCGCCGTCCGTTGCAGTCGGTGGATTTTAGCACCCGTGAGCCGGTGAAAGCCGCTTACGAACGGTCGGACGTATGCGTTGTTCCGGCCGCGGGTGTCGCCGCTGAGGCCATGGTGGCCCTCACAATCGCCGGCTGCGCGCTTGAGAAGTTTGGCGGCGACTCCATGACCGAAACATTGCGGAATTTTCAGGGCTACTGCCAACAACTGAAGAACTACTGAATGATTTATTCCATCGTAAAGTTTGGCGATCCGGTCCTCGAAAGGCCCGCGGAGCCGGTGACGGTTTTCGACGACGATCTGCGAAAACTGATCGACGACATGTTCGAGTCCATGTATGAGGCTCGCGGAGTCGGCCTGGCAGCGCCGCAGATTGGCATCTCCAAGCGGCTCGCCGTCATTGACATCACTTTCAAGGAAGATCCCGACGCCAAACTGGTGCTGGCAAATCCGGAAATTCTCCACGCTGAAGGGAAACACACCCAACCGGAAGGTTGTCTCAGCATCCCCGAGTTTCGTGAGCCGGTAAAGCGCGCCCAAAAAGTCACCATTCGTGCCCAGGACGCGCATGGCAAGTGGTACGAGAAGACCGGCGAAGACCTGCTGGCCCGCGCATTCCTCCACGAAACCGATCACTTGAATGGCAAGCTCTATATCAGCCACATCAGCGCGCTGAAACGGGACTTGATGAAGCGGAAGATTCGCAAGCTGATCAAAGCCGGGGAATGGTAGGAGTGAGAGATTGGCTCAATCTTTCAACTTGGTGTTTTGCGGTACTCCCCACTTCGCCGTTCCGACGCTGGAGACGCTAATCGCGTCCGGATTCAATGTCTCTTTAGTAGTCACGCAACCGGATAGGCCGCGCGGACGTGGCCTGGCACTCACTCCCTCCCCGGTTAAGGCCCGTGCAGTTGAACTAGGGTTGCCCATCACGCAACCGGATAAGATCAAGAACAACCCAGAGTTTCAGTCGCTGCTCTCTTCCTTGAGCCCCGAGGCGATCATCGTAGTCGGTTATGGACACATGATTCCGCAGTGGATGCTCGACCTCCCACGTTATGGCAACATCAACCTGCACGCGTCGCTGCTGCCGAAGTATCGCGGGGCCGCGCCCATTCAGTGGGCGATCGCCCGCGGCGAGTCGGTCACGGGCGTGACCACCATGCGCATTGACTCCGGCCTGGACACAGGAGACATCCTGCTGCAAAGAGAAGTCCCAATCGCTCGCGAAGACAATGCTGAAACTCTGTCATCGCGTTTAGCTGCTATTGGCGCTGACCTGATGATCGAAACGTTACGCGGGCTGCAAACTGGGAAGGTGGAGTCTCGTCCACAGGATCATGCCGAAGCCACCCTCGCTCCGGTCCTTAATAAAGAAGACGGCCGGATCGATTTTCATCGCACAGCACAGGAGATTTGCCATCGCCTCCGCGGATTCCAGCCCTGGCCGGGCGCGTTCACGACATTTCGAGGTAAGACTCTGCAGGTGTGGGCCGCCCAACCCTCAGGGACCGAAATTGCACCCGGCGAACTCGCGGTCCAAGGTGACCGCTTGTCTGTCGGGAGCGGCAAGAGCACTGCGTTGGAACTGCTCGAATTGCAACCCGAAGGCAAGAAACGTATGCCGGTGCGCGATTTCGTTCATGGCTACCACCCCGAAACTGGCGAAAAGCTGGGCTAACTGAAAACGACAACTGAGAACTGGCAACGGGGAACCGAGAACTGATTTTATGGCCATTTCACCGGCCCGCATCGCCGCCTACGACATTCTGCTCCGGGTTGACCAGCAAGATGCCTATGCTTCCGAACTTCTGCACGCGTCCGACTACGCCAAGCTTTCTCCGGCGGACCATGGCCTGGCAACCGAATTAGTCATGGGCGTGCTGCGCTGGCGGTCTCTGCTCGACGAACAGATTGTGCGGCGGTCTTCCCTGAAATTATCCAAGCTTGATCCTGAAGTGCTGACCTGCGTACGCCTCGCGGCTTATCAGTTGTTGTATTTGGATCGTGTGCCGGAACATGCAGCGGTCCACGAAAGTGTGGAACTTGTAAAGCGTGCCCGGAAACGCTCCGCCGTGCCCTTCGTCAACGCGGTGCTGAGAAAGTTCGCTGGCAAAGCCGCGAGCCGGCCCTTGGCAATTGAGGGTGCTGCAACTGAGGCGGAATTGGCTGAATCTTCGGCCCATCCCCAATGGCTGGTAGAGCGGTGGATTCGGACGTTCGGATTGCCCATCGCGCGCCAGATCTGCAGCTACGATCAGCAGATTCCCGCAAGCTGTGTCAGCCTCCGTGACCCCACGGTTGCAACTGAGCTTGAAAGTCATGGCGTCAAGCTCGCGCCTGGCAGTCTTTTAACTTCGGCACGTCGAGTCATTGCAGGCGGTCTCACCACAGCTCAGGCCTTTCGCGAAGGCCGGGTAGCGATTCAGGATGAGGCTTCGCAACTGGTCGCGCTGCTGGTGGGGCAAGGCTCACGCATCCTCGACTGCTGCGCCGCGCCGGGAGGCAAGACGCGATTGCTGGCCGAACGCAATCCAGACGCCCCCATCGTAGCTGTGGAACTGCATCCGCACCGCGCCCGGTTGCTTCGCAAATTGGTTACCGCAAAGAATGTGCAAATCATCGCGGCCGATGTTCGCGGTCTTCCGACCGCCGAGTTCTTCGACCGTGTCCTCGTCGACGTGCCCTGCTCCGGCACCGGCACTCTCGCCCGCAATCCAGAGATCAAATGGCGACTGAAGCCCGAGGACCTGCTGGATCTCCAAACTCGTCAAGGGGCGATTCTGAAGGCAGCCATGCAGCGAGTATCACCGGGCGGAAGACTTATCTACTCGACCTGCTCTCTGGAGCCGGAGGAAAACCAGAAGGTGGTGGAATCCGCGCTCTCGTCCGATTCCTCGTTCCGCTTGCGAGATTGCCGCGAACGTCTGCGGGAGCTCTGTTCTCAGGGAGAACTGGCCTGGGGCGACATCGACTCACTCACCTCGGGGCCCTACTTGCGCACCATTCCGAGCGTGCATCCCTGTGACGGCTTCTTCACGGCGATCCTTCAAAGATCTGATCGCCGTCTCATCGGACTTGAAGGTTCACCACAGAACCCGCAACCACCTTCCCGCCAGGTGCGGGATTCTGCGAAACAACGATGCTGTCCGGCGACGGCTGCGGCGCCAGAACCTGAGAAGGCACGTTCGCAGAGTCAGCAGGCGGAGGAGTTTCCGCGACTGTCCCAACCCTCAGCCCCGCTTCCTTCAGAACGCCACTTACCTTCCCCAAGGTCTGACCCACGAAGCTGGGCATCACGAATGCTGCGGGCGAAGGAGGCTGAGACGCCAACAGGCTGATCTTCGGAACCGAGATGCTGCCTGCGCTCGGCGCTGGATCTTGAGCGATCACTTGATCCGCTTGCGCACCGGACAGTTGAATCTCCGCGACTGCACCCACATCCAATCCACGGCGGCGGATGTTGAGTTCTGCCGCTCGCTGACTTTGTCCCAACACGTTGGGGATCTCCATTCGCTGCGGACCCATACTCTGGGCCACGCGAATCTGCCAGCCTCGGCGAATTTGTGTCCCCGCCGCTGGCAATTGCGACAAGATTCGTCCTTCCGGTACTCGCGGACTGTAGTACTGGCGTTCGACTTCAAACTGAAAGCCGCTGGCCTCGGCCACACGCCGTGCCTCCACCGGAGTCTTGCCTAACAAATCGGGGACAGCCACTTCGCGGCCGTGAATGGCAGACCGCATCGCGGTCAGCGCCGAGACAAGCGCCACCATCAACAAAATCAGCGCCTGCAGTCCGTGTCGAAAAAAGGATTTCATCTTACGAGCGTGATTATAGCTTTCCCTTTTTGGGGAGAACAGACTCAAGATTGCTTCATCCGCCTGGGTGGCAGCGAGCAACCGCGCCTATACTTGTGGTCATGCCCCCTGAAACTGATCTTCTGGATTGGTTGCGACGCTACTGGGGCTATGGCTCATTTCGCCCCTTGCAACAAGACATTGTTGGAAGCTTGCTGGAGGGGCACGACGCCTGCGTCGTCATGCCCACCGGTGGCGGGAAATCGCTATGCTACCAGCTACCGGCGCTGGTTTCGGAGCGGACCGCCGTTGTGATCTCGCCCTTGATCTCGCTGATGCAGGACCAGGCGGCACAACTGGCGCAAATGGGCATTCCCGCAGCCGTGCTGAATAGCTCGCAAGCCGCCAACCAACAATCGGCGGTCATGAGCAAAGCCAGCGCGGGCGAGTACCGGTTGTTGTATCTCTCCCCGGAACGACTGGCGCGGGCGGATACTATTGCCTGGCTGCAGCGCGTCCCGATCGCGTTCTTCGCGATTGATGAAGCGCATTGCATCTCTGAATGGGGACATGAGTTCCGTCCCGAATACCGGCAGTTGAGTTCTCTGCGGGCCCACTTTCCGGATCGGCCCATCGCGGCGTTTACTGCCAGCGCCACCCGGCGAGTTCGCCACGACATTCTGCGTCAGTTGCAACTCCGTGATCCCCATAAGTACATCGCCAGTTTTTATCGCTCCAACCTGCGATACCTCATCAAGGAGTGTGAGGGCCGCGAGCAGCCCGGCCTGCTCCTGAGAGCGCTGCGGAACTACTCCGGCAGTAATGTGATTGTGTATGCGCCGACCATCGCCAAGGTCGAAGAGACCGTCGATTACCTGGAAGAGCAGGGAATTTCTGCAGTCGCCTACCACGGCAAGATGGATGCGGACGCCCGCAGACGAAACCAGGAGTGCTGGACGGCAGACGAAGTACGGGTGTTCGTGGGAACGATCGCTTTCGGATTGGGCATCAACAAGGCTTCGGTGCGGGCGGTAATCCATCTTTCGCTGCCCAAATCAATTGAGCAGTATTACCAGGAAGCCGGACGCGCTGGCCGCGACGGAAAGCCTGCAGATTGTATTCTGCTCTGGCAAAAGCGGGATACGGCGCTGCTGGCGTACTTCATCGACCAGATCATTGACGCTGCGGAGAAAGAACGCGCCTGGCAGCGCTATCATGCCATTCGCCGTTTCGCAGATTCCGGCAGCTGCCGTCACCGCCAGATTTGTGTGCATTTTGGAGAAACGCCGAAGTGGATGTCCTGCGAGTCCTGCGACGTGTGCGGTTGCGAATCGGCATGGCTGGTGAAGTCACTCGGCGTTGCGGACAAGGTCGCCGGAGTGGCTAGGAGCACGCGCGGGCGGGAACCCGAAGAAAAGCCTTTGGCCGGCGATGTGGACTTTGAACTGCGCGATTACCTTCGTGAGTGGCGGCGATCTGCAGCCAAACAACAGGGAGTTGCAGCATTTGTCGTCATGCACGACACTTCGCTCGACGAAGTGTGCCGCATGCGTCCAACCTCCATTGCGGAACTATTGCAGGTCCCCGGTTTCGGCCAGCGCAAGGCTGCCACGTATGGGCAGCAGATTTTTGACTCGCTGGAAAGGTTTCGTAACGGAGAGCGTGCCAGCGCGGTTCTGGTGAAGAAGTCAAAGCCGGTGGACGAGACTGTGACCTTGCTGTCCGATGGGCACACTTTAACTGAAATCGCTGCCATTCGCGGCCGCCAGCTTGGCAGCGTGGTCAGCCTGGTGGCCGATCTGGTCGAGAAGGGAGAGTTGGAATTCCAGGCCACCTGGATCGATAAGGACAGGCAGGCGATCATCGAAGCTGCCTGCACACGGGTCGGTATCGAACGCCTCAAGCCGCTCAAAGATGTGTTGCCGCCCGAGATTACCTTTGAGGAGATACGGCTGGTGGTGGCCCGGTTGCGCCGAAACCAGGCACGTGTCCCGAAGTTGACCGAGGATGTTAAGCAAGTCAGTTGATGCCGGTAAATCCGGCCTCAGTGAAACTCTTCGGCGGCCGGCGCGGCATCCGGGGTGTCAACCTTTGCCACCCCAGACGCGAGCGCGGGAGCCGGTGCGAAGTCTCCGGAGTCTTTCCCCGCCAGCGCAACCTTCATGAAGTCCATCCATATGGGTAGCGCAGCCCGCGCCCCGCTCTCTTTCGCCCCCAAAGTTTTCTTCTCGTCATAGCCAATCCAAACGCCGGTTGTCATCGCCGGGGAAAATCCTATGAACCAGGCGTCTGTGAAGTCATTGGTGGTTCCGGTTTTCCCTCCCAGCGGATACTTCATGCTGGCCGCCGCGATCCCGGTTCCGTGCTGCACCACTTCCTGCAACATCGAAGTCATGATGCGAGCGGTGCGGACGCTGATCACGTCCTTCACCTCAGGGAAATCTTCTTCCAGCACCCGGCCTTCGTAGTCCGTCACCTTGGTGATATAGCGCGGCATGACTCGCACGCCGTCATTCGGAAAGACGCTGAATGCCGATGTCTGCTCGAACAGGGTCACCTCGGCCGCGCCCAGTGCCACCGGCAAGTAAGGAGGCATATTGGAAGTGATCCCGAAGCGGTGGGCATAGTCGATGACCGTCTTGATGCCGAGGCCGTCCGCGATCTTCAGGGCTGGGATGTTGCGCGACTGCGCCAGCGCTCGTCGCAGAGTGATTGTGCCTTCGAACTTTTCGTCGTAGTTATGCGGAATATAGGGGCCGGATGCAGTTTCAAACGTCACCGGCGCGTCGAGCACCGTATCGTCCGGCTTCGCGCCCTGGTCGATGGCAGCGGTGTAAACGTAAGGTTTAAAAGACGATCCCACCTGCCGCAAAGCCTGCGTGGCACGGTTGAACTTCGATTCTTCAAAGTCGCGCCCGCCCACCATCGCTTTGATCGCCCCCGTAGCATTGTCAATCGCCAACAATGCCCCTTGGGCCCCGGAGTCCTGCTCCAGGCTGACGCGCGCCTTTCCATCACTGCCGAGCGAGACAATTTTCACATACGCGATGTCGCCGGGTGTCAGAATGTCTGGAAGCTTGCGCTTGGTCCAGGCTGCATCGGCTTGCGAAAGAGATGCAATATAGCGGCCGAACCTTACGGTCGCCGCGCCCGGTCCAACTCCCAACACCAGAGCATGAACATATCCCTCAACCTCAGGCTCATCGTCCCAATCGGGATGCTGATAGTTAGCCAGCGTCACCTTCGGAGTCAGTACGTTGTTCAGACTATTTTTCCAGCCATGCCGGCGTTCATACGCGGCTAAACCGTCGAGTACGGCGTGGTTGGCAAAACGCTGCAAGTCCATGTCCAGCGAAGTGTAAACGCGCAATCCGCCTTCATGGACCTGGTCAGTGCCATACTTATTTTCCAGATAGCGGCGAATCTCCTCCACAAAATACGGCGCCAGCGAATTCAGGTCATGCTGCAATTTCAACTGAATCGGCTGGCTTCGGGCATCATTGGCCTGCTGGTGGGTGATCTTGCCATCTTCCAGCATGGCGTTGATCACCAGGTTCCGCCGCTTGATCGCCCGGTCAGGATGGTTGATGGGCGAATACAAACCGGGCGCTTTCGGCAAACCGGCCAGCAGCGCCGCTTCGTCCAGCGTTAGCTGTTTGGCGGACTTGCTGAAGTAATACTCCGAGGCAGACTCGAAGCCGTACGCTCCATGTCCCAGAAATATCTGGTTGGCGTACAGGGTGAAAATCTGTTCCTTGGTAAATCTGCGCTCGATCTGGATGGCTAGCAACGCCTCTTCGATTTTGCGACGAAACGACCGGTCGGGAGAAAGAAAAAGATTCCGGGCCAACTGCATGGTGAGCGTCGACGCCCCCTGCACCTTGCCTCCCGACTCGATGTCGCGGTACGCCGCCCCGGCGATGCGCCACACGTTGACACCCCAGTGGTCATAAAAATCCTTGTCTTCGATGGAAATCAGCGCCTCGCGCAGCACTGGGGGGAAATCGCTATAGTTCGCCACCACCCGCCGCTGCAGCGCAAACGACCCGATGATCCGCCCCTGATCGTCGTAGAGCTCCGTGATTGAACTGGGCCGGTAGTGCTCCAGTTGCTCAACCTGCGGCAGGTCGGTGGTGTAAACCAGCAAGAGTCCGGCCGTGGCCCCGATTAGCGCCGACAACAGCACCAGCAAGCCGAACAAAACCCGCCCCACCAGTTTGCGTGGTGCTACCTCGACTTCCTCACCGGGAAGGTCTTCGTAGATCAACTTCATGGGAGATCATGGTCAGGATAGCAGGAGGCGCCACAGCCAGCGAAACTTGCCGAGATACGGTTCGATCCCGAGGGTGCGATATTTGGTGCAACATATTACATTGACATACCCTGCACAGCCGCCAATAATGCCCAAGTGCCGAAAACGCCCTGTTTTCAGTCCGGTATCGCCTTCCTTCTGTTCTGGACTCTTTCGGCATTGGCTCAGAGTCCCGAACCCATCGTCGCCAACCAGAACCGCTCACCCGCCGGAAAGCTCGAGTCTGGCGTACTTAATATTCAATTGGAAGTCCGTGAAGGCGTTTGGCATCCTGAGAACGAAGACGGCCCCGCCCTCTTCGTGCAGGCATTCGGCGAAGCGGGTCAGCCTGCGCAGATTCCAGGGCCGATGCTCCGCATGCTGGAAGGCACCACGGTTCACGTCACCGTGGCCAACAAACTCGATACTGCCGTGACGGTCCACGGTCTCAACACCCGCCCCGGCGACTCCAAGGATGTGCTCGACATACCTGCCGGCGAAACTCGTGAGCGAACTTTCCCCGCTGGCGCTCCCGGAACCTACTATTACTGGGCACGCAGCACCGAACCGCGCAAGAGCGGGTTAGGTTCGACGCCGCAGACGGTGTTCGAGGACGCACAATTGAATGGCGCGTTCATCATCGACCCTCCCGGTGCCGTTCCCCCTGACCGCGTGTTCGTGGTCAACCTGATGTTTGTCGAACACGATATTTCGCATCCCCGCTTCGAGGTTGTCAGTATCAACGGCAAGTCATATCCGTTCACAGAACCACTGGATTACACCGTGGGCGATAGTATCCGCTGGCGCGTCATCAATCCCGGTTTTGCGCCACATCCCATGCACCTGCACGGCGCGTTCTACAAAGTGTTAAGCCTGGGGGACACACAAACTGACATGCGGTTTGACGGCGACGATCGCCAGTCCGTGGTCACCGAGGGCATTCAGCCTGGCGGCACCATGATGATGGAGTGGTCGCCGGAACATGCCGGCCGCTGGCTGTTCCATTGCCACTTCCAGTTGCATATGTCGAGCGCGGAGCGCGTTCCAGTGTTTACGCAGCCCTCTGAGCATAAAGACCCACTCGAAGGAACTTCGGGTTCGATGGTTCATGATGGCAACAAGATGGAAGGTATGAGTGATATGGCGGGTCTGGTTCTGATCATCAATGTGAGACCGTCCGCCGGAGCAGCCGCTCCGGTCTCGGCGAAGGCAGCCACCAGAACGCTCGACCTGATCATCGACCCAGACGCTCAAGCCGCCGCCAACGAGCCGAAATTCAGCTGCGCCATACGCGAGAAGAACAAGCTGATCGCGTCCCAGGACCGGGGGGTGGGTCCTCCCATTGTCATCACCCGTGGCCAGCTCACCGAGATCACTGTCCTGAATCACCTGAAGTCGCCAACCACGATTCACTGGCACGGGTTGGAACTCGAAAGTTATTACGACGGCGTAGTGGGCGGTGGTTTGGGCGATCAGGTGACCTCGGCGATTGCGCCCGGGGACAAGTTTGTCGCGCGCTTCACTCCCTCACGTGCCGGCACTTTCATCTATCACACCCATGCGGGAGACCCGAGTCAGCTTACCGGCGGCATCTACGGCGCGCTGGTTGTTTTGGAACCGGGAGAGACCTTTGACCCGGATTACGACAAACTGCTGGTTATCGGTACGCGCGATCAGCTCTTTAACGCCAAGCGCATCACCATCAACGGTTCGGAGGCGCCGCAACCGTTGACGCTAGCCCGAGGCAATACTTATCGCCTGCGCCTCATCAATATTGCCCCCAACCTAATCGGAAAGTTCCGCCTGGGAACTCAAGAGCATCCCGAGACCTGGCGCGAGTTGGCCAAGGACGGTGCATACGTTCCCGCCCGGCTGGCGAAGCCGGGAGATGCCATGCTGGACATCCTGTCGGGTGAAACCTACGATTTCCAGTTCCGCGCCGATGAGCCGGGAGATATCCCAATGGAAATTCAAAACCTGGTGAGTCAAGCGAAGCTTGTCACTCACGTCGTCGTCCGCTGATCGCAGACCGTACATTTGCCGGCTCGGTTGCTTCCATCCGTTAGTTGGACCGGTACACGATCTTCCCACTCACGATCGTGGCCACAACCTTGCCCGTGAAATGCCAGCCGTCGAACGGCGAATTGTTCGACTTCGAGTGCGACTTTGCGGCTTCAAAGGTCCAGCGCTTCTTGGGATCAAAGATGGTGACGTCGGCGTGGCTGCCTCGCGCCAGCGTGCCGCGCCCGCGCAATTCCACCACCCGGGCCGGGCCCGCGGTAAAGAGCTCCACAATTCTTGCCAGCGGAATTCTGTGCTCGCGATGCAACCGGGTGATGGCCAGCCCCAGCGCCGTTTCCAGACCTGTGATCCCGAACATCGCCTTCTCGAACTCAATGATCTTCTCGTGCGTCGCATGGGGGGCGTGGTCCGTGGCAATCGCATCCACGGTGCCGTCGGCCAGAGCCACGATCAGTGCCTCTCGGTCGGCCGCCGAGCGCAGCGGAGGATTCATCTTGCAATAGGTGTTGTACTCGCCGACGTCCGCATCGGTCAGGGTGAAATGGTGCGGCGTAACCTCGCAAGTTACATGCGCCTTGCTGCGCTTGCCTCGGCGCACTGCCTTAAGCGCGTCTGCGGTAGAAAGATGAGCCACGTGCAAGCGTGCTCCCGCGAATTGTTGCGCCAGTTGTACGTCACGATCCACGATGGCAGCCTCGGCAGCAACCTTCATGCCGCGCAGTCCCAGCCGGAACGAAGTGGAGCTTTCGTTCATCGAACAATTGTCCGTAAGCCGCGTGTCTTCGGCGTGCTGAATCACCGGCAGATTGATTTCCGCCGCCAGGCGGAGCGTATCCCGCATGGTAGTTTCATTCAGGATAGGCCGGCCATCATCGCTGACGCCCACCGCTCCGGCGCGTTGCAAGCCGCGAAAGTCCGTAAGCACCGCGCCCTTACTGGCCTGAGTCGCCGCCGCAATGGGAAACACATTGACCACCGCTCCACGCTGCGGCTGTTGGAGCCAGGTCACCCATTCCACCGAGTCCACCACGGGCGAGGTATTGGGCATGCAACAAACCGAAGTGAATCCCCCCGCGGCCGCTGCCGCCGTTCCACTGGCAATCGTCTCTTTGTAGCTCTGGCCCGGCTCGCGCAGGTGCACATGCAGATCGATGAAGCCGGGCGTAACCACCAATCCACGAGCATTCAATGTCTGATCGGCGCTCCCGCGAATTTTGTTCGGCGGAGCGACGTCCGCCACGCGGCCATCGTGCAGCAACACGTCCATCGGGCCATCAATTTTCCCCGCCGGGTCGATCACGTGGCCGCCCTTAATCAGCAACCCACCCGATTTGAGTTTGTCGTGTGCCATCAGTTCAATCTTTCAAGTCCAGCGCAAGAAATTCTCGTCATGCCTTGCCCAGCGCTCGCGCCAGGATCGCCATCCGCACCGGCACCCCATTCGCGACTTCTTCCACGATGACCGATTGTGGGCAATCCGCAACTTCCCAGGTGATCTCGAGTCCGCGAATGATGGGGCCAGGATGCATTACCATGGCGTCTCGCTTGGCCAGTTTCATCCGCGCCAGGGTCATCTGATAGCGGGCAATGTAGTCCTGCAAGCGGATCTTGAGTCCCGCCAGGCGCTCCTTTTGCACTCGCAATACCATGACGACATCCGCGCCCCGCACAGCTTCCTCGGCCGTGCGCGAAATGTGCAAATTTGGCGCCAGGCAGGTGGCCAACTCCGGCAGCAGTTCGGGCGGGCCACAGAGTGTGATGCGGGCGCCAAACTTGCTCAACAGATGAATGGCGGAACGCGCCACCCGGCTGTGATAAATGTCTCCGATGATGGTGACCTGAAGGCCCTGCAGCTTTTTCTTGTGACGCAGAATAGTGTAGGCGTCCAGCAGCGCCTGCGAAGGGTGTTCATGCATGCCGTCGCCGGCATTGATGACAGGAATCTTCAGATGCCGGGCCATCAGCAAAGGCGCTCCCGCCGCGGGATGGCGAACTACCATCACGTCCGCTCCCACCGCTTGCAGCGTGTATGCAGTGTCGAGGAGCGATTCACCTTTCTCAATACTGGATCCGCTGGAGAGCACCAGCGTGGTCATCGCGTCCATCTCCTTGGCCGCGATTTCGAAAGAGCTGCGCGTCCGGGTCGAGGCTTCGTAGAAGAGCAGCAGCACGCGCTTGCCGCGCAATAGAGGACGGGGCTTGAGCGGATTCATCCGCCGGGCCAATTGCAGCAGCCCCGTGATCTCCTTCGCGTCGAGATGTTCGATATCCAGCAGAGAACCGCGCGCAGTTTTCGTCATCACCTGCCCAGTTAAACGGCAAGGGCGAAATGCCCTTGCCTCAAATCTTTATGTAATCCTATGTAACCTTGATTCAGCCCTGCTTTTCGACCAGTAGGACTTTTTCGTCGCCGTCAAGCTCCCGCAACTTTACCTCGATGATCTCCTGCGACGTGGTCTGCACCTTGCGCCCCACAAAAGTCGCTTCAATCGGCAGCTCACGATGGCCGCGATCGATCAGTACGCATAGCTGCACCTGCCGTGGTCGACCCTGGCGAAACAGCGCGTCCAGGGCGGCGCGCACTGTGCGCCCGGTGTAGAGCACATCGTCGGCCAGAATGATGTTCTTGCCGGCGATGGGGAATCCGATGTCGCTCTTCTGCACGATCGGCTGCGGCCCCACCGTGGAAAGATCGTCTCGGTACAGGCTGATGTCAAGCGTGCCCACCGGCACCGGGGTCTTTTCAATGCGCTGGATCATTTCTCCCAGGCGCTGCGCCAGAAATACTCCGCGACGGCGGATGCCCACAATCCCCAGGTCCGCGGCCCCGTTGTTTTTCTCGATGATCTCGTGAACCAAACGGACCAGAGTGCGCTCGATTTCCGACGCCGACATCAACTGTGCCTTCTCTTTCAGGTTAGCGGGACGAGTCGAGGGTCGTGGCGTCATGAACGCTGAATCATACGCGGGGAAAGCACTGCGGGGCAAGGTGGCGCGGACAGCCCCTACATCCGGTCCTTCCTGCGCATCATGGCCGCCGCAACTGCGCCTCCGAGGCTGGAAAGAATCAAGAATGCCACCAGCACGACCGCCAGCGACAAGCCCATCATCAAGACTAGGCCGGGTGGAGTCTTCAGGTATTCGAAGGCCTTCTGGACTTGCGGGTCAGGGCTGCGCGCAGCTGATTGCGCTATGGCGTCCAGCAGGGCCTTCCGCAACTCCCCGCCGCTATGAAAAACCAACGTCCCTAGCGCGCTGAAGATGGCAAAAAAACCGAAGCCAAACGTTCCACCGACCGCACCCAAACGGGTTCCCATGGCGGGAGTGAGGTTGCTGGTTGGGTTGCGGCGGCGATAAAACACGACCGAAAGTACCCCCGCGGCAATCATGCCCAACCCAAACGCACCCAAGGGAACGAACATCAGAAAAGCTGCAATCAGTCCGGCCAACCCCGCCGAGGGCAGGGCGTCCGACCATCGAATTACCGTTCCGCCGTGGTGGCCGGGGAGGGAACCGCCGCCTGGCTCTGCCGGAAAAACCGCTTCCGCGTTTGCTCCTCCGACGCGGATCTGCGGCGCATTGCACTGTGGGCAGAAGGGAATACCGTCTTCGACGTTCGAGCCACACTTATAGCAGGGATGTTCCACTGGACTTCAAGGTACCGCAGGGCAGGGCAGCGCGCAAGGAAGGCGCCAACCGCTTGCAGATCGGCTGTTAGATCTCCCCCTGCTTGCCTCGGGTGTGTACATACACCATTTCGAAGGTCGAGCCCTTTCCTTTTTCCGCGGGTTCGATGGCCACCACGTGCTGATTATCTTCGGTACCAACTTTAAGCTCGATCACGTTCCCCGTGTTGTCGCCCTCGCATTTCAGCTCCTTCGACTTGTTTGAGCCCTTGTCGTCGTCATCAATGTTGACGCCACTCTTGACATTTCCACCATGCTGGCTGCTGTGGCACTCCAGCACCTTGCCGTATTTCTTCAGTTTCTCGCGATAGAACGCGACGATCTTGGAGGCATCATCGTCCGAATCGTAATGCGCCACCACGAGCTTCACTCCGAATGCCGAAGTAAAGAGGGCAAGGTTGGCATTGCTCCGGTCCTCGTCGTGCTGCCGCAACCGTGCTCCAGGATAGGTAGGCAAGCCGAGTTCCCGCTGGTCAACATCCGACCCAACATGCACGTCGCCCACGGTGCTCTTGAGGTCGAAGTTTTTGTCTTGGCCTGTATCGTCCGCAGCCTGTGCACTTACGCCGGTGGACGAGAATGCAAGCACCACGGCCAGCGCCAATCCAAATAACGGGGAATAGGAGCGTTCTTTTCTGCGGGTCAAACTGTTCAAAGTCATATGTCCTCCAAAAGAATTACAGCGCGCGAATACTAAATGGTGCCTTCCTTGCCTCTGGTTTGGATGAACACCAACGCAAAATCCGATCCGTTGCCCTGAGGTTCAACCGATACCAGGTGCTGATTGTCTTCCGTTCCGACCTTGAGCTCGACTACGCTTCCATTGTTGTCGCCCTCGCACCGGACCTCGCGCGAACTGGAATTGTGGCCAGCCTTCACCGTGAGGTCACCACCGTGCTTGTCGGTCAGGCACTGAATGACCTTACCGAACTTCTTCAACTGGTCCTGATAGAACGCCTGTACTTTGCTCGGCGAATCGTCCGACTCATATTCGAGCGCCACCACCTTCACGCCAAAGAAACTGCTGGAGATGTTGACGTTTGCGCTCTTGCTGTCGTTTCCCGTCTTCTCTTTCTTTCGCGCGCCGGGATAGACCGCCAGCCCCGTATCCTTGACATTGGCGTCTTCGTCAACGTGGATGCCTCCCACGGGGGTCTGGATGTCGACCTTGCTATTGTTGCCGTCGCGATCTTTCACATCAACCGTGCAACCCAGCACGGTCAGCCACCCCGCGAACGCCACCGCAATCAGGGCCTTGGTCCTATTGTCGAGAGCTTTGGGTATGAGCATGTTGAGAATCTCCTTCTGCGATATGCGCCGGGCGCTCTATCCCAGCGCCGCGCGCGGCGACCCCTGGAATCGTAACCGGGAGATGGCCGCGAATCGCGATCTCCCCGAACAACGCCTTCACCGCACTCACGTCCGCAATCGACACATTAGAGAAAGCGCAAAGGTAATTCTGAATCGATGGGAAGCTTTGCGCCAAATACGGGCTTCCCATCGCCAAGACCACGGTCTTCTCAGCTCCCCGGTCCAGGATATTCTGCAACAGCGCCCCGCTTGCATCTGCGACGGTGACAGAGTTGACCAATCGGTTAGCCCCCTGGGCAGTGCTGCCGGGCGTTGGAACCCCGTACACCGCGGCGATCACGGCCTGCGCCTCATCCACCGCTCTCAACACGCCAGCCGACATGCCATCGATGATTTTGGAATCGACATACAGACCGTTGGCATCCGGCACGCGTTCGCGAATCTGGCGCTCCATCGTCCGTCCCGCGTCCATGCGCACATCGTCCACAAGAATCACAACCACCAGGCGATTGCGTACTTCCTCCACTTTCTGATACGGCAGGCCGGGCGCAGCAGTTCCCATTTCTTTGAGAGGCAGGAGTCTGCCATTGTCGCGTACCAGTGTGACCGCATCATCTGCAACGTGTTGGCCAATGGCCACATCGGCGGGTTTACCGACCAACTCTGAAAGGTTACCCAAGTTGACCAGTCGTACTTTGTTCAGACCGACGGAGGCCTTTGCTTTCAGTATCTTGAGCACTGACGCGTCGAGCTGCGAAGAGGAAATCTCGCCGCTCCGAACCGCCGCCAGCATCGCCCTATACGAGGCGTCCAAATCCGCCGGAATGAGCAACAGGTCATTTCCCGCTTTGAAAGCATCGACAGCCGCGCGGCCGATGTGGCCGGCATAGAGCCGCGTGAGCCCCGCCATGTCTAACGCGTCAGTTACCACAATTCCTTTGAATCCAAGCTGCTCCTTAAGCAGGCCCGTAACAATTACGGGCGATGTTGAAGCTACCCGATCCGCTTGCGCATCCAGCGCCGGAACCGTGACGTGCGCCACCATGATCGAGTCCACCCCCGCCTCGATAGCCCTGCGAAACGGCGGTAACTCGACCGATTGCAGTCGCGCGATGTCGCCCGTGACTTGTGTCAAACCTAGGTGAGAATCCGTCGCTGTGTCCCCGTGCCCTGGAAAATGTTTGGCCGTGGTCATCATCCCGTTGGCCCGTGCGCCACGAATATAGGCGGCCACGAGATCGCTGACTTGCTGCGGGTCTTCGCCAAACGAACGCGTGTTGATGATGGGATTCGCGGGGTTCGAATTGACATCGGCGACCGGAAAGAAATTCCAATGTACGCCGATGGCCCGGGCTTCTTGCGCCGTAATCCGTCCAAAAGCCTCGGCGTATTCCTGCTTGCCGGCTGCACCGAACGCCATGGCGTGAGGAAATTCGGTCGTTCCATGAAGCCGCATGGATAGGCCGCGCTCGAAATCCGCTGCCACGAGCAGAGGCAGCTTCGAATCCTGCTGAAATCGATTGAGCAGCACTGCGGCCTCGTAAGGCTCATTGCGATAAAGAAAAGGTGGCTCCCAGCGCACCGTCATGGCAAACCCGCCCAGGTGATACTTGCGCATGGTGTCCCGCAGTTGCAGATAATCTGGGCTGGCGACGTTCAGAAACTCAGCCCGCACCCAGATCATGAACAGCTGCCCGACTTTCTCCTCAGGCGAGAGTCTGCGCAAAGTCTTCTGCGCCCACTTTTCGCCGTCCCGGTCAAGGTGGACCGGGCCGGCAGGCGGGTACTTGTCCTGGGCCAAAGCCGGACAGGCCAGGACCAAAGCCAGCAAAACAAACACAAGTCTCCGTGGCATAATAAGTCAGAAGATAGCACGCCGGGAGTGTGGTCTTTGCATTCTTACCACTGGCCCGATTGGGCCATTCACAGAAGCACCTGAAATAGGTACTTTGTATGTGAGCAGTTTTCGGGGGAGGGCTGTTCGACCTAACGTCCCAAGACTCCTATGAGGCTGGGGCGTTTTGTTTTGTGCCTGACATACGAGAGAGATATTGACTAGCCTTTTCCGATGCTGAGTGAATTCTGCACCAGATCAGTTGCCTGTTGCTGAATTGCCCCCTCGTCCCCAAATCCCGCCAGCCACTTGACCTCCGGTTCCCGCCGGAACCACGTCATCTGCCGCTTGGCGTAATTACGATGGGCCTGCTGCGCCGCCTGCACCGCACACGCTTCATCGATCTCGCCACGAATTAGTTGTACTGGCTGCTTGTACCCGAGCGAAGCCAGCGGCCGCGCCGCTTCTTCATATTTGAGCAGCTGCCGAGTCTCTTCGACCAGTCCCGTCTCGAACATGCGCCGCGCGCGCTCGTTGATGCGGCCATAGAGTGCTTCCCGCTCGGGAGTTAACCCAATCCGTAAAAGGCGAAATCCCCGCAACGGATCCCGCCCCTGCTTCCACATGTCGGTCATCTTCTGCCGCGAACCCAGGCAAACTTCGATGGCCCGAATCAGCTTTGGCAAATCGTTGGCATGGATCTTGGCCGCCGCATCCCGATCCATACGGTTCAAGATCCGATGCAAATGGCTCGTGCCTCGGCTCTCTGCTTTCTCGCGCAGTCTTTCCCGCAACGCTTCTGATCGTTGTGGCCCCGGCGAGAGGCCATCGAGCAACGCCCTCAGATACAACCCGCTGCCGCCAACCACCACCGGCAAGCGCTTGCGCTGCTTGATCTCCTCAAGAACCTGCCGCGCCCTCCGCGCATATTCCCCGGCCGTGACGTAGCCAGTCGGCTCCACAAAATCGAGTAAGTGGTGTGGCGCCCGCGCCCGTTCCTCAGCATGCGGCTTGGCCGTGCCAATCTCGAATTCGCGATACATGGCGAGCGAGTCGCAATTCACAATCTCGCCCTCAAAGCGCTCCGCCAGCGCCAAAGAGAGCGCAGTCTTCCCGCTCGCGGTGGGACCCAGCACCACTACCAGCAGCGGTTCCAGCGGCACGGTTAGCGCGCACTCCAGGGGATATGGTGCCAGTAGCGAGTGAGCGTAAGGACGAGGATTAGCAAAGCTATGACCAGCAGGCCAGTAGCTTCCAGCGTGTAAACCTGCGGCGTGCGATGATGTTCGGCCGGGGATGGCTCCGGCTGCCGTTTTGTTCCAGCGGCGGGCACGGCACTATTGTAGCCCTTGCAACCGTCACCCACTCCAAAAGTTCCTTGGAACCGCGTTGACCAAGGTCCCGTATCATCGTCTAAAGCCCGGGGCGGATGTGTGCCCCTCGCGGAGGAGCAACTTATGCAACGCCTCACATTCGCAGTACTCGGCCTGATTCTGGCAGTCACGCCCCTGGCCCGGGCCGATGATTGGTCGAAAACTTACACCATCTCAGGCAGGCCCGACCTGCGGGTCGAGACCTCCGACGCCAACCTCCGCGTGGACACCTGGGACAAGAACACCATCGACGTCCACATCACCAGCAATCGCTACAAGTTCGGCGACAACGGCCTGCGCGTCATCGAGCACCAGAACGGCGACGCAGTGGAAATCGAGCTGCGCTTCCCGCATCACGCATTCACCGTCCAGTTTGGCAGCTACAAGGTGGATGTCGAGATCCATATGCCTCGCCAGGGCCGGGTGAATCTCCGCACCGGTGACGGCTCCATTGAGCTGGTGAATTTCAAGGGAGACATGGACTTGGAAAGCGGCGATGGCCACGAGCGCATCGATTCGGTTGACGGCAACCTGCGGGCCCGCACCGGCGATGGACACATCCGCGTTGCCGGCCGCTTTGATGCGCTCGACCTCAACACCGGCGACGGCCGCATCGAAGCCCGCGTTTTGACCGGCTCAACCATGGCGTCAAGCTGGAACGTTCGCACTGGCGATGGCGGCGTCACCGTGGAATTGCCGGAAAGCTTTGCTGCCGACGTGGATCTTCATACCAAAGACGGTCACATCAACGTCGAAATGCCGGTCACGGTCGACGGGCGACTCGGCGAAAAGAGCATACACGGCAAGATCAACGGGGGCGGAAACCTGCTGACCATCCACACCGGGGACGGCTCGATTCGTCTGGAAAAGTCTTAAGCTACTGCATCTCGTCCTTGCTTGGGTTGTAGAGGAACTTAAAACGCAACGCCAGGTACTGGCCGCCGAACTCAGGAGGCAATGGCGGAAACGGATTGGAAGCGGTAATGCCACCCCATGCCCCGCGGTCGAGGGCGGTATCACCCGAGGTGTACACCAGTTTCATTCCTGCCACGCTGCCGTCCTTGAGGATGGCAAACTCGATGGAGACATTCCCCTTCTTCAATAACGGCGCCTTCGCTGACTCTGGAATCAAGTTGTACCAATTCATTTTTACATCGTGCAGGACCCGCGCCAGGTAGGGTCCAAAGTCAACCCCCATGGTGTCGCTGAGGACATCCAGCGCGCCGTACGCTGCACCTTGCTTCCCCAGGCCCAGACCGAAATCACCGTTCTGGCCACCACCGGAGCCGCCGCGGGCGGATGCCACTGCTCTCGCTGCCTGGTCAGTGGCTGATCCCACATACCTTGGACCGGTAGCGAATGCGTCTTTCGCTGACAGCGCCGGCGTCTGCAGCTTGGCGCTGAGATTCTGATCCGGTGGCGGCGGTGGCGCCTGCTGTTGCGGCTGCGGCGCAGGCGCGGCCTGGGCCTGTGACGGAGCCGGAGGTTGCTGCGGTGCACCGCCTTGGCCGGGCGCACCGGGACGGCTGCTGTCCAGAATTTTCTTCAGTTCTTTGCGATCTATTTGCGGCGCTCTCGATGTCGCTACGCGATTCTTGTCCGAAATAATGTTCGTCTCCGGAGGCTTCGCCGGCGGCTTTTGCTGGTCCGGGGGAAGCTCAAGAAACGTGAGATCCTTGTCCTTCGGCAGAGCATTTGCATTCAAGACCGTGGTTTGCCGCGGTATGAGGCCGGCGATTCTCGACGAGTTCACAATCAGCAGCACAACCAGCAAGTGGACTACGACTGAAATCCAAAATGATTCTCGCCGTCGCGAGTGAGTAAGATCATCCTGAAGCTGAATTATTAATGTAGGAGCCTCGTCAATGTCCCGGTATGCCGACTCCCAGTACCGGGCATCGTACAAGTCTCCGCCGTCAGATTTCCGTGGCGTAGGTGTTGTAGAAGTCGGCGTGGTCGGCGGGATTTGCGTGGTTGACATCGAACGGCTTACCCGTTGGTTAGACACGAGCCGCAGGATATTAGTTGTAGCAACAGCTATCCTGCCGGGTTACCGTGACTGTCGGTCTCACCCTGTACATTCGCAGCGTCTGCGGCCCAATGGTTTATTTTCGCACCTTTCTCGGGAATCCGCGACGGCCTGGAAGGGTAGGTACTTCAGACATCACTTGGGGGAGAGTTGACAATACTTTACACAAAGCACGGCAATCGCCGGAGGAGTCCGAGTCTGGCTCTCCCGGGCGTCTCCGCGCACTCTGCAGCTGTTCTCAGCGATCTCTGCGTTTTAAGGTTTGACGGACCTCGACAGGCCCAGTCAGCGATGGAGTTGCTCCAGCTTGATCTTGCTGCCGTGATCGCGGATCGCTGCCACGATATCGAGGGCCACAGCCAGTGCGCGGCGGCCATCTTCCAGATCAACCAGCGGCCGGGAGCGCCGTTGCACCGAACCCAGAAAACTCTTCAATTCTGCATGCAAGGGTTCTTCCTGCACGGTGGGAAGCTTAGCCACCTGGATTTGGGGGTTCACCGACGGCGCTCCCCCACCATCTCCCCCTACAGAAAAGACCAACGCATCCTGCCGTCCGTAGTCGAGTGAGACATATTGCTTGGGCTGAAAGAAGCGCAACTTGCGCACCAGTTCGGTCGAGACCCTGCTGGCCGTGAAGTTAGCCACGCAGCCGGAGTCGAACTCAATCCGTGCGTTGGCAATATCCACTTTGCTCGAAAGTATGGGAAGGCCGACCGCGCCGATTTCCCTCACCGGAGAATTCACAAACGACAACACAATGTCGAGATCGTGAATCATCAGGTCCAGCACCACGTCGATATCGAGCGACCGGGGCGTGAACACGCTGAGCCGGTGGACCTCGAAAAACATCGGCCGGGTAATTACCGGAAGCGTCGCACGCACGGCCGGATTGAAGCGCTCCAAATGGCCGGCCTGCGCGATGCGAACACGCTCCCGCGCAATGCGAATCAGCTCATCGGCTTCAGCTAGCGACCCCGCCAGCGGTTTCTCGATCAGAACATCGACCCCGCCTTCCATCAAGTGTCGTGCCGTGTTGAGATGATGAACGGTGGGAACGGCGACCGAAGCCGCCTCGACTTCACTGTGGGTGGTGAGTAACTGGTCGACCGATCCAAATCCCCGGCAGCCGAACTCTCGTGCCACAGCGTCCGCCCGGCTGGTGTCGGAATCGACCACCCCGACCAACCGTACCGGCGCTCCTTCTTTCGCCAGTTGCTGATAGACGCGCGCGTGGTTGCGCCCGAATGCGCCGACGCCGACCACCGCGACGTGAATGAGATGATCAGGCTCCACAGCCTACTTGGCCTGCGCCTTCTTCAGCAGTGCGATCTGTCCCGCGTGATAAAGCTCGTGTTGCACGATGCCGCTGAACATATAGAAATGGTCGTAATATTTCTCCGGCTTGCCGGGCACCGGATCGAGCAAACGCGAATCGGGAAAAGCCGCCACTGCTTTCACCAGCGCGTCGTGCTTTTGTTTGACTTGCTCCACCGTTTTTCGCCACGCCGTTTCGCTGCTGTCATTCACCGGCGGAAAATTCTCTTCGTCGCTGAGCTTCACGGCTGTGCCCCCGGTCCGGCGCAGCACCGCGCCGTCCCAGGCCGCAATGTGTAGCAGCAATTCCCAGATGCTGTGAGCGCCCTTGATGGGATGCGCCGCCGCAGTCTTGGCATCGACGTTAGCGAGCAACTCGAGCACGGAATCGCCATGCCAAGCATCACCATCAAATGCCCTGCGGATCTGGTCAGCCAGTCGCGCGCTTTCAGACATGCAAATACTCCTTTCGTTCTCGGAAATACCGACCCACCTCTCCACCGGTCAGTCTAGATCTTGAAACGCCGTCGCCACCATCGCGATTCCCGCCGCATCTGCCGCCGTCACAATCTCATTTCCGTCCAACAGCAGGCACTTCCCGGCGTCCAGAGCCAGACACGTCGCTCCTGCCTTTCGCATCACCTCTATGGTCTTCACGCCGATGACCGGAACGTCGAACCGCATGTCCTGATTCGGTTTCGCTGCCTTGATCACAGTCAACGCCCGGCTCAACGTTGAAGCGCCGGATTCCAGAGATCCCATAATCTGTCCAGCGCGTTCGATGGTCGCATCCGTCCCTTCCATCGCTTCGACGGCCACACAGGCGGCTTCCGCGACCACAACCGTCTGCCCGATATCAAACTGCGCTAATTGCCGGGCAACACCACGGCCATATTCGACATTCTTCTGTTCCTGTTCCGTCGGCAAGCGTCGAGTAACCACGCCCGGCTTGGCTAAGAGTGGATCGAGCAGACCAGTCGAACTCTCCAGTGTGATGCCCTCATCCCCCAACACCTTGGCTACAGCTCCCAGCAAGGCGTCTGTGTTATGTGTGCGCAGGTTCAACAATAGCTTTGCCAGCCGCCAATCCGGCCGGATGCTGGAGAAAATCTGTTTGTGTTTCACCTGGCCGGCCATGACCGCTTTCGTTACACCCTCGCGCTTGAAGGTCTCAATCAGCTTCGACAGTTCCCCCAACGAGAGCCAGTGAACCGCCGTCGCCCCGTGCGAGTCGATCTCGGGAAAGGTCTCCTCTTTGATGGCAGCAACCACCACCTCAAACCCCTGTGCCCGCGCCGCGTCTAATACTAGGAAAGGGAAACGCCCATTGCCGGCAATAAGGCCGAGTTTCTGTTTGGCAGGGGACACGCTTGAAAGTCTAGCACCGAGCTGTCAGCAATCAGCACTCAGCCAAGGTTCGTCCTAGCTAGAAGCCAGGAGCTAGAAGCTGAATGCTGAGTGCTGACAGCTGACAGCTATTTAATTACTCCCCGCTCCGACTCTTCGATGAACTTGATCAGCCGCTCCACATCTTCGCCCCGGTCCGCTTCTGCTCTCAACTTTTCCAGCGCCTGCGAAGTATTCAACTTCGAAGCGAGCAGAACCTTGTAAGCATGATGGATCTTGGCGATCCGTTCTTTGCTGAAGCCGCGCCGCTCCAGCCCCACGGCATTAAGTCCGTAAGCATGGGTATCGCGCGCAGCTGCCGTCTTGGAAAACGGGAGCACGTCGCGAGTGATGGTGGTGCCGCCGCCGATGAACGCATACTCCCCAATACGCACAAAGTGATGCACCGGACACAGCGCGCCCACCTGCGCCCAGTCGCCGACAATCACGTGCCCGCCAAGCGTCGCCGCATTGGCCAGGATGACGTGGTCTCCAACTTGGCAGTCATGCGCAATATGTGTGTACGCCATAACCAGCGCGTGATTGCCCACCCGCGTCAGCCCACCACCCTTGACGGTGCCGCGGTTGATGGTGACAAATTCTCGGATGGTATTGTGATCGCCGATTTCCAGACGCGTCGGCTCACCTGCGTAGGTCAAATCCTGTGGGGCCAGCCCGATCGAGCAAAAAGGAAAGAAGCTGTTGTTCGCCCCGATCTTCGTGGGTCCCTCGATTGCCACATGCGATACGAGGCGGCAGCCCTCGCCCAACTCGACTTCCGGCCCCACTACGCAGTAAGGGCCAATCTTGCAACTGGGATGAACCTTGGCCCGGGAATCGACAGTGGCTGTGGGGTGAACTGTCATCTTTGTGAGGACGGTCAACACGCTGGCGTCGGACTATTAGGATTCTGCGGTTCCGTCAGCATTGCCGCCACGAGCGCGCGCAAGGTCCACCACCCGGCAACTGATGGTTGCTTCCGCCGTGCGCTTGTCACCAACGTAGGCCGTGCCTTCCATGCGCCCGGCATTGCCCCGCCACGCGGTAACGGTCACTTCGAGGCGCAACTGATCGCCCGGAACTACCGGCCGTCGGAACTTGGCGCGTTCAATTCCAGTGAATAAGACCAGCTTGTTCTCCCGGTCTTCAATCTCGGTGAGCAACAGCACTCCGCCGGCTTGCGCCATGGCCTCCACGATCAGCACCCCCGGCATGACCGGTGTGCCGGGAAAATGACCGGCGAAAAATGGCTCGTTGATCGTGACATTCTTAATGGCCACGATGCGCTCTTTCCGCGTGAGCTCCAGCACCCGGTCGATCAGCAGAAACGGAAACCGGTGCGGCAAAAGGCGCATGATCGCATTGATGTCCAGGCCGGTACTTACGCCGGGAGTTTCGCCTGCGGGATGAGCCACGTCTGTCATGCTAGGTTTCGTCAAGAGCGAAGATTATACTTGATCGGCCCAACAAATCCCCTCGCTCAAAATATCATTCATGACCAGGAACGTTAAGAAGGCAATCCCCGACCCCACCGGCGCCGAATCCGCCCGTCGGCTCCGCTACTTTGAAGAGCGCAAGCAACCGATCACGGAAACCGTTCGGCAATTGGTTGAAGTCGAATCCCCCAGCGACAACAAGCAGGCTGTCGATCGCCTGGGTGCGTTGCTGGCCGGGCGTTTCGAAGCGCTCGGAGGCCACGCCAAGTTCCACCGCACCCTGAACTTTGGCGATCACTTGCAGGTGGATTTCTCCGGCAAGGCTTCCGGCAAACCGGTGCTGCTGCTCGGCCATCTGGACACCGTCTATCCCATGGGCACCCTGGCCACCATGCCTTGTCGCATATCCGGGCAAAAGCTTTCTGGCCCAGGCAGTTTTGATATGAAGTCGGGGATCGCAATCATGCTTCATGCCATCGAGGCCCTTCGCAACTGGCATGGCGACCAGTTGCCGTGCCCCGTAACCGTCCTGCTGGTCTCGGATGAAGAAGTTGGCAGCGACAGTTCCCGGCACATCACCGAAAATCTCGCCAGGAAGTCTAAAGCGGTGTTGGTGCTCGAGCCCTCCTATGGTCCAAAGGGAGCCGTCAAGACGGCCAGAAAGGGAGTCGGTGAATACCTCCTCAAAGTCAGCGGCAAAGCTGCTCACTCGGGACTGGATTTCGAAAAGGGCGAAAACGCGATCGTCGAGCTTGCCCGGCAAATCATCGAGGTTTCAAAACTTGTCGATTTGAAACGCGGCATCACGCTCAACGCCGGAACCGTGCAAGGTGGCGCGCGCTCGAACGTGATTCCTGCCGAAGCCAGTACCGTGCTCGAGGTGCGGGTTGCCCACGCTAAAGATGCCGCTGTCATCGATCGAAAGCTGCGTTCGCTCAAGCCCTTCAATCGCAAGTGCAAGCTGCAAATCACCGGCGGCGTGAATCGTCCACCCATGGAGCGCACTCCGGCAGTGGCAGCGCTGTACCAGAAGGCCTGCGCGATCGCGAAACAGTTGGGCTGGAAACTCGAGGAAGCCGCCGTCGGCGGTGGCTCGGATGGCAACTTCACCGCCGGGCTCGGAATTCCCACCCTGGATGGACTCGGCGGAGTGGGCGACGGCGCGCATGCCAGCCACGAGTCCGTCTCGATCTCCGAGTTACCCCGCCGAACTGCGCTGCTGGCGGGGCTTGTCGAGACCCTCTAGGGCCGAACGGCTCACGAAACCGTCTTGCATCTCGTGCTAGAATCCTTTCCCGCGCCCATGCGCACTTTTATTGGAGGGCACCCCCAGTGAAGATTACAAGGTTCCATGCGATTCTCCCGGTAGTCGTTTTCGGTCTGGCGTTATCCGCTCCGGCTGCCGACGATGTACGCCACGTTTCGCACCGTGTTCCCGTAGTTGGCGATTCCAACGAGATGGCGGCCGAACGGCCAGCCGTCTTGTCTTCCGCTCGCCGGCCTGATTCGGTCGATCCTGCCGCCAACCCGTGGCAGCTTCTGGCCACGCTGCCAGGCGCGGTCATCCATGACATTTCTTTTGCCACGCCCCAAATCGGCTATGCTGCCGCCGAACTAGGCCAGGTATGGAAAACCACCAACGGGGGCGCCAGTTGGACCGAGATCATGAACCTCGGCTTCCCCTACTATTGGTATGGAGTGCAGGCGTCTGGCGCCAATGATGTCGTCATCTCCGGATTTAACGACTCCAATTTCGAGGGCATGATTCGCTTCAGTCACGATGGCGGCCAAACTTGGACTTCGGACATTGTTCTCACCACCAACGGCTGGGGTGATCGCATTCGCTACGTCAATCTTCAGGACGGCCTGGAGATGGATCAGCTGAATCTCTCCGCCGCGAACGCCGCCCACTACACCACCGACGGCGGCGCGACTGCGACCGACTGGACCGCCGTGGTTCCCGACCCGAACGGCGGCTGGTTCGGCGACCAGTTCAGCCTACTGTCCAATCAGCACGCTCGCGCTTCTGGCATCACCTATTGCACCAGCCTCAACCTCGGTGCGAACTGGAGTTGCGGACCCTCCATCGATTCGGTTTTCGACGGGCCAACTTTCTTCTTAAACGACACCTTCGGCTGGGTGGGTGGTGGCGAAATCTCACCTAATGTTGAAGGCTGGGTACATCGCACCACCGACGGCGGCGCCACCTGGAGCGCTCGTACCCTGGACATCGGATGGCCGATTCGTGAGATTTACTTTCTCACCCCGAACATCGGTTGGGCTGTAGGTGGAAACTATTCCTCCGGTGTCGGTGGAATGTATTTCAGTAAGGATGGCGGCCAGATCTGGTCGCTCGATGCCACCACCGGGGCCGAGATGAAATCTTGTGATAGCAAGCGTCACGGCGATCACGTGCAGGTATGGTGCGGCGGCTTCGACCTGGTCAACAACTCATTCAACGGCGTGATCTACAGCGTGCAGGGCACGCTGCCCTAAGCCGCAGATGGTCCAAGCTTTGACTCGGAGCACAGCGAAGCCTAAACTTTTCTAAGGAGGGCTCCAATGGGCGGAAAACTAGGCTTGCCCGAGGTTCTGGTCATCCTGGCCATCGCTCTGCTGCTCTTTGGCCCCGGCAAGCTGGCCGACCTGGGCAAGGGTCTGGGTGAAGGCATCAAGAACTTCAAGTCAGCCATCAAAGACGGCGAAGAAGGCCCAGAAAAGAAGTCATAGGGACGCAACTTGCTACGCCTGACCGCTGGCCTCTCTGAGCATTCTCCACACCAGCGCTACCGGCAATCCCACCACATTGAAGTAATCTCCCTCAATGCGGGAAATCCACCGTGAAGCTCTCCCCTGAATCGCGTACCCTCCTGCTTTATCCATCGGCTCACCGCTCGCCACATAATCGCGAATATCGTCGTCGCTAAGCGTGTTCATGACGACCAAAGTAGTTTCCGATCTGGTGTTCTCGGTCCTCAGTTTCGGGCCCGCGAGGCAGACTCCTGTTACCACTTCATGCTTCCTTCCTGACAGCAAGCGCAACATACGGACGGCATCCGCGGCATCGCGAGGTTTCCCCAGAATCTCACCCTCCACCACGACCACCGTGTCGGCACCGAGAATCAAATCATTCGGACGCAACACGAACACGGCAAGAGCTTTCTCCCGCGCCATGCGCTCGGCAAACGAACGCGGCGCTTCCCTCTCCCGGGGAACCTCAGCGACGTCCGCCGGATGCACCACAAACTCAATGCCCGTGTTGCGCAGCAGTTCCTGTCGGCGGGGCGAAGCAGAAGCCAGGACTAGCATTTATCTGGACCCCACCAAACCCCGCACTGACTCAATCAGTTTAGCCGAGTCGTAGCCAACCCCGTCCTTGAAAACAATCTCCACATTCTCGATATCGCTGATCTTCTGCGAGGGATCGCCTTTGATCACGACCAGATCAGCCTGTTTGCCGGTCGCAATCGTCCCAATCCGGTCGTCCTCCCCCAGATACTTCGCATCGTTCAAAGTTGCGATATGGATGGCTTCGAGCGGGCTGAATCCGGCTTCGACCAGCAGTTCCACTTCGCGCTGGTCGCCGAATCCAGCAATCACCCCTCCCATGCCCGTCGGATCAAGACCAGCCAGCAACCTGCCTCCGGCTTTCGCGAAAGCATATTCAAATTCCATCTCTTTCTTGAACGCAGCCGGCAAGGGTGAGGTGTCCGTGCCGTAAGCGGCACGAAGCGATTCTGCATCTCCGGCGCGAACTTTATCGAGAAGCAGCGCGCTGCGCGCATCCGGACTCAGAGCGTCCAGCACGCGTTGCTGAATGGTAGGCCTTCCCGGCACGAACATTTCAAACACCGGCAGAGTAGAGGTCACCGCCACATGGTGAGCCACGAGATCGACGATCATGTCGTGCACCGATCCCGTCTGAACATCGAGCTTGGAAATAAACTCGTAGTCCAGCTTGTTCGGGCACTCACCCGGTTTTTTCCAGGGAAAGAATTCCGTGTCCACCAGCAAACCATGTTCCAGATCGTCGATCCCCAAGGCTGCCGCTTCGCGAAATCCGATGGAGCAAAGATGTCCGGTAATCTTGGCGCCCCGCTTATGGGCCGCTGCCACCGCCGCGGAAAGTTCCGCTGGCGTGATGAACATATACGCCTTGAAGTTATCCACGCCTTCGTCCAGCCAGTAGTTCACAGTGGCGGTTGTTTCCTCGGGGCCGTGTAGTTGGTGCATCTGCAAAGCCCAGCTACCCGCGCCTTCCAGGTAAGGGCCGGTGACGTGCATCTTCGGCCCTGGCATCGCTCCTGTATCGATCTTTTCCTTCACTCCGAGATCGGTATATGGCTCGAGCGAACCAGTCGTACGGATCGTCGTCACCCCGCCCGCAAGGTAGAGACGCGGAAAACTGATCGCCATCTCGTGAAAAATCGCATCTCCCGCGGGATAAAACATGTGGTCGTGCATGCCCACCAGGCCAGGTATCACGCTGTAGCCGTGCAGGTCGAGCACCTGGGCATCTTTAGGAGCTTCAACCAATCCAACCGCTTGAATCTTGCCCTTGGAAAGAATCAAAGTTTGATCATCGCGGGCGGGCGCTCCCGTGCCGTCAATCACTCGCACGTGTGTCAGCGCAACCACCGGCGCATCCACTTTGACAAACTGTTTCGCCTGTCCCCAGGCCCACCCGCACAAAACCAGGCTAACAACCAGATATCTGCGCATAGCCCGAAATTGTACCGGAAAGCCTGACTGAGAACTGAGAACCGGGAACTGAGAACTGTCGTCTAACCCTGTTAAAATCAAATCTTAACCACTCATCTCATGGACGCCGCCTTTCTTCGCAATTTTGCCATCATCGCGCACATCGACCACGGGAAATCCACGCTGGCCGACCGTCTCCTGGAGTTGACGGGATCGGTGACCGCGCGCGAGATGCAAGCCCAGGTACTCGATTCCATGGACCTGGAACGCGAGCGCGGCATCACCATCAAGGCCCACGCCGTCCGCATGCTGTACAACGCCCTGGACGGCCAAACCTACCAGCTCAATTTGATCGACACTCCCGGCCACGTCGATTTCTCCTATGAAGTTTCGCGCTCCCTGGCGTCGTGCGAAGGCGCTCTGCTGATCGTCGACGCTTCGCAGGGCGTCGAGGCCCAGACCCTCGCGAATTCCTATTTAGCCATTAACAACGGCCTCGAAATCATTCCCGTCATCAACAAAATCGACCTGCCCAGCGCCGACATTCCGCGCACCAAGGAAATGATCGAAGGCGCTGTCGGTCTCGACGCGTCGAACGCGGTTCTCATCAGCGCCAAAACCGGCCAGGGCGTGCCCGACGTGCTCGAAGCCATCGTCAAACGCATTCCGCCGCCCAAAGGCGATCCCGAAAAGCGGCTCCAGGCACTGATCTTCGACTCCTGGTTTGATTCCTATCGCGGAGTGATCGTGCTCGTCCGTGTCTTCCAGGGCACGCTGCGCAAGGGACAAAAGATCCGCTTGATGTGGAACGGAAAGGTTCTGGATGTGGAAGCGCTCGGCATCCAGTGTCCCAAGCCTGTCGAAATCGAGGAATTAAAGGCGGGCGAGGTAGGCTTCCTCGTCGCCAATATCAAGACCGTGTCCGACGCAAAAATCGGCGACACCATCACCGATGACACCAATCCCGCCATCGAGCCTCTGCCCGGCTTCGAAGAAATCAAGCCCATGGTCTTCGCTGGCCTGTATACGGTCGACGCCCACGAGCACACTCAGCTTCGCGAAGCACTAGAGAAGTTGCGCCTCAACGATTCTTCGTTCTTCTTCGAGCCAGAAAGCTCCGTCGCCCTGGGTTTCGGCTTCCGCTGCGGCTTTCTCGGCCTGCTGCACATGGAAATCATTCAGGAGCGGCTGGAGCGTGAGTTCAACCTCTCGCTGATCACCACCGCGCCCGGCGTCCGCTACAAAATCTACAAGACCGATGGTGAAATGGTCGAAGTCGATAATCCCTCGCGCTGGCTGAATCCGAGTGAGATTGCCAAGATCGAGGAGCCGGTGATTCTGGCCACCATCCTCACTCAGCCGGAATACGTTGGCGGAATTCTGGCTCTGGTGGAAGAGAAGCGTGGCCGCCAGAAGACTTTCGAGTACGTGACTTCGAATCGTGTCATGCTCCACTACGAGCTGCCGCTGAATGAAATCGTGCTCGACTTTTACGATCGTCTCAAGTCCGTCTCTCGCGGCTACGCCTCACTCGACTACCATCTAGCCGACTACTGGGAATCGCCCATGGTCAAGCTGGACATCCTGGTCGCCGGTGAGCCGGTCGATGCGCTCTCCATCATCGTCCACCGCGACTTCGCCTACGAACGCGGCAAGGCCCTCGTCTCCAAAATGCGAGAGCTGATTCCACGGCAGATGTTTGAAGTGGCGATTCAAGCCTCAATCGGTGCCAAGATCATCGCTCGCGAGACCGTTCACGCGATCCGCAAGAATGTTCTGGCCAAGTGCTACGGCGGCGACATCACCCGCAAACGCAAATTGCTTGAGAAGCAAAAGGAAGGCAAACGCCGCATGAAGCGCATAGGCCGCGTCGATATTCCCCAGGAGGCGTTCCTGGCGGTGCTGAAAGTCGGCGAAGACAGCAACTAACTATCGTGCGTAATTACGGAAGGACGTACGGCAAACCGAAACTGCTTGTTTCCACTGTTAATAAAGTGAGAACCATGGTGGAAAAGAATCGGCTATACTAAGAGAAGAAAAAGCGTATGATTGACCTCCCGGAGGAGGTGCTTTATGGCTGACAGACAACAGTTTTTTCGCACCATTCCCACGGACCCAGAACTAACCAGAGTATTGGATGAATCTCGGAACATCCCTGTCACGGAAGATGAGTTGCGTGAACAGCGAATCAGTTTCGCCTTTGGCAATGCTCCCCAGGGTTCGGAACATCGGATAACCAAGGATAGCGTTCGGTCGGCCTCAGAACACATAAAACTGCTGCCGTAAGGCAGCAGTTTTATTCCCAATGTCTGTCAGAGAAAAAGACGATCCTGCTCTGTACACCAAAATTCAGGAACAGAACCTGCTGCGTCAGTACGACCTGCTGTCGAATTGCGTTGAAATCGGCCTCAAGAAAGGTATTGAGGCGTTTGACAAATACACCCTCTGGGCGCTGAACTATGCCGCAGTTTCCAATATCTGTCAATTAGGTGGACGTTATCGCGAAGGCCCGATTAGGGTTGGCAATCATGTTCCGCCCCACTTCAAAGATGTACCGAGGCTTATGGACGCATTTTTTTCGGTCATCCATGAAAATTGAACAATTGTAGAGCACCCGACCGCGCTTGCCGCGTTCGCTCTCTGGAATCTGAACTGGATTCACCCCTTCATCGAGGGCAATGGAAGAACTGCCAGGGCCGCTTGCTACTACCTAATCTGCATGAAGCAGGGAAGGATCCTGGGCGGCAGGAAAACGGTGCCAGAGCTAATTCGTGAAAACAGAGATGCGTACATTGCTGGATTGCGTTCGGCAGATCGTGCATACGAGGGCGGCCAATATGACATCACCGAACTGGCTGCGTATCTGGAAGGTCTGCTCAAAGTTCAGGTGGAAGAAACGATTAGGCAGCCAGCCCCTTAGCACCTGCAATCTTCATATATTCGTGAGCAACGATCTCGCCGACTAGTGCTTCTCCCCGCAGTTTGTTCCACCTTCGCGAAGCTGGTCCGCTAAGAGGACATGCCCCCCGAAATGTGCAAATCTCTCCGGTTGCCCGAAGGTTAAGATTATGTTAACGCCCCTTCTAACACATCTTTACAAACCAGTAACGGCTGTCATTGGTAGAAGTTGGAGGACAGTGGCACGGGCTACTAAAACGACCGAATGGTCGGCGGGATGCCTTGCTCCAACCCAGCAACTTTACTTCCACAAGGTTTTCCACAGGGCAAAAGCCGCCAAACCCTCACCCTTCCTGCTCAATTCCGCCTTCCATTAACGACTCAAACCGGGTCGAGTTCTTGATGAATGCCAGCTTGACCTTGCCCGTCGGGCCATTGCGCTGCTTGGCAATAATGAGTTCGGCTTTGCCCTGCAAGTCGGGATCGTCCTGCTTGTAAACCTCTTCGCGGAAAATGAAAGCCACCACGTCGGCGTCTTGCTCAATCGACCCGGACTCACGCAGATCCGCCAGTTGCGGACGATGATCTCCACCGCGGCTCTCCGGTGCGCGGCTCAACTGCGAAAGCGCAATCACCGGCACGCTCAATTCCTTGGCCAGTCCCTTCAAGCCACGCGAGATCGCCGAAACTTCCTGAGTGCGGTTCTCAAACCTTTTACCACCGCCCGACATCAGTTGCAGGTAATCGACGATCAGCAAATCGAGTTTCCCTTGCGACTGTTTCAGCCGCCGCGCCTTGGCCCGCATCTCGCTCAGCACAATGCCGGGAGTGTCATCGATGAAGATGGGAGCATGCGCCAGTTCATCCATTGCTCGCACGACCTTCGTCATGTCGTCACGCCACAGAGATCCCGTTCGCATCTTGTGCGAGTCCACTCGCGCCCGCGAACACAGCAGACGCAGCAGCAAAGCCTCGCGCGACATTTCCAGCGAAAACATGCCCACAACTTTCTGATCTTCAATGGCGGCGTTCTCCGCGATGTTCATAGCGAACGCCGTTTTGCCCATCGAAGGCCGGCCGGCAATGATGATCAAGTCCGCACGCTGGAACCCGCTGGTCATCTCGTCGAGATCGGTGTAGTGGGTCGCAAGTCCGGTGATGCGCTGGCCGCGCTGCAACAGCGCGTCCACCGAACCGAACGACTCTTTGACAATCTCCTGCACCCCCATAAAGCCGCGCCCAATGCGCTTTTCCGAGAGCTGCATGATGGCAGCCTCGGCATCATTGAGGACTTCCTCCGCCGGATCACTCTGCTCCGCGGCACGCGCGATCGCAACATTCGCCGCATGGATCAATCCACGCAACAGCGCCTTGTCGCGCACGATCTTGATGTAGTGCTCGATACTCGGCCGGTCGGGCACTCCGTCCAGCAGCCCGGAGACATAGCCAACGTCGCCAATCGCCTCGAGTTCCTTGCGCAGGTCCAGTTCCTCGACCAACGTGATCATGTCAATCGGCCGCGAAGACTCCGCCAGATCGACCATGCGGTTGTAAATGCGGCGGTGGGAATCGAGCGAGAAATCTTCCGGCTTCAGATGCTCGGCGGCCTGGTTATAAGCGAAGTTATCCAGCAGAATCGCGCCCAGAATTGAGCGCTCGGCCTCTACGTTGGCCGGCAAAGTGTGCGCGAGACTGTAGTCAGTAGTCGCCAAAGTTCTTCTTCTGTGTTTGAGAATCCAACTGGAGTGCGAACGCGATACTACTCACTAATCGCTTGTGGATGGCGCGCAGCTCCTTCGGAAAACGCGGATTAATAATCATTTCTCCTGGCTGCATACTTGCTGAGCCAAGTGTAGGGGAATAAAAAGCGAATAATCAAGAGAGAACTTGCAGGTTAAGATTTTCTCTGTGTCTCTGTGGTGGGGTGTTGATCTATCTGAGTTGATCTGCGGAGATCTGCGGCTGAAAATAGATGCGGTCCAGGCCCAGCCAGCCCAGACCGCATTGCTTGTAAGACGTCACCGCTTTCTCGCCGCGCAAAGCGGCCAGTCGCACGAGTCAGAACCGCGCCCACGAGGGGTGCTCATTCCTTCTCGTACTTTGCGAACCATCGACCCGGGTTTGATCCCGCGCCCACAACTCGCATCGATCGCCCGAGTTGACGACTCAGTCCTTCTCTGGTGAGGAGGACTCCGAGGAGGCCGCAACGCCTGGGCCCAGAAACGCGCCATGACACGCTTGAGAACCCTCCAGCGGTTCACCCTCGAGAACCGCCGGAAACTCGTCAACTCTTCAGCAATCCGCAGCGTGAAAACGTCTCACGTAAGCACTGGCGCATACAATGCTTGAGCCGCCGATTCACGGCAACAAAAAAATCGCAGCAGGTTGTGCAGAAACTGTGCAGGACCAAACTTCTCTGTGGAAAGCAACGGAAAACCCAGAAAAAATCAGCCACCGATCCTCACGGATGAACGCGGATTAGGTAAAGGTAAAGAGAAGAGGCACCGCCCAAGCCGCGCCTTTTAAGATCAGCGTTGCTCTGCGAAAATCAGCGGCGAAAACAGAAGGCGGCGGGTGGGATAGCTCCTCAGAGCTCCAACCGCCCCTTCATGAATCTGAACGACGCTTCCATCCGCTCCAGCGTGTTGCGCGGAGGTCCTTCCGGTTCCGCCGGCTCCTCGGCGTCGCACGTATCTACATTCATCTCTTCCTTCGCCGCAATCGCCTCCCGCAGCAGGTGCCACGCTTCACGGTAGGGCTCGTATTTCGAGTTCGGCGAATCATTTTGCCTGTCCCCAGTTCTCCCGTCCCCGTTTCCCCAGGATGGGAATCGCGGGCTCTACGATGCTGAGGGGAGGGAGACACGCACGGAACAATGGGAGGAAATCAGGTGGAACCGGGCGACAGACGCTTCAATTCTCCGTCACGATAGTCGCTGCCCCACCTGGAATCTCGTGCAAAATGCTTGAGTCTTGCCCCACCTCGGGAGCGCGAAGTCTGGATCGGAAAACTGGGCTTTGCTAACTACCCACTCGTAAACCTCTTTCATCGTCGCGAGTACGTTCTCAAGATCGACGATCGTATTCTTAACACGGTACTGATACCTAGCTACCCACCGTTGATTAGCCAAATCGTAAACCATCGAATAAGTATTTGTCTGAGTGGGCTGGCTCAAGAAAATCGTGTATGCCCAATCCCCATTGCTCCACATGAGTGATCCCAGAATTGGATAGTCGATTTCCTCGTTGGAGGACAGATCGCCCCGCATGTGTTGCAGATGGTTGCGCACGTTTTCTACATTAACGAGGGCCGATTTGAGCTGGCGCATCTGCGATTCTCGTTTGTTTAAAAGCGGTAATGCGTCTATCAACGAGCCGAACCGATGGGCGAAGTCGATGAATGTAACTGCCGAAAGAAGCGGTGAAATAGCCCGACTCTCAATGTCAACACTGCGCGTGATATCACCTTCCAACAGGGCCAGTTCCGCCGATAATCTCCCGAGCAATTCTTCACTGGCCAGCATTGCACGCTTCGCTGCCTCAAACAGTAAGACAAACTTCTCTTGCGGAGTTCGCGTCATGTGATCCAACCCATCGGATTATAGGACCGTTCACAGGTTCGCGCCGAACTCCCTATATCACCGATCCCGCTCGCCGAGCAATACCGGCCTGTAATTTGTAGACAGCCATCCGATTTTCCCCTCGCCCACGCCATAACCAGGCGTAAAACTCAATCTCAAGCGAAATCTAATTTACACGGCCAAAAGTCAGCGTACAATGGCTGGCACGATGGCGCTCGTTGCCCACAACAACGCTGCTCGACGGCCTGAACTACTACAAGATTTGCACGCCTTCTGACTGGCAGCGCACGCTGCGTGTCGAGACTTCTGCGGTCGCGGTTGTCAAACTCATTTCTCAGTACGGCACCAACCCCACACCACCTGCTCTGCGGGCAGCATATGATCTACTGCTTGACATAGAAGGGTGGAAGGCGATGTGCCTGCAACAGCGCATGGGCAACGCTGGACAGAACAACGAACAGGCGATCTGGAATGCCTTTTGTGGCGCACTCGCCGCCAAGAACGACCGCGACGCTATTCTGTCCGTTATGCAATTGAAGGGTTTCGGGTCCAGCCGTGATGACGAGACAGGTCAGCGCCGGGCCAAAGTTGCCACTTCTGCGATGCGTTTCCTGAAACCTGACACCTGGGGCGTCGTTGATTGGAGAACAGCGGCGATGCTGGCGTTTCTCGGCCAAAGCAATTGGGACATGGATCAGGCACTACTGCTGGCGAAAAAGTGGAAGGCGGACGATCTTCGCGACACGTACGATGTGATCGACGAGAATGGAGCGTGTGCGTACAACCAGATGTATCGCGATAGGCGGGCAACACCTTCCTTCCTACGCACAGTCGATGTCGAGATGGCGCTATTTGGGCTCTCGATGATGGCATGGCCGTTCCGCTGATGCGACGACTCCGTTAGTCGATTCGTCAAGAAATGTTGTGGGAAGGTGCCCTCTGTTCCGCGTTTTCCCCGAGCGTCATGGACAAGGCAGGGCGAATTGCGGCGCTTCGCCAGCAGATGGCAAAGATTGAATCCGAACTGACGGCGACCGGTCGAGATCTGCCAGAAGATTCCAACTCGGCTCCCGCAGAGGTCGAGAGGTACCAAGGTCTGGAAGCGCGATACCAAGAACTCAGGGACGAACTCGCAGGGCTACGATCGCCCGACTTACAGTAATACAGAATCAGCCCACTACCGGACGTTCGTACTTTCTATCCGGGATGGCCCGGTGCCCCAGGTTCGCGCCCTAGGCACCGACTCTGAGTTCTTAACTTCTCTGCGTCATGGGGCGCTAACCTGGGCGAAGGAAACTCGCGGGTTAATTGCGAGGACAGACGAAACTTCCTCCAAAATCCGAAAATGCGGGCAATTCGGAGACAGACGAGAGTGACCCCAACCCATCAGCGCCTCGGTTTTCGTGAGCGGACGGCCTTGATGACCCGATCAATTTGGCTCGAACTGAGCGTGTCTGTTCCCTTGCGTCGCGATTCGTTTCCAATCAACCTGAGCACCTCCGGCACCGGAGTAGCCAGCCGTGAACGGGTTTTTAGCAACTTTCTTCGCATGGGATGGTCCACCACAAAAGCCAAAGCCCCGAGCATCGCCCGGGGCTTCGAGATACTAGAACACCGTTTGCCAGACATCTTAATAATATGCCGGATACACCGCTTGTCAAGCACGTTCAAACAGGATCGAGTGCCGAGAGGAGGGCAAGGGAGTTGAACCCTAGTGGCTGCAAGAGCCACTCGACCGTCTGGCAAACGGTGTCCAGTACCCACTGGCAATACCCTCCTAAACGCCGTCTACCGTGCTTCATTTTATGAGCGCTATCTCATAAAGCGAACTGTTTGTGCGTAAAGATTTGGAGGAAAACTGGGGACAGACGGGAGGTTCCCCGGTCTCCTGCGTAAATAAGATTAGGTAGACGTTCTCTCTGTCCTCGGTTTATTCCCAAGGCAAATCGGCCCGGCCATCACAAGGTTACTCCGCTGCCAGCCACTCCAAGGCTTCGGCCCGGCTTTTGAAAATAGGAAATTCGCGCCCGGAAAAGGTCCTCAGACTGTGACGGGAGTCTTCAGGAAAACTCTCGGCACCAATCCACGCAGATCTCTTGATGTAAGGTTTGTTGAAGACAGCGGCTTCCTTCATGGCACGCAGGGCCTCCTGATCAAAGGCTGCGCCGGTGAAGTCGACAAGCAGCAGGACTGAAGCTCGCGCCCGGGTGGTGACAACTTCGGGAACAGCGCGGGCGGTCCTTTCCACCTCATCAGCTGAGAGTCCTGAGAAGTCGACCAGCAGAATCTGCTTGCCCTTGAAAGCGAGGAACTGGATACGAGCCGAGGACACGCCGACGACTTCCTCCTGCACGTCATTGTACGCCGCCGCCTCCGTTGGCACGAACTACGGAGAAAACTGGGAGGGTAATCGGGGACGGGTAATCGGCGACAGACGGGACCGACCCCAACCCATCAGCGCCTCGGTTTTCGTGCCCGGACGGCTTTGATGACCCGATCGATTTGGCTCGAACTGAGCGTGTCCGTGCCGTTGCGTCGCGATTTCCACTCACCCTAAGCACTTCCGGCACCGGGGCAGCCAGCCGTGAACGGGTTTTTGGTAACTTTCTTCGCATGGGATGATCCACCACAAAAGCCAAAGCCCCGAGCATCGCCCGGGGCTTCGAGATACTAGAACACCGTTTGCCAGACACCTCAATGATATGCCGGATACACCGCTCGTCAAACACGTTTGACTGCCCGCCAAAAGCAAAAGCCCCGAGACTGACTCGGAGCCTGCGGTTGTACTGAACGATGCCCGTCACTTCAATGCTATCAGTCGCGACAAGCATGTCAACAAGGATTGGCAAAGGCACGGCCGAAGCCGTGCCCTTTTAGATCAGCGTTGATCTGCGAAAATCAGCGGCGAAAAGGTTAGTCTCGAACCCCATCCATAAACGCCCGCAGTTTCCGCGACCGCGATGGATGCCGCAATTTCCGCAATGCCTTAGCTTCGATCTGTCGAATGCGCTCGCGAGTGACCGCAAACGACTGGCCGACCTCTTCGAGCGTATGCTCGCTGCCATCTTCCAGGCCGAAGCGCATTTTGATGACTTTCTCTTCGCGCGGAGTCAGCGTACGCAGCACCTGGCCAGTTTGGTCTTTCAAATTGACATTGATGACCGCTTCCGCCGGCGAGACGACCGCGCGGTCCTCGATGAAGTCGCCCAGATGCGAATCTTCTTCTTCGCCTATCGGAGTCTCCAGCGAAATCGGCTCCTGGGCGATCTTCAGCACCTTGCGGACTTTTGCCACCGGAATATCCATCCGCTTGGCGATTTCTTCCGACGTAGGCTCGCGCCCCAGTTCCTGCACCAGTTGTCGTGAGGTGCGGATCAGCTTATTGATGGTCTCGATCATGTGGACCGGGATGCGAATCGTACGCGCTTGATCAGCAATTGCACGAGTAATCGCCTGCCGAATCCACCACGTGGCGTAGGTCGAGAACTTATAACCGCGCCGGTATTCGAATTTGTCCACAGCTTTCATCAAGCCGATGTTGCCTTCCTGAATCAGATCCAGGAATTGCAGGCCGCGGTTGGTGTACTTCTTGGCAATCGAAACCACCAGGCGGAGGTTGGCCTCAATCAGTTCCCGCTTGGCCTGCTCCGCATCCATGTCCCCCTGGATGATTTCGCGCTGTGTGCGCTTGAGTTCCTGAAAGGAAACCCCGGCTTCGACCTCCAGCTTTTCAAGCTCGGCACGAATCGCCCGCGACTGCCGCCGGTATTCCTTGCGCTGATCTTCGCTGCGAGTGGCGTCCGCCTTCTTCTCAAGGTTCTGCGACTGGCGGTCGAGCGAGCGCATAGTATCGACCGTCTTATTGACCCGGTCGATCAGCCGCTTGCGCTCGTTATTGGTGAACCCCAGTTTGCGAACGCACAACGAAACCGCCACAATGGCCCGCGCCAACGCGATACGGTAGCGCCGATAGTCTTTGGGCCGCTTCTTCTGAGAGACCGTTGCGAACTTTTCAATGAGCTGGCCGGCTTTTTTGTAAGCCTTGGCCAGAGCGTCAATCTTGCCGGTGAATTCCTTCAGGCGGTTTTGCAGGATCTCATCGGTGATTTCTTCTTCGTCGAAGGTAACCACTTCCTTGATGGAGCGGACACTCTTCTTGAGATCCTCGCCCAGCCCCAGCAGTTCATTGATCACAATCGGCGAACGCGAGAGCGCCTTCAAGACGCGGATTTGCCCACGCTCGATCCTCTTGGCGATCTCAACTTCGCCTTCGCGCGTAAGCAGTGGGACGGTGCCCATCTCGCGCAAATACATGCGGACCGGATCGTTGGTTTTTTCAAGAGCCCCAGGAGTCAGGTCGAGTTCAACATCCTCGCCGGCCTCATCTTCGTCAAATTTCTTGTCGAGCGCCGCGGAAGGGAGCTTGGGCCCCTCGAGCACATCGATGCCCTGCGTTCCAATGGTGGTCAGCAGATCGTCCAGGTCCTCAGGAGAATGCACATCATGAGGGATAAGGTCATTGACCTGCTCATACGTCAAATATCCCTTCTCTTTGCCGGTATCGATCAGCTTTTTAATATCGTCGTACTTGTCATCAAGAGCCAAGACGGATTTTCCTCAAGGCGTCCCCAACGGAAGGACGCAAATAGTCGTTTTTAGCGGTGGGAACGTGGGTTGGCGGAACCTAGCGCCGACACAAACTTTCAGAGTATAGCATGAGATTGGTGAAAACCCCAGTGTTCGAGTAGTTGCCGCTGTCCTATCTCCCTCGCCGCTAATAACTTAGATGGCGGAACCGGCATTTAAGTTTCAACCCCGATCTACGCCGCCGGGGGAGCGGCGCCTTCTTCCATCAGCCCGGCATCCATCAGCGCGCGCTTCAGGCGGATCTTCTCCTCCAGCAGAGCCTGTAAGCGGCCCGGTTCCTGGCTTCGTTTGGCGTTCAATTCCTGTTGA
This sequence comes from Acidobacteriota bacterium, assembly GCA_013289795.1. Lineage (GTDB taxonomy): Bacteria > Acidobacteriota > Terriglobia > Terriglobales > Acidobacteriaceae > JABCZH01. Next base: position 88,387 of record JABCZH010000013.1, read on the forward strand.
ACTCCTTCGAGCTTGCGCCGAATGTGCATCCTCCGTAGGGCTTTCACTGCTCCTTCGAGGCGATCTGCGGTCAGTTCCTCGGCTTCTTTCATGAGGATGGAGGCCAGCAGATTGCGCTCGCCATCGGAAAGGGGCAATGACATTGCATCGGCAGAATCGGACGCCGACAATAGGGTCTCGATCAGTGACTCTGTAGCCAATCCGTGATGAAGGGGTTCATTCCGCAAGACGAATTGCGCCTGCCGCGCCGGGTCGAATTCTTCATCCACACCGTCTCGCGAGGAAATGTGTTGCTCGGAGGTCATTTCCCGGGCCGAAGTCAGGGCACGGACAAGAATCTTCTCCGCGTCCGTTACCTGAGATTCAGCCGGCGATTTCAGCGCGGCTGCCGAACGGTTGGTTCCCGCATGCTTCAACTCTTGCCGCAGCACGGCAGAATCAATGTTTAGCTTCTGCGCGATCTCGCGGGTCAGTTCGTCGCGCACAATCCGGCTGGGGACCTGCTGGATGTGCGGCAGAAGATAGTTCACTGCTTTGACTTTGCCCTCGCCACTGCGGATGGGGAACTGCGCGCGGGCGCGGTCGATCAGATAAGTAAAGTAGGGCTGGGAATTTCGCAGCGCTTCGGCGTAGGCGTCTTTGCCCTTGCGGCGGATGAATAGGTCGGGATCGAATCCGGTTTCGAGGGTCAGCACCTTGATCTGGAATTCCTCCTGCACCAGCAGGCCGAGCGTGCGCTCGGTGGCTTTCGCCCCGGCGGTATCAGGATCGAAATTCACGACCACATTCTTGCTGAAACGCCCCAGCAGCCGGGCCTGAAGTTCGGTGAAAGCGGTGCCCGAACTGGCAATCACGTTGTGGAACCCCACTGCGTAAACCGAAATGCAATCCATCTGGCCTTCGACGAGGATGGCGTAATCCAGTTTGCGCATGGCTTCTTTGGCGTGATCGAGGTTGAACAACACCTTCGACTTGGAGTAGACCGTCGTCTCGGGAGAATTCAGATACTTGGGGCCGGCCTTTTCGTCGGTGGCCAGTGTCCGTCCGGTGAAGGCGATCACCCGTCCGCTTTCGTTTGAGATGGGGAACATCACCCGATTGCGGAATTTGGAGTACATAGACGCCGTCGTTGGCCGGTGAGACCCGGTCGTTGGTCGTTGGTCGTCGGTCGTTGGCTCCGGCTGAGAGCCTTCTTTCCACGAAAACAGGCCGCTTTCTCGCAACACATCTTCATCAAACTCACCCTTGAGGCGATCTTTGAGCAGGAAGCCGGAATCGGGTGCGTAGCCGATGCGGAATTCTCGGATCATCTCTTCGTTCAATCCGCGTCCTGTCAAGTATTCGCGTGCACGTGCCCCTTCGGGCCGCCGCAGGCACTCCTGGAAAAACCCGCAGGCACGCTCCTGGACTTCGAGCAGCACGGTGCGAAGCTTGGCGTCCCGGGCTTCCGCCGGACTGCTGTATTCCATCTTCGGCAGCGCGATCCCCAACTTCTGCGCTACCGCCCGGACAGCCTCCGGAAATGTCACGTTCTCGATCTTCTGCACGAAGCTGAAAACATCGCCTGAGACGCCGCACCCGAAGCAGTGAAAGAACTGCCGCGTCGCATGAACCGAAAACGACGGCGTCTTCTCGTTATGGAACGGGCAAAGCCCGGAGTAGTTCTGCGCCCCGGCTTTCTTGAGCTTGACGTAATCGCCGACGATGCGGACGATGTCCGCTTGCTGCTTGACGGTTTCCTTGAAATCGGCGGCTTCAGTCATGAGTGGAAAGCGCTTCGCAGGAATTGTGGGCCAGAGAGTGGCTAAAGGGAATATAGCAGGGGTGGTTTGCTGTGGAGAAGCTGTGCAAGACAGGATTTAGCAGTTAACCTGGGCGGAAAACTTGGCGGAGTATCGATTTTGTCCCATAACTTTCTTACACCCTTAACTCCACCACCGTAGCCCCACCTCCACCTTCATTCTGCGGAGGCTCGGTCACCGACTCCACGTGCGGATGCTTCTGTAAATACTGCCTCAGGGCTTTGCGTAGAATCCCCATGCCGCTGCCATGGACCACGCGCACGCGGGGCAATCCCGCGAGGAACGCTCGATCCACAAACTTTTCGACTTCGCGTGTGGCGTCGTCCACGTTGTGGCCGATTACGTTGATTTCCGATGGAACACTTTGATCCTCACTCTCGAGCGAAACCGAGATGCCTCGCGCCCTCGCCGACTTCACTGGAGACTCGGCCGCCCGCGCCAGCACTTCGGCAATATCATCGCGGGCGATCTTCATTTTCATCGACCCGACTTCGACTTCGAAGTGATTGTCGTCAATGCGGCGGGCGACGACTGCGGGCCGTCCCATGGATTTCAGCTTGACGGTATCGCCTTCCGACACATGTTTGACGAGCTGTGGCGTAGCGTCAGGATCGTCACGGTCGGCTCCTGTAGTGTGCGCCACCACCGCAGAGTCAAACTGCTCGCGGAATTCACGGCGCAACTTCGAGATTCGCCGTTCCGCCTCTTTCGATACTTTCTGCGCGGCAGCACGGTCCTGAATAGCGCCGACCGATTCCCGCGCGTGATACTCGAAGTCGCGCAGCAGGGTGGCCAGCTTCTGCTCCATCTCTTTGATCTTGGCTTGCTGATCCCTCTTACCCTCGGCGGCCAGGCGAGATATCTCGCGTTCGAGTTCTTCTTCTCTAGTCCGCAAGCGCAAACGCTCGGCTTCGGCTTCGCGCAGTTCTGCATGCAGCTTGTCCAGGAATTGACCAACGTCGCGCGCTTGAGATCCAAGCTTTGCTCGGGCGGCATCAATGATCGAGGAATTCAATCCCAGGCGCTGAGCGATGTTGATCCCAGCCGAAGCACCGGGCACGCCGATCTTCAATTCATAGGTCGGCTGCAAGGTGGCTTCGTTGAATCCGACCGAGGCGTTCAGCACCCCTGCCGCGTTCGCGCCGAAGACTTTGAGCGACGTATGGTGGGTGGAAATGATGGCGATACATCCGAGGCTGCGGAAATGTTCCGCAATGGCTACTGCCAAGGCTGCGCCTTCCTCGGGGTCGGTGGCGGAGCCGAGTTCGTCCAGCAATACCAAAGAATCCGCGGTCGCAGTGTGCGAGATGAAGTCAATATTGGTGACATGAGCGGAGAACGTCGAAAGATTCTGCTCGATGGATTGATAGTCGCCGATATCGGCCAGCACGGCGTCGAACAGCGGCAACTCGGCACGATCGGCGGGCACGGGAAGCCCGGATTGCGCCATGAGCGCAAGCAATCCTACCGTTTTCAAGGCAACCGTCTTGCCGCCCGTGTTGGGCCCGGTGATAACCAGTTCCCGCCTGGCGTTTTCCTCGAGACCGCCGAGTTCGAGGCTGATGGGGACAAGCCGCCCACCCTTTGCTCTGAGATTCCTCTCCAGCAACGGATGCCGCGCTTTGTGAAGCAGAATGTTGTGAGCTTCGCTCAGCACCACGGCAACGCAGTTGTAATCCTCGGCGAAGCGAGCCTTGGCAAACTGCAGTTCCAGTTCAGCGAGCGCGTCGGACGCCGCACGGATGGAGTCCGCATGTTCGCCGATACGGCGGGTCATCTCCAACAGAATGCGATGAATCTCAGCTTGCTCTTCATCCAGCAAGCGGACCAGCTCATTGTTTTGTTCGATGGTCTCGAGCGGCTCGACAAAGACCGTTTGTCCGCTGGAACTGGCGCCGTGGACCACGCCCTGGACGCGCCGTTTCTGCTCGACCTTCACCGGGATTACGAATCGCTCGCCACGGATGGTGATGAGTTCGTCCTGGACCGTCCCTCCTTCGGCGAGCCTCCGCAAATAGCCACGCAGCGATTCCTGAATCAGACGCCGTTGTTTCTCCATCTCGCGACGGATGCGGGCGAGCTCGGGAGAAGCCTTGTCGTCGAGCGTGCCATCGGGAAGGATTTTGTTGCGGAAGCCGCGCAGAAAGTCGGTGAAATTGGTAATTCCAGAGGAAAGGCTGGCGACTGCGCGCCATTCCCCCCTCATGGCTGCCGGCGGGTTGAGCGAAATCTCCCGCCACTCCGAAGCGCGTTCCACGACCAGGATCACGTCGCGAATTTCAGTGGTCTCAAGCGCAGCCCCGGCGATCCGCGATTTCTGCAGGTGGGTGTTGATTTCAAGCAGACCGGAGAAATCGAAACCGCCTCCGACGCGGCGGAACTCGCGAACCTCGGTGGTGAGCTGTTGTTGATGCTGAATCCAATCTCGATCGCCCGACGGCGCCAACGCCGCAATGGCCTTGCGTCCCAGCGGGGAAGACACGTAGCCGCGCAGCATTTCCAGTAGCGAGTCGAATTCCAGCACGCGAGCGCTGCTGTGGGGGACTGATTGCGGCGGCATAAGAAATTAATGTTACAGGAAGCGCGGAAAACCGCCGCCGTGACTAGATCAATTCGCCGTTGTGGGTAAGCTCGAATTGTTCTTTACCTTGCTGGCCGCCAACTCCGGCCCGGCGATGGGGAGGCGGAGAACGAATACGGCGCCGCCCTCCGGCCGATTGTGACAAGCGATCTCGCCACCATGGTCTTGCATCACGCCGTAGGTGGCGCTCAAGCCCAGTCCGGTACCCTTGCCGACAGACTTGGTGGTGTAGAAAGGATCAAACACACGCTCCGGCTCCAGGATTCCAGGTCCAGAGTCGGAGAAATTTAGGACAACTGCATTGTCTTCACATCTGGCGCTGACCCACAAGGTTCCGCCGTTGGTTTCCTGCAGTGCGTCCATCGAATTACCGATGATTTCCAGGCAACATTGCAGGAGTTGGTTGGAATTGCCCCATACGCTTGGCAGGATGGGAGCAATCGTACTGTGCACGCGAATGCCCTTAGTTTGCATTTGCAGCATTTTCATCTGCAACGACCGTTGCAGGAGCGGGCCTACCTCAATGAGCGTCTTCTCAGCCGGCGCCTGTTGGGCAAAACTCAACAGGCCGGAGAGCAGGTCGCGAGTGCGCCGGGCTTGTTGCCCGATCTTCTGTGCCATCGTCACTTGGGAGGGATCCAGTTCCTGGTTGGCGGCGAGTAATTCTGAGTACCCCAGAATCGCCGCCACTGGGTTGTTAATCTCGTGCGCCGCCCCGGAGACCAGTTGGCCGAGCGATGCCAGCTTCTCTTTCTGCACCAACTGGGTTTGTAGTCGTCTCAGACTCTCCAGGCTCTTACCTGATTCTTCCAGCAACCGCATCAATTCGCGATCCAGCACGTATTGCCGCAGGAACACGAAGCCACCCAGGACCAGCATCGCAGCCAAAGTCACCAGCAGCCGGAAATGGCGAATGGGCGGCGGGGATGGATCCAAAAACTGCGACCAGAATCCAATCACCGGCAATGACAGAATCGCCAGCATCGCTAGGCGGGGTGAGAGCGCCAGCCATTTGCTGCTGGGAGGCGCCGCCGATTCCTGCACCGGCTTCAAATCGCGCGCCATCAGTCCGGCGAAGATCAACCAGCACATCGAACTTACCAGCGGAATGTCATACCAGCTGCCAGTGTAGTATTGATCGCGAGTAATTGCTGCGTTGATCTCCTCTGAGCTCCAGGTGTATAGGCCGGCAGCGATGAAAAGGTTCCAATAAACCTTCTTCCACGGACCGTGAACATTTGTGGTCAGCAGCCCCAAAGCTGTGAGCAGAACCAGGTTTTCAAAGAGGTAGAGCAAGTCATAGTTCTGGTTGTAGGCTGACGGATTCAAGATGACATACTGGCTGGGGAAAACCGTGAAAGCATACAAGAACACCCACCAGATCAGAAGCATCAGAAAATTCAGGGTGCTGAAGTAGAGCTTTTTTTCGCCCTGCGGACGATGCGGACGCAGGGCCACCGCCGCCATGAAAGGGACGATGTGAATAAATAGAATGACGTCCCCGAAAAAAGGCTCCGGCACCTCCCGCCGGAGGATTACTTCGAAGACCGTCCAAACCCCCAGACTTGTCGCCCACAGGCAACACCCGACAGCCATGAGTAGCCAGAACCCACGGGATTCGCCGCGGCTGGAGACTGCGTTTGAGGCCATTAACCCGGTGGCGACCGCGACCAGCAGCAACTGGGTAATGTCTCCAAAGGCGGTTAGAAAGTGGCTGTGAGGGATATTGAGCGCGGCCATTGCGCAGGTCAAAATCAGACCGGCCGTCAAGACTACCCACACATGCCTCTTCCAAGTCATGGCTATGCAACATTCTATGGGGTGGCCGCCACCTGCAGAAGACTCCAGCCGAACCCAGGGTTACGTTGGTACCGGCATCTTCTACTCCGGACGGTGAATGCGTCTCAGAGATCCGGTGCTGATGGAAAAGCGTGAAATCCCTCAGTACCAGAGATCCAGTAGCAGGCTTCGGCGAAGTGGCTCTGCTAGAATCGTGCCATACGCGACCAGCGACTGGCTGGTCGGAAGTGCCCCCATGGCCTTTCCTGCAACCCGTCTCCGCCGTCTGCGCCAAAGCGAGCCGTTGCGCGCCATGGTGCGTGAAACCCGGCTTTCGCCGGCTTCCTTGGTTTACCCCATGTTCGTCTGTCCGGGAGAAGGCGTGCGAAGGGAAGTTTGCTCTATGCCTGGTGTCTTCAATCTCTCGGTGGACGAAGCCGTCAAGGAAGCGCGGCAGACGCATACGCTGGGGGTGCCGGCGATTATCCTCTTTGGCCTGCCGGAGAAGAAAGACGAGGTAGCCACCGGCGCGTGGGCCGAAGATGGCATCGTGCAGCAGGCGGCGCGCGCCATCAAGCGCGAGGTGCGCGATGTGGTCATCATGGGCGACGTCTGCCTGTGCGAATACATGTCTCACGGACATTGCGGAGTAGTTCGTGCCGCTCATCCGCAGTCCTTAGGCGCGGCGGTTGCCGTTCCAGCGGCGATTTCCGCGGATTACGAAATCGTAAACGATGCCACACTTGAGCTCTTGGCGCGAACATCGGTTTCGCTGGTTCGCGCCGGTGTGGATGTGATTGCCCCTTCCGACATGATGGATGGACGAGTGGGTGCGATCCGCAAAGCTCTCGACCAGGCGGGGCTGATCAACACGCCGATTCTTTCCTATGCGGCCAAGTTTGCCTCCGGCTTTTACGGACCATTCCGCGAAGCCGCCGATTCCGTCCCACAGTTCGGGGACCGCCGGTCTTATCAAATGGATGGAGCCAACCTGCGTGAGGCCATTCGTGAGATCGAACTCGACATCGAAGAAGGCGCCGACATGATCATGGTGAAGCCGGCGCTGCCCTATCTCGATGTGATTGCCGCGGCCCGGGAACGTTTCGACTTGCCTCTGGCCGCCTACCACGTCTCCGGCGAATACGCGATGATCGAAGCCGCCGCGCGCAACGGTTGGATCGATCGCGATCGCGTGATGATGGAATCGCTGACCTCGATCCGCCGCGCCGGAGCGGGGATTATCCTTACTTATTACGCCAAGGAAGCGGCTCGGCTGCTGGGCTAGTGATGTGCTGCCAGCCGTTTTGCCAATCGTCGGCCCCCGTCTAGAATCAAAAGTTAACCCTTAATCATCTCTTCATAGCGAGGAGTACTCCTTTGCCTGAAATCGTTTATGACATTGCCATCATCGGCAGCGGGCCGGCCGGATACACCGCGGCCATTCGTGCGGGACAATACGGACTGAAAACCGCCTTGATCGAGAAAGACGGTTTCCTCGGCGGAACTTGTCTGCACGTCGGCTGCATTCCCACCAAAGCCCTGCTGTTCAACGCCGAGTTGTGGGACCACTTAAAGGAAGCCAAAGAATTCGGCATCGAAGGCGTGGACGCGCGCAAGCTGAACTGGACGGCCATTCAAGACCGCAAGGCAAAGATCGTCACCAAACACGCCAAGGGCCTTGAGTTCCTGATGCGCAAGAACAAAGTTGAAACCATCAAGGGCTATGGAAAGCTCACTGGCCCGGCGCAAAACGGCGTTCTCACCGTCGAAGTTACCAACGACGGCAAGGCCACCCAGCTGAAAACCAAGAACGTCATTCTGGCCACCGGTTCAGAAGCCCGGATGATTCCTGGCCTCGAAGCCGGCTCCAAGGTGCTTACGAATATCGAGATTCTTGGATTAAAAGAGCTCCCCAAGTCTCTTGTGATCGTAGGCGGCGGGGCCGTGGGCGTCGAGTTTGCCTCGATCTACCGGTCGTTTGATGCAGAAGTAACAATCCTGGAAATGCTGCCACGCCTGGTTCCGATTGAAGACGAAGATGTCTCGAAGGAACTCGCCCGCGTCTACCGCAAGCGTGGCATCAACTTCCATACCGGCGCCAAGATGGAGAAAGTTGAACAAACCAAGTCAGGAGTCGCAGTTACCTTTAGCGCAGAGGGCAAGCAACAGAAGATCGAGGCCGAGAAGATCCTGATCGCCGTCGGCCGCAGGCCGCGGACTGAAAACATCGGCCTGGAGAAGACCCGTATCAAGCCCGACCGCGAATTCATCAAGACCGATAGCTGGATGCAGACTGCCGAACCCGGAGTCTATGCCATCGGCGACATTGTGCTGGGGACGCCGCAACTGGCACACGTCGGCGCAATGGAGGGCATTGTGGCGGTGACGAAGATTGCCGGCAAGAAGGGCAAGCCAATCAATCCCGAGCACATCCCCAACGCGACCTATTGCCACCCCGAAATCGGCAGCGTGGGTCTCACCGAGTCCAAGGCCCGGGAAGCGGGATACAACCTCAAAGTTGGCAAGTTTCCCTTTACTGCCAACTCGCGGGCATCGATTGTCGGCCAGCACGAGGGCTTCATTAAGATCGTTTCCGACGCCGACTACGGCGAGATTCTCGGCGTCCACATCATCGGCCCGCAGGCGACAGAACTAATTGCCGAAGCCGTGACTGCCATGGAAGCCGAAGCCACGGTCGAAGATCTGATGTGGACGATTCATGCCCATCCCACCCTGGCCGAGGCCATGCTCGACGCATCGAACAGCGTGTACGGAATGGCGATCAACGCATGAAAATCAAATCTGCGTTCATCTGCGTTGATCCGCGGCGAAGGTTTTGATCTCAGTCCTTCAACTCGGCACTGTCGACTACCCGACCGGCCTGCGCTTACAGCAGCGGTTAGTCGATCTCCGCAAGGACGCCAAGATCGGCGATGCCCTCCTGCTCCTCGAACACACCCCAGTGATCACCCTAGGCCGGAATGCGAAAACCGACAACATCATCGCCTCGCGTGAAGAACTCGCACGACGTGGTGTCGAAGTCTTTGAGTGCGATCGCGGCGGCGACGTTACTTTTCACGGCCCGGGACAGTTGGTCGCATACCCCATCTTTGACTTGCGAGGCATGACCTCTTCCGACGGCAAACGCAAGACGCTGGGCGCGATCGAATATGTTCGGCGTTTGGAAGAAGTCCTTATCCGTACCTGCGCCGATTTCAAGATTCCCACGAAGCGTGTGCCCGGTCTTACCGGCGTGTGGACCAGTGAAGGCGAAGAAGCTAAAATCGCAGCCCTCGGCGTCCATATTTCTCGCGCCGTAACTTCGCACGGCGTCGCGTTGAATGTGAATACGAATCTCGATTACTTCAACCTCATCATCCCCTGTGGAATCACCGCCAAACCCGTCACCTCAATGTCAAAGGAACTGGGGAAGGAACTGTCCTTGCTGGAAGTCGGGCATTCGGTCTCTCGTCACTTCGGTGCAGTGTTTCAGTCGCAAATGCTCTGGCTGGAGAGTCTCGACGACCTCTTGGGGCCTTCGGTCGGAGTTCCATTACTCACGCCCCGGGAGCTTCGCGAACTTCACGGAGAAAAAGACACGACCTGGGCTTGACGTAGGTTTGTTCAAATCCCCTCCGGCGGGTTACATTCTTCTCTGACCAGCATGGCAAAGAAGAAACAACAGAAGGCGGCTCGATCGAAGGCCAAAGGGAAGACTTCACCTCCGAATCGCAATCAGCGCACCTACACGATTGCCGATCACCGTCTTGAGAGGCCGCAGTTCACGCTGCGTCAGGTGCGCGGAAAGGACGGCGTTCGCTACGAAGTCGAAGGCGACCTGAGCGCTCCCGTTCCTCCCATTCGGGACTCGAAATATCTTTCCAAGCAACAGTGCATTGAGATTTATCGCTGGATGCTGCTGAATCGCAAAATGGAGACGGCGCTCGAGAACCTGTACAAGCAGGGAAAAGTAGTCGGCGGCGTCTACTTTGGTTTGGGGCAGGAGGCCTGTTCCTGCGCTTCCGCCTATGCTCTTCATAAAGAAGACTGGCTCGGCCCCATGATTCGCAATCAGGGATCGCTTCTGGTCCGCGGCTTCTCCGCTCGCGACATCATGATGCAGTACATGGCCAAGGCAGGCTCGCCGACTAAGGGCCGCGATGCATCCTCTCACTTCGGCGACATTCAAACCCGCAACGTGGTCGCGCCGATCTCAACTCTGGGTGATCTCATCCCAGTGCTTGCCGGGGTTGCGCTCGGAGCGCGCCTGCAGGGACGCAACATCGCCGTCATGACCTACATTGGCGACGGCGGCCAGTCAACCGGCGTGACCTATGAAGGCGTGAACTTCGCCGCCGTGCAGAACCTGGGTCTCGTGTTGTTCGTCGAAAACAACCTCTGGGGATATTCCACGCCCGCCGACATGCAATTTCGTGTGAAAGACCTCGCCGAACGAGCGATCGCCTATGGAATTCCGGGAGTGATCGTTGACGGCACCGACGCCTGCCAGATTTACGACGCCGCCCACGAAGCCTGCGAGCGCGCCCGCCGGGGTGAGGGGCCAACGTTGATAGAAGCCAAGATGATGCGCATGAAAGGACACGCCATTCACGACGCCGCCGACTATGTTCCCAAGCCGCTGTTCGAGTACTGGCGCAAGCGCGACTGCATCGCCCGCTTCGAAAACTATCTGGTGAACGTCAAGAAATGGCTGACCAGCCAGGGAAATGCCGCGCTAATCGCCGATGTCGAGCGGGTCTTGGATGAGGATCGCGAGTTTGCAGTGAATTCGCCAATGCCTACGCCCGAATCGGCGGCCGAAGGCGTGTATTGCGAAAACGGTTGCCACGAGATTAAGCCGAAGTACGCGGCGCCGAAGGTTAGAAAGGGAAGCGGCGCGTTCAAGCAGACGGAAGCGGAGGTGCATTTCAAGTGAGAGCCGAAAGAGCCATCACTTTGTTGATTTCATTGTGGCTAATGTCGACGGCCGTTACTGCCCAATCGCCGAAGGATTGTCCAACTCCTCCCCAGTATCAGAGAGTGACGATCGAGTTCGAACGGTTCGACGACGCTCGCGGAACACTTTGGCTTCGGCTGCACAACGAGACTGCATGGGACATACGAATTCCTGTCGAAGTGAATTTTCCGGGAGGCACTCCTACAACCGAAATTATGAAGTCCGCTAGAAGTCACAAAGACGGAGCAGAGGCCCCGGTGCGATACTATCTGGAAGAATATGACCCGGGACCGTGGATGCAGACGACCGACGCCGCCGGGCACAAGTCTCCACCGGATGAACTGGAGCACCCGCCCGTTCCAAAGATTCGACGTTATGATTTTCTGACCGAGTGGTGGATTCCAAAGAAACAGAGCTTAGTCTTTCAGGTCCCAAAGCAACACCTTGCCCGGAACGTAATGCTCTCGGTCTCCCTTAGGTATGAATGGGAGGATCTGGGGGCCGAGTCTCTGGATGGCCCAGTCCATATTGTGTATCTTCGCGGGATCGATTTACCGAGCGAGGTTCAAGCAAAGATTAAGTAGCCTTGAGGGCGAAATGTCCGTTCCATTTAGAATCCGTTGGGGGATGAACTAGACAAAACACTATGCAACTCCACCTATCTCGAAGCCGTCCGGAGGAAGCGAAGCCGACGCTTACCGGTACACTTCCCGCCGATGGCCCACGGTCAGCACCAAGACCGCCAAGATCCCGCGCTGCACTTGATAGATGACCCGGTAGTCGCCCACTCGCACACGCCAAGTGTCTGCTAACGCGGCGAGCTTTTTGCACCCCGGCGGAAAGGGATCGTCGCGGAGGGTCTCGATCTTAAGCGCGATCCGATTCCGGATCGGCCGAGGAAGTTCTTCCAACTGCCGGACGGCTGCCGGCTTGAACTGGATCGAGTAGGCCATGGGCCGTTATCGCAGGCGTAGTTTTTTCTTCACGGTCTCCCAGGGGACGGTGCCGGGTTCCTTCAGTGCTTTGAGGGCAGCCTTGACGTCGAATTCGTCCTCAAGGCGCTCAATGAGGTCCAAGTCCTCGATCGGCACCACCGCGGCCACCGGTTTCTTCCCGCGGTGTACGATCACGCGTTCGCCGCCATATGCCGCTCGGTTTAGAATGTCAGAGAAGTGTTGGCGTGCTGCGCTGGCGGTGAGTTTGGCGGGCATAAAGAGACTCCGAGTACTAAACGTACATTAAGTATAATAGCGCATTTTGTACAAACTGTAAATCAGGGTTTATCCGCGTTAATCAGCGGCCAAAAATATGCCACAACTCACCTATCTCGAAGCCATCCGCCAGGGAATCTGGGAGGAAATGGAACGCGACCCCACTGTCTTCTGCATCGGCGAAGACATCGGCATTTACGGCGGCGCGTTCAAAGTCACCGACGGTTTCATTGACCGCTTCGGCCCCGAGCGTGTGATTGATACGCCCATCGCCGAGTCAGCAATTGTCGGCGCAGCTTTCGGCGCTTCGCTCACCGGAATGCGACCCGTCGCCGAATTCCAGTTTATGGACTTTATCGGCTGCGCCTTCAACCAGATCGTCAACATGGTCGCCAAGGCACACTACCGCTGGGGAGCGCCTGCGCCTCTGGTGATCCGAGGACCGAGTGGCGGCAACGTCCATGGTGGTCCGTTTCACTCGCAAAATCCCGAGATGTGGTTTGTTCACGCGCCTGGACTGAAAGTTGTCTGCCCGGCGAGTGCCTATGACGCCAAAGGCTTGATCAAGGCCTCGATCAGGGACAACAACCCGGTCATTTTCTTCGAGCACAAGTATTTATATCGCCGCATAAAAGAGGAAGTTCCTGAGGAAGATTACATCGTTCCCCTGGGCAAAGCGCGAACCGCGCGCGAGGGCCGCGACCTCAGCATCATTACTTATGCGGCCATGGTGCATCTAGCGCTGGAGGCGGCCGAGATTCTGGCCAAAGAGGGAATCGAGTTGGAAGTCATCGACCTGCGCACGCTTTCACCGCTCGATCGCGAAGCCATTGCCCACACTGTGCGCAAGACCAACAAGGTGATCCTGCTGCATGAAGACGTGCGGACCGGGGGCATCGCGGGCGAGATTGCCGCCATCATCAATGAAGAAGCGTTCGACGATCTCGATGGCCCCATCGTGCGCATCACTGCGCAAGACTCTCCGGTCCCGTTTTCTCCGCCGCAGGAAGAATACTTTTTGCCCAAGGTCAGCGACGTCGTAAAAGAGGCGCGCCGCCTAAAGGCATACTAGGGGCGGGTCTGCGCGCCCTTGTTAGAGCCTCGCTTCGCTAGGTAGACTTGATGACGGAACGTTATTGATTGGGAGGCGTAATGCGCGGCTTTATTCTGGGAATCATTACCACTTTGGCGGTGATCGCTCTAGCCGGACTGGCGGTGGCCACTTTCGGCTTAATGCCAACCAATGCCGACGCCGTTCCGCCCAGTATCGAGACACGCATCGCTAGCAGCGCGCTCGATGCTTCTATGGAGCGTCACGCTCCGCGCGTGAACAACCCGATTCCTCCCACCGACGACAACCTGATCGACGGCATGAAGGTATACACCATGAATTGTTCCGTCTGTCACGGTACGCTCGACAACAAGCCCAGCGCGCTGGAGAAGTCCCTTTATCCGCCGGTGCCGCAACTCATCCTCGATCCGCTCGACGACCCTGAATGGCACATCTACTACGCCGTTCGCACCGGCGTTCGCTACACTGGCATGCCGGCCTGGGGTAAGGCACTCAGCGACCAGGACATCTGGAAGGTGACAGCGTTTCTTTCCCGCATCCAGAAACTGCCGCCCAAGGTGCAGGATTACTGGAAGAACGCTTATGGCGTGGGGCCGCCGGCAGCAGGGCCAGATCAAAACCCAGGCCAACACAAAGACTAACCTGCCCCAGCCTTGGATATAATTAAAGGTTAGCCCGGCCCAAACTCCAGAACACCGCAAAAGGAAACTATGCCGACCGATATTGTCATGCCGCAGATGGGCGAGTCCATCTTTGAAGGGACCATCACCAAGTGGCTGAAGAAGCCTGGCGACAAGGTGCAGCGCGACGAGCCGCTGTTTGAGATCTCCACTGACAAAGTGGACGCCGAGATTCCCGCTCCTGCTTCCGGTGTGCTGCGCGACATCAAAGTCGGGGAAGGAAATACGGTCCAGGTAAACACCGTGGTGGGCACAATCGCCGGTGACGGCGAAGCTGCGACTGCGGCTGCTCCGGCGCCTGCCAAGCCCGCGGCCCAATCTGCACCCGTCCCGGCCAAGCCGCAGGCAGCTCCTCCCAAGGCGCAAGCGCCCGCTCCGCCGCCGGCCGCGCCTCCGCAAGAGGAGGAAGAAGACGAACACGCCCGCTCGTCACCGTTAGTCCGCAAGATCGCGCGTGAAAACAACGTCAACCTGTCGCAAGTGAGCGGCACCGGCCTCGGCGGCCGCATCACCAAGCAGGACATCATGGCGTTCCTGGAGCGTCCGGAAGCTGCGTCAGCCGCTCCGGCCGCCAGTGCTCCGGCGTCAGCTCGACCTTCCGCGACTCCAGCTCCGGCCGCGATTCCGGCCGAATCTGTGCCCATGAGCAAGATGCGGCAGATCATCGCCCAGCGCATGATCGAGTCGCGTCGCACCAGCGCTCACGTGCATGCCATGTTCGAAGTGGACATCACCAAGATTGTCCAGCTCCGCAACAAGACGAAATCAGCCTTCGAGCAGCGGCACGGTGCGCGGCTCACCTTTATGCCATTTTTCGTGAGGGCGGCGATCATCGCGCTGCAACAGTTCCCCATCGTGAATGCTTCGATCGAAGGGGAAACCATCCGCTACCATCGCCACGTCAACGTCGGCATTGCTGTCGCTCTCGATTGGGGATTAATCGTTCCGGTGCTCAAGAATGCCGACGAGTTGAACTTTCTGGGATTACAGCGCGGGATCAGCGATCTAGGCGAACGCGCCCGCAACAAGAAACTGAAGCCCGACGAAGTCGAAGGCTCGACTTTCACCGTCACCAACCCCGGACAGTTTGGCGCGGTGTTCGGCCTACCCATCATCAATCAGCCCAACTCGGCCATCATGGGTGTCGGCGGCATCACCAAAGCGCCGCTCGTGGTCACCGACGCCGACGGCAACGACTCCATCGCCATCCGCTCTGTCGTTCACTTGACGCTGGGCTACGATCATCGCCTGATCGACGGCGCCGTGGCGGACCAGTTCATGGCCTTTGTGAAGAAGACGCTGGAGAATTGGGGCGAGGAAGTCGGGTAGGTTGGCGGAATCTAGTTGGGAGATTAACACCGAAACTTCGCCTCCGAATCCCGCATCGTCTGACGCGAGTTTGAACGACGGACGAACAGCAGTTTATAGTGTTCCCATAGGCATTGTAGGGATTTGCCCGTTGGTCGACGCTGGTCCGCTCTAAACCCTTAATTTGAGGCCACATAATGGAATCCGCGGTTCGGACCCAACTAGGTCTGCGCAACTTGCTGATTCCAGTTTTCCCCGGCAGAAAACAGACGTACGAAGCTCACGGAGCACCACCAACAGCAAGTTCGGTACCGTCTGGTATTGTGACGGTGTATGGTTATCCGCTTTACTCAGGTATCTCAGTATCCCCTGCAGATTGTGGTTGAGCTT
Source organism: Acidobacteriota bacterium (assembly GCA_013289795.1). Taxonomy (GTDB): domain Bacteria; phylum Acidobacteriota; class Terriglobia; order Terriglobales; family Acidobacteriaceae; genus JABCZH01. The sequence continues at coordinate 104,167 of JABCZH010000013.1, forward strand.
TCACTGAGGTCGGGTGGAGGATGCGGTGACGGATAACGGGATCGACGGTCACAGCTTGCTGCGCCAGACGAAAGAAGAGCTCGCCATGATTCTGGGATTGCCGGAGATTGAACCAGAAGGTGAATTCATCCAAATAGTAGTCGAGGTGCTCACGACGGACTGCTCCCTGATGGGTTCCCATCAGCCACCGTTCGAACCTTGAGATCACGTATCGAGCCCGTGGCATCGCTTCCCAGGGAGTCTTCTTCTTCTTTTTCTTCTTTTTCTCTGGAAACGTGACCTTCTGCCGGTAGCCTTTGCTCTTCAAGGGCAAGTCTTTCCGCCAGTTGTAGGTGTGGATAACGCTACCGGGTGCAACTGAGTCCTGCACAAAGGCCACCAAGTTTGCGGTCGAAGCGCGTACAATCTGGCGGATCCGAATCCGACCGATTCCGCGCCCGTCTTCTTCCGCGGCAACGACCATCAGTCCTTTGTCCCAATGGCGGCCGGGCAGGCGCTTGTCCCGACCGCCGACATAGCATCCATCCACTTCCACTCTGCCGGTGAGCAAATCACGCCCCGGTCTAACCATGGCGCGGCGCAACTTATGCAGCAACCTCCACGCCGTCTCATACCTTTTCAGTCCCAGAGCTCGTCGCAGTTCCAACGCGCTCGCCGCGTGCGCCTGGCCGGTCATCCACCACATGGCGCGAAACCACACGAGCAAGGGAATCCGCGTGTCCTGAAAAATCGTTCCGGCGGTGACCGAAGTCTGGTACCCACACCCGGCACACTCCCAGAGGCCTCGAACCCGCCACGCTTTCCCCAATCCGCAGCGGGCACAGCGGAAACCCGCCGGCCAACGGAGTCGCGCCAGGTACACCCGACACGCCTCTTCGGTAGGGAAGTTCGCCTCAAACTCCGTCAGATTACGCGGACACTTTCTCACTATCTCCGCACTCTTTCAGAGCGGGCCTGCCTGTGTCAAACGGATACCAACTTCCCACGAAAAACTCACAAGATGTTCGGGGAGAATCAGTTAGACGCGACTGGATTCGAGTTTGGTAGTTTTGCAGGTTTGGGCGGTGGGGGACTCGGATAGCGGTCCAATGCCTTGCTGGAGGAGCAGAAACGATAGTTCCTGAGCGGCGCCTACCTGGAAGTAGTTCTCCACCGTACAGTTTTTCCCAATCCACCGCGGTGGGAGCTTAGGTGCCGTATTCGGCCGCGTCCAACTCCTCAGCCATGATGCACTGTGGTGTGGCATGCAGAACATAGCGTAATTAGGTTCTGCTCAGAGTCGTCGCCTGCCTGGCTGCGGAATTCCCGGTGATGGACCTCGAGGTTGTACATCGCGCCGCAGGTTTGGCATTTCCACCCATCCCGCCTTAGAACCTGGGTGCGGAGCTGTTCGTATGGCTGGGGATCAAGCCGCAGGCGAGGTTGCTTCGGTAAGCAACAATTCACGATGCCTTCTCGGCAAAGTGGTCCAGGAACGTCTTTCTTTCTTCGCCCGGCAAGAACTTGAAGAAACGTACGATCGACTGTAGGAGGACCTGCGAACTGTCGTTTTCGAGGTTTGCACCCGCCAAGAAGTCCGCACAGATCATTTCCAGGCAGTAACCGCGGGATTTGTCAGTTCCCAGCATTAGAGCAGCAGTCTCAATCGCCTGTTCCACGACCGGGATTTGGCTCTTGTAGAGCTTGAAATAGATAATCTCCGATGGTTCGGTTTCCTTGCCGGTCAGCTCTTTCTCGACCGCCTGCTTAAACTGCTCCTTGGGCATCTGGCGGGCTTTGTGCAACCAGGTTGCACAATCGAAGTGCTCCCGGTCCCTCCGGGCTACCTTGGCCAGCTCCAGCCCCTTCGTCCATCCGACTTCCTTCAGATCCCGCCGCGCCTGCGGCGGTAGGTTCTCGTGGATGGACATCAGGTAGTACGCCTTCCTTCGCGACTCCGGAAACCGTCTCTCCAGGAACTCATCGAAGGACTTCACGTTCTCCACCCGCCAGTACTGTCCTGCCCGCACTTCACATAGGTAACGCCCGAGTTCGACGAACCGGGTGTCCCGTTCCGCTTCCTTCTGCTTCTCCCACGCCAGAATCTCGTCGATCTTCGTGAGCACGAACACCGCTCGTCGGCGATTGAGCTTGGGCAGCATGGGCGGATTGTTAGTAAGCAAGCTCGTCAAGCCAACCAAGGTTTTCTGCTCCCGGTCGTCGCACCAGACGGGTGTCGACCAGCTCCTGTTTCCCTAGGCAAAGCCCAATGTACGGGCACATGCTGCATGGGTTTTGCGGGAAACGGATTCCGCTGTGGGGCAAGAACTGGGCAGACTCGATCCGGCCAATCGTATCTGCGACCAAATGGCCGAATTCGTGGCGCTGCTCGTCGGTGATCGTGGTGCGGAGGTACTGCACTTCAACCAGCCGCTTGCGCACGAAGACAATCTGGGCGACTTCGGAAATGCCAGTCATCCACGAGTAACAGACGAGTTGCGGATCGAGGGCCAACAGCCCATCGGGCTCTTCTGGATAGCGGGCCGAGGTGGTCTTCCATTCGATCAGACAGCGCGTTCCGTCCAGTTTCCCAATGGCGTCAACGTAAGCTACGAAGTCGTTCTTCCCGGCCAGGGGCCGCTCGAACTTGATCTGCAGGTTACGGCGAGATTGGCGAATGCGAATACGGTCGTCCTGGCAGAACCGGTCCAGAAGCTGGATGCCTTGCTGCAGCATGCGGTCCCAGGTGTCGCCTTTTGAGTAGTGCAACTGTTGATCCTTGTAGGCAGACCATTCACGGAATAAAACCCCTGCAGCGTCCTCGCGAAGGAAATAGGCACTGAGAGCTTGCTCGAATGCCCGTCCGAAGAGCATTGCGGCGCGGGTGTCTTTTTCCTGCCAGCCGTCGAGATAGCGATGGCGGTAACGGCGAGGGCAGGTCAAATAGTTGCTCATTTGGGTATAGCTGTAGGTCATCGCATCACCTCCGTGCTGGATGTACTTGACGGCGCAAGGTTCGACGACTCTTCCCATTGGCTAGCAGGTGCGAAGCCATCGAGGTTGAGCAGGGAAGCGCCGTCCACGACGACGTGGCTGATCTTGGCCACTCCACGCAGGCCGACCAAGCTCTTCTCATCAATTTCATCTCGCCCAAGCAGGTCGGCGTCGTAGCCGAAATCGCGCAAGAACCAGTTGAGTTTCCACAGAGCTCTGGGTGTGCAGTAGAGTCGGCCGGTAATCGGCTGTCCGCTGAGTTCTTTGGGTTCCAGAATCGAGAAGCGAAGCAGGTAAAACGGCTTTCGGGCGTGCCATCGATGCTGGGCTCGATCGACCCTGACCAGGAACAGACCATCGCGAACGTGGTCCGCCACGGACTGGTCTGCGTCATGTAAGCCTTGGATGCGGCGTCTCATGCTGCACCTTCCTTCTGAATCGGGTAGCTGTTGAGTTGGCAGAGCAGGGCATTGCGGTCTTTCTCGGCCCAGTCGGCCAGATGGGCAACGAAGTTTTCGATCTGTTCGCGGGTGGCTTCGCGTAGCGTCTTAACGCCACAGAAGTCGGTCGCGTAGGCCTTGACCAACGTGGCATCGAGTTGATGCTGGCGAATCAATTGGCAAAGGCGATCGCGGACGGTGCGGCCACCCCCCTTACCATTGCCGTTCGCAGGCTGCGGCAGCTTTTTGGACTCTCGAGGCGAAGCGGGCTGGCCCGCGAAGGAACCGATCTCCTCGACCGAGCAGATGCCGATTCCGTAGGCCTTGCGCAACGCGCGATTGACTGCTCTTGTTTCGGCAACGCGCATTTCAGCGCCACGCACGAGAGGCGACACATTCGAAGGATCGGCATCGCCATAACCTACGAAACCACGACAAGTTCCTGACCTATAAACGGTGGCCTTGAATGCCCATCGAGTTGTGGACGGATTACAAAATGCCGGGACAGGGCGCACTTGAATACCGGCGCAACCCTCTCGTCGTGAGAGGCGCAGCAAGCCCGAATGTGTGACATACCACCGACCGTCCAGAAGAAGTAGGTCTCCCAAGCTGACGGAGAGAGAATACTTATCGACCAAGTGGGTTAACGTGTTTGCACCTGGCTTTGACAGCGGACCCCAGAGTGAATGAGCCAGCCCGATCTCTGATCTTATGGTGCTCAGTCGTTTCCTCACGGCGTCTCCAATGGTTGAGAAATCGTTTCCAAAGAAACTTGTCTATACTAGAGCGCTCTAGTGTCTATTATACTAGAGCGCTCTAGTATGTCAAGATGTCCGTTCTCGTGCCAAGAGAATCAGGAGACCGTTGATGGGATTTGCAAATTACACCCGGCTCTGGCATAACCGTGGTCAGACTCATGGCGAAGAAGAAGAATCCACACGCTGTCGCCCTCGGACGTCTTGGAGGTCTAAAGGGGGGTAAGGCTCGTACTGCAAAACTCACTGCCGAGGAACGGCAAGAATTGGCCCGCAAAGCTGTGCTCGCCAGGTGGGCCAAAGCCAGGGCAAAAGCCCAGCAGAAGAACCAACCAGACAAAACCTGATGACGGGGTTTCCGTGTCCAGGCGATACAACGTGTGTTCTCAGTTCCCCTGCAGGGCTGGGCACTCCCGTGTTTCCGACCGTGTGCACGTAGCCCTTTCGCCGGATTAGGTTTGGTAGTTTTGCAGGTCTGGGGCGGCGGGGTATTTCAATAGGGCCACCGTCGAATGTTGCCGTTCCGTCCTCAGAGTTCGCATTGTCCGGTTCCCAGTCACTACCTGCGATTTCGGATTGAGTCCGACCGTATCATGGTCGGGCTTGGGGTCTTCTCTTTCTGGTGACTGGCCCGGGCCTCCCCCAAGCCGAATCTGGAATCATCAGCGAAGGGTTCAGTCGCTCCACCTCGTCAATGGTTTCAAAGGATGCAAGCTGCTTGCGGTAGATTTTGGCAAACTGCTCCAGCTCGACAAACGTGACATCCCGCGTACCCGATTCAATCCGAGTCATGAAGGTCTGGTCGCGACCGAGTTGACGGGCGACCTGAATCTGCGTGAAGCCTGCTGCGACTCGGGCTTGCCGGAGCAGGTTCCGCAAAGTCGCGCTCTGTGCTTTGGATTTTTGGTCTGCTCGTCGCCTTGCCCACCGCATTCACTACCCCACCGCTGCTTTTCCTGATTGCAGGATTTCGCCCTATTCTGACATGCATTTTCTGCATATTGCAGTACCGATTGGCGCAACAATTACAAACGCCATGGAATCAATAACTTGCGGAGTCACATAAATCAAATAAGCCCATCCAGTTCCCATATATAGAAGGCATCAGGGAGAGACCGGCCTCGCCAGACTATCTGGACGTTGCCAAGTTTGAATCCTCCCGAAAGGAGAAGGCTGGATGAAGAGGAATGGGCGTGTGTTAGATGGACGGGGAACATCTGTCGCGGAACCAGTTTCGACGCCCGCAACCGATGCGAAGAACAATCTGTTGCGGGACGCGGCGGAAAGACTGGGCAATGACGCTGGTGGAAGGCGGTCCGGGACGAACCAAGTGACACTGGAGCGTACAGTTAAACTCGAATGCGAAGCCCGCGAACTACTGGAGTCGCCGGAGTTCTTTACATTCTTGCGGCAGGCCCTTCGTCGGGAGCGATTGGTAGGAGAAGAACGCAACGCTCTGGTTCTCTATGTTGTCGCCCTCTCAGCCCTGCTTGACCGGCCCCTGACCGCAATCGTAAAGGGATCGAGTTCAGCGGGTAAGAACCACCTCGCCAGCCGAGTCTTGCGATTGGTCCCTGAAGAAGCGGTTCGCGACATAGGCAGCAGTTCGAAAACAGCGTGGAATTACAGCGGCGATGATTTCCGCCACAGTGTCGTGTACTTACCGGAAAGGGACCATGACCCTGGTGTCGTCCATTCCGAGCGGCTGTTGATCAGTGAAGGAAGACTTATTCGAACGGTCACGGTCGCCGAAAATGGAGTGCGAGTCGCAAAGACGTTTGTGACCGAAGGCCCAATCGCATCGATCTCGACCACGACCCGCAATCGCATTGAGGTCGATGACGAAACCCGGCATATCTCGCTGTGGGTGGATGAAAGCCGTGAGCAAACACGGCGAGTCAACGAGGGCTACGTTTCACCTGAACTCCGGTTAAGCGACGGTGAACTAGCCGTGTGGCGCCAGGCTTATACGCTGATCAAGGCACGAGCCGACGTCCCGGTTACATTGCCGGACTGGTTCACAATCATCGCTGAGAACGTGTTCGATGGCAGTGTGACCTCCCGCCGTTATTTCCCTGCCTTCATCGAGGGCTGCAAGACGATCGCACTTGTCCGGTCTTTTAAAAAGCAATCTGGCGCCCGGCGGCCCCGCAAGATAAAGGTGGACTTTACGGATCTTGCAATCGCAGCTGTGCTTTTTGAGGATGTTTTCGTCGAAAGTCTGCATAGAGATGACGACAAGAATATGAAAACCCGGATGGCAGTTCAGGAAATCTCCGACAAGAAGGGAGGTGCTCCGGTCACCGCCGAAGAGCTGGCAGAACACATGTCAATTTCCAGCGACCGAGCCTACAGATCGATCCGGGCAGCAGTCGATGCAGGAGCGATCACGAGATCGAATGTGCCGGAGAAAGGAAACCTGAAGACGTACCTTCCGGCTGATCGGCCGCGATTCGTTCCGGACCCCGCTGACATACTGGCAAGAATTCCCCAGATCGCCAAGCCTGTCGTATTCATTCACCCATTGACCGGCGAGCAGATCATACTGCGCAGAAGGAAGAAACAGAACCCCAGCACGAGGCGCAAACGTGCGCGGAGCTCATCTGGGCGGTAATGTACTCCCACGACTTGGCGGGAACCTGCTCTGCCGCTCATTTGCCACTCCCGCGGTTGCGGATAATCTAATGAGGATTCCGCATCGTGGAACTTACCAACAGGAAGACACTGCAACAATTGTGCGTGCCTGGGGGGCGTCTTGCTTCTGCTGGCCGCGGGGTTGCTGCAAGCCCTTCTGCTTGCCTGGCGGTTCCATTCCAGCCGCGTGATGTTCGTGCTGCTGACGCTGCTGCTGTCACATCGCTCTTCTGTTGCCGGTCAACCTGGTTCTGTTCTCACAGGCTCGTGAGCGCGCATGGTCGGTACCCGCGATCACATGGGCTCGCGCTTCTGTTCTTTGAATCGGTCTTTGTCGCCCTCATTTGCCGGCCGGGAGCAACCGTCAGCCCGTGGTTCATCCACGCCGGCATCTTGAAACGCGGTCTTTTTTCATGGACGCCAATTCCCCCAACTTGCGCTTCTGGCTTTCGCCATCGCCTTTGTGGTTCTGTTGATCCGGTTTGTGTGATGCATCCCAAACCTCTCGAAAGCGGTTTACTGTGGTCATTGGCGCAGTATTCGCCGCCCTACAGGCAGGCGGAGTCGGGCGCATCGGGAGCGCTTATTTCGCCACCTCCGGTCTGATTCTGCGCAGCCGCGGTGGAAACGGCAGAGCACAGCCTTTTCAGGGCTGCGGAACACGGAGCAACAAGGAGTTAGGAGGAACGCGTAGTTCTTGCCGGTCACTAGCAGGAACAGTTGGGATCAGTCGTTGTTCCCTTACGGTTCCCACGGCACGAAGCGTCGAGTAATCAAGAATCAAACACGCGGACGGATTGGCTACCGACGCGAACAGTTCAAATGACCGCGCAGCAACGTGCCGTTCTACGTGACCCCATAATCTCGAGATTGCGACGGAGATTGTTACGCCGTCAACCGGCGCAGCTGACTTAAAATCCCTTCGAAGGATTTGCAGCGAAACGCAGGGAGGCGCACAACATCGCAAAAACCCAGAGTTCACGCTGCTTTAGGCGTGTGTCCTATCGCAGGTTGACGCATCAGGTCGCACTCAAAACAAAATCCAACTGACACCAAAACTGACACCAAGATTCTCGCCCCAGGTGGAGTTCTCAGAGGGTGGCTACCGAAGAGGGACTCAGGTGGGACGATGGAGCTAAGCAGTTGTCCACTGAGCGATGCCAAGCCAGTCTCAAGACCCTCGCTTGGAGCGCGATCCTAGCGGATCAGTACCGAGAAGTCGGCTTGTAGGAAGTGATCTTCGCACTTTGGTTGTACGGCAATACTGTTCGCTGCCTACAGCGTGCACCGGATGGAACCTTCCTATCCTCCTTTTCTAGACTCCTCCTAAGGACTCCGGCGCGTTTTGCGGTTCGGCGTTGGGGATCCATAACTTTTAAGAGGCCATCCGAAGTCATGACCACGAAAAGGCCCATTATCGTACTTGAGCTCCCAGAGAAGTTGGTCTTGGAACGCGCTCATTTCCTCTTCCACGAAGTTGGAGAATTTCTGAAAACCGACCGGCCACGCCTCATTTTTGACTTTTCCGAAGTCGCGCAGGTGGATAGCGCTGGAGTGGAGGCTCTCTTGAACTGTATGGAAGAGGCGATGAAGCGAAACGGCGACCTGAAGCTGGCGTCGATTCCGCCCGGGCCGGCAGCGGTCTTGGAGCTGACAAAGGTGGACGGACTCTTTGAGATTTTTGACGACGTCTCCGACGCGGTGGAGAGTTTCCGTCAATTCCCGGTCCACGCGGTCAGGGAAGCTCACCAGCTGTGGAGCGAAGACCCACTACAGGGAATCGAGAGGGCGGCATCGTGAGTCCCTTTTGGTCGGATAACCTGCGCAATACACAGAGCAATACTTGAGGAAAAAGCATGCGGATCACGACCGTCGGACGGATTCAGGTCTCTTGGGCACTGTGCTTGCTGGTTGCTTGTATTGCCTCGCTTCCGTCCCGGGCGCAAGACTCAACTCAGCCAGAACTGCCCGATAGTCCGGATGCGGTGATGACACAGAAGGCAGTCGAGGCGCGGCTGTTTCAGGGACAAACTTCAACAGCAGTATCGTCTTCGCAACAACCGCAATCGCAGTCTTCTCCCCAAGCATCTCAGTCGCAATCGCAGTCCAACACGACGACGAAGCCCGTCGGCACCGCGGCGGCGGAGACCCCAACCACGACGGGAGTCGCAGCTTCCAACCCGGCTGGAGCTGCCATCGCTCCCGCAAAGCAGAGACGTGTACGCGTGCTGCTCATCAAAGTTGGAGCCATCGCAGGGGCGGGTGTTGCGCTGGGAACGGTCGCAGCTCTGTCCAGCGCGAGCCCTAGTAAGCCGCCAGGTAGCCGCTGAAACCGCTAGAAACAATCCATCCTGGTAACGAGTGCACGTTCATGAGCCGGAATCGCGCAAGCAGGGTTAGACCGATAGTACTTAGTTTCTCCGGTATCGACGGCTCGGGCAAAAGCACCCAAATTGAAATCCTCCGCACTCGGCTCTGCCAGCTTGGTCTTCGCGTGAGGGTACTCGCCTTTTGGGATGATGTGGCACTGCTGAAGCGCTGGCGTGAGTTCACCAGCCACGCGATATTCCAAAGTGAAAAGGGGGTAGGTTCTCCAGATCGCCCCGTGAGCCGCCGTGACAAGAACGTCCAATCCTGGTACATGACCCCAGTACGATGGTTTGTTTATTCCATCGACGCCTTGTCGCTGTGCAACGCAGTTGTGGAAACCGAAACGGTTGGTGCCGATGTCGTCATCTTTGACCGGTATCTCTACGATGAGCTGGCGAACCTGCCGCTGAATGGTCCCATCACCCAAACCTATGTTCTGATGCTGCTGAAACTCGTTCCTCGACCTGACATCGCCTACTGGCTTGATGCAAATCCAGACGAAGCCCGGGATCGAAAGCCGGAGTATCCTCTCGACTTCCTTTACCACAGCAGTGAGTCCTATGCGAGGTTGAGCAGAATGGGTGGAATGACGATGATCACTCCCGGCCCGGTGGACAGTGTCGCCGACCGGATCTTACGGAGTTTCTTACAAAGATTTCCCGTCACCAGAGTGTCCGGCTTTCCGGTTGCCGGCGGCATCGCGCGCGCTTCAGATCAGGTTTTGGAAGGAGAAACATTCTGATTCCAGGATCAGCGGGCCCGCGACGGCTATTCGCATCCAGCGTGACCTTTCCACCGATAACGTTCGCGGAGCGGAGAAGAGGGCACATCCATTTTGCGTGAATGTGCCCTCGATCTTTCTACCAGTAGGTAAAGTTGAAATTGTCCAGATATGTACTGTAATCCGCCTGTTGATAGTTCCCATCCAACTGATAGTTGACCGTGATTCCCCACCAGCCCGAAGGCGCAGATCCCGGCGAGAAGGTGCGGTTAAGCACCGTCTGATTACCATTCAGCGTGATCGACTGGAATAGAAGCGAATTGTCCGATTCTCGCTGCACCTGAATGGTGACGTGGTTCCAGCCGTTGTTCATGGGGTAACAGGAGGCACCGGTGGGGACCCATTTCGAGTTTGCGGTGTCCCAAACATCCCACTCATTGCCGCCCGCGACTCGGCACTGCGTTCCCCAAATGAGCTTGATGCCATTGAAGTACATGCTGATGTCAAACTCCAAGGCCTGTGCCAGCGAGAGTTGCCCGGTGTAGAAATAAGCGTCGTAGGTGAAATTGTGGAGCGTTGGAAGGAGGGTATGGCCATTGTCCGGCAAACCCTGCGATGAATTCTGTCCGATCAAAGGGTTGGTGAACAAAACGTCAGCATAGGGAGTGGTCCCACCGATGTTGAATTCTGTTGAGTTGCCGCTCAGCGATGGCGACTTTATGTGCTGATACATCGACCAGGTCACGCCCCCGCCGCAATTGGTACAGATATTGTAATCTGGCGGAAGTTCGCCGTACGACGCCCATCCTCCGCTGCCTTGAATGGCGTAGAGCGTGGAACCGGTGCCGCCGCTGACGGTGATCTTGATAGGCGTATAAGCCGCTCCGCCACAATAGTCCCACTCCTCCACCACCGTGTTGTAAGTCCCTGGGTTGAAGGATATGTTGGTATTCAAGCTGGCCCCTTGGGTGACGTACTTCAGCACGTTGTTCACATAGATTCCCATGGAAGCTACGCCCTTCGAACAAGTCGTAGTTGCGGTCGCTACGTAGTTCACTGGCGATCCCACTGTGCTGTTGTTCGCGGGCGAGGTCACCCACACGCCGGACTGACCGCTCACCGTGATCGTGACGGTTGTATAGGTAGCCCCACCGCAGTAATCCCATTCCTCCACCACCGTGCTGTAGTTTCCTGGGCTTAAGGACAGGTCAGTGTCCAAGCTAGCGCCTTGCGTAACGTACTTCAGCACATCGTCGACATAAATTCCCATCGACGCAACACCCCGCGAACACGTCGAAGTGCTCGCTGTTGCAACGTAATGCACCGGTGAGGTTACGGTAGATTCATTCTGTGGGCTAGTCACATTCACTGAAGCCCGGGCGGACGCTGCCAAAGCCAAGATCAAGAAAACAAAGCGGTAGCAAAAGCTCCTCATGCAAAAACTCCTCTAGCGTCGGCACTAAGAACGCAATTTCTGGATTGACGAGTGGTAGTGCCTGTAAAGGGACACGCCCGTTCTGAGCGAAGGCGAACCCTGAGTTTTCGGAAGGCCAGACTCGTTTTCGGACGTCCAGCTAAGTTTACGGGAAGGTAATACAGTCTTTCCCCAGAGTCAATCAGGGAAAACCTTAGAAGCAAATAGGAAGTGCATGTTTTCGGCGGTCAAAAGGCCGAGACATGTTGAGGGTAACCGAGCCAACGCCGCGCGGTCCTACCTCATCTCAGACTCACGCGCGGTTGTCGCGGGAAGCAAGGACAAGAATGCACGATCAGAAAACGACCGGGCCGATGGCCTCGATCCTGGCAACTGTGAGCCTGATCATCGCTCTCAACGGTTGCCGAGGTCTGGTCACAAGCGATCCCCAAGGCGGCCTGCAGAACATCAACCACATCGTCTTCATGGCCCAGGAAAACCGTGGTTTTGATCATTACTTGGGGGCCATGCGTGAGTACTGGGCCTCCAACGGTTTTCCCGATCAGGCATTCGATGGATTGCCGCAATTTAATCCAGCAGCGGGAATCGCTCCACTGCGGGGGCCTGCGCCCACGAACCCCGGCTGCGATCCTGCGTTTCCTCCGCCTAGCGACTGCAAGACCGACACCAACAGTCCAGAGGTCGAATCGTTTCGCATGGTCTCCATGTGCGAAGAGAATCCCAGTCCTTCCTGGAATGAGAGCCACGTTGACTGGAACCTCATGCACTATCCGGCCTCGCCCACACCAACTTTGGATGGCTACGTCTGGACCGCGGCCCACGATGCCCGAAATGAGGGATTTACAGATGTGACCGGAAAGCGCGCGATGAGCTACTACGATGACAGCGCGCTACCTTACTACTATTTCATGGCATCGAACTTCGCAACTTCGGATCGCTGGTTTGCTCCCACCATGTCAAGAACGCAGCCCAACCGGATGTACATGCTGGCCGCCACTTCTGCCGGCCATGTCTATCCGCTCAAGCAAGGGACGCTGAGCAACCCCACCATCTTTGATCGCCTGCAGAGTGCGGGAATTTCGTGGAGGGTTTACGTGACCGATCTTGAGTTCGCCACACCACCGATCAATGACAGTTCGCTTACTTATTTCGAGACTGCCGCGAAGTATCCACAAAACATGGCGCCCGTCTCCCAATATTTGAGCGACGCGCAGAATGGCACTCTGCCGTCGGTGGCCTTCATCGACCCTGGTTACGACAGCGGACGGGACGAACATCCTGGCTTGGACGACGGCCAGCCCGGCGGAAGCGTGCAAGTGGGGGCGCAATACGTTTCGACCTTGATCAATTCCCTGATGCAAAGCCCCTCCTGGCAGGACTCCGCCTTCATCCTTACCTATGATGAATTTGGGGGATTCTACGATCATGTTCCGCCGCAGCCGGCCGTCAGTCCCGACGGGATAAAGCCCCTGGACCTCTTACAAGGGCCCCCTCCGAACGGGCCGGACGTCTGCGTGCGCACCACCGGCCCGACTTGCGATTTCGTTTACACGGGTTACCGGGTTCCGCTCATGGTCATCTCGCCATTCGCAAGAAAGAATTACGTTTCGCACACGGTTGCAGACTACACTGCATGGTTGAAGCTGGTAGAGACCCGCTTCAATCTCCCCAGCCTCACGAAACGAGATGCGGCCCAAATGGACATGACGGAATTCTTCGATTTCGTGAACGTGCCCTGGAGTGTGCCGCCTACTCCGCCGGCTCAGCCTACCAGCGGCGCATGCTACCTCGATCATTTGCCGTAGTGATGGCGCGCTAGTTCGGACTCGAATCTACTTTGATGGCGCTGGCCAGGTAGCGACCGCCGTCAAACCGGGTCACAGCTTCCACGGTCGCTCCTTCCCGCAAGCTATCGTTGATCCCAATGGTACTGGGATCGAACCTGATCTCATAATATTTCTGGTCGCGAGGATCGACCACAACTACCAGACCCAGATGCAGATCAAGATGTACAACACGACCCACGAATACAAATGAATTTCCTGGCGCCGCCAAAATCGAAATTGCGCGGGCCGCAGGTTGTCCGCTGCCATCTGGCATGAATGTTGCCGAGACCAAGGTCCCCGCCTGCAGTTCATTGGCGGACACTGCACGTCCTTCCCGCGAAATCGCGGTGCTGGGCAAGATGCGCAATCTCAGCTGCCGTGGGGCTAGGGCATCGTTCAGCACCAAGGCTCCTGCACGAGCGTCATAACTCACCACCTGACCGCTGCTTCCCCCAGTGGCATCCTTGGTACGCACACGAATGCTCTGAGCAAAAATGTCGACCCCAGCCAGCACCGTGTCCACATAGACGCGCGCCCCGTTCTGCAGATCTCCCAAAGACGCCGCCGCACCGTCACGATAAACGTGGGTTCGGGCATCAAACAGAACTCGCGTGCTGCCTCCCCCGAAAAGTCTGACCGTCATGGCATCGCGTACCTTGTCAATCTTCAAAATCGTGCCGCCAATCAAGGTTGCTGGGCCCTTCGGCGGCGGCAGCAAGTCAGCCAATCCTTTCATATCATCCCCGACTGGGAAGGTGGCCGGCGAGGCTGTTGGCAGCACCTCTGGAGGCGGGGGCACACGACTGCCTGTTGAAAACGCAGAGGCACTGGTTTGGGCGCTCGCCATGCCCGCCAGAAAGATCAGTACAAGCAGTCGATTCATGAACATACCACCCCTCCTCAGAGCTTCTTTTCGATGCTTTATGAGCCACATGGGTAGCCTGGGATTCGATCTGGAAGAGATACCAGATTGGGCAACACTTAAGGAGTAGGGGCATCTAAGCCTGACGCGAGAGTGTACGGAACACAAAATGAATGTGCTCAGACCAATGTACTGGCGCCAACTGCCACTGCTTGTGACTGTTGTGTTTGGAATATTCGCCCAAACGGCATACGCCGGCGACCTGAAGATTACCCTCCCCAGGCGCAGCCGGCTAACACCAGTGCAGCGGTTGAACCAGGAAGGCGTCGAGGCCGTTCGCAAGCATCAATACGAAAAAGCCACTGCACTTTTCTATAAGGCCTACCTCTACGATCCTGATGATCCTTTTACGCTGAACAACTTGGGATACATGGCTGAGTTGGACGGTCAGGTGGATCGTGCGCAGCATTTTTATGAGTTGGCTGCTCTAGAAACGACGGATGCGGTCATCGCCCGGACCAGTTCGTCGAAATTGACGGGAGAGCCGTTCCGGGATGCGGTTGCCGGTGTTCATGACCAACCGGTGCAGATCAGCCGGGCCAATGTCGGTGCTGTGCATCTGCTGTCGCAGCGTCGCAGTTTGGAAGCCGAGGCCGTGCTCGAGCCGGCCCTGGCGGAGGACCCGCACAATGCCTTCACCCTGAATAACCTCGGAGTGGCCAAAGAGGCAGAAGGTGACCTGAAGGCTGCCTTGAAATACTATACCGAGGCTGCGGAGACTCACTCTACTCAACCGGTCGTAGTCACCTACAATCGCGCGTGGCGTGGCAGATCCGTCAGCGAGATGGCTGCCGAAAGTGCCAGACGGCTGCAGCAACGTATCCAGGCCGAAACTGCCCAGGAACGGGCTTCATTGCTGAACTTGCAGGGTGTGGCGGCAATCAATCGCAATGAAGGGCGCGATGCCGATCAATACTTCCGCGCCGCTTATGCTCTGGACCCAAACAGCGCTTTTTCCCTGAACAACATCGGTTATGTAGCCGAAATCATCGGCGATCCGGAGACTGCCCAGATGTTCTATGAAAAAGCTCGGCAGGCACTCAAAGCCAGCGCACGGGTTGATCTCGCGACTCGTCAGTCTGCTGAAGGGATGAAGTTGTTTGAGGTTTCCGACGACAACGACCGGAAGGTTGCGGCAAAGATTGGGGCAGAGGCCCAAGCCAGACGGTCTGAATCGGGCCCAATCGAGCTTAAGCATCGCGACAACAGTCCGGTGATCGAACCCGCGCAACCAACAACGTTTCCAGCTTCTCAAGCCGGTCCACAAACGTCGCCATCCACGCCCGCAAGCGTCCCGCCACCGCGACTTTGATTACCCAGGGGAATGACTTTTATGACAACTGCTTATTTGGATTCCAACGATTTGCTCGACCTGCTTTCCCGCCTTATGTTTTCAGAGGGCACGGGGAACGCACTCCCCGTTCTCAGCCGGAAGGAGTTCCAGGAGATGGTATCGCTCGCGAACTCGCATCACGTGGTCATGCGCACCATGGATAGGCTCCGCGGAATGATGGCAACTGCCCGTGACAGCGAGCGGTACGAATGGGTCACCGAGGCTATCGAGTGCGAACGAACGCGCATCGACAACGCGCTCTCATTCTTGCGACAGGTCTGTCGAGCGCTGACATCGGAAGGGTGCGATGCAATCGTAATCAAATCGCTGGACCATCTCCCAGACCTCGGAAGCGATTTGGATCTCTACACCAATGCTGAGCCGGCAAAGGTGATCCGCCTCATGACTCACAAACTCAATGCGCAAATCGCCGCCCGCAGCTGGGGAGACCGGTTGGCAAACAAATGGAACTTCATCCTCCCCGGGCTGCCGGAGTTCGTGGAAATCCACATGGGCCGCTTGGGCCAGACCGGGGAACTCATCGACTTTGCCAATACCCTGTCTGAGCGCTCTCGATCACTGCCGCTCGGGAATCATTCCTTTCGAGTTCCCGCTGCTGAAGATCGTCTGATGATCTGCACCTTGCAGCGAATGTACCGCCATTTCTACTTACGTCTGTGCGATATTGCGGATACCGCAGAGCTCCTGGAAACCGAAGTCGTCGACTACGACGAACTGCAGTCCGCTGCTCGGGAAAACGGGATTTGGGAGGGCGTCGCTACCTTTCTCACGATCGTGTCGGACTATGTTCACAACTACCGCGGAAGAGACATCGTCCTTCCTTCCTCCGTAAGGTCGGCCTCGCGTTTTGGAGCGGACCAAGTCCGTTTTGGCAAAGGGTTCCTGCGGGTTCCGATTCTGCCGCATTCGGCGCGTCTCTACGCTTCTGAGTGGACTACCCTTGTCCTGAACGGCCAACTCCGCAGCACCGCCCGGCTCAGCTTGTTACCTTGTCTGGCGACAGCGGCGGCACTGGGTCAGAAGATCACGGGAAGCGACAAGGGCATCTGGTAATGCTTCGCTTCGCGGAGAAATTGCCGGACATTTTCATTCGCCTGACGATCGCATCTTCTCCCAACTGTTGCGAAGAAACGACGGTAGCTACAGTATTTCCCGTATGGACGGAATCCGGCCCTCCTCGGATCATTTAGAGTCGAAAATACTCTCTCAGGAGGGTTCAAAGATGTGAGCACCACCACCATGTCCAACCCAAACACTCAATCACCTTCCCCTTCCTATGCAGCTGACTATGAGCGTGACGGTCACATCGTTCAGGTGTACACAGAGGACCGATTTCTCGTTGACGTGCTAAGCCGCTTTATAGGGGGAGCGCTTGCGATTGGCGATGGCGCTATCGTTGTTGCTACCCCAGCCCATCACAAAGAGCTTGCGAAACGACTCTCCAATCGGGGATTGGACACAACCAGGGCAGCCGCTCATGGTCGCTACGTCGTACTGGATGCCGGCGAGACTCTGCAGCGGTTCATGGTAAACGGTGCGCTTGACCAGGCGCGGTTTAACGAGACTATCGGCGGCGTACTGACGCGGGTCCGAAACGCGATTGATAGGGATTCGCGAATCGCGGTTTTTGGAGAGATGGTCGCGCTACTCTGGGCGGAGGGAAAGTCACAAGAGGCCATCGAACTCGAGCAACTGTGGAATGATCTGGCAAAGGTCCAGCCCTTCTCTCTGCTTTGTGTCTACCCTACGACGGGGTTCAACAGTGAGCGCCACATTGAACCCTTTCTGAGAATGTGTGAGCAACACTCGAAGGTGATTCCCAGCGAGAGTTATCTGACCTTAGGCAGTGAAGAAGAGCGCATGCGAAGTATCGCCCACCTGCAACAGAAAGCCCAAGCGCTCGAAAGGGAGCTGGCACTGCGGGAAAGCGAGGCGAGATTCCGATTGCTGGTGGAAGCGGTACGCGATTATGCGATCTTCCTACTCGATGCCGGCGGCAACATCACTAGTTGGAATCTCGGCGCAGAACGCATCAAGGGATACAAAAGCGCGGATATCATCGGGAAGCATTTCTCCTGCTTTTACTGCCCAGAGGATGTGCAGAATGGCAAGCCGGAGATGGAGTTGAAGGAGGCAGCCAGAGTAGGACGGTTCGAAGACGAGGGTTGGCGTCTGCGCAAAGATGGATCGAGGTTCTGGGTAAACGTGGTCATCACAGCGATTCGAGATGAGTCTGGAAAGCTGCTGGGGTTCGCGAAAGTCACGCGCGATATTACCGACAGGATGCGAGCCCAAGAAGCACTGTAGGATGAGGTGGCGGAACGACGGCAAGCGGAGAGACAGCTGCGCGATTCACAGAAGTCGATGCGGGAATTGTCTTTGCATCTGCTGCGCACGCAGGATGAGGAACGAAGACGCATCGGTCGCGACCTGCATGACAGTCTGGGACAATATCTGGCGGTGCTGAAAATGAAGTTAGACACTCTGGCCAGACTCATCGAACGAAAGGGCGATGAGGCTGCCCAGGATATCTCGTCACAGTGCCTGGCCCTGACCGAGGACTCCATCAGAGAACTTCGAACCGTCTCCTACCTTCTGTATCCTCCCATGCTGGAAGAGATGGGATTGAAATCGGCGATTCCGTGGTACCTCGACGGATTCTCCGCGCGTAGTGGCATCAAGACCACGTTTGAGATACAAGCGGACGTTGGCCGTCTTCCCCGTGGTTCCGAACTCGCACTTTTTCGTGTCCTTCAGGAGAGCCTGACTAACGTTCACCGGCACTCGGGAAGCAAGATGGCATACATCCGGCTTCTATCGAAGGAAGGAATGTGCTTCCTGCAAATTAGGGACGAGGGGAAGGGCATTCCGTCTCAACTGCTGGAACAGGCTGGTGAAGACTGGATGGGTGCCCTGGGAGTCGGGTTGCGAGGCATGAATGAGCGGATGTCGCAGTTGGGTGGCCGGCTGGAAGTCGTTTCGGAGGAAAGTGGCACTGTCTTGACTGCGATCGTCCCCACCAGTGATTCTCCACCAGCCGACGCCGGCCGATAGGATCATGGCGCGGACCGGACCCGAAGGCCCGGACGCAACTCCAGCGATCTTGAACCGGAGTCGCGTTCCACCGGGCCATCGAGGGCTTCCCGCCGCCAGCCTTACTTCTTGGGCTCGGCCGGCCGTTCCTTTGGGTTGCTGCGGGGTTGTTGCTTTTCCTGCAACTGCTGCTGCTGTTGCGAGTGCTTCTGTTCCATTTGCTGCGTTTGTTGCTGGTGGCGTTGTTCCATCTGCTGCCGCGCGGCTTCGTTTGCATTTTGTTTCGTCATTTGTTGATGTTCCTTTTCCTGTTGGGCAGCCAGCTTTTGGTGCTCTTTCTCCTGTTCCGCAGCAAGTTTTTCTTGCTGCTGTTGGTATTTCTGGTCCTGTTTGGCGTTCCCCGTGTTTGGAGCAGCCGGTCGAGGGTGGGCTTGCAGGTCTTTAGCATCGTTCGGTGCAGCCGGTCGCGGTACGTTATTTTCTGGGTGAGCGGCCTGCGGGTTGCCGTGCTGTTCAGCTCCGCCGCGATTCGCCGGCGGGTGATAAGGCGCTCCCGCTTCTTTGGCCGGCACCGCTGCGCGGTCGTTAAGTGCTCCCGGCTTGGGCGTGGCCGCAATTGGCGGCTTGCCTTGGTTCACCGAGGCACGCAACTGCCGGTCAGAGCGGGCAGCCTGCACATGTTCAGTTTGAGCTGCTACTGGCGCGATGTGTTTCTCGTCTGCGTACCTCTCCTCTTCCGGCGAGGGACGCGCTGTGATCCCACCTTCGCCGCCGTTGTAGCTGACGCGGTTCACCGTGGTGTTGTTAACGACCGTGGTGTTGTAAGTGTTGTGAATGTTCGTCACATTCACGTTATTCACTGTACGGTTGTAGGAAAAATGGTCACCGTCCCAGCGCCCGCCTTCGTAGCCATTGCCGAAGTAACCAAATCCGTAAGCGACCCCGCCGTAGAAACCGACGTGGGGCCCCCAATAGCCTTCATGGAAAAGAAATGCGCCGCCGCCCCAACCCCACCAACCGGGGGTCCACAAGAATCCAACTTGCGGGGCCAGCACCCAAGTGCCAGGCACCCAGTAATAATCGGCATCGTCGTAATCGTAAGCCCAATAGCCGGGCGTCCACAGATAACCCTCGGCGGGGCATGGTGGCTGTTCGTATACCGGCAGGGCCGGCGGGCCGATCGTGATGGATATGCCGACTTGGGCGACCGAGTTCGGAGGTATGGTCAACACTACCAATGTGAGCACTGCAACCGTGAACAACAAAAAACGAACGTTGCGCATTTGTGTGTCCTTTTGTCCGATCATCTTTCGCTTGCCCGGTGTTGCTTTGCTGCTGCGGGTTGCGCGATTGAGCGGCGACCCTAGACCAAGCCTCACAGATCGTTGTTCCTCTTTTGCTTTGATTCGGAGCCCGGACTTGGCAACTTCGTTTCGATTCCACTTACCAAGGCCGTCTCTGGAGTTGGCTATGGCCTGTATCTAGTTGTCCCCTGAAGAATAAAGTTGGCTGCAGCCGTCGCCAATCAAGTGCAATCCTTACATCGACGGCGAAAGTTATGTAGTTTTTGGCCAGCATCCCACGCCTCGGCTGGATGTGCATGCAGCTATGAAAAAGGAGGTTCTCCCGATGAAGTGGTCACCGAAACTGCCGGAGCGAGAGCAGAGTTGGCTGCCTCGCAGCACCAGTCGCCGAAACTCACACGCGGCCGATCCGGCTGAAGGCAGGCAGATTCTGCATCTACGGTAATCACTGTATGCGTTCTATGCTTCTGTAGCGCCGGACTTTTGTCGTCCGGCGTGTGGAACGAGACTTGCAGCCCGGAGGCAGTGGGGAGAAACAGCAAATCCGTGCTGACGATTCTTGTTCTCCTACCGGCCCATTGGCGCAGCCGCCAGTTGTTGAGGAGAACCGTGGTTTGCCCGAGGAGGCGAGGATGACTTGTCATACTTGTAATTACGATAACGATTCAGGTCGTCGTTTCTGTGGGATGTGTGGCGCTCCGCTCACTGCCGCGCCGGAACGAGTTGAGTCGAAGCTGCCATTAAGCGCAAATCCAAGTACCTCTGTGACTGGGCCGTCGTTCTTGGGGCTGGCTGATCCCGCGAGTGAAACGGAATATCGTTACCTGCTGGAAGATGAGCCTCGGTCGACGCATTGGCTGGCATATGTGGCATTTGTCCTGATCTTGGCGACGGGAGCGAGTCTGGCTTGGCATTGGCGCAACCAAGGGTATCCATGGCGTGCCCTAATGGCTAGCCGCCGCATGCTGGGAAGTCCACCCGTTGCGAGCCAGGCCGACACCGGTGGAGTCGCGCCCGCGGCACCAAGTCCCCTGCCACCCGCCCAAACGAACGACACGCCGCCGTCGTCGTCACCAGATCATGTAGCGAGCGAGACAATTGCTAGTCCTTCCGTTGATGAACACCCGGGTTCAGTCGAAAGCGGTAAGTCGAGGCAAGCACCATCTTCAGGGCTGACCGAGGCAGCATCAAACGAACGGCTGAGCCGTGCGGCCCAACACGAAGACAGACTGACCGCCGAGGGCCAGACTTTCCTTTACGGAACTAGTGGCCAATCTAACTGCGACCGTGCTCGAAACGATCTCTTCACGGCCGCCGAGCGCGACGATCCGGAGGCACAGAGCATCGTAGGCACAATGTTTGCCACCGGCCATTGCGTAGCAATCGATCTGCCGGTTGCGTACCGCTGGCTGTCCCGGGCCAAGCGCCAGGATCCGGCAAACACCCGGGTCGCCAGGATGTTGAGAATCGTGTGGAACGAGATGCCCCCGGAACAGCGGCTGGTAGCGTATCGCAGCTCGCAGTGATCCGTAACAGATGGGATTTTGATCTTACTGTCCGCACCTCACTGAGTCGGGTCACAAGGAAACCTGCGGAGGGATTTCGACATCTTTGATTGGCGGTTCGTGTGACTCGAACACACGGGGCAGACACCAAACAGTCTTCTCCGTCACTTCGTCCAACTGGCTCACAAATCTTAGAAACGGTTGAACCCAAGCATGGCAGAGGAAAGTTTTTGGGTCGGATGGCGGGAGCGTCTCTCGGCGCTTCGAAACGTGCCGGCTGTTCTCAGGATCGTTTGGGACTCCGGGCCCACGGTTGTCCTGTTTGGACTGGGACTTCGCCTGCTCTCCTCGTTCGTACCGCTTGTGCTTTTATGGATCACCAAGCTGATTATCGACGGCATCGTGCATGCTGTCTCGACTCATCAGCCGGTGCAGCCCCGGTTCTGGTGGTTAGTCGCCACCGAATTCGCCCTGGCTGTGGTAGCTGCTGTTCTCACTCGAGCCATCGACTACTCTGACTCGTTGCTGGCAGACAAGTACACCCATCATGTCAGCATTCGAGTCATGGATCATGCAGCGAGTCTGGACTTGACGGCGTATGAGGACCCGGTCTTCTATGATCGTCTGGAACGGGCGCGAGTCCAGGCCACGGACCGCCTCGGCATGATTCAGGCCATTGGACGGTTGGTGCAGCAAGCCGTCACCACGCTGACACTGTCGGTTTCAATCATGGTGTTCTCTCCCTGGCTGATGCTCCTCCTGATGGCCGGAGTAGTCCCGGCATTCCTCGGTGAGAGTCACTTTGCCTTCCTGGGATATGCGAAGAACTTTCGCCAAACCCCGATCCGGAGGCAGCTGGACTACTTGCGGTTGTTGGGCGGGAGCAAGGAAGCCGCAAAGGAGCTGAAGCTCTTTGGGCTGAGGACCTTCTTGCGCGACCGGTTTGCGCGGTTGTCCGACGAAATCTACAAAGAGAACGTCGCCTTGTCTCGGCGCAAGCTGATTGCGGGGTCGCTGTTGTCGGTAGTCGGTACCGTGGGCTACTACTCAGCCTATGTATTCGTCATCTGGCGGACGGTCAATGGTGCACTGAGCATCGGTACGTTGACGTTTCTTACAGGAGCAATTCTGCAAGCCACTGGCAACATCCAGCAGATTTTTTCAGCACTTGCCGGCATAGCTGACCAGGCGCTGTTCCTCACCGATTTGCTCGCGTTCTTCGACATGCGGCCGGCCATTCGCTCCAAACCGAATGCTCTTCCGGCACCTAGGTCCATGGTGCGCGGATTTGAGTTTCTCAACGTCTCCTTCCGTTATCCCGGAAGCTCACGCCTGATTCTCAATCGCCTCAACTTTCATCTGCATCCCGGAGAGCGCGTGGCGCTGATCGGCGAAAACGGCCAGGGAAAGACCACCATAGTGAAGTTGATCACCCGGCTCTACGACCCCTCGGAGGGTCAAATCCTACTGGATGGTGTCGATCTTCGCGAATACAACCTAGAAAATGTTCATCGTGAGATAGGCGTCATCTTTCAGGACTTCATGCGCTATGAAATGACCGCTCGCGAGAATATTGCGGTGGGCCGCGTCGAGGAAATCGATAATCTCGAGCTCCTGCAAACCGCGGCACGGAAAAGCATGGCGGACAGCACACTTGCACGGCTACCCCAGCGCTACGAGCAAATGCTGGGCCGGCGCTTCGATCAAGGGGTGGATCTTTCAGGCGGCGAGTGGCAGAAGGTCGCGCTGGCGCGCGCTTATCTGCGCAACGCGCAGCTTCTGATTCTCGACGAGCCGACCGCGGCACTGGACGCACGGAGCGAATTTGAGGTCTTTCGACGCTTCTCCGAACTCACCGCCGGCAAGACGGCGCTTCTTATTTCACATCGATTCTCAACCGTACGCATGGCGGATCGCATCGTAGTACTCGACAACGGCAGGA
>JABCZH010000014.1 GCA_013289795.1 Acidobacteriota bacterium
GCGGCAAGAAGACCTACCAGTGGATCACTATCATCGACAATTTTCTTACCGCGATGCAAACAATGGCCAAGGCAGCCGCCCAGCAGTCTCAGCCGACAGAACCCAATACGCTCCGACCCAGCAAGGCAAGCCAATTGAAGAGTGTGACGCCACAAAAGCGATAGCGCGATGGATACCGTGGACAATGGCGATTGGATGACCCCGGCGGAAGCGGCAGCCTACTTGAAGGTGAAGCCGCGCTCCCTTCTCTTGTGGGCTCGTCAGGGCAAGCTGGGAGCTTACGCGCTCTCCGGAACAAAGCGACGCGTTTGGAGATTCCGCCGTCAGGACCTTGACGCTACTCTGCTTTCGAAACCTGTAGTAAGCTCGGTGCCATCGTCATCTGTGCGCTCTGAGGACCGGAGGACTCAATGAAAGCGCACATTGTTCCATCGAATACACGCGGCACCTGGAAACTGAGATATTTGGAGAACGGTGTCCGCAGGGAAAAGCAGGTAGGCACGTTTCGGGATTGGCCCACAAAGGCCGATGCTGAGAAAGCCAATGCCCATCTGCTCGATCTGTACAACAAAAACGTGGTCGAAGTTCCAACCGTTGAAGCTTTGGTGGAGCGTTATCGGGTTGAGGCGATGCCGGAGCGGAAGTCAACGCGGAGGGGTTACGAGACGTGGATCAGGAACTACATCCTGCCCCGCTGGGGAACCTTGAAGCTCACAGACTTGAAGGCCGATCCGGTGGAGGTGTGGTTGAAAGAGCTACCCCTCGCATCGAAGACCAAGCGCAACATCAAAGGCATTCTTGCCATTCTGTGGACGTTCGGGATGAAGAAAGAGTTCGTCCCGTTGGGCCGCAACCCGATGGATCTCGTCACCATCAGGAAACAGAGGGGTGAGAAGAGACGCCTTCCGATGAAGGATCTAACAGTCGAGCAGTTTCAAGCTCTGCTGACGGCTCTGGAATCGAATCCCGAGTTGCAAACTATGGTGATCGTCACACTCAAATCCGGACTCCGCATTTCGGAAACACGCGGATTGCAATGGAAGGACATCGATTGGTTTGCAAAAACCGTGACCCTGGAGCGTGGAGTGGTGAAGCAGGACGTGGACGATGTGAAGACGGAGGACTCAGCCCGCACTATGCCTTTGGCTGACGATGTGATTATTGCCCTCACACAGTGGAAGCAGGTGTCAGAGTTTACGCGGCCAGAGGACTGGATCTTTGCCTCACCGTGGAAGCTCGGCCGTCAACCTGTGTCCTACTCCTGGATCTGGTACGGAGTGTCAATGGCCGGAAGAGCAGCGGGGATTGGGCACTTGAGTTCCCATGCATTCCGCAATGCCTTTCGCACCTGGCTCGACGCGAACGGCAACACACCGGGAGTGCAGCAGAAAATGATGAGGCACGCGGACATCCGCACAACGATGAACCACTACGGAACAGCGTTGAAGGCAGACATGCGGCGGGCGAGCAACAGCCTTCCGCAGGTTTCAGCGGGTTTCAAAGCAAGCTAAGTGCTTTAGAAAATGGGGTGGGAGACGGGAATCGAACCCGCAACCGTCGGAGCCACAGTCCGATGCTCTGCCAGTTGAGCTACTCCCACCGCGTGGAATGTTGATTATAGCAATTTTGTGGAGAACCCCGGACGGAGGCGACGCGGGGAGCTGTTCTAATCCTTGACCTGGGTTTCTTCGCGATCTTCGCGGGAACTTTGCGATCTTCGCGGTGAAAGCTCTTAACCGCGGGGTTCGCAAAGAAAATCTCTTGAATGAAGCTTACCCGCGGCCGACGCCGACGTATTCGAAGCCCATGGCGCGCAAGCGGACGGAGTCCAGCAGGTTCTTGGTATCGACGATCAAGGGACGCCGCAGCGTGTGTTTGATCCTGCCGAAGTCGAGGCCGCGGAACTCGGGCCAGCCCGTTCCCACAACCAACGCGTCAACACCCTCCGCTGCGGCATAGGGCGATTCGCAATAGTGAACGGTGCCGTTCAGTTCCATACGGGCGTCAGGGATCGCGACCGGGTCGTAAGCTCTTACGCGGGCGCCTTTGGCAAGCAAACTTTTCACCAGCCGCATCGACGAAGATCCGGCCACGGAATTAGTGTGAGGCTTAAAGGCCAGACCAAGTATCCCGACGTCTTTGTTCTGCACCGACTGCACGCAGTGGGCGATCTTGTCGAGCACTTGATCGGTGAGGCAGTGGTTCACTTCCCGCGCCGCGCTCAGCACTTTCAGCGACACCCCATTTTGCCGTGCCAGTTCGGCCAGCGAATCCATGTCCGATTCCGCGAACAGTCCGCCCATGCCGGCGCCGGGCTGCAGGCAGCGGGGCGCAATCCGCTTGTCCAAACCGAGGGCCAGCGACAGGCTGACCGCATCTGCCTTCACCAGTTCGCACAGGCTGGCAACTTCGTTGATGAACGAAATCTTGGTGGCGACAAATGCCGTCGCCGCTTCCCGCACCAGTTCCGCAGTCTCGTGATTGGTCACAATCACCGGAACCCCGCGCATCACCAAAGAATGAAAAATTTGCTTGAGTACCAGTACCGCCTCGTTCGACGAAGTCCCCAGGATAATGCGGTCGGGCCAGTTGAAATCCTCCACCGCGCAACCCGGGGTGAAGAACATGGGCTGCGAGACGATGGTCGCCCGGCAACCGGCTTCTTTAATGCGGCGCTCGATGGCGGAAGCCGCGCCCACTCCAACCGGCGTGACGATGGAAAGAATCGAAGGCTTGGAAGCCGCGCGGGCAATGCGCAGGGCCAGATCACTGAGATTGTGGGGCGCGTCCTCGGCCAGAAAGATCACCTGGGCTTTCCGAGCGAAGGATTCCACGTCTGTGGAATAAGCGAGCCGCCCGCACCGCACGTTGCGCTTGATCACTTCGGCCAGGTTCTTTTCGTGGAAAGGCACCGTGCCCTGGGCCATTTCCACCATGCGCGAGCTGTCTGGATGGCAGCACAGAACCGGGGTGCCAAAGTCGGCCAAACACGCGGAAACCACTGTTCCCAGATAGCCGGCTCCATAGACCCCGATTTGCATAGTTTCTCCGGCGGCCTAACTCGTGGGAAAAGGGGCCTGCCGCCACGCGAAAGCCCTGCTTCCTTATTACGCTCGCGTTCCCACCTTGGCAAAGCACGGAGGGGAACTGTACTTTGAGACCAACGGCGCGCCGGGCGCTGGAATTGGGACAATGCAGGGTGGGTGACCGATGGTACTCTAGCGCTTGACGAGCCTGCGTCCGAGCGGAACTCCGGCCAGATCCTTCCAGCGATTCTGTTCCTGTTCGCACACAAACGTGAGTTCGCGGATAGCAATGCGGCGGCTTCCCCGGTACTCCGCCCAGCGGTCGCGTGCGGTCAAGTACGCCTGCTCCGCCAGGGCTTCGCTACTCAGCTTGGCAATGGTGAGATGCGGCATGTAAGGCCATTCTTCGACGGCGCTGAGGGCTTCGGTGTTTAGCCGATCATGGAGATCACGCGTGCGCGTCGCACCCTGCTCCACGCGAATGAAGACGGTGGGCGTGACTGGGACAAACGTCTCCGCTTCTCCAAGGACAACCTCAAAAGGCTCGACCTGGCCGCAGACTTCTTCAAGGGTCTCCAGCGCGGCGATTTCGCTACCCCGCAGGTGACGCGGCGGAAGCAGCGTGAGATGGGCTGGCAGATGGGGCAAGTCCGGGTGCAGTTCCTGACGGAGGTTGGCAACGAATTCTCCGACTGCATCCCTGACGTAAGCCACCAGGGCATAACGGGGGTTGTGCATGACCAACGGGAATTATACCTCGCGAGACTCGCGGCGCCGGCAAAGCGCTCGGCTATAATCGAAGTGAACCTCCACGGAGTCGGGGCGTAGCGCAGCCTGGTAGCGCACCTGCCTTGGGCGCAGGGGGTCCGCGGTTCAAATCCGCGCGCCCCGACCAGATCTTCATTTCAGCCGAGAGACCTTCAGACCACTACCGCTGCTGAGCAGGCGGTAAAGCCATTTCCACTTGAAATTTGAGCCAGTCAACCTGCTGCAAGTCATTCCCAGCTTCATCTTTTCCCGACTTAACCACTTTTGAATCCAGAATGGTGAGCTTCCCCCTTCCCATCGCGGACGCGCCGAGCTTCGCAATAGCTTTTGGGGATGCTTTCTGCGAGACGTTCCCGGCAGTCGCGGCGCCTACAAATTCGAACTCCTGCCGGTAAGACTTGCAGGCGAGCACAAACTGAAATTCATGCGGCGACGCATGCACGGATTGTTCCTCGTTGCTGGTGTCGATGAACCGGGGATTACTGCCGAAAAAAGGCGGAGTGGCCACGGCGACGAAGTCGTCGTGGCCTTCGGTTGTGCACTGCGTAGCGGGAAAGATGCTGATCGTCCAGCCGTCGTCCAGTGGGTCCAGCAAAAAAAAGAGATCGCGGCCAATAGCTTTACGGAATTCCTGCCCGTGCGAAACCTCGCCGGAGAAGTGCAGTTCTCCCGGCTTCGCTGTCATTACCCTCGCTTGGGCTAGTTCCGGACGCCGCGAATCTGCTACGTTGTCCGCCTTGGCCTGATCCTCGGCAGCGAACGAGACTACCCCCAGTTTCTGGGTCGAATCCGGATGCTGAGGGCCTTCGTCTGCGGCAGCGGCGCAGGTACAAAGGATCACTAGCAGAGGGGCGAGTAATGTCTTCATCAAATCCTGGTCGCGTGGAACCGGAAAACGCTCTACGATCCTCCTGCTCAGAGTAGCAAGTAGGAGACTTCGATTTGTAACGAGGTTGTAAAAGGTAAGACGGCAGCCTAGATTGTGGACCAACCCCCGTCCAGGCTTCCGCCTGGACGGGATCAGGTGGCCCGCGGAGACTTAGCACATCACCCAGCTATTGCTTGTCGTAGACTGCGGTGCTGGACTGTTTCATGCCCATGGCATCCATTCCGCTAGCGGTGACGGTCCTGCTCTTCCCGTCGGCCGCGACGGCGATGCGGCCGCTGATGGTAACTTTGCCACCCTTCTTGGCGGCGAATTCCAGCGTGTGAGCGTTGACTTTCTTATAGGACCGCACGTCGGACGTGGCATCACCCGTGACCGGATAGTCTTTGCCGTCGAATTTGCCGGTCCATTCGGTGTGCATCGGCTTGCCAGAACCATCAACTCCGTCGATGGCGACTTTCACGCTGTCTCCGGCAGCCGTGTAAACGACAGTGTTATTCTTCGCAGCCCCGGCTGCGAGCTTGGACTTGGCCTCGTTCAGCTTCCAAGTGCCCATATTCACGTCGTCTGCGGCAAAACATACTACGGTGGCAGCAAATAGCGCTGCCAGACTTAACAAGATCGTCCTTGTTTTCATTGGAGCTCCTCTATGGACTTCTCAATGGATTTAGAAAGCCCCCAAGTATACGCCCGCCGGGGTTGGATGCGGGGCTTTACCTCAAGGCCGTCGGATGCTTGGGTTGGTAGAGGCCGACTTCGCCGCCGCCCGGCAGCTTCATCTTGGTCACGCTTCCCCATCTCTCTTCGTGGATGGGCCCGCACCCGACATTCCTCTTTTTCAGCGATTCCATCATGGCCTTGAGGTCGTCACACATGAAGAATAGTTCGTGCAGGTCGTTCTTTGCGGACGGATGAAACGCCACCTCCGTGCCCGGCATGGCGAAGATCAGCCATCCGTGGCCCGCGTCCACCGAGGGAAATTTGAGCACATTCTTGAAGAAGGCCCGGTCCGCTTCCGGGTCTTTGCTGTAGATGACAACGTGGGCGCCAGTGATCATACAGTCGCTCCAATCACTTCTCCGCCGGGTTCGCGGTCACCGGCACCAGTTGGCCGTCGCGGATGTAATACTCTCCTCCGCGCCAGCGAATGCTGCTGCGAACGAAGCTGAATATCCAGATGAAAAACGCCAGCGCATCCCACACCGGAATCAGCCATAGTTTCTTCCACAAGGCGCGATCGCCCAACCCGCGCACGCCGATCAGCCACGTCATGGCCAACCGCAGCCCGAGGTACGCGCCGAGATATCCCAAAGCGACTGTAGCTGTTGGCTGAATGGCAACTGCGGCCAGAGACCACGGCAGGCCCTGAGTAAACAGCAAACCCAGATGCCCCCACGGGCGCATGTGGCGCATCACCACTACCCAGCGCATGCGTTTGTGCAGCAGGTCGGGCATCGACCCGTAATCAGCCACGGTAAGAATGGTGTAAGGGAGAAGCTCGACTTCGTAACCCTGTTCCGCGATCAGCCGCCCGACCAGGAGGTCGTCGCCAGGCTGGTTCTCAATCGCCTTGTAACCCCCGAAACCTGCGAGGCGCGTGCGTGTAGTAGCGATGGTGGGGCCGAGCGCGAACTTCACTCCGTCCAACTGCCGCGCCACCAGAATGCCAGCGTAGAAGTCGGACACCATGCCGATAGTCTGCAAGCTCTCAGCCAGGGTTTTTTCTTCAGTGGGAACGTAGAAGCAAGTCACCGCCCCGACTTTGGGATCAGCCAATGGGGCGACGACGGTGCGCAGATAATCAGGCCGGGCGCGGACGTCGCTGTCGCTGATGACCACCACTTCGTTTCGCGCTTCGCTCACCAGCCGCGCCAGCTTGGCCACCTTGTCATTGGCGGCGTTGCCGGAAGTGCCAAACAGCACGGTGATCCGCCGCTCGGGAAAATCACGTGCAAGTTTTTCGAGAATCGGCACCGCCGGATCGTCTCTTTCGCCAACGCAGAAAAGCAATTCGTAATCGGGATAATCCTGGCGGCAGAAGCTGGCGAAATTCTCGTACGCGTCGGGATCGACGCCTCGAATCGGTTTCAAGTTGCTGACCGGCGGGGTGAACTCGCTTTTCGGCCCCGGGACGGAGCGACGACGAAAGAACCCCCAGGCGCTATACAGGGAGATCAGATAATAGATGAAGGGAAAAGTTGCGACCCCCAACATCGCATAAATGAAGAGTGAGACGGTCATCCCCTGCACAGCTTAGCCAGATGCGGAAGCGCTGTCAAAACGCCGGCTAGAAGCTGAGCACGCTGGCGGGATGGCGAAGCAAGTAGTACTCATTGATAGGGCGGTCATCCTGCAACGCGGGAGTGTGAGGGGACAACGCAATCATCTGTTCGGGCTTGGTCTCCCGGGATAGCAACAGCTGAAACTGTTTCTCCGCGGTCTTTGCCGGCCCCCACTCCAGCATGTCTGCGACTGCTGCCGGCGGCATGCGGTCGACCAGTTCCGCCGCGCTACGCACAGGAATTGGCTGATCGCTCGCCAGGAAGTGCCAGCCCTGTCGCCCGTTCCACTGAAAGATTCTGACGTAAGGGAAAGAATTCTGAAGAGCGCGGGCTACCGAGGCTTTCAACTGGTCGTCGTTGGCGTCGTTGACGCCATCCGGCAGAAATTGTTGCAAGATGCCGCCCGGCCGCAGCCGCTTTCTCGCCACGGCGTAGAAATCTTCCGAGTACAGCAGGCTGGAACCCGCGGCCTGCACCGGTGGCGGCGGGTCAATAATGATCACGTCATACTCGTCCGGTGAGCGCTCCAGAAACCGCCGCCCATCGTCGATGACCACACGCGCCCGTGGTGAGGCCAGAATCTTTCCGCCGTCTCGATGATAGTAGGCGAACAGCTTGGGCACGCTGGGCACAAGATCAACCGCGGTTGCAGGGATTCCCCACGACATCGCCGAGCGGAACGTCGTGCCCATGCCAAAGCAAATCACCAGTGCGCTGTGCGGCGGCTGGGCCAGCGACGCCAGACTGAGATGCGCCATCATCTTGGGAATTGGCACCATGGCGGTGATGTCGACGCCGTTGATTACCAGCTTCTTGCTCATGCCTTCGCCGGTGGCAATCACGGTTGCCGTACTGTCGCGCAACACTTCGTGCTGGGGATATCGAGTCGCGAAATCCTGGGTAAAAAACATGATTGTCATCGCCGCGATGGCAGCGCCGTAAGCTGCGGCCCGGGTCACCAGCCGGGACTTGGCCGCATAGGCGGCGCCAATCGCCATCGCCAGCCACGGCACAGTCAACAGCAGTGTGGACATTCGCTCTCCCAGGAACGGCAGCAGGAGGAACCCGCTCAGCAACGGTCCGACGATGCAGCCCAGTACGTTAATCCCATAAGCTCTGCCGGCGCGATCGGGGTCTCCGTCCGACCAGCGATCCACCAGCATTGGGGTCAGGAAGCCCATTACTCCAGCGAACGGCATGACGCCGAGGAACACACGCGTCGAGGAGTCCATCACCAGCCTGACGTCGGAGGTCACCAGTGAGAGCATTCCCAACGGCACCAGTGCGACCCACGCCAGCTCGATTTCGCCCCGGCCGCGAAGACTCCATTCGCGATAGATTCGTGAACCGAGAAAAGTCGCGACCAGATACGCCGCCAAAATGGTGGCAAACGCGTACACCACCGGGCCCACGTAAGGGGTGAATAAGCGGATCCAGATCACCTCCATCCCCATGGTGGTCAGCCCGGTAAGGAAAAGCAGGAGCAGCGGCGCTCTGCTCCTACTGAAGCTCGCAGAAGGCGCTATTACGCCCGCCGCAACGCTGCCATGAACGGTTGTTCCCCTTGCGAACGTCAGCGCAAACGCACTCACCCCTATCGCTGCATTCAGGCAGGCGCCAACCCGCAACGTCGCATGAAAACCTCCGAGTTCGATCAGCAAAGGCGCGAGGACGGCCCCGGCAATCGCTCCCACAACATTCGCCAAATAGAGAAAGCTAAAGGAACGGCGCGATTCGTGGCTCGACTCGGTGCGAATGGCAAACATCACAAACGGAATGGTCGCGCCCATGCAAGTGCACCACGGCACCAGTGTCAACGCCAGCCACGTACCAGAAGCCACATAATATCCAGCCGATGACACCGCCGCTTGCTCCGCCATTCTTTCCAGCAGGCGATGTCCGTATGAAAGCTGCAGAGGTACGGCCAGCGCGGAACAGCCGATCATCAACTCGGTCAATCCATACAGTTTCAGCGGGTGAATCTTGAGACGCTTCCCGTAGGATTGCACCAGACCGCCCGCAGCCCAGGCACCGAGTCCCAGCCCTCCCATGAACATCGAGAGTACGAGCGAGGTGAGGGCCGTGGTCACGCCAAACTGCGCCATGGCCAGCCGCAGCCAGACCAACTCATACACAATGCCGCACAACCCCGAAATAAAGAAAAAGGTAAAGTACCAGGCCATGGTGATCCTGCACTGATAGCTTAGGTTGGAACCCAGGTCTCGGCACGTGACCGAGGTAACGCGCCGCATCTCGCGACCCACGCGGCTTTCGGGAGAAGAACTGCTCTTGACGCTTTCGCCCGGCAAGAGGACAATTGGCCCTCGGTTGCGGTTTCCTCAGGGGACTTCAGCCAAGGCAGCCGTCGATCCTCGATTTAAGGGGTTCCCAATGCGAAGACCATTCGTGACTTCGATTCTGATTTTGTGCGCTGCGTTGACTCTGTCCGATGCCGCCCTCGCTGCTCCCGCCAATTGGCAACAGCTTGCTGAACTGACGCCCACCAACCGCGCAAAGAATGACTGGTTCGGCATCTCCATTGCCATGAGCGGCAATACGGTTGTGGTCGGCGACTTCGACGCCAACATCGAGCAATTCGGCACTGTGGACGTGTTTGTGAAACCGGCCAGCGGCTGGACGAATATGACGCAGACGGCCACGCTGACCTCGTCCGACAGTGGCGTTGGGTTCGGTACATCGGTTGCCATCAGCGGCGACATCATCGTGGTCGGGGCTGCCAACACTTCGAACTTTCACGGTCCAGCGGCGACTCCGGGCGCGGCTTATGTCTTCGTCAAGCCCGCTGGTGGCTGGAAGGACATGACGGAAACCGCCAAAATCACCGCATCGGATGGCTTGCCCGGAGACGCCTTCGGCAACAGCGTCAGCATCAGCGGAACGACCATCGCGGTAGGAGCATTCTTCGTCAACAATTTCTCCGGCCGGGTTTACGTTTTTACTTGTACCAGCGGCGCTTGTACTCAGGCCGCCGAACTTACGGCTTCCGATAGTAACGGCATTCTTGACTACCTGGGCTGCTCGGTCGCGATCAGCGGCAACACCGTAGTGGCAGGTTCCTACGGTCACAACAATTTTCAGGGATCAGCTTACGTTTACGTGGAACCCACGGGCGGCTGGACGGACATGACCGAGACCGCCGAACTGAGCACCTTGAACGGCAAAGCCAGTGACAACGTCGGATTCTCTGTTGCCATCGGCGGCGGCACTGTAGTGGCAGGGGCGCCCGGGGCGTTTACCGCCTATGGAGCGGCCTATGTTTATGTTGAGCCGCCAACTGGCTGGGCCAGCACAGGAAATTTCACCGCCGCTCTGGGAGCACCCGATGCGGCGCAGGGCGACAGCTTCAGCCAATCCGTGGGAATCAACGAAGCTGGCAAGGCAATCGTGGCGGGAGCGCCGGGAGCGAATATCGGCGTGAACCTCGAGCAAGGCGCAGGTTACGCCTATGTTCTTCCCGCTTCTGGATGGAAGAACACGCGGCACGCCTACGCCGAGGTGACCGCATCGGATGGCGCGTCTGCCGACCTCATGGGTGTGTCGGTCGCCGTCAGTGGAAAAACCATGGTCGCGGGCGCGCCTAAGAGCAGCTCTCCCGGCGCAGCGTACGTGTTCGGACAATGAGAAATTGACGGCGAAGGAACGCAGTCGCTCTACTGCGCTCTCAATGCCCTCATCGGCTCGATGGATGCCGCCCGGCGAGCCGGTACCACGGACGCGACAAGCGCCGCGAAGCTCAGCACCGCAGTGGTCAGTAGCAGAATACTCGGGTCATAGGGCTTCACTCCAAACAGTTGGGCCGCCATCGCGCGTCCGCCGAGGATGGTCACGGGAATTCCGATCAGCAGCCCGATTCCGACCTGCAGGAAGGCCCCGCGCAACACCAGTTTCAGTACGTTGATTCGGTCCGCTCCCAACGCCATACGAATGCCAATTTCACTAGTGCGGCGTTCGACCGAATACGCGGTCACACCATAAAGACCGATCGACGCCAACACCAGCGCCAAGAATCCAAATAGTGACGTCAGTTTTACGATCATTTCCTGCTGGCTGAAGTTCGCTTCCACCGTCTCCGCGAAACTGGTGAAATCGATGATCGCCAGGTCGGGATTGACCTGCGCTACTGCCTGTCGCACTTGCGGCTCCAGACCCTGGAGCTGGCCTACGGTTTCCACTTCTATCGAATCGAGATAATGGTTGGCGTCCTCGAATCGATTGTCCTGCGGCTGGTCATAGTTCATCCTCTGCGCTGCAGGCAGAAAGAACATGGGCGGCACCTTGCGCCTCGGGCCGCGGTACCGCGTGTCCTCCGTTACTCCCACGATCTCGAACTTTCCTGAGTACTTCGTATCCAGGTCGCCGAAGTGTTTCCCCAGCGCGCTTTCACCCTTGAAAAACTTGCTCTCGAAGGTACGATTCACCATCGCGACCGGACGTGTGGTTTGCGCGTCCTGTTCTGAGATCGCCCGCCCCTCCACGATCTTGGTGCCGATCAGGTCGAAGTATCCATCGCTAACCCGCACCCAAGAGGCCTCGTTCTCGTTGCTGTCGGGCGGAGGCGGGGCCTGGCCTTCGAGATAGACCGTCTCGCCCCAGTTGTTCCCTTCCATCGGCATGTAGAGCGAGTAGCTAACCTGCTTGACGCCGGGAACCGCGGCCAGACTTCCGCGGAGTTGCCGGTAGAGCGCCTCAAGCTGGTCCGGCTTGTAGCCTGCCATCTGCGGATCGACGTGCAAGAGGTAACGATTCGCGGTCTCGAACCCAAAATGCTGATTGTGCATGTTCCGCAGACTCTGCGTCAGCAAACCAGCGGCACACAACAACACCAGTGATAGCGCCGCCTGCAACACCACCAGCGATTTCTGTGTCCACGAACCGCCTTGTACCGTGGAACGGTTCGCGCCGCGCAAAGCCTCGGCAGGATCGGCATTCGCCGTCATCCAGGCCGGAGCAACGCCGAACAATACGCCCGTCAGCAGCGATACCAGAAAAGTAAAACCCAGAACCGGCAACGAAGGCGAGGCTTGGATCGGCACATAGCTCTTCTGAAATGCCAAGTGCAGAATCAGCCGGGTGCCTCCATAAGCCAGACCCACTCCGGCAACCGCGCCTAGCAGCGCCAGCAGCGTGCTCTCTGTCAGCACCTGCCGTACTTGCCGCGAACGCGGGGCACCCAAGGCGGCGCGGATCGAGGTTTGTTGCTTGCGGGTAGTCGCCCGCACCAGCATGAGGTTCGCCACGTTGGCGCAGGCAATCATCAGGACAAACGCCGAAATCCACATCAACAGGTGCAGGCCGTCCTGATATTCATCCCGCATCTCGCGCACCCCCGAACCGCCGGGAGCAAAGCGCAAAGTCTGCTTGGGAATCAGGCCGCGCTCTTCCGTCTTGAGTTCGGCTACCGGACTCGACAGCCACTGTTGCAACTCTAGTTTCATTTGCGCTTCAATGCGTTTCACATCCGCGCCGGGCTGAATCCTTCCCATCAGATCCAGGTAGTTCAAATGGGGCTGGTCCAAAAGTGCGGTCGAAGTGGTCAGCAAGGGTTCGGCCGTTAGCGGTATCCAGAATGCAGGCGGATTGGTCTCCAATCGGTCGCCGAAGAATCCCGGGGGCGCGATTCCCACCACGGTGAAGGATCGTCCGTTGAAAGCAAAAGCAGCGCCCACGATCGAGGGGTCTTGCCCGTACTTTTGGACCCAGGTGCGATAGTTCATTACGGCGACAGGGTCGGCGCCCTTGTGGTCATCCTGCGGAGAGAGCACGCGCCCGGCAAAAGCGCTGATACCGAACAGAGAGAAATAGTTTCCGGAGACGTATTCCCCAACCATGGACTCGGCCGGGTGGTAGCTTCCGGCGCGCCGCGCCGCAACCAGATTGTGGCCTGCCTGGAACGCGGCCAGTTCCGCAAAGCCCTGTGTGCCATCGCGAAACGTCTTGTATAGATCGTAGGAGAAAAGCGTCCAGTCTTGCTGCAAGCCGCCGGTGACGCAGCAGTCGTCCACGCCCCCGATGCGGTATAAGTCTCCCGGTTTAGCCACCGGCAACGACTTCAGCAACACCGCGTGCACCAGGGTGAAAATGGCCGTGGTAGCGCCGATTCCCAGCGCCAGGGTCAGTACTGCTGTAATGGTGAAACCTGAAGCCTGCGAAAACTGCCGCATCGCGTACCGAGCATCCTCCATGAGCTGCATCTCTTCTCTCCCGTAGGACGGAACGCTGGCAAAAGTATCGTCCTGATTAGGACGCTTGAGACGGGGAAACGTGAGCCGCATGGCAAACTGCGCCAGCTCAACCTCGAGCCTACGTGGACCTGGGTCTTTCAGGCGCCCGAATGAAGGCTATTGTGGGCTTGGTCGGCCTGCAACTCACGTAATTTGAACCGCTGCACTTTCCCCGTGGCAGTCTTGGGAAGCTCGGAGAGAAAACTTATCCAGCGCGGACGTTTGTAAGCGCCAATGCGCTGCGCCACCCAATCTTGCAGATCGGTCACGAGTGCATCATCAGCCCTGGCGTCAGACTTCAGCACTATATAGGCCGCAGGCTTGGTCAGGCCGTTCTCGCCTTGGCGCGCGACTACGGCAGCCTCGCGTACCGCTGGATGGGCAATCAGGGCACTCTCCACTTCGACAGGACTCAGCCACCGGCCATTGACTTTGAACATGTCGTCGGCGCGGCCTGCATACCAGAAGTAGCCTTCTTCATCTTGCAGGTATTTGTCTCCGGTACGAAACCACTGCCCTGGAAAAGTCTCTGAGGTCTTTTCCTGCTGATTCCAGTAACCGGCGCAGGTGGAGTCTCCCTTGATCAATAGACTTCCGATTTCCCCCTGCGGGGTCTCTTCGCCACGTTCGTCCACCAGCTTGGCCTCGTAACCGGGAATGACTTTGCCGCTCGACCCGGCCCGGGCTTCTCCCGGACGATTCGAGATCGCCATATGCAGGGTTTCGGTCGAGCCCCAAGCGTCAAGAATCTCCACTCCAAAGCGCTGTTTGAACCGCTCGAATAGAGGCGCAGGAAGAGCTTCGCCGGCTGAGATGGCGTGGCGCACACTGGAAAGGTCGAACTCGCTTCCCTGCTTGTGTGGATGAACCAGCAATGCCGCGTAATTTGAGGGCACGGAGAAAAACAGAGTCGGCCGGTAGCGCTCGATGTCCGCATAGATGCCGGCAGGAGTGGGCCGCTCGCGGGAGAGTATCGACGTAGCTCCGCAGGACAGCGGGAAATATCCGGTATTGCCCAGGCCATATGCGAAGAACAGTCGTGCCACGCTGTAACAGCGGTCGCGATCGTTCATTCGCAGTATGCCCTTGGCGTACAGCTCCGAGCACACCGCCATATCGCGGTGCCGATGGATGCAGCCTTTGGGCGGCCCGGTGCTGCCCGAAGAGTAGAGCCAGAAGGCGGCGTCATCTTTGCCGGTAGGTTGGGCTTCCAAGTCCGGGGATGCGCCGGTCAGAAGTTCGTGAAACGAGAGATGCGGTTGACACCTCTCACCTACCACCACAACCTCACGCAAGTAATTGAGATTTTCTCGGGAAATCATTCGCAGTTGGGGAAGCAGACCATCGCTGACCACCACCACCCGCGCCTGAGCATCATTGAGAACGTATTCGTACTCTGGCGCCTTTAGCTGGGTGTTGATAGGAACTGCCACGGCGCCGATCTTAATGGCTCCGAAGAAGCAATATAGGAATTCCGGCCCATCCAGCAGAATGAGCGCCACCCGTTCCCCCGGACTCACATCGAGTTGGCGCAAGACATTACCAAACCGGTTGATCCGCTCCAGCAGTTGCTGGTAACTGACGCGCTGGTCACCGCATTCCAGTGCGGTCTTGATGCCTCTTCCTTCGTGGACATTGCGATCCACAAAATGCGCAGCAGCGTTAAAGGCTGTGGGAAGGTCAATCAAGGGTCGCTACTCGCAACGGTGCGGGAGTATAGCACGGCATGTCCGACGCTGTGCTGTGACTCGGTAGTGTCTCGCCTACTTCGTCGGTACAGCTTTCTCGTCGGTCACCATAGGCACGGACAGGTTGTCGTGAACGGACTTCGGGAGCTTGTCGGCGTTGGCCACCAACAAACTCACCTGCCACATTTGTGTTTCCGACAATCTGGGCCGGAAGCCCGGCATGCCGGTTAGACGAATTCCATTCGCAACTTTCCAATAACTTTCTCCTGGCTCGTCGTCTGTGACACCTTTCCCCTCCAGCAGCTTCGGAGGACGAGGATACATACCGGCAGCGATCAGGGTCGGCTTCTGTTCTGGAAGTCCGTGACACACCGCACAATGTTCACGATAGATCTGTGCGCCAGCAGCGAGATTGGCATCGTCGGGCTGAAGCGGAACCGTCTTCGGCATCTCGCGGCCAACGGTTGCGTTCAAAGCCCAGTGCGCGAGCTTCTTTTCAAAAGGCATTGGGAATGCTGATGTGGCCACGGGCGCCTGGCCCGTAGCGAAGTAGAAGTAGACACCGACCACAATGGCTGCAGCCCCTAAAATCATTCCTAAGACAAGCATCAAGAACGCTCTCATCAGACACACTCTCCTTAGTTAAGAAACTAACATGGAATGGGAGGAAGGATTTCCTAGCTACCGGGAATCTGGATGACGGTTCAACCCACCGATTGCACCGTTTCAGCTTCGCTTAATCTGCGTTTCGGGACTATTGTTCATCTCCTCCGCTGAACCTGCGGGTTCAGTACCTTTGAGGGTCAACTCCTTCAAATATGCAGTTACAAGAGACAGAGTCGTGGCAATCGGCAACCCGCTAATCGCGGGGATTGGCCCGAGTTAAAATCACATTCATATTTTGGCTTGGAGGCTCAATGTTCACCACTGTGTATCGAAGACTTGACGCGCTAACGAGGATCGTGTTGCTGGGCACTCTTCTGGCTGTTCCAGGGTATGGACAGGGTCAGCCGCAAACCGCGACACTCTCACAAGTCAACGGACAGCTACTAACGCCGGCAGCGACCGCAGATACTGATTTCGGGCGAGCGCCCCTGGTCCTCACTCTGCAGGATGCTCTGACACGCGCCAAGGCGAATGATCCGCAGTTCCGGGCCGCTCTCACGGAACTGGGGGTGGCTCATCAGGACACAGTGCAAAGTCGCGCACAACTCCTGCCCAACGTCACCTACAACATGCAGTTTCTTTACACTCAGGGGAATGGTTCTCTTTCCGGACGCTACATTGCAAACAACGGACTCCACGAGTACATCGCGCAGGGGAACGTTCATCAGGCGCTTTCCCCGGGAATGTTGGCCGAATATCGACGGGTCGAGATGACTGAGGCTCTGGCGCGCGCGAAGTCGGAGATTGCAACCCGGGGGCTGGTCGTCACCGTCGTGCAGGCGTACTACGGATACGTCGTGGCACAACGCAAGTATGCGACTGCACAAAAGGCGGCCTCGGAAGCCGGCCGCTTTCTCGATATCAGCCATAAGCTGCAGAACGGCGGCGAGGTCGCGCGCTCTGATGTGATCAAGGCCCAGATTCAAAGCCAGCAGCAACAGCGCGAACTGCAGGATGCACTCT
Organism: Acidobacteriota bacterium; assembly: GCA_013289795.1. Taxonomy (GTDB): domain Bacteria; phylum Acidobacteriota; class Terriglobia; order Terriglobales; family Acidobacteriaceae; genus JABCZH01. The sequence goes on from JABCZH010000014.1 coordinate 16,522, forward strand.
TAGAGATGAATAAGAGCCGTCTCGATCTTGCCGTGCTGCTGTTCCCGAATTTCGAAGAGAATTTTTCGGTTGTAGATGACTTACGGTCGCCTGATCCGCTGCCCAGTCTCGTCGAGGTACAAACTGCCGCAACCAGGAACAACCCGGAGCTTCGCGTCGCGCTCGCCTCCCTGCGGCAAACCGACCAGGAAAAAAGAGTAGCCTGGACAGCCATGCTGCCTTCGCTGGGCCTGGATTATTTCTATGGCATCGATGCCAATCAGTTCGCCGTGCGCGATCGAAGTGGGCTCAAGAACCTTGGCTATGCGGCCTCGGCCACCCTGCAACTGCCGATATGGAACTGGGGAGCCGGCTACAGCAAAGTGAAGCAGGCGGATTTGCGGCGGCAGCAGGCGCACGTGGAGTTGAGCTTCGCACAACGTCGCCTCCTCGCCGATTTACGGTCGTTCTATGATGAAAGCGAGACGGCACGCGCCCAACTGGAATCGCTAAGTCAAACTACGGAACTTGCGTCCGACAGTTTGCGTTTGACTACTTTGCGTTACCAGGCGGGCGAAGGCACTGTGCTCGAGGTCGTGGATGCCCAAAATACGCTGACGCTGGCCCGCAATGCGTATGATGATGGGCAGGTCCGTTTCCAGGTCGCTCTTGCGAACCTGCAAACCCTGACGGGGAGCTTCTAAGAGGAATGATCCAGGCCAGAAACGAATTCTTGCCTTACACCGCCAGCGTCGGGCCGGGCCAAAGTTGGGTGCGGCAACAACCCCGCGTCGGCGCTCGCTTCAGCTCCACGCGGCTTCGCCCAATTCTTTCATTGGCTTCAATCATCCCGGTTCTCGCGTGTGCGCTGGGCTGCTCGGCGGACAAGCAGCCGGAGCCTACCGTCAGCGTTCAGGTTGTTGCGGTGAAGAAGGCGACGATCGAGCAAATGGTAACGTCGGAGGCGATTCTGTACCCACTCGCGCAGTCAGCGATTGTTCCCAAGATCAGTGCGCCGATCAAAGCATTCTATGTCAATCGCGGCAGCAAAGTTCATGCGGGACAGCTGCTTGCCACATTGGAAAATAGCGACTTGGCCGCCGCCGCTCGAGACAACCAGGGAGCGTACGATCAGGCGCAGGCGAACTATGCGATTGCAACCGCGTCCACCTTGCCGGAGGACATCCAGAAAGCGCAAGGCGACGCGCAGGCGGCCAAGCTGGCTCTAGAGGCCGAGCAAAAACTCTACGACAGTCGGCAGGATCTGTATCAACAAGGCGCCCTGCCTCGCAAAGACCTCGATCAAGCCGCGGTCGCTCTCACTCAGGCAAAGAGTCAGTATGAAATTGCGCAGCACCACCTCGACGCTTTGATGGCTGGGGGTAAGCAGCAACAGCTCAAGTCTGCGGCTGGCCAGCTGGAATCGGCAAAAGGAAAGTACCTCGGCGCTGAGGCACAGCTTAACTACGCGGAAATCCGTAGCCCGATCGACGGCATTGTCACCGACCGTCCCCTGTATCCGGGAGAGCTGGCATCCGCCGGAACACCTCTGCTTACGGTTATGGATACCAGCTCTGTGGTTGCGCGGGCCCATATCCCGCAGGAGCAGGCAGCACTGTTGCAGCTCGGCGACACGGGCACGATTAGTGTTCCCGGCGGGGTGCCTGGCGAAGACGAGCCTATTGAAGGCAAGGTGACGGTGGTCAGCCCGGCGCTTGATCCGAACAGCACGACGGTCGAAGTCTGGGTGCAGGCAAAGAATCCGAAGGGACGCTTGCGTCCCGGAACCAGCGTGCAAATTTCCATGCTCGCGCGCTCAGTTCCGAACTCGATTGTCGTTCCACAATCTGCCGTCCTCACCACACCCGACGGGGGCGGCTATGTGATGCTTGCCGGTTCCGACAACAAGGCGCACCAGAAGACAGTAAAGACCGGAATCCGGCAGGACGATGAAGTGCAGATTCTCGACGGCCTTGTGGAAGGCGATCAAGTTATCGCATCCGGCTCCTATGGCCTGCCCGACAACACCAAGATTCGCATCGAGGCCGCCCAGAATTCCGACAAGCAGGAGTCCGATAAGACCGGCCAGGCCCCCGCCGGACAAGGGGCTGAAAAGGATGCCAAGTAGCGCGATGGCCGCAACCAACGGTGAACGCTCCTACTGGTTTTCTCGCCACTCGCGCTCCATTCTCGTCCTGATCATCACCTTCGCCATTCTTGGAATCTACGTCGCCTTCACCATCCCGGTGTCGGTTTTTCCCGACACCAATTTTCCCCGGATTCTGATCGCCGTCGACAACGGCGTAATGCCCATCGACCAGATGATGGTGACCGTGACGCGGCCCCTCGAAGAGGCTGTGAACAGTGTGCCTGGCCTGCACCAGGTACGTTCCATTACCAGCCGTGGATCGGCGGAAATTGACCTGTTCTTCGACTGGAACGTGGATATGTTCCAAACCCTGCAGTACGTAAATGCAGCACTATCCAACGCACAACGTGACCTGCCTCCGTCCGCGAAAGTGGAAGCTCATCGCATGACCTTCGCCAGCTTTCCCATTCTCGGCTACAGCCTCACATCCGACTCGGTTCCACAGACGCAGCTCTGGGAAATGGCCACCTACGAACTCAAGCCTCGCCTCAACCGTCTCGACGGAGTGGCCCGCGTCATTGTGCAAGGTGGCCAGGAGCCGGAGTTTCACATCGTCCCCGATCCCGCGAAGCTCTTGCAGGCGAGTGTCACGGTTACCGATCTACTGGAAGCGGTACGGCGTACTAATCTGATCGACTCTCCCGGTCTGCTTGAACGCAACCACCAGCTGTACCTCGCGCTGGTTAGTGGACAAGTGCGCGATCCGCAACAAATCGGAGCCGCCGTCATCAAGACAACCCCCGCGAGCGTGCCCGTGCGAGTGGGAGATGTCGCGAAAGTGGAGCCGGCGGTTCGCCCGCTTTATACGATTGTGACCGCCAACGGTAAGCCATCAGTTCTGCTGACCATCGACCGGCAGCCGGACAGCAACTCCGTGCAGGTGGCGGACGAGGTGCACGCGGAAGTCGAGAGGATTCGCAAATCCTTGCCGCCCGGAATCGAACTTCATCCTTATTACGACCAGTCCGACATCGTTAAGGAATCAATTGCAAGCGTTCGTGACGCCATCCTCATCGGGCTCATCCTGACTTCGATTATCCTCGTGATTTTTCTCCGTGACTGGGGCACGTCGGTGGTGGCTGGTCTGGTGATTCCGGTGACCATGACCGTGACATTTATAGCGCTCAAGTTGCTGGGAGAGAGTTTTAACCTGATGACGCTCGGCGGCCTGGCTGCGGCCGTCGGTTTGGTCATCGACGATGCCATTGTGGTGGTTGAAAACATAGTGTTGCATCGCGACGCAGGGCAAACGCGGGTGCAAGCCATCCACAGCGCCCTCCGTGAAATCACAGTTCCGCTCATCGGCTCGACCGTCACTCCCATTGTCGTTTTTCTGCCGCTGATTTCCATCACCGGCGTGACGGGTACGTTTTTCCGCGCTCTGGCGGTGACCATGTCGGTCTCGCTGCTGACTTCACTGGTGCTCGCGCTCAGTTGGACTCCGGCACTCAGCCAGTTCCTGATCAGGGGGTCTGCCAAAATGCCTTCCGATCAGGAAGCAACTCCCGACGAGGTTTCCTTTGAGCCCGACGCCGAGCCCATTCGTCACCTGATGGAAGTCGAGGAAGCATCACTGAGTGGCTTTTTTCGCACGGCAATCGCCTTTCACGAACGCTGGCTCCGGCGAGCTCTGAAGCGTCCCCGTTTGCTCGCCGCATTCAGTCTAGGTCTGATCGTGATTGCCTTCGCTTGCTATCAATTTTCGGGCTCCGACCTCCTGCCGGCCATGGACGAAGGTGGCTTTATTCTCGACTACATCATGCCCGCGGGCAGTTCTTTGGCCGAGACCAATCGTGTGGTTGGCCACCTGGAGCGGATCTTGCGCGATACTCCCGAGGTCGAGAACACCTCGCGGCGAACCGGCCTGCAACTGGGCCTGGCGGCGGTGACCGAGGCCAATACCGGCGACATCTCCGTGAAGCTAAAGCCGTCACGCAGCCGGGATATCGAAGAAGTAATCGCCGAAGTTCGCGAGAAAATAAGAACTGAAGAACCAGTCATCGACGTCGAATTCGTGCAGGTTCTTCAGGACATGATCAACGACCTGACGGGAGAGCCGCAGCCGGTTGAAATCAAGTTGTTTTCTCAAGATGCAACCGCGCTCGAGGGATGGGCGCCGAAAGTTGCGGACGCGATCTCCAAAGATAAAGGCGTGGTCGACGTCTTGAATGGAATCGACAACACCATCAGCGGACCTGCTGTGATGTTCCAGGTCGACCCCTCGATTGCGGCACGAGCCGGGTTCTCTCCCGAAGAGGTTGCCACCGACGCGGCCGCCATTCTTGAGGGCGAGCCGTCGACCACTCCCGTAGTTAGTCATGATCGCGCATACACCTTGCGCGTGCGCTTTCCGGCACGGAATCGAGCTTCACTGGATGCAATGCGCGATACACTCCTGGTGAGTTCGACAGGCAGAACGGCTACTCTCGGATCGCTGGCCACCCTGACCGAGATAACCGGCCAGACGGAGATCCGGCGCGAGAACCTGCTGCGCCAAGTGGTGGTCTCGGCGCGTCTGGAAGGCGTGGACCTGGGCACAGGTGTTGCCAGTGTCAAGAAAAGCGTGGAGCAGTTGGGTCTGCCTTCTTCGATTCGAGTGGTGTATGGTGGAACCTATCAGGTGCAGCAGAAATCATTCCGGGATCTCGTCCTGGTGCTGTTTCTGGCCGTTGTGCTGGTCTTCATCGTTCTGCTGTTTGAGTTTCGAACCTTTGCCGCTCCGCTTGCGATTCTTACCTCGGCGGTGCTGTCGACCTGCGGAGTATTTCTGGCCCTGTTCATCACCCGCACTACTTTCAACATTTCATCTTTTATGGGGATGATCATGGTGATTGGAATCGTGGCCAAGAACGGCATTCTGCTGCTCGATGCCGAGCAGAAATTCCGTGCCGCGGGACTCTCGCTTGAAGAAGCAATCATTCAAGCAGGCCGCCGCAGGCTGCGACCCATCGTCATGACTGCTCTTGCCGCGGTTGCGGGAATGCTGCCTCTGGCTTTTGCCATGGGTGCGGGCTCGCAGATGTTGAAGCCCCTGGCGATTGCCGTGATTGGAGGCGTGGTCCTTTCCATGATTCTGTCGCTGATCATCACCCCGGCGGTCCACCTGTTCGCGACCCGGCGGGCAGCGGGCGTTCCAGGCATAGCAGCTTCTGGAAATTTGCTTTAGGCGGGATGCGGACGCCCCACTCCGTTAGCCTCGGCACCTGAAGCAAAAACAAACCGGCTGAGTTAGCGGGCTTTCGCGATATATAACTGGTAGCGCTACCGGGAATCGAACCCGGGTTTGAAGATTGAGAATCTTCCGTCCTAACCCCTAGACGATAGCGCCATCCGGGCAGAACGTGATTATAACAAAGCAGGTCGCCAAGCCGCCCTCGCCGGCACGTTACGCGCGTCGCAAGGTGCCGGCGCTTATCGAATGCTGTTCGGCTTCGTCGTAGCGCTTGCACACGATGGGGCGCAAGAGCGAAAACAACAGCGCAAACAGGAATCCGATCAACAACAGCGGATACCAAATCCCGTACGGCTGCCGTTCATAAACGGCATAAAGGCCGATCACCAGGTTTACCAAGCCGACCCATTTCATGAACGTGAAGGCGCCCAAAATGAAGCTCCGGCCTTTACCCTTGGGAGCCAGCGCGGCGGTTACTGCCCCCAGAACAGCCCCTGACAAACCCAGCAATCCTCCGCCCAGGCCGCCATACCACGTGCCGAAGCGAATCGGGTCCAACCATGGTTCCATCATATGTGCCTCCCTTTAGCCTGCCTGAGCGTTATACGTAGGCTGGCGGGAAAAGGATTCCGGCCAAAAGGATTTTCGATTGACAAACCCCTGGCTGGGTGGGACAATTCTGTAGGCGAACAAAAAGAGAATATACACTCGCCTCTGGGCTAGTCCCGCCCTGGCGTTCCCTGAAATTTGAGGTTTTCTATGTCGTCGATTCCGCTTTTTCCCACGGAGGCGGTGCGTCGTCCCGTGGCTTCGGTTGTCTCGAACTCACCGGCTCGGGTTTTCGAGCGCCTGGCTGCGTTACCCAAGCTGGCAGAGGTCACTCCAGCTTCGCGGCTAACGGTGCGGCCTACGCCGGAGATGGTCTCGAGTGGAGTGCGCGAGATAGATGCTCTCACCGGCGGACTGCCGCGCGGCGGCCTGACCGAAGTTTGCGGACCAGTGTCTTCCGGACGCACCAGCTTGCTGCTGGCGGTGCTGGCGGCAGCCACCCAGCGCCAGGAAGCTTGCGCGCTGGTGGATGTAAGCGATGCCTTCGATCCCGTGACAGCCGCACTGGCAGCCGTGAATTTTGAAAGCATGCTATGGGTGCGATGCAAGACAAATCCACCACAGAGACACAGAGACACAGAGAAAACCAATCAGAAACATGAGGATCCCTATCGTTGTCGAATGGGACCTCCAGTTGAGCAGGCTCTGCGGGTCACCGATCTGCTTCTGCAAAGCGGCGGCTTCGGCCTGGTGATCATTGATCTGGGTGACGTGGCGCTGAAAGTTGCTCGCCGCATTCCGCTTACTTCCTGGTTCCGTTTTCAGCGGGCGATAGAGCACACGCCCACGGTGCTGTTCGTAGTCACGCAGGCACCCTGCGCACAGACCTGCGCTGCGCTGCTGTTGAAAGTGAAGGCAGCGAAAAAGCTTTCAGCCCTCAGCCCTCAGCTCTCAGTTTTAAAAACCCTGTCTCATGCAGAACTTCTGGATGGATTTCGTGTCGAGACTGAAATCCTGCGGTCGCGAATCCCACGCAAGCCGGCGCAATCTGCCACCGCCGCCTTTGTCACCAAAACCGTACGCGCCGGATGAAGGATTTCAATGACTCATAATTCAATTTCTTAATGAATCAATTCTTCTATGGCATTTGCTTGTATCTTCGTGCCGGATTTTCCCGTGGAGGCGCTCCTCCGCACTGAGCCCGGCTTGCGATCGCAGTCTCTCGCCGTGCTCGAGGGGAAACCTCCGTTGCAGAAAGTTTTCGCGGTAAACGAAAACGCTCGCTGCGCCGGCGTTACGCCGGGAATGACCAAGCTGCAAATCGAAGCCTGCAGCGGCCTGGCATTCCGCACTCGATCTGTACTTCAGGAAGCCGCCGCTCATGCTGCTCTGCTCGATTGTGCGCAGTCATTTTCGCCGCGGGTGGAAGATGCCGCACCCGACACCATCGTTCTCGATCTTCTTGGCATGGAGTTGCTGTTCGGTGCCCTTCCTGAAATCGCCCGCAACATCGCTCACCGTGCCTTGGACCTTGGACTCACCGCGAATGTCGCTGTAGCTGCCAATCCCGATACCGCCGTCATTGCAGCTTGCGGACTCCGTGGCGTAACCGTGATCCCGGAAGGAAAGGAGTCTGAACGCTTGGGAAATTTGCCGGTGGAACTCTTGGCCGCGGGAGTGCATGAATCCGAACAGCTTTTGGAAACACTGCATCGCTGGGGGATTCGTAATCTGCGCGATTTGGCCGCGCTGCCAGACGTAGCTTTGAGCGAGCGCACGGGACAGCGCGGAGTATATTTGCAGAAACTGGCCCGGGGTGAGACTGTACGCACCCTGGTTCCAGTTGACCCTCCGCTAGTGTTCGAGGAGGCCATCGAGCTGGAATATCCGCTAACTCTGCTGGAGCCTCTGGCGTTTTTGCTGAGTCAGTTATTGGATCGTCTGTGTTCCCGCCTGGCCGCGCGCGCCCTGGCAACCCAGGAATTACGGCTGGAACTCGAACTGGCCAGCGAATATCAAGAAGAAAGTGTGGGGACGGGCGACCCCGCCCGTCCAGTTCGAGCGCAAGCTCGGCAGCGCTTTCACCGCACCCTCCGTCTGCCCCTGCCCTTACTCGATTCCAAGACTTTCCTCAAACTGCTGCAACTCGATTTGAAGGCCCATCCGCCCGGCGCTCCCATCGTCAAAATTCATCTGGCGGCGGAACCGGTGCGGCCGCGGCCCGGGCAAAGCGGACTTTTTCTTCCACCATCGCCCGAACCAGAAAAGTTGGAGCTCACGCTGGCGCGAATCGCAGCCATCGTGGGAGAAGAGAAAGTCGGCTCCCTCGAAATCTTGGACACGCATCGCCCCCAGGGATTCCGCATGCAGCGTTTTACTGCCAACCATTCGTTTTCCTCCGTGTCGGAGCCTGCCCTGAGCGCAGCCGAAGGGTATCTCCGTGGTGAATTAACTGATGGTTCTGACGATCTGGTCACTGCGCTACGCATTTTCCGTCCCCCGGCCGCAGTCACAGTTACCCTGTGCGAGGGCAGGCCAACTTTTATTTCCTGCCCTAGGCAAAAAGAGACTCGTGGCGAAATCCTCTGGGCAGCCGGCCCCTGGCGTTCTTCGGGAGACTGGTGGGAGCAGGAAGGCTGGGCGCGCGATGAATGGGACATCGCGGTGCAGGAAGAGACCAGTATTGGGTTATATCGCCTGGTGCGAGATCTGCTGGACGGGCGCTGGTTGTTGGAAGGCACTTACGATTAAAGCAATCAGCACTCAGCATTCAGCACTCAGTGATTGGCTGAATGCTGAGTGCTGAAAGCTGTGCTGCAATGTACATCGAACTCCACTCCCGCTCTGCTTTTAGTTTTCTCGAAGGCGCTTCCCTGCCTGAAACTTTAATTGCCACCTGCGCCAACCTTAATATGCCGGCCATGGCGCTGCTCGACCGCGACGGCGTCTATGGCTCACCGCGTTTTCACATGGCTGCGAAGAAAACGGGACTGAAAGCGCATATTGGGGCGGATGTGACGGCGCAATCCCTGGGCCACGGATCTACACGGATTCACACGGATCAATTCCGCCTTCCACTTCTCGTCTCGTCCCGCGTTGGCTATCAGAACCTTTGCCGCTTGATCACCAAAATGAAACTGCGCGCGGCCAAGGGCGAAGGCACAGTCCATAAAGAAGAGCTGCAAGAACATGCGGAAGGACTGATCTGCCTCACCGGCGACCACCATGGCCCGCTGGCTCTCGCTCTGAAAAATGGTGGGATGGACGCCGCGCACAGTTGCATTGAGCATCTGACTGAAATCTTTGGTCGCACCAATGTTTACGTCGAACTCCAGCGCCATTTTCATCGTGAGCAGGAGGCCCGCAATCGCGCTGCAATAGAAATTGCCCACTCGCTCCGGCTTCCATTACTTGCGACCAATGACGTCTGCTATGCCACCGTTCACGAGCGCGAACTGTGCGACGTTTTCACCGCTCTCCGCCACCATCGAACCTTGGCCAGCGCGGGACGTCTGCTGGCTCGCAACTCCGAACGTCACTTGAAATCGCCACAGGAGATGCAGGCGCTTTTTGCTGATCTGCCTGAGGCCCTCGCCAACACCGTGGAACTGTCTTCCCGCCTCGAGTTCACTTTTAAAGATCTGGGATACGAATTCCCAAAATACCCTGTACCCGCAGGCGAGAGCATGTCGTCGTTCCTGGAAAAGCGCACCTGGGAGGGTTTTTACGAGCGTTACGGACGAGCCTCTGCCGACCTGCAAAACCGCGCCCGCCAGCAGATTGAGCGCGAATTGAAGCTGATCGAGAAGCTCGCTCTGGCCGGCTACTTCCTCATTGTCTGGGACCTGGTCCGCTACTGCCGGGACGAAAATATTCTGGTGCAAGGACGTGGTTCGGCCGCCAATAGTGCTGTCTGTTATTCGTTGGGAATTACTGCTGTTGACGCCGTCGGCATGGAGTTGCTGTTCGAGCGTTTTCTTTCTGAGGAGCGTGGCGAATGGCCTGACATCGATCTCGATCTTCCCAGCGGCGACCAGCGCGAGCGCGTCATTCAATATTTGTACAAACGCTATGGCGAGCGCGGCGCGGCTATGACTGCCAACGTCATTACTTATCGCAGCCGTATGGCTGGCCGCGAAATGGGCAAGGCGCTGGGTTTTGATCCCGAAACCCTCGAGAAAGTTTCGGCTGCCGTCTCCACCTGGGAATATCGCGACCAGCACGACACTCTGGATCACCGCTTTCGTGACGCCGGCCTGGACCTGAATCATCCCCGGCTGCGCAAGTATTTCGAATTGTGTGTTGCGGTGCAGGATTTGCCGCGTCATCTCGGCCAGCATTCCGGCGGCATGGTGATCTGCCAGGGTCAGCTTGATTCCGTGGTCCCGCTCGAACCGGCTTCCATGCCCGGCCGCGTGGTAGTGCAGTGGGACAAGGAAGACTGCGCCGATCTCGGCATCATCAAAGTTGACCTGCTCGGCTTGGGCATGATGGCGGTGCTGGAGGATTCTTTGCAGTTGATTCAGGATCATTATCGCGAGGAGGTGAACCTCGCTCATCTCCCAGCCGACGATCCTGTTGTTTACTCCACACTGCAGAAAGCTGACACCATCGGCATGTTCCAGATCGAGAGCCGGGCGCAGATGTCGTGCCTGCCACGCCTGCGTCCGCAGCGCTTTTACGACATTGTGGTGCAGGTCGCCATCATCCGTCCCGGCCCCATCGTCGGGCAGATGGTGAATCCTTATTTGCAGCGCCGCCAGGGACGCGAGGCCGTCACTTACCCGCATCCCTCGCTCGAACCCGTGCTTAAACGCACTCTCGGAGTACCGCTTTTCCAGGAACAGTTGCTGCGCATCGCCATGGTGGCCGCCAACTTCAGCGGAGGCGAAGCTGAAGAACTGCGCCGCGCCATGGGATTCAAGCGTTCCCAGGCGCGCATGAAGGAAATCGAAGCCAGGCTGCGGACGGGCATGACCGAGAACGGCATCTCGCAGGAAGCGCAGGAGCAGACTGTTCTTTCCATTTCTTCATTTGCACTTTACGGATTTCCCGAGTCGCACGCCGCGAGCTTCGCTCTGATTGCCTATGCCAGCGCTTATCTGAAGTGCCACTATCTGGCCGCCTTCACCGCAGCCTTGCTCAATAATCAGCCCATGGGTTTCTATCGTCCCGCCACGCTGGTGAAAGACGCGCAGCGCCACGGCTTGAAAGTCCTGCCGATTGATGTGATGAAGTCAGATTGGAGCTGTACACTGGAGCAATCAGCAATCAGCAATCAGCATTCAGCGGATTCGGTCGTTGGTCGTCGGTCGTTGGTCGTTGGCAAAACCGGTCAGACGCCATCCCTCCGCCTCGGCCTGCGCTACGCCCGCGGATTACGGGAAGAAGCCGGGCAAGCCCTGGTTCGCCAGCGAGGCCTCGCGCCGTTCACTTCCATCCGCGATTTCATTCATCGTGTGCCCGAACTGCGCAAAGATGAACTGAATACGCTGGCTGAAATCGGCGCACTAAATTCGGTTTCTAGTTTCCAGTTTCCAGTTTCCAGCGAAGATCGAAAACAGGTTCCTCACTTCGCTCGGAATGACAAGACTGTTGAGAGTACGTCTAACCACTGGAAACTAGAAACTGGAAACTGGAAACTGCACCGAAGAGATGCTCTCTGGCAAGTCGAACGCGCTATCCGCCATTCCGGCCCGTTGCTTGACAGCCTTCCCGAGCCCGACGGGAAATCCCCGCTGCGTCCCATGAATGCCGAAGAGCGTTTGGTAGCCGACTTCCGCGGCACCGGCATGACCGTGGGCCCGCATCCCATGGCATATCACCGCACAAGGATGACGGCCATGGGAATACAGCAAGCCAGCGACCTCAAGCAACTTCCCAGCGGACGTTACCTGCGCATCGGAGGATGCGTCATCGCCCGCCAGCGTCCCGGCACTGCGAAAGGATTCGTTTTCTTGAGTCTGGAAGATGAAACCGGAGTAGCCAACGCCATTGTCAATCCCGATTTATTTCAACAAAACCGTCTTTTGCTGAGTTCCGAACAATTTCTGATGGTGGAGGGAATCCTGCAAAATCAGGATAACGTGATTTCGGTGAAGGCCCAGCGCGTATCGCCACTCAACATCACTCGCGCTCAAACCTCGTCGCATGATTTCTATTGATCAATGATCGATGATCGAATGATCGAAAATCAACTATGTTTCAGTGGGGTTAATTTCTTTCCAGTTTGTACACATCCACCGCGAACTGATTTATCATTGATCCATACTCGTCATACATTTTTGTGAGCCAACCTTAGCCGTGGGCCGCTGTGTTTTCGGGTAATTCATACATAATCATTGTCTCTGTAAAGGAGTTTACAAATGCCAAGAGCAAAAACGCCACGCGCCACCACACCATCCAACAAACAAGTTCTGACCATGCCGGAAGCGACCTCGACGTCGCAGCCTCGGAAGGCTTCTCCGGCAAATCCCCAAAATGTCGATCTCGAAGTCCAGGTCCGTCAGCGCGCCTACGAGTTGTACCAGGAGCGCGGATGCACTCCCGGTCGCGAGAACGAAGACTGGCTACAGGCCGAGCGCGAAGTGATGGCTCGGCAGAACCACAAGCAGAGCGCATAGTCCAGGAGTATCATCGGGTCGGCCTTTCTTTCAGAATATGCAAAACACTGTAGCTTCTGGGTGATCCCAGTTGCCCCGGTGGGCTGTTTCTGAAAAAATGTCGCAGGCCCTCTTATGCCCCTAATCGGCAGCTTCGCCCTTCTGCTGGCACTGGCTCTAACCGCCTACTCCTTTCTGGCAGGAATACTGGCGCTGGTGCGCGAGGGGCCCAGTTCCGCCCGTCTGAGCGAAACCGCTCGCCGCGCTGGAATTGCCTCCTTTGCCATCGTTTTCCTGGCGGCGGCGGTGCTGGTCACCGCCGCCTTCCAGGATAACTTTTCCATCGCCTACATTTTTCATCACAGCAATCGCGACCTGCCTGCTCCTTACAAGTTCGCTGTGCTGTGGTCGGGGCAGGAAGGGTCGTTGCTGTTTTGGTCGCTCTTGCTTTCTGCCTATGGGCTGGTGTTGCGGCTGCGCTACAAAACCGACCCGCGTCTCTTCGCCCACGCCTCCGTCGTCATCGCCGCAGTGCAGGTCTTCTTCTTGTTGCTGCTGAATTTTGCCGCGCATCCTTTCGCCATCATGCAGGGTTCGCTCCCGGCCGACGGCAGTGGCCTCAACCCGCTGTTGCAGTATCCCGAGATGGTGATTCATCCGCCCATGCTCTATCTCGGCTACGTCGGTTTCACTGTGCCTTTCGCGTTCGCGCTGGCCGCCCTGATCATGCGCTACCCCGGCGAAAAGTGGATTCACATCACCCGCCGCTGGACCATGGTGACATGGGGTCTGCTGACCTGCGGCATTTTTCTCGTAATGCATTGGGCGTACTCCGTCCTCGGATGGGGCGGATATTGGGGATGGGATCCGGTCGAGAATGCGTCTTTCCTGCCCTGGCTGACTGGCACCGCCTTCCTGCATTCCGTGATGATGCAGGAAAAGCGCGGCATGCTGAAGACCTGGAACATGTGGCTTATCTTCTCCACCTTTATGCTCTCGATCTTCGGAACCTTTCTCACCCGCAGTGGCGTGGTTAGCTCGGTGCACGCCTTTGCGCAGTCGTCGATCGGAGACTGGTTCGTGGCGTTCCTGGGCGTCATCTTCGTAACCTGCATCTTCTTTTACTGGAAGAACCGTTCGCACCTGCTCAGCGAGCACAGACTAGAATCACTGGTCTCGCGCGAATCCAGTTTCCTGTTCAACAATCTTCTTTTGCTGGTCGCCTGCTTCACCGTGTTGTGGGGAACCTTGTTCCCGGTTCTCTCGGAGTGGGTCCAGGGGACCAGAGTCACCGTCGGCCCGCCGTTTTTCAATCGTGTCAATATCCCCGTGGCCTTGCTGCTCTTACTGTTGACTGCGGTCGGCCCATTGTTGGCCTGGCGCAGGACTTCCGCCGAGAGTCTGAAGCGAAACTTCAGATTCCCCGCGCTGGGTGCGCTGGTAGTCGCAGCGGTCTTGGTGGCGTTCGGCATGCGTCCGTGGAAGGACGTTTCCTACTTCTATTCGCTTATGACTATCGCGCTGGCGGTGATGGTGGCTCTGACCGTAATCTCAGAGTTCGTGCGTGGCGGACGCGTCATCTCCGGTCACACCGGCCAGAACCTGCTGGCTTCGATGGTGCAGTTGACCCGCCGCAACACCCGCCGCTACGGCGGCTACATCGTCCACTTTGGTGTGATTGTGGTTGTGATCGGATTTGCAGGTTCCGCTTTTAACCAAGACAAAGAACAGGAAATGGGCTTTGGCGATAAGCTGACTATCGGCTCCTACACTCTGGTCTGCCAGTCTTACACTCAGGACGACAATCCCAATTACGGCAGCGAGTGGGCGGTGATGAACGTTTTCAAGGGCGGGAAGCAGATTGCCACGCTTAATCCCGAACGTCGCTTCTACAAAGCCAGCCAGCAGACGTCGACCATGCCTTCCATCCGTTCGAGTGTGAGCAACGATCTCTATGTTGTTTACGAGGGTCAGAATCCGGACACCGGGCGGCCGATCATCAGGGCGCACTTGAACCCACTGGTGATGTGGATCTGGGTAGGTGTGTGGATCATGATCGTCGGCACCGTTGTTGCCATGATCCCAAATACCGCGCCGGTCAGAGTGATGGCTCCAGCTCGCGTCCAGCCAGCCCCGGCAGGAGCGGGGGATTGATGACTGCAGCCAGCAAGCGAGCCTTCCGGATAGTTCTTCTAGGCATTGCCATTCCCATGCTGATGGGAGCGGGCGATCAAGCCGCTCGGTTTAATGATCTCGGCCATCGCATGATGTGTGTCTGCGGCTGCAATCAGATTCTGCTGGAATGCAATCACGTAGGCTGTACCTATTCTGACAGAATGCGCGCGGAACTGGTGGCCGCCGTCGATCGCGGCGACAACGACGATCTCACCCTGCAATCGTTCGTGCAAAAGTACGGCCCGCCAGTACTCGCCGCGCCCACCAAGAGCGGATTCGACCGCGTCGCCTGGGTCGCGCCTTACCTGGCGCTGGTCTTGGGGTTGGGGCTGGTCACGTTCATCATTCGTGGGTGGAATTCGCGGCCACTGGTTCTGCCCGCCAACGCCCCGGCACCCGTGCATGGTGCGGAACTTGACCGCTTCCGCGCGCAAGCCCGTAAGGAGACTGAAACATGACCGTCGCCCTCATGGCTTGCATGTTTATCGCGACTGCGACGCTGGTATACGTTTTCTACCTTCCTGGAACGCTATATCTGGGTCCGCGCAAGACTCGTTTGTCTTTCTTGCGGGAGCGCAGGGAAACGGTTTACGAGAATCTCCGGGACCTGAGTTTCGAATTCAAGGCGGGCAAGTTCCCCGACGCCGACTATCAGGCAATGAAAACATCTCTCGAGGAAGAGGCGGCCGCAGTGCTGTCGGAAATCGCACACCTGGAAGAAGTCGCAAGGAATTCAGCAGCAGGCAATAAAAAAGGAGCCAGAGTTTGAGATCTCCGGCAATTGTCATTCTCATCATTCTCGCACTCCTCCCTCTACTTGCCTCTGCCCAAACCATCACCGGCACGGTCACCAACACCACCACCAACAAGCCTGCGGCTGGCGATGACGTGGTACTCCTCAGCCTGATGAACGGAATGCAGGAGGCCGGACGCACTCAGGCCGATGCCAAAGGCAACTTCATTCTCAAGCTCGACGCCAGCGGACCACATCTCATTCGGGTGATTCATCAGGGAGTGACCTACCACCGCATGGCTCCTCCGGGAACCACGTCAGTGGAAGTGCAGGTTTTCGATGTTGCGAAGAAGGTAGCCGGCATCCAGGTCACCGCCGATGTAATGCGCTTTCAGGCACAGGGGAATGAACTGGGAGGCGTCCGCTTGTTTGCGGTCAACAACGCCTCGAACCCTCCGCGCACCCAGATGAACGATCAGAATTTTGAGTTCTACCTGCCCGAGGGAGCGCAAATCGATCAGTCCATGGCTGAGACTGCCGGAGGCCAGCCGATCAACTCCGCCCCGGTCCCGCAGAAAGAGAAAGATCGCTACGCTTTCATTTTTCCATTGCGTCCGGGCGAGACGCAGTTCCAAGTGGCTTTCCACTTGCCATATAACGGCCAGATCAATATCAACCCGCGAGCGATCTATGGCTCCCAGCACTTTGTGGTCATGCTGCCCAAGAGTATGCAATTCATGCCTGGGCAGGGCGCCGCGTTCGTCGCGATGAATGATCCACGGCAGCCAGACGCCATCGTTCAAGTGGCTTCGAACACCACCGTCGGCCAGCCGCTTGACTTCAGCGTCTCTGGCACCGGGACCCTGACCGATTCTGGAGATGATAATGCGGGTGCTCCGAGTCCCGTAGGCGGCGCGACAACTGGTCGTGATTCTCGCCCCGGCGGCGGCCTCGGGCCACCAATTGACGCGCCCGATCCTCTGGAAAAATATCGCTGGTATATCCTCGGTGGCTTTGGGTTGGTGCTCGCGGCTGGCGCGATTTTCGTGTTAGGACGTTCCAAGGCCAGTGTGCCGCAGTTCGCCGCCTCTGATGTCGAAGTTATCGACGTGCCAGTGGCGACCAAGCCCGCTACCACCAACCGTTCCACCCTTCTGCTCGACGCCCTCAAGGAAGAATTGTTTCAGCTCGAGGTAGAGCACAAGCAGGGCAAAATCTCGCAATCGGATTATGAAAAGGCCAAAGCGGCGCTCGACCAGACGCTGGAACGGGCGTTGAAGCGCGGAGGAAGGGCAGCCTCGCCCGTCGCGTAATTCAAGTGGTGGAGGACGCGTCCCCACCCGCCAGCAGGCGGCTCGGAGGGCGTACGGTTTAGCCCAGAACACGCCAACCTAGATTGCGAACCGAATCCCAAAGGGAACAATTTGGGCCCTGTCACCGGAACCAGCCGCGGCCACGCCCCATGCCCCGGCCCTGAATCCCCAGGCTTCAGATACCATCTAACCTACCGAGAGAATCTATGGGCAATACCTTCAAAACCGCGTTTCTGCTGACACTGTTGACCCTGTTGTTGATGTTCATTGGCCGCGCCTTTGGCGGTCAGAACGGCATGTTCCTGGCGCTGGGCTTGGCCGCCGTCATGAACTTTATCTCATATTTCTATTCGGACAAGATCGCGCTGGCCATGTATCGCGCGCAACCGGTAACTCGTGAACAACTGCCGCGCGCTTACGAAGTGGTCGAGCGCCTGACGCAGAAGATTGGCATCCCCATGCCGAAACTCTATGTCATCCCGAACGAGTCGCCGAATGCATTCGCTACCGGACGAAATCCCAGCCACGCATCGGTGGCGATGACGCAGGGAATTCTCGATCTGCTTAATGATGAAGAACTCGAAGGTGTGCTGGCCCACGAACTGGGGCACGTGAATAATCGCGACATTCTGATCAGTTCCGTGGCTGCCACCGTCGCCGGCGCCATCACCATGCTGGCCAGCATGGGACGTTGGGCCATGATTTTCGGGGGATGGGGCGGTAGCGACCGCGACGACCGCCGCGGCGGAGGCATCGGGGCGCTGCTCATGCTGATCCTTGCGCCTATTGCGGCCTCGTTGATTCAGCTTGCCGTGTCGCGCTCGCGCGAATACCAGGCGGACGCAACCGGCGCGCATTTCACAGGAAATCCCTATGCCTTGGCGAGTGCGCTGTCCAAGCTCGACGCCTACTCCCGCCGCATCCCCATGCAAGGTTCACCCTCGACTGCCCATCTTTTCATCGTGCAGCCGTTGCTGGGGATGAGTTTCGGCAACCTGTTCTCAACCCATCCGCCCATCGCCAAACGCATTGAACGATTGACGGGAAGGCCGGCGGAGTTTACGCAATAAGAGCTTTCAGCCGTCAGCACTCAGCATTCAGCCATCGCAGGATCGTGAAGTCTGCCCAAGCCTGGAATGGCTGAGTGCTGACGGCTGAGTGCTGAACGCTCCATAACCTCCGTAACCGCTCGCCCCATCGCCCCCATAGTAAAATCGCTTTAATGTCGCCTGAAACTGCCAGTGCTGTTTCTCATCGCGCCGCTCAACTGGAACAAGCGCTCCGCAAAGTGATTCGCGGTAAGGATGATGTCGTCCGCCTGGCGGTGGTTTGCCTGCTCGCCCGCGGGCATTTGCTGATCGAAGGCGTACCTGGCGTCGGCAAGACGACTCTGGGGCAGGCGCTCGCCCGAGCTCTCGATTGCACTTTTCAAAGGGTACAGTTCACCAGCGACATGCTGCCTTCCGACGTCCTAGGAATCTCCATCTTCTCCGCCGCCGAACAGGAGTTTGAGTTCAAACGCGGCCCGGTCTTCACCAATGTGCTGCTGGCGGACGAGATCAACCGCACTACGCCCAAGACGCAATCCGCGCTGCTCGAAGCCATGAACGAGGGGCAAGTGACCGTGGACGCGCACTCCTATCCCCTGCCACAACCGTTTCTGGTGATCGCCACTCAGAATCCGGTCGAACATCACGGCACATACCCGTTGCCTGAGTCGCAGCTGGACCGCTTCTTGATGCGGGTGCGTATGGGATATCCCGACAGCGGGGCCGAGCGCGAGATTCTGCGCTCCGATGCCGGAGCCGCCAAGTTGGAAGCGCTGCGGCCGGTGCTCACCGGCGCGGAGTTGTTGGAAATGCAGGATGCAGTGACTCGCATTCGCGTGGATGAATCGCTGGTCAGCTACGCCCTTGCCATTGTTCAGAAGACGCGGCAGAACGAACAGTTCTCTTTGGGAGTGTCTCCGCGTGGATCCCAAATGCTATATCGCGCTGCCCAAGCCACCGCATTTCTCGATGGCCGGACCTTCTGCACTCCTGAAGACTTTAAGCCACTGGTGGTGCCGGTATTTGCTCACCGGGTCGTGGTCAACGGTCTCTACGCTTCAACTCTGAAGAAATCCGAACAGGCGGAGCAGGTGATCCAGGACATTGTGGACAGTGCACCAGTGCCGATGTAAGCTAGCTCTCGATTCTCAGTTGTCAGTTCTCAACTCACCCCCGATAATGTCCGCATGTCCTTTCTTCGATTCCTGATGTTGTTGTCTTTGGTCGTTTGGATCGGCGGGCTTGTCTTCTTTGCCTTCGCAGTTGCGCCCTCTGCATTTGCCGTATTGCCAACCCGGCACATTGCCGGCAACCTTGTCGGCCGCACTCTGGGAATCCTGCACTGGATGGGCATCTTTTCTGGACTGGTGTTCCTGGCGAGTTCCCTTCTTCATAACCAGCTGACTCGTGGCACGCCGCACGCATTCGCTGCCCGCAATGTTTTGATCGTCCTGATGCTTGCCCTCACGCTGGTTTCGCAGTTCGGAATCATTCCTCGCATGGACACATTGCGTGCCAGTATCGGCGAGATTGACTCGGTTCCCCCTGACAATCCCGCCCGTGCGCAATTTGATGCGCTGCACGAATGGTCCACACGAGTTGAAGGCGGAGTATTGTTGCTGGGCTTGGTGGCGGTCTATCTCACGGCTTCTAGCTTCTAGCTTTTGGCTTTGCCGATCAAGGGCTTCTTCATCTATTCTGATCCAGACCTCTTAAATCCATAAAGGCTAGCAGCTAGAAGCTAATCCCATGAAAACTGGCATTATCGGCCTACCCCAGGTGGGCAAGACATCTTTGTTTCGAATTTTGACCAAGGCAAATCTTTCGGAGCAGGCCTACTCTAATCCTCGCGAAGCGCACTTAGGCGTAGCCAAGGTCCCCGACGACCGCCTCGACCGGCTGGCGGCACTCTACAATCCCACGAAACTGACGCATGCATCCGTCGAATATGTGGACGTCGGCGCCATTGGACAGGACGCGCTCAAGGAAACCGCCTACCTTACCCATTTGCGCTCGGTAGATGCTCTGGCGCACGTGCTTCGGGCCTTCGACGATCCCTCCATCCCGCACGTGGGGCAGGTTGATCCTTTGCGCGATATCAAGAACGTCGAATTTGATCTTATGGTCAGCGATTTGGGGCAGATTGAAAAACGCCTGGAACGGCTGGAGAAAGACCTCAAGAAAATGCGCACGCCGGAATTGGAAAAAGAAAATGACTTGCTCAAACGTGCGAAGACCCATATCGAGTCGGAGCGCCCCCTGCGCGAAATGGAAATGACCCCCGAGGACAAGAAGCGACTGCGCGGCTTCATGTTCCTCAGCGAGAAGCCGATTCTGTATGTCTTGAATATCGGGGAGAGCACAACTCTCGGAGCCGATCTCGAAAACGCGGCTGGGAAATACAAGCTGACAGAAGTCGCTTCGCATCTCAACGCGGGCGCCGCGGCCATTTGCGGCAAGGTGGAAGCTGAACTGGCGGAGATGAGCGACGCCGACGCGGCCGAGTTTCTCTCCAGCTACGGCCTCAAAGAGAGCGGCCTGGTTCGCCTGATTCGCACCACCTATGCGCTGCTGGGCCTGATTTCCTTTTTCACCGCGGGCGAGGACGAATGCCGGGCCTGGACCATTCCCGTCCGTAGCCGCGCCGTGGAAGCCGCCGGAGCCATTCACTCCGATCTGGAGAAACACTTCATCCGCGCTGAAACCATTCGCTGGGACCAACTGCTCGACGCCGGATCGGAAGCCGAAGCCCGCGCCCGCGGCACGTTGCGCCTCGAAGGCAAAGACTACATCGTGCAGGATGGCGATGTGATGCATATCCGGCATAGTGGTTGACAACCAGTTCTCGGTTCTCAGATGTCAGTTCTCAGTGTTCACATGTCACAGCTTTCCTGATGGCAAACCTCCATAATTTGTTAGGAGGCCCTTATGGGACAGTCTTACCGTGATCTGATTGCTTGGCAGAAAGCCATGGATTTCGTAATGGACGTGTACGCCGCTACGAAGCTCTTCCCTCGTGATGAGACGTAAGGGTTGGCGAGTCAGCTGAGAAGAGCTGCTGTGCTCATTCCGACCAATATCGCGGAAGGTCAAGCACGCTACTCGGCCCAGGAATTCCACTTCTTCTTGACCCGCGCCAGAGGCTCGTTGGTCGAGGTCGAAACTCAATTGATAATCGCGCAAAACCTGAGATATTTCAGCCCGGAGTATCGCAAGAAACTACTGGATAACGCCAGCGAACTCGGCCGCATTCTGAACGGGTTAATCGGCTCCATCAAGAAGGCCGCCTAACTGAGAATCGGGAACTGGGAACCGGGAACTGGTATTATCACTCCTCGCGAATGCACCCTATTGTTCTCAGCCTTTTGCTAGGCCTAACCGCCGCTGCCGCCAATGTTTTCGGTGGCGCGATCATCGTGCAGAAGCACTGGGAGCGCTCTTATCTCAGATACTTCGTCGCGCTGGGTGCGGGATTCATGCTGGCAACCGCCATCGTGGAAGTCTTTCCCGCCAGCCTGGAACTGCGCGGCAAAGACGCTGCCTACCTGGTGCTCGTGGGCTATCTCATCGTTCACTTCTTCGAGCACACAGTCACTCCCCACTTCCACTTCGGCGAAGAGACCCACAAAGATCAATTCGTCCACACTCACAAGGGGTACTCAGTCCTGATTGGGCTTACCATTCACACCTTCTTCGACGGCATCGCCATTACTTCCGGCTTCCTGGTTTCCAACTGGCTGGGCTGGATCATCTTCTTTGCGATTTTTCTGCACAAGATTCCTGAGGGCTTCACGATCACCTCCGTCATGCTGGCCAGTGGCCGCAGCCGGGGCGTGGCATGGGGCGCATCGGTTCTTTTGGGGGCGGCCACCTTCGCCGGCGTATTGACCATGGCAGTGTTCCGGCGCGAGGTGAGCTTTGGACTGCCGCTTTCGGCGGGCGTGACGATCTATGTGGCGGCGTCCGACCTGATCCCTGAGGTCAATCGCGAACCCGGAATCAAGATGGCCCTGGTGGTTTTTCTCGGGGTGGGATGTATGTTTCTGTTGGATCGCTTATTCCACGTTCACTAGCCGCGCCTAGTCTACGACATGTTTCGCAGTGTAGCCTTCGCGGGCGTTGATCTCGTACTTCACATCCTTGCCCTTCTGATCGCGAACTTTGAGCGGGCCGCCGTCCGCCGCCATCACTTCGACTTTCAGTTTGCGGTAGCTGCCGTCGAGTCTGGGATTGGTCGGGTGATAGGCGAGGCTGTACTGGTTGCGAATGTCTCCGGCAATGTCGTGGAAGATTCCAGGGTACTCAGCTTCGAAGCGTGGCTGGTAGAATCGCCCCCCGGTCATCTTGGCGAATGTCTTCATTTCATTGTCAGCCTGCAGGTAGTCCATCCGGTCTATCGGGATGCCTCCTGCCCGCGTGTAACCGGTGCAGTGATTGACCTCGCATAGTTCCCTTATCGTCCAACCTGTGCTGACGGTAAAGATAGTGACGTCTTTCGTGGTTTTGATCTTCTTCGAAATCTGGTCTAGGTTGAGCTTGCTGAAGCTGTCGAATCCGCTGCCGATCAGGATGACGTACTTGTGCCCCTCGACCCGGTCGATCCGGTCCAAAGTATCGTACAAAGCATCAAACACGTTGGTCTCGGCGAACCCTGGGATGCGGAGCGTATTCAAGGCCCCGAGGACCGCACCTTTGTCCTGCGTGAAGTCCACCAGGATTTGCGGCTTTATATCGTACGAGGTCACTGCCACCCAATCATCTTTTTTCAACGACTGAGCAAAACTGTACGAGGCTCGCAGAGTCTCAATGGTGATGGCAGTGCCATAGTAGCCAAGGTCCGCGAACTCGACCAGCAACACGGCAGTAATGGGCGCGTCCGATATGCTGAAGTTGCTGATGGTTTGCTGCACTCCATCTTCGTAAACCTTGAAGTTTTCTTTCTTAAGGCTGGAAATAAACTGCCCGTCTTTGGTCGTGACCATCACCGGCACATCCACCAGAGGCACGCTCACCTGGATTGAGTAGTCGCCAATGCCTTCAATCTTCTTCGGCTTGGTGGGGGGTGGAGGCGGCGGTTCTTCTTTCTTCTTGGGAATCGCGTAGGGGCCGACGTCACCCTGCGGGCCGCCCGACTCGGGCGGTGCTGGGCTTTGCTGTCCACTGCTGGAACCCGGCTGATCTTGCGCCGGCATCCAAAGCGCAGCCGCACCTACTGTTCCCACTAACAAAACTGCCCACAAGCCGTAGGCAAACAGGCTCCGAAGAGTCCGAACCAAAGATCTAAGAATGCAGGAAAACATTGAAATCCCCTAAAAATCCTATGCTAGTATAGACGCAGAGCTTCGCGATTGGGATGTTTTGCTAGGCTCCAATTCCTCTCCCATCAGGCAAACTCTACAAAAGGCGCGAAGTGTAAATAATTGTTCCGGGGCCGGTTGGCGGCCCTCCGGAGAAATTTGTGATGAGATCAGCAGTTCTCGCTGCGGCCGCGTTTTGTCTTCTGTTGTCCCTATCCAGTGCCCAATCCAGCAAACCGGTAGAAACGCTTTCCGTCACCCAGATTCACGCCGGAATGCGCGGCGTGGCCTACACGGTTTTTCAGGGCACCAAACCCGAGGCCATGGAGGTTGAAGTTCTTGGCGTTCTGAAGAATGCCGATGGGCCCAAGGGCGATGTGATTCTGGTGCGACTGGGCGGCGCCAAAGCGGAATACAACGGCGTAGTCGCGGGTATGAGCGGTAGCCCAGTATACTTTGAGGGAAAACTGGCCGGGGCCGTGGCCTTCCGCATTGGAGAATTCTCCAAGGAACCGATTGCCGGCGTGACTCCCATCGCAGAAATGCTCGAGATCAGCGCCTTGGACCGGACTCCCGCAGCGATTCCTGTGGATAGCAAGATTGCCACACTTCCTGCTCGCAAAGTTGCCAGCCCGGGTGCAAACCATCAGTCCATCCAGGATTTTGCCAATTACCTCCAGCCGATTGAGACGCCTCTGGTCTTTGATGGATTCTCGGAAGATACGGTTCAGCGCTTCGCTTCCCAATTTGCCTCAGCGGGCATCGTTCCGGTCATGGGCGCGGGCTCGGTCAGCAATGCCAAACAGCCCGAAGCCATCGAACCGGGCTCTGCGGTCAGCGCCATCCTGGTCCGGGGCGATATGGATATTGCCGCTACCTGTACGGTCACCTTTATGGATGCCGAGCATTTGCTGGCTTGCGGTCATCCCCTCATGCAGTTCGGCATGGTGGACCTGCCGATGACCAAGGCCCAGGTGCTGGCCACGGTTCCGTCGCAACTAAATGCGTTCAAGATCGTCAATGCAACCGAGACCATCGGGGCTTTTGTGCAGGACCGCCATAACGGAATCCTGGGTGAATTCGGCAAAACCGCAGCCATGATCCCGGTCACCTTGACCATCCACGGCGGTTCCAGCCCTAAGCAGTTTCACTACGAGGTGTTGAACAACGCGCGCCTGAGTCCGGTGGCCATGATGGCAACAGTGTTCAACGCGCTGCATGGCGTGAACGAATATGGCGAAGAAACCACCTATCGCATGAGCGGGCGCATTAACGTGGATGGCTATCCCGACGTTGCCTTGCAGGACATGTTTGCCGCGCTTGACAGTGGACAGCCCGGCGCCATGCTGGCAGCCATGTCACTGGGCGAGCATTTCAGCCGCATCTACGATAATCCTTATAGCGTGCCGGCGGTTCGGGGTGTGCAGCTCGATTTTGAAATGGTTCACGACCGTCGCTGGGCCCGTTTGGACAATGCCCGCACCGACGTCACCGAAGCCCGGCCGGGCGATGACATTGTCATTGAAGCCATGCTGCGGCCCTACCGCGGCGAAAGCGTCGTACAACAGATTCACGTTCGGATTCCGCCTTCGACCTCCAAGGGCCCGCTGCGCATCCTGGTCAGTGATGGCGATACCCTTGACCGTTTCCGGCACGGCGGACCCCCGTTCTTGCGCAAACTGGATCTGGCATCGACCATCGCCTATCTGAATAAGGAGCACGTGAACAACCGGGTGTACGTCTCCCTGCTCGAGGCCGATCCCGAAGCCATGATTGCCGACAAAGTAATGCCGTCGCTGCCACTCTCCATCATGAATGTGATGGAAGGCATGCGCGGCACTCAGGACATGGTGGTTTCGAACGAGTCGTCAGTCAATGAAGCTGCCACTCCGGCGCTTGACTACGTAGTGGCGGGAGCGCAGCTGCTGACCGTCAATATCAAGTAGCGCATCGTCGCTCATCCTCTGCGTACTCCGGGTTGTTCTCCGCGACCTCTGCGATTTAGGGCATGGCGTTTCCCTTAGTCTCACTCAACCTTAAAACGCAGAGACCGCAGAGAACAGCCGCAGAGTACGCAGAGACGCCGACTAAAACCTTACCCCCGCCCTAACCACGTGCATTCCAGCCCACTTTTCCGATAAAGTACTCGTTCCCATGCTTGACCTGAATTTTGTTCGCGAAAACCTGACTTTGGTCGAGGAGAAACTGCGCGCACGCGGTCTGGACCCGGCCACCTCGCTGAAGGATTTTCGTCAGGTCGATGCCCAGCGCCGCCAGGCCATCACCAGCGCTGAGACCATGAAGGCGCATCGCAACCAGAGATCCGAAGAAATTGCGCAGTTGAAGAAGACCGGACAGGATGCCTCCGCATTGATCGCAGAGACCAAAGACCTGCGCGAAGAAATTCAGGGACTCGAGAAGGCCGCCGAAGAATACGACACCCGGCTGCGCGACATTCTCACCCGGCTGCCCAACCTGCCGCACCTCAGCGTACCCACCGGAAAGAGCGCTGACGACAATGTGGAAGTAAGCCGCTGGGGCACGCCACCGAAATTCGACTTTGCCCCCAAACCGCATTGGGAATTGGGGGAGCAGTTGGGCGTGCTCGACCTGGAGCGCGCGGTCAAACTGACCGGGGCGCGTTTTGCCGTCTACTGGGACCTGGGCGCACGCATGGAGCGCGCGCTGGCCAACTTCATGCTCGACTTACACACCCGGCAGCATGGCTACACCGAGGTGTTACCCCCGTATCTGGTGAACTCAGATTCACTTTACGGAACCGGACAGCTGCCCAAGTTCGCTGCCGATCTGTTCCGAGTTCCTCACGGAGAGAACGATCTCTGGCTGATTCCCACGGCTGAGGTTCCAGTCACGAATCTTTATCGCAACGAAGTCCTCGATGCCGCGCGATTGCCGATTTGCCTCACCGCCTACACGCCTTGCTTCCGCAGTGAGGCCGGATCCTACGGCAAGGATGTGCGCGGCATCATCCGGCAACACCAGTTTCAGAAAGTGGAGTTGGTAAAGTTCTCCCGTCCGGAGACTTCTTACGAGGAATTGGAAAAGCTGACCGCCAACGCAGAAACAATCCTGCAAAAGCTGGGTTTGCACTATCGCAAAGTTCTGCTTTCGACCGGCGACATGGGACCTTCTTCTGCAAAGACCTACGACCTTGAAGTTTGGCTGCCGGGACAGCAGTTGTTCCGCGAGATTTCTTCCTGTTCCAACTTCGAGGCCTTTCAGGCTCGCCGGGCCAACATCCGCTTCCGGCCCGAGGGCAAGAACAAGAGCGAGTTCGTTCATACTCTCAACGGCAGTGCTTTGGCCATCGGACGCACCTGGCTGGCAGTCCTCGAAAACTATCAGCAGGCCGATGGTACAGTGTTGATTCCAGAGGTATTACGTCCGTACATGAATGCAGACCGGCTAGCACCAAAGAAGTTTTAGCAACAAAAGCAACTTGCAGCGCGTGATCGTGATCTACATTGCCAAGCTTGGGAGAAGAACATAGACTTGGACGGGGCTGAATTGAACACCACCATATTGGCAACACCTGCGGCGCCAGTGCGAGGAATCTGGAGCACAATTCGCAGCTATGTTCTCTGGTCCCACGAACGGGGCACGGTTCAATATGATGTGATGGTCACCCTCATCCTACTTTTTGTCTTTTTCTCACCCCGGCTGATCAACTTCAAAGACAAACCGGTGGAACACAACCCGCGGGCCGCAGGAGTTGTGGTAACCCCGGACGGGCAAAACGGATTCATCTATCAGATTGACGCCGCGGGTATCCAGGGCACGGACGACGACGCCATTCGTGCCGAACTGCTCAGCATTATTGAGCCGGTTTCCGGTGAGGTCAGCATCTCCAAATATGAGGTTGTCCGTGATCGCTCGGGGCACATCCTGTCCTACAGAGTCTGGATACAGCGCTAGGCAAAACGGTTTTCGAAGGTTGCACCGGCCAGCCCTACTGTGCCTGCTGTTCCTTCTTTACACCTGTGCCGCGTGGGCACAAAAGACTCCGCTGCAGCAGGTGCTGGAACAAATGGATCGCACCGCTGCCAACTTCCACACCACGCAAGCGAATTTCGTTTGGACTCAATACACCAAGATTGTGGATGACACGGACATTCAAAAAGGAACGGTGTTTTTTCGACGCTCCGGCAACCAGGTCGAAATGGCAGCGGATATCGCCGATCCTCAACCGTCCAAGTATGTTCTCTTTACCGATAGCAAGATTCAGGTCTACCAGACCAAAATCGATCAGGTGACTGAATACAACGCAGGCAAGGATCGTGCGGCCTTTGAGAGTTTTCTGGTGTTAGGCTTCGGCGGGAGCGGTCAAGACATGCTCAAGTCTTTCGACGTGACCTACAGTGGAACCGAGAAGGTTGATGGCATAGACACTGCCAAGCTCAGTCTCGTCCCCAAGGCTGAAAAGATCCGCAACACTTTCGATCACATCTGGTTGTGGATCGACCCGGCGCGGGGCGTATCGCTGCGCCAGCAATTGTTCGCGCCCGGCGGCGATTACCGTCTGGCCACCTATTCTGACATCCGGCTCAACGAGAAGATTCCCGAAAGCACTTTCAAACTAAAGACCACGGGCAAAACTAAGTTCTTGTCCCCCAAGGGTTAAACTGCACTATGGCGACGCTCGAATGGCGAAAGATAAGGGCTGAAAAAGTCGGCATCGGGCGTTATACTGCATTCACGCCCCAAGGCAAAGACCAGCAAGAAGCCGCGAGGCGTTCTACTTTCATGGCTAAAGTATTTACGATTCCAGTACCACCCAAATTGGGACCCAGCCGACGACGGGAGCGAAGCTCCGACCCTCGCTACGTGGATGGCCAGCGTTTGCTGGTCGAGGCCATGAAGTATCTGACCCAGGCCGATCCCGTGACCAACCGCGCCGCGATTGCGTTGCTGTCCGAACACGTGCGCACGCGCTTCCGCATGACCGACTCACCGCTGGGCTAACCCCCCGCGGCCCAAACATCGTCATCCTCAAAAGACAAACTTCAGCGCAAGTTGGATAATGCGTGGGTCACGCGCCTGCGTGATCTGGCCGAAATTCGCATCGAAACCGTTGTGGTCGGGGTTAAAGAACTGGGCATGATTGAATGCGTTGAAGAATTCAGACCGGAATTCGATGGTTTTGCTTTCAGTTAGCCTGAAAATACGCCCAAAAGTCAGATCGAAATTGTTTCGCCCCGGTCCGCGCAGTATGTTCCTGCCGGAATTTCCAAAGCTGAAGTTGGGAACGTTCACGCAGTCGAAAGCGTTGGGGTTGAAATAGAAATTCCCGCCGGTGACAGCTCCACCCAGGCAGTTGGCCGTTGAAGGGTCAAAGCTATGCAACGACCGGGGAGCAAAATACTGGATGGGCCCGATTATATCGGCGCGGTCGAGAAAGATGTTTTCGTTGCTGGAATTGTTATTGGAGAAAATGGTGAATGGGGTCCCGGTTTGAAAACTGGCGATTCCGCTGGTCTCCCAGCCTTCCAGCACTTTGCGCACGAATCCATTCTGGATTCCACGGGCCATGGGTAGCTTCCAGATCCCGCTGATTACGAGCCGTTGCCGGATATCAAAGTTGGCCGACCCACGATCGAACCCATGGTTAAACGGATCGCTGTAAACCGAGCTGTTGTAGCGGAACCCCGATTGATCGTCGATGGTATGTGCGAAGGTGTACGCTCCGCGAATATTGAAGCCATGGCTGAAGCGTTTGTCCACCGTGAATTGCAACTGGTTGCTGCTCGAGGTGCCGCTGCTCAGATCGGTGAATAACTGCAAAGCTCCCGTAGGGGTGCCGTTCGGGTCCGCGGGGTTCGGGCAGGCGGCCAGCGGACGCGCACAATCGGGGTTGGTGAAACCGAAGTTCGCCAGTTGCTGCTGCATGATGCTCTGCACCGGAGCGTTCACATCTGTTGTGGCAACGGCTTTGCGCGAAAAAGTGCCCACATAGTCGGCTTCGATCATCGTGTCGGATGTGACCTGATACTGCAGTCCGTAGTTCACGTTCTCCGAATAAGGAGTCCGGAAATGGGGGTCGACAACGTAGGCAAACTGGATCTTCGTTGGTACACCGAAGGTAGACCCAACTTTGCCGCCAGTCGGATAAGGATTCGGTTGACCAAACGGAGTGAATGGATTGGCAATGGCGTCGGAAGCAATACCGGTATATTGCGCCGGGAGAATTTGGGTAACCTGGCCGAATGGGGCCTCACCGCCGAACTGCAGGTTCAGGGCGCCGTCTTCAATATCGTAAAAGATGCCAAAACCGCCGCGCATCACCAGCCTGCCCTTGCCCAGCATGTCCCAGGCGAAGCCGAAGCGGGGGGCAAAGTTGTTGCGGTCGGCATACGTCAACCCTGAATTAGGTGTCCCTGGGTCTCCGGGGTAGAGAATGCCTTTGGGCGCGGCGGGAAATACCTTGGATTGCTGGCCCGGAAAGAAGCCCAGGATCTCGTTGTGTGGATCTTCCAGCGGCGAATTGTACTCGTAGCGCAATCCGTAACTCAGCGTCAATCGCGGCAGGATCTTCCACGAATCCTGGCCAAAGAAGTGCCAGTCAGTAGTGCGAATGCCGTACACAGCTCGGGAGAATTGCGAGTACTCGTCGAAGAACCCGCCCACGAAATCAGCCAGCGGGTTGCCGGTGAAATTCTGATTGTTCCCGAAATCAAAGAGGCCGTTGTTATCGAAATCAAACGCAAAGTTGTTTCGAACTCTGCGGATGTCGGCGCCAAATTTGATGTTGTGGTGGCCACGGGTCATGGAAACGCTATCCTGCCAGTGAAACGTTGCATTGTGGATCTTGGTCGGACCTTCGGGGTTAGGCCCGAGGTTGAAGCTGGGGGTGGTAATGACTGGCGGCGCAGTGCCGGCGGGATCATCAGGGTTTACATTGGTGAAGCCAAGGGCCGACGGAGACGTGGTGTCATGCGGTACAAACTGAAGCACCGCGCTGCGGTTGGCAGCGAAAATAAACTCATTTACCAGGTTCGAGTTGAAAGTGTGGACCCAGGTAATAGAACCCAGCTGCGTACGGGTGGAGGTGGTGAAACCTGAACCCACTGGGACGTTACCGCCGGTAGTGCCGCCATTGGTGACCAAGAAGGGGAAATTCTGACCCTGATCATCGATAATGTAGGAAGCGTTGATGGAATCCTTCTGGCCCATGCGGTGATCGATGCGGACGATACCCTGGTCGTCGCGCTCGACTGCGACCGGCGACGATACAAAATTGTTGTTCGGCAGGTTGGGCAGCGGCAGGTACTTGGCAATATAGTTCGCAATCACCGGGTTCACGGGAATTTTGTTATTAACATACGGTGCTTGCAAGGTAATCTGGGTTCCATCCGCGCAGGTGAATAGTGTCCCTGTTGTCGGGTTGAAGAGTTGCCCAGCTTCGAAACTTGGATCACCGGCCATAGGAGTGGGACAGGGAGAAACCTTGAGCGCACCTGGATTCAGCAATTCGCTGAAGTCACCCTTGCGTTCGTTAGGGCTCAACACTTGCAGGCGCGGAGCTACCTCACCTTCGTGCCTGCGCACTCCCTGATAAGAGAGAAAGAAGAAAGTCTGATCCTTCTTGATCGGCCCGCCCAGGGTGCCGCCGAAGGTGTTGCGCTTGAAGGGCGTGACGGCTGGCAGGAAGTAGTTTCGTGCGTTCATCGCGTCGTTGCGGAAGAACTCAAACACATCTCCGTGAAGACTGTTCGTGCCTGACTTAATGACCTGATTGACGATCCCGCCGGTAGTGCGTCCGTACTCGGCTTCGTAGTTATTGGTGAGGATCTTGAATTCTCCCAGCGCATCGGGGTTGGGATTGACCACCGCATTGTTGCCCAGGAAATCGTTGTTGTCGGCGCCATTTACCAGAAAGGTTAGAGACTCGGAACGCTGTCCACTGACGGAAAAAGGGTTGCCACTGCCATCGTCCTCGTCAGGGGGAAACACCCCCGCCTGCAGCAGGCCGAGCTGGAAGGCATCGCGCTCCACCAGGGGCAGATCCAAAATCCTGCGCTCGGTCTCCACGTTCCCCAGGGTCGCGCTGACAGTGTCCACCTGGGTCACATCCGCCGTGACTTCCACCACCTGACTCGCCGCCCCCACTTGCAGCGCAACATCCAGGCGCGCATTCTGATTGACGTTGAGAACAATTCCCTCACGAACATACTTGCGAAAGCCGGTTTGCTCCACCGTCACTCGATAAGTGCCAATCGGCAGCAGGGTGAACTGGTAGGTTCCATCACCCAGGGTCAGGCTACTGCGCGACGCGTTCGTGCCTGTGTTGGTCACAGTCACGCTTGCCTTCGACACTACCGCTCCAGTCGAGTCTTTGACCGCGCCGGACAGAGTGGCAGTCACCTCCGCCGCCTGCACGGAAAACGTGCTCATCAGCAGAACGAGGGCAACGGACGCGAGTTGAAATATGTGAGTGCGAGGGCATGAGAAGGCAAGCAAGTCAGGCTTCATAGACGGTTCTCGCTGCTGGAACTTACCCGGTTGGATTGGCATTGTATACACAATGCCAGAATGGGGAGCACTTAATTTTCCTGAAGTCATGACCGCGAGTCAGCTAGATGCGTCGGCTTCCGGAACAAGGCAGCCGCCAACACGATCACCACCGGATAGCATTCCATTGTGTAGCGCGGTTCGGGATTCTCCAGCGTGGCCAGGAATAACGATCGCAGGACCACGAACGTAAGCAGCAACCCGAGCGCGGGTGAGAAACGCCCGCGTGCCAGACCGAGCAACCCAGCGCCGATGTAGGCAAGATTGATAATCCCCATCACGATT
The DNA here is from genome assembly GCA_013289795.1 of Acidobacteriota bacterium. Taxonomy (GTDB): domain Bacteria; phylum Acidobacteriota; class Terriglobia; order Terriglobales; family Acidobacteriaceae; genus JABCZH01. The sequence goes on from JABCZH010000014.1 coordinate 48,354, forward strand.
CCCAGAATCACCCACTTCGGCTGTTCGTCGAATTCCCACCAGCGGGTGCTGCAACCTGTCATTTCCGTCCGCGGACGCAGCCACATATCGACGACGCGGAGCGCCGGCAACCAGACGTAGTAGCGCCAGCGGGAACGCTGAATACGCTGCGCCGCCAGTCCGGCGAATCGCGCATCCAGATCGGGCGTGACGTGCAGAGACTTGTTGTAATCCGCCAGTAGTTGCTGGGTCTGATCGAGCTGATCATCAGAATCGAACGCGCGATTCGGGAGATTGTCCACATCGATGGGGCTCCCGGGAACCGCCCAATAGACTTCTTCCACCGAGGCGTAGTTGGCCATCCATGTCTTTACCCAGCGGTTGAATCCTCGGGGCACAAGGTCGTCGGATTCATTTGCGTAGCGGGGAGCAAGTGGCTGAAACTCGTGAAATGTTCGTAGATTGCGCACCGTCCACGGAATGAGGGGAACGAACGCGGCTACCGCGACAATCACGCCTGCTCTGATGACGGTCGAATATGCCAGAGGATGTGCACCCTTTTTCAGCCGCGCCCGAAACAAGTCCACGAGGGCTATAGCCAGACAAAGCTCTATCGCCGCCAAAAGCAGCCCGCCATCGGGACGCAACAAGATGGCGCCGCCGATGGCCAGCCCGCATCCCAACCATGCTCGGTTCCTTCCCTCGCCGGCGAGTCCGACCACGGCGAGATCCAATGCCAGCACCGTGAAGAATATTTCCCAAGTTTCCGTCAGCGCCGCCGCGGCGTAGGTAGCAAGAAATGGACAGAGCGCAGCTAGCAGAAAAGCAGCTCTCGCTGCGCGGGAAGAAAACACTCGGCGAGTGACGTCGGCGATCAGAAAGCAGGTGCCGATATCCACGAACACCTGCACGATCAGCGCGGCCCGGTAATGCTCCATGCCGAAGATCGTGAAAACAACGGCGAGAAATCCAGGGTATCCGGGAAGACGGATGTAGGTGGGTGAGACTTCGTTGATTCCGCTCAGCCCGAAGACCCCGTGCTGCAACCAGTTCTTGGCAATATCTCCATAAACCAACGAATCGGACACGACCGCGGGAAAGCGGAAAACGAAAAAGAGACGAAGCGCAAGTGCGGCGAGTGTCGCAGCGACAAAGAAGCGGAAGTGTTGGCGCACCAGTTCGCGCACAGAGGCAATATAGCAGTTCTCAGCTTTCGGCTCTCGACCGTTGGCTAACCGCGCTACCTCGCCAACCCCGGCAGACCAGGGCGGGTTCGGTTTGACCCTGCTTTCCTTGCAGCTTAGGATGTACTCAACCCCAACTCATGCCCCAACCAGTCTTCTACGATCCCAAGAAAGCGCGTTGGAAACGCTTGCGGCGCGCATTTGACGCCCTTGCCATCTGCGTCATGTTGCTGGTGATTTTCTTTATCTACAACGCCTTGCACGGCGAACCTTTGCCCAAGCTCTTGTGGAAAACGGAAGCCAAGCCGTATCACGCACTGCGCGAAGCGGAAAACAAGAAAGCCCGGGAGCGGCGCAAGCTGGCCGCCGCCAAGCGTGGGCACGGCAAGAACAAGAGCACGCCCTTCAAACTCGACTCCCAAGAAGGCGTCCGCGCCGCCTTTTATGTCGCCTGGGACGCTGCCAGCTTCTCGTCCTTGCGCGAATATGCGCACCAGATTGACCTGCTCTACCCCGAGTGGCTGCACGTACTGACTCCCGATGGCCGGGTGCAAGCCATCGATGAGGATAATGGCAAGTTCTTCCCGGTCGTCGAAGGTTCCTCAGTCCATACCGTGGACAATAAAGTGATGCCTTTCCTCAAAACTGAGGACACGGGAATGGAAGTGTTTCCCATGGTGAACAATTCCGACGGCACCAATTGGGTTGACATCAGCACGTTTCTCAACGATCCCGAGGCCCGTGCGCACTTTCGCGAACAGATCATGGCGTTTCTTGCTACCGACAAGTACCACGGTCTGATGGTGGACTTCGAGGAGTTCCCGAAAAAGGGTCAGTCCGGCTACAACGCTCTGCTCGGTGAACTCTCGGGCGCGCTCCACGCCAAAGGCCTGAAGCTGTATGTAAGCGTGCAACCGCATAACCAGGATTTCAACTACCCGGCGATTGCCGCAGCCGCTGACGGTGTCGTGGTGATGGACTATGACGAGCACTACCCCGGCGGTCCGCCCGGCCCCATCGCCTCTCAGGACTGGTTCGTCAAGAACCTGCAAGTGGCCAAACGATTCATCCCCTCTGACAAGTTCATCTGCGCCATTGGCAACTACGGTTACGACTGGCCGCAGCGCGACCGTCATGGCAAGTTGCCAGCTGGAATGAAAGATACGAACTCCTCGGTGCAAGACGCCTGGTTGACGGCGCGGGACTCCGAAGAGGATGTGGATTTCGACGGGGACAGTATGAATCCTCATGTCGGATATATGGACGAACACAATATCCGCCACGACGTCTGGTTTCTCGACGCCGTGACGTCGTTGAATGAAATGCGGGCGGCGCAGGCGCTCGGAATCCAGACCTTCGCCCTCTGGCGTTTGGGTTCCGAAGACCGCTCTCTGTGGAAAATCCTGGACGTGCCGGGCGAGGCCGATTCGGTGGACAAGTTGAAAGATGTCCCTCCCGGTGACGACGTGGACATGGAGGGCATCGGCGAGATTTTCCGTATCGAAGCCGAACCGTCCAACGGGAAGCGTGCCCTTATCGTGGACCCGGCATCTGGACTCATCACCGACGAGAATTTCGATCCTTTGCCTGAGCCCTACCGCGTAGCTCGCTACGGCTACAACCCGCACCAGGTCGCGATTACCTTCGACGATGGCCCTGACCCGAATTGGACGCCGAGGATTCTCGATGTCCTCAAGCGCGAGAAGGCGCCTGGAGTTTTCTTCTTGATTGGCCTGCAAGCCGACAACTTCGGCGCCATCGCATCCCGCATTTATCGCGAAGGCCATGAAATCGGAAATCACACCTTCACTCATCCCGACATCAGCAATATCTCTCGCCGGTTTAACGAACTGGAAATCAATCTCACGGAGCAGTTGTTTGCCAGCCGTCTGGGGATCCATACCATCCTCTTTCGTCCGCCCTACTCCATCGATCAGGAACCCGACACCACCGACCAGGTGCGGCCATTGAAGATCGCCCAGGACATGGGATACATCATCGTGGGCGACAAAATCGATCCCAACGACTGGCTTCGCCCCAGCGCCACCGAAATCGCGGACCGCGTGATTGAGCACTTGCCTCCCTGCGCTCCGAGCGATCGCTTCTGCGGAAGCATCATCCTGTTGCACGACGGAGGGGGAGATCGCAGTCAGACCGCTGCTGCGCTGCCGAGAATCATCGAGGGCATTCGCGCCAAGGGATTGGAGATCGTTCCCCTTTACACTCTCCTCGGGAAGACGAAGGCCGACGTCATGCCGCCGGTTCCGACCAATGAACGCTGGTCTGCACGACTGGACCGAGTTGCGTTTGGGTTGTGGGACTTTGGCAGCAATGGCATTGTCTGGATCTTCTTCGTCGGCGATTTGTTGATGACCGGGCGCTTTCTCTTTATCGGCGCCTTTGCCATCTTCGATCGCTTGCGCACCTCGCGCCGCGCGGTAGCGGAGTTTGGAACACCCGCGGTCGCAATCCTTATCCCCGCCTACAACGAGGAGAAGGTCATCGAGCGGACCGTGCGGGCCGCGCTGGCGTCGGATTACCCCAATCTGCGTGTGATCGTCATCGACGATGGATCTCGTGACCGCACCCTGGAGATCGCCCGCAGAGCTTTTGAGCGTGAAGAGGCCTCAGGCCGCGTGCTCATCCTGACCATGCCGAACTCCGGCAAGGCCGAGGCTCTCAACTTCGGACTCGAACACCTGCGCGACGAAGAAATATTTGTCGGCATCGACGCTGACACAGTCATCGCCTCCAACGCCATCTCACGCTTGGTGCCGCACTTCTCGAATCCGAAGGTCGCTGCTGTCGCCGGCAATGCCAAGGTCGGAAACCGCGTGAATCTGTGGACCCGTTGGCAGGCACTGGAGTACATCACCAGCCAGAATTTTGAGCGGCGCGCATTAAACGTCTTGGGCGCGGTGAGCGTTGTGCCCGGGGCCATCGGAGCGTGGCGAATTTCCGCGGTGCGCGAAGCCGGCGGCTACCACACCGATACCGTGGCGGAGGACGCCGATCTCACCATGGACCTGCTGCGTCGGGGTTATCGCGTGGAATATGAGGATCTGGCGCTCGCCTACACAGAGGCGCCGCGCAACGCCAACGGGCTCATGCGCCAGCGTTTTCGCTGGTCATTCGGTATTCTGCAGTCGGTCTGGAAGCATCGCGCCGCTTTCGCGCGCAAGGGTGTGCTGGGCTGGGTGGCGCTGCCCAATATCGTGATTTTCCAGATCCTACTGCCGCTAGTTTCGCCGTTCATTGACCTCATGTTCGCGGTGGGCGCAATCTGGTACTTCGTCCAGAAACACTTTCACCCCGATTCCACCGATCCTGCGAGCTTTCAGCGGCTGGTCGTGTTTTTCGCTGCCTTCCTGATCATCGATTTCTTGACCTCCGCCCTCGCCTTCGCCCTGGAGCGCCGCCAGCCGGAAGCCAAAGAGGACGCCTGGTTGCTGAGCCAGGTGTGGCTGCAAAGGTTCGCGTATCGACAGCTGTTCTCTGTGGTTTTGCTCAAGACCCTTAAGCGCGCCATCGAAGGCCAGCGCTTCGCCTGGGACAAACTGGAACGCACCGCGGCCATGAGCTTTGGCACGGCGAAAAAGCGCGAGTCCGTCAAGGTCCCCTAGGATCCATATTCCGTGAATGCGCTTACTGCATTTGGACTCTTCGCCGTGACAGCCATGGTAGTGTGCTACGCGTGCGAGAAGCGCAGCCGCTGGTTCGTCCTGGGGTTTGCCGCGTCCTGCGTGCTGGGATCGATTTATGGGTTTCTGCAGGGGGCATGGCCGTTCGGCTTAGTCGAGGCTGTCTGGTCCGTGATCGCGTTCCGCAGATGGTGGACTAACCAAAGTGACTGACTCTCTCCGCGACCTCTGCGGCATTTCTCCGCGACCTCTGCGATTCAAGGGTTTTGGGTAGCGGGGCAGTTCGAAACTGACCCCACTACCGGCTTTTGGGTGGTGTCTCAGTTTTCAAATTGAGAAGCCAGGACCGGATCTGCACTCCATGCACTACAATTACGCGAGGCCGCCAAGGCAAACATGGTAACGCCAACGATAGAACAGGGCTAAGCGATCACGTCTTGTCGCTTGAGGAAATCGTGCTCCTAGCAAACTGAGGAAATGCCATAAAGAGCGTGCTACAGTTCATTGCTTTCTTCCTTCTGCTGTTTCTTGCCCTTCGTTACTTACCGAGACATCACGCAACGGTTCCCACCATCCCCGCAGCCTTGATGGCATTCGCTGGCGCGGCTTACTTGGTGTGGAGGCATAACAAATCAAACTGACCCACCGCTAGCTTTGGGAACTGTTCGGCCCGACATAGTCGCCGGTGCTACAATTTAGGTTCTTAACCTATTCGAAGGCATCTATATTTCTTGAGGTTCAGCTATGGCTACCCTTGAAGCTCCCGTCCAACCAAGAATTCGTCTGCATGAAACCCTGTTCGCCGGCGAGCCGCTCACCGATTTCAGCAAGGAAGACAATGCCCGGAAAATGCGTGCTGCCATCGAGAAGGTTCGCGGCCAGTTGGGCCGTGAATACGACCTCATCATAGGCGGCAAGCGGATCAAGACCGCCGACAAAATCAAATCTCTCAATCCAGCCAAGCCGTCACAGGTGGTCGGTATCCATCAAAAAGCCGGCAAAGAGCACGTTGAACCGGCGATGCAGGCCGCGCTCAAGGCCTTCGAACATTGGAAATACGTCCCGATCGAAGAGCGTGCCAGCTTGCTGTTTCGTGTCGCCGACATGCTGCGGGAGCGCAAGTTCGAGTTCGGCGCATGGATGGTATTCGAAGTCAGCAAGAACTGGGCCGAGGCCGACGCCGACGTCGCCGAGACCATCGATTTCTGTGAATATTATGCGAGAGAGGCTTTACGCCTTTCCAAAGTAAAGACCGACATTCAACTTCCCGGTGAGCACGATTCCCTGCACTACATTCCACTGGGTGTGGGCGCGGTAATTCCGCCGTGGAACTTCCCCTGCGCGATCATGGCCGGGATGACGGCTGCTTCCGTGGTCGCCGGAAACGCTGTCATTCTGAAGCCGTCGAGCGATTCGCCGACCATCGCGGCAAAGTTCGTGGAACTTCTGGAAGAAGCCGGCGTTCCCGAAGGCGTAGTGAACTTCTGCCCCGGATCGGGCGCCACTTTTGGCAACGCGGTGGTGGGACATCCCAAGACTCGCTACATCGCTTTCACCGGATCGCGCGAGGTTGGCCTCGACATCAATAAGCGCGCCGCCGACGTCGTCCCCGGCCAGGTTTGGATCAAGCGCACCATCCTCGAAATGGGCGGGAAAGATGCCATTATCGTGGACGCAGACGGTGATTTCGATGCTGCGGTCGAGGGCGTAGCTCAAGCCGCATTCGGTTTCCAGGGTCAAAAGTGCTCAGCCTGTTCACGTGCGATCATTGACGAACGTATCTATGACAAGTTCCTCGACGCTCTGAAAGCCCGGGTAGAGAAAATCACTGTCGGCGATCCCACGGAAAACCCGAACATGGGCGCGGTGATCAACGAAGGCTCGATGAAGTCGATCCTGGACTACATCGAATACGGCAAGAAAGATGGACGTCTCATCACCGGCGGCGAACGCGTAGCGGGCGAGGGCTACTTCATTCGACCAACAGTCATTGCCGATGTCAAACCCAAGTCGAAACTTGAGCAGGAAGAGATCTTCGGGCCCGTGCTGGCAGTGATCAAGTCGAAGAACTACGACCACGCACTGGAAATCGCCAACGACACCGAATTCGGCCTGACTGGCGCGGTCTACACCAAGTCGAAGGAAAAGATCGAGCGCGCCAAACGCGAGTTCCATGTCGGCAACCTCTACATCAATCGCAAATGCACCGGCGCGATGGTCGGCGCTCATCCCTTCGGCGGCTTCAACATGTCAGGGACAGATTCCAAAGCCGGCGGCCCGGATTACCTGTACCTGTTCACCCAGGGCAAATCGATAGCCGAAAAGAATATTTAGTTTGGTGAACCACAGAGGCCACAGAGTTTCACGGGATTGACTCTGTGCATCTCTGTGTCCCCTGTGGTTGGCCTTTTTCCGAAGCAAACTAGAAAAGCCGCCCTCAGGCGGCATTTTTCATCAACCCAAGACTTCCTACGACGGCATCGCCTGCCCCGCAGGCTGCGGTGCAGCCGAAGCCGTAGCTGCCGCCGCCTCGTTCAAGATGCGGTGGTGAATCGTGAACAGCGCCAACTCCAAACGATCAGAGACACCGATCTTGTCATACACATTGCGCAGGTAATTCTTGATCACCTGCTCGGTCGTGCCGAGTTGAGAAGCGATTTCCTTGTTCTTGTATCCCTGCACGATGAGCGCAACGATGCGCAGTTCCTTGGCCGTCAGGCGGTCGCGCACTCGCAGACCGACCATATCGTTCTCGGTCAACTCACTGGGGACAGCAATGTCCTGTATCCAGGTTTCGCCGCGGGCCACTTTGCGCACGCAGTCCACCAGCGCCGGGCTGGTCACATTGCGATAGACCACCCCGTGGGCTCCGTTGCTCATGTAGCGCTGCGCGCTCTCTCCTGTGTCGGCGAGCACCACCACGCGCGTCTTCACTTTGTTGGAGGCCTGTAGCACGGCGTTGAAGTCGCCGTGGAATCCGCCCGCGACTACGAGCACTGCGGCGCGGAACTTGTCCAACGCCATGAACATCTGTTCCGAGGTTTGCGCCTGGGCCACAATGCGCATCTCGTCTTCCACCGCCAGAACTTTGGCGATCCCTGCGCGAAAAATTGCCTGGTTATCGGCCAGTATTAGTTTAAGCATCGCGTCAGTCCTCGAATCTTCATTGCGCCGGCGGTTTGGCCGGGCCGCGTCATTTTAGCCATGCCGAATGAAATCGTAAGAATCAATCACACAGGCCACACCTCGCGGATCGGTGCCTTTGCCGGACTCAGGTTCGTCCGTCCGCACCACCCGCCCCCGGCACTGGACCAATACATTCTCTTTGGCCCCGGTCACTTCCGGCGGCAGAGCAATTTCAAATTCGACGTTGGATCCAACTTCCAAGGAAGCATCCGCGCGGATGTAGACCCCCGCCGCGCTCAAGTTTCCCGTGACCCCGCTGTGTTGCCCGCCCTCTTCGGCTTTATGAATCTTGATGGGCAATTCCAGAGGGAAGCGTTTTCCCGTCCGTGCTTCGGACACAAGACCTCCTCGTTCCTGGCCGTTCCTGCCTGCAAAAGCCAGCTCCATGCGGCATCTCTCCTGCTGGAGTCCAGAATCTTCCTAACTGGCCTTATATCACGGATGACACTCCCCGTGAAAGCCTGGTAACTCCTGTGACAACGGTAGCAACTAGGTTCCCCCAGCAACAGGCACCGGGGGAGCATTGTCTTCATCGCCATTTCCTGCGTTCCCGGTGTGGCGATCACCTTTCATTTACACTGATCTGGCTGCGAGTCCAAGTTAGGAGTGACCTCCCATGTGCGCCGCAATTGCCCACAAACTGCATTCCACTTTTCTTGCCTTGCTTCTTTCTTCCATTGCCGTATCTGGCACCGCCCAACTGGTTTCGGCCCAGGCACCACCGGCGAAGCCGAAGACCAAGCCAGATGCCAACCTCGTCAAAGTGACACCTTCCCCCACCCAGGCGCCGCAGGCACTACAGCAATTCAACTCGGCCTTGGAAGCTCTGGTTGCCCGGGTTTCTCCCGCAGTGGTTCAGATCCAGGTCACCGGTTTTGGCACGCTCGAAGGGAGCAGCCGCAACGAGACCGCTCTGGTCGCCCGCCAGCACGCAATTGGTTCGGGAGTCATCGTGGACCCCGACGGTTACATCATCACCAACGCGCACGTGGTGCAGGGAGCGAAACGCATTCGTGTGGTCATTCCCATGCCTTCTCCGGACGCGCCTGAGATTGAACCGGTGGGCCGGGAGCACGTTCTCGATGCCAAGCTGATTGGCATTCACCAGGATACGGATCTTGCTCTGCTCAAGATTGATGCCCACCGCCTGCCTACTCTTGAACTGGGTAACGCCCGCCCAGTGCGCCAAGGCCAGTTGGTCGTCGCCATCGGCAGTCCGGAAGGTCTGCAGAATTCGGTCACCATGGGAGTCGTGAGTTCAGTCGGCCGGCAGCCTGATCCCGATCGGCCCATGGTGTACATCCAAACGGATGCACCCATCAATCCAGGAAACAGCGGCGGCCCTTTGGTTGACATAGATGGCTATGTGCTGGGCATCAACACGATGATTCTGTCGCAAGGCGGAGGTAGCGAGGGCTTGGGGTTTGCCATTCCTGCTCGCGCGGTCCACTTTGTCTACCAGAGTCTGCGCAAGTACGGACATGTGCACCGGGTCGAAATCGAGGCCGCGGCGCAAAACATTACTCCCAGCCTGGCCGAGGGCCTGGGGCTTCCCCAGAGTTATGGCGTGATTATTTCTGATGTCATGCCGGGTGGGCCTGCGGAGGCAGCCGGGCTGAAGGTTGGCGACATCGTCCTTAGTGCCGACGACCGCCGCATTGACACTCTCCCCGGCTTGACCGCCGCCATGTATTTGCATCCTCTGGATCAGGTAATGAAACTGGTTATCCTGCGTGGCAGGGTAAGAAAGACCCTCGAGGTTCCCGTGGTACACAGGGACTCGATGGACAAACTCATGGATGCCATCGATCCAGACACCAACCTGGTGCGCCGCCTCGGGATTCTGGCAGTCGATCTGACCCCGGAGTTACGATCCGTGGTGGGTGAATTGCGTATTTCCTCGGGAGTTGTTGTGGTCGCCCGGGCCGCCGATCTTCTAGATCCGGACACTGGCCTCAAATCTGGGGACGTGATTCACAGCGTGAACAACACGCCGATCGATTCTGTCATTGCGCTGCGGGCGGCTCTGCGAGATATCAAATCCGGCGCCCCGGTAGTGCTGCAGTTGGAGCGTAGTGGTGGATTGCAGTGGTTGGCCTTCGAAATGGAATAAGGGTCCTAATCTAATCCAAATTCTCCGCTCGCCTTGCGGAATGGCAGGCTCTTCTGTGATCCTCAGTGCCTCTTTGGTTGCGGTGTTCTACAGGCACAAGCGGCTTAAAACGCGCCTCCACCGCCACCGCCAAAACCGCCGCCCGAGAAGCCCCCGCCACCGCCGAAACCACCTCCGCCAAAGCCCGAACCGGTCGAACTGGCGCGCGGCGCCGACACGAAGACCTCCTGCATGTTGTTCGACATGCTGCCCATCGAATTCGTGAAGAAGATGGGATTGAACCCCGCCCCGTAATACCCACCCGGACCGGCATACCAACTCGGCGGGTTGATCACGATGCTCGCGAACGCTTGTGCCCACTGATGCTCCACTCCCAGCGCCATGGCGTAGGGCAGAAATCTTTCGAAAGTGTTGGGAGGCATGCGCTTCAGCCGGTCCGCATCCACGCGATTCATGAATTCCTGGAATCCAAGAACGGCAACCCGGGTGCGGCCGCCTTTCACCGTCTTGGCGGTCATCTGCCGGGCAAACAGCCACCAGATGAGCGCCGACAACAACCCACCACCGATCAACAGGCCGATGGAACTGAACACGTCCTTGTGCCACAGAAATTGCAGCATCAGGAAAGGCGCAACGATAAACAGAATCCCCACAAAACTGTAGCCGTTCGCCGAATCCGGATCGACCAGGTACATACCCTTGTTCTTCAGCGCCGCCATCACATCCTGCTTGATAACTGGAATCGCCGTGTAGAAGCGATTCTTCAGGCTGGAAAGGCGGGTTTCGTTCCCCTCGCCAAAAACGTTGGTCAGCATGACGCGCTCATGGGGAACAAGATCGGTCCATTCGGCCATCGGCTTCAGTAAATGAAAAACGTAGTCCTTGTGGTGAAAGACGAGGCCTTTGTCGTCAACTTCTTCGATTTTCACGAATCCCCGCACAGCCAAGTCAACCAATGTACAGGTAATGTCGCGCGGGTGGACGGCGTCCTCGAGCAGCGTGCCCGCCTCCGCCGGGGACATGTCGGGCGGAGGCTCGTACATGGGAGCGACCGAAACGCCAGGATCGGGATCGCGGCCTATGTACCACCATAAGGTAAACATCACCGCCAGAGTCCAGAAGGGCAAAAACACAATCGGATTGCTGCCCAGGAACCAGAGCCAACGCGTGAATGCGCTGGGCTCTTGGAGATTCCCCTTGGGGATGTAGATATCGACGGTCAACCCTCCACGCATGGGCAGCGGATTGTTCGTCTCGAATGAAACTTCGGAGCCCTTGACGGCAGCGGTCGCGCCGCGCTCCGCCGAGCCGTATACGCCGGTGAAGGCTTGCGCCCGCAGCGATCCGGCAGCCGAACCCGGAAAGCTGACTGCGGCCGTCGCATGGTCAATCGGCACCGGCCAATCGTTCCCGGTCACGTTCCAATAGAATTCGTCGTGATCTTCGAAAAAGCGAGTGCCATTGCGCACCGTGTACGCGATCTCAACCGTACGGGTCGTGTCCACGGCCCCGGGAATGTAGATTTTCAGGTCGCGAAGTCCATTCGACGTGGAGGATTCATATTTCAGCTTGCCACCGTCACCGTCGGTTACGCCGGTGACGCTCAGGAACAAAGTGTAGTTTGTGCCTCGCGGTCCGGGATATTCGATAGGGATAAACCGGTGAATGCCATGCCACTCGCCATCAAACGTCAAGGTGATGCGCTCGCGGACAGTCGCTGAGCCATCCTCAGCAACAGAAATCGTGTCGTTGTAGTCGGAAACCCGCCAGCTTCGGGCGAATAGCGGTGAAGAGATTAGCAGGAACCAAATGACAGCCAGGTAAAGATGCGGATTGCTGCGTCTCAGAGGCGTTGCCAGCAACGTATCCTCGGAACATACTCTCTGACGAGTCATGCCTTAGAACTTTACCGCGACCGGCTCGCGGTCGCCCTCAGCCGCTTCAAAGAATTGCCGTGCCTGGAAGCCGAACATCCCCGCCAGAATGTTTGTGGGGAACGACTGGATCTTGGTATTCAGGTCACGTACCACCGCGTTGTAATAGCGGCGGGCATTCTGAATGGTATCTTCCGTTTGGCTCAGTGATCCCTGCAATTGGGTGAACTGCTCCGAGGCTTTCAACTCGGGATAGTTCTCTGCCACAGCGAACAGGCTCTTCAACGCACTAGTAAGCTGATTTTCCGCGGCTGCTTTATCGGCTGGACCAGTGGCCTGCATCGCCATGGAGCGAAACTTGGCGATGTTTTCGAACGTGCCTTTTTCGTGGGCAGCATACCCCTTGACCGTTTCCACCAGATTCGGGATCAGGTCATGGCGACGTTTGAGCTGCACATCGATGTCGGACCAAGCCGAGTCGCAACGCACCCTCAACTGGACCAAGGTGTTGTACATCCCCACCAGTACGAAGGCAATGACTACCAGAACTCCAAGGATGATCCAGCCCGCCATATAGGCTTCCTTTCGCTCGCAAGTGGAATCAAAGCGACGGTACCATAGGGGACGGGGAGTTGCAATTTTCGGCGAGTGGCACAAGCAGGTAGAATCAGTCATTGGTCCGGCCTGCGTCGTAAGATCGCTGTGTGGCTTTATGGACGTGTCAAAACACTCACGCCTTTTGGGTTTGTGCCTTTTACTGCTGTCTTCGGTTTTCACCGTAATCGCTCAGGCACAAACTTGTCTGACCCACAGCGACATGGACGAACCCATTCGCTCGGCGCTGGAAAGCACGGCTAAGCGATATTTCAACCTGGCGGCGCGAGGCGATACTGCCGCGCTGAAGCAGAACGCGACCGCCAGTCTGGCGGCGAATTTTTCCAGCGTCGAGTCCGCTGTCAAGGACAGCCAGGCGAGTTTTTCCGGGGCGCAGGCCCAGCCGCGCCCTCCATTCCTGTTGAAGATCGAAGGTGATAAGCCGCTCGAACGGGCTGAGTTTCTTTGTGGAGTCTTCGGAAAAAACGGACAAACCGCCAACAGCGCCGCGTTTGTGATTCCAAACCTGGCACCGAGCACCTACGGACTGGTTACGCTGGAAATCGCCGGCGGCCCGACGGCACAAACGGTTTCGTTTGTTCTGCAGCAGCAGGGGGCGGACTGGAAGATCGGCGGCTTTTACGTGCACGCTTCCGAAGCGGCGGGACATGACGCCGATTGGTTTGCCGACAAAGCGAGGAGCTTCAAAACCAAAGGCCAGAATCGCGATGCCTGGCTCTACTATCTGGAAGCGCGGGAACTCGCAGTGCCGGTGCCGTTCATGTACACCCAGATTACCGACAAGCTTTACGACGAGTCTCAAGCCGTCAAACCGGCCGACCTCCCGCTGGACGGAAATACTGTTGACCTTCCGTCCGCGGGTAAAACCTACAAGCTCACCACCCTTTCTCCGGCCGGTGTTGGTCAGGACATCGATGTAGTCGTGAAGTATCAGGCGAGCGACGTTTCACACACCGCCGAAGCCTTCAAGGACAATATGGCGGTGATCCACGCGCTAGTGACGAAGTATCCCGAACTGCGCGACGCTTTCGGTGGAGTGGTCGCCCGCGCCGTGGAACCGTCGGGACAGGATTACGGTTCCATGTTGCCCATGAAGGAAATCAAGTGACGGCGTTTTGCGGGCGTGAGCGAAGGGGGAGCCCGCAGCCGTCATCCTGAGCGAGGCGAAGGATCCCTTTCCCTCGTCAAATTTCGGTCTTCAATATTGGAATCTGATCAGCCAGCGTGCACTGCTTGGGATCTTTGTCTTCCCGCAACCCCATAAACACCGGTGCGCGCAATTTCATACCACCCTCTACGGTTTCGTGTGTCCACTCCGTGAACTTGATTTCCGCAACCCGCTGGGGCTTTACCCAATGCGCATTTGCAGCCTCCACGGTCCCATAAAAGGGCGAGCGCTTCGTCTCCAAAGGCTTGAGTATCTGCCAGATGCCTTTCAGTGTGGCCTGGGTGAAACCAGTCCCCGCCTGACCTACATGAATCAACTGACCGTGTTCGTTGTACAGACCCAGCACGACCGATCCAAAGTACTCCCGGCTGCCCTCGGGATCGGTGTAGCCCCCAATCACACAATCGACCGTTTGCGTAATCTTGATCTTCAGCCAATCTCTGCTGCGGCGTTCTTCGTAGAGACTACCGCGCCGCTTGGCGAGAATGCCCTCCAGCCCTTGTTGCTTGGCGGCTTCAAACAGTGCAATGCCGCGTTCGGGGAAGTGCTCGGAATGGCGAACAAATTCATTGGCGCCGACGATCCGAACCAGGGCCTGCTTCCGCTCCTCGAGCGCAACCCGCCGCACGTCGTATCCGTCGGCATAGAGTAGATCGAAGATGTAATACACCACCGGCACATCCAGACGAGCGGCCGCCCGCCGGCCACCGCTGCGAATTCCGGTACGTTGTTGCATTAGACTGAACGAAGCGCGGCCTTGCTCGTCGAGGGCTGCGATCTCGCCGTCAAGGATCGCGTTCTTGGCCTTCACCAATTTCGGAAGATCATGTAGGTCGGAGTATTGGCCAGTAAGATCGTTCTGATTGCGGGAAACCAGCCGGACCTTCCCGTTTTCAATGAACGCCACCGCTCGATATCCATCCCACTTGATCTCAAAAAACCATTCGGGATCGTCGAAAGGCTTTTCCACCGGCGTGGCCAGCATCGGCGTGATCGCAGCTGGCATGGGCCGCTTCACCGCGCCAGGCAAAGACTTAGCCACAGGGAGCACAGAGATCACAGGGGAGGGCGAAGGCCTTCTCTTCGTCTTTCCTCTGTGCTCCTCTGTGCCCCCTGTGGTGAGCGGTTTTGTTTTTTTCTTATCCAACTTGGCCAGCGTCTCCGCCAGCCACGGAGCTGTTACTTTTCCCCGAGACGCCGGACGGCTGCTCTTCCACTCGGCGGAGTCTTTGTCGCCTGCGATCTGTGCGATCGTCTTGTGGCTGAGTACTGATGTGTCATAGGCCTCGATGTCATAACCCTCGACCGCTTCATCGTCCTTCTTCTTGATCAACAGCCATTCCGTTCCCTTGCTTCCCGGACGCCGCCCTTTGATGTGAATCAGCGCAAAGTCGCCCTTCAAACGTTGGCCGTGCAACCGGAACTTGAAATCACCCTTCTGCAACATCTCCCGGGCTTCGGCCGCGGTTCCAGGAACGAATTTTCCCTTCACTGGTTGCGGTGAAAGCGGCTCCCATGTCCCCACATCCCACACGATGACCGCTCCCGCGCCGTAGTTACCTTCTGGAATTGTGCCTTCAAAATCAAAATAAGAAACTGGATGGTCTTCCACCTGCATCGCCAGGCGCTTATCGGCGGGATCAAGCGACGGCCCTTTGGGCACCGCCCATGATTTCAGCACCCCGTCCATTTCCAAGCGAAAGTCGTAGTGCAACCGAGTAGCATCGTGCTTCTGCACCACAAAACGATGCCCGGATTTCTTTTCAACCTTCGGCGGCGGCTCCGGAGTATCCTCGAAGCGGCGCTTGCGTTTGTATTCTTCTAAGGCCATCGGCCCATTCTAACCAGAAGACGTGATTTAGGCATTGCGGACACCAAACCGACGCTGGAATGGCTGAAGGCTGAGTGCTAAATGCTAAGTGCTGGGGCACAGCCTCTGCATTAAGATCACCCAGTCACCTATGAGGCGTGAATATCCTGATCAGCCGCTGATCGGCGTCGGCGCAATTATCATCGAGGCTGACCGCATCGTGCTGGTCAAACGCGGCCATCCGCCGCTTGCGGGTGAGTGGTCGATCCCGGGAGGCGTGCTGGAGGTAGGCGAAACCCTGCGGGAGACCGCCGTCCGCGAAGCCCGCGAAGAAACTGGACTGAAGGTAGAACCGGGAGAACTGCTGGGCGTCTTCGACCGCGTGCTACGGGATGACGCGGGCCGTACCCAATACCACTATGTGCTGATCGACTTCCTCTGCCGCCGTATCGCAGGGCAGCCTCAACCGGCAGGCGACGCCGCCGAAGCCCGCTGGTTCACAAAAGAGGAAGCCGCCAAGCTCCCCCTACCAAAAGACACCGCTGAGGTAATCCGCCTAGGATTCGAGAAGACCAAGCCCTGATTTCCTCTGTGTTCTCTGTGACCTCCGTGGTAAAGGTTTTCTCCGCGTCTCCGTGGTGAGTGCGCCCAAAAACAGAACGGCCCGCGCATCGCTGCACGGGCCGCCCGGTGGACTGTTTGGGATTGACCAAGAGGTGGTCACTCTACGTGGCCTCTACGGCAACTCCGGGTTCTGCAATCGAACTCCCGGCGCGACCTAACGCCGGAATCCAATCCTACTCACCGGTTAGTGTGCGGGCTGTAGTCCCCGGCGACCGAGCGCTCAGGAACCCCGCTTAGAGCAACCAGCTCTAAGTCTCAGCCACCTCACCTGGTCTTTGACTCCCACTACAGTTGCTACAATCTGAACTTGTCATTCGACCACCTCCTTTCAGGTGTAATCGCAGATTAACCCAAATGCCGCGCCGGATCAAATGGCACGGAGGTGTCGGAAGAGATGCGCCCTCAGACTTGACAATCTCCTTCATAGACAGCCACTTACAGCTATCATCGACCTCCCAAGCCAAGATCTCCATCCCACTTCCGCCAGCCTTTAGTCTCCCATCCCTTCGTCATCTCGCCCTGTGCGACACACGCATCTAAACTAAGTATTCCCCCGAAAACCCTGGCCGAACCGTGTAACTGACGGAAAAATCAGCCCTTCCAGCGATATGCCTGGGGCTGTGGCAGGCCAATGTGGGCGAGCGCCCGGTTGACGAACTCGTGAGCCATGACATCCAAGCTGGCCGGGCGATTGTAGAAGGCGGGAATCAGCGGGAAGACCGTGGCCCCGGCATCGGCGGCTCGGTACATGTTGCGGATATGGATTTTGTTGAGCGGCGTCTCGCGCACGCACAGCACCAAAGGACGCTTCTCTTTGAGGCACACATCGGCGGCACGTTCGATCAGGTGGGAAGCAATGCCGTTGGCAATCCGCGCCAGCGTGCCCATGCTGCAAGGGATGACGACCATCGCATCCGCGGGATACGAACCACTGGCCACGTTGGCGCCGATGTCGGCGTTCGACTGCTGTTGAATTTTACGGGCAGTCTTGCCGATGATTTGCTTAACCAGATCGCTGCGGCCGCGCAAGCCAAGTTCTTCGGCCATAACACGCAACGAGCTGTCGGAGGCGATGAAATTTACGGCTTGGATGCGCTTGTCGCGCTCCACCGCGAGCAGGAAATGCCGGAGGAATAAAGCCCCACTGGCTCCGGTTGTAGCAACAGTCAGGTTTTGCGGCGGATGGTTGGGCAAGCAGGCTCCTAAGAGGCAGACAAATCCTGAGCATAGGGAGCCCCGAAGCGAGAGTCAAGCGATGCGGAAAATCGTCGTGGGTCGTACGTCGTCGGTCGTTGGCTTTTCACGGGGTCGGCATGAGCTTTTCTTGCTAGCGCTTGGCCAACGACCAACGACGAACGACCAACGACCGGAGCCCGACGACCAACGACTGTAACCATGGCGACTGCCAACACTCTCGGCGATCGGCGTAACGCAGTACAGCGGCACGCGCTGGCCGGGGTGCAACGCGAGGTACGGGCGACTGACTCGAGCGGCCGCCGAAAATACCTCCGCGCCTTCAGCCAGGCTTTTCGTTCTTACGATTCTGTTATCGATTCCCAGCAACTCGCCGAAGCCGTTGGCTCCGCCGACATCGTGCTTGTCGGCGACTATCACGCCCTTCCAACCGCTCAGCGCTTCGCCGCCTCTCTGCTGGAGCAGCGCGCCCATCCCGGAGACCGCCCCATCGTGCTCGGGGTCGAGACCATCTTCGCCCGCCATCAACATGTGCTCGAGGAATGGTGGCGGCGTGAGATCGACGAGAACGAATTCCGCGAACGCATCCGCTTTGACGCCGACTGGGGATACGAATGGAGCCCGTTCTACGAGCTACTGGTCACGGCCCGAGAGCACGGCGATGCCATCTACGGCCTGGACTGCATGCCGCGCGAGGACCTACGAAAGATCGGAGCGCGCGACCGTCATGCCGTCGACAAAATCGCCGAGATTCGTGACCGCCACCCTCAAGCCGTGATCTTTGTGCTGTTCGGCGAATCCCACTTCGCGCCCTCCCACCTTCCCCGCCGCCTGCGCGAGCGCTTGCCCAGTGAGCACGTGCTCACCGTCCTGCAGAATGTGGATGCACTCTACTGGCGGGCGACCTCAGAACGCCAGGACCACGTGGAAACCGTCCGTGTAAACGACACCGTGGTCTGCGTGTTCAACTCCACTCCGCTCGAAAAATACGAAAGCTACCGGCTCTATCTCTCGCGCTGCCAGGGCGAAGCCGGACAGCCGGACCTCGTCCCCACTATCTACAACTTCATTGACAGCTTGCTTTCGTTTCTCGACATCAACCGTTACGCCTCGCACAACCGCACCCAGCCCAAGTTCCTTGTGGATCTGCTGCCTGAGGTCTACTGCGGATCCTCCGACGGGCGTTTGCGGCAGTTATTGGAGCGAGCCACGTACGAACCTAAGAAGATCGAAAACATGCTGCAAAAGGTCGAGGCGCGAGGCTGCGTGTATTTACCGTCGATCAACGCCTTCTACGTACGCGAGTTCAAAATGCTTCACGCTGCCGAAGAGGCCACCCGCTTTTTGCATCACGCTTGCCGTGGACTGCCCTTGCGCCGGAATGGCCGGCCGGCGGCCGCGACCGAGCTATCCGACCGCTTCTACGCTCGTGCCATCGAACACACTTTGGCGTACTTTGGATCCCGTGTGCTGTATCCGGCACGCCCCGACGAGCCTGCCTCCGAGGATTGGACACCCTCCCCCAAGACTTGCAAGAAACTGTTGCATGACGCCATCCGCGCGGAACGGGCGGAGTTCGATGCCCTTGCGCAAGAGCTCGGATATGGGTTGGGCAGCCAGCTGTACAACGCCTATCTCCGGGGATCGGTGAGCCGCACCGTGCTGCGGCACTGGTTCCTCTCACACATCGAAGAGCCTGGGAAAGCGGCGAAGACCTTCGCAGAGGTGTTGCACAAGGTCTGCTCCACGCGCAAAAAGCCCTGCGGCTCAGCACGATGAGCATTCAGCACTCAGCATTTAGCACTAGGTATTCAGCAATCAGCAAGTCGGACTGGGAAGTCCTACAAAACCGTTATCAGCATCGGATGCTAATCTATCTGTCTTGGCTGAATGCTGACGGCTGAGTGCTGAGTGCTTTCTTGACCCCCGATTCCATTCTCAAACTCTTCCAGCAAGTACGCCGCGGGAAACTCTCCCCCGACGAAGCCGTAGCCCGGCTGCGGCATTTGCCATTTGAAGACCTGGGATTCGCTAAGCTCGATCACCATCGCTCGCTGCGCACCGGAATGCCTGAAGTGGTCTTCGGCCAAGGCAAGACGCCGTCGCAGATGGCGCAGATCTTTGCCCGGCTCGCCCAACATGGAGGCAACATCCTGGCCACACGCGCCAGCAGAGAGCAGTTCGCAGCCGTAAAAAAGAAAGTACGCAAAGCGGAGTATCGCGAACTGGCGCGGGCGATCGTCCTGCAGCGCGATCCCAAGAAGTACGGCAAAGGCACCATTGCTGTCGTTTCCGCCGGCACCAGCGACATCCCCGTGGCCGAAGAAGCTGTGGCCACCGCCGAAGTCATGGGCAACGACGTTGAGCATCTCTACGACGTTGGGGTGGCAGGAATCCATCGCCTGCTGGCCAATCGCGAAACCTTGACCCGCGCCCGAGTGATCATCGTTTGCGCCGGCATGGAAGGCGCGCTGCCCAGCGTCGTCGGCGGACTGGTCGGCGTCCCGGTCATTGCCGTGCCCACCAGCGTGGGCTATGGCGCGGCTTTCAAAGGCGTGGCGGCCCTGCTCGGTATGATGAACTCCTGCGCCTCCAACGTCAGCGTAGTGAATATCGATAACGGATTCGGAGCGGGATATGTGGCAGCACTGATAAACCGTCTATGACTTGAAACCTAGGTCTTGACCGTGTGTGAGGACCACGGTACAGTTCAGTCCCGGAGGATTTGGCTTTGTGAACTCCAACATCAAGAACTTCGTCTTCTGGGCCGTCGTCCTGATCTCAGCTTTTCTTTTGTGGCAAGTTGTGAAAGCTGGCCAGAACGAGCAGAAGATACCCGAGATCAGCTACTCCGATTTCTTGTCGCAGATCGAAGCTGGAAATGTGGTCAGGGTCACCATTTCCGGAAATCTGGTGAACGGTCACTACCGCGACGGTGGTTCTTTTCGGGTAACGACGTCGGCGAGTCAAGAGGCGATGGTTGAGAAGCTGCGTGAGAAGAATGTGGAAGTCTGGTTTAAGAACGGCGCCAACACCGGCTGGTCAGGGTACCTGCAAAACCTCGCACCGCTCGTCTTGCTGGCCGCATTGTGGTTTTTCATGATCCGCCAAATGAAAAAGGGAGCGAAGCCGCCCCAACCTAACAGCAACTATCCGAGCTGACAAAAAGGCGCGGCCCGCGCCGCGCCTCTCCCCTCCGACCCACCGCCACTTATGACTTGCCCGCCACTAGCAGGTTGTTCTGCACGCTGAAGGCTCCAAACACCTGGTTGGCGCGCAGTCCGGCTACCTGCTTGTCCATCTTCGTGCCCACAACCCCATCGAGGGTCACATGTCCGTTGTCCACCAGTATGCGAATCGGCCGCGCCGGATCAATCGCGTAGTGGTTTAGCACCGGATCGCGATAGATTGCCCGCAGGATCCTCACCCGGATCTGATCGTCGAAAATCGACGTCGGGGATACTTTGACGTCGTTCACCACATCCTTCACGCCTGGCATGCGGTCGGCCAGCGCCTGGGCGGAGTCACGCGCAACTTCGAGGCGAGCTTCGCCGGTCAAAATTACTGTGCCGTTCTCAACCTCAGCCGTGATGTAGTTGAAAGCAACGTCATAGCCCACGCGGTCGTAGTACAGTTTGCGGTCCAATTGCGCGGCGAGTTCAGCGTCGGCGACGCTCTTACCCTCAACCGCAATCAGGTTGCGCACACCCTGGACCTCGGAGGTCTTACGCACCTTCTTCGCTGCATCCAGCTTTTGCTGGTAGAGATCCACGCTGCCGGTCAGGGTGATGATTCCGTCTTGCACTGTAGACTGAACGTTGCGGAACTCGTTTTTCCCAGCCAGTTCCGCTTGAACCTTGGTTTGAATTGACTGATCATACCGGCTCGCGCCGGTAGTCTCTGCCATCAGGCCAGCGGTCAAAACACTCGCTGCCAGAAATAAGCCGATAGTTCGAAATATTGCCTTCATGTCCTTCTCCTCCCTCATACCTGTAAACCCCACGGTTGCGAAATAGTTTCATCTAACCGTTTAGTTAATTGATTAGATGAACTCCGGCAGCCGCCGATTGTAAACATTTGTGAATTTCGTCAAGATTCTTGCTATAACTTGAGTTCAATTACGCGGGATGCTCTGAGGAGGCACGAATGAGCAACGGCACGGACCTGCTGCGATCCTGGGGAATTACGCTGCTACGCGTTACCATCGGCGCGGTGTTTGTCGCGCACGGCGGCCAGAAATTCTTCCAGGGATTCCAGAATGTGGCGGAATTCTTGAACGGCCTGGGCATTCCTCAACCCACTGCCGCCGCCATTCTGCTGACCGCGGTGGAATTCTTCGGAGGGCTGGCCATGATCCTCGGCATATTGACACGCTATGTTGCCATAGCGCTGGCCTTCGACATGGCCGTTGCCATCGTCATGTTTCATTGGAGGAACGGATTCTTTATGCCCAATGGGATTGAATTTCCCATGGTGCTGCTGGTGGCCAATTTGACTCTTATACTTTCGGGCGGGGGCGAAGCAGAACTCTACCGCTTCTGAGCCACGAGGGCCGAGCTCAACGCGCTACGGATTTGGTCCGCCGCGGCTTGGGGCTCGTCGGCCGTGCGTCGAATACCCGCGCAAAAATCTTATCCACGTTCTTGAGTTGACGCTTCAGATCGAAGGCGCGCTCGATTTGTGCTCGCGGCACCCGGCTGGTGATGGCCTTGTCTTTGAGTACCAGATCCCGAAAATTCAGGTCTTCCTTCCAGGCACGCATGGCATGAGCTTGCACCATGCGATAGGCATCCTCTCGTGACACTCCATGTTCCACCAGGTCCAGCAAGAGCTGGCCACTGAACACCAGGCCTCCGGTACTTTCGAGGTTGGCCAACATGCGCTCAGGATAGACGAACATGGTATCGATGAGATTGGCGGTCTTCTGCAGCATGTAGTCCACGAGAGTGGTGGAATCGGGAAGGATGACGCGCTCGACCGATGAATGGGAAATGTCGCGCTCGTGCCACAGAGCGATGTTCTCGAATCCGGCCTGGGCGTTGGCACGCACCACACGCGCCAACCCGCTGATTTGCTCGAAGGTCACAGGGTTGCGCTTGTGCGGCATGGCCGAGGAACCCTTTTGCTTCTCGCTGAAGAATTCTTCCGCCTCACGCACTTCGGTGCGTTGCAGGTGCCGGATCTCGGTGGCCATCATGTCAAGAGTTGACGCGATGACTGCCAGCGTCGCCAGATAGTGCGCGTGACGGTCCCGCTGGATCACCTGAGACGTAATCTCCGCTGCCTTCAATCCCAGCCGGGCGCAGATCTTGTCTTCGAGCTCCGGAGTCAGGTGAGCCATAGTCCCAACCGCTCCGGAAAGCTTGCCCACTCGCATC
This sequence comes from Acidobacteriota bacterium, assembly GCA_013289795.1. GTDB lineage: Bacteria > Acidobacteriota > Terriglobia > Terriglobales > Acidobacteriaceae > JABCZH01. The sequence goes on from JABCZH010000014.1 coordinate 71,120, forward strand.
TCCTCGGCAGCGCGCGCAAAGCGCTCGATGTTGCGCTGGGTCTCGGAATACCAGTTGGCCAGCTTGAAGCCGAAGGTAATCGGTTCGGCGTGGACGCCGTGGGTACGCCCGACCATCGGCGTGTCTTTGAACTCCCACGCCCGGCGCTTCAGTACTTCGGACAGCCGTTCGAGATCAGCCGCAATCACGTCTGACGCCTGGCGGATGAGCAGCGCTTGCGCCGTATCCACAACGTCGTTAGAAGTCAAACCGTAGTGGAACCAGCGGGCATGCGGGCCCACGATTTCCGCCACGGCTGTGGTGAACGCGATGACGTCGTGCCGCACTTCGGCCTCAATCTCGTGAATGCGCTGTACGCTGAAATCAGCGCGCTCGCGGATAGCCTTCGCCGCGTCCTTGGGCACAATGCCCGCCTCAGCCAGGGTTTCAGTCGCCGCCACTTCGACGGCTAGCCACGCGCGAAAGCGGTTTTCATCGTTCCAAATACGACCCATTTCTGGGCGGGTATAGCGTGGGATCACGAAATCACCTTTTCCTTCAAAACCGGCCGGGCCAGCACACCCAGCCTTCATGGTTCAACAATCGGGACTCTGGATTCTAAACGGTCAGCGACTTCCGTTGCCAGCCCGTCCACAATGTATCGTGGTACGATATATTATGTCTACATCACTGGTCCCATTCGACTACGAATCGCTGGCCGAGGTGCGCCATCAGATCCGCCGCTTTCTGCACTTCAGTGAGCGGGCAGCACGAGTGGCCGGCCTGGAGCCTCACCAGCACCAGCTAATGCTTGCTTTAAAAGGCCTGCCGCAAGGGGTGCGTCCTCGGGTGCGCGAATTGGCGGAGCGCTTGCAGATTCAACACCACAGCACAGTAGAACTGGTGAACCGCCTGGCGGCGGGGGGCTATGTCAATCGCGAGCGCGGCGGTCAAGACCACCGCGAGGTCCTGCTCTCGCTGACTCCAAAAGGCGAGAAGGTCCTCAAGGAACTCTCCCTGCACCATCGTGCCGAACTCCGCATGCAAGGGCCCATTTTGATTGCCGCTTTAAGACGCGCAATCGAACCGCGGAAACGCAACCATAGCGTCGAACGAAAGGCTGCTGCACGAACCCACCGGAGGAAGAGTTGAAAGAACCGCTTCGTAACCATTCCGCCCCCGCCACCTTCACAGCTACTGGTGCCCAGGTCGGAGACGTCAGACTCGCCGAGCCGGCACAGTTTCGCATGCTTCTCATTTCTTTCCTGGCCGGCGGAGTTGGCCTGTTGGCGGGCGTCATCGCCTATGCGCTGTACAAGCTGATCGGCCTCTTTACCAATATCGTCTTCTATCATCGCTTTGCCGCTGAATTCATCAGCCCGCGACATAACCAACTTGGCGGGTGGGTAATCCTGGTTCCGGCGATCGGTGGCATTATCGTCGGTTTCATGGCGAAATATGGAACTCCTAAAATCAAGGGACACGGGATTCCTGAAGCCATGGAAGCCGTGCTGTTCAATCGCAGCCGTATCCAACCTCGCGTCGCCATCCTGAAACCAATTTCCGCGGCCATCGCCATCGGCACCGGCGGACCCTTTGGAGCGGAAGGCCCAATCATTCAGACGGGTGGCGCCATCGGCTCCCTGGTGGGCCAGGTGCTTCACGCCACCGCGTCGGAGCGCAAGGTATTGCTGGCGTGCGGCGCGGCCGCGGGCATGTCGGCCACATTCAACACCCCGATTGCAGGTGTGATTCTGGCCATCGAACTTCTGTTGTTTGAATTCAAGTCGCGATCATTTATCCCCCTGGTCATCGCCAGCACTCTAGCCACCGCAGTTCACATGCAACTGCTGGGTGCAGGGCCGATGTTCAAAGTGGCTGCCATGGACTTCAACATTCCCCGCGCCCTGCTTTTCTATCTTTTACTCGGGGTCATCTGCGGACTGGCCGCAGTCGGCTTCAGCAAACTGCTCTATTGGACTGAAGACCAGTTCGAAAAACTGCCCATCGACGAACTCTGGTGGCCGGCGATTGGCGCGCTGGGCTTGGGGATCATCGGCTATTTCGTGCCCCGCGTGTTGGGTGTTGGCTATGACACCATCGGCGACATTCTGAATGCCAGTCTGGCCTGGAAACTGCTGCTTGTAGTCATGCTCGCCAAGCCGGTGGCCCTGGTGATTTCGCTGGGATCAGGCACCTCCGGCGGCCTGCTCGCTCCCATGTTCATGTCGAGCGCGGCCATGGGCGGGGTTTTCGCCATGGCCATCAACCGAATCTTCCCTGCGGCGAATCTATCCCCAGGAGCCTTTGCCCTGGTCGCCATGGGGGCGGTTTTCGGATCGGCCTCGCGGGCCACATTCACATTCATCATCTTTGCCTTTGAAATTACCCGGGATTACAACTCCGTCCTGCCGCTGATGCTGGTCAGCGTAATTGCCGACGGAATTGCCATGCTGCTGATGCCGCGGGCTTCCATCATGACCGAGAAGCTGGCGCGACGCGGCCTATACATTCATCAGGAGTACGAGACCGACGTATTGCAGCAAGTCACGGTGGCCGAAACCATGGACAAAGATATTCCCGCGTTGCCCGCAAGTATGAAGATCAGCGAATTGTCCGATCGCATCAGCCGGCATGATGTCGAGGTCAGCCGCCATCAGGGCATGTTCGTCATGGATTCGACCGGCCAGCTCGCAGGACTGATTACACGAGGTGACGTAATGCGTGCCCTGGCCATCGACCCTTGCGGAAACACGGGCGTGCTCGACGCCGCCAGCCGCGACCTCATCATCACCTATCCCGATGAGTCATTGCACGAAGCTGCCGCGAAGATGCTGCGCAACAACATCGGCCGCTTGCCCGTAGTCGATCGCGACCAGCCGCAGCGCGTGGTCGGTTATCTGGGCAGATCCGGCATCATGGCAGCGCGCCTGTGCCGCTTGGACGAAGAGCATGTGCGGGAGCCGGGCTGGGTGGGATCGTGGAAGCCGGCCAAGTAGTTAACTAGGGTCTTTCGGATGGAACCACCCGTTCCAGTGACGAATGCTTCCCACCATGGTCAGCAAGAAGGGCACACCCATTACGGCTTGTATGGACACCAGCAAGCCGGCAATCAATCGGCCTGCGGGTTCCTTGAATCTGTGGAGTGTATCCATGCGGAGACTTACTTCTTCTGCGCCGCCGCAATCAGCGGCTTCAGGGCTCGCACTGAAACTCCCAGAGTGCCTCCGGAAAATCCGTCGAGATAGGCGGCGTTCACGCCGATCACTTCGCCTCGAGAATTGAACACCGGGCCGCCACTACCGCCGTGGGCCGTAGGCGCGTCGTAGATCAGCTTGTCGCCCACAACGTCTCCCAAGTGTCCGCAGGTGGCCGACGGACGAATCAACGAGAGTGCCGCCAGTTCGTTGGCGGCGCCGATGTCATCGCGCCGGAAAGCCAGCCTTTCATAAACCGCAGGCGGCGACTTGGCCACCATGCCCAGCACGCCCATGGGATAACCCACGACCGAAACCAGTTCCCCCGGATTCGGAACTGCATCTGCCAGCGGCAACGGCCGCAGTTGATGCACCATCTGGGAATCGTCAATGCGTAACACTGCCAGATCGCCCTGCGCGGACAGCACTGCGGGTGTGATGTTTACCGGCGCCGGTTGCCCAGGGAAGAAGGCCAGCAATTTCTCAAGATGCGGAGTCGCACCCCGGCGCAGAAGCGTCGCAGAATCCGGGTCCTCGTACCAGGGCTCAGCCACGTGCCGATTGGTGGCCAGAAGCCCATCCGCCACCACGAAGCCGCTTCCCGAAATGCGCGCCCGAAATGTCGGCGCCTGCCCCGCAAAGCCGACCTGATATACCCCGAAGATGTAGCAAATGGAATTGCGATAGCGGTTCAGGACCAGAGCGGGCATGGCCTGCTCCTGTTTCAGCAGTTGAACCTCGCGCGCAAGGCCGCGTACTTGCTGTTGCAGCTCTTGTGTAGCGTCTGCGGGATAGTAGCGAGCTACCAGGCCCACGGAAGCCAGCAGAAACACGCCCAGAGCGCCCTGCAGCGTACGTTGCCAGGCGGTGCACACTGGCTCTTCCTGGCTTTGTCGCTGGTTTTCTGCCATGAGTCTTCCATGCTCTCGCGGCGTGGGAAGGTTTCCTAGGGTACGGAAGGCGATGACCGTGCGGGGGCCTGTATGTCATTGCAGAGACGTGGCTTACTGCGCCTCTTTGACGTCCGCTGGGCTAAAGCTTGACCCCCAGGCGTTTGGCCATCTCGTCGTAGAGAAAGCCCTCGCCCGGACGGTAGGGCTGGATCCATTCACCGTCGATGACGAATTGGGGGATCGCCCGCAGCCCGGTGTGTTTGACTACCTCCTCGGCGGCGCCGGGAGTGGTTTCAATGTCGATATCCTTGAACGGAATATTGTGTTCATGCAGAAAGCGCTTGGCTACGCGGCAGTCTGGACACCAAAAGGCGGAATACACAGTCAATTCCATGGCTTCATCTAGATGCAAACCGGCGACCGTTGGTCGCAGCCGCGCGTTCGCAGCCTGACGTTACCAAGGTCATTGGATTTTCGCTACTCCAAGCCCGGGACCGGGAAACTTCGCGAAAACCGCCGGATCGTGCCCAGGAACAATGAACCCCGGACGCGCAGCGATCTGTTTCATACGATCTTGCGCCCGTAGATTCGACGCGGCATCGACCGTGGCCGCGATCGGCACGTGCCGTTCTAGATTCTCATACAAGTACATGTTGTCGCTGGCCAGCACCACGGTGCCGGCATTGGTTTGCACACCCACGTATTGCGATTCGTGAGTATGTTTGCCGCCGGTGTAGCAGATTACCCCGGGAATAATTTCCTGGGCATCCCCGTTCACCAGACCCACCCGCCCCTGCGTGTTCAGTTTCACCAGCGTGAGCACGTCTTCTTCATCAATGCCGCCGTGCGTGTCCTTCGACTGCCATGCTTCTCCGGCGTAGTATTCCAACTCATCTTTCTGGATCCATATGCGGGCATTGGGAAACAGATCCATGCCGTCGGCATGGTCCCAATGCATGTGGGAAATCACGACATCGGTGACGTCTTCAGGTTTCAATCCAACTCGCCTAATCGCTTCCGAAGGCTTGGTGAAGTCCTTCACCTGCCAATCTTTGAAAAAGCGCTCGTGATAAAACCCGGAGTCGACCAGGATATTGTGGCCATTGCCCCGCACCAGCCAGATCATCATGGCGATATCGAGCTTGCGCGACGGCTCCGCGCCTGCCACCAAATCCGATACTGGAAAGTCCGGAAGCGTAGCGTAACGGATGGCGTAAATCTCGTAGTTGGGTTTCGATTGCCCAACGGCAGGGAGCGCCGCAGCAAGAAGCAACACGAAGTGAGCGATTTTCATAGTCGACTGGTCAACTGAGAACTGACATCTGAGAACCAAAACCGGTTTTCAAACCCGTTCCAATTCCTTTATCGTACGCTCGTTCACCACATTGCCGGTGTTCAGTGTGCCCGCAGGCTCAAACAACAGGAACCAGCATTCTTCATCAGCCACCGGCCGGTGTTCCACGCCACGCGGCACCACGATGAACTCGCCTTCTTCAATCCACTCATGCCGGTCGCGAAACTCCATGCGAAAGCGCCCCTTCACCACCAGAAACATCTCATCTTCGTTCTCGTGATGATGAAAGACGAACTCGCCCTTCACCTTGTCCAGCTTGACGTGCTGCCCGTTAAGTTCGGCGGCGATGTAGGGTTTCCAGTATTCGTTAATCTGGGAGAATTTCTGTGCGATGTTGACTTTGTTCATGCCCACTACGATGAGCTCTTAGTCGCAACGGTCGCAGGAAAATGCAGAAATTCCAGGAACTGGGCAGGTCTTGCCCGCGCCAACCAGACTTGCCCAGCCAGTTTTCGCTGCTCCCGCTCTGGCTTTCACAACGCCTGTCAGTTAACACCCTCAGCGCCAAGCTCTTGACTCCCCTCAAACCATTCTGCCAGGCGGGTGGCACCAAGGTTGCGAGGGGGTTCACGGAACCCGCAAGATTCGCGTTCGGCCGCAGCCGGCCAAGACTAGGAGCATGAAGCCATGTCCATCGCAGGCATTCTCAGCAGCAGCCTGTTCAGCTTGAACAGTCAGGCGGTAACCGGCCCACAACAGCAGTTCCAGAAGGAGTTCCAACAACTCGGCCAGGATTTGCAGTCCGGTAACCTGTCGGCCGCACAGTCGGACTTTGCGACGTTGCAGCAGAACTCGCCGTCATCGAGCCTCATAGCATCCACATCCACCAGCAACCCCATCGCCCAAGCCTTCGGCCAGCTGGGCAAGGATCTGCAATCGGGAAATCTTTCGGCAGCACAGCAGGACTTTTCGAACATCCAGCAAGACGTGCAAAGCCAGGGCATACCAGCACACCACCATCATCATCACCATGGTGGGGGAGGCGGGGGTTCGTCCAGCAGCCAAGGCACTCTCGCCCAGGAATTCGCCCAGTTGGGACAGGACCTCCAGGCCGGAAACGTATCCGCCGCCCAACAGGCGTACAGCACCGTGCAGCAGTCATTCGCGGCGGCCACGCTCTCAAGCGTCGCCTGACAGAAAAATAAGCCACGGATCGCACGGATACACACGGAAAAGCCAAACCAATCCGTGCTTATCCGTTCAATCCGTGGCCGATTTGTCTTCCCTCAGTACGATGGAGCTGTTGATCCCGCCGCAGTTCTTCGCGGGATCATAAGTCGCCGAGCCTTCGCGCTTACCCTGGGTGCCGTGGAAATACAAAATGCCGTCTTTCACCTTCTGTGGCAGACCTTTGATTAATGTTTTGCCGTCCACATTGGTCGCAGCCTCAAGATCAAGGTGCTTAACCCCGGCAAATCCGTAGCGCATTTTGACCCGAATTCTCGCGTCGTAAACTGGCGCCCCCTTTTCGTCGGTCACGGTAAAAGCCACCGAACATGGGCCGGCCTCTCCGTCCATCACCGGGACTTGGTGCGGGTCAGGAGTTTGCTGGGCTCGGGCGCTCATGACATTACCTGCGACCACAAACATCACTGCCAAGACAGCGACCGATTTGACGAAGCCGACTGCGTTGTCACTCATAAACTCTCCCCAACTGAAACTATAGACCCAACCCTCGAGGTTCAAGAAGTAGAAGTAATCCGTGAAAATCCGTGGCTCGCTTTTTGGCAAAACAAAAGCCGCCAGCATGAAGCTGACGGCTGAAAGCTGATAGCTATTTAGCTGTTCTCGTACAACAAAACCCCCTCAGCCTTCTCCGAGTCCACCGGGCGGTAATACAGCTTGTTGTCTTCGAGGAAAACCTCGATGAATGCCGGCCGGGTGGTAATCGTGCCCTGGATCAAAGCCTCCGACAATGGGTCTTCAATGTACTTCTGCAAGGCCCTGCGCAGCGGCCGCGCGCCGTAGCTGCGGTCGCCCAGCGTCTGGTTGAGGATCCACTTCTTGGCCTCGTCGGTCACCGTCACCGTGATCGCCTTCTGCGCCAGGTTCTGGTTCAGCAAATTCACCATGAGCTCCAGAATCTGAATCAGGTCTTGCTCGCCCAGTGCGCTGAACAGGATGATTTCATCCAGCCGGTTCAGAAACTCAGGGTTGAAGGTGCGTTTGACTTCGTTCTTCACCAGGTCTTCGACCTTTTCCGAGACCATATCTTCCTTGCTCGACTGGAAGCCCAAGCCTTCGCGGCGCTGCAAATGCCGCGCTCCGATGTTCGAAGTCATGATGATGATGACGTTCTTGAAGTCGACCGTGTTGCCCAGACCATCCGTGAGCTGGCCGTCTTCAAACACTTGCAACAGGATGTTGAAGACATCCGGGTGCGCTTTCTCGATTTCGTCGAGCAGCACCACGGAATATGGCGCGCGCTTTACCCGCTCGGTAAGCTGCCCACCTTCTTCGTAGCCCACGTATCCCGGAGGCGAGCCGATCAGCTTCGAGACCGAGTGTTTCTCCATGAATTCCGACATATCGAAGCGCACTAGCGACTTCTCGCTGCCAAACATGAAATGGGCGAGTGTGCGTGCCACTTCCGTCTTGCCAACTCCTGTAGGTCCAAGGAATAGGAACGAACCAATGGGCCGGTTCGGGCTCTTGAGTCCCGCCCGCGAACGCCGGATAGCCCGCGCCAGCGCAACGATGGCCTTGTCCTGCGAGATGATGCGCTTGTGCAATTCTTCTTCAATGCGCAACAGTTTCGCCGACTCTTCTTCTTTAATCGAAGTGACCGGAACGCCGGTCCAGCGCGATACCACGTCCTCGATGTCCTCCCGACCGACAACGCCGGTGGAGGATTCATCGAGGTGGTATTTTTCGCGAAGGGCGCGCAGGTTCTCGCGCTCCTTGCGTTCTTCGTCCGAGTAGAAGCGCGCCTTCTCGAACTCGTGGTTCGCGATGGCGTTCTCCATACGGTGGACAATGAACTTGATGCGCTTCTGGACTTCGGTCAGTTCTTCCGGCAGCGAGGTCTGGCGCAGCTTCACGCGCGCACCGGCTTCGTCGACCAAATCAATTGCCTTGTCCGGCAGGAAGCGGTCCGGAATGTAGCGGTTGGAATGCGACACCGCAAAGTTGATGGCTTCGTCGGTGTAAGTGACCGCATGGAATTTTTCATAGCGGTCTTTGATTCCAAACAGAATCTTGGTAGCGTTGACCTCATCGGGCGGTGGAACTTTTACTGCCTGGAAACGCCGCTCCAGTGACCGGTCTTTCTCGATCGACTTGCGATACTCGCCCGGAGTGGTCGCGCCAATGCACTGAATCTCCCCCCGCGACAGCGCCGGCTTCAGGATGTTGGCGGCATCGAGCGAACCTTCCGCCGAACCCGCGCCCACCAGCGTGTGCAATTCATCGATGAAGATGATGGAATTCTGCGACTCCATCAGCTCTTTCATGATGGTCTTGAGCCGCTCTTCGAACTGGCCGCGATACTTCGTGCCAGCTACGATCAAGGAAAGGTCGAGCGCGAGAATGCGCTTGTCCGCCAGAAACGACGGAACTTCGCCATCGGCAATTCGCTGCGCCAAACCTTCGACGATAGCGGTCTTGCCCACTCCCGGCTCGCCGATCAGCACCGGATTATTCTTGGTGCGACGGCACAGAATCTGCACTACGCGTTCCAGTTCGCTTTCCCGCCCGACCAGCGGATCCAGTTGCGTATCCATGGCCGCCTGGGTCAGATCGCGCGAGAACTCGCTCAGTAAAGAAGATTCCCGCTGGCGCTGTGGTTGGGCTTTTTCCTGGCTGGTGCGGGCTAGTTCTTCGCGGATGGTCGAGAGCCGCAATCCGCGCTCGTGCAAGATCTCAGCGGCAAAGCACTTTTCTTCTCTCAGCAGACCCAAAAGCAAATGCTCGGTCCCAATATGCTTGTGCGAAAGCCGCTCCGCCTCTTCAGCGGCATAGGCGAGCACCCGCTTACATTCATTGCTCAGCGGCAAATCCACCGAGGTCGAGACCTTCTCCCGAATGGTGGTGTGCCCCTCAATCTGCTTGCGAATGGATTCCACCGAGGCATGGGAACGCAGAAAGCGGTTGGTCAGAGCTTTGTCTTCGCGCAGCAGCCCCAGCAGCAGGTGTTCCGTCTCAATATAAGGAGACCCAAACTGGCTGGCTTCATAGCGCGCAAAGAAGATGACGCGTCTGGCCTTCTCCGTATAACGTTCAAACATATCGCCCTACCCCCCGACTTCTCACCGAGACCACCTCACTCAACTCCGTGGCCTCAGCCCTCCAAAAATCCATAGCCTTGTTAACGTTGCAATCAGCGGGCCACGCCCTTACTGAAGAATATCGTAACTTTCGTCCTTCTATTTGAGTTACCAAAGACATCCTGTCTCGGTTCCTGCACCGCAATTCGTTGCAGCTTGACGTATTCCCGATTGCGGTTTCTCTTACCTAACCATTCCGTCACGTCGCTCCACAAATGTCAATTGCCACATGGTGCTATACCCGTAGCTCTTTCGGTGCCACTTCCTCGACCTGCCCATCCTTGAGCCGCAAAACCCGCTGGCATCGCCGGGCAAATGCAAGGTTGTGGGTGGCAATGAGGGAAGTTAACTGACACTCGCGATGCAATCTCGCAATCAACTCAAAAACCGAGTCCGCGGTGTGCCCATCCAAATCTCCGGTCGGCTCATCCGCCAGCAGCAACTTGGGCTGAGTGATCAGCGACCTAGCCAATGCCACTCGCTGCTGTTCGCCGCCGGAAAGCTCGCCCGCACGATGGTCTGCACGTTGCTCCAATCCAACTTCCCGAAGCCAGCGAATAGCGTCCTTTTGTGCATCCTGCCAGGGACAATCCCGCAGCAAAAGCGGCATCGCCACATTCTCCAACGCCGTAAACTCCGGCAACAAATAATGGAACTGCCAGACAAAACCGATTTCGCGATTGCGAAATTCGGCAGCTGCCGCTTCAGACAAGGTATTCAAGCGCAAGTTCGCGCAGTATACGTCACCCGCGGAAGCCCTATCAAGAGCGCCCAGGATGTGCAACAAGGTACTCTTCCCCGCTCCCGACTCGCCCACAATCGCCAGCATCTCGCCCTTCGCCACCTGGAACGACAGATTTTCAAAGAGCGCGACTTCCGACTTGCCAGATCGAAAAACCTTCTGGAGGCCTTCAACCCTGAGCATGGCCACACCCATTAGATGCACCCACGGCTCGGTTCGTCACATCAGCCCCGGCGTCCCGCTTTTCGAGACTTTCTTCCATCGGCACTCTTCCATTTAAACACGAGCCGAGGGCCGTTTTTGTCGCCAGGTTGATCAATTGTGCCCCCGCCCGAAACCGGATTCCACCATTCATAAGTAAGGCACGTGACCGGAGTCACTTGGATTTACTTTGGCTTTGGGGTTCGGGCTGCCAGTATTTGGGGTTGGGGCTGCCTATAAAAGACCGGCGGTCATTCATAGCGTAAGGCTTCCGCGGGCAGGATCCGCGCCGCTGACCACGAGGGGTAAATGGTAGCAACCAAGGAGATTGCAATCGCGATGGCAGCCACCAGGACGCCATCCAGAGCGCGTGGCGCAAACGGCACGTAATCAATCGAGTAAACCTCCGGCGCCAGCGCCAGCAGATGGTAGTGGCCCCCCGCCCAGGAGAGCGCGTAACCAATCACCAGCCCGATGGCAGTACCGATCACCCCGATCAGCACTCCCTGCGAAACAAATATGCGACGCACCTGCGATTTGCGCGTGCCCATCGACATGAGCACTGCGATGTCTCGGGTTTTCTCCATCACCATCATGGTCAGCGAAATCAGAATGTTCAGCGCCGCCACGAACACGATCAGGCCTATCGTAATGAAGGTGACCAACCGCTCCAAACGTAGCGCCCGAAAGATGGCCTTGTTCTGCTCCATCCAGTTGGTCGCCATGAAACCTTTGCCCGCAGCCTGTTCGATTCCCTTGGCAATCTGGCCTGCCTGGTAGATGTCGTCCACCTTAAATTCGAGGACGGAAATCTCGTCGCCCAAACCGAAAAGCTGCTGCGCGTCGCTGAGCCGCGCGAACGCCCAGGAGAAATCGTAGTCGTAGAAACCTGAACTGAAGATTCCCGCTACGCGAAAGCGCGAGTACTTGGGTACGATTCCGAACGGCGTCAGTTCTCCTTGTGGGCTGGTAACCAACACGATCGAGCCAACTGCCGCACCCAGATCGTCCGCCATTTCCTTGCCGAGAATGATCGGCGGCATCGCAGCCACCCGCAGCTGTACGCCCGCGAGCGAGTCGGGAGACTGATCCACTTGTGTGGGGCGGACACTCTTGTCCGCCGCCGTTGCTTTTGAATTTGTTTGCGCAGGTGTGGCCGCCCCGCCCGTGCCCGCTTCATCCAGCGCCGCAGCCGATCCCATCTTTATGGTATTCAGCAGATCGCTGACCTTCCTCTCGTCCCCAGGAATCAACCCCTTCAACACCGCCCCGCGTGCTCGTGGTCCGCGCGAGATCAAGACCTGCTCATAGATAGCTGGCGCCGCCGCCACCACGTGCGGCTGCTTCGCCAGCCGCTCCATCAGCGGCCGCCAATCCTTGATTCCGTCGCTCTCAACCCGCAGCAAATTGATATGCGAAGTCGAGCCTAGCAAGCGGTCCTGCAAGTCCTGACGAAATCCGTTGTTGATCGCCAACGCAACCACCAAAGAGGCTACTCCAGCCGCCACACCAGCAATTGAAATGCCGGTGATGACGCCGATAAACGCCTGCCGGCGCTTGGCACGCAGATAACGCGAGGCGATGAAAAGCTCGAAGCGCATAGTCGCTGCTACGGATTATACGGCGCGTGGTGTGGTCGGTCGTATCCTCATAGACGCAGAGCCAGGGACACTCGCAACGCCCATTCTTTGCGATAAGCTGATACCGATGTTCGATCGAGCGCAAACGCGATGGCACGTGTTCGCTGGCCGACTGCTGGGGAAGATGGGCTGTTATCATTGCGCATCGAGGCAGTTCAAGTCGGCCTTAGCAATCTTTCCCCGGCACTTGGTCGCGCAGTGCCTCCTAGGATGGTCTCTCGAGAGGCTGCAGCGGCATACTGAAGCTCTGTCTGCGTTCGATCAAGCATTGCAGATTGCCCCTGATAGTCCCTTTGCCCATCTTTACAAGGGGCGTTCATGGGCATGCTTGGGGAAGTATCAAGATGCCGCGGACTCTCTGAACCGAGCATTTCGTATCCAACCGAAATTCGCAAGTAATCCTCGCTATCTTGAAACTCTGGCCCAGTGTTATTGGCATCTTAACCAGATCGAAAAGGCACTTGAGGTCTACTCCACCGCCGAGAGGCTTGACTCGAAAGGTGGTGAGTTTGTCTATCGCGTAGGGTTGGCACTAACCAAGCTGGAACGGTACAGTGACGCCGAGCAGCCCCTCAGGCGGGCAATCTCACTCAACCCAAGCAACGCTAATGCCCGTTACAATCTCGGCGTCACTCTTTACAATTTGAAGCGGTACCAGGAAAGCATTGAGATGTACCGAACCGTTGTTTCGCTAAGCCCAGGCCGCGCCGACGCCCATATCGCAATTGGAATAGTGAACAAAGACCAGGGATGCTTCCCAGAGGCGGAAGCTGAGTTTAAGGAAGCGCTCCGCGTCGAACCGGAGAACTCCGAACCATACCTGCAACTGTCAGTGCTCTACGCCGACAACGGGGAGTGGCAAAAAGCTCTCGACGCTAGCCGACGACTTGTGGAGCTACGGCCAAACGCCGAAGTCAGCTATTTGGCAATGGCGGGCGCGTGCCAAGAGTTGAAGCTGTACAAAGAACAGATCGAAGCCTGCAATCAGGCGCTGCGCATCAACCCTGATTCCCTCCCGTCTCTCGAAGGCTTGGCGTGGGCACTGTACCACACGGAAAAGTACGACGACGCGGTCAGCGTGCTAACTCGGGCAGTCAAAATGAGTCCTAGCGTGCCCTACTTCCATGCGTGGTTGGCTCATGCCTACGCCGAACTAGGGAATCTGCAAGAAGCCGCGCGGGAGCAGGCCGTCCTGCAGAAGCTCGACCACCAACTCGCGGCGGATGTGGAGAAGACCATTCAGGAGAAAATGGGTACCGACGATATTTCCAGGCCCACCTGAGGATTCACGCAGCCAAGTCCGCAATGGCGTGATCCTCGCGCTGAAATTGAATCCCTTTAGTCATTTGGATCAGAACAACGGAAGAGGATAAAGTTAAGTTATTCATGCCCCTCCAGCTCAAGGTCGGCCTCGTTATCCTTCTAATGTTCGCTTTGAGTTGGACGGCTCTGTGCCAGGAACAGCCGCCTCAGCAACCACCCGTTCGGCCCGGAACCATCAGCGGAACCGTGGTCGATCAAAGTGGCGCCGTCATCGTCGGAGCCCGAGTAAAGCTCAATCAGCAAGGCCAATCTCAAAGTCAGGAAATCCTAACCGGCGATGATGGTCAATTCTCATTTGCCAACATTGCTCCCGGACCTTTCCAGCTCACGATTACTTCGCTTCGCTTCACGACCCATATATCCTCCGGCACCCTGCATTCGGGCGAGACCTACCTCGTCCCGCAGATCGCGTTGGCCGTCGCTGCCGATGTCGAGGTGCAGGTCGGAGTCTCTCCCGTTGAAGTGGCGGAAGAGCAGCTCAAAGTTGAAGAGAAGCAGCGTGTGCTCGGCGTTATTCCGAACTTCTATGTCAGCTACGTCCCCAATGCCGCCCCTCTCAACGCCAGGCAAAAATTCAGGCTTGCCTGGAAGGCGACTATCGATCCCGTCACTTTCCTGGTGAATGGGGCCTTCGCAGGAATCGAACAGGCGGACAATCATTTCCGCGGATATGGACAGGGCGCGGAAGGTTATGCCAAGCGCTTCGGCGCCGGCTATGGCGACACGGTCACGAGCACGTTCATTGGAGGCGCCATCCTGCCCGTGCTCCTGAAACAAGATCCGCGCTATTTCTACAAGGGAACCGGTAGCGCGCCCTCGCGCATTCGTTATGCGATCGCCAATTCAGTGATTTGCAAGGGTGACAACGGACGCTGGCAGCCAAATTACTCTAACATCCTGGGAAACCTGGCTTCTGGCGGCATTTCGAACCTGTACTATCCGGACGAAGATCGCAATGGCGCAGCTTTAACTTTCGAAAACGCGGGTCTCGGGATCGCCGCCAACGCCGTCGCCAATATCTTTCAGGAATTTGTCGTTCGCAAGTTCATGCGGAAAGATTCCAACCACGACCCCGCTAAGCCCTGACGCTCACAACCAGAGAATCTTCCGTTGACACTACCCTCCCCGCCTACGACAATCGCTCATGCGCAATCTTTGCTGTTTCTTCCTGCTCCTGTCCTGCGTGGTTCCCGGATTAGCCCAGCCCAACTCCTACCTCTTCGTCTGGGCGGGCGACGATGCCAAAAAGGACAGCGACTTCCTCGCCGTGCTCGACGCCGACCCCAAATCTCCTCATTACGGTCAGGCCGTCGCTTCAGTCGCCGTGCCTGGCCCCAGCGGCACGCCGCATCACACCGAATTGCAAATGCCCGAGGACGGCTTTCTTCTGGCCAATGCATTTGAGAGTGGCCGCACCACGCTCTTCGATTTGCGGGACCCGCTGCACCCGACGGTCGTTACGTCATTCGGTGATCTCGACGGCTACATGCACCCCCATACCTATATCCGCCTGGCGAACAACCATGTGCTCGCCACATTTCAATATCATGGCGGACACGAACCCAAGTCCGACGGCGGCGGCCTCGTCGAATTCGATGAACGTGGACATTTTATTCGTAGCAGCAGCGCCATCGACCCCACCGTGAAGGGCGAACTCATTCGTCCCTACAGCCTCGTAGCTCTTCCTGCGCTCGATCGCATTGTCAGCACCAATACTGCGATGCATGACCAGGACGGAGATTCCCGCACCGTACAAGTCTGGCGGCTCTCTGATTTGAGAATGCTAACTACGCTGGTGCTCCAACCCGGGCCACGCGGGTCGGAACAGAAGTACCCCGGTGAACCGCTGCCCCTCGGCGATGGTAAGACCGTGCTTATCCACACCTTCACCTGCGGTCTGTATGCGTTGGATGCCGTCGACACTGCTCACCCCACCGTCCGACACTTGAAAACCTTTGACGGAGAAATCTGCGGCGTACCCTTGCGCACCGGCCACTATTGGGTAGCGACATTGACTACCGTCCACGCCCTCGCGGCCTATGACATCTCCGACCTGGCCAACATTCGCGAAGTGTCACGAATCACTTTCGATGACAAGCAAAAGCCGCACTGGATTTCCGCCGACGCGGACAATCGCCGCATCGTTATGAACTCGGGGGAACATGGAGACCACCGTCTGTTCATGGTGAACTTCGATCCCCAGACCGGCGCCCTCACCCTCGACGAACATTTCCGCGATGCGGGCAGTGATAAAGTGGGCGTCAGCATGGATGGCAAGTCCTGGCCGCACGGATTCAAGGGCGACGCCTACGAGCACGGGACGGTGTTTTCGCGTCCTGCGGCGACCGTTCAGAAAGCCGCGATGCAGAAGTAAACACACGGCGCAAGTTCAAGGAAGGCGAACTCTTCCGCGAAATCTAGCCGCGCCGCGGGGCACGCTTCTTCTTCGCCTTTGTATTCTTTTCAACTCTGAGTTGCCATGCTGTCCGCAGAGCGCCGGTCAGCACGTCTTCGGTGGCTTTCGCCAGGCGAATGTGGGTCATTCCCATCCTTCCCCATCCACCTGGAATTGGCAGAAAAACTTCTGGCAGTTCCCCGACGAAGTCCGCCTGCTGCTCCAGGGTGAGCATCAAATTACCGTAGCCCTGCTCTTGCGAGGCGAGTGTGGCGAAGATCCTGCCCCGCACACGGAAGTCAGCCGCTCCCATGTGCGAGCTTTCCTCCGCCCCTTCGAAGCTCAGCGCAATGCGGCGGAAATCGGCGGCATTCATCGCGAATCTAGGGGCATTGCACCATCTTCTGCGCGGCACACCCGGCCGGGTTGGTGAGCAACAAAGTGTTCACGCCCTGTCCCGGAGCCGAATACATCGCGCGCTTCCCTTGAATTGGCAGAGTGTGATCGACCGAGTTGACTTGCAAGGTCAGCGAATTGCCGTCGTTGCGCAGGTCTTTGAGCGTGATGTCAACATTGAGATTGCCATTCACGCATTTGGCCGACGCACCCTGCAACTCGGAGCACTGAATCGGCAAATAGCCCAGTGAACAATCGGTGTTCACGTTCTGCAAGTAAATATCGTTGTTGCCGGTGCGATCGTCCTGCCATACCACCGCCGAAAGGCCCGAGGGACCGATCGCCGCCGCCAGCCGCGACTTCCCCGAAACCGCAGTCGATACCGGAAAGATCGCGCAGGTCTGATTGCCCGACCCATCCAGCCGGACTGAATTCATCGTGTCCTGGTCAAAGTTCGGTTCGTCCACCCAAAATACCTGCGCCCCCGTGCCAGTCTGTACGGTCTGCACAAACAGCTGCTGGTCCGTTCCCAGAGGCACAATCGTCAGCCCGTCTGATCCCCACTGCTGCGCTCCCGTGCTGTTGAACTTTTGCCCGTAGACACCGTTTAGCACCTGATTGGAATCCTCCTCCGTCCAAAACAGAAAAGTCTCACTGCTCGCCGCGCGATAGGCGACCGAAGGTGAGACGTGGACGTTGTTGGTGTTGTTCGATCCGACCGAGCCATTGTGCGGAAATGCCTCGCTCCCATTGGCCAGAATGTGCTGCGCGTAGACTTGCAGCGAGGGCGAGTTGCTATACCAGGCAAAAACCGCCCCACCGCTGCCGTCAGTAATAAAGTATGGAAACTCGCCAAACTGTAGCGAGCCGCCGTCAAAGATACTCAACGGCGCACTTCCCCACAGCGACGTTCCAGAAGCGGAAAGTTTGGTCGCCAGCAGCGTCGATGGCCCGGTGAATCCCGTGCTGCGTACCCAGGAGACGATCACCGATCCCTTGTCGGCCGCATGCAGATCTGCCAGCAAATAGTTTGCCTGCGGGTCGCTGAGCACCACTCCACTTCCCCAGAGGGGATTGCCACTAGGATCGAGCCTCTGCAGCACCAGGTTGCTGTTGCTGCTCCACGCCACCACCACATCACCATCCGTGGTGCCCGCAATCTTCGGATTGTTGTTGGAAGAGGTCTGGTCGTTGGTGAGCTGTACGCCCAGCGGTCCCCACACCATTTTTCCCTTCGGACTGATCTTGGCCGCAGTCACTTGTGTGTTCGCACCCTCGCGGTCATCGAGAAACGCAACCAACTCATTGTCCGCGGTGTCTACGCTGAGGCCGTAATCCTCGGTCGAGCTCAGGTCCACATCCGCGATCCGTATACCGTTCTGCGGCGCCAACTGCACTCCGCCGGGATCGAGCGCCTGCACGCGCACGTCGTAGCCGTCCGTCTCGTTGTCAAACCAGCTGAGATACCAGAAGCCATTCGACAGCGGCAGCAGCTTGGGCTGCACTTGATCACCGGTGCGGTTTGCCAGCACCAGATTGGTCACGGGATTCGACGGCCACTGTGCCCACGCCGTCGAAGTCAGAGCGATGCCAGCCATAAGAACGATGCAGCAACGAACGGTCCAGCTTTTCATGAAAGTCTCCTTGGTGAAGCATCGCCCTGGGGTTACTCAGTGAAGGATTGCCCGGCAAACGAGCGCGCCCGAATTATACCCCGTTCGGCGGGTTAAATCCGGCGTCTGTGGCTGAAGTTGGAAGATTGGGCCTACGTGGCTCGGGATAGTACTTCTACGCCCTCTGCTTAAACTTATCCAACAGCATGAACAACGGCACCGCCACAACCGCATTCGCCAGCGCCGAGCCCAGCTCGTGAGGCCAGCTCCATTGCAGAGTCAGTCCGACTAATCCGCGAGCCACGGCAAAATAGACAACTTCATGCACGACATAAAAGAAGAGCGTGACCAGGAACCGTGAGCCGGCGTTCTCCACGTCGAGCTTCACGCCCAGCGATGAGGCGCCGTGCCCCACCACGGTCATGGCAATCCCGTAAATTCCGATGGGCTGGTGGGTGAGTGAATCCTGGATTAGGCCGATTGCTGCGCCGGTAAGCATTCCGGAAACCTGGCTGCGCCGTGCCACCGCAAAGAAGATCACCACCAGCAGCGGCAGATCGAAGATGGAAAAGAAGTGCAGCCGCAACGGAATGAATGCCTGTAGAAAGAGTGCGACCAGCGGAATCAGGATGGCCGCCGCAGCGTTGAAGCGGTAAACCTCAACTTGCTCTCTCGATGTGTAGGTAATGGGCACGCTAGTGAGGAGCATCCTGTGACGCAGGAGGTTGGGTTGCCGGCGGTTCCGGCTGAGGCTGTGCCGCCGGAGCAGTGGCTGGAGGGTTGCCCGCCGCACCCACGGCGGCATCCGGAGCTTTCCCCTTAGCGGACACCGGTCTTTGCGCGACCCCGGGAGCGAGAGTGCTTTGTTTCGGCGCCGCGGTATTCACAACCTTGGCTGCATTCTGCCCTGCTGACTTTGTGACTTGAGCCTGGGTTGAGGCTCCGGTCGCAGGTTTAGCGGCGGTGGTTGCGGGGACAGTGGTCACGGCTCCCGCAGCCGCAGGCTGCTTGCTCGGATCAACGACAGGTTTCGGTGGAACCTTCGGCAGACGTTCGGCGAGAATGTCTGCTGCTCGCAGCGGCGCACTGTCCGATACGGCCGGTTCCCTTTCCTCCTGCTGCGTAATCACCAGAACTTCTTCCAGGCGGCTGAGATCGGCTGCGGGTTTCACGCGAATGTTGAGAAAAAGTTCGGAGCCAGGTGAAATCTTGGTGACGGTTCCCACCGGCAGTCCTTTGGGGAAAATCTGGTCGCCGCCGCTGGTCAGCACCCGGTCTCCGGGCTGGACCGGCTCGTCAGACATGACTTTCTCCAGCACGATCTCCCCCGCCGGGGTGCCGCGCAATACGCCCTGTAGACGCGACTTTTCGAGAATCGCGCCTACGCCGCTGGTCTGGTCGTTGACCAGCAGCACCTGCGAGGTGCTCTGGAACACGCGCAAGGTCTTGCCCACCACGCCATCGCCCGTGACAACGGCCATGTCCTGCTTCAGCCCGGAGTTCGCGCCTTTGTCGATGTAAACCGAACGCGATTGCTCGCTGCCGCTCGATCCGATCACCTGCGCGGCTACCGTCTTGGCGATGAACTGCTCTTTGAAACCCAGCAGCGCCTGGAGGCGACGCGCCTGGTTCGCATCTTCACTCAGACGCACCCTTTCGATTTCCATTTGCTGGATCTGCTGCTTGAGGTCCCTATTCTCCTGGCGCACCCCCCGCAGGTAAAAATAGTTATGCCAGAGATTGCTGCTGCCGTGCTGTACCCACACAATGCCTTTTTCGAAAGGAGTGACCGCATTGACCGCCCAAACCCGAATCAGCCGGCTGGATTCGTTTTCGGAGGAGCGTTTGACCTGGATGGCGAGGCCCAACACCTGAAGAAACAGAATTCCTACCAGGATGGTGAGGTTGCGATAGCGGCCAAGGACCGATTCCATGGGAACAGTTTCGAGTTCGGGTTTCTAGTTTCCGGTTTCTAGTTTCTGGAAAACCGTAGACTTCGCTATGAGTGTATCGCAGACCAGAGGAGCAACTGGAAACCAGAAACTGGAAACTGTTTTTGCCTACTCGATCGAAATCTTCCGGAGCAGCTTGAAGTCGCTCAGCATCTTGCCCGTACCCAGCACCACGCTGCACAGAGGATCGTCGGCAATGGAGACCGGCAGGCCGGTTTCTTCGCGGATGCGCTTGTCCAGATTCTTGAGCAGCGCTCCGCCTCCGGTGAGCACGATGCCGCGATCACTGATGTCGGCGGAAAGTTCTGGCGGGGTGCGCTCGAGGGCTACGCGAATCGCGTTCATGATGGTCGAAACACACTCGCTCAGGGCTTCGCGAATTTCGCTGTCATCCACGGTGATGGTCTTGGGCACGCCTTCGATCAGGTTGCGGCCCTTGATTTCCATGGTCAGCGGTTTGTCGAGCGGGTACGCGGAACCGATTTCCATCTTGATCTGCTCAGCGGTGCGCTCGCCGACCAGGAGGTTATATTTCCGCTTGAGGTAGTTCATGATGGCCTCGTCCATTTGATTGCCGGCCATGCGCACGGAACGCGAGTAGACGATGCCGCTGAGAGAAATGACGGCGATGTCAGTAGTGCCACCGCCGATGTCAACCACCATGTTGCCGCTGGGTTCGGTGATGGGCAGACCCGCGCCGATGGCAGCGACCATGGCTTGCTCGACGAGATGCACTTCGCTGGCCTTGGCGCGATAAGCGGAGTCCATGACGGCGCGCTTTTCAACTTGCGTGATTTCCGAAGGCACGCCGATCACAATCCGGGGATGCACCAGCATCTTGCGGTTGTGTGCCTTCTGGATGAAATAGTTCAGCATCTTCTCGGTGACTTTGAAGTCGGCGATGACGCCGTCTTTCATGGGCTTGATGGCGACGATATTTCCTGGCGTGCGGCCCAGCATTTCCTTGGCTTCCTTGCCCACCGCTTCCACTTCGCCGGTGTTCTTGTTGATGGCGACGATGGAGGGCTCATTGACCACGATGCCTTTGCCGCGCGCGTACACCAGCGTGTTGGCAGTGCCGAGGTCGATGGCAAGATCGCTGGAGAAAATGCTGAACAGCGACCGCAGGTTATGAATATGCGATGAACCGGAATGAAAGCCGTTGCCTGACATAAGCGCGACTGTTTTCTCTCTCTGTTTAGGTCTTTACTGATTTAGATCTACTGACGATTAGGTCTCTCCCAAGTTTGCACAGCGACCTTCGTTACTGGGGGTTCTTCCTTATTCTATGGGAGATTGCCCGTTCTGTGCCCAACACGAAAGTTCTTGCCCTCAGGGGGCCCATGTCCCAAGGAAGCAAAAATCTACTGAATCACCACTTTCTTCTGCAAGGTGTTCACGCCGCCCTTGGCGTTCTGCGCCGTCACCGTGATAGCACTCTCTCCCGCCGGCAGGGGTGGCGTAAAGTAATGGAAACCCCCATCCGTGCCTACCACCGGCACCTCATGGCCGTTGACCATCACCCGCGCGCCGACTTCCGTCTTGCCCGTCATCTCGATGACATGGCCGTGCTGAATGAACGGATCAATGTCCAGAGTGATGACTTCCGTGTCCTGCCCTTTGGGAATGATAGTAAACCGGTTCTTCTCACTCTCAACCGATTCTTTTCCGGCCGCATCGTGAGACAGCACCAGCCAGTAGTAAGCCCCTTGCCCGAGCCCTGAAACCATCACGTCGGCGGTCTTCACCGTGCGATCCACAATGGTCGAGGAAAAATAGGGGTTCTTGGAGATTCGCAGCCGGTAGCCCTTGGCGTTGGCCATAGGCGTCCACGAGAACTCAATCGGCTTCGGATCCTGGGACACAAAAAGCGGCATCATGTTCGCGGGCGAAATCGGCGTCGGCGGACCAATATCCTTCCCCTTTTCCATGTGGGCAGACTGGTCATGAAAATTGACCTTCTCCCAATCCGCCAGGCGCACGGTTTCGCCATTGCGTTCGATTTCTCCCGTGCCTTTCTTCACCAGAATTTCGTGTTGATCGGCCTTGGGGTCGTTGTGCACCATGGCGGCGCTCTCCGGCGCCAGGGACGCGGTTGCGCCCGCCACAATCACTTGCGACTTCGAGCCTTGCACATAGGTTGCAGTGGCCAGGTCCACGGTGCCGGTGCTCACCGCTACGGCCACGCTGGTCTGCTGCTGATCGTTGGTCGAGTTCTCTTCGATCACAATCAGCGAATCCTGTTTCACCGTGTAGTTGGTGCCATCGTTGAAGACAATCTTCGCCATGCCTTCGGAACTGGTCTGGACAACGTCACCTTTGTCGAGCGGCACACTGTAGTCGGCTTTGACCCAACTGCTGGCATTCGATTTCTTGACTCGTACCGTGCCATCAAGGGCGGTGAAGTGTGCCTGCTGCGAGTTCACGAAGCCGGCCTTCGCAGGTCCAGCCCCGGCCACTGCTTCCAGAGCCCGCATGCCCAGACCGTTGGCTGCCTTGAGTCCGCTCTCAGTGAACTGCGGAAAGGTCAGACGCAGACCCAGGAAAAACACCACCAGCCCCAGTAATACCAGCAGCGCCACGCTGCGGTAGGTGACTGTCTTCCACGCGATGTGGATTCCCGGCTTGCGGTTCGGAGACACCAAGGCCACGGTTCAACCCACTCAAATCACAAGAATAACGGAGTAGTTTTGAGACTACCACAGGGACAACGCAGCTAGAACAAGGAATGAAATCGGGAGGTTACCTTGGTGCATGGACGGGGCCACTAGTCAGTCCGTGGACCGCTTGCCGCGGTGTGCACCGAGCGGGTCGAGGGCTTGGCGGTCCCGTCGAAGTAGCTGTGGGACTTGGTCCAAGCTCTGGAAGCAAGCGGTGCCTCGCACCGCCCAGGACAATTATTCTCTTGACACAGCCTTCGCTCTTAATCCAGGGGCCCCGCCCAACGATTTTTTGGAGTCTGTGTGCTCCTTTCCACGCCGGACAGGTCTGTTCACAGGATGCTATGCGATACTCAGGAGGGTGCGCCCGACATGTTGTATCGACTCCAGAGACACGCGTTGCCAATCAAGGCGCATTTTCGAACCTCTCTTGTTCTTGCCTACGCAGTTCCCGCGCCAGTGCTACGACCACTCCTTCCCGCAGGGCTGACTTTGGATACGTACGGCAACTTTGGTTTTTTGGCCATTGCCTTGGTTGAGACGCAACATCTTCGACCTTCCTTCGTCCCGGCTCGACTGGGGATGAATTTTTTTCTTTCTGGATATCGGATTTTCACGCGATATCAAACCACAGCTGGGCGGACTTTGCGGGGTTTACGAATACTCAGAAGCGACACAAACCGCTCCTCAATGCAGATGTTTGGAAATCTCCTCACCCACTACCATTACGAGCGCTCCCAATTCCGAGTGCGCTCGACTGAGCAGAGGTACGAAGTCGAGGTAACCACGCCGGACGGTCGAGCGGATCTTCACGTTGAGGCGGACCTGTCCACTCAAACCGTTGCCCTTCCTGCCGGATCACCGTTTGCCGACCTTAAAGAAGCGCGCAAATTCGCGGGGCCTCTCCCATTCACTTTCGACTATGAAAAACAGACTCACTCCATAATCCGGGTCGAGGGGGTGCGGCAGCGATGGGACCCGCGACCGGTATCGGTCATCGTCCACCAAAACAGGTTCCTCGAACAAGATCCATTTCGCGGTGCGGGAGCAATTCTGGCGAATGCGTTCTATCTTGAGGATGTACCGTATTCATGGCGGCCAGGAATTCGTGAGAGACTTCAGTGACTGTCACCCGTGGCAAATACGCCGGAGTCCTTAGCATTCTCCGATACAACTGGCACTTCTATGCGGTGAGTCTCTGCGCGCTGGCCGGCATTGGTGCGCTGCTATGGTTCCGGCTCCTACCGCGAGCGGGGGAAGCGGTCCTGATCGGCGCGGCCACTCTTACGGCGTTCTGGACTCTGAGCTCCCTGATTGTATCTTATTACGTTTACGACTACAGGGGGGTAACACGCTGGAACTGGATTCCGCGAATACTGTCGTTTCCACCGCAGCAGTGGCTCAACATCCACGCAGGGTTGGACGAATCGACGCTCATTCTGACGCAGTTCTTTCCGAATACTCGCTATATGGTCCTCGATATCTATGACCCTCAAGAGATGACGGAACCTTCCATCGCACGGGCGAGGCGGCTGCACCTATCCCCTGAGCCTGCGGTCGCGGGCAAACTGGATGCACTGCCGTTACCAGATCGCGACTGCGATACCTTGTTTCTGCTCTTTGCCGCACACGAAATCCGTGACTCTGCTCGGCGCACGGTATTTTTCCTGGAGTCCGCGCGTG
Organism: Acidobacteriota bacterium; assembly: GCA_013289795.1. GTDB lineage: Bacteria > Acidobacteriota > Terriglobia > Terriglobales > Acidobacteriaceae > JABCZH01. Next base: position 95,413 of record JABCZH010000014.1, read on the forward strand.
TCTTGGCTAACTCGGGACAGTTGCTTCTGGTAGAGCACATACGCGATTGGAAGAATTTCGTCGCCTTCGGGCCTGGGTTTCTGCACTTTCATTCCAGAAACGAGTGGCTTCGGCTCGCCCATGACGCGGGCCTGGCGGTTGAGCGTGAAGACCGCGTCACCCCGTTTGTCCGCTGGTTCCTGATGACTAAGGCTAGCGCATGAAGCTGAACCTAGTGGAAAAGCTGCTTGTCAACAATCCAGCGCGGGCGCTCGTGCAACGTCTCTACGAGGGGCCGCTACTGCGGAAGTTGGGTGGCCGGCTTGACGGTGCGCGCGTACTCGATGTCGGATGCGGTCGGGGCGTTGGAGTGCAAATACTGCTAGAGCAGTTCGGCGCAGCTCAAGTCTACGGCCTCGACCTCGACCCTCAGCAAGTTCGCCGCGCGCAACAGCGATTCGCAGGCAAATCTGAGGGTCGCGTTGTTTTTGCAGTCGGGAGTGTCGATAAACTTCCGTTTCCGGACGAATACTTCGATGCTGTTTTCGACTTCGGAATGCTGCATCATGTTGTGGACTGGCAAGCCGGTGTGGCCGAAATTCAGCGTGTCCTTAAGCCCTCGGGGCTCTTCTTTTTTGAAGAAGTAACCCGCGCCGCTCTGAATCGGTGGATCTATCGCACTTTTCTCGATCATCCCGCAGAGAACAGATTTAGCGAAGCGGAGTTCATGGCTGAGTTGCCCGTTCACGGGATCGAGCCACTCGGCGGACTCCGTCGCATCCTGTCAAACGATATCTTCATTGGGATCGCGAAGCGCACCTAACTTTGAAACCAGCCCCTAGCCACAACTAAATGTCAGAACCGTCTCACCTGTGGACAACTGGTGTGAGACAGCCACTCCTGTTACAAAATCAGAACTCAATAGTGCTAAGCCTTACTCCACCTCGAAATCCGCCGAACTGGGCTTGGTCGAATTGCCCGCCGAATCGAGGCCCGTGACTTCGACCCGGTACGATCCTGCAGGCAGCGAGCCGACCGGCAGCTTCATCCCCAGCGGGACAAGAGGATTTCCTGCACTGATGGCGGATGCGGTGTTGGTGAAACCAGCGTCAATCTTCTGCGCCCCGCTTTTGCGGTCCACTACTTTCAACTCCAGCCCGACCTTCGGAGGATTCGGGCCCGCCAGAAGCGGCTCGTACACCTCGACATAAATAGCCGCAGTGTCAGTGGTCTTGAACCGGTTGGAGGCGGATGGGGTAATTTGCATTCCCTGCGCTACGAGCGGACGCTTGTCTTCCAGCAGCTCGGCATCCAGACCGGAGCCCATGTCAGAGATACGATGTAGTTGATTGCTGAGCGCAAGCGCGCTCAAGCTGAATTGTTTATTGGTATAGGGACCGATCGTGAGCGGCGTCTGCAGCTTGCCGAAACTTTCGCTTCCCGAGCTGAAGGCCACTTTCAGGTTGTACTGGCCGGACGCCATCTCGAATTGATTTTCGTAGTGGAAGGGATGCGACTGAAACTCCTGCAATTCCTTCTTGTCCTCGAAATCCAGGTCCACGGTGTCGCTGAAACGCGCCGCAATGCTGGCATCCGGACTATAGGCGATCCCGAGCACGTTGAGTGACGAGTGTTGCTTGCCTTTTACTTTTTCAAACTTCAGCGCACTGGTCGGAATTTCGATGACCAGGTCGACCCGGGCCGTGTTGTTCGATGTATAGAAAAACGGCGTTTGCATGGTTGCAGTAACGTTCCCGGCTGTCGCTCCGCTCACCCGGCTCTCCAGATCCTTTTCCACGGAACTCCCAGCCAGCGAGTCCTGTGGCTTGACTCTGCAATAGCCGCTGCGAGAGCGCACCACCGTACCGCTGCGTTCCACCTTCACCTTTAGTGTGTGGCAGCTTCCCTCAGCCGCATTGGAGGGGGTGTAGCCCAGGACATAATATTGCGATTGATCTTTTGCGATCTTCTGCAAACCTGCAAGCAGGTCGTTGGTGTTAAGAATGACGAACCCTCCCGTCCCATCGGCGATCTGATACAGCACTTGTTGATTGGTGGTAGCGCTCGGAGGGAACTGCGGAACGATATCGCGAGGCTGATAGTTCTGGTTGTAGAAATTTGACTGGGATGCTCCGCTGTTTGGGCTCGTTCCGCCGGAAGTGCCGCGAGTTCCGCCGCCCGTACTGCCTCCATGACCACCCGCTCCACCACCCACACCACCTCCATGACCACCCGCTCCGCCGCCCGCACCGCCACCCGCTCCGCCACCCGTTCCACCGCCTCCATGGCCACCACCCGCACCGCCTCCGCCACCAGCTCCACCGCCTCCCCCGCCATGTTGGACCAGCAACAGCCTGGCCTGTGGAGCTGCGCTCGCGTCAAAAGTCGTGAAAACCAAGTGGCCCGAATTCGGCCCACTCCCCAGCTTCGTTCCCCAGCCACGAGGCACTCGTAGCTCACCCAACGCCGGCCCCTCCAGGCCGCGAACGTCGATGGGATACACAGCGACATTGGATTTGTTACAGGCGTCAATGGCGGCGGTCAATTCCGACTGTAGTTCGAAATTCATGCTGAAGCCTGAAGTCAGCATCACCAGGGTCTTGCGTCCCGGGACGCTCATCAGATTCTTCGCCAGGCTACGCAACGCCAGTAACACACTGCGGGCGCCGAAATCGGCTTCGGAGTTACCGAACGAGGGAAGGTTTGGCGTCGTCAGAGATGCAATCTCCACCGGAGGTGCAGCATAATTCGGCGAAACTGCGGAACCTTTGACCGTGGCCACGACTTTCTTCAACCGCTCCACATCTGCTGTGAAATTCTGGGAAACATGCACCGTGCCACCGAAATCGATCACCGCGATCAGGCGGTTCGGACCGGCGTTGGCATCGATGAACTGCGCCGCCGCCTGCCGCGCCCTGCCCTGATCCGCGGCGTCCATGGTGGAGTTGTCAAAGAACAGCACCAGATATTGCTTTTGCGCTCGGGTCGGCGAGGCGGCATCGTCCTCGAAGTAGAAGCTCTTGATCAGTTGCTCTTTATTGTCTTCCCAGACCCTGAAATCCTTCATGGTGAGGTCGCGAACGTAGTTGCCCTGCTTGTCGGTGACCACCGCGTCCACCGGAACCTCTCGCGTTTCCACCTTGATGGTGGGAACATTCGGGGCCGCGGCGTCGGCGGTTTGCTGCTGGGACCGGGCAACGCCTGCTGAAAACGACACAGTGACAGCCGCCACGAAAATTGCGCAGGATCTCAACCCGTTAAATCGCATACTCGACCTCTCTTTAGTGTTACGAAATCCGCACCGCTTACGGAATCTCCACTGCGCCGCTTTGCGCCGACATCTGCCGGTCTTCGGCGTCGCGCACCACCAGCCGGACCAGATAGCCTCCCGGCTTTACGTCAAAACTCGTCCGCATCGTGATCCCCGATCCCAGTTTGTGTTCCAGGGTGTCATCCTTCAAACGCATTTCGAGAATCTTCTTACTGCCCTGAAGGTAGTCCCCATTGCGGTTGAACAGCGCCGAGACAACCGTCAGATCATCGCGGTTACGTCCATCTACTTTGCGGAAATGAAGCCCTTTCACGTCCACGTGAGCGACGACCGTAAGCTTGGCATTTTCTTCGCCGGATTTGAAAAACTGGGTGTGCAGCTCGATCGGGATGTCATGCAATTCGTCGTGGGAGAAAAGCGCTTCTTCGATCTCCTGTTTGTCCTGCTCGGCGGGATCGAGAATGTGCTTGGGAGCGTAGTATCCACGGCGCGCCTGAATGCTGAACTGCTCGGGATCCCTGAGTGTGAGCTTCAGTTTATGGTAGTGGCCATCCAATTTGAGGTTCTGCGGCGAGAATCCGATCACATAAGAATACTCGGGAGCGGAAGCAACCCGGCGAAAGCCTTCGTCTAGGTCGTTGTTGTTGTGGAAATAGATGCCGCCGGTCGCCTCGGCAAGTTCTCCCAACACCAACTGGTTCGACGTGTCACTCGAGGTTGCGTACATGAATTCCTGTTGCAGCAATAAAGGATTGGCGTTGCCCTGCCGGCTGATGTCGTCCACGGCGTCCAGGGTGTAGAGCCCGCGCGCATCCAGTGCGCTGATCGTAACGTTGCTACGCACAGCTTTTTCGATGATGTCGCTTACCTTGTCTTCCAACGTCGGCGTTATGAACCCGGGCGAGACCAGTACGAGAGTACGTTGCCCGGGTGTGACCGAGATCCTTCTCACTGTATCCTTCAAAGCTTCCAGTACCAATCGGCTTTCAGCGTCTCCCAGACTATAGGCCTGCTGGGCTGCCGACGCCGCTTGTTGTCTCGCGGCTTGCGATGCAGCAATATCAGATCCCACCTGCTGACTTGACACATTCAATCCGGTGCAATTAACCGCATCCTGCGCCGCCACGTTCAGTGCCTGGTCATCATGCAGGTTTATGATCTGGTCCGCCATGTAATAAGTCATGTAGGGACACTGCGCCACTCCAAGATTCAGAATGGGCCGCGGCTGTATGCGCATCAAAGCCTCATGCAGCTTGGCGCGATCGTCGGTGAAATCGAGATTACCCTGCCCCGAGGTCGCAAACACGGCTGCACGGTCGGTAGGCCGCAAGGCCGCCAGGTGGCGCTCGGCTGCGGCTCGCGCCGGCAGCAAATCCTTGGATTGCAGATGCACATCGTCAAACAGGTAGATGACAAAGCGATCCGGCACTTGCGGCGGTGGGACTACCGTGGCAGTTTGGCCCGGCTGAGGAGTGGTGGATTCCTCTATCTTCGCCGGCGTAATGGATTGCTCCACGACGAAATGTTTGATCACTTGGGGCTTGCCGTTGTCGTAAAGCTGGAAGTCGTCTTTTCCCAAAATGCCAATGGCCCGGCCATGACTATCGCGAACTACCGCGCGCATCAAGACCAACCTGACACTCACTTTGAAGGCGGCCGGAGCATCATGGGAACTCATTTCGGATGAGTTCTTATCCGTAGCGGTCGGGGAAGCGGTCGGCGGAGCAGATTGCTGAGGTCTCGAAGATTCAGGTGCCGGACTGGCGCCGGACTGGGCGAACGCTACACAAAGACATACCAGGCAAACCGCAGCCGTCTTGCCCACGATCGAGCCTGCGCCGATTCTGCAATTCGTTCGGCTGGTCACTGCATAAGCCCCCAGGCGAGCCTTACCTAGCGCAGGAGACGGTAGAAGCATACTCCATTTTCGCGGAATTCGCCGAGAATAATGGATGGCCACCCGTTTCGAGGGCGCCCGTGCAGGACGTCCTCCCCTTGCTCCTGTTCACGTGCGGCCTGTAGCATAGTAATGATCATCAATTTTCCCAGGCAATCTTCTTTCCGCACTCCTAGGAGGCTTTTATGGCGACTGACGTTCTGACCGGCCCCACCATTCTGGGCACGGCCACCCGTACCAAGGCTTACAAGAACTTGATTGATGGCGAATGGGTCGAAAGCTCAACTGGCGAGACCTTCGAAAACCGTAATCCCGCCGACACCCGTGACGTGGTCGGCATATTTCAGAAGTCCGGCCCCGCTGACGTGGAAGCCGCCGTTGAAGCTGCCAAGCATGCCTTTAAGAAGTGGCGCCTGGTACCCGCTCCCCGCCGGGCTGAGATCGTCTATCGCGCCGCCGAAATCCTGCAGGGCAGTAAAGAGGAATTTGCCCGCGACATGACCCGCGAGATGGGCAAAGTGCTGGACGAAACTCGCGGCGACGTGCAGGAAGCGGTCGACACCGCCTACTACATGGCCGGCGAAGGACGCCGCATGTTCGGTCCGACCACACCTTCGGAGTTGCCCAACAAGTTTGCCATGGCGATCCGCCAACCGCTCGGCGTCTGCGGTTTGATTACGCCCTGGAATTTCCCCATGGCGATTCCGTCCTGGAAGCTGTTGCCGGCAATCGTCTGCGGCAACACTTGCGTCATCAAGCCGGCACAGGACACCCCGCTCTCCACCTTTAATTTAGTTCGCACACTGGTTGATGCCGGACTGCCCAAGGGCGTCATCAACATCGTGACCGGATTTGGCCCCGAAGTCGGCGGTCCGCTTTCCGAGCATCCCGACGTCAAGGCAGTGTCGCTGACCGGATCGAGCGCGGTAGGACGGATCGTGGGTCAGACCGCCGCCAAGCGCTTCAAACATTGTTCGCTCGAACTCGGTGGCAAGAACCCGATGATCGTGCTCGACGACGCCAACCTCGATCTCGCCATTGAAGGGGGATTGTGGGGAGGATTCGGAACCACCGGCCAGCGCTGCACCGCGACCAGTCGAATCATTGTTCAGAAAGGCGTCTACGGCGAGTTCATCGAGCGTTACGTCGAGCGTGCCAGGGCCCTGAAAGTCGGCAACGGAATGGATGAAGAAACCCAGATGGGTCCCGCCGTTAACGAAAACCAACTCGCGACCGATCTCAGGTATGTGGACATCGGCAAGGCCGAAGGCGCGCGCCTGAAGTGCGGCGGTAATCGCCTTACAAGCGGTGACTACGCCCACGGCTTTTTCATGGAACCAACTGTTTTCGCCGATGTTGATCCCAAGATGCGCATCGCTCAGGAAGAAATCTTCGGGCCGGTGGTGTCGATCATCCCCTGCGAAGATCTCGAAGACGCCATCGAGATCGCCAACAACATCGAGTACGGCCTCTCGTCCTCGCTATACACCAAAGACGTCAACAAAGCTTTCAGCGCGATGCGTGACCTGGAAGCCGGAATTACCTACATCAACGCCCCGACGATTGGAGCGGAAGTGCATCTTCCGTTTGGCGGAGTGAAGTCCACGGGCAACGGCCATCGCGAAGGCGGCGTCGGCGCCATCGACTTCTTCAGCCAATGGAAGGCGGTTTACGTCGATTACTCAGACACGCTGCAGAGGGCTCAGATCGATAGGGGTGAGTAAGGGCTTTTGACCACAGAGGACACGGAGGAACACGGGGTAAAAGCTTTTCCTGTGTGGCTCCTCTGTGACCCCCGTGGTGAAGATTTTGATTTTCTCGGGCCCTCTGCTTCCTCGCGGTCGAGGTAGAAACTACAAAACCGCAGAGGATTCGGAACTCAGAGCTGGTTCTCTCTGACACTCTGCTGTCCCTGCGGTTACCTGTCGCCGCTGAAAAAGCACAACCCGCATGCCTTCTGCCGGTCTATTCCTGGCAGTCGCGACGCAATGAACTACCAAGACAGAGCCTAGTCGCCGCTGCCGGATTTCTTGTCATTACTATGTAACGAAGTCGTAAATTGTTTGATACATACGCGGCCGCGGAAACAATGGGGAGCCTTCCCAGGCTTGATTTCTGTGCGTTCTTGGCATCGTCTGCGGTATTCTTTTGTTTTGGGAGTAACGCCCATGCCCATCACTCAAACTCGTGAAATTGCCGCTGCCAGCCGCCTGGAAAACGTCCGCTACGCTATCCGCGACCTGGCCTGCATTGCCGACGAGGTCATCAAGCAGGGACACAAAGTCCTCCCGCTCAACGTCGGCGATCCCAACGTTTTTGGTTTTGAAACTCCCGCCCACCTGGTCGAGGCCGTGTACAAAGCGATGCGCGAAAACAAGAACGGATACGCGCCTTCGCAGGGAATCAAGGAGGCGCTGGATGCGATTCGTGGCGAGGCCGCGCGCAAGGGAATTTCCAATGTGCAGGACGTTTTCGTCACCACCGGCGTGAGCGAGACTGTCGATCTTTGCCTGACCGCGCTGCTCAATCCCGGCGAAGACCTGCTGACGCCGTGTCCCGATTATCCGATGTATTCGGCGGTGCTGGCCAAGCTGGGCATTCCGCTGAACGCGTATTACTTGAGCGAAGAAGACGCCTGGCAGCCTGACTTGGCAGATCTCAAAAAGAAGATCTCGCCGCGCACTCGCGGCATTGTGCTGATCAATCCGAACAATCCCACCGGCTCGGTCTGCACGCGAAAAATGTTGGAAGAGGTCGCTGAGCTGGCGCGGCGGCACAACCTGGTCGTCTTTGCCGATGAAATTTATGACAAGTTGATCCTCGACGACGATGAGCACATCGCTTTTGCCGCTGTCGCTCCCGATGTCCCGACGGTGACTTTCGGCGGGCTATCGAAAAACTATCTTGCTCCCGGCTGGCGCATCGGATGGGGCATTGTGAGCGGCGACGCGGCCGCGGTCAAGCCTTACTGTGAAGGCATTCATCGGCTGCTGCGGGCGCGGCTGTGCGCCAATCATCCCGAGCAATATGCTATTAAGCCGGCGCTCGAAGGTCCGCAGGACCATTTGCCCATCGTCTGCCAGAAGCTGCGCAGCCGCCGCGATCTCACGGTGAAAACCTGCAACTCGATTCCGCGGATGAGTTGCGTTTCACCGCGCGGCGCATTCTATGCCTATCCGCGAATCGACATTCCTGAAGGCGACGAGGTTTTCGTCAAAGAGCTGATCCTGCAAAAACACGTGATGGTCGTCCACGGCTCCGGCTTCGGCCAGAAACCCAGCACTAAACATTTCCGCATCGTGTTTTTGCCGGATGAAAAGACGCTGGCGAAAGCTTACGCAGCAATCGCGGAATTGATGAAGGAAAGATATTCGTAGATGTGGCGTGGGCGCCCTCGCCCGCGCAGAACCGCAGCGGTTTCAAAATGGACGTTCCATATGGAACGTTTTGTAATATTTTTGTATTCCCAAAATGGGAATGGACGGCCTTTTATGCCTACGAAAGTAGACTTGACGAATTACGAAAAAGAGGGTGTTTTTGAGTCACAGCTCGCCGCGAAAAGCTTTGTCGAGGATGGACGGCAGGAGGGCGTCGAGGTCGGCGGAAGTCTCTGCTTGCAGGGCTTTCAGGGTCTCGGTCTTGGCTTGCACGTCGTCTAGGCGGGCGACGATGCGGCGTTGATCGGGAATGGGAGGAACTGGAACCGCGATTGACTTTATCCGTCCTACGCTCAACGTGCGAAGGCCGCTCGTCGTTCGGCTCTGGGCCTGAACAGCATCCTGGCCGGCAGGGCTGTTGAGAAAACAGTTCAGGAACTCCGGCAGGATCTTTTGCTGAACGGGGCGAATGCGAATCACATGGTTCTGGTGAACGCAATCCTGAATCTCGCCACGGAAGAGGGCGGTTCGCCCGATCTGATCCGGGCTTCCGTTGCCCTCGATGATCAGCACGTCGCCCGGAATCAGACGCCAGCGTTCTAGTTCCGCAGCGCCAACCTCAAACAAGCGAGGATTGCCCGTCAAGACCTGGTTCCTTTGCACGTGCGCCACCGTAAGATAGCGAACAGGGTTCGCACCGGGCGCTCGGTGAGGCCCCTTCTGAATGCCCCCTCGCACCTCGGAGATTGCTTCGATTGTCAGCCGTTCCCTAAACTTGCCGAAGAGCTTGCTGGCTTCCGCGCCCGGCAGCGCAGATGCTTCCTCTGCCACCTGCTGGCGGAGAATGCGGGCCCCTTGGATTTGGGTTGCCATCGACTCAATCCGTGCCACGATACGCCGCTGCTCTTCCAAGGTCGGGAGTGAAATCTCCGCCGTGAGGAACTTCTCTTCCTGAAGGCGCACGCGGTTTGTGGTGCCTTCGCTCGCCCGCTGGCACATTTCGACAAACGCTGGAGTCTTGCATAGCCAGCCGAGATATGCAGGTACCAGCCGGTCAGCCTTGGTGTCGAACAAAGGGAAATCGCTGCTGACGACCGCGCCGTCCAGTTCGGCGGGCACGATCCCGATTGCTCCGTTCCGGGCGTCGATACGCGAAAGGATGAACTGGTCACAGGATGCAACCATCTGATGAGATGCGGCCACGTCTGCCCCGTTCACAGTGCCACGCAGCACCACACCCTTGCCCCAGAGTTTGACGGTGATTTGACTGTACTGTGCGTCGGGCTGTAGTTCGATAGTCTTGTCGCTTCGGTGCAAGACTTCGCCAAGCTGCACGAGTGGCCAGCCCGTGCTCATGCTCTCTGGCTCGCAAGAAGTGCCTTTATACCGCCCACGATATCTGCTATCTGCCGCTCCTTGGTGAGAATGCTGTCTACCAATTTGTCAGGCGGCAAATGCGTAATGTCTTCCTTCGCACGCGGATTCTTGCGGTCGAGGTTGCAGTTAGTGGCGAGAAGTTCGGTGACCGGGACTTTCCAGGCGCGTTCGTTTTCTTCACGCTTTTTCCACCAAGCCAAACAATCGGCGAACTCTTCGAACTGGATGGGAGCGGTCTTGGTGTAGTTCTTGCGACGTTCTGGCAGCGGGTGCTCGTAGTACCAAACATGCTTAGTTGGGCTGGTGCGATCGAAGAAGAGCAAGTTCGTCCGAATGCCGGTGTATGGAGCGAATACCCCGTTCGGCAGTCGAACAATTGTGTGCAGGTTGAATTCTTCGAGCAATTCCTTCTTGATGCGGGCGGCGATGCCGTCGCCGAAGAGAACGCCGTTGGGTACGACCATGCCGCAGCGTCCGCCTTTCGAGCCGCCGACGGGCCTCCTGAGCTTGCGCATGATGAGCTGCAAGAAAAGTAGTGCGGTCTCCGCCGTCTGTCTATCCTCGGGAAAGTTGGCAAGAATTCCGCGCTCTTCCTCGCCACCAAAGGGCGGGTTGGTTGTTATTACATCCACGCGGTCCTTGTCGCCAATCTGTCCGATCGGGAAACGGAGCGCATTTTCAGGATCGATCTCCGGATATTCGACGCCATGCAGCAGGAGATTCATCTGACAGAGTAGATATGGCAGAGGCTTGGGCTCGATGCCGAAAAGCGTTCCTTGCTGGAGTCGCGAGAAATCTTCTGCCTTCTTACATTGCTTTTTCAAGTGCTCGAAGGCCTCTACCAGGAATCCGCCGGTGCCTGCCGCCGGGTCGAGGACGGTTTCACCAAGAATAGGATTAACAGCTGTGACGATGAACTTCACCAGCGGGCGCGGCGTGTAGAACTCGCCCGAATCACCGGCAGCGTCGCGCATTTCCTTCAGCATGCTCTCGTACAGGTGTCCCAGGGTATGGATTTCGTCGCGGGAGGTGAAATGAATTTCGTTTACTTTGTTGACAACATCCCGGGGGAGGTAGCCTTGAATCATGCGGTTGACGGTGCCCTCGAAAACCTGCGCGATGATGTCCCGCCGGTCGCCGTTGGTGCTTTGCAGGGAGCGCAGGTAGGCGAATAGACCTTTGCCCTTCTTGGCGTCGGGCCGAACAGCTTCATCCTGGTTGATGAAGTTGATGAGTTCTGGCCCGGTCATGCCCTGAGGGTTTGCTGCCCAGTCACGCCAGCGATAGGGCGGGTCGATGGCTTGGCGGAACTTTTTCCCGGCGAGTTTGGCTTCCTGTTCGCGGACCTGTTCCATGTCATCGAGGAATTTCAGGAACATGATCCAGGTGAGCATGGGCAGGCGGTCGAGGTCTCCGCTGAGGCCTTTGTCCTTGCGCATAATGTCGCGAGAGGATTTGACGATGCTGCCGAGCTGTTGGGCGGTTGATTTGGGGACTTCGATTTTGGTTTTCCGCGGAGGCATGGACTAAGAAGCATACAGGAGTGACTGCATTTCGTTCACGGCAGCGCGCATCTTTTCTGCGCCGCCAAAGAAGGCTGCGATCTCCGGCACCGTACCGCGTTCGGAGATAGGCGGTATTTTCAAGATTTCAGGAATCTGGAATTGCGCCGTGCTGTATTCGATGTACTTGTCGAGCATCTCGTTGAGCACGGCGCGGGCCTCAGGGCCGTACTGATCGAAAAAGTCTCTTTTGTTCTTTCGCAGGTTCTCAGCCCTCTCACGTCGCGTGCTCAACGGCGCATTGAAAGCAACATGGCACAAAAGATCGAACGGGTCAGCGTCGGGCTGGTTTGCCGTCTTGGCAAGTTCTTCGAACTCGATGCCACGCTCCTTTAGCGACTCGACAATTCCTGCCCGCTCGTCGGCTTTGCTCCACTTCGAGCGCAATGCGGCGGCGGAAGGATACATGTTGCGCACCTTTTCTGCTGTGTAGTCGGTGAACTTAACCACCCGGAGCTGTTTGCCGTCCTCATCAAGCTCCTGGACAAGATGGGCAACAATCTCGACGAACGCGTGATCGACATAATACTTCCGCCTCCTCTGCGCGTGGTCGCCTTCCTGGTCCAGCCATTCATCCAGCGGCCCGACCTGTTCTTCTTCGGCCTTTGGCTGCTCTACCGGGACTTCTTTTTCAGCCACGGTCTGTCCAGCTTCGTTCATCTCTTCTTCGGTGATCAAGGCTGGCTCACCGTCAAAGTCCGGGTCGGCGAAGAGCCGCGTCGCACCGGTGTAGTCGATGATGTTGAAGTAGAGCTTGTCGTAGTCGTCTCGGACGCGGGTGCCACGCCCGATGATCTGCTTGAAGTCAGTCATCGAGTTGATGACTCGGGCCAGAACCACATTGCGGCAGGTCTGAATATCGACGCCCGTCGTCAGCATCTGGGACGTGGTCACCAAGGCGGGGACTAGCTTCTCCACGTCCATGAAGCGGTCGAGGTAGCCGCGACCGATGGATTTCTCATCTGACACCACGCGAGCGACGTAATCAGGATGGTCTTTGGAGATATCAGTGTTGCAGTTGTTGAGCGCCTTACGCATGTCTTCAGCATGTTCCTGGTCGACGCAAAAGATGATGGTCTTGGCGAAGCGGTCGTTGGTCTTTTTGAGGAAGTCGCTGACATTTCTGGCGATAGCTTCAGTCCGGGCCTTCAGCGCGACCAGGCGCTCAAAGTCCTTGGTGCCGTACTCTTCGTCGGGAATTTCCCTTCCATAACGGTCTAACTCGCCCTTGGTGGGCCGCCATCCCGCTGCATCAACGGTGGAGACGATGCGGTGCACACGATACGGCGCAAGGAAGCCATCGTCGATGCCCTGCTTCAAGCTGTAGGTGTAGAGCGGATTACCGAAGTAGGCGTAGGTATCGCGGTTGTCCTCGCGGAGCGGAGTGGCGGTCATGCCGAGTTGGAAGGCTGGGTGGAAATAGTCTAATATTTCCCGCCAGCTGCTGTCGCGCCTGGCACTCCCGCGATGACATTCGTCCACGATGATCAGGTCGAAGAAGTTCTGGGGGAATTCGCGGTAGAGTCCGGGCCGGTGTTCGTCCTGCGCGATCGCTTGGTAGGTGGCGAAGTACATTTCGCGGCTCTTGATGGCCTCGCCTTCAATTTTCCAACGAGCGTCTCCGAAGGGCGCAAAGGTTTGGTCCTTGGGAACGTCGAGCAAAACGTTGCGGTCAGCGAGGTAAAGAATACGTGGCCGGCGAGGTTCTCCAGTGGTATTCCATTTGGAACTCCAGAGCTTGTAACAGATCTGGAAAGCGATTACCGTCTTGCCGGTTCCGGTTGCGAGGGTAAGAAGAACGCGACGCTTGTCCTGGAGGATTGCCTGCACGGCGCGGTTAATCGCAATTTCCTGGTAGTAACGCGGTGACTTTCCAGAGATAGGGTAGTACGGCGTGAGTACTCGCTCTGCGGTTTTCTGGTCAATTCCCTCGTTTGTGCAAAGCCGGTTCCACAGATCGTCTGCGGAAGGAAAGTTGTCTAGATCGTTGTCGCGTCCAGTGAGGAAGTCGTGCTCGACGATACCTTGGCCGTTAGTGGTGTAGGCGAACTTAAGGCCCAGAATCTGGGCGTACTCCTTGGCCTGCTGGAGGCCGTCGCCTGGATTGGCGTAGACGGTTTTGGCTTCTACAACTGCAATCGGGAAGTCGCGGCGGTAACGGAGGAGATAGTCGAGACGTTTCTGTGGTCGCCGCTTCCCCTTGCCGCTTGTGACTACGATGCGCCCATCCGTAAAACTCTTCTGTTCGCTGATTTGTTCGTCGGTCCAACCGGCTTCGTAAAGTTTCGGCAGAACGTATCGACGGCAGGTATCAGCTTCGGAGAGAAAAGCCATCTTTCACCACTTACAGCTAAGCGAGAGATGATACCAGACGCCGGAAACACAAAAGCCCCGGTAACCATCCGGAGCCGATAGTGGACGCCGTCTGCAACTTCGAGAGACAGAATCAAAGGCGGCGGACAAGAGTGTCCGCCCCACACGCGTTGATAGAGGTCCTAACTAGTCGGCGGACATGGTTGCGGGGTTCACTACCGGTGGGCGGCGGCGTTCGGGGACGTGCGGACGTTCGCGTTGTTCCATCCAGCGGCGAATTTCGGGCAGGGCGGCTCGAGTCACGATCTCTCCCGCGCGGATTAACTCGGCGCTGTGCTCGAAGGCGTCGTACTTGTAGCCATTCACGTCGGGCTCAATGGTCAGGTCGGCAGCTTCTTTCCACTGCGTGCTGTTCATCTCCTGGGCGATGGCGAAGCATTGGCCGATGACGTCAAACAAATGTCTGGGGCCGTCGCCGCCGATCCATCTGCCCTTCAAATGCACGGCCAGCACGCGTTCGGCTCCCATCTGCCGCAAAGGAATGGTGGGAACGGTGTAGGAGAGCATGCCGTCGATGAGCATGCGTCCGCGAATCTTTACCGGCAGGAACATGCCGGGATAGGCGCAACTGGCGCGGACCGGATCGACCAGCGGGCCGGAATGGAAAACTACTCCTTCGCCGGTGGAGAAATCTGTGGCAGTGACGGCCAGCGGGATGCGCAATTCTTCGAATGTCTTGACCTTCAGGACGCTGTTGAGGAAGCCGATCATGCGCTGGTTGCTGGCGAATCCGTAGCGGGAGAGGGTCCAGCGCGCAAAGTGTTTGAAGCGGACATGGGCGGCGAGTTGTTCCAGCTCGGCGATGGAGAGTCCGCTACAGTAGGCGGCGCCGATGAGTGCACCCACGCTGGTGCCCGCGATGAAGCGGATGGGAATGTTCTCTTCTTCGAGAACCTTGAGGACGCCGACGTGCGCCAGGCCGCGAGCGAACCCGCCGCCCAGGGCCAGACCGATGCCGACGTTTTCATGACTGGGCGCAGGGCGCTGGGAATGGCCGGAGAGTTCGCGGCCGAACGCCTGTACGGATCGGATTATCTTGCCTAAGCTTTTCACGGATGACCTCATGCCCAGCCGTGCCCGACCTAGTATCCCAAACTTCTGTCTAGCAAATTAGATGCCAGGAGGCATAGACCGGTTACCGCTCGAAGTGGCGCGAGTCACCCTGCTGGAGGTTACCGGGGAAGCGTTCCGGCGGCGTGACTAACCTCCTTTGTTCCTGTTAACTTGGCGCATGGAGCGGGAGATCTCGGCGGGCGGGGTGGTGGTGCGGCACTCGGCAGATGGCTGGGATCTGGCGGTGATTGAGCCTCAGAGAGAACCCGCTGTGGCGACGGGTAAGGGGAAAAGATGGCAAAAATTGTTACTCGCGTTGCCCAAGGGATTGGTGGATGCGGGCGAGAAGGCGGAGCAGACTGCGATCCGTGAAGTGGCGGAGGAGACCGGGCTGATGGCCGGCGTGGTGGTTAAGCTCGGCGATATCAAGTATGTATACGTGCGTTCGTGGGGAGATCAGCAGCGAGTGTTCAAGATTGTCAGTTTTTATCTGTTGCGCTATGAATCGGGAACCATCGACCGAATTGCCGATGACATGCGGATTGAGGTGAAGCGGGCTTTGTGGATTCCGCTGGCGGAGGCGGAACGCAAGCTGGCCTACAAAGGTGAAAAGGACATGGTGCGGCGCGCACAGGAATATTTGTCGGAGCATGCGGAACTTTGAAACGTTCACCTCGCCGGGACTGGCGGAGAACAGCGAGCGCGGATAAACTGCCTTATCGGAATCTTGAAATCTTCTTTGATGTTGGTGTGCTTGGCGGTTAACAGCGGAGCTATGTCCTCATGAAAATGATCCACAAGGTTGCAGTTCTGGGCGCCGGGACCATGGGCGCGCGCATCGCCGCCCACTTTGCCAACGCTGGCGTGCCTAGCTATCTGCTCGACATTGTTCCGCCAGGTGCGCAGGGACCGGCCCGCAGCCAGATCGCCGCCGTCGGATTGGACGCCGCGAAGAAGTCGAAGCCTGCGGCTTTCATGGAGGCTGGCTTGGCGCGGCTGGTGACAGTCGGCAATTTCGAGGATGACTTGAAGAGGCTGGCTGAGGTCGACTGGATCATCGAGGCTGTGGTCGAGAATCTCGAGATCAAGCGCGGGCTGTTGAAGAAAGTTGAAGCCATTCGAAAGCCGGGGACGATCATCACCACCAACACCAGCGGGTTGCCGGTGGGCAAAATTGCGGAGGGATTTTCTGACGACTTTCGCCGGGCATGGTTCGGCACTCATTTTTTCAATCCCCCGCGCTACATGCGGCTGCTGGAGCTGATTCCTACTCCCGAAGCCGATCGCGCCGCCATC
This sequence comes from Acidobacteriota bacterium, assembly GCA_013289795.1. Lineage (GTDB taxonomy): Bacteria > Acidobacteriota > Terriglobia > Terriglobales > Acidobacteriaceae > JABCZH01. Next base: position 111,598 of record JABCZH010000014.1, read on the forward strand.
GACGCCATTGCCCACTTCTGCGATACGCGCCTGGGTAAAGGTGTTGTGTTCGCCAAAGACACGCCGAATTTCATCGGCAATCGCATTGGGATATTTTCCGTGCTGAACGTGATGAAACTGATGCAGGAGATGGATCTCACGATAGAAGAAGTGGATGCGATTACAGGCCAGGCGGTCGGCTGGCCGAAGTCGGCAACCTTTCGCACTATTGACATGGTCGGGCTCGACATTCTGGGGCATGTAGTCGCGAACATGACCCAGAACGTTCACGACGAACGCAGCGACTTGAAAGTTCCTGACTTCGTCCGCCAGATGCTTGAGCGCAAGCTGCTGGGCGACAAGACCAAAGGCGGCTTTTACAAGAAGGGTAAAGACGACGAGCGCCTGGCGATCGATTGGAAGACCCTCGAATACCATCCCCGGCAGAAGCCGAAGTTCCCTGCCCTCGATATGGCCAAGAACGTCGAGCAGACGGGTCCGCGGGTGAAAATGCTGCTCGGGCTCGACGGCAGCGCCCCGCAGAAAAATGACAAAGCTGGCGCGTTTCTGTGGTCGGCGCTGTCCGATCTGTGGACGTATTCCGCTAACCGCGTACCGGAGATTTCCGATTCCATTGTCGAGATCGATCGCGCCATGCGGCTCGGCTTCAACTGGGAACTTGGTCCGTTTGAGCTATGGGACGCGGCTGGCGTCGAAGCCACCGTCGTCCGCATGAAGAAGGAGAACCGCCCAGTCGCTTCCAACGTCGAAAAACTGCTGGCTTTGGGCAGGAAGGCTTGGTACGCGGATGATGCCGCGGCGACTTCGGGACGGACGTGCTTCGATCTCGCAAGCGGAAGCTACAAGCCGGTTCAGGTTTCGGCCGGCGTTTGGTCGGTTGAGGTCGCCAAGAAATCGAAAGGAGTCGTGAAGAAGAATTCTGGGGCTTCGCTGGTCGACCTTGGCGATGGCGTGGGCTGCATCGAGTTTCATTCCAAGATGAATTCGCTGGGCGCGGACATTATTTCGCTTATCAGCCAGACACTGAAGCCCGGCGGCCCGGGCGATGCTTTCGACGCCTTTGTCATGACCAATGACGCCACCAATTTTTCCGTTGGCGCAAACTTAATGCTGCTGCTGATGTCGATCCAGGAAGAGGAATGGGACGACATCGACCTCATCATTCGCCAATTCCAGGGCATGACCCAGGCCATCAAGTTCTCGCCCAAGCCGGTCGTAGTGGCGCCGTTCGGATTGTGTCTGGGCGGTGGAACCGAAATCTCGATGCATGCGCCCACGCTGCAACCGCACGCCGAGCTTTACATCGGATTAGTCGAAGTGGGCGTCGGGTTGCTCCCCGGTGGCGGTGGCTGCAAAGAGATGTTGCTGCGCGCAGTCGACAGCGCGGCTTCGATTCGCCCAGGAGGCCGCGGTGAATCGGTTGAGCTGATGGAGGCGATGAAGAAAGCTTTCGCGACGATCGCCACTGCCAAGGTCGCCACTTCGGCACACGAGGCCCGTGCCTTGGGATTCTTGCGCGACTCCGACCGCATCAGCATGAATCGTGAGCGCGTCCTCACGGACGCCAAGGAGCGGGCACTGGAGTTGGTGCGAGCGGGATACGAGCCACCGCAACCGCGCACCGACATCCCCGCCCCCGGCGAAAACATTCTTGCGGCCTTAAGACTGGGCGTCCACATCATGCGCCAGGGCGATTACATCACCGAATACGAAGTGAAGCTGGCAACCAAGATTGCAGAAGTGCTGTGTGGCGGCAACGTCTCGCCGGGCACGCCGGTGAGCGAGCAGTACATCCTCGACCTGGAGCGCGAAGGCTTCAAATCCCTGTGCGGAGAAAAGAAGACCCAGGAGCGGATCCAGTACACGTTGAAGACGGGGAAGACGCTGAGGAATTGAGTACCTAATTCTCAAAATACGATGAAGGTACGGGACACTTTCAAGCGTTTGGAAAACGATGGCTGGCGGCTGGTCCGCACCAAGGGCAGCCACAGGCAATTTCATCATCCCTCCAAGCCGGGCACGGTTACCGTCGCGGGACACCCGTCACTGGACATTCCTCCGGGAACATTGAACAATATCCTCAAGCAGGCTGGTTTGAAATGAAATATCTGGTCATCTACGAGAAATCTGAGACTGGCTGGGGCGCCTACGCCCCCGACCTTCCGGGTCTCGGCATCGCCGCTGAGACTTTGGATGAAGCCAAAGAACTGATTCGCGAGGCAATCGACTTTCACATCGAGGGCATGCGCGAACACGGCGACAAGGTTCCCGTTCCCTGCGCGACCACTGAGTACATCACGGTATGACGCCGAGCGATGACCAGTCCAGCGGGTGCAAGAGAGCAGCCGCGAACAGAGCGGATGAACTCAAAATGAGCGGGCCGGGTGGGTTGCTTGAACAATACTGCGAGATGGCAGACGATGCTCCCCATGAGGCATGGCGGAACAGTGGAGCGAAGCGCTGATTGGCGATTCGTCCGCGAAGCAATGAAGTCTGCCGACTGGCCTTCGAAGCGTCTGTGCCCCCGAAACTCAGATCAAGTCTTAGACAAGAATGGTTCCGCAGGGCTCCCTGCTACAATTTCCTCATGCGAAGACTTCTGCTTCTTGCCCTCATCCTTGTAACCGCGCTCGCAACCGCTCAAACCAAAGACTCTCCCCCGCAAGTCCCGGACGCGATTCAGGTTCCCGCAGGCGCGGAAGTTGTTCTGCTCGCTCACGCCGCGGGATCGCAGGTCTATACCTGCCAGGCCGGCGCGGACGGCAAGTTCAGTTGGACTCTCAAGGCGCCCGAGGCTGAGCTTCGCGATCGTAACGATCAGGTCATCGGCGAGCACACCGCCGGACCCACCTGGAAGTTGAAAGGTGGCAGCGCTGTCACCGGCAAGGCGGCGGCACGCGCCGATTCCCCCGATAGCAATTCCATCCCATGGCTGCTTGTCAACGTGGTCAGTCACTCGGGAAAGGGTCTGCTCGACAGCGTGACGACCATTCAGCGAGTGAACACTCACGGCGGCAAGGCGCCCGCTGAGGGCTGCGACGCGTCTCACCGCGACGCCGAGACGAAGAGCAGTTACACGGCAGACTATTACTTTTACGCGCCTGTCCACTGAATTCAGCGTCAGATTTCGCGTGTGAAGCGGAGTCGTACCGGCGGGCATCAAATAGTTGACCGCAGAAGTATATATAGGGAGTTCCTATGCGCGAAGTTGTGATCGCTTCTTCAGTTCGTACGCCGGTTGGACGCGCCTTCAAGGGCACACTACGCGCCACGCGTCCCGATGAACTGGCTGCGGTTGCAATCAAAGGCGCGCTGGAGCGAGTGCCGCAATTCGATGTGAAAGAGATCGAGGACGTCATCCTGGGCTGCGCCATGCCTGAGGCCGAGCAGGGGATGAACGTGGCCCGAATTGCCTCGCTCCGTGCCGGGCTGCCGGTCGAAGTTTCGGCGCTGACTATCAACCGCTTCTGTTCTTCCGGGTTGCAGGCCATTGCATTGGCCGCTGAGCGCATTGGAAGCGGTGGCGCCGAAGTGATGGTCGCTGGCGGGACAGAATCAATGTCCATGATCCCCATGGGCGGTCACAAGATTTCGCCCAACCCGTGGCTGGTGGACCATTACCCAGATGCCTATCTCTCAATGGGGCTCACTGCGGAGCGACTGGCGCAGCGGTTCAGCATCACGCGCGAGCAAGCCGACGAGTTCTCCTATCACAGCCACCAGAAGGCGCTGGCGGCGATTCAAGCCGGAAAGTTTACCGACGAAACGATTTCCGTGCCGGTGAGCTTTACGACTCCGAACGGCTCGAAGCCCAAACGGCAGGAAATTACTTTCAAAGTGGATGAAGGCCCGCGCGCCGATACATCGCTCGAAGCGCTGCTCGCGCTCAAGCCTGCGTTCCACGCCAAAGGCACGGTGACCGCCGGCAATTCCTCGCAGATGTCGGATGGCGCAGCTGCAGCAGTGGTCATGTCCGCCGAGCGCGCCAAGGCTCTGGGCATCAAGCCGCTGGCACGATACGTCTCCTTTGCGACCGCGGGATATAAGCCGGAAGAAATGGGACTTGGCCCGGTATTCGCGATCCCCAAGGCGCTGAAACTGGCAGGACTCAAGCTCTCGGATATCGACGTGATCGAACTGAACGAAGCTTTCGCGGCGCAGTCGCTGGCCGTGATCAAAGAAGCCGGGCTCGATCCCGCACGCGTGAATGTTAACGGTGGCGCGATTGCGTTGGGACATCCGCTCGGCTGTACGGGGGCCAAGCTAACGGCGACGGTCATTCGCGAACTCCAGCGCCGCAAAGGCCGCTACGGCATGGTGACCATGTGCGTGGGCGGCGGTATGGGCGCGGCGGGGATTTTCGAAAACCTTTCGTAATCCCCAAGCGCCCAAGACAGTAAGGAGCGCACGAAAGGCCAGTCACTTCAATTCACCACAGAGACACCGAGGCACGGAGATTTATTGCCTTTGTACCTATAGAATTAAGAAGTTCTCTGCGTCTCTGTGTCTCTGTGGTGTGATTTTTGTCTTGAAAGGGATCAGGTAATGGCCACAACTTCTACGGCTCCGGTCATCAAAGTCTCCGGCGGCAGTTTTCTGCTTGAAGAGCGGCGGCCGGACGAAGTCTTCACCCCGGAAGACTTTACCGAGCAGCATCAACTGATCGGTCAGACGGCGGAGGAGTTTGCCGTCAATGAAATCCTTCCCAACGCTGAGAAGATCGAGCACAAGGACTTTTCCGTTACCCGCGATCTGCTCAAGAAAGCCGGCGAACTCGGCCTCAGCTCCGCCGAGATCCCTGAAGCCTACGGTGGCTTGGAAATGGATAAAGTTACGGCCGCCGTCATCGCCGACCACATCGCAAAGTACGCGGGCTTCGCCACCACCTGGGGCGGACACACCGGCATCGGCACACTGCCCATCGTCTACTTCGGGACCGAAGCGCAGAAAAAGAAATATCTGCCACGGCTGGGAGCAGGTGAAATCGTAGGTGCCTACGCGCTGTCGGAGGCGTCGTCAGGATCGGATGCGCTGAATTGCCGCGCCCGCGCAGAACTCTCGAAAGACGGCAAGTTCTACACCCTGAACGGCGAGAAAATGTGGATCACGAACGCCGGCTTCGCGGATCTGTTTACGGTTTTTGCCAAAGTCGATGGCGAAAAATTTACCGCATTCCTCGTAGAGAAGACTTTTCCCGGTTTCTCCGTCGGAGCGGAAGAGCACAAGATGGGCATTCGCGGATCGTCCACTTGCCCCATCATTCTGAACGATTGCAGAGTTCCACCCGAAAACGTGCTCGGAGAAATCGGCAAAGGGCACGTGATCGCTTTCAACATTTTGAACGTTGGCCGCTTCAAACTGGGTGCGATGTGCGTGGGCGGAGCACGCATATCGATCGCGAACGCCATTGGCTACGCCAAGCAGCGTAAAGCGTTCGGCAAAGTCATTGCCGACTTCGGCCTGGTGCGCGAAAAGCTGGCTAACATGGCAACGCTGCTCTACGTAGGAGAATCGCTGGTTTATCGCACTGTAGGCATGATGGACGTCGCGCTCAATGAGGTCGATAAGTCCGGCGCCGACGCGATGAAAGAAACCCGCAAAGCCATCGAGGAATATGCGGTCGAGTGCTCGATCATCAAAGTTTGGGGATCGGAGATGATCGACTACGTGGTCGACGAGACGGTGCAGATTTATGGTGGTTATGGTTTTGTCGAAGAGTATCCGGCCGAGCGCGCCTATCGCGATGCACGTATCAATCGCATCTTCGAAGGCACCAACGAAATCAACCGCCTGATTATCACAGGCTTTCTGCTGAAACGAGCGATGAGTGGCCAGTTGCCACTGATGCCGGCGATCAAGAAGTTGATGGACGAAGTGCTTTCGGGTCCTTCGATAGGAGAAGACCTCGAAGGCCCGCTTGCCGAAGAACGCAAGCTGGTGGCGAGTGCCAAGAAGCTCGGACTATTCGCCTCCGGTGCCGCCACGCAAAAGTACATGCAGGCCATCCAGGACCAGCAGGAAGTCATGGGCGCCATCGCAGATATGGTAATTGAAACCTACGCGATGGAGTCGGCGGTGCTGCGGGCACGTAAAATTGTGGAAAAGAATGGCGAAGCCGCGGCTGCCCTGCCAGTCGCAATGACCCGCGTATATCTGTCGCAGGCGATGGAGAAGATCGAAGCCGCAGCCAAGAAAGTGATCGCCGCCGTAGCCGAGGGCGACATGTTGCGTACGCAGCTTGCAATTCTGCGCCGCCTGGCGAAGCACGAGCCTTTTAATACGATTGAGTTACGCCAGCAGATCGCGCAGAAGATGATTGAGCGAGGGAAGTATTCGTTGGCATAAATCCGAAGCTTAACCACAGAGGGCACAGAGGAACACAGAGGCAAAAAGAACCCCTGTGCAACTCTGTGCCCTCTGCGGTTAGGACTTGTTCTTGATCTCCTCCATCACACTCTGGATCAGCTCTTTCGCATCAGTCAGGTTCTTCATGACCATCTGGATGTCCATGACCGGCTTGCCCGGCCAGCGGGTGCTTTGGCAATAAACGCCGTGCTGGCCGACCAACGCCATGGCGTCCGTGATCATGTCCATGGTGACGGCGAGGCGACCGCGAGGCACTCCCATCATGGTTTCGTAGTGCTCCAATTCTTCGTGCTTCTCGTCGAATACCGGCATGGGGGAGATTGTACCTTCATCTGACCTAGGCGCAGTTTGCTATCCGCCGGCCGCCTCCGATAGTCTAAGACCCTGCCCTCAATATCCAGGTAGTGGAGCTAGCTCGGTATCCCGCTGGCTGAATGCTGAGTGCTAGCCGTTGAATGCTCAAAGGAGATCCTCATGTTCAAGCAAGTTGCCATTGTCACCCTGTTCATCCTCGCCATCACCAGCTGCGCCAGGGCCCAGAAAGCCAGCCCGGCGGCGCAGGCGCAGTGCAAATTCTCTGACGGCAAAACCATCACCGTTGACTACTCCAGCCCGCGCATGAAAGGTCGCAAGATCTTCGGCGATCTCGTGCCTTACGGCGAAGTCTGGCGCACCGGAGCCAATGACGCTACCACGTTCGTCACGACGGCGAACGTCAACGTCGCTGGCAAGAGCGTTCCGGCGGGAAGCTATACCATTTTCACCGTCCCGAATCAGGGCAGTTGGAAGTTGATTATCAACAAGAAGACCGGTGAATGGGGCATTCCCTACAAGTATGAAGCCGATGAGCTCGGCCGGGTGGACATGAAGGTTTCGCAGACGCCGTCGGCGGTCGAAAACTTCACCATTGCGTTCGATCAGGGTTGCACGCTAACCGTAAGCTGGGAGAACACGCAGGCGTCGGTGCAAATCACCGAGGGTAAATAGTCGAAGGCAATGCTATTTGGCCATTAGACTTTCTGCCGTCTTCTGAAGTTCGTCGAAGTTCTCCGAGAGCCGCCGAGCCTGGTCCATGGCGGCTCTTGCTGCGTCGGCTTGCCCGTTTTGCTGCAAGGCGCGGGCCAGCAGGAAATATGCCAGGTCCCATTGTTGAATCGCCAAGACCTGGGCGTAGTCCTTGACGGCCTCGGCGTAGTTGCCCGTTTTCTGCTGCGTAAGGCCGAGGCCCAGCCATGCCCGCAAGGTCCGAGGCCGCAGGTTCACCGCTGCGCGGAAGCTGGCTTTAGCATGTTCAGAATCCCCAAGATCACGCAAGGCGTAACCCATGTCGCTGAACGCCGTCGCCCGCAGCCTTGGGTCACGTGTCATGGTCAATACCGTGGCGTATTGATCAACAGCCTCCTGCGGATGGCCTTGCCGTTGCGCGTACGCCGCGAGATTCAAGTGGCTCATGGGATCGTCCGGATTGAGCGTAGCCGCCGAGCGGAAGTGCGGCATGGCTGCTTCCTCTTTGCCCTCGGTCAGCAACGCTCCTCCCAGGTTGTCTTCGGCAATGAAACTACCCGGGGTCACCGCGACTGCATGCGACCACAGGGTTACGTTGTTGCGCCAATAGCTGATTTGGCGAAAGGTCGCTGCCGACAGCACTGCGAGCGCAATGCAGCCAATCGCGACAAGAGCAATTCTCGAAACACTCTTGTCGCCGGCTAAGTCTGCCAATCCCCAGCAGGCCAGGATGAACAGTCCCACGAACGGGAGATACGCATAGCGATCCGCCATCGCTTGACTGCCTACCTGCACCAGACCAATCATCGGAACCAGCGTGCCCAGGAACCAGAACCATCCAACCACAAGGTAGCGTCGCTTCTCTCTTGCAATGCAGACCAGAATTGTTACGGTCAGCAAAACTAACGCTGCCGCAATCGCTTGCCACTTGAGCACGCCTTCAGGATACGGATATTGTGGGGACAAAGCCGACGGCCACAGGGCTTTCCCCAGACATCGCACATAGGAAATCGCCGCATTCTCCATCCGCATGGAAAGCGGATACTGCACCATGCTGCCGATTGCCTGGCCCGCTCGCTGCGCTTTCACGGTGACCACCGCGCTGGCGGCGGAGAGCGCCAGCAGCGGCATTTTCTCCAGAGCCAACTTCGCAAAGCTCTGTGCCCGTTGCAGCGGCCAGTAGTCCCAGAGCAAAAGCAGAAACGGAAAGGTTATTACCATCGGCTTTGCCATCAAGCCACAAGCAAATAGCGCCGCCACCGCAGCATAACGGCCGATTGAAGGACGGCGTGAGTACCATCCATATGCTCCGAGCGCCAGCAGGAAGAACATCATGCTGAGGACAGTCTTTCGCTCGGCCACCCAGGCTACCGACTCCACATTGATGGGATGAAGCGCAAACAGCGCAGCCACCATCCAACTCGCGCCGGTTGAACCCGTCGCTCGCCACAGCACCCAGAAGAGCAGAACTGCGTTCAGCGCATGCAGCAACACGTTGACGTAGTGGTGGCCGGCGGGATTCTGTCCGAACAATTGGCAATCGAGAGCGTGCGAGAGCCAGGTCAGCGGATGCCAGTTGGCCTCATCGAAGCTGGTGAAGGCCCATTTCACGGTCTCCCAATGCAGCCCCGCACGAACGTGGGTATTGTCGGTAACGTAGCGGTCGTCGTCGAAATTGACGAAGGGATGATGGCTGACTGGGTTGTAGAGCGCGAGGGTTGCGACGACTAGAACCAGACCGAGAACGAAGTTACGCTTCTCGGGGGAAGAGAAAAGAGTGTCGCTCGGTGGGCTGACGCGCATTGTCGCCGGAGATGCCAACAGTTGAATTTAACCACAGAGGGCACAGGGGACACAGGGAGATAGGGAAACCAAGGTAATTGCTGCTGGCTCGAGCTACGGGGAATTACTTCCGAGTTGCCGACAATGCGCCTAGAGCGTGTAGAGTGAAAACCGAGGTTTCGAGGCGCGCGGATGATAAAGAAACAATGGGTCGTGGCTCTCGTCCTGTTCCTGCTGATTCTCTTGGAATTGAAGCTGGGGGGAATGTTGTTCCGCCTGATTAATCCCGAAAGTGCGGCAGGGCATCCGAACTACGTGCAGAACTACCACCGGCTCAGTGTGCTGAAGCACATGGCTCTCTGGGGATCTGAGGCGGGTGTGTTCGTCTTGTGGCTGCTGGTGTGCCTGCTGGTGATCCGCTCCAAAAAGCGCTCCCCGCTATGGCTGTTTATGGCGGCATTGGGACCCTTCGGCTTCGCCGTCCTGGCCGGGCTGAACGACCGCGCCCCCGCGGAGACAGACTCGTACGCTCGGTTCGTGCGCAACCTGAATTGGTTTGTGCGCGCCGGCTACGAACTCTGCATCTTCGTGCTGGCATGCGTTCTCGCCTACCAGGGCATGGTATTCAAGCGCAACCTGATGATTCGGCATCAGGCCGCCGTCACAGGGATGTCGGTCGCGCAGATCATCGATCAGCAGAACGCTTCGTCTGGAATGTGGGCGTTTGCCGAGGGCAATGAAGAGATGTACCTGGTGATTCTTTTCTACCTGCTTTGGCCCATCGTCTTTAACATCGTGGGTCGTGCGGCGGCGCCGATGGCATCGCCCAGGGCAAAAGCCCGGGCGTAGCAAGTTGAAATTCCTATTTGGAGCCGATCGCTGATGGTAGGCGGATGACGGGCGTTTACATTCATTGAAACCTGGCTAACCCCGTTTCCGGTTCAATGACTGTAATGATTCCATAACAATGTCGGCTCCCAGGCCCGAGTAAACTTTGGAGGCGCAAACCAACCAAAGGGCTCGGAGGAAAGGAGCCGAACATGCTGATTATAGGGTGTGACTATCATCCGGGCTTC
>JABCZH010000015.1 GCA_013289795.1 Acidobacteriota bacterium
GTCGCGGCGGATAAGCTTCAGATCTTTGTTTTGCGAACCGAGAAAAAACCCTAGCGGTATTTGGTGCATTACGATCAAATAATGGAGGCCATCCTGCGCGTCTTTCTGCCAGGGGCCATCCGAGTCGCGGTGATATTGGTTGGTGCCGACAACGATAACCTCGTATGGCGGCTGCGAGTCACTCGGCCGGTTGAGCAGGTGCACGCGGTCGGGTCCGGCGACGTGGAACACGGTTTCGGCAAGGCTGCCTTCGATCCGTTCTGACGTACAGCTGTGCATGTTATCTGCAATCAAGGCCCAGGCAGCCTTGTTGACGACCTCATCGGGATTGTCCTTTACCGAAATGGCAACGGGGCCAATATCCTCATCCGTAAGGACCTGCGGGACATCCAGCGCCTCCGATGTTTCCACGCGATGGGACCAGGCGCTGGGCTCGACCGAGAGCAATCTCCTCACGTGATCCCGAGCGTACCAGCGCATTGCCGCTGGGACGATCAGAAGTGCGACCAGGATCACATAGGCTGAGGCCTTGAGTTTCATTGCTTTGGATTCACGATAGTGCCTTGGCCGAATCGACACCGAACGAAATCCCACGAAGGTGGTTACCCTAGTACCGAATCGACGCTTGTTCTACCTCAACTTCCGTTGACGCTCACGAGCGCTATGCTAGGTGTTGAAATCAGGCGATTGTACTCATCGACCCCTTCAAATCAGCGCAAAGGGTGGTTCGCCCGGATCCCTCGAGCGCCAAAAGAAGGCGCGTCGGGATGACAAGCGCTAAGCGATGGGGACCGTGAAGTAGAAGACCGATCCGTGGCCGGGTTGGCTGGTGACTCCGATTTCACCGCCGTGCAGCTCCACAATGGCTTTGGCGATGGCCAGACCCATGCCCGTGCCCTGGACCTGCAAGCGGTGATTGCGGCCACGGTAGAACTTTTCGAAGATCAGGGACTGGTCGAAGTCGTCGATTCCCGGGCCGCGATCGGCGATGCTGACCATCAGCGAGCGATTCTTGACTTCGCTGGCAATCTGAATGGGCGACCCGGGTGCGGAATACTTCGCGGCGTTCTCCAGAAGTTGGGCGATGACTTCGGAAATGCGATGCACGTCGATGCGGACGGGCGGAAGGTTGTCCGGAAGAACGGTGCTGACCGCGTGCCCGGCGAGCGCGGTCGAGAGTCTGGCGATGGCATCGTCGATGGCCTCCTGAATTTGATGCGCGCCGAAATGCAATTCCACTTGGTGGGCGTCCAACTGGCTCATTTCAGCGGCTTCGCCGACCAGGCGGTCGAGGCGGTCGCTTTCTTCGTTGATGACGGTGAGCAGTTCGAGGCGCTGAGTCCCATCCAGGCCACGATTCGAGAGCAGGGAAGTGACGGAAGCCTTGATGCCGGTGAGAGGGGTGCGAAATTCGTGAGTGACGGAATCGAGAAGGGCGGAGCGCAGTTGTTCGCCTTCCCGCGCGGCTTCGGCCTTGCTCAACTTCTCGATGGCACCGGCGCGCTCGACGGCGATGGCAATCAGGCTGCTCAACGCCTCTAAAGTTTCGCGGGAAAGGGCAGCGCCGGCAATTCCCAGACTCCCCACAACCCGCACCCCCAGCCTCAAGGGCACGACTGCCACGCGAGCCTCGGAATCGATTTTCGGTTCACCACGCATACAAACCAATTGCAGATCGTGGATGTCCAGTACATGGGTGGCGGAATCGGAACGGTAGATGTCAGGCCGGTTCGGCAAAGAGACGGCGGCGGACGCTACTCCGAAACCATCCACGATGAAGCGTGGAATCTTGTTCAGCAGTTCCGCGGCGTTGTCACTGGTGAGCAATTGCTGGCTGAACAGGTATAGCTGTTCGGTCTCCTTCCGGCGCTCGTGCGCGCTCTGGGCTTCACGGCGGGCGCGCTCTGCCAACTGGCTGGCAATGATGGCGGTAACCAGGAATGCGGTCAGAGCAACCCAGTTTTGGGGATCTGCGATGGTCAACGTACCGATGGGGGGAAGAAAATAATAGTTGAAGGCCAGTGTGGCCAGCAGAGCCATGAACACAGCGGGGCGCAGTCCCCAGTTGGCGGAGACTATGAGGATGCCGACCAGAAAAGTGAGGGCAACTGTGGTCGGGTTCACGAGCAGCACGGTGCGGTAAACCACGACCAGCAGCGCCACCGTGGCAGCGGAGGCGGCGTAGGGAAGAGCCGGCCTGACCGGGGACGATTTCACGCAGGCGATTGTAACTGACATCGACAATTTTGTTCTGCTCAACGACAATATCCGCGATGACCAAAACGCCCGAACAATGGCTGGAGGAAACTTCGCCCGCGAAGAGAGGCGGAGTGCTCAAACTGTTTATGGGTTACGCGCCGGGTGTAGGGAAGACCTACAGCATGTTGAGCGAAGCCATTCGGCGCCATAGCCGCGGCGAGGATGTGGTGGTGGGAGTGATTGAATCCCACGGGCGCAAGGCGACGGCTGACCTGGCCACGCAATTGGAGAGCGTGCCGCGAAAGAAGCTCGAATACAAAGGCACGATCTTCGACGAGATGGACGTGGATGCCATCCTGGCCCGCAAACCGCGCGTGGCTTTGGTGGACGAACTCGCACACACCAACGTGGAGGGCAGTAAACACGCCAAGCGTTATCAGGACGTGCTGGAGCTGCTCGATGCCGGCATCGACGTACTCTCGACCATGAACATTCAGCATCTGGAGAGCATTACTCCGACGGTGCAGAGCATAACCGGCATTACGGTGCGTGAAACCGTGCCCGACTGGGTGCTTAAGCGGGTGGATGAAGTTGTGATGTCGGACCTGACGCCGGAGGCGCTGCAGAACCGCATGCGGCGCGGCGACATCTATCCGCTGGACCGAGTTGACCGTGCGCTGGGTAATTTCTTTCGCCCTGGAAACCTTATTGCCCTGCGCGAACTGGCGCTGCGCCAGGTGGCACAGGAAGTGGATCGCAGCCTGGAATCGTATCGAGAAAAGGATGACAGCAGCGCGACGGTTGCGGTGCGGGAGCGGATCGCAGTTTGTATCAGCTCAAATCCCGCTGCTCAGTATCTGATTGCCCGCGGAGCGCGCATGGCGCAGGCGATGAATGGCGAACTTTATGTGGTGTACGTGGACCTGGGCCAGGACGGCAGCGAAGCCAACCAGAAGACACTGGCGGCGAACGTGCAGTTTGCGGAGAACGTAGGCGCGCAGGTTGAAAAGCGGACGGGGAAAAGCGTGGCACAGGTGGTGGCCGATTTCGTCCGGGCGAAGCACATTACCCAAGTTGTGTTTGGACGTTCGGCGACTATGGGAGTGAAACGATACTTGTATCTCTCGGCGATTCACAAGTTTCTGCGCGATGCGCCACCGGTTGACGTTCATATTGTCACGCAGGAGCCTTCCTGATTCGCGATGAGCGAGCGCCGCCGTATTCTCGTAGTGGACGACGAACCGCAAATCACGCGGGTGTTGCGGACCAGCCTATCCAGCCAGGGCTATGACATTCGCGTGGCGAACGATGGAGAGACCGCCCTCGAAATCATGAAAGATTGGACGCCTGATCTGGTGGTGACGGATCTCTCCATGCCCAACATGGACGGACTGGAGCTTTGCCGGAAGCTGCGGGTCACGAGCCAGGTTCCCATCATCGTACTTTCGGTGCGTGGTGAGGAACGAACAAAAGTGCAAGCGCTTGATGCGGGAGCTGATGACTACGTTACCAAGCCTTTCGGAATTGAGGAATTGCTGGCGCGGGTGCGGGCGTCGCTGCGACGAGCTCCGGCTGAGAATGGGCAGACGTCGGTCATTGAGGCCGGTGACTTTCGAATTGACCTGGCTGCCCACAAGGTGACCGTGCGCAAGCGCGAAGTGCGTCTGACCCCAAAAGAGTTTGACTTGCTCGTCTACCTGGCCCGCCACGCGGGCAGGGTCGTTACTCACCGAGCTCTGCTGGGCGCGATCTGGGGTGGTCAGAGTACGGAGCAGGTGGAGTATCTGCGAGTGTTTGTCGGACAGTTGCGCAAGAAACTCGAACCTGAAGCTTCGTCTCCGCGCTACATCGTCACCGAGCCCTGGGTTGGATATCGCTTCGAACCGGGCAAGTAATTCCTCTGTTTTCTGTCCGTTGCTTCGTAACGCACATTCTACGAACTCTTTATTCAATCCTTACGGCGTTCGATTTCTAATCAGTTGAGTTGAAGACAGAGAGGTAGAAGGGCCAGGAATCTTATGTCATCCATGAATAACGTATGCGCTGAAGACTTAGCCAAGCTTTTCCATCACTACCATGAAGCTCTTGCCCATGACTTCCACGGGCAAGCGAGCCGGGAAGCGGAAGTTTCCTGGGAGCAGGCGCAGCAAAACGAACGCAAATTGATGATTGCGGCTGCCCGACTGACGCTGTTGGAACTGGCGGCATCGTCCGAGGGAGAGCGAACCGATCGCAAGTACTTCGCCAAGCCTGGCGAGGCGGATTGGGGCTGCTAGTGTCGCTGGCTGGATAGAGGCGGGAGGCTTTACGAAGTCTTTACGAACTGCTTAGCCCACCTTTACGCTGCGGGTTGTCAACTCGTATTCCGCGTCTTCCAAAATAACCAAACGGTTGGAATGGAGATCTCAGGTATGGATCGCACAAATGTGCTGCGCTTGATGGACGCCGGCAGGCGGATCGCTTTCATAGTCTTGTTGTTCGCAGCGTTCTTGACACCGGCGTCGTTTGCCCAGCAGCAGTCGAGTGACGCTCCCGCTATAACTTCGGGAACTTCGGTGAGCGGAGATCAGCCAATACCCCCGGCGGTCGCAAAAGAGCTCGACGCCATGAAGAAGCGCATCGAACAACTCGAAGCGGAACTGGAGAAGAAGAACGCTCCGCCCGCGGCGGTGGACTCGGCGAAAGTGGTTGGATCGACAACGCCGGATCCCATGGCTTCTTCAGTGCCACCAGCAAGTAGTCTCTCGGCCAGCACCGAGCTTTCCACGGCCACCAAACCCGCCAAGGAAGAACCTTTTGCCTTTGCGGATTGGACCTGGCTGAATGGCAATGCGCGTAATAAGACGCCGGCTTTCGATTCGAAATTCTTCACGCCGGAATTCCGGGCGGACGTGGACTATATCTACGACTTGAACCATCCCAAGGATGACACCATCGGTGGATCGAGCGAAGTATTCCGGTCGAATGAAATTCAGGTGACACAACTCGGCGTCGGGGGCGACTTCCACTATGACAACGTTCGCGGCCGGCTGATGACCCAGTTTGGGATGTATTCCACGACCACGCCACGCAATGACGCCAGCCCCGCGCGCGGGCAATGGGACCTTGCCAATGCCTATCGCTACGTTTCGGAGGCGTACGGCGGGTATCACATCAACGCGTTGCACGGAATCAACATCGACGCCGGAATCTTCATGTCGTACATCGGGCTTTTCAGTTACTACAACTTCGACAACTGGGCGTATCAGCCATCCTACGTTTCGTCGAACACACCATGGTTTTTCAATGGATTGCGGGTACAGATGTTTCCCACTGCACACCTCAAGATTGAGCCCTGGATCATCAATGGGTGGCAGTCGTACGGGAGGTTCAATGGCAGGTTGGGCGTGGGTGGGCAGATTTTGTGGCGTCCAACTGGCTGGCTTTCGGTGGTTGGAAATCAATATGCGTTGGGCGAGGATGCGCTGAACACCCCAGGTCGCGTGCGCTATCACACGGACGACAGCGTCGAAGTGAAGTACTACGACCATCCTGAGAACTTCTTGAGCAAGGCTGCCTTTTCGCTGACCGGCGATATGGGATGCGAGCATGGCGGCGGCGTGAGCTGTGCTGGGAATTCGGCGAAGGGGCCAAAGCAGGACTTCCTGGGTTTCATGCTTTACAACCGCTTGTGGTTCCACAGGGACCGTTACGGCTTTACAGTCGGCGGGGGCAAGATTAACAATCCCGGCCGCTACCTGGTGCTGCTGCCGCCGATCAATGGGGCGACTGCGGCTTCGGGGACGCCTTACTTTACTGAGAATCCCGGCGATCCGTATAAGGCGTGGGATCTTTCCGAGACTTTCGACTATCTGCCCAGCCAGTACTTAACTTTCCGCTGGGAGTTTGATCACCGGGCGGCGAATGTGCCGTATTTCTCGGGCAAAGGCGGGATCACGCCTCCGCAGGGCAACACTGGCGCGCCGGGTTCGCTGGTCCCAGGTTTTACTCCGGACCTGGTGAAAGACGAGAACCGGCTGGATCTGTCGATACTGGTTAAGTTCTGAGCAGGCGACGCTTGGGAGATTGATTTATGCAGGATGCTCTGTGGATTGCAGTCACCATCGCGTTTTTTTTGCTCGCGATCGGCTACGTGCGGTTCTGTGACCGCATTCGTTGAGGAGAAATGCCGTGAGTGCTGAGTCGATCATCATGTTGCTGGTGAGTGCCGGGCTGATGGTCTATCTGTTGTACGCGCTGTTGCGTCCGGAGAAATTCTGATGACGGCAAATGGCTGGTTCCAGATTCTCTTGTTTCTCGCGCTCATTCTTGCGGTCACCAAGCCGCTGGGCGTGTTCATGGCGCGGGTGTTCAATCGAGAGCGGACCTTTCTGGATGTATTGGTGCGGCCGCTGGAGCGGCTGCTCTATCGCATAACCGGTGTCGATGAAAACCACGATATGGCGTGGACTGAGTATGCGTTTTGCATGCTGTTGTTCAGCGCCGTTTCCATGCTGCTGCTCTACGGGATTCTGCGATTGCAACAGGTTCTGCCGTGGAATCCGCAAAGACTTGCGGCGGTGGCTCCCGGACTGGCGTTCAATACAGCCGCATCTTTCACCACCAATACCAACTGGCAGAACTATTCGGGTGAATCCGCCATGAGTTATCTGACCCAGATGGCGGGGCTGGCGTATCACAATTTCACTTCGGCGGCGGTGGGAATTGCGCTGGCGATCGCCTTCATTCGCGGCATTGCGCGACGGGAGAAGGAGACGATCGGTAACTTCTGGGTAGACATGACGCGGGCAACGCTCTGGGTGTTGCTGCCAATGTGCATCGTGGGTGCGTTGTTGCTGGTCTCGCAGGGGGTGGTGCAGAATCTGCGGCCCTATGACACGGCGAAGCTGGTCGAGCCGCAGCAAGTGCAGAAAACCGGCGCTGATGGAAAGCCGATGGTGAGCGCGGAGGGTAAGCCAGTGATGGATAACGCTACCGATCAGACCATCGCGCAGGGGCCAGTCGCGTCGCAGGAAGTGATCAAAGAGCTGGGTACGAATGGCGGTGGCTTTTTCAATGCAAACAGCGCGCATCCCTTCGAGAACCCGACGCCGTTCAGCAACTATCTGGAAATGATTTTCATTTTTGCCATTCCTGCGGGACTGACTTACACCCTGGGGCGCATGACCGGGTCAGCGCGTCATGGGTGGGCGGTTTGGGCGGCGATGGCGTTCTTGTTTTTCTGTGGAGTCACGGCGGCGTACTGGGCCGAGGCTAAAGGGAATCCGCTGCTGGCGGGAGTTGATCAACGCGTATCCGCCACTCAGCCCGGCGGAAATATGGAAGGCAAGGAGGTCCGCTTCGGGATTGCGAATTCCGCATTGTTCGCGACGGTGACCACGGACGCGAGTTGCGGGGCCGTGAACGGATTTCACGATTCCTTTACACCGCTGGGCGGCATGGTTCCATTGGTCAACATCATCCTTAGCGAAGTGGTGTTCGGCGGCGTGGGCGCCGGTCTATACGGCGTTTTGATCTACGTGGTGCTGGCGGTGTTCATCGCGGGGCTCATGGTGGGCCGCACGCCGGAGTATCTGGGCAAGAAGATCGAAGCGTACGACGTGAAGATGGCGATGCTGGTGACGCTGGTGTTTCCGCTGGTGATTCTCACGTTTACGGCGATCTCGTCGGTGGAGGGGTTCGGCACTTCGAGCATTACTAATCCGGGCCCTCATGGCTTCACCCAGGTGCTTTACGCTTTTGTGTCGCAAGCGGGCAACAATGGTTCTGCATTCGGGGGGCTGAACGGAAACACGCCCTGGTACAACACGTCGGGCGCGATCACGATGCTGGTGGGACGGTTCTTCATGGTCCTGCCGATGCTGGCCATTGCCGGGAACCTGGCGAAGAACAAGTATGTGCCACCGTCTCTGGGAACGTTTCCAGTGACCACACCGTTATTCAGCGTGTTGCTGGTGGGAGTAATTGTGATCGTCGGCGCACTGACGTTTTTCCCCGCGCTCAGCCTGGGACCAATCCTCGAACATTTGATGATGACTGCGGGCAAGACCTTCTGAGAACGTAAATGGCCGAAAAGCATTCTAAAACGAAGTCGATTTGGGACCTGAAGATCGTGCGGCGCGCGACGATCGATTCGATCCTGAAGCTGAATCCTCGCAACATGATGAAGAACCCAGTCATGTTCGTGGTGGAAGTGGGCAGCGTGGCCACCACGCTTTTGCTGCTGCGAGAGGGGCGTCATCAGGGCGCGTTTGGGTTCAATCTGCAGATCACGCTGTGGCTGTGGTTCACCGTCTTGTTTGCCAATTTCGCCGAGGCCATGGCTGAAGGGCGCGGCAAGGCGCAAGCCGACGCGCTGCGCAAGACCCGTGCGGAAACCATTGCCAATCGCCTGCTGCCGGATGGCAGAGCCGAGCAGGTCGCAAGTTCCAAGTTGTGTGCGGGCGACATGGTGAAGGTTGTTGCAGGCGAGTTCATTCCGAGTGACGGCGAAATTCTCGAAGGCGTGGCATCAGTGGATGAATCTGCGATTACTGGCGAATCGGCGCCGGTGATTCGCGAAGCCGGGGGAGACCGCTCGGCAGTGACCGGCGGCACGCGGGTGCTGTCCGACTGGCTGAAGATCAAGATCACCTGCAACGCTGGCGAGACTTTCATGGACCGCATGATTGCGCTGGTAGAAGGTGCGGAGCGGCAGAAGACGCCGAATGAAATCGCCCTCAATATTCTGCTGGCGGGGTTGACGATTATTTTTCTGCTGGCGGTAGTGACTTTGCAGCCGTTCGCAATTTACTCAGGTTCCCCTCAGACCGTCTTTGTGCTCGTGTCGCTGTTGGTTTGTCTGATCCCCACGACGATAGGCGGCTTGCTCTCGGCCATCGGCATCGCCGGCATGGACCGGCTGGTACAGCACAATGTGCTGGCGATGTCAGGCCGGGCAGTTGAAGCAGCGGGAGACGTGAACACGTTGCTGCTCGATAAGACTGGGACCATCACACTCGGCAATCGGCAGGCGTCGGAATTCGTTGCGGCCCCGGGGATCACCGAAGCAAACATGGCCGATGCGGCGCAGCTTTCATCTTTGGCGGACGAAACTCCCGAGGGACGCTCGATTGTGGTGCTGGCCAAAGAACGCTATGGCCTGCGGGGAAGGGAACTGGGTTCGCAGGAAGCCGCCTTCATTCCGTTTAGTGCGCAGACCCGAATGTCGGGCGTGAATCTGGACGGCCGGGAGATTCGCAAAGGGTCAGTCGATGCCATCACGAAGTATCTTGCCCAGCACGGCACCGTTTTGCCCAAGGAGGTCAATGCCGCGGTCGAGGCCATTGCACGCTCGGGAGGAACGCCGCTGGTGGTGAGCGAGAATCGCCGCGTCCTGGGAGTGATTCATCTGAAAGATATTGTGAAGGGCGGAATGAAGGAGCGCTTCGACCAGCTGCGCGCCATGGGAATTAAGACGGTGATGATTACGGGTGACAATCCGCTGACTGCTGCGGCCATTGCACGCGAGGCCGGGGTGGATGATTTTCTTGCCGAGGCCGCGCCGAAAGACAAAATGGATCTGATTCGCGCCGAGCAGAAGCAGGGCAAGTTGGTGGCGATGACCGGAGACGGCACCAACGACGCGCCGGCCTTGGCTCAGGCCGATGTCGGCGTCGCTATGAACACGGGTACGCAGGCGGCGAAAGAAGCGGGAAACATGGTCGATCTCGATTCCAATCCCACTAAGCTGATTGAGATTGTAGAAATCGGGAAGCAACTGCTGATGACTCGCGGAGCACTGACCACGTTCTCTATCGCCAACGATGTTGCCAAGTATTTTGCGATCATCCCTGCGATGTTTGCCGGGACGTTTCCGGTGCTGAACGCTTTGAACATCATGCAACTCAAGACGCCCCAGTCAGCGGTGTTGTCGGCGGTGATCTTCAATGCGCTGATTATTATTGCGCTGATCCCCTTGGCGCTTCGCGGGGTGAAGTATCGTCCGATGGGCGCTGCGGCTTTGCTGCGGCGCAATCTGTGGATTTACGGAGTCGGCGGAATTCTGGTGCCGTTTGTCGGGATCAAGCTGATTGACATGCTGATTACCCGGGTGGGAATGGCGTGAGTCTCATGAAGAAGAATTTGCTGATTTCTGTTTGGATGACGATTGCAACTACGATTCTGCTGGGGATCGTCTATCCGCTGGTGGTCACTGGACTGGCGCAGGTTTTGTTCAAAGACAAGGCCAATGGCCAGCTGATCGCGCAGAATGGGAGGATTGTCGGTTCACGAATCATTGGGCAGGCGTTTACCGGCCCGACTTATTTTCACTCGCGGCCCTCGGGGGCAGGGAACGGATACGATGCTGCGAATTCGTCGGCGTCGAACCTTGGGCCGACGAACATGAGTCTGATTGATCGCGTAAAGGCATCGGTAGCAACCGAGGGGGGCGGCTCGGCCGGTCCCGTGCCGGTTGACCTGGTGACGATGTCGGGTTCAGGACTCGATCCGCATATTTCGCCGGCGGCGGCGGAGTTTCAGGTTGGGCGGGTTGCTCGGGAGCGTGGCGTTTCGGGAGACGATCTGCGGCGGTTGGTGCTCTCGCATACTGAGGGCAGACAGCTGGGGTTCCTGGGTGAAGCGCGGGTTAATGTGCTGGAGCTGAATCTGGAACTGGATGAGCGATTTCCGTTGAGAAGACAAGCCAAGGCGGATTAGGGTGATCATTCTTGTTCCTTTTGCAGCGAAGAATCAGGGCTATGTTTGCCTAGAATCTCCTTCGGAGAAATTCAAAAAGGATATAGCCGATGACCGCGGCTACAGTGGCGATTTCAAAGTTTGCAGTCGTAAAAACATCTTTGATTGCCCATGCCACGCCATTCTTCCGTCCCATGCCGGAGCGCCCAAATTCTCCCATCAATAGATTGGAATAAAACAGGAAGATGATGAAACCTACCTCGACCACTGGCCTCCAGACATTTTTCTTCATAAATACCGACTCCTCTAGATCTTGTGGAAATACTAGCAAGCAATAACGAACCACAGGAGGGGAAATCGTTGCAACTGGCGGTCCCACCAACTGCTACGGACCGCGATTCGCGAGATAGCTGTAACCTGCAGAGCTCGGCTCCGCTAGGTGGACGATGGCGTCCGCCCCTACGTCGCCGTTTGTCAGAATGTTAAACTCGCTTGTGGCCCGCGTTGCCTACCTCGAATGCACCAAGTGCGGCGACCATTTCAGTGCTGATCGTCCCCAGACGGTGTGTCCCAAGGACGGGGGAGTTCTGTATGTCCGCTACGATCTTGCCGCTTTGAAGAAGACATTTCCGGCGGCTTCGCTTGCGGGACGTACTCCGAATATGTGGCGCTACGCGGAGGTGTTGCCGGCAGCTGAGCCGGTTTCACTGGGCGAAGGCTTCACTCCGATGCTGCCCAGCCGCGAGTTTCCCTCCATTTATATAAAAGACGAGGGGCTGAATCCCACCGGCTCGTTCAAGGCGCGCGGGATGTCCGCTGCGGTGACCATGGCAAAGGCTTACGGTCTGAAGAAGCTGGCTGCGCCTTCGGCTGGAAATGCGGCTAGCGCGCTGGCGGCTTATGCCGCGGCGGCGGGGATTGAGGCTCATCTTTTCATGCCTAAGGATGTGCCGCTGGCCAATCGCGTGGAATGCGAGAGCTATGGAGCGCATGTCACGCTGGTCGATGGTTTGATCAGTGATTGTGCGCGCATGGTGGCGGAGCAGAAGGAAAAGGAAGGCTGGTTCGACGTTTCCACGCTGAAGGAGCCGTTCCGCTTGGAAGGCAAGAAGACCATGGGCTATGAAGTGGCGGAGCAGTTGGGCTGGCGCATGCCACTGGGAATCATCTATCCCACGGGCGGCGGAGTGGGATTGATTGGAATGTGGAAGGCGTTTGAAGAGATGGAGCAGTTGGGATGGATCGGCAAGGAGCGTCCGCAGATGATTGCGGTGCAGGCGGCGGGATGTGCACCGATTGTGAAGGCGTGGGCCGATGACAAGGCCGTTGCTGACTTTTGGCCAAATGCGTCCACGCTGGCGGCGGGACTGCGGGTTCCTAAGGCTTACGGCGATTACCTGATTCTGGACATATTGAAGAAGAGCGGGGGGCTGGCGCTGGCGGTGAGCGATGATGAAATCATGGACGCGCTGCGGCATTGGGCGCGGGTGGAGGGAATATTTGCTGCTCCGGAGGGAGCGGCGGCGTTGGCGGCGTATCGCAAGCTGCATGCGACCGGATTCTTTGGTGCTGAGGATACAGTTGTGCTGTTCAATACTGGTTCGGGGTTGAAGTATCTGGATGTAATCGATGGACAGAAGAAGCGCCAGGAACCGCGGCCCGCTGCGCGGCAAATTGGCGGGATTATTGGGCCGTATTGAGCAAACAGCAGTCAGCATTCAGCACTTAGCACTTAGTCATGACTGAGCATCTTTATTATCAGGATTCTTTTTTGTATGAGTTCGATGCGGAGGTGATTGGGGTCACCGCTGTGGACTCTCGCCCAGCGGTGATATTGGATCGGACCGCGTTTTATCCCACCAGCGGCGGGCAGGTGTTCGACACTGGGTGGATTGTTCCTGCCGGATTCGCAGAAACCAGCAGGCTTCGTGTCGCCGAAGTTGCGGAACGAGAAGACGGAAGCATTCTGCATTTTCTGGAAAGCCCAGCGCAGATTCAACCCGGCAGTCGAATTCACGGACTGATTGACACTGACCGCCGGCGCGATCATATGCAGCAACACTCGGGCCAGCACGTTCTTTCGGCGGCGTTCGTGAGAGCGCTCAATATGCCGACAGTTTCATTTCACATGGGAGCGGAGTCCTGCTCCATTGATTTGGACACCAAGAGCCTGTCGAACAAGCAAGCTGAGGCTGCCGAAGCGCTGGCGAACGATGTCGTGACCGAGAATCGCAGTGTCAGCATTCGCTTCGTCACCAGCGCCGAAGCGAAAGACCTGGGACTGCGCAAGCTGCCGCCCGCGGAACGAGACCAGTTGCGGCTAATCGATATCCATGATTTCGATTTGACGGCTTGCGGCGGCACTCATGTCACAGCCACGGGACAGATTGGGTGCATCTTACTAAGGAAGATCGAAAAGGTGCGGCAGAGATGGCGAGTGGAGTTCGTCTGCGGCAAACGCGCGGTGGGCACGGCGCGCCGCGATTACACGGCGCTGGCCGAATCGGCGGGGCTGCTTTCCACCCATGTGTGGGATGTGCCGCAACAGATTCAGAAGTCTCAGGAAGAGTCCCGAGCGCTGAAGAAATCGGCCGAGCACGCTTTGGCAGAGATTGCCGATCTCTACGCAGTCCGAATGCTCGCGGAAACGCCAGAGAACGGCGGCCGCAAAATTGTGGTCCGTGTGTTTCCGGATCGCGATCTGGGATTCATCAAACTTCTGGCTCAGAAACTCGTCCGCCAGAGTTCGAGCCTGGTCGCGTTACTGAGTGCCGGCGCTGACCCGCCCGCGCTGGTGTTTGCCCAATCCCCAGGACAGCCCTTCGACATGGGTACGCTCATGAAAGAGGCCCTGGCCAAGTTGGGCGGGCGCGGTGGCGGCAGCAGAGATATGGCTCAAGGCGGGACTGCGCAAACGGGCAGAGTTGAGGCGGAGCTCAAGCAAATTGCGGCGCGGTTGGGCGAAAACCAAAAGCATTAAACGCAGAGAACGCAGAGAAAAGCCGCAGAGTTCGCGGAGAAGAGCCTGAAACCGCCCGCCTCGTGCTACATTTTCCTCAGCCAGTATGGAACAGCGCCTCATCCTCATCAACCTGCTGATCAAGCTCGGCGTTGCCGCCGCCGTAGCCAGCATTCTGGTTCGTTCCGTCGAATTCAAGAGGCTGCTTTTTCTGGAAGACCGTTCGCTCAAACAGAAAATCTATCTGGTACTGTGGGTCGCGGGACCACTGGCGGTTGGCGTGTACTTCCGGCTCATCGCGCGCAGCTTCCTTGCGGGCGATCTGTCGTTCGAAACCGCGATTGTGCTGGGAGTCATCGGCGGCCGTCTCTGCGGTGTCTTGGGCGGGACGTTGGTCGCTCTTCCCGCATTGCTCTTCGGCGAATGGGCCACACTGCCGTTTGCCATTGTCTGTGGGCTGGTGTCTGGGCAACTGCGGGACGCGGCACCGGACCGCGAGGATATCTGGTCGTTTTCGCCCTTCATTGACCTCAGCATTTATCGCATGATCCGCCGCAACCTTCCCGCTCCCCGCAGGTTCGATTGGCAGGTCATGTTCTTCGTGACCATCGTGGGGTTGAGGTTTATCCAGACGGAGATGTCACATTTCTCTCCCCGCTCCACCTTCAGCCTGGAGAGCCCCGAATATTGGGTGGAGTCCCTCATTTACGCGGCGTCGATCATGGTGATTGGGATCGAGCTGAAGATATGGAACAGTGTGCGCATCCAAATCAAGCTGGAAGAGCAGGAACGCTTGCTGTTGCGCTCCCGCATGGAGGCGCTGCAAAACCAGATCAACCCGCATTTCTTGTTCAATACGCTGAACTCGGTATCGTCGTTGGTGCGCTTCGATCCCGACACTGCGAGGGAGTTGATTATCAAGCTGGCCACGATTCTGCGGCGGCTCCTGGGCAGTGGCGATGCTTTTGTTCCCCTGCGCGAGGAGCTGGAGTTTATTGATAACTATCTCGACATTGAAGTGGTGCGCTTTGGACGTGACAAGCTGCAGGTAGTGAAGGAACTGGATCCCGCCTCACTGGACGCGATGGTGCCCAGCATGCTGCTGCAGCCGCTGGTGGAAAATTCCATCAAGCACGGGCTATCGCCCAAGATCGAAGGTGGCAGCATCTTTCTGCGCAGCCGTCTCGCCGATTCCAAGTTGATCATTGAAGTCGAAGATGATGGGATCGGAATGGGCGCCGCTCAACTCTTGGAAAAGCCGACCGGGCTGGGCGGGACTGGTATCGGCATGGCGAATGTGGCTGAGCGTTTGAAAGTGCTTTACGGCGATACAGCGCGGATGACCATCGACAGCAATGAAGGCAAGGGAACACTCATTCGACTGCGCCTGCCGGTGTTGCAAAGCGAAGGATCCATCCCGGCGGCGCTTCAGGAAGAGCGTTCCAGCGTGCGCCGGTAAAACTCCTCATATTGCGGGACGATCTTGGAAGAACAAAACTTGGATTGCGCCATCGTCCGGCTGGCTTTGGCCATGGTCTGAAGGCGGCTTTCGTCGTTCAATAGCCCAATTGCATAGCCGGCCATGGCGTCGACGTCGCCGACGTCGGCCAGGTAACCGCTGATGCCGTGCTCAATCAGTTCGGGAACTCCGCCTCCACGAGTGGCGATAGGCACAACTTTGCAGGCCATGGCTTCAAGTGCCGCGAGGCCGAATGATTCCAGTTCGCTGGGCATGAGGATGACGTCGGCAACTGCCAGCTTTTCGCTGATCTTGTCCTGCTTCCCGAGAAATAGCACGTCGTCATGAATCCCCTTCTGTACCGCGAGCCACTCTGCGCGCGAGCGGTCTGGGCCGTCGCCGATCATCAGCAGTTTCGCCGGCATTTTCTTGCGCACGCGGTCGAAGATCTCAACTACGTCCGTCACGCGTTTGACGGGGCGAAAATTCGACAGATGCACCAGAACGCGCTCGCCGTTCGGCGCATATTCCAGGCGCCGTTCCGCGGCCCCGGCGTCGCGACAGTACAGATCACAATTCACGAAGTTATAAATCACTTCGATATGATTCTTTACGTCGAACTCGCGCAGAGTGCGTTCCCGAAGATAGTTCGAGATCGCGGTCACTCCATTACTCTGCTCGATGGAGAAACGGGTGATGGGCAGGTAGGAGCGGTCGAGTCCGACCAGAGTGATATCTGTGCCGTGCAGGGTGGTGACAAAAGGCAGGCGTTGTCCTCGCGGCTTGGCCGCCAGCATCTGGCGGGCGAGCAGAGCGCTCACCGAGTGCGGGATCGCATAGTGCACGTGCAGAATGTCGAGGGCGTAGAGCTCAGAAACCTCCGCCATGCGGGTGGCCAACGCCAGGTCATACGGCGGAAAGTCGAACAGCGGATAGCGAGACACGTCCACTTCGTGATAGTGAATGTTGGGATGCAGTTCGGTCAGCCGGATGGGTTGGGCGTATGAAATGAAATGGATTTCATGTCCACGGTGGGCCAGTTCCAGGCCGAGTTCGGTGGCCACCACTCCACTGCCGCCGTAGGTGGGATAACAGGTAATCCCGATCTTCATGCCGGTCCTTTCCACGCCAACCGGCGCGGCTCTCTGATTCGATGGCGATCGGCCCGATGGGATTCAGATTTTGGGGTATTTGAGAGGACTAGCTTTCGGAGTTGGAAGCGCCTTTGGCAGCATCGCGGCTGGCCAGGCCGTCGTCGAGCTTGTCGAGGTGGACCTGCAATCGTTCCTGCACGGTATTGTCGAGGGCGGTGAACTCAATGCCCATGCCGACTCCGGGATCGCTGGCCCGGACGATACCGCTGGTTTGAACCTTCTCTTCGTCCATCCAAAACTTGATGTTGACTTTCGTGCCCAACTGAAGCGGGATCAGGCTCTCAACATAACAGCCGCGGCCGCCGATGTCAGTGGCGTTGGTATTCATCTGCGAGCGGCGGCCATCATCGAAACCGATCTCAATCGGGAACAGGACCTTGTGGCGCACGAAACGCCGCTTGTTCTCTCCGGTGACAATTTCCTTCTTTTCCCACGCCGCCAGGTCCTGCCAGGGGCTGCGCTGGTTGGGAAGCATTTGCACGCCGGCTTCGATCTTGCGGGCTATCCCGGCATCAATTACCCAGATAACCTTGAAGCGGGCCTTCTTGTCACCATGCTGAACGCCAATGATGTCCCCGGCTTTCAGCGGATGAGCGATGCCCGAGATTTGTGCGCCTTCGCTCGAGATCTTGTTGGCGTTGGCGTTCTGAAAGAAGGGACGGCCGTCCGCATCCATGCCCCAAACTCGCACGAGGATTTGGGCTTCGATCCGGGTTTCCGGTCTTTTATCCATGGACTCCGCTACCTGTGAGCAATGTGAAACTCTTGCTTATGATAACCGCGCGCGGTGACCTCCACAGGTTACCAACGTAAGGGCCGTTGGATAGCTAAAGGCCGTGTACGGGTGGGGTGGAGGGGGATGCAGTTTGGAGCAAATCGGGGTAGGAGATGATCTGAATTCCATTGCGATCCAGCAGCGTGCGGGTGGCGGCTGAGGTCAGAACACCCAATTCCAAGTCCCGCGATTCCCGCAGACGGGTGCGAATGCCTGCCAACTCAGCATCGTTGTAGCCGGGGTGGGTCACAAATTCCCACGTGCCCTCGGGAAGAGTTTCCAGGATGAAATGAAATAGCCGGTCGTCGAGCGCGCCGGTGGCAATGACGCCCACGCTGCCATCGGTGGTGAGCATTCCAGCATCGGCCACGGCGTGGCGGAATTTTCCTGCCAGGAGGTTCAACAGCTTTACCTGACCATAGCGCTGCCATAGCTGGGGACGATTTGCGATCCCGGAAAATGCCATCCATCCAAACGGATTACGAACGGCGAGCACGCCGCAGGCTTGCGCCGCCCGCAACAACGGATGCAACACCTGGGGGAACATGTGAGTGTGCTTGTGAGTGTCGATGTGCGAGACCTGAATGCCTGCGGATTGCAGCTTGCGGATCTGAGCCGTGGCTTCGGCTTCGATTTCGTCTGCGTGGAGACGTCCACTCAGCGCGCGCAGGGAAAAGCCGCTGATGTTTTGCCGGAAGTGGCTGCGATTGCCGGGATCCATCAGGCTCGGGACTTTGTCGGCAGCGAGCAGCGGAGTGCCGTCGATCAGAACCAGGTGACAGCCTACCGAAAGCTTTGGGTTCGATCCCGCGAGTTGAACGGCGTCGTCGAATGCCGTGGAGTTCGCCATGAGGGTGGCGGAAGTCACGATTCCCGCGGCGTGGGCCTCCACGATTCCGCGATTCACACCGGCGGTGAGGCCGAAGTCATCCGCATTGACGATTAAACGCCGCACGCGACATTGTAGCCAGCATTTAGCACTTGGCAATTAGCATTTGGTGATCGAGGAACCCGTAAGTATCGCGATGGAATCGGCCGACTATCTAGGTGTGTTTCAGGAGTTGTTCGATTTCGACCGTCAGCCCGCCCGGTCCCTTAAGGTAGGCGGCGCGTGCACCCCACGGCCGATCTTGCGGTGGCTCGATTGTTTCCGCGCCGCGGCCTGTGACCGTACGATAGTCTGCGTCGCAATCCTGACTATCGAAGCCGAGTGTAACCGTGCTGTCAGTAGACGCGGCATCTAGAATCACGCCGAACTCGCCGAAGCCCAGCCACGCCATCCGCTCGTTGTTGAACACGGGAACGACCTGCCACACCTGTTCGAACCAGCGGGCTGCGGCCGGCAAGTCGCGCAGGCGGCAATGTAGATGTGACACTCTCATTGCACCTCCTCCGCCACAAACACCATGATGGAGCTTAGCACCTTCGGCAACAACCCCGCTGGCTAAATGACGGCTTATGGTTTGCCCCCTTTTCGGCACTCACGTATACTGCAAACAGTTCCAGAGAAGCGCCCCTCATATGTTTTCGCAAGGCTCCTACGGCGCGCGAAGTCAGGAGCGAGGGGTGGTTAGCTCAGCTGGTTAGAGCGCCTGCCTTACAAGCAGGAGGTCGCAGGTTCGAGTCCTGCACTACCCACCAGATTGGCATTCCGGTGGCAAAACCGGGGACGTAGTTCAGTTGGTTAGAACGCTGCCCTGTCACGGCAGAGGCCGCGGGTTCGAGTCCCGTCGTCCCCGCCATTCATTCCAACCCACTTGGGAATGAATGGTTCATACAGCTTCAACCCACAAAAGCTACTGCACGGTTGCGTTCATCCCCACGGCGACCGGATCGCGCCGCGGTCTGAGTCGCACCCCAAGAACCCATCGAACGGTGCATCCTGCACGCCGACTCAAATCGTTGCCTGTCCATCGATTTGTATATACCTTGACACGTATATGCTCTGTGGTGTATATCAGGAGAATGGAATCTGTCTTCGAAATCATTGCGGAGCCGAACCGCCGCGCGATCCTGAGCCTCCTAGTCTCGTCACAACAGTCGGTGGGAGAGATGGAGCGTCAGCTTCGTATGCCGCAGCCGACCGTGTCCAAACATCTGCGAGTGCTGCGCGAGGCCGGTTTCGTGGAATCCACGGTGGACGCACAGCGCCGTCTCTACCGCCTGAAACCTGGACCATTTCGGGAGGTGGATGCCTGGCTGGCTCAGTTCCGCCGCTTCTGGTCGGCTCATGTGGATGCTCTCGAACGCCACCTTGATCGCATGAATCATCAGCCGCAGGGATCATCCACGCCAACGAAAAGGAAGACTAAGGAGGGGACGACGCGGCCCAAACCGCGAACGTGACCAAGGAGAAACGAATGAAAATCAAAGTCACCAGCGTATATGTCGACGACCAGGAGAAGGCCCTGCGCTTCTATACGGAGGTACTGGGCTTTACCAAGAAGACCGATTTCAGTCAGGGCCCATTTCGTTGGCTGACCGTGGCCTCACTCGAGGAACCGGACGGCACTGAGCTGCAACAGGCGCTGAACAACAACCCCGCAGCCAAAACGTATCAACAGGCGATGTTTCAACAGGGCCAGCCCGCGGCTATGTTTTGCACCGACGACGTCAGGGGCGACTACGAGCGGATCAAAGCCCGCGGCGCAGAATTCACCATGCCGGCCACCGACGTGACCGGTGCGACCATTGCGATGCTGAACGACACCTGTGGCAACCTCATTCAGCTCACGCAACTGAAGCGCTGGTAGTGCGGCCGTTCAACACGATGGCGGTCACCCAATACATCATTAGGAGAAGAAGCTTATGTCAGCCGCAGCACAAATCGTAGATCTGCAATCGGCATCCGATGGCAAGACGAAGTACCGGCGTCGCTCTGCCATGAATGTCGCACTTTGGACCCTGCAAGTGTTGTGTGGCGTCTTTTTCTGCGTCACCGGTTTCGGCAAGGTGATGTGTTACAGGGCGGACGTGTGGAACCAAACACTCCATCAACCCGTGGCATGGTTTTCCGCCGTGCCGCAAGGCCTATTTGTCTTCATCGGGGTCTGTGAGTTCCTTGGAGGCGTTGGCCTGATCTTGCCGGCGATGACCGGCGTCAAACCGAAGCTTACGCCATTTGCCGCCATTGGCCTGACGCTGGTCATGGTGCTCGCGGCGGTGTTTCACATCGCACGCGGCGTTGAGTACAGCTTCTTGCCCATCAATGTGGTGTCGGCAGCGGTCACCGCGTTCATCGCGTATGGACGGTTGATTGTGACCCCGATCGTGCCCGCTTCGATCGGCTTGTCCCGCGTGATGAAAGGGCTTGCGGTACTCGGTGCTCTGGTCTTCGTCTCTGTTGCTCCAGTGTGGTACATGTTGACACACGCTCACTGACGGATGGACAAGGAGAAGATCGATGGACAATCTCGGACAGTACACACCGGGTCCGGCCAGCGGGGCGCGGGTACAAAAGGAGCGGGGACAAAACGGGGAAGAAAAGTGGACGCTCGTTCTCGTCCGAGAGTTGCGCCACCCACCGGCAAGAGTCTGGGAGGCGCTCACCGACCCGGCGCATCTGCGCGAGTGGGCTCCCTTTGACGCCGATGGAAACCTGGGTACGGTTGGGAGCACGGTGAAGCTAACTACGGTGGGTGCGCCCGCGCTGCGCGTTACCGAAACAAAAGTGACACGAGCTGACGCTCCCGAGGTGCTTGAGTACAACTGGGGTGGGTTCAATATGCGGTGGGAACTCGAAGCCCTTGGCGACGGCACGCGCCTGACGTTGTGGACCAACATCGGCCACCGCTTCATCGCAATGGGTGCTGCCGGGTGGCACATTTGTTTCGATGTTCTGGATCGCCTGCTCAGCGGAACTCCCATCGGCCGCATCGTCGGCCCTGAGGCCATGAAGTTCGGTGGCTGGCAGCGGTTGAACGCGGAGTACGCCAAGCAGTTTGGCATTGAGATCCCCGGCTGGACACCCGACGCCCCGAAGCATTGAAGCGCGGGAGGAAGGAAGAAGGAGGAAGAAGCCCATAACTCATTCGGGATTGCGGGGAAGCTGAACTGAAAGGGGCGAAGTGAGGCGCGAGGGAACATCATGTCGAAGAACGGCGGCATCATCGGGGTATCAGATCATGGCGGTTGGGCGGTGCTGGTGACGGTGGCGCGCGATGGGACGCTCCTCGACCGCCGCCGGGTGGAACTGGTGGGCGAGGGCCTGCCCAAGCTTCCGCACCACCGCGAAGGCCAGGGGCTCCCGCTCGACGCGGCGGTGGAGCTGGTAGAGCGCGTGCGCGTGTCGGCGGAGAGGCACGCGGTGCTTGCCTTGGACGCCGTCACGACAGCGGTGCCGCGTATCCTTGGTGTCGCCCTTCGCAAGTGCCCACAGCTTCCACCCACGATTGCCGAGCGAATCAAGGACTACCGTGCGCAGAACAATGCCGACTGGGTGATGTACCGCAAGGCCCTGGCCTCTGCTGCCGAGGCGCAGGGTTGGCCCGTCCACTGGTACGACGCGAAGAAGGTGTTGGGTGCGGCGGGCCAGGTGTTGCGTGTAGAGAACTTCGATGCTCACTTCGTCAGAGTGCGGAGGGCCATCGGGCCGCCTTGGAACAAGGATCACAAGCTGGCAATGGCGGCGGCTATCGTCACGGCGAGCGCGGTTGCGGAATAAGCTGCGGAACCTGGAGTAAGGCGCTTTACGGTGTCGCCGATAAATGGAGGAGAAATAATCATGAAAGATAGCACCAAACGTTCGAAAAGGGACTTGTCACCAGAACAACGTCAAGAACTGCTCGGAGCATTGAAATCCCGCTTCGAAGAAAACATTAGCCGCCACAAAGGGGTTGAGTGGGCCAACCTACAGGCAAAGCTGGAAGCTAATACTGAAAAACTGTGGTCACTCAATGAAATGGAAAGGACTGGCGGTGAACCGGATGTTGTTGGTCATGATAAGAAGACGGGCGAATACATTTTTTATGATTGTTCCGAGGAGAGTCCGAAAGGCCGCAGAAGTCTTTGCTACGACCGCGAGGCGCTCGACTCAAGGAAAGAAAATAAGCCTAAAGGCAGCGCGATGGATATGGCAGATGCCATGGGCGTTGAGCTTTTGACGGAAGAACAGTATCGAGAGTTGCAGAAGCTTGGAGAGTTCGATACGAAAACATCGAGCTGGGTGAAAACGCCTTCTGCTATCAGAGAACTCGGCGGCGCTCTCTTTTGTGATCGCCGCTTCGATACGGTCTTCGTCTATCACAACGGCGCCGAATCCTACTATGCCGCCAGGGCGTTCCGAGGGTCGCTAAGAG
Source organism: Acidobacteriota bacterium (assembly GCA_013289795.1). GTDB lineage: Bacteria > Acidobacteriota > Terriglobia > Terriglobales > Acidobacteriaceae > JABCZH01. Next base: position 22,523 of record JABCZH010000015.1, read on the forward strand.
TCTGAATTTTGGGCGTATGCCCGTTTCCCCAGTCGGTTGCCGGATGACAGCTGGTGCTTGCATTTCGTGCCTGCACTGCCTATAACGTGTGCATGCAATATACTATCCGCAACGTACCGGGAGCCTTGGACGAAGCTCTTCGCAGAGCTGCACGTGAGCGGGGCAAGAGCTTGAATGAAGTAGCGATTGAGGCCCTGGCCAGGGGGGCTGGCATTGCCGGGGAGCAGAGCCGGCAACGCGATCTCGGCGACATTGCGAGCACCTGGCGCAAAGACGCCGCTTTCGATAGCGCATTGGCCGCGCAGGATACGATCGATGAAGAGATGTGGCGGTGAAGCTGACGCTCGACACGAATCGCTATACCGACTTGTGCCGGGGTGAGGTGTCGGTGGTCGAAACCGTCGAACTCGCCGAGGAAGTCTGGCTGCCCTTCGTCGTGCTTAGTGAACTGCGGGCCGGGTTTGCTGTGGGCAGTCAAGGACCGCGCAACGAAGCCGTCCTGCGGCGCTTCCTCTTGAAACTCGGCGTTGGTGTGCTGTTTGCTGACGAACAGACCACGCATCATTACGGCGCTGTTTACCGGCAACTGCGAAAGCAAGGGACTCCCATCCCGACGAACGATATGTGGATCGCGGCCCTCGTCCTGCAACACTCGCTCATTCTGTTCGCCCGCGACGCCCATTTTGATGCCCTTCCCCAGTTGCCGCGCGTGTAGAGAGCGAAACGGCTGGTTCGTCTCTGCTTTTACTTTCGCCCTACTCCCAGTTCTTTCCAAACAGCAGGGTCATCGGTTACATAAAATATCGGCTCCATTCTTCTGTGTTCGATAATGTCGGTTATGCCGTTTAGGGTGATTACTTCGTAGGATGGATAACCAGAAGCATCCCGGCGATTACTTTTGCCAATGGTGCCTCCTGCCCGATTATGTCGATCCGTCATTTCAGGATTATCTCCGAAATGGCGTAAACCCCGGGTGCCCGCCGGCCTTGCCCGGTGTAAGCTAACATGGTTCGAAAGGGGAGATCCATGGTCACTTTAAAACCCAACCTAACGCTAAAGAACCTCGGGTTTTCGATTGCCTGCGCAGTCACGCTTTGCGTTTTGCATCCGCTGCTTGCAGCCCAGACAGGCGACGGGTTGGTCAGTGGCGTTGCGCGAAAAGTCATCCGCCATGCGGCACCCTCTGCGCAAAGTTGCCAGACGCGAGCAAACGACACTCCAGAAAAACTTCTGGAATGTACGCAATCGTCCCAGCTCTGGCAAATCCTTACCCAGTTTCAGCAAATCTCAGACCAAAACCCCGGACCCGATGGTCATGGCAACCGTGATACCGGAACTGCGGGTTACAAAGCGTCGGTCGCTTATGTGGCGGGTTTGATGAAGAAAGCTGGCTATAAGGTGACGGTTCAGTCCTATCAATACCAAGCTACCAAAATTGTGGGTGTGCCTGAGTTCAGTACCTCCGACGAGAATTATGTTTTGATGCGCGACTGGTTCGTGGCAAGACTCTCCGGTGGCGGCACGGTCAGCGCCTCGATACAACCTGCTGGCGGCTCGGGCAATGGGTGTCTGCGGAGTGATTTTGCGGCATTCATACTGGGCAACATTGCCCTGGTTGAGCGAGGAGGGTGCAGATTTGATGTGCAGGTGGCCAATGCTCAAGCGGCAGGTGCATCTGCGGTGGTTATCTATAACACGCCCGATGCGGGGCAAGATCAATTCGACCCGGTCGCAGGTCCCGGCGATCACTCGATCGTTTTCCCAGCTCGGCTCACTCGCCAAGCGAGCATCCCAGTGATCGGTGTTGCCGCTTACAGCGTAGGCTCGGAGTTGCTGCGACGATACGCATCCGGCGACGCACCCCAGGTACACATTGATATTCGCACCCAGCCCACATCCGGCACGGACTACAACCTGATTGCCGAGTCACCCTTCGGAGATCCCAACCATACCGTCGTCATTGAGGGGCACCTCGACTCAATCTACGGTGCGGGCATGTTGGACAACGCGTCGGGATCGACCACCATTCTCGCAATTGCCCTGAACCTGGCAAAGACTTCCACAGTGAATCGGCTGCGCTACATCTGGTTTGGTGGCGAAGAACTCGGATTGCTCGGTTCCGCGTACTACACCACGCATTTAAGTTCTGCCGAGCGAAAGATCATCGCCTTCGATCTTGACGCGGATGTCACCGCCACTCCCAACTTCGACATTTATGTTGCCGATCCCGCGACCGCGTGCAATGTTAACGAGTTCCCCTCGAATGTGGTTCCACAATCAAAAATAGGCACCCAAATGTGGACGGACTACTTTAATTCCATCGGAGTTGTGTCCGGGTCCGCCCCGTTCGGCAACTGCGGCACAGATTCGAATTCTTTTGCCTTGATCGGGATTCCGGACACCGGCATTCTGACCATGCAGGATTGCTGTAAGGGGCAATCGGAAGTTGACATATGGGGCGGATTTCTGGGGAACTACGAAGGCCAGGTGCCGGGTAACGATGGCGGGTGCTGCGATCAGCCCAATCGTTGGTGCGACAATCTTAGTAATAATGACCCGTTCGTACTGGGATTGGCGTCGAAGGCGACAGCGTACGTGACGCTCAAACTTGCCAACCGGACATTTCAGGCGACACACCCCTGATTGTGTGATCACTATTGCGCTTTGAAAAATACGAGGACGACGTTTACGGGTTTTTCTTTCGGCTCAGTGGCGTGAAGAAACCGGGGAACGTCCCGTCCCAATTCGCGATTGAAGTGGCGCATGCCCCACTCGGTGACAATTGACATCAAATTTACCGGCCCGTTACACTTTTTTGTCAGGCGGGGAAGCTCTTTGAGTCCAGCAATCATTAAAGAGGAGGTAGCGAAAGCTGCCAAGGGTGTGAAAACTTCTGCCGCCGCTTAGTAACCCCGCTCCGTCGAAGCCGGAATGCGTAACAAGGAGAGCAAATGAAACCTGCCAAACCTAGCATCGTGTTCTGCCACGGGCTCTGGGCGGACGGCTCGTGCTTTAGCAAGGTGATCCCGGCACTTCAGGCCGACGGTCACCAAGTGATCGCCGCCCAGTACGGGCTCAACACGACCGCGGACGACGTCGCTACCGTAAGAAGTACGCTAGGGCGGGTCAGCAGCCCTGCCATCCTCGTCGGACACTCTTACGGCGGAAGCGTTATCACCGGCGCCGGAACCGACGACCGGGTTGCGGGTTTGGTCTACATTGCCGCGCTCGCTCCCGACGCCGACGAGACATCTCAAACCCAGCAGTCTAACTTCCCGACGACGGACGTCTTTTCCTACATCGAAGTCGCGGATGGACGTATCTGGCGCGTCCGGAAGGCGTTGACTCTTTCGCAGGCGATTTATCCGAGAAAGAAAAGAAGCTGGTTTGGGCGACCCAGTGCGTGCCGGATGCCGGCTTGTTCAACGCGAGAGTCGGAGGAACTGCGTGGAGATCGAAGCCAAGCTGGTACATCGTCGCGAAGAACGACCGCACCGTCCATCCTGACCTGGAGCGCTTCTTCGCGAAGCGGATGGGCGCCACCACGACGGAGGCCGCCAGCAGCCACGTGCCCATGCTCTCCCACCCCGACTTGGTGATCGACGTAATCCGTGCCGCCGCAAGTGCAGTTCAAGAAGCCACGGCAGCGGCGTAAAGCGGGTCGAGGATCATCTTTTGGCTACGTGGTTCAGCGGCCGGGCGGCCCTTACAACGCGGTATTCGTTGTGTGGGTAAGAGCGCTGACGAAACTTTCGCAGTGACTAATTTGCATCGCAACCGAGAGAGAAGCGTAGCGCAGCACACACCTCATTCATTCGTGCGGGACTAAGCTGGGCCACACGTTTCCCCAGGCGCTGTGCCGCCATTGAGTACAATCAGATCAAACTGAAGAGAAAAGCGCCTGCCGGCACTCGAGTGAAAGTACATAAAAGTAAGAAGTAATGAAAACTACGGCTTTTCCTCCCCGGTTCGGGACGCGAGTGTGATCCGGGCAAGTCCAAGAAGAAAAGAGAACCATGGCAGAATCCCCAATTACTCCGCGTGAGAAAGACTTTGCGGCCTGGTATCAGGACGTCGTGTTGCAGGGCGACATGGCCGAACCGGCCGAGATTGTCAAAGGCTGCATGGTCATCAAGCCGAACGGATACGCTGTCTGGGAGGTGCTGCAGCGTGCACTCGACGACCGCTTCAAGGCCACCGGCCACCAGAACATTTATCTTCCACTGCTTATTCCGCAGAGTTTTCTCAAGAAAGAGGCCGAGCATGTGGCAGGTTTCGCGCCCGAGTTGGCGGTTGTCACGATGGCCGGCGGAAAAGTGTTGGAGGAACCTTACGTCATTCGTCCGACCTCGGAAACCATCGTCGGACATTTTTTCGCCAAATGGATCAAAAGCTATCGCGACTTGCCCGTGCTGATCAATCAATGGGCGAATGTGGTGCGTTGGGAGCTGCGTACGCGAATGTTCCTGCGGACGACGGAGTTCCTGTGGCAGGAGGGGCATACCGCGCACTCATCCCACGAGGAAGCGGTCCAGGAGACGTTACGCATGCTGGACGTGTACGCCGAAGTAGCCGAAGACGTAATGGCGATGCCGGTGATCAAAGGCGCCAAAACGCAGGCGGAGAAGTTTGCCGGCGCACTCCGGTCGTACTCGATCGAGGCCATGATGCAGAACGGTCTGGCGCTGCAGGCGGGCACGAGTCATGACCTGGGGCAGAATTTCGGCAAGGCGTTCAACGTGCAATTCCAGACCAACGAAGGCAAGCTGGATTTTGTCTGGCAAACCAGCTGGGGCGCGAGCACGCGGCTGATCGGTGGGCTGATCATGACCCACTCCGACGATAAAGGGCTGGTGCTGCCGCCGAAGGTCGCGCCGCAAAAGGGCGTCCTGGTGCCGATCTTTCGCAAGGATGAGGAACGCGCCCAGGTGATGGAGCGGGCCACCCAGCTGGCAAGAGATCTGGGAGCGCACGTCGACACGCGAGACGGGCTGACGCCGGGTGCGAAGTTCTTTCACTGGGAACGTCGCGGAGTGCCGGTTGTATTTGAGTTGGGCCCGCGAGACGTGACCAGCGGCAACATTGTGATGAAGCGCCGCGACACAGGAACCAAGGAAGTGGTTCCCCAGGCGGAAGTGGCGGGAAAGTTCGCGGCGTTGCTGGAGACGATACAGAAGGACCTCTACACTCGGGCCAAGCAGCGACTGAAGGACAAGACCGTGCTGGCCAATTCTCTCGACGAGGTAAAGTCGATCCTCAACGACGTGACCGCCGAGAAGGGTGGCGGAAAGTTTGTCATGGTGCACCTGAAAGACGATCCGCAGAACGATGCGAAGATCAAGGAATTTAAGGCCAGCGTGAGGAACATACCCTCGGTGGATGAGTACGACGGAGCGGGCAAGTGCATCCTGACGGGGGAGACTGTGGACCGGCGCGTCGTGATCGCGAAGGCGTACTAGAAGCAGGTGCTCAATCGCAAGGGCCAGCCGAAAGCCCAAGCCCCGGCGGCGAGCAGCAAGCAGGCCGACTATTAAGGAAGACGCTTTAGTCCGCCCGAGCAACCAATAACAACTTCTTGTAAGGATATTCCAGCTCTGAAGCCGCGCTTCGCGGCTCCTACTTTGCCTGGCAAAACATTATCTTGAACATATTTTGACGCCATGCTCCTATGAGAGTGCCGGGGTGGTCCCGGGATTTGGGGTCAGAAACTGGGAGGCAATCATGCGAAAAAGCGTGGGTGAGTTGGCGGGTGTGTTGACTCGACGGCAAGTGATCGCCGGCAGCGCCGTTGGCTTGGCAGGTCTGGCGCTGGGGTCAGCCAGCGCCGGGGCGCAGCAGGCCATGACGGAAACGCCGAGCACGGGTGCGGACAAAACGCGGACTGCCCTTCACCAGGAGGTTGATTTGAAAGCCGCTCCGCACCGTATTTATGAAATTCTGCTGGATTCCAAGTTGTTCGGCGCATTTTCCACTGAGCCGGCGACTATCAGCCCTGAAGCCGGCGGCGCTTTCAGCGTGTTCGGAGCCAGAATCGTGGGACGAAACATCGAACTGGTGCCCGACCAGCGAATCGTGCAGGCCTGGCGTCCAGCCTACTGGGAGCCGGGCGTATATTCGCTGGTCAAGTTTGAACTCAAGGCGCAGGGATCCCAGACCCATGTGACTCTGGACCATACCGGCTTTCCGGAGGGCCATTTCGCATCCCTAAGCTCGGGATGGAAGGAGCACTATTGGGAGCGGCTGGCGAAATACCTGGCGAAGGAGTAGAGATCCCCGCGCTACGATCCACATCCATCGAATTCGCGTGGCTCGACCCGGCGTTAGGACGGGCGCAGTCCCGGCGTGCGGGAATCGGTCAAGCTGGCGCGAAGCACATCCAGCAATTCGGCGTTGTCGACGGGCTTCTGAAAGAAGGCCGCAGCGCCGCCTTTCAGAGCGCGTTCCTCGTTATTCTGCGGGTCTCGCGCCGTCAATACCACCACAGGAATACCGGCCAGCGTGTCAATGTTTTGCAGACGGTCCAGAACCACGAAGCCGTCGCCGGCGGGCAAGCCGAGATCAAGAACGATGAGGTCGGGATGCTCCTTTTGTGCCACAGCGACGGCGGTATAGCCATCCTGGGCGTGAACAGTATCGTAGTTATTGGCGCGCAGGCGCAGCCGCAGGGCGCGCCGCAGGTCGGGATCGTCGTCAACAATCAGGATTTTCGGTTTGGACATTTGGAACTCTCCTTTTGAACGGATTGAACTTGCCGGATGGAATTTGAGGTCGCATGGCCGTTTCCGGGGCTAGCTGGTTCGGCGGCCATGCTGGCCATGATGATTTCAGTGACGCGGTTGGCGACGGTCTGAACTTGTTTGTCCAATGAGGCATCGGCTGGCGGCGCGGCGAAGTCCACGGGCACGGCGGAGACTGCCAGGGTTGCGTTCGCTTTCAGTTCTTCGTTGCGCTGGAGTTGTCCACGAATGCGGGCCATCATGATCTCGGCACGTGCAAGGTCGGTGGAAGCGACCACAAAAAAGGTTTGCGCCGCGGCCGAGCCCCCCATGGGAGGCAGGACCAGGTCCTTGTCGAGATGGACGCAGCGGCGCAGGGTCTCGAGACTCTGATGCCAGAGTTCACGCCAGTTGCCGTGCAGGGTTTTTGCCAGCGGCGTCAACTCCACTTTGACCAGCACCATATGATCCCGCAGGCGCTGCTCGAAGACGATGACCGGGGACAAGAGTTTCGCCAGCGAGTACACCGGCAGAGTAAAGGTGAAGGTGCTGCCCTGGCCGGGTTCGCTCGCCACCCAGATTTTTCCGCCATGCAGCTTTACCAGTTCCCGGCAGATGAACAGACCCAGGCCGAGGCCGGTGCGGTTGTTGTCGATTAATTCAGGGTCCTGGTAAAGGCGTTCAAAGATCAGCGCCTTGGCGTCCGGACTTATGCCGCGGCCGGTATCGGTGACGGACACGTAGACGGCATGTTCATCGGCTTCCACCATGCAGGCCTTGACCATTACCGAGCCTTGGGGAGAGGTGAACTTGATGGCGTTGTCGGTCAGGTTGATGAGAACTTCGAGAATGCGGTCGGGATCGGCGTGCACCAGGGGAATGCGATTGTCGAGGCCGATTTCGATGCCGACCTGGCGTTCGCCGGCGATGGGCCGCATCATGGTGACCGCCTGCTGTATCAGTTCGCCGATGGAAATGCAGCGCGGTTCCACACGAATCTTGCCACTCTCGGCCCGGGTCGCTTCCAGCAGGTCGCGAATCATGGCGTGCAGCTGGTTCACGCTCTTGAGCACGGTTTTCAGGTGGTCGGTTTGTTCCGGAGCCATCGGCCCCGCTAGTCCGTCGAGCAGGATGGTGACGTACTGGTGAATGCAGGTCAGGGGAGTGCGCAGTTCGTGCGAGACGTGGGAAAGAAACTGGTTCTTGAATTCCAGTTGCTGTTTGCGAGTGATTTCGAGCGAGCGCAGCAGCGCCTGCCGTTCGACGGCATAGCGCATGGCCCGTTCCAGTTGCTTGCTGGTGATATCGCCCTTGATCAGGTAATCCTGCACGCCCTGGTGAACGGCCTTCAGCGCCAGCGCTTCATCGTCCTGCCCGGAGAGAATGACCACCGGCACATCGGGCGAATTAGCCATTACGGCGCGGAAGGTCTCCGCGCCGTGGCTGTCAGGGAGGTTCAAATCGAGAAGTACCACCGAAGGCGGATGCAGACCGAGAGACGCGATCCCGTCGGACAGGCGGTCCACGCAGGTCACTTCCACCAGAGACTTGCTTTCGACCAGGCGAAGCCGCACCAGGTCGGCGTCGCCCGGGTTGTCTTCAATCAGCAGCACGCGCGTGGCTTGATCGTTCATTGCTTCTCCCTAATGCGGCAGGCTGGTAAAACCAAACCAAAATTCTTCAATGGATTGCACGGCGGAGAAATAATCTCCCAAATTGCCGGGTTTGCTGACATAACAGTTCGCACCCAGTTCGTAACTGTGGGTGATGTCTTTGTCGGCGTGGGAAGTGGTGAACACTACGATGGGAATGGTGCGCAACCCGGGGTCAGTCTTTACCTCCGCCAGCACTGCCTGGCCGCCTTTGCGGGGCATATTCAGGTCGAGCATTACCAGGTCGGGCCGGGCCGCCTCGGTGTACTTGCCGCGGCGGCGAAGAAAAGCGATGGCCTCTTCGCCATCGGGAACATTGTGAATGTTGCTGTGGTGCGTGCTTGCCGCCAATACCTCGCGGGTCAGTCCCACGTCGGCCGGGTTATCGTCCACCAGCAGAATGTCAGGCGGTTCCTTCATTGCGTGTGATCCATTTCTCCATCGGCAAAGCTGGCGGGTAACGTGAATTTGAAGCTGGCGCCTTCTCCGGCCTTTGATTCCACCCAGATACGGCCACCATGCTGCTCGACAATCTTCTTGCAGATGGCCAGGCCCACGCCGTTGCCGGGGTACTCGGTGCGGGTGTGCAGGCGTTGGAAAATGACAAAGACGGCTTCGAGATGCTCGGCAGCGATGCCGATGCCGTTGTCGCTGACCGAGAACACCCATTCGGATTCGCTCGTTTCCGCCCTCACAGTGATCACCGGGGCTTTCTCTCCGCGGAACTTGATGGCGTTGCCAATCAGGTTCTGAAAAAGCTGAACCAATTGCATACGGTCCGCGCCGACGGCGGGAAGTCCGCCATGGTGGACGACCGCACCACTCTCCTGGAGTGCCGCCTGCAAGTTTTTCAGCGCCTCTCGCACGGCGGCGTCACTGGCCAGGTGGGTGCGCGTGCGGTTGCGGCCCACCCGGGAAAATGTGAGCAAGTCCTGCACCAGGGTCTGCATGCGCAACGCGCCTTCCAGGGTGTACTGGATATACTTCCTGGCGTTTTCATCGAGCTGGTCGCTGTAACGTTCCGCCAGCAGCTGAGTATAGGCGGCCACCATGCGCAGCGGCTCCTGCAAGTCGTGCGAGGCCACGTAGGCGAACTGCTCCAGGTCACGGTTGGAGCGCGCCAGTTCGGCGGCTTTCTTGGCCAGGTCGGCTTCCGCCTGCCGCCGTTCTTTCCGTACTTGTTTTTCCTCCAAGGCCCGGCGGACCGAGGCTGGCAGCCGCGTCAGCGAGTCTTTGAGCACGTAGTCGGTCGCGCCTTGCTTAATGCACTCGACGGCGGTAACATCGCCGACCGCGCCCGATACCAGGATCAGCGGAATGTCGAGGCCCGCGCTGCGCAGAATCTCTAACGCCTCCATCCCTCGCCATGACCCGAGGTTGTAGTCGGCAAGGACAACATCGGGGGTGGTGCTCTGCAGTTTCTGGCGGAATTCGTCGGCGGTCTGGACTACGTCGCAAGTGACCTCGAATCCGCCTCGCCGCAACTCGCGCAGCACCAGTTCGCTGTCCGCCAGATTGTCCTCCACCAGCAATGCCGAGAAGCGCACAATGGGCCGGATCTCCGGGACGTCAACCTGATCCACGGTAACGGTTTCGCTCACGGCTTCACCGGCTCAGCGAGCTTCTTGGTGGAGTGATTCTGGGGACGCTGATTGATCAGCAGCCAGTACAGCCCAATCGTCTTCACGGTTTGGCGGAACTGCTCGAAGTCAACCGGCTTCTGGATGTAACTGTTCACACCCAGGTTATAGCCGCTGGCTACGTCCTTTTCCTCCTTGGAAGAAGTCATGATCACCACGGGAAGGGTGCTGGTGCGGGGATGGGCGCGCAGCTGGCGCAGCACATCCAGTCCATCAATTTTGGGCAACTTCAAGTCGAGCAGGATGAGCTTGGGCATATGTTCGGCATTGCGATCGGCGTAAGGGCCGGAACAAAACAGAAAGTCCAACGCCTCCTGGCCGTCGTGCACCACGAAGATGTGGTTGGCCAGGTTCTCCCGCCGCAAGGTGTGCAGCGCGAGATCAATGTCGTCCTGGCTGTCCTCGACCAGTAAAATGTCTACTTCAATATCATTCATGAGTTTTTCTCCCTGACTAAGAATCCCAAACCTTGCCCCGGATTTTCACCGACTCCCACGGATGAACCGTGAAGATTTATAGGTGCTAATCCGTGTAGATCCGCGGTGTTCTTCATTGTTGTTGTCATTCCTATCCGCCCGCGCTTTGCCCAACCATCTTCACCGTGGCGGGGCCGAGGGTGAAGTAGAAAGTCGCTCCCTTGTCCACTTCGGCTTCGGCCCAGGCGCGACCGCCGTGCTTTTGCACGATGCGCTGCACCGTGGCAAGCCCGACGCCTGTACCCTCGAACTCCTCGGTGCGATGCAGACGTTGAAATACACCGAAGAGTTTGTCGGCGTACTTCATGCTGAATCCCGCTCCGTTGTCGCGTACAAAGATGCTGGGCTGCCCGTTTTCTTCCCCATGTCCGATCTCGATGACCGCGGGAGTTCGATTGCGCGAGTACTTGAGGGCATTCGAAATCAGGTTCTGGAAGACCTGCCGCATAAGCGTGGGATCGCAATCGATTTGCGGCAGTTCGGCAATTTTCCATTCCACTTGCCTACCTTCCGTATCGGGTTTGAGCATGGTGATGACATCGTCCACCAGCGAGTTCAGCACCGTCGGTTGGTAGGTCAGCGCCTGGCGGCCGATCCGGGCCAGGGCCAGCAACTCGTCGACTAACACGCCCATGCGGCGTGTGCCTTCCTGGATGCGCGCCAGGTGGCGTTTGGCCTCGTCGTCGAGTTGGGGCGCGCAGTCTTCCATGAGGATTCCGCAGAAGCCGGCGATGTGGCGCAGGGGGGGCGCGCAGATCGTGGGAGACCGAGTAAGTGAAAGCCTCCAGTTCGTTCTTGGCTGCTTCCAACTGCGCCGTGCGATCGATGACTCGCTGTTCCAGATTCTGGTTCAGTTTCCGGATTTCGCGTTCCGCCGCTTTCTTCCCGGTGATGTCACGAAAGGCGACCACCCCGCCATGCAACCCGCCATGCTTGTCTTTAAGCGGACTGGCGCTGACCTCGATCCAAACCCCCTCGGCGAGTGCGTGGTTGCGCAGAAACATTTCCGCCGTGCCAGCCTCTCCGCGAATGGCCCGCGCCAGGGGATTCTGTTCCGGCGGGAAAGGCGTCACCATATCGGGTAGGTACACGCCATAGTGTTCGGACCATTGCTCGGGCGGTACATTGGCTTGGCCGAGCCCCACGATTCTTTGTGCGGCCGGATTCCACACAGTGAATTTTCCGTGCTCGTCCACCGCCACCAGGCCCTCGGCCATGCTGTCGAGCACCGACCGCAGCATGAGGGTCTGGGCTTCCAGCGCGTGCCGGGAGCGCAGCAATTCCTCGGATTGCCGGGACAATTCTTGGGCTTGCCTGGCCAGCGCCGTTTCCGCCAGCTTGTGCTCGGTGATGTCGCGGGCGATTTTGGAGGCACCGATGATCGCGCCACCGTTGTCTCGAATCGGCGAAATGGTCACCGAAACGTCAATCTTCGCGCCATCTTTCCGGATGCGCACCGTTTCAAAGTGTTCTACGCTCTCGCCATGCCGGATTCGCGCCAGAATGTCAGACTCCTCGTTAGGGCGGTCGGGCGGGAAGAGCATCAGAGCGGGCAGACCCACGACTTCCGATGCGGAGTAGCCGAATAGCTTCTCCGCTCCACGATTCCAAGCGGTGATCTTCCCGTCCAGCGTTTTGCTGATGATGGCGTCGTCGGAGGAATCCACGATGGCCGCTAGGCGGGAGTTGCGCTCCTCCACGTGTTTGCGCTCGGTAATGTCGGCCCGGATGGCGACGTACTGCCGCGGCTTTCCATCGGCGCCGACGAACGGGACGATGGTGGTATCCACCCAGTAGATAGAGCCATCTTTGGCCCGGTTCTTAATTTCTCCATGCCAAACTTCACCGTTCGCGATGGCGTGGTACATCTGCTGGAAAAACTCTTTGGGATGGTGGCCGGAATTGAGGATGCGGTGATTCTTGCCGATCAGTTCATCCTCGGAATATTGGCTGATGGTGCAGAACTTGGCGTTGACATAAGTAATGGTGCCGTGAACATCGGTCACCGCCACAATGGCATGTTGGTCGAGAGCGAACTTTTGGTCGGCTAGCTCTTTCAGTGCAGCCTCGCTAGTAATCAGGCTCTCGTTCAAAGCTTGTTCCGCCCGTTTGCGCTCGGTGACGTCGGCGCGGATGGCGACGTACTGCCGCGGCTTGCCGTCGCTTCCTATGAACGGGACAATGGTCGTGTCCACCCAATAAATGGAACCGTCTTTGGCCCGGTTCTTGATTTCGCCGTGCCAAACCTGGCCGTTGGCGATGGCGTGGTACATCTGCTGGAAGAACTCTTTGGGGTGGTGGCCGGAGTTGAGGATGCGGTGATTGTTGCCGATCAGTTCATCCTCGGAATATTGGCTGATAGTGCAGAACTTGGCGTTGACATAATTAATGGTGCCCTGGACGTCGGTGACGGCCACGATGGCGTGTTGATCCAGCGCGAACTTTTGGTCCGCCAAGTCCCGGAGCGCCTGTTCACTGGCTCGTTGGGCTCGCGTGCGCTCGGTGATCTCGGATTCCAGGGCCGCGGTTCGTTGCTTTACCCGCTGTTCCAACTCGGCGTTCAAGGTACTGACTTGTGCCCGGGCACGGGCACTGATGTCGATCTCGCGGTTAACGGCGATCCAGCCGAGCCCCCACAAGCCCAGCAGTAAAATGGCACCGACCATGCCGATGACCCTTGCCAGCCGCTGCCCCGCCTGGATTCGGGGAATGCGCTGGGTCAACAACCGGCTTTCTTCGGCGTACATGTCTCGCGTACTTCCGCGCACCACATCCATGAGTCGCTCGGTCTCAAGTGCATCGTCACCACCCACATAGCCACGGGTGTTCCGGCGTTTGGCGATGATACTTTCGGCGAATGCGATTGCCGTGTTCACCTTTGGATCGAGGTCGTCCAATCGTCTTTGCTGACTGAGATTGTCTGCCGTCAAATGGCGCAATGTATCCTCGTCCTGGTAGACGGCCTCTCGCGCCGTCTGGTAATGGGCCAGCAGCGGGGCTTGTCCGCTCAAAGCAAAAGCCCGGGCACTGGTTTCGGCTTCGACCACATGTCTGGAGGTGCGCTGGATCGCCTCCATCACTTCATGAGTGTGGGAGACCCAGTACGCATCTTGTTCGGCCCGCAAGGTGCCCCGCCAGGACGAAATGCTGATGAAAAGCGTCAACGACAAGGCCACAATGAAGCCAACGATAAGCCGGCGCCGGATGGGCCCCTCGATCGGCCCATCGAGGCGCTTGCGCTCGGCGATTTCCTTCGCCAGTTTTCGATTCACCTCCTGCAAATGCGCCCGGCCGGGAAGCGAAATGACTTTCGGAACCAAGGGTATGAGCATCGCGGCAGTGACCGCGGACACAGCCGCGGTGATTGCTTTAAGGACACCCGCGATCAGGTAACTGCTGTGCCAGATGTTCCAGATTTCCATCAGGTGGGTAGTGCCACAGGCCAGGATGAAGACCCCGAACATCCAGAAAATGCGATTGAAGGGGATATCCCGATTCTTGCGGATGAAGTAGATGAGGACTACCGGAATGCAGTAGTACGACAGCGTGATCAGCGCATCGGAGACGACGTGCAGCCAAACCATCCGCGGATCCCATAGATAGCAGTACCCGTGCGGCATGAAATCCGGCGAGAACATTTGGCGAATTGGTTCCAAACTCCTCCTTCGGTCGCCTAGGCGAGGGACATCACTCATTGCAGCACAGGTGGGAGGAGAGTCAGCCTTCCCAGAGGTGCTAGCAGGTAGTCATCGGACCCGCTTTGGGAAGGAGTTGCAGATCGGGAAACCGTGGAACTCTGTGCTAAGCTGACAGCAAATGAACGCCTTCCGGTTTCTCCTTTTATGTTGTTTGATAGCTGCGGCTTGGGCGGAGTCGGGCGCCCAGATGGCTGCGCCGCCTGATGTGTTTCTGGTGAGCATCGACACGCTGCGCGCCGACCATATTCATTGTTACGGCTACGACAAGATCGAGACTCCGGCACTGGATAGCCTGGCTCAGGACGGGATCCGCTTCGAGCAAGCGTTTACTCCCAGCCCGATCACCAATATCTCGCACTCTTCGATTCTGACGGGACTATTGCCGAGCGACCACGGCGTGAAAGACTTTGCCGTGCCACTCTCGGCCGATCACCCGGTTTTGGCGGAACTGCTCAAGCCGCAGGGTTATCACACCGCCGCGTTCATCGGCGCAGTGGTATTGGACAGCAAGCAACTGGCCCCCGGGCTGGATCGCGGGTTTGATTTTTACGACAACTTTCCCCAGGATCTTGACCCCAAAGTGCATTGGGGACGGTTGGAACGCCGGGGGATGGACGTGGTGCAACGCGCGGAAACCTGGTTGAGCGGGCAATCGTCGGGACCGCGTTTTGTATGGGTACATTTGTATGACCCGCACGACCCCTATGAGCCGCCGGAGCCGTTCTTATCCATTTATAAAGACCGACCGTACGATGGTGAGATCGCATACGCTGATTCGGCTCTGGGTCATTTTGTTTCTTACCTGAAGAAGCAGGGATGGTACGACGGCGCGCTAGTGGTGGTGGTGGCTGATCACGGCGAAGGTCTAGGTGAGCACCACGAAGACAACCACGGAATTTTCCTCTACGACTCAACTACGCACGTTCCGCTAATTGTGAAGTTGCCTGCAGAACAGGGAAAAGGAAGGCAAGTCGCGGCGCAAGTAAGGACCACAGACATTTTGCCGACGATACTCGATCTGGTGGGAGCGAAGGCTCCGGCACGGCTGGATGGGGAATCGCTGCGGCCGTATTTCTCGGGCACGGAGAGCGCGGGCCGCACGGCATTCGGCGAGACCGACTATCCTTTGCATTTCGGGTGGGCGCCGCTGCGCTCGGTGCGCGACAGTGGCATGAAGCTAATCGAGGCGCCACGGCCGGAACTCTACGATCTCCATTCGGATCCGAAAGAATTGAACAATACGTATGAGCCCTGGAGCGCGAACGTCCAGAAACTGCGGGGGATGCTCGCCGAACTCAGAAAGAAAATGCCTCCGCCGACGCAGGTCTCAAACGCAGCAGTCAGCCGGGGAACGGCCGACGAATTACACGCCCTGGGCTACCTGACCCTGGCTGATGGCCGGAGTTCCACTAACGTGCCGGAACCCTCGCTGCTGCCCGATGCCAAAGACAAGATTGATCAAAAGGAGCTTCATCAGTTTGAAGCTATCCTTTATACGGAAAATCAGATGCCAGGGGTGGGGGCAGATCCCTTCCGACAGGCTGTGGATGCGGGTCCCAATTCGGCCGCCGATTTGCTGCAGACGGGGCAAATGGCGCTGGCGGCGAATAATTACGCGGTGGCGGTCGATTACCTGCGACGGGCGATGCAAACCAGCCCAGGGGATGCGACCATTGCGTTTTACTACGGGCAAGCGCTGCAGATGGCGCGCGATCTGCCGGGCGCACGCGATGCACTGCAGACCAGCCTGAAAGCGGATTCCAATCAATTCGCGGCGCGCCTCGCGCTCGGCCAGGTTTACCTTGGTTTGAAAGACACAAATGCAGCCGAAGACCAGTTCCAGGCTGCGCTACTGTTGGAGCCAGCAAGTGTGGAGGCCCAACTCAATCTGGCCGAAGCCCTGATTGCGGAACAGAAGTTCAGCGAGGCCGTACCACACGTTTTGGCCGCGAATCATTCCGAACCGGACAACGCCGAGGCCTACACCTTGTTGTCGCAGGCGTATACCGGTTTGGGAAAGAAGGAAAAAGCCCTGGCGGCGGCAAGCCGTGCCAGGGCTTTACAGAAGCAAAAAAAGTCGCCTTGAATTATTTCTTCAGCGCAACTTTCTTCTCGGGTTCCTCGAAGATCTGCGTGAGTACGTGCCCGCGCATCTGCTTGGGTTGTTCGATGCTGTAGATGTGGAGGATGGTGGGCGCGACGTCGTACACGCTGGCTTCAAAACCCATCAGGCGCATGTCGTGCTTGATTCCGGGTCCCATGGCAATGATCGATCCCGGAACATCGTCGCCATCGGCGAAGTCATGTTTGGCGATGACCGGCGTGGTCTTTTCGTGATCCATGTGGGCGTGCGGATCAGTCTCTTCAAACTCGCGCAGCGGCTTAATGCCGTGGTCAGACACGATGAAGAGGTAAGTATTCTCGTCCACGTGTTTCAGGATCGTTCCCAGAACCTTGTCGAAGCCGATGTACTGGTCGGGGAACGCACTCTGGCGAACGCTGCTGATGGCCGGGTTGTAGCCGACATTGAAAGGTGTGATGGGATAGAGCCAGTGTCCGGTTCGGTCCTCACAGGACTGCACCATAAAGGTGAAGTCCGTAGGGTGGTTGGAGAGAAGGTAGTCGAAAAGCTTGGTTTGCTGGTCGCGGATGAGTTGCACTTTGGCCAGCCAGGTATTGATGACATCCGCTTCGTGGCCTTTGAGATCTGCCGCAGCCGGCATGCGTTCGCAGTCGATGTAAAAGTCGCCAACGTTGCTTAACAGCTCAGGCTGCAGGCTCTTCGGGTACACCGCATCGCCGCCCTCCACCTCACTCAACTTGGGCGCGCAGAGGACTCCGTCCTCGCAATTCTTGCCGCGCGTCAGCATGCCGCTGATCATGTAACCGTTCACCGGCATCACCGGGAAGGTGGCCGGCACGTTGGCCATGCCCACGGTCACGTTGTTCTTCGAGAGAATCGACCAGATCGGCTCTTCCTTAAGCATATTCGTGTTGGCGGTAACACCGCCAACAAGGAAGCCGGTTACACCGTGCTCTTCCGGGTTGGTGCTGGTGAACATGGTGCTGTACACGCGCGGGCAGTTGGGCATGGAAACCGTGCGCAACTTGCCGTGCACTCCCTGGTCAATGACCTTGGCCAGATTGGGCAGGTCACCCTTTAATAGGAGCGGCCGCAACATGTCCCACTCCATGCCGTTCACACCTACAACAATCACGTGAGGTTTTGGTTTCGCGGTGGACGTCTGGGCAGTGAGCACTGAGACACAGAGCAATAGAACGCCAAAAACAGCAATTAATCGTCGGGAGACCACGGGAACACCTCTTAAATTTGAAATCACAAAAACACCGTAACTATAACATGATGTGCAAGCCGGTGGATGTGTGTCCACAGCCCGGGCCAGGCACCGGCGGAGACGCGCATGGAGGCCTCGTTCACAGCAGAATTGTGGCGTTCATTTAGGACGGATGGAAACCGAATGGCGAGCTTGTCTCAATTCGAGATAGCCTCGGATGGTTTACTCTCCCGTTATGGGTTTCCGGATGTACGGGTCCGTAAATTCCAAAACTCATAGTTACTTCGCCCTGCCGTTAATTTATAAGACCATACAAACAAAAGAGTTATAACAAGACACTACTTGGCAATACGTGTGCACTAACTAGCGCGACCACTACTGTGTCGTGATGTAAGTGGTCAGGTTTTCGGCGGTGCAGGGCTGGCCGCAATTGACCACAATTTCTTGAAAGCGACTCGGGTTCGCGGAGGAAGAAATGAGCTTTAAACGTTTGGCGATGTTCACTCTCCTTGTTACATGCGTGCTGGCAGCGAGCACAGTGCTCCTGGCTCAGACGACCGTTTCCCAAGGCAGTATTCAGGGAACCATTACTGACCCATCTGGCGCCATGGTTGGTGGCGCCAAGATTACCATCACTCACAAGGCGACCGGGCAGGTGATCACCACCGCCTCGACGAGCTCTGGCACGTACAACTCCGGTGGCTTGATCCCCGGTGATTACGTTTTGCGGGTGGAAGCCAAGGGTTTCCGCACTTCGGAGAGGGCCTTCGCGGTTCAAGTAGGCGTAACCTCTTCTGGCAACACCAAGCTCGAAGTCGGTGAAGCCAGCCAAGTGGTTGAGGTGCAGGCCTCCTCAATCCAGGTGAACACCGAGCAATCGACAGTACAGGGCGTCATTACTGGCGACCAGATTGACAAGCTGCCGGTCGACGGCCGGAACTTCCTTGATCTGGCGCAGCTCGAACCCGGCGTGCAAATTCAAGACGGCCAAACGTTCGACCCGACCAAAGCCGGTTACTCTTCGATTTCGATTAACGGCGTGTTCGGACGTACTCCGCGTATCGAACTCGACGGCGTGGACATCAGCGATGAGACCGTCGGCACGACCACGCAGAACGTCGGCATGAGTTCGATTCAGGAATTCAACATCAGCCGCTCAAACCTGGATCTGTCCACCGAGCTGACATCGGCCGGTGCGGTCAACGTGACTACCCGGTCTGGCACGAACGACATTCACGGCCAGGCGTTTTATAACTTCCGCGGCCGCGATGCCGGTACGGCGTCATTCCCCGGAGCCCAAGTTGGCTACTACCAACGCAACAATTATGGCGGCCGCGTTGGCGGACCGATCATTAAGGACAAGCTGTTCTTCTTCATTGACGGCGAACGCATGAAGCAGGATGGATTACTGCCGTTGGTTGTGCCGGCCCCGTTCCAGGCGCTCACAGGCGGCTTCCTTTCGCCCTTCCGTGACAGCGAAGTCACTGGCAAGTTGGACTGGCAGGCCACCAAGGATGTTCACGTTTTCTATCGCTACACATACAACTGGAACAAATCCGAAGCCAACTTCGGCTATGACTACCAGGTGTACAAGAACCGGGACTACACTCCCTCTGATGCGGTGGGTGTTGACTGGAATAAGGGATCATGGTCGCACAGCTTCCGCTTCGGCTATTTGAAATTCCACAACCTGATCGGCGACAGTACGCAGGGCGCCAGCTTCTTCAACCCGATACCCACCGCCGAGATTCTTGTCGCTGACCTAGGGGTGCAGTTGTCCGGGCCGAATCTTTTGGCGCCGCAGCAGACCTTCCAGAGCAACAAGCAGATCAAGTATGACGGAAGCAAAGTGTACGGCTCCCACGTGTTCCGCTTTGGTATCGGCTTCAACGACATCAACGGTGGCGGGTTTGCGAGCTTCTTCGGAATTGCGCCGCTGGACGTCACGGTGTCGGGCGCATGCGGAACGCCGGGGCAGATAACAACCTGCGCGTTATTGCAGTCAATTCTAGGCAACGGTCAGGGCTTCTTTACCGAGAAGCCAAACTTCGGCTTTCCGGCTGGCGGGCAACTTGACCACCGCTTCCAATGGTATGTGGGCGATTCGTGGAAGTGGAAGCCGAATTTCACCCTAACCTACGGCCTGCGCTACAACCGCGATACTGGCCGTTCGGACAGCGATCTGGCTTCGATTCCGTGTTCAGTGGTTGCCGCCGCCATCGCGCCTTGCGCTGGCAGCACCCCACTGTTGAATCAGTTCGGACCCGGATTGGGCGCACCAATCAATCAGCCGAACACCCAGTTCGGACCGCAAATCGGCTTTGCCTGGGATCCGACCAAGAAAGGCAAGACCGTCATTCGGGCGGGCGCTGGTATCTACTACGAAAACTCCATCTTCAACAACACTCTGTTTGATCGCCCGGCCAAGCTGGCCAAGGGGCTGTTCTTCCAGAGTCAGACCCTTGGCTGCGGCGGCGGACCCGTGGGAAGTACCTCGTTCCCCATGCCTGGCGCTCCTGGGGGAGTGGTCACCTCGATCAACGGGAAGGATCTAGCCACCCAGGTTTGCTTCCAGCCGCTGTCGGTTTCCGGTCCGCTGGTGTTCGCCTTGCAACAGGAGTTCCAGGCGGCCGTGAAGGCGCAGGGGCCGACATCGAACCCAAGCTTCATTGGCAATACGCTGAAAGTCAGTTCTCCAGAGCAGGGCCTGTCGGCCTTCGATCCTAACTTCCGCAATGCACGTTCTTACCAGTTCAACGTTGGCATGCAACATGAGATCTGGAAGGGCGGCGTGCTGACCGCGGACTATATCCGCAATGTCAGCACTCGTTTCATGCTGACGATTGACCAAAACCACGTTGGTGATGCGCGGTTCCTCAACAAACAGGCGGCGGTCAATGCGATCAACGCCACGGTTGGCGGTGGCTGCCCGCAAGCGAGTATCGACCCCGCTACCGGTAATATCGTTGGTGGCCCGGCAGCGGTACAGTGCTTCATAACCGCCAATCCGGGTGCCAGCATCAACGCTTTTGCTGGTAACGGACTGGATTCCGGCAATGCTCTCGGAGCCGGCCCGTCCAACATAGGCCTCGGCGGGAGCGATGCGACTTTCGGTGGCATCAATCGCAATGTAGGTGCTGGCGACTTTGAGGTTCCGGAAGGCCGCTCCACTTACAACGCGTTGCAAATGTCGTACAAACAACAGCTGGCGAATCCGATGCCTGGATTTACCTCGATGAACATGACGGTCGCCTATACTCTGTCGCGCTTCGTTGGCGACGGTGGAAACGACCAATTTTTCAGCGCGACTGCGATTGACTTCAATAACCCGAGTTTCTTCACCGGCCCAACTTCTCTGGATCGGACTGATGCGTTCAAGTTCGGTGTTACAGGGGAGATTGCTCATCACGGACCACGTCTCAGCGTAATCGGGAACTTCGGCACGGCACACCCGTCCACACCGTTCCTGCAAGCTGCGAACGGCGGATCAGCCGCGGGAGTCACTAGCACGGGCGAGATCTTCCGCACCGATCTGACTGGTGATGGTACCGTGCAGGACATCTTCCCGACAGCAGCCGGCCAGGCGGCCGGAAAGCCAGGCCAGTTTGGTCGCTCTGTCTCTCCAACTCAACTAACCAACCTGATCAATTCGTGGAACAGCACGACGGCGGGTACGCTGACCCCGGCGGGACAGGCGCTGGTTGGGGTGAATGCGTTTACCAGCGCGCAGTTGCAGACATTGGGTGCGGTGAAACCGTTCGTTATACCTCCGCCCCCGGGCGCAGTGGGCAACGGCGTTTTCCGCGAGGTCAGCACCACGCTGGCTTGGCCTATCAAACTGACGGAACGGTTCAGTCTTGAGCCCTCCTTTAGTGCCTTTAACGTGTTCAACCTAGCGAACTTCGGGATTGAGAACGGATTCCTGACCAACGCGACGACACCGTTTGCGCCGGGCAGCACCGCTCCCGCTGGCAACGTCAACGGAACCTCGTCGGGTTCGACTCGCGAGTCACTGCGGATCGGTACCGGCTCCGGCGTGTTCTCGCTGGGCGCTCCGCGGCAAGTGGAGTGGGGTATCCGGCTGAACTTCTAACCTTGTAGCTCTGCATCACAGCAAGCCGCTGACCTTCGGGTCAGCGGCTTTTTTGTTAGTTGCCCAAGGGAGCTATCTCGCTGCGCAGGTGCTTAGAGAGCTTCTCGATACGCTTCAGCTTGTCGATGAGATTCTTTGACAAAAGGCCGCGACCCAGGGATTCGATGTCCGGCTGGACGGATTGGGAGAGTTCGAGGAGTTCCTTGGCCTCGCGTTGCAGTGCGGCCGGATCAACCGGTGAAGCCGGTGAGCGGCTAGAGTATGGCGGAACATGAATGGCGGGTGGAGGTGTCCCATACCCTGGCGGGACCGGGGCGCCGGGAGGCATGGATTGTCCCCAAACCGGCAGACACAGATTCAGCAGGATGAGCAAGAAACGGGCGGGAGGGACCTTCATAGCAGCCTCCTGACAAACACGGTGCGCATTGTACACCCGGGTAGGGATAAGAAGAACGGCCGTGTGAGCGTAAGAGCATCAAGATCGAGACCGCGCCATGACCGAATGCTAAACTGACGGTACGTCATGCTCTTGCGCCGATTGTTCGCGTACGTTCTGATCTATGTCCCGTTCGTCATGGGCTCTTCAGTAGCGAGTCTGGCTGCACCCAGCAACGTCATTCTGATCACACTGGATACCACCCGTGCCGACCGTATGGGTTTTCTGGGTTCGAAGCGGGGGCTTACGCCCAATCTGGATGCTTTGGCGCGGCAGAGCGCGGTATTCTCCCGGGCCTATTCGCAGGTTCCGCTGACAACGCCCTCGCACGCCACCATACTGACCGGGACCTATCCGCAATTCAATCATCTACAAGACATGGGAAATCCCCTGGCCAAGGATTTGCCGTACCTTCCCGATATCCTGCGGCAGCGGGGATATCATACGGCGGCGTTTGTCGGCTCACAGATACTTGATCCCGGGAGTGCCGCTGCACCTGGCTTTGATCGCGGATTTGAAGTTTACGATGCCGGGTTTCACAGCCGTGCCCCGGGAGAAGACCGCTACCAGAGTGTCGAACGTCGGGCCACGGTTGTAGTGGCTCACGCAATCGAGTGGCTCGGCCGCCGTCAGCGCGGCACCCCGTTCTTTTTGTGGGTGCATCTCTACGATCCGCATGACCCCTACGATCCGCCGGCGCCATTCAAAGCCAAGTACCGGGCTACACCCTACGAAGGTGAAATCGCATACGCAGACTTCGCCGTGGGGAAATTGCTGGCTGCCCTGCATGCCCGCGGACTCTACGATTCCAGCGTGATTGCGGTGGCAGCTGATCACGGCGAGGCTTTCGGGGAGCATGGGGAGCAGACGCATGGTCTTTTTCTTTACGACGAGACGATCCATGTGCCGCTGCTGGTGAAGCTTGCCGGGGGGACGTCGGCTCCACTTGTCATCGATACAAGAGTCGGCTTGGTGGATCTGGCACCCACGATCTTGCAGGCGGTGGGAATCGCGCCGCCAGCGACGATGCAGGGCGCTTCTTTGATGGAATTGATGAAGCCGGGTTCCAGCCTGGGCGCGGATCGTCCGGCTTACGCTGAAACCGACTATCCCTTTCGGGCTTTCGGCTGGAGTCCGTTACAAGCATGGCGGGCAGGGAAATATCTTTATGTGCGTGCGCCGGAGCGCGAGCTCTACGATCAGATGGCTGATCCCGGGGCATTGCGCAATCTGGCGGGCAAATCAACTGCCGTTGCCGAGACCCTGGCTTCGCAACTTGAGCACTTCCATCGCAAAACCAGCGGCGCCGCTCCAGGGGAGTCGGGGATCACACCCGATCAGGCGGAGAAACTCCAGGCGCTTGGCTACATCACAACTCAGTTCCGCAAGTCTGGTGTGAGCGATATGCCGGCCGGCCCCGACCCCAAAGGCAAAGTACGGATTTCAAATCTCCTGCACGAGGCCTTGCTGGCGATGGAAGATGATCGCTACAAGGAGGCCGTCCCGCAATTGCAAGAAGTGCTCAAAGATCAGCCGAGTGTGGGGCTGGCGAACCTGGAGTTGGGCCGGGCCTACAACGGCCTTGGAAATTACCCTGAAGCGTTGCCCTGGCTGCGGAAGGCAGTCGAACTCATGCCAGAGTCCGGTCGCGGACATTACGAGCTGGGAGTCGCACTGGCAGAGACCGATGATTGGGCAGGCGCGGCCGCTCAGTTGGAGATTGCAGTGGCGCATGCGCCTGATTCTGACGACATGCAGTTTTACCTTGGCATGGCGTACGACGAACTGGGCCGTAATGCAGAAGCGGCCACTGCCTTGCAGCATGCGCTCCAGATTAATCCCAACCATTACCGGGCAAATCTATTGCTCGGACGCATCTTGGGCATGCAGAACCGTCCCACCGACGCCTTGCCATATCTGGAGAGAGCGGTGAAGCTCCAGCCGAAATCACCCGACGCGCATAAGTTCCTGGGCAATGTTTACACCGAGCTGGGGCAGGATGAGAATGCACGACGCGAGCAGATGGAAGCGAATCGCTTGCAAGGCATTTCCAAACCTTAAGCTGGTCAGGGCGTTACTTCGCCGCGCAGATGTTTGGAAAGTTTCTCGATGCGCCTGAGTTTGTCCGCGAAGTCTTTCGGCAGCTTGCCCTGCGCAACCTGATCGACTTCTGATGGAACTTCACGCGCGAGGTCGGCTAACTCGCTGGCCTCGGCACGGAGTTTCACCGGATCAACAGTTCTCTTGGGCGGTGGGAGAGGTGCCTCCAGTTGCAGCGGGTATTTCGCGATTTCCTGCTTCCCAGGAGGCTCAAAGTGTCCCGGAGATTGGTTCTGTGCGCACACGGACGGTTTCACAACCAATATGCCGACAAGGCAGACAAATAGAAGGCGGTGTCTCATGGCGAGACCTCCTACTTCCGCCGATTGTACTCCCGGTTTGGATTCTCGCCTACCTGATTTGGAACCCTACCCCATAAGCGTGGAATCGCTTCGAGCCAGTGACGACACATCGTCCTGGGCCCACATCATCCGGCAGAGAGAGGTCTAGCGTCCGCCGAAACTGTACCCTAGCGAGCCTCCGTAGCGCACCACCGTGTTCGAGCTGAACTCGAGATTGTTATTGATCAGGTAAAGCCTCACTTCCGGGCGGACGAAGACATTGTGCCAGATATAGGCACGAATGCCGCCACCGAAGTCGCCCATGAAGTGATTGCTGCTGGTATAGGCGGTGCATCCGAAGAAGTTGTTGCAATTGGTAGACCCGTAGAATCTGACGTCTTCGCCGCCAATTCCAGCCAACAATTCAGCGGTGAAATTCTTGCTCAGCCTCGGAGCCCAGATGGCATTGAATGAATAAAATATCGGCCGGTAGGGTTGGGAGCCGACGCCGCCATAGAGATTCTGGCTCGCTCTCCAAGAGAGGTCACCCTCGAATCCGATGCGATGGCGCAGAAGGAGGTCAGCGCTAAAACCGGGGTAGGTGCCACCTGTATCCGACGGAAAGTAAAGGCCGTTGGTTATGGTCGCCGATGAGGATGTAATGGTCCCCACACCGAAGGCGGCGTCGAACTGCTGCCCGTAGGCGCTGGCGGCAAGAAAACAAGAAAAAAACGCGACGACAACGATAGTCAGCTTCTTCACTTTTCTTCTCCCTAATTGTGAAATACAGACTTGGATGTTTCACAGCCGCACCGGGTTGGACTCGGGGTGTTTGCATCCGCTTCAAAAAATCACTAACCACTGTTTTTTCAATGACCTACGTAACAATACAGTTGCCATTTAACCACAAATAACGCCACCCCGCGAATGACGAAGAGTGTTCCCTTCCGCAACCCGGCGAGATGGCCATCGCTATGAATCCATAGAACCTGTGACGGCGGGAAAAGTTGCGGTTTTATGGGTCGAAATCCGCCCACGTTACTTTCGTTACCTGCGATATCTTGGCTTATGAGACGGGTTGAAATAGGGTTGTTGCCAGCGTTTATATGACCATTCTGGAAAAAATTCCCACGGTGGTAACCGTGGCCGTGCTGGTCGGGATTTTTGCTGGATTGAAGCGCCACAGCCGTTCCGCTCGTCTGCAACTGTGGCTGGTTGCCTGGTTTCTGATTTTCACCCATTTTGTGGCACAGATGTTCGAACCAGCGACGGGAACCTCGAGTGGATGGCTGGTGGCACTGGATCTGGGTTCGCTGCAGGCCTCGGCGGTGGTATTTGTCACCTCGGTCGCATCGGTGGTCGATGACAAGGTGAAACGAAGCTTGATGCTGACGGTGACCGGGGTGCCGTCGGTGGCATACGCGGTTCTTGCCGCCTACGATGTGCACACTCGCTGGCCGTTTGTGGTGAGCCTGACAGTCGCCATTGGCGGAGGCATCATCTTTCTGGCATGGGTGAAGAAGAAAACTTCCTGGTATGTGTTTTCCCTGGCGGCGCTGGGCATCGGAGTGGGTTTCTGGGCCATACAAGCCGCAGTCCGTGGCTCCTTCGATGAAGGCCTCACTGCGCTGCTGGGCCTGGGCTTCGGACTCCCTGGCATATTGATCTGCCGAAACTACTGGCGGCCCTCGCCCGGCATCCTGACAGTCGCTGCGGGATTTTTCTCCTGGGGCGCGGTATTTCCCGTCGCCATGCTCCTAGCCTATTTTGCGCCCACGTTGAATGTCCCCGCCGAACTTTGGAACACGCCGAAGATGTTTGTCGCGTTTGGCATGATCCTGGCTATCGTCGAAGACAAGTCCGAATCGATCGAAGTCATGCAACGCAAGGAACGGGCACAGAATCATCAGTTGGAGCGCTTCTCCGCCATCACCTCGCGATTGCTGAGTGGTGCGACGGTGGAACTGCTCTGTGATGAGATTGCTTCCGCCATCTCGGAAGCCAGTAACTTTCGGGCGGCTGCTATTCAACTGGACAATGGGGGACACGGCCTGAGGCTGGCTGGGGCCAGTGGGCTCACGCGGGAAGTGGTGGCAGAGCTGCAGAGCAAGGCGCGGACGTGGACTACCGACGACATCAAGGACTTTTGCGCTCACGGCCGGCAGATCGGGCAGAACTCGTTTCTGCTGTCGCACCAGGAAGCTGAAAAATACCAGCCCGTCAAGAGCCGGAGGCAATATCCGCCTAATCCGCATTGGAATACTGGCGACGAGTTGCTGATCCCGTTGTGCTCGGCACGAGGCGGCTATTTGGGATGTATCGCACTTGACGATCCACGGGAGGTGGAAGCAGTCAACGCAGCGGAGCTGTCAAGAATCGAATTGCTGGCTGCGGATTTGTCGGTCGCGCTCGAACTGAAATCACTGCACAACCAGTTGATCCGCTCCGAGAAACTCGCTGCCCTGGGGCAGTTAGTTGCAGGCGTGGCGCACGAACTTAACAATCCACTTACAGCAGTAATGGGATACGGCGAACTGCTTAGCGAAGATGCGCCTTCGGGGGCGATGCGCGATCGGCTCGACAAACTGGTAAACGAAGGCCGCCGCATGAAGAAGATCGTGGAGAATTTGCTGCGCTTCTCGCGCCAGAGGGCGGTCGACCGGCAGGCGGTTGATCTGCCGGCGGTGGTGCAGGAGGTGCTCTTACTCCGCGAATACTATGTGCGCACCCGGGGTCTGGAAATTATTGTGGACATTAAGGCTGACTTACCCCAGGTGGCAGTGGATGAGGATCAATTCAAGCAGATTCTTCTGAACCTGGTGAACAACGCCATTGATGCAGTGGAAGCGGAGTCCGAATCCAGAAAGATCACGATCCGTGCTTTCCCCCGTGGCAACCGGGCCATTCTTGAGGTCGAAGATACTGGACCGGGATTCTCCGATGTAAATCGCGCTTTTGATCCATTCTATACCACTAAGCCGGTGGGTAAGGGCACCGGCCTTGGCCTGAGTATTTGCTATGGAATTATCAAAGAGCATGATGGCGAGATCAGGATCGAAAACGTGCAGCCGCACGGGGCACGGGTGACGGTTGAATTGCCGCTAGCTGAGGTGAAAAGCTTTAAGGCCGCTGCGCTAACCGCCACGGTTGCCCGCTGAGCGGCACAGTCCTCAATGCAGCCACGGCTGCTAACTCGCCTGTCGCAAGTCAACTCCTACCTACTACTTCATCAGTATGCCGTTCATTTGCACCAAACGGTTTTGACCTGAATTTGGAGCTTGACACGCTCAGGGGCAAGGATCAAAATTACCGTGCCTGACCGGCTGGCGTTTGCTGCAGTTCCGCAGTGCTGGTCGATCTTCCAATTGCCCCACCGATAAACGACGTTAGCCGTTTATTTCTGGACTACCCAGGGGAAGTAAGAAAGTCATGAGGAACTCCAATGGAGCCGTACCCTCGGTTTCGTCCAACGGCTCAACTGGCGGGATTATGTGGGCGGTTGAGTCCACAAACAAGAAGAACCCTACAAGCTGCCCAGGCACCCAGGATGAACCCGGAACCGACTACGAGAATATCGCGCTGCACGCCTACGATGCGACCAATATAAGTATTGAGCTTTACAACGGCCGGGGCCAGAACCCGAACACCCCCGCCGGCTATACAAGAAAGTTCCACACGCCGACGATCTCGAACGGAAAATTCTTTGTCAGCGCGATATCGGACACCACAGCCACGCTGGGGATGGTTGACGTGTACGGGCTTTGCAGCGACACCGCAAACGGCCAGTGCCTTCACTAGGAGTTAGTCTGTCATGAAAATTCGGCTTTGCTTCATAGCTATCCTTCTTTGCTTGCCGCTCTGGCAGGCAGCCGGTCAGTCTCGCTTTTCGGATGGGCAGGCCTCCGCTCAACGCCCATCCCCCTATCAACCTTCGCTGACCTGCTCGCCCGCCCCATGTGTCTTGCCCCCCACGCTCGCCTCGGAGGGAACGAGCTGGGTCGGCTTCGCGCCGACTGCCGCCAACCCTCATCGCCCAGGCCAGCTAATAGTCGGAAGCGAGGACGGCAATTGCGGCGAGTTCACCCAGCTCGGCTTTCACGTATCGAACGACGGCGGTTCCACCTGGAGCACCACCTGCATGGGCTTTCTGAATGAGTTCGGCAAGACGTGGGATCCCGGAGGCTCCCCCCTCGTCGGCTACGACTTGAACGGTTCGGCATACATTGCGGGCTACTACCAGTGGAACGATAACCTGATTTACAATTCTGTCGTTGGGCTGGAAAAATCAACTGACGGCGTCACCTGGAGCACCCCGATCTCCGCCTTGGGGACCGGTTCCTCAGAGATCTCCTACGTTTCGCTTGCCGTCGACCAGAGCGCAGGCAGCCCCTACGCTAACACTGTGTACGTGCTGGGGGTAAACGACGGACCTGTTCAGGTCCTGGTCTCGCGTTCGCGCGATGGTGGCACGACCTGGAATACGGCGCAGGTGGCAGCGGACGAGCCCCATCAGAGCACAGCGGAATACGACCCCAGTCTTGTCGTGGGCAAGGATGGAACCGTTTACGCTGCCTGGATGCATTGTGTTCAGTTAGGGGAGCAGTTCTGCGCCAACAACACGGATTACATGGTGTTCTCGAAGTCGAGCGATGGCGGCGCTACCTGGTCATACCCAAGGTTGGCGATAGCTGTTCACGAAGTGCCCGGCCAGTGCGGCTGCCTCCCATTCGGAGTAATCCCAAACACTAACGTGGCCACCCTGAATACGCCCGCCCTTGGCGTGGATAACAGCGGCGGGCCGTACGCCGGACGGCTCTATGCCTCGCTGTATGAGTGGACGGGCACACAAATGCGGGTCGTTATCATTCACTCAACGGACGGCGGTACAACCTGGTCCAAGCCCGTCCCGGTCGCCCCGCGGGGCGAGACCCACGACCAGTTTTTTCCCTGGCTTTCGGTGAGCCCGACCGGGTTGGTCGGGGTGAGCTGGTTTGACCGCCGCAACGACCCCGCCAATGTCGACTACCAGGCCTATGCTGCGATTTCCTCAGATGGCGGGGAGAGCTTCCGGCCCAACGTCCAGCTAACCACGGCATTTTCCAATCCTTACGACACAGGGTACAACGTCGACTTCAATTTTCTGGGCTACTACGCTGGCAATACCTGGGACGGTCCCAACTACTTCGTCGCCGCCTGGATGGACACCAGCGACGGCATCAGCAGCCAGGACTACATCGGCGGCATTCGCCTGCACTGAGTTTAGAAAGGAGAAAGAAATGCAATGGACGACACCACAATTTGAAGAGATCAGCCTGAACTGCGAAATCAATTCCTACGCCAGCGCGCAGATGTAGGGCACCGCAGTTCCGGCAGAAGACCATGATCGAACGAGAGACGGCCATCACGATGGGTGGTGGCTCTTTTGCTGGTTCCTACGGCAGGCGAGAAGCAACCTCTCGTGCTGGTTGTGCCAATTTGACAGCGACCGAAACAGCTGCTTCCCCCCACCCTCTTCACCCACGAGACAACCCGAAGCCGCACAACAAACAACTGCGGGGGCGGGCGAAAAGAGCTACAATTCTTCCGCTATCCCAAGTGGCCTTTTCGGCTCGCATTTCGCACTGCTTTAGCGGGTAGTCCGCCATGGCTTGCAACCTGAGGATTCCCCGAGCGACGGATTCAGGAGGATACCTATATGGCAACAGCTTTGAAGATTGTTCCACCGGAAGCAAGAGTCACCAGCTTCGTTTCCAGAAAACACAAGATGCTGATCAACGGCAAGTGGGTAGATTCGGCCTCTGGCAAGACCTTCCCCACCTATAACCCTGCCACCGGAGAAGTTATGGCGCAGATTGCCGAGGGTGATCGCGAAGACATCAACCGTGCGGTAACGGCTGCGCGGAATGCCTTCGAGAACGGCCCCTGGCGCAAGCTGACGGCGTCCGACCGCGGCCGCCTGATTTGGAAGTTGGGAGATCTGTTGGAGGAGAATCTGGAAGAGTTCGCCGAACTCGAGAGTCTGGATAACGGCAAGCCTCTCACCGTCGCACGCGCCGCGGACGTTCCTTTGGCTGCTGACCTGTTCCGCTACATGGCGGGTTGGACGACCAAGATTGAAGGCAACACCATTCCGATTTCGGTGCCTTACACGCCTGGCGCCCGGTACCTGGCCTATACGCTACGTGAGCCGGTCGGAGTCGTCGGCCAGATCATCCCCTGGAATTTCCCGCTGCTGATGGCGGCGTGGAAGTTGGGGCCTGCGCTGGCTACGGGAAACACCGTGGTCCTGAAACCAGCCGAACAGACGCCGCTCACGGCGCTTCGGCTCGGAGAACTGATTCAGCAAGCTGGCTTCCCGGATGGAGTGGTTAACATCGTCCCGGGCTACGGCGAGACTGCGGGTGCGGCGCTGGCGGCGCATCCTGACGTGGACAAGATCGCATTCACCGGATCGACCGAAGTCGGCAAGTTGATCTTGCAGGCGGCGGCAGGGAACTTGAAGAAAGTTTCCCTTGAACTGGGCGGCAAGTCGCCAAACATAGTCTTTGCCGACGTTGATCTGGACACGGCCATTGCCGGCTCGGCCAGTGCCATCTTCTTCAATCACGGACAGTGCTGTTGCGCTGGATCGCGGTTGTTTGTCGAGAAGAAAGTCTTCGACAAGGTGGTGGATGGTGTGGCTGAGAGAGCCTCGCAGATCAAAGTCGGTGCGGGTTTTGATCCGAATATCGACATGGGGCCACTGGTTTCTAAAGAGCAACTGGACCGGGTTTGCGGGTATCTCGAGTCCGGATTCTCCGAGGGGGCAAAAGCCGTTGCCGGTGGACACAGGGTCGGCGATCGAGGCTATTTCGTAGAGCCGACGGTGCTGGTGAATACTAACCCGGACATGAAAGTGGTGCAGGAAGAGATTTTCGGACCGGTGGTGACGGCCATCCCGTTCGAAGATGCTTCCGAGTTGGTCAGGCAAGCCAACGACTCGGAGTATGGTCTGGCGGCGGGCATCTGGACGCGCGATATCCAGAAGGCCAATCGCCTGGCGGCGGATCTGCGTGCCGGTACGGTGTGGATCAACTGCTACAACATCTTCGACGCCGCGCTGCCCTTCGGCGGATACAAGCAATCCGGCTGGGGCCGCGAGATGGGCCACGAGGTGCTGGAGCAGTACACGGAAGTTAAAGCTGTTTGCAGCGCGATGTAGGTGTTGCGAGCGAATCAAGTGCCCCGCCTTAGTCTTTCGAGCTTTGAAAGACAGGGCGGGGATTTCTCTTGTGCGAATCCCTATTGGCCGACGGGGGCCTGCAGGGTGCCGACGTAGCCGTTGTGGTTGTCGCGGACGGCGAGCCACGCGAGATTTTTCCCGGGAGGCGTGTCCACGTCAAGGTGCACGCTCAAGCCTTGCTGGACGATCTGTTGGTAGGTCTCAAGTGGCAGGACCTTGTCCACTTTCATGACACGATTGCTGATCTGTTTGCCGTCTGGTGCGAAGACTGCCACCTCGAAATTCAGGTTCAGATGCTTGCCCTTGCCGGCGTCGTCCACCGAAAAGGAGTCGCCATCGACCAGGAACTCGACCCGAGTCTTCCCTTTTTCGATGGCGGAAACTCGCGCGTCAAAAGCGATTTGGGTGGCGGGAATTCTGTCCTGAATCGCGTCGGAAAGGTCCTTCTCAAACAATTTCTCATTCTCTTTTGCGGGATCGAGGGCAAAGTAGCCACGGCGGTAGCGCAGTTCGGTGCCTTCGCGATTTACTTTCACCGAGATGGTGCGGTAGTTTCCATCCCAATTCTTGTTTCCCGGATAGTAACCGATGGTGTAGGAAGCGGCGTGGTCGGCCATGGCGCGCTCTACGCCGGTATGGATGTCGTTGCGGTTGATGAAGGCGGCGCCGCCGGTTTCGGCCGCGATTTCCTTCATGGTTTGCTGGCTGGAGTCGGAACTGGAATCCGTCGCGGTTTCGAGCCCGCGAACGTCGACGGGATAGATGGCGATCTGAGCGCTGGTCAGCTGCGCGGAAACGTTGCGGATCTGGTTGGTGTAGACCCTTTGTTGACCAGGGTTCATAGAATTCTCGGCGCCGCTGACCGGGTCCGGGCACCCTTCGTTCTCACACTTCGCGTTGCGTGCCTGGGTGGCCTCGAATTGGGACTCGATAGGAGCCTGGAACTGCTGGCTGGGAATGAGACTGAACGGGAATCCGGCAGACAGCCAGATCACGTTCTTACGACCCGGAATTCCGCCCAGAGTGCGACTAAGAGCGCGGAGTGCAGCCAGAGTGATCTCCACACGGTGGTCGACCACGTTGGTCAGCTCTTCTTTCCGAAACGCTTGCAGGCTGGAGGTTACGCGGGCAGCGGCCACTCCGACTCCTGGGCCGGAGACGTCGACCCTCATGGCCTCCGCCGGGTCGTCGGTATGCCCAGGTTTTTGTGCGCCGTAGCGTTGAAACGCCTGCTGGAGAATGGAGGGATCGGTGGTGAAATCCTGGAGTATGCGGAGTTCATTGGTGAGAGCGAGCACGGCGACCTCGTTGCCCGGCTTGAAGTTTTCCACCGCAAATTTCATCATCTGGGTTCGTGCCTCGGTCTGATTCTCCAGAGGCGTGTTGACCGCATCCAGCAAGATGACGGTGGGCGGTCCGCCCGGCGAGCGATACTCCGGACGGTTTGAATAAACTCCTGGCGGCAACGCGGGGGCGGCCGGCCTCGCGGACTGATTGGGAGCAGTGAAAATAGATATCTTCTGCGGTTTGCCCTTTTCCGTGACGGCGAAGTCGGCGGACTGCAACCCGAGTACAGGCTGGCCATGTTTGTCAGTCACGACCACGTCAACCAGCACGAGGCGGCTGGTGACACGGATCGTAAGGCCGGGCACCTGTTCCTGTCCATGGGGAGACTGGGCGCCGAGGGGCGACGAAACTAAGAGTGAGAGACAGAGAACGATGGGTAGCCGCTGGGAGCCGGCCCGACGCCTAAACATGCTTTCTCCTCGGATTCTGTCCTGTGGACGAGTGCCGTCTTTATCACTGCAATTCTAGCTTGCCGCTTCCCGAGAGTGCTCTCCGATGGCCTTCCCGGAAACCAGGCCCCCAAAGGGAACGATGCAACGAAACATCTCGCGGTTGTATGTGTAGGTCTTCAGTTCGGCCTCTATTGCTCACGGATGGGGACGTTTGGAGTCTAAAGCTGATAGTCTTGAACTACGGTTCTATCGCGTTCGTATCAATCCCAGATCGAGTGAGCCCCTATATGAGAAAACCTATTCTTCCCTTTGCATGCGCTCTGCTGCTGACCTCGTTTGCTATGGCCCAGCGCCTTCCCGAAACTGCCGTCCCGGAAAACTACAAACTGACCTTCACGCCGAATTTCGACAAGAACAATTTTGACGGCGAGGAAGCGATAAGGATCCGGGTACTGAAGCCGACCTCGCAAATCGTCCTGAACTCGGCGGATATTGAAATCAGCGAGGCTTCCGTGGTCAGCGGCAGCTTAACCCAAACCGCCACCGTCACCTTTGACAAGGAAAAGGAGATGGTGACGTTTGCAGTAGGGAAGCAACTGCAACCGGGAGTGGTCACGCTCAATATTAAGTACGTGGGCATCCTGAACGACCAACTGCGCGGCTTCTATCTGGGGAAGGACGCGGAGGGACACAAGTATGCAGTGACGCAACTCGAAGCCACCGACGCCCGCCGGGCGTTTCCGTGCTTTGATGAGCCTGCCTACAAGGCCACTTTCGATATCAGCGTGATCGCCGACAAGGGGCTGATCGCAGTCGCGAACACCAAGATCATTTCCGACTCACCCGGGCCGGGTGAAAAGCATACGGTGCGCTTCGCCACTTCGCAGAAGATGTCGTCGTATCTGGCGGCCATCGCGGTGGGGAATTTTGAATATGTCGAGGGAGAAGCGGAAGGAATTCCGATCAGGATCTACAGCATGCCGGGCAAAAGGCAGCTGGGCATGTTTGCGCTTCAGGCGACCGAGTACGCCCTCCAATATTACAACCATTATTTCGGAATCAAGTACCCGTACGGCAAATTGGACTGGATCGCGCTGCCCGACTTTTCCGCGGGAGCGATGGAAAACATCGGCTTCATTACTTCGCGCGAGTCAGAGCTCCAAGTCGATGAACAACACGTGTCGCTGGCCCAGGAGAAGAATGTCGCCATCGTTGTGACTCACGAGATCGCACACCAATGGTTTGGCGATCTGGTCACCATGAGCTGGTGGGACGACGTCTGGCTCAACGAAGGCTTTGCCACATGGATGGAGGGCAAGCCGGTGGACGCATGGAAGCCGGACTGGCATGTCGGTCTTGACGAAGTCAGCCGTGGAGACATTCTTACCACGGTTGGAGCGCTGAACGTGGATTCGCTGGCCAGCACCCGCGCGATTCACCAGCCGGTTGAAACTCCGGGACAGATTCAGGAGTTGTTCGACGGCATCGCCTATGGTAAGTCGGCGGCGGTGTTGCGCATGATCGAGGCGTATATCGGGCCGGAGACTTTCCGCGCCGGCGTCAATGAATACCTGAAGCGCCACGCCTACGCGAACGCCACAGCGGAGGACTTCTGGATGACGCTGGCCCAGGTGTCGAAGAAGCCGGTGGATCAGATCATGGCGACGTTCGTGAAGCAGCCGGGTGTACCGATGGTCAGCCTCAAGACACAATGCACGGGCAATTCGACCACCGTCGCAATGAAACAGCAGCGCTACTTCTATGACCGGACCAAACTGGACGCCGCTAACGATCAGTTGTGGCAAGTTCCGGTTTGCCTGAAGGCTGGATCTGGGCAGAGCACACAGCAATGTGAACTGCTCACCAAGCGGGAAGAGAGTTTCACCATTCCAGGCTGCTCAGCGTGGGTGCTTGGCAACTCCGGCGGCACCGGCTACTATCGCACGGCGTACGAACCGGAAGCGGTGCATGCGCTGGCGCGTGATGCCGAAGCCGCGTTGACTCCTCAGGAGCGCCTCCTGTTGCTCATCGACACCTGGGCATCGGTGCGGGTAGGGCGGCAGCCAGTCGGCGATTATCTGACCTTGGCGGAGGGCGTCCAGAACGAGCCGGCTACGGCAGTGATGGCCCTGGTGCTTGGACAGCTGAACACCATCGGCCGTTTCATTGCGACGGATGATGACCGCCCGGCTTATCAGCTCTGGGTGCGCAATACGCTGAACCCCGTGGCCAGGAGAATTGGCTGGGAGCCGAAGCCCGGCGAGAGCGAAGACGCCAAGAATCTGCGGCCACTTTTGCTCAACGCGCTGGGAGGTCAAGGGCACGATCCCGAAGCGATCGCCGAAGCCCGGAAGCTAGCGGAGCAAGCGTTACAGGATCCCCGTTCGGTCCAGAGTGACTTGGCTACGGCGGCGTTTGGGCTGGCTGCGTCCAACGGAGGGCCTGATTTCTATGACAAGATCATGGCCGCGATGAAGAGTTCGAAGACACCAGAACAATACTATCTTTACTTCTATACCTTGCCGAGTTTCAGCGATTCCCACCTGCTTCAACGCACGCTGGACTTCGCCGTTTCTTCGGATGTGCGTTCGCAGGATAGTTTAGGGCTGATTGGCAACGTCATGGGAAATCCCGACGGCCAGAACCTCGCTTGGGATTTTGTCCGTTCGCACTGGGACGAGGTGGTGAAGGCGGGAGGGCCGTTTGCCAGCGCGCAAGTCCAGGGCAATGTCGGCGGCTTCTGCGATTCTGCCTTGAAGGACCAGGTCCAGGAATTTTTCTCGGCGCATCCTTCATCTGCCGCGGAACGGACTCTCCGGCAATCGATGGAACGCATTAACAACTGCATCGCCATGAAGACCCAGCAATCCACTCAACTGGCGTCATGGTTGCAAGGCCGGGGCGGCTCGTCGGCTGGCGGAGGAGCAGTCCAGTAAGGTTCAAGGGCGGCGCGGGGCGGGCGGGACTCCCGGCCCGATCGCCAGCGAGGACGCCGGCGCTACCAGAGGCGCTGGCGTTACGGCATAAGCCGCCTCAGTCAACTTCACGAAAGACGGCGGCCTGTGGCTTTGCGCCAGCCCCGCTCTCCTGCTGCTTTTGCCAATCGGACTCACTCAGCACCGAGATGGCACCCATGTTCTTCTTTTTCAGAGCGGCATTGATGGCGGGCAGCTCGGCGTCGGTGAGTTTCCGGAAATCCGTGATGACGTCATCCAGTTCTTTTGAGAGCGAGGCCGCGCGTGCCGTCTGGTCGGCGGTCGGCCGGCCCTCGTAGCCGTTCACGTCGCCGTACACTTCGCCGAGATGCTCGCGGATCCGTTCTTCCCCGGTGATCGCGCCACCCTCTTTTGTGGCCACGATCTTGGAACGAAGTTCTCCCGACCGGTCGGCAAGATGCTCCAGACGCGTGCGCAGCGCATCCTTCGCCGGGAGCTTGGAGGCATCCGCAGTCGCTGCGTCGCGCACTCCCTCGATGGCGGCGACTCCGTAGGTCATGTGGCCCATGGTCTTGCCCAACTGCACGACTAGATCGAACTGGGCCTTGCGATCCTCGACAGTGTAAGTGGCGCGGGGATCAAGTACCACGTGCAGCGGCGTCGTGTATACCTGATCGCCCTTGGTCATCTTGATGGTGTACGTCCCGGGCATAACTCGTACGCCCTGGGCAGCCGCGAACAACGCGCTTGCTGCCGGAGGAACTGTGGGAGGTTTAAGCCGCATCGACCAAGTGGCCCGGTTCAGGCCGCGATGTTTGCTGCCGGGAACCGTGTCCACCAACTTGCCATCCTGGTCAAGAATTTCAATCTTCAAGTCGCCAAAGATGTGACGGCCTTTCTGGTAGTAGGTAATGAAGGCAT
Source organism: Acidobacteriota bacterium (assembly GCA_013289795.1). Taxonomy (GTDB): domain Bacteria; phylum Acidobacteriota; class Terriglobia; order Terriglobales; family Acidobacteriaceae; genus JABCZH01. Next base: position 59,729 of record JABCZH010000015.1, read on the forward strand.
CGCCGGGCCGGCTGGGGCCATTGAACGTCTCGTCGCCCTCCGCCCAGCCTCCATTCGACTGGAAGTACTGAATTGCTGGACGGCCTTCGAGCAGCGCAGCGTCCTTGGCCATCAAGTCAGGAGTGAGTGCGCGCAAAGGAGAGATGTCATCGATAATCCAGATGCCGCGCCCGTGGGTGGCCAGCACCAGGTCGGACTCACGCGCCTGCACCGCGATGTCACGTACCGCCGCCGAGGGGAAGTTAGTTGCCTTGTATTGGGCCCAATGTCCTCCGCCGTCATAGGAGATCCAAAGACCCATCTCCGTGCCCAGGAATAGCAGATTCGAGTCGATGCTATCTTCCTTAATCACGTGGGCGTAACCGACGGCGCCGTTTTGCTGAACATTCAACGAGGTCCAGGTCTTGCCGTAATCGGTCGTCTTGTAGGCATAAGGCTTCATGTCGCCAAAGGTGTGGCGATCGAAGGTGGCGTATGCAGTGGCTTCGTCAAACCGGCTGGCTTCAACGGTTGAAACCCACGAATACTTGGGCAGCCCCGGAACGTTGCCTACGACGTTTGTCCAGGTTTTGGCTCCGTCACGAGTGATTTGCAGGTTGCCGTCGTCGGTTCCCACCCAGATGATCTGGCCATTCTTCGGCGATTCAGAAATGGAGTAGATGGAAGTGTGGGTTTCCGCCGATGAGTTATCCACCGTAATTCCGCCGGATTCCTCTTGTTTCTGCTTCTCCGGATCATTGGTCGTCAAGTCGGGAGAGATGCGCTCCCAGGATTGTCCATGATCGCGCGAGCGGAACAGGAACTCCGCGCCGATGTAGATCGTTCCTTTTTCGTTGGGACTCATGTGAATGGGGGTGTTCCAATTGAATCGCAGCTTCTTCTCGTTGTAATTGGGGAAAGGCTTGATGCTGCGATTTTCAAGCGTGTGCCGGTTGATGCGGCCGATCTCTCCCCCTTGCGCCTCGGCATAGAGGTAATTCGAATCGGCGGGATCCTCGAACGCCCAGAAACCGTCGCCGCCGAAGATGTTCTCCCAGCGCGAATTGCTGACGCCCCCGGGATACGAGGAGTCGCCAACCCACGAGCTGTTGTCCTGTAGGCCGCCATAGACGTGGTAGGGATTCGCGTTGTCCACACTCACATGGTAAAACTGCGAAACGGGCAGATTGAGCTGGTGCTTCCAGCGGGTTCCCCCATCTTCGCTACGCCATAGCCCACCATCGTCTCCGGCAAAAATCATGTTGGGATTCTTGGGATTGATCCACACATCGTGAAAGTCACCGTGAGCATTGGCCACGAAGCTGAAGCTCTGGCCGCCATTTACGCTGAGCAAGAGGCCGAGATCAACCTTGAAGACCTTGTTTTCGTTCTTGGGATCGACGATCATATTGCCGAAATAAAACGGCCGCCACACCATATATTGACTGGCATCGAGCTTGTTCCAGCTTTGGCCGCCATCGTCGGAACGAAACAACGCGCTCTTCTTGGACTCGATCATTGCGTAAACCACTTGCGGTTTGGAAGGCGCAACCGCCACTGCGATTCGCCCGTAAGGCTTGTCGGGAAGGCCTTTGGCGTTGCTCGCGGTCAGCTCGGTCCAGGTATTACCGCCGTCGGTCGATTTGAACAGGCCGCTGCCCGGGCCACCGGAGCGGAAAGTCCAGCCCTGACGCCGGAAGTCCCACATGTCGGCAAAGATTGTGCCCGGTGCCTGGGGGCTTCGAGCGAGCATGCCGCAGCCGGTTGAGCCGTTGGCTCCGGCCAAGACCTTTTTCCAAGTCTTGCCGCCATCGGCGCTTTTGTAAACGCCGCGCTCGTCGCTGTCGTTCCAAACGTGACCGGTCGCACAGACGAGGACAACATTGCTGTCTTTTGGATCAATCAGAATCTTGGCGATGTGTTCGGAATCCTGTAACCCAACGTTGGCCCAGTTCTCGCCGCCGTCAGTTGATTTGTAGACGCCATTGCCGATGGAGACGCTGTTTCTGGTCCAGGCCTCGCCCGTGCCCACCCAGACAGTGTCGGGATTGGATTGATCAATGGCGACGGCGCCGATCGACTGCACTGGCTGGCGATCGAAGACGGGCCTGAACGTTGTTCCTCCGTTGATCGACTTCCACACTCCGCCGCTGGCCGCGCCAACAAATACGGTCACGCGCCCGTCCTTCTCGATTGCATCCACGGCCGCAATACGTCCGCTCATGGTAGCGGAGCCGATGTTGCGAATCGGCAGACCGGAAATGGTGGCAGCGTCAAACTTGATGGCTTGCTGGGCCGCGGCACTAGTGCATACCAGCAACGCGACGGCGGGCAGGAGCAGTCTTTTGAACCAACGGGAACAACGGGCGGCAGTAGCAGTCATTGAGAGTCCTCTTGGGTATGGCACGAAATCATCAACATATTTCCGGCGGCGGATTCTTGTCATTTTTTCAGCGAGGCCGGAGTGGCGAACTCGGAGTTGTTAAGCGATACGTTGACTTCAATCTTCTCAACGCTGGTCGTCTGCCATTGAGTGGGATCGTTCTTCGGTCCCGTTGCGATCGAAAAAGGAAACATGACGCCGGCGACCGCTTTATAGGAGCCCATTTCGCTGGCGCTTTCCCGCACCGAGCCGCGGATGAATTCCTGGGTCTCGCGACGGATCTCGAGGAAGGTATCGGGATCGAGATAGTAGTAAAGAATGTCGCCGTTCTTAAGCGTGACCTTGAGGCGGAGGGCGTCATCGCCATCCACCACGTCGTGGCCCAGGTATTCGACAGTGTTGCCCTTTGCCTTGTAGTTGACCATGGGACCGTCAAAGTCGGAGTCGATCAGCAGATCACGCAGGTCGTCTTCGCCCATGAGTTGTGGGTCCTTCCGTCCTCCGAAGGGCTGAATCTGCCAGCCTGAGCTGCCGTCGTAGGCTTGTACAGCGGTCATCCCTTGCAGCGAGAAAGTCTCTCGCACCAGGTTGGGACGAGCATTTTCCTGGCTGACGGCGCCAACGAATCCGCCCGGAAGCAGGGCTTTGCCAGTCATACGCATCGTCTTGACAGCCTGGATCTTGTCCATTCCACCTTTGGCTTCGATGTTCTTGGCGACCAGTTCGTCGGCGGTTTGTGCGAAGGACAAAAGGCTCAAACAAAGAGCGGCGGGCAACAGAAGCAATCTGCAACGCATGCATGCTCCAATCTGAAAAGACAAAGAGATTCCCTGCGGAAATGACACTGTACTCCTATTCGACGTAGTTGCCAAGCAGAGGGTAGCAGGGGTTACATTGAGGTTCTTTGCGCTCTTGGCGATTCCTTTGCATACTTTGCGGTTAAGAGCTTTTGACCGCAAAGAACGCAAAGTCTCTCGCGAAGTTCGCGAAGAACATCCAAATCCTTCCCCTTTGACTCAGCCCATCTTCTTCGATAGCCTAATCGTTCCTGAATGCCCTCCGATAGTCCCGCCATCTCGGTCCTAGGTCTCAAGAAGTCCTACGGCGAAGTCCATGCCGTGAAGGGAATCGATTTCGAAATCCAGACCGGGGAAGTCTTTGGCCTGCTTGGTCCAAATGGGGCAGGGAAGACGACCACGGTTGAGATTCTGGAAGGCCTGCGCCCGCGCTCAGCGGGGCAAGTGGCCGTTCTTGGATTCGACCCTGACCGGCAGCGACAGAGTCTCAAAGATCGTATCGGCGTTTGTCTACAGGCCACCAACTTGCCGGAAAAGATTCGGGTGCGCGAGGCGTTGCAGGTATTCTCATCTTTCTACACCAAACATGCCGACTTGAATCAATTGCTTCGCCGCCTGCAACTCGAAGAAAAACGCGAAGCCTTCTACGGGACGCTCTCCGGCGGTCAGAAACAGCGGTTGGCTCTGGCGCTGGCCCTGGTCAATGATCCTCAGCTTGTTTTTCTGGATGAGCCTACGACTGGCCTCGACCCGCAAGTCCGCGTGGAAATTCATTCTCTGCTGGAAGAACTCAAGCGAGAACACCGGACGATTCTGATGACCACCCACTACATCGAGGAAGCCGAGCGCCTTTGCGACCGGGTGGCAATTGTTGACGAAGGCAAGATTATCGCGCTCGATACGCCCAGCCGCCTGCAACAGCAGAGCCGTCATGCTTCGAGCATTGTTGTCACCTGCGCCAAGGCACTTCCGGCGGATCGTCCCGCTTGGGCCGAGGCCACACAGAGCGCGCTCGATTCGACCGGCCGCACGCTGACGGTAAACTCCCGCCGCCCGGCCGCGACACTGGTCGATTTGGTGAAGTGGATTGATCAGCAGGGCCTGGAACTCACCGACGTTCATCTGAAGCAACCGACGCTCGAAGACGTGTTCATCGAGCTCACGGGAAAGAGCCTGCGCGAATGAATACTTATAAGGCACTCATCGCGCTGGATGTGAAACTGGCTCTGCGCCAGAAGTCGGTGCTTTTCTTTAACTATCTGTTCCCCCTGGTCTTCTTCTTTGTGTTCGCGCAGGCCTTTCATGCTGAGCGCGGCGCCGGAATGACCATTGTCATTGCCATGGTCATGATCATCGGCATCCTGGGCAACGGACTTTTTGGGGCCGGAATGCGTGCGGTGCAAGAGCGCGAAGCCAATATTCTGCGCCGTTACAAAGTCACGCCTATTTCCCCCGCGCCCTTACTGATTGCATCCACAGTGACCGGGTGGATGATCTTCATGCCCTACGTGTTCGTGATGTTTGGCTTGGCGCATTTCATCTACGGCATGCCCTGGCCGAAAAGCATGGGTTCGATTTTGATTTTTGTCACGGTGGGCATCGCTGGATTTCGTGCCATCGGTTTGATCCTGGCTGCGGTCGCAAACTCGATGCAAGAAAGCCAGATCCTGATCCAGTTGGTCTACCTGCCCATGCTTTTCCTGAGTGGCGCGACCTTCCCGCTGGCGATGTTTCCTCCGTGGCTCCTGGTGGTCACGCAGTTCCTGCCTGCGACCTACCTGGTCACCGGCGTGGAGGCGATGCTGATGCGCGATGAAGGCATTATGGCGAACATCCAGCCGGCGGCCGCGCTGCTGCTGACCATGGTGGTGGGACTGTTTATTGCCTACAAGCTGTTCCGTTGGGAAAAAGAGGAAAAGATCCGCAATTCGGCAAAGCTGTGGCTGGGTGTGGTGTTGACGCCGTTTCTCTGTCTCGGCCTGTGGCAGATGCACACCAAGAGCAATGCGGAAAAAACCAAGACACTGCAGCGCCAGCTCAGCAGGAGCGAGACGTTTCTGATTCGCGGGGCACGCATTGTTATTGGCGACGGCAGCGTTATTGAGAATGGAGCCGTGCTGGTGCGCGGCGGCAAGATTGCGGAAGTCTACGCGGGCAATGGACCAGACCCGAAGACGGTGAATGCAGAGGTGGTCGAAGCCGCGGGAAAAACTGTTCTTCCCGGCCTGATCGACGTTCATGTGCATCTCGGTGGGCCAGCGGGTTTCTACCCTGACATGAAGTCGTACGACCCCGACAAGATGATGCTGCGCAATCTGGCTGCATATTTGTACAGCGGCGTCACCACGGTTCGCAGCGTGGGCGACCTGCTCGACAACATTCTCAAGGCTCGTTCCAAGGTCAACAGCGGTGAGGTGCTGGGCGCGGAGCTATTCACCTGCGGCCCGTTGTTTACCGCCAACGGCGGCCACGGGACGGAGTATTTCAAGCAGCTTCCGGCGGGAATCCGCGAGAACGCGGAGAAGCAATTTAGTCGGATTCCCGGGTCCGCCGAAGAAGCCCATCAGCAGGTGGATGATCTCAAGAAGGCAGGCGTGGATTGCATCAAGGTGATTCTGGAGTCCGGGGCCGGTGGCCGAGTGTACAACCGGCTGGATCCCGGCATATTTACGGCGATCGCTCAACAAGTTCATGCCGATCAATTGCCACTCGCGATCCACACCGGCGAAGTGCGAGATGTAGAGGATGCCGTGCGAGCCCAGGCCAATTCCATCGAGCACGGATCTTTCCGCGAAACAATTCCAGGTACTCTGTTTGATCAAATGGCTCGCCAGGGAACGTTCTACGATCCCACGCTGAGCGTGGGGGAGGCCTTTAAGGATTTCGCGGCAGGAAGAATCGATCTACTGAAGCGTTCGCTGGTGCAGCAAGTGGGCCCGCCGGAATTGCTGCGAGGCACAGAGGAGGCGATGGCGTCCAAAGACACCGAGGAGATTCGCGCTTCACTCGCCCGATATCCCATCGACATGCAGATCGCGACCGCGAACCTGAAACGTGCGTACGAGCACAAGGTTCCGCTGGTCACCGGCAGTGACGCCGGCAATTTCCTCGTCGTCCACGGCCCTACGGCGCAGCGAGAGTTGGAATTGTGGGTGCAGGCCGGAATCCCTCCGGCGGTGGCGCTGCAAGCGGCTACATCCAACGCCGCACGACTACTGGGGGCTGATGCGCACATTGGCACCATTCGCCCCGGACATGACGCCGATCTGCTGGTCATCGATGGCAACCCGCTCGAAGACATCACTGCAACCGAGAGGATTTCGTCGGTGGTATTTAAGGGCGAACGCATTGACCGCACCGAACTGTTCGAGCAACACTGAGTCCAGCACCAGCGCAGTTAGGCGATTCCGAGCTTCTTCTGCATTTCCTCCAGCGACAAAGCCTTCGTCTCCGGATAGATGAACAGCACCACAAAGAATTGCAACACCATCATCGCCGCGAAGAATACAAACGGATAGCCGCCAGACGAAGCCGCCAGCAGCGGGAAGGTTCCGGAGATGAGCGCGTTCATGAACCAGTGCGAAAAGCTGCCCAGGCTCTGACCCTTGGCTCGAACCGCGTTGGGAAAAACTTCCGCCAAGTAAACCCAGATTACGGCCCCCTGCGAGAAGGCAAAACAGGCAATGTAGCCGATCAGCAGCCCCAGCAGCAGGCTTTGATGCCGACCTGTAAAGAAGATTGCGGCAACACCACTGAGGCAGGCGGCCATGCCCACCGCGCCAACCAGCAGGAGAATCTTGCGTCCGATGCGGTCAATGACCGTCATGGCAAGCACCGTGAAGAGCAGATTCGTGCTCCCCACGGCGACAGCTTGAAGGCTGCCGGATACTTTACTGAAACCGGCGTGCGCAAAAATGTCGTTCAAGTAATAAAGGATGGCGTTGATCCCGGAAAGCTGATTGAACATTCCAATCGTGACTGCCAGAAATATAGGAAAGAGATATTTCCGCGAAAACAAAGTCTCGGCGGCCTGCCTCTGCTCGGAATCGATGGAGGCAACGATATCCTGCAATTCCCGTTCGAAGTCTTTTGCCCCGGTGTTTTGCAGAACGGTTCTGGCTTCTGCAACTCGTCCTTTCTTGACCAGCCAGCGGGGGCTGCGAGGAATCGTGAAGAGCAGACCAAAGAACAGCGCCGCAGGGATGCCCGTTACCCCCAGTTCCCACCGCCATTCCGACAGGCCGAAGCGTTGCAGCCCGATCAGGTAGTTCGAAAAGTAGGCTAGAAGAATTCCAAAGACGATATTGAACTGGAAGAATCCCACCAGGCGTCCGCGCAGCTTCGCGGGAGAAATTTCAGCAATGTACATGGGGCCGAGAACCGACGACCCACCGATTCCGAGTCCTCCGATGAAACGAAAGACGATGAGGACGGGCCAACTCCAGGCCCCCGCGCAGCCCACGGCCGAAACCAAATAGAGAATGGCCATAATCCGTAGACTGTCGCGCCGGCCATAGCGATCGCCGGGAAACCCGGCCAGCATCGCGCCCAGGATTGTGCCTCCCAAAGCGCTGGCCACGGTGACGCCCAGCCCGCCCGGCGAGAGCTGATAGGTTTGGGTGAGGGTGCTGGTGGCGCCGGAGATAACGGCGGTATCGAATCCGAACAGCAGTCCTCCCAGTGCGGCAACCGCCGTGCTCTTGGCCAGATTCGGATTCAAAGTCATGCGGCTAATGGGCCCCCGCAAGATACTTCGCGGGGATCGGCGTCTCCGCAGTCTCGTGCTGCCATTGCGCGCCGCTGATCCACCAACGCTTGCCGTCGTTCATCAGTTGAATGCTGTTAATGCCACGCGTGACCTGCGGATCGTCCGGCGTCTTGCGTGATTCGTAACTGCTCCAGACGTTGGCAATGTTCCCGTAAACCTCGACGCGTTGCGAAATTTCGTGTTCGATGTGTCCGTCCTTGCCAATCCTGGAGATCACCATGTCAGTGAACTCTTGCAGAGTCATGGCGCGCGCCACGCCTTGGCCATCTTTGACGTTGACACTCACCAATTGCGCCTGAGGCAGGAAAAGAGAACGGAAGCGGTCCAGATTTAGGACCTGTCCGGGCGGGCCCGAGATTGCGACATACGAAGCCCGAACCACCGCCGAGGGCGAAGATACGTCCTCGGGACGGGCATTGGTTCCAGCATTAGTTTGGGCTGCCGCCAGTCCGCTCGCCAGCAGACAAGCCAATACGGCATAGAACCAGCGACCACTGTTCTGCAACTTCCTTGGTTCAATCTGCATGTTTTCCTCCGGCACCAGCCTGCGAATCGGGGAAGACTATCAGATCTTGGCACCTGCCGCCGGCCAGCGGCCGAGGCGAACCTGACAGTTCACTGCTTCGACGGCAACCGCGCTCCGCAAGTCCGGCCCCAGGTCGAGCTGCCACATCGACCAGCGCCTCGAGTCCTCCGGCTTGCCATAGGTTTGCAGATTTAGTTCTCCATCGCCCGGCTGAGGGATTACGCCGAAGCTGTCGAGCGCGATTGACAGACCCGATCCGCAGGCTTTGATGTAGGCTTCTTTGGCGGTCCAGCAGGCGAAGAAGGCCGCGAATCGCCGCTCAGCCGGTTGCGACCGCAGCCAATCCGACTCTTTTTGCGAAAAGAAACGGGCCGCCAGAGCCACCGGTTCCAGATTCTTCCGCACTCTCTCAACATCAACGCCGACGCGGCCTGACCGGGTAACCGCAATCGCGGTTGTGCCGTCGGTGTGAGATAAATTGAAGTATAAGCCGCCCGCTCCAGCCAATTCCGGTTTCCCGTGTTCAGCGGTGCGAAATCTTACCTCGCGAGGTTCGACCTGGAGGTATCGACCCAAAGCGATGCGGAGAAAAGCGCGAGAAAGAATAAACTGCACACGCGGTTCGGGAACAAGGAACCGTGCCGCACGGCTTTGCTCGGGGTGGTCCAAGAGTGGAAAGAGCCTATCGATGGCTGCTTCCTGGGCAGTCAGGTCAGTGTGCCAGACGTGGATCTCGTTGTTGCCGAGGATGCCGTCCATCTCGATCAGGTCCGGACCGACCGCCATGTTCGTGGATCTCCGTGTTCGCGCCGCCCTCGATTACACTACGCGCCTCGATTGACCGGCCGCAGGGCTTTACATATCACGGACGCTGCACCGGCGCAAACCTCGTTTTTCGTGGTAGCAATCTCGGCAAGCGATGCATTACAATCTGCTGCAATCCAGCCCAAGAGAAATCAGCCTAGGGTTCCATTGCAAGCGTGTCAGATTCTGCCTTGCAGGAGCGCTGCATACGTCATGAGAAACCCAAACGAAGTGTTGCGGCAGAAGGAAATGGATCTGGTGCGCTTGCGCCAGGAAGTCGAGGTCCTGCGATTCGTAGCGTCGCTTTTGTCTGACCAAAACGATCAATTCAGGGATCCACCGGGGCTTTTGAGGCCCAGCGCGCTACCGAGAAATCGCTGGCCCCTGGAACTCGAAGATCGCCCCCAAGTCCCTCCGGGGTCGTGACACCCGGCGCAACCTCACAGGTTTGTCTTAGGGCACGCTGCATCGCCTGCGCGGCGCAGTCCTACCAACGTGAATAGTTGGCAAGCAGAAAGTATCTTGTGACTCTCGGCTCATGGCCGGGCCCCAGCACTGAAAGCCCGAACGAAACCCTGAAACGACAGCCTGGGTACCTGATTTTCGGAGGCGACGAAGACGAAGGCCGCGCAAGCCCCAGTTATTGATTGATAGCACTGGCAGTTGAGGAAAAGGCGTTATTGGCATTACTCCCGATCAAGCGTATGGTTCCCACCACTAAGACCAGAATCACCGCTAACATCACGGCGTATTCCGCTATGTCCTGACCCTGATCCTCAGACCAAAGCCTTCGAGCTAGCATGCTCATACTCCCCTCCGCGTTGAACTTCGTGTGCCCCCATGATGCCGGGCCAGAGCGCAGTTGTCAAATCGAACTTGCGGAAGCGGGTTCGCGCCATGGTTGGCCCGGCAATCCTGGTAATGGCACGTTGCCGGTTCTCCTGTGGGCATCTAGCGTCCGATCCGCAAATGGGGCCCTGAAACAACTGCCAGGAGGGCGTCGCGCTACTCTGTCAGCGCATCCACGCGGTTGCAGTTCGAGAAGCGTATTCCAGCACTCTGCCCGGCAGCACACCCAAATAGATCGTGGTCACGAGACTTATGGCCAGCGCGAAGCCTAGACCGACGGGAATTCGCGCCACAGGAACTTCCTGTTGCGGCTCACGCATGTACATCACGACAATAATTCGCAGGTAGTAATACGCCCCCACCGCGCTATTGAGCACACCAACGATCACCAATCCGACGAGGTTGGCCTGCAGGGCGGCACTGAACACATAGAACTTGGCAAAGAACCCGCCGGTAATCGGAATTCCGATCAGTGACAGTAGAAAGATGGTCAGGGTTGCCGCCAGCAGCGGAGACCGCCGCCCCAAACCGGAATAGTCTCCCAAGGTCACATAACGTTCGCCCGCACTGCCGAAGTGGCTGACCACCGCGAACGCACCCACATTCATGGCAGCATACGACGCGGTGTAAAACATGGCGGCGGGAATGCCATTGTCGGGCAAAGCTGCGTACGCGACCAGCAAATAGCCGGCGTGGGCGATGGAGGAATAGGCCAGCAAGCGCTTGATGTTGTCCTGCACCAGCGCGCCAAGGTTGCCGATCGTCATCGAAAGCGCGGCCACCACCCAGATCAGCCCAATCCTTCCGGGGGCATGCGCTTCAAACATGATCCTCAACAACACCGCAAAGACGGCCGCTTTGGGAGCAGTGGACATGAATCCCACCACCGGCGAGGGTGCACCTTCGTATACGTCGGGCGTCCAGATGTGAAACGGCGCGGCGGCCACTTTGAAGCCCAGACCGACGAACATCAAAGCAACTCCGGCATAGGCGAGAAGCGGAATCTGGCCTGAGCGCAAAACGTCGCCGATCGTCGCGATGTTGGTTGAACCCGTAGCTCCGAACATGAGAGCCACGCCGTACAGGAAAAACGCAGTGGCAAATGACCCCAAGAGAAAATATTTCACTGACGACTCGCTGCTGATCGCCGCCCGCCGCCTGAATCCTGCCAAGACGTAGGTCGAGATCGACGAGATTTCCAGCGCAATAAAGACCAGCACCAACTCGACCGCCGAAGACATCAGGCTCATCCCGGCGGCGCCAAACAAGATCAGGGCGTAGTATTCGCCGGCACGAATCTGCTGCACTTCCATGTACTCGAAAGAGGTGAGGATCACGACTGCTGTCACCGCCGCGACCAGAAAGTGAAAAAAGACGCTGAACGAATCCACCTGCACCATGTTCCAGAAGGCGAAGCCGGGATATTGCGCCTGGACAAATGTGGCAGTAATCGCAGCCAGCGAGCCAACCAGGGCGACCGCGCCCAGGATCTTCTCGATGCGCCGGTCTTTGATGCGACCTATGCTTCGACCTCTACTACGACCTTCGCCTCGACCTTCAGCGGCTGCGTCCATGACCATTACGATCATGCCGAAGACGGTCAGCACGATCTCCGGCAGCAAGCGCATGTAATCGGCGGTCTGGGGAAGCATCGCGGCGGTGTTCACCGTCCCACCACCTTGCTGGCTAACTGCGTGAAGGGAGATAGTGCCGAACGAACCGCCGGATCAATGGCATTCAGCCAAACCAGCGGAGCCACGCCCATGACCAACGCGACGATGGCGGTCGGCCAAAGCGCCGCCCGTTCGCTGCCGTCAAGGTCGGCCAACGTTAAGTTGACTTCGTGTGTCACCTTGCCGAAAAAGACTCGTTGATACATCCAAAGCAAGTAGCACGCGCTCCAGATCACGCCGGTGGCGCCCAACACCCCGTATAGCGCCCGGGCGCGAAATGCCCCGCTCAATACCAGAAATTCACCGATGAAACCGTTCAATAGAGGTAGCCCAACCGACGCGAGCATGATGAAAAGGAAGAACGTCGCGTAGACCGGCATAGGAGCGGCCAGGCCGCCGAACTCGGCGATCTCATAAGTGTGCCGGCGCTCGTAGAGAATTCCTGCCAGCATGAATAACGCGCCGGTGGAAACGCCGTGGGCCAGCATCACGAACGTCGCACCATCCAGGCCGGCTTGCGTGAAGCTGAAAATGCCAAGAACGACAAATCCCAGATGGCTGATGGACGAGTAGGCAATCAGCTTCTTTAGATTGGGCTGCACCATGGCGACCAGCGCGCCGTAGATGATGCCAATCAGAGCCAACACCATGATCCAGGGGGCGTTGCCGCGCGATTGCTCGGGGAACAGGCCGAGATTGAAGCGCAGCATGCCGTAGGTGCCCATTTTCAGCAGAACCCCGGCCAGCAAAACCGAGCCGGCGGTCGGCGCTTCGACGTGCGCGTCGGGCAACCAGGTGTGGAAAGGGAATAGCGGTACCTTGACCGCGAACGCGATGAAGAATCCCAGGAAGAGCCATGGCGCGGCTGCGGCAAAGCCTTCGAGTTGTCCACTGCGGATTGCAGCCTGAACGCTGCCAAAGTCGAACGTTCCGGTCTTAGCGTACAGCCAGAGAATGGCCGCCAGCATGAACATCGAAGCGATCATGGTGTACAGAAAGAACTTCACCGCCGCATATACCTTGCGTCCGTGGCCGTACATCCCGATCAGCAGAGCCATGGGAATCAGCGTGGCTTCCCAGAAGAAGTAGAAAAGAAACAGGTCGAGCGCAGTGAACACGCCGATCAGCGCTGTCTCCAGCACCAGGAGAATGATGAAAAATTCCTTTACTCGGTCATTGATCGACTTCCAGGAGATGAGCACGCACAGCGGTGTGAGAAACGTGGTGAGCACCACCAGCCACATGGAGATGCCATCCACACCCATGTGGTAGTGAATGTTGGGATTCGAAATCCACTGGCGGTTGATTTCAAATTGAAATCCCGCCTGAGAGCGTACAAGATGCACTGGAAGATGCAGCGAGGCGAGGAAGGCAACTATCGACACACCCAGCGCCAGCCAGCGGGCCTCACGGTCGCGGCGGGGCATGATTAGCAGCAGCAGCGCTCCCGCCAGGGGAATGAAAGCGATCAGGCTGAGGATTGTGCTGTCGAGGGCTGTGGTCATCGGGTTCCCACCCACACCATATAAAGGATGACCAGCGCCGCACCTGCCGCCACCCACCCGGCGTAAGACCGGATGTTGCCTGACTGCATGTGCCGCACCGCATCGGAGACTTCGCGCGCACCATCGGCGCTGTTGTCGATGGAGGCATCAATAACGTCGCGGTCGATGCCGTGCCATAGCAACTTGGTCGAGCCTTCGATCAGTGGCTTGACGAACACCGCAGCATAAATTTTATCGACGTAATACTTGTGGAGAACGGTTTCGTAGAACCCGCCGAGAGCACGCGCGATTTTCCCTGGAAGATCGCGCCGCCGGTAGTAAAGCTGCCCGGCAAGCAGGAAGCCGAGCAGCGCGGCCGCGACTGAAATGCCGGTGAGCAGAGTTTCCGACACCTCCACGTCACGCCGCCCAGTCGGAAGCACTGGCGTCGCTGGGACAACTGTATCGGGGCCCATTCCCATCGCCCCGTGCTGCACTACTGGCGTGAATTCACTCGCATGAAATGCCGGCGCCAGAAACTTATCGAAGCGTTCGCTGCCAATCCATCCGCCACAAACCGAAAGCAGCGCCAAAATCACCAAGGGCACCAACATCACCGCGGGGCTTTCGTGTATGCCACCGTGTCCGTGTTCACCGTGCCCGTGAAAATCCGCGCGGTCGTCCCCACGATACTCTCCAAAGAAGGTCGAGAACCATTGCCGGAACATATAGAACGAAGTCAGAAATGCGGTGAAAACGCCGATCGCCCAATAGATCCAGCTTCCGTAAGTACTGGTGAAGGCTTTGAACAGGATTGCGTCTTTACTGAAAAATCCGGCCAGCGGCGGGAATCCGGCGATGGCGAAGGTCCCCGCAGTCATGGTCCAGAACGTCCAGGGAATTTTCGTGCGCAGCCCGCCCATCTTGCGCATGTCCTGCTCGCCGCCCACGGCATGAATCACCGAACCAGCCGCCAGGAACAGCAGGCCTTTAAAAAACGCGTGCGTCATCAGATGGAAGATTCCGGCTGAGAACGCTCCCACCCCGCACGCGATAAACATGTAACCCAGCTGTGAGACCGTTGAATACGCCAGTACTTTCTTAATATCCGTCTGGCACATGCCAATGGTCGCCGCGAACAGCGCCGTCAGCGTGCCGATGATCGCCACGACCATCATTGCGCCCGGCGCGTGTTCGAAGATCACATGCGACCGCGAAACCATATACACGCCTGCGGTCACCATGGTGGCTGCGTGGATCAGGGCGGAAACCGGCGTGGGGCCTTCCATGGCATCCGGCAGCCAGACGTACAACGGAATCTGCGCCGACTTTCCGGCCGCGCCCACCATCAGCAGCAGACCGATGGTCGTCAGCAATGCCTCGCCACCCGGCAATGCGGGCGAAGCGCCGCGTGCGACTTGCGCGAAATCCAGCGATCCAAAATGCTGGATCATCAGGAACAGCGCAATCAGAAATCCGAAATCGCCAATGCGGTTGACGATGAACGCCTTCTTGCCAGCGGCTGCCGCGGAATCCTTGGTGAACCAGAACCCGATCAGCAGATACGACGCCAGTCCGACCCCTTCCCATCCGATGAACATCAACAGGTAGTTGCTGGCCAGCACCAGCGTCAGCATGAAGAACATGAACAGGTTCAGGTAGGCGAAGAAGCGGTAGAATCCGCCTTCCTCCCACATGTAGCCGACCGAATAAATGTGAATGAGAAATCCTACCCCGGTCACCACCAGCAGCATGACCAGTGAAAGCTGATCGAGGTAAAAGGCGAAGTCAGCCCGAAACTCTCCCGCGCGAATCCAAGTAGCCAGCGTCTCGATGTGAGGGGTGGTTAGTGAAGAAAACTGAGATGCAACCCACAACGCGAAGGCAAAAGCCGCGCCGCTGAACAGAAGCGCGACGGCCACGACCGTCTGCCGGGAAAAGCGCTTTCCAAACAGCCCATTGATGGCGGCGCCGATCAGCGCGAGCACCGGAATCAGCCAGAGATGCAGGTTCGGCGTCATAGTTTGAGCAGGTTCACCTGGTCCACGTTCAACGTTTCCCGCGTGCGATAAACCGCAATGATGATCGCCAGCCCCACCGCTGCTTCGGCCGCTGCCACCACCATCACGAAGAAGACGAATACCTGGCCGCTGAGCGCTTTCCACTCGGCCGCAAACGCGACGAATGAGAGATTCACGCCGTTGAGCATCAACTCGATCGACATGAAGATGGTGATGATGTTGCGCTTGATCAGAAACCCGGTTACGCCACAGGCAAACAGGATCCCGCTAAGTATCAAGTAGTAGGAAACTGGCACCATTAATCTTTCCTCCCCCCGGCCGAAGCCGGAGCTGCTGCCAGAACCACGGCCCCCATGATGGCGATCAACACCAGCACTGAAGTGACTTCAAAGGGCAAAAGATAGTCGTGGAAGAGCAGCCAGCCAATGGTTTTCGGCGGCCCCGGCAGGGCTCCCGCGGCCAGCGACTTGTTTCCCGAATGCTCGATCAGAACCCACGCGATCAACAGGCTTCCCACCAGCATTCCCGGGATGCCAAAAATCATTGCGACGCGGCTTCCTTTGGTCTCTTCTTCTTCTCCCGCATTGAGCAGCATGATTACGAAGACAAACAGAACCATGACTGCTCCGGCATAGACGATCACCTGCACGGCGGCGACGAATTCCGCGCCCAGCAGCAAGTATTCCGCTGCCAGGGAGCCCATCACCACCACCAACGACAACGCGCTGTTGATGGGGTGCTTCTGCACCAGCAGGTTGACCGCACCTGCCACGCAGACCGCACCGAACGCCAGGAATAAAATCAAATGCATTGGTCGGGTTCCGGGAAACGGAAACTACATTTCTAAGACTGAATAGCCACAACCAGCGCCGTGACCACCAAGTTCGCAATCGCCAGCGGCAACAAAAACTTCCAGCCGAATGCCATGAGCTGGTCATAACGGAAACGCGGCAGCGTGCCACGGATCCATATATATACAAAGAGAAACCCAAAAATTCGCAGCGCAAACCAGAATACCGGCAGGATCGCCTGCAACAACGGCGGCCCAAACCGCGGCCCATGCCACCCTCCCAGAAACAGCAGAGACGCCACGCAGGCGACGGTAATCATGTTGGCGTATTCGGCCATGAAAAACATGGCAAATTTCATGGCGCTATATTCGGTGTGATAGCCCGCCACCAGTTCAGTTTCCGCCTCGGGCAAGTCAAACGGGATGCGGTTCGTCTCGGCATATGCCGCCATCAGATAAATAAAGAATGCGATGAACTGAGGGAAAATGTTCCAGCGAGGAAGGACGCCCCAATAGGTCCCCGACTGCGCGTCTACGATCTCGCGCAGGCTCAAGCTGCCGGACAGAATCAGTACGCCGACCAGGGAGAGGCCCAACGCGATCTCATAACTCACCATTTGCGCGCTGGCTCGCAATCCGCCGAGCAAGGAATACTTGCTGTTGGACGACCATCCCGCCAGCGCAACCCCGTAAACGCCCAGCGAGGTGACACCGAGAATGATCAGCAGGCCGATGTTGACGTCAGCAATTTGCAGCGAGGTCTGAATACCGCCAATGGAGATCGAGTTGCCCACTGGAATCACCGCAATCGAGGTCAGGGCGAACACCACCGCCAGCATCGGTGCCGCCATGTACAGCGGTTTGTACACATGGGGCGGAATCAAATCTTCTTTGAACATGAATTTGACGCCGTCGGCCAGGGGTTGCAACAGGCCAAACGGGCCGACCCGGGTGGGCCCCCAGCGGTTCTGCATGTGGCCCACGACTTTACGCTCCAGCCACACGGTATAGGCCACCGCCGTCAGCAGCACAAACAGTGCGATCACAGTTTTGATCAGCGAGATCGCGACGAAACTCTCAATGCTCAACAATGCAGGTCTTCCTCAAAAAGCTTGACTAAGTGGTACGGGGTGACGGACTCAGTCCGCGGCAACTTCCTCCGCGGGCTGCTTCTGCCGGTTCTCCATTACAGAGTTCAGGGCACGGGAATATCGGCCCAAGGTTCCGGACGTAAATAAAGTATCGTTGGCCGGCGCGATCAGCGCAGGATCGTGTTGCACCCCGGCCCCGCTACCTGACAACGTGGTGTGCTGATCGTTTCCCGCAAGAAGATTGGCGCGCGAAACGCCATACCCAGGCACCAGGCGTTGAATCTCATCGAGAATCGCCGTGGGGTCGAAGGGACTCATCTTGGGCTCCAAGCCCTGTGCCTCGAGCCATACGCCGTGACGATCCACTTCGCCGGACTGCGCACCGCGCGATTGACCCATATCGGAGTGGGTTCCCCGGCTGAAGGGAACCAGCTTACTGACATCGAAGCCCATCGCGTCCGCGATTCGCACCGTCATTTCAAAGTCAGACTTGGCTCCCGTGATCTCGCCCGCCTTCTGGAGGAATTGCACATCGCCGCAGGTGTTGGTGACCGTTCCTGACTTTTCGTAAGCATTGGCTGCGGGCAGAACTACGTCGGCGATCAACGCAGTCTCGGTGAGGAACATGTCCTGCACGACGACGAAGCGTTGAGAGAAACTGAACGCATCGATTCCAAGCCGTCCTACCGGATTGGCTCCCACCACGTAAAACGCCTTCAGATTGCCGGCTTTCGCACTCTCCACCATTTGTGGCAGAGTCAGCCCCGGGGTTTGAGGAACACCGCCCCACTCGTCACGCCATTTTCCAGCGTCCGACATCGGGTGGTAGCCCGGCAGAAGGTCAGGATAGAGTCCCATGTCGGCAGCGCCTCGCGAATTGGCGTAGTCGCTGAGACAGACAAATTTCGCACTGGGAACGGCTGAACCGAACTTGACCAATGAAGCGATATCTTCGCCGCGAATCTCCGAGCCGAAAATGATGACAAGATTCTGCTCACCCCGCAGTTTGTCGCGCAGCGCGACCCAGGCGTCGCGAGTGGCCGTCGGATTGGAAATGGAACCGGCGGCGGAGTCGTCTCCCGACAGGAACCGGGCGACATTGCCTTCGCTCCCCACCGGAATCTGTATGAAGTTCACTGCCTGCCTGCGCAACTTGACGGGTTCGGAGTTGATCACGTAGAGCCGCGCCTTATGCAGGCGGACATTGTTCCGAATCTGCCAGGCGAGCAAGGGATGCTGTTCAGTGGGATTGTTGCCGATCAGCAACATGGCGGGCGCCTTGAACACATCGCGCATGCTGGCCGTGGCTTCCGGCTTACCGCGAAGCGCCGCCGCGAGGGCAGGGAAGTCGGCGGTGCGGTGGTGGTCAATGTTGTTGGTCCCCAGCGCTACGCGGGCGAACTTCTGCAGCAGGTAGTTTTCTTCGTTGGTAGTGCGAGTCGAGCCGACCACCCCGATGGCTTGTCCGCCGGCGCTGTCGCGAATCTCCTTGAAGCGTCGTCCAATCAACTCAAATGCTTCTTCCCAGGTGGAAGGGGTGAGTCGTCCGTCCTTGCGAATTAGCGGCTGCGTCAGGCGGTCTTCGTGATTGGCAAAGTCGAAGGCGTAACGGCCTTTCATGCACAGGAAGTCGCCGTTGATGCCGCTCTTGTCGCGGTTGTCTCCGCGGACAATTTCCATTCCGGTATCGGAGCGACGCACGCCCAGAGTCGTCTTGCAGCCATCCGCACAGTGGGTGCAGGTGGTGCCCACGTGTCTCATCTCCCACGGCCGCGTCTTGTAGCGATAGGCGCCCGACGTCAGCGCCCCCACCGGGCAGATGTCGATACACATGCCGCATTCTTCGCATTCGAGATGATCTTCTTTATTAGGCGCAATCACCGAACTCACGCCGCGGTTCTGCACGCCCAAGGCCCACACGTCCATGCCTTCGCCGCACACCCGCACGCAGCGATAGCAAAGAATGCAGCGCGGCCGGTCGAAGTACACCACGGGAGACCATTGCTGCTCTTCGCGATGATTCTTGATATCGATAAACTTCGACTCAGCGGCCCCGTAGGCGAACGTCATGTCCTGCAATTCGCATTCGCCGCCGGCATCGCACACCGGGCAGTCGAGGGGATGGTTCCCCAGCAGCATCTCGACCATCGACTTGCGCGCCTGATGGATCTCGGGAGTATCCGTGCTCACCGCCATCCCTTCGCTGATGACCGTTGTGCACGCGGTCTGCAGCTTCGGCATCTTCTCAACTTTGACGAGGCACATGCGGCATGCGCCCTGCAGCGACAGATTGGGGTAGTAGCAAAATGACGGTACCTCAATGCCCGCACTCTTGCAGGCCTCAATTAGCAGCGTTCCCGCAGGAGCCGCGACCTTCTTACCGTCAACCGTGATGTTTACGTCAGCCATAAAATCGTTGTTCGTCCTTGGTCGTTCGTCGTTGGCCAAAACATCGTCGGTCGCAGACCCAACGACCAACGACGGACGACTAACGACATTCCCTAAGCCATAGCCAGTTCCGCCGCTCCCGCCTTCTCAAACGGGCACGGCTTTCCATCCAGATGATCTTCGAATTCCTTACGAAACTTCTTCACAATGGAAATTGTTGGCATCGCGGCCGCATCGCCCAGCGGGCAAAAGGTGCGCCCCAGCATGTTTTCCGAAAGATACTGAATGTTGTCGATGTCTTTTCTCAGTCCGCCGCCGGAGTGGAAACGGACCAGGATCTTGTCCAGCCAGTCGGTGCCTTCACGACAAGGAATGCACCAGCCGCAGCTTTCGTGCCGGTAAAACTTCATGATGCGCAGCGCGAATTTCACCATGCAAGTGGAATCGTCGACCACGACCACTCCGCCGGACCCCAGCATGGAACCCGCCTTCATCATCGAATCAAAATCCATAGAGACATCGATCTCGCCGGCGGTCAAAAGCGGACAACTCGAACCTCCCGGAACCACAGCCTTCAGCGTGCGGCCGTTGGGAATGCCTCCGCCCACGTTGTAAATCATTTTCTTGAGGTTGTACCCCATGGGCAGTTCGTACACCCCGGGACGATTCAAATGTCCGCTCAAACAAAACAATCGGGTCCCGCCATTCTTAGGAGGCCCCAGTTTGGCGAACCATTCCGCGCCGCCGAGCAGGATATGCGGCACACTCGCCAGTGTCTCTGCATTATTAATGACAGTTGGTCCGCCCCACAGACCCACCACGGCTGGAAACGGCGGCCGAATTCGCGGAATGCCACGCTTGCCCTCGAGCGATTCCATCAGCGCCGATTCCTCTCCGACTTCATAAGCTCCTGCGCCGCCGTGCCAGTAAACCTCGAAGTCGTATCCGCTGCCAAAGATGTTCTTGCCCAGAAATCCCCGGGCGTAGGCGTCCTTGATCGCCTTCTGCATGATCTCCAGCAAATAGCGGTACTCGCCGCGAACGTAGATGTACCCGGCATGCGCCCCCGTGGCAATCCCCGCGATCACGACTCCTTCGATTACCGCGTGCGGATCGTGTTCGAAAATCAGGCGGTCTTTGCAAGTGCCCGGTTCGCTCTCGTCACCGTTGCACAGAATGTATTTCGGCTTCGCCGACTGCTTGGGAACGAAGGACCACTTCATTCCCGTGTTGAAGCCAGCACCGCCGCGCCCGCGCAGCCCCGAATCCTTTACCAGGTTAACGATGGCATCGGGCTGCATGGCCAGCGCCTTCTGAACGGCTTTATAGCCATCGAGTTGCAAGTAGCGATCGATGTCGGCCGCTCCCTGGCCAAAGCGCCGGGAGACGACTCTTACTTCATCGGGATGGGAGACCAAGTCAGCCATTTCCCTACTGCGTTCCCTTCTTCATTGTAGGCGTCGAGAACCTTGTCCATCTTCTCTGTCGTCAAATTCTCGTGGAAGGCGTAGTTCACTTGTACCGCCGGCGCCCAACTGCAAGCCCCGATGCACTCCACTTCTTCCAGCGAAAACATTCCGTCTTGGGTGGTTCCCTTGTTCCCAATCCCCAGGCGGCCTTTGCAATGCTCCAGAAGTTCTTCGCCACCGCGCAACAGGCAAGCAATGTTGGTGCAAACCTGAACGTTGTATTTGCCGCGAGGCTTGGTGGTCAGCATGGAGTAGTAGCTGATCACGTTGCGCACTTCGAGTTCGGTCAGGTCCACACGGCTGGCAATCTCCGCGATGACTTCATCGCTCAGGTGCCCAACTTCATCCTGCGCGTACAGCAAGGTCGGGACCAGCGCGGAACGCTTCGTCGGATAATGCGTCAGCATCTCCGCGAAGCGCGCTTCGAATTGATCAGAGAACTTCATTTCCTCTTAGCCGTCTCCGTGACCCTCTGTGTCCTCTGTGGTTAAGTCTCTTCTTCTTAACCACAGAGGACACAGAGAGCACAGCGGAAAATCATCGGTCGATTTCACCGAGCACAATATCGATGCTTCCAATCGCCGCCACCACGTCCGCGATCAGTCTTCCTTCGCACATCTTGGGCAGCAGTTGCAGGTTGGCCAGGCACGCTGAACGCATGTGCACGCGGTAAGGCTTCGCCGTGCCGTCGCTCACGATGTAGTAGCCCATTTCCCCGCGCGGAGACTCCACGGCCTGATACACCTCCCCCGCCGGCACCGCAAAGCCCTCAGTAATAATTTTAAAGTGATAGATGAGTGCTTCCATCTGCGTCTTCATCTTCTCGCGGTCGGGCAGAACCACTTTGGGAGCATCGGCTTTGATCGGGCCTTGGGGCATGCCATCCAGCGCCTGCTGCACCATCGCGATCGATTCCCGCAACTCCTGCACCCGGCACAGGTAGCGGGCGAAGACATCGCCTTCTTGCGCTATCGGTACCTTGAATTTGAAATTCTCGTAGCCCGAGTACGGCATGTCGCGGCGGAGATCGAAATCAACGCCGCTGCCGCGCAATGTCGGCCCACTCGCCCCCAGAGCAATGGCGTCTTCCGCCGTAATCCTGGCGACGCCCTGGGTCCGCATTTTCCAGATAGGATTCCCGGTCAGCAAGTTCTCGTATTCATCCACTTTCGAAGGAAAGCGGTTGGCGAAATCCCGCACCCGGTCAAAGAAGTCCAGCGGCGGTTCCAGCGCCACTCCCCCGATCCGGAAATATGACGTCATCATGCGCTGGCCGCTGACCGCCTCGAACAGGCGCAAAATGTCCTCTCGTTCGCGGAAGCAGTAAAGAAAGACGGTCATGGCGCCGATGTCGAGCGCATGTGTTCCCAGCCATACCAAGTGCGAGTTGATCCGGGTCAGCTCATTCATCATCACCCGCAACCATTGCGCCTTCGGCGGAATCTCCAGCCCCAGCAGCTTCTCCACCGCCAGCGCGTAGCACAAATTGTTAGTCATGGGGCAGAGGTAATCGATACGGTCGGTGAGCGGCACCACCTGCTGGTAAAACTTGGCCTCGCAAGTCTTCTCAATGCCGGTGTGCAAATAGCCAATGTCGGGCATGATCCGCACAATCGTTTCGCCGTCGATCTCCAGAATCACGCGCAACACGCCGTGCGTCGAGGGATGTTGCGGCCCCATATTCAGAATCATGGTGCGATCCTGCGTGGGTTCCAAGGCGATGGTGGACGATAGGTGGGCCATGAGTTCTAGCGGTAGCCCTCCACGGGATAATCTTTACGCAGCGGATGCCCTTCCCAGTTCTCCGGCATCTGAATGCGCCGCAGATATGGATGTCCGGTGAAACGTATGCCAAATAGGTCGAAGACTTCACGTTCGAAGAAGTTGGCTGCCGGCCAAACCGAAGTGACCGATTCCACGCCTGGGCTATCACCACCCAACCGCACCTTTAGCCGCACACGCTCTTTCTTGGGAATCGAAAGCAACTGGTAAATGATTTCGAAGCGTGGTTCCCTGGGATGCCAGTCCACGCAGGTCACATCCGAGAGAAAATTGAACGGGCAGGTTGCGTCGTCGCGCAACAAGGCGCAAGCTTCGCGCAGCGAGGAACGGCCCACGTAAATGCTGAGCTCATCGCGATCGAACTTCGCTCCCTCAACGGCTGCCGGATTCCAGGAGCGCAAGCGCGCCACTGCTGGGTGATCTTTCAGTTGCTCCAGATCGGTGACGGCTGGGGTCAGCATCTAGACTTCCCCTACTTCGCGTGGACGGGAACGGACCGCACCCCAGTCCAGAACGCCTTTCTTCCAGACGTAGAAAAAGCCCACCAGAACGATCCCGATGTAGACCACCATCTCCCAGAAACCAAACATCTTAAGCTGGCGCAGGATGACCGCCCAGGGGTACAGGAAGATGGCCTCCACATCGAACAGAATGAAAAGCATGGCCACCAGGTAAAACTTGACCGAGAAGCGTCCCCGGGTGTCTCCGACCGGGGTCATCCCGCACTCATAAGCAGACAACTTGGCGCGGGTGGGCTTGCGGTAGCCGATAAGCCAGGAAAGGAACACGATGGCCGACGCCAAAACACCTGCTACGATGAAATGAATCAGCAAGGGCAGGTAGCGGGCGAAGTAATTGTCCGGCATAGGGGAGCTATATATAATTTGCAGCCAAGGATTGCCTAAACATTCTAGATTAGTTTTCGCGGTGGGGAGTGTCAAGCAACCGGGCCGCTGGGTAACACGCTTTTAACAATCGCGCGGCAACCCCCTGTGGGACAGGCGGCGCGGCGAACGGACACCATGATTTTTGGCTTTAATACCGATGTGAAGCACGAGGGCACGGTCTACCACGTGCAAAGCGAAGCCCGCGAGAACGAACTGCTGTTGCAGACCCAGGTTTTTGTACGCGGACGTTGCATCGGCAAGCGCGCTACCTCCTATGCCGACACCGCATCGGGATATGGTTTCAGCGATCAGCAAAAAGAAGGAGTCCTGCGCGACCAACACCGCATGGTGCTCGATGCCATCCGCGATGGCCGCCTCGACTCCGTATTCGACCGTCGAGAGACTCCGGAATCGCTGGCAGCCACCAAAGAGTTGGACGTGCAATGGCTGAATGCCGAGTCCGTCCATGCCGACCGGCAGTTGCTTCTGCGCTTGCGGGTCACCGACAGCGGCGCCACCGTCGAAGGCGCGCGGCTGACCGTCCGCTTTGCACGCCCCGATGCCGCACCCTTCTATGCGCAGGTAGCCACAGGCTTCGATGGCGATGCGGAAATGAAGATCGATGTGGACGAATCCTCTCTGCCCGATTCCGCGATTCTGGTGCAGGCCAGCTACTCCGGCCGTACCGCCACCCGCAAGTTCCAGCTGCGAAAAGTCGAAGCATAGGCTGGCCACTTGTCCGCGAACGTCCCTGCCTGCGACAATCCTGTGAGATGAAGCTTCAAATCAATGGAGAACCTCGCGACTTCGCTGCCCCACTCTCGCTTTCTGCTTTGCTTGAGCAACTTGGCATGAAAGCTGATCGCGTCGCGGTGGAACTAAATCGAGGCATTGTACCGCGCGAACAATGGGCCGACACCAGCCTGGGCGAAGGCGATCATCTGGAGATTGTCCAGTTCGTGGGCGGGGGATCGGCCCCTAACAACACCCCACAGGAACTCCTCTAGTCACCCCCTTATCCACAGATTGTTTCCTTGACAGTCCACGGCTCGCGCCTAAAATGTTTAAAACATTCAGCTATACGATTGTTTGAAACATTTCGAGACGGAAATGCAAGGGCCATTCACAACTCGTGAGGTGATTCAGTTCACCGGCATCACCCCAAGGCAGCTTCAGTGGTGGGACGAGCGGCGAATTGTGGTTCCGGCGCGGGCAGGGCATCGCCGCCTCTACTCCATGGAGGACTTGGCCGAAGTTGCGGTGATCTGTGAGTTACGACAGCG
The DNA here is from genome assembly GCA_013289795.1 of Acidobacteriota bacterium. Lineage (GTDB taxonomy): Bacteria > Acidobacteriota > Terriglobia > Terriglobales > Acidobacteriaceae > JABCZH01. The sequence continues at coordinate 84,703 of JABCZH010000015.1, forward strand.
CGGGTTCTCGTTACAGCGGGTGCGTAAGGTCATGCGTTTTCTGCAGCGGGAATTCAGCAAGCGCCTGGCTGAGACGGTGAGTGGTGCTTCCGAGTACCACTTGCTCACCGACGGGAAGACGCTCTATCTCGAAACTTCAGCCCGGCAGATCGTGGACCTTTTGAAAAACGCCCGTCAGCCCATGCTGTCGATCTGTCTGAGTGATGCGGTGCAGCGGGTGCGTGCGGAAATTCGCGCGAAGAGAATTAATGGCAGTGTTAAGAATCGCTCATCACGCAAAGCAGGAACGGCTTCATAGCAGGGAAGTTTGGTTCCAATGATTCGGACTCACAAGGAGACGAGATGGTTGGAGAACTGGACGTCCTAAGCGAATGGATCCCCGAACAAATGCTGCCGGGCACGGTCTTCGTGCTGGAAAATGCCGGCCGCGTGGGAGAGAAAGACGATCCCTACTGGGCGGTGCTCTCCTGCCCGGAATGCGGTACCTTGGGCCTGATCACTCGCAAGCAACTGGCCGGCCTGCTGCCCGTCATCTGTGGCTCGCAGGAATGCCCGGCACAGTTCTTTATCCACGACAGCGAAGTGGTGATCCGGAAGCCGTTCTGAATTGATATAGATGCGGGCGTCTCGCGCGGGCGGTCTGATTTCGGACCTGCCACATCACTCCTACCTATTGATTTTACAATTCATTAGCGTGAAATGGGGGTATACTGCCCGGCAATGACAGGTCCAAGGCCGGAACTCTAGAGTCTTAAAGAGTCCCATGCGACACAAAGAACTCGCAGCGTAGCTGTTGCCCCGGAGTCTTCGGAGTCAAGGAGAAGCCCCATGCGAAGTACACGCCTGCTCTTTAGCGGTGTGGTTCTCTTCCTGCTGCCAGCCTTCTGCTTCGCGGGATCGGACAAGTCTCCCCATACGATTGCCGACCTGCCACCCGAAGCCCAGAGAAGCATTTTGGCGGCTCTGGGATCGGCCGCTGGAACCGCTCAAACCGCGGCGCAGAAACAAGACTCGCCCAAGCTCCCTGACGTCCGGCCTTGGGCGCAGCTGGCCAAGCTGTCCTCATCGAACCCGTTTCCGTATTACGTCGGCCAGTCGGTGGCAATCAGCGGGAACACGATCGTGGTCGGGGCACCCTATGGCGAGTATGCCGCGGTTTTCGTCAGGCCCTCGAGCGGTTGGGCGAATATGACCGAGGTTGCAACCCTGACGGCATCGGACGGAGGCGGATTCGATGCGTTTGGTTTTTCGGTCTCAATGAGCGGCAACACCATTGCTGTGGGAGATCCCAATAATTCAAGTTTCGTCGGTGCCGTCTACGTGTTCGTCGAACCGCCGGGTGGTTGGCGCGGAACCCTGACGCAGACCGCGAAGCTGACGGCCTCGGACGGAATCGCGAACGACGCATTGGGAACCTCGGTTTCCCTGGACGGGCAAACCGTTATCGCAGGAGAGCCGGGGGTCTATCCCAGTGCCAAACCGGGGTCAGCTTATGTTTTTGTCGAGCCCGCCAACGGCTGGATAAACATGATCCAAACTGCGAAGTTGACGGCCTCCGACGGAGCGGTAAACGATGGGTTGGGGACGTCGGTATCAATCAGCGGGGGCACGGCGGTAGCGGGGGCACCCAACGCCGCTATCGGAGCGAAGCAAGGTCAGGGGGCGGCCTACGTTTTCATCGAACCGGCCGGCGGCTGGTCGAACGCAACCCAGACAGCCAAGCTCACAGCCTCGGATGGGTCACAGTATGACGACCTAGGATTTTCGGCATCCGTCGATGGCGGTGTCGTGGCGACCGGAGCTCCAAACGCAACCGTTGGCGGCAATCAAGGCCAAGGCGCCGCCTACGTTTTCGTCGAACCTGCCAGCGGCTGGGTGAATATGACACAAACCGCGAAATTGACTGCCTCGGGAGGTTATCAGGGGGACTCACTTGGTTCTTCCATCGCCATTCACGGTGATCGTGTCATTGCCGGTGCACCTGATTACTCCCATTCAAGCAATCCATTCACTTCCGGATTCTTTCACGAGGGTGCCGCGTACATGTTTCTGAAGCCAGCCGCGGGTTGGGCGAACGGCAATCAGCACGCAAAGATGACCGGGTCGGACGCGAGGCTTGCCGCCTACTTGGGAACCTCGGTGGCCCTCGGCGATCATCTGATTGTGGCTGGGGCGCTATTCAATAATCGTACCTTCGGAGCGGCTTACATATTTGTGGGGCCATAAGAATGTGGAGGCAAAACCCATGAGGCGTCCAGAAGCGAATAGCGGGAAGGGGTTCTCCGCGCAAGCGTCGAACTCCCTTAATCAAAGGCTCAATACTTACGCCCTGGCCGCAGGCGCGGCGGGAGTTGCCCTATTGGCATGCTCCGTGCCTTCCGAAGCCACGCCCGTCTGCAAGAATATCTCGTTCATGTTTTCAGTCGGTGAGACAAACACCTTCGCTTTTAACCCAGCCCACCAGAGGGTCGCACCATTCAACATTGTGCAGACATACGCGGCTATTTCATCGCACACCAGCACACGATTCAACCGCGGTTTGTTTACGCCGAACTTCCCTGGTGCAGATGTTGTGCAGGCTTCCAACAGCCTGCCCGCTGATCTGGCTTCTGGGGCAATCATCGGCCCTGGCGGTCGATTTGGAAAGGGTCAAAGCTACGGCGTGCTCTTCACCTATGCCTTCCGCGGCGGTACAAACCACCTGGGCAATTTGAAATTTGCGCAGACAAATTACTTCGGATACAAATTTCTAATTTCGGGTAAGAACCATTACGGATGGGTTCGGATAGATGCGAAAACGGTTTCCGAAGGATACGTCCAGAGCGAGGTTGTGTCCTCGGGCTACGAATCCGCTGCTGACACACCTATTTTTGCAGGCTCCTGCGCCGCGGTTTCGCCTTCAACCGGCGGCAGTCCCAGCGACCACGCTGGCGACACCGCCTCGGCTGCAAGTGCGACCTCCGACACGACCCGGCCTGCTTCATTGGGCATGCTCGCCCTGGGCACTCAGGGCCTTCCGTTGTGGCGGAGGTAGTCGGGTAACGAGTGCCGCTAGGTGAAAAACTTTGCAGATTGACGGGCGCGGCCGCAAGCAGGACAATGGGGCCGATGGCTGCGTCCCAGCGTAGCTCCCGCCCAGGGATTTCGGCCTCAAGGAGAGTTCCCCATGCGAAGTGCGCAACTAACTTCCGCCCTCATCCTCATATTGTTGTCTTCACTATGCGCGTCGGCAGACGATAACTCTCCGCGGACCATCTCAGACTTGCCGCCGGCGGCGCAAGCCGCGATTCGGGCGGCGATGGCCCGCAACGTGGCCCGATCTCCAGCGAGCCTGCGCGGGCGTCACGTCATTCCTGCGCCGGTAGATGGCCCCTGGGCGCAACTCGCGCAACCCGTGCCAGCGGGAAACGGGTATGGCTACGACTACGCATCGTCCGTTGCGGTAAGTGGGAACGTGGTGGTCGTTGGCCAAACCGCCGTCTACGCCGGTAACGGTAAGTACATCGGCGAAGCTTTTGTGTTTGTCAAACCGTCCGCACCCGATTGGAATAACCTGACCCAGGCAGCTGTTCTGATTGCTTCCGATGAATTAGGCACCGATCTATTCGCGACATCGGTGGCAATCTCTGGAAATACAATTGTGGTGGGTTCAATTTCTGGCTGTACCAACTGTGGCCCGGGCCGAGCTTATATCTACGTCAAGCCGGCCGGAGGGTGGTCAGGGCAACTGACGCAAACGGCAGAACTCACGGCGTCGGACGGAGCCAATGCAGCGGCGATCGGCACATCGGTTTCCATCTCCGGCAACACAGCGGTGGTGGGAGCGCCGGGAGAAACGCCGGGCGGAGCTTACGTTTACGTGATGCCGACAAATGGTTGGGTCAACATGACTCAGACCGCGAAACTGACGGCTTCGGACGGCATCCCTAGTGATCAGTTCGGCAATTCAGTTTCAATCAGCGGCGGGACAATTGTTGCCGGAGCCCCAGGCGCCAACGGGGCTAACACACAAGCGGGGGCCGCGTATGTCTTTACCGAACCGGCGGGCGGCTGGGGAAATATGACGCAGACAGCCAAGCTGACCGCTTCCGACGGGGCGTCGTTCGACCAGTTGGGGATGGCGGCAGCGGTGAACGGCACTACGGTTATGGTCGGCGCAGTTGGCGCTATCGGGCGAATAGCTCACACCGGTGCCGCATACGTTTACTCAGAACCAGCAGGCGGTTGGAAGAATGCAACAGAGAACGCCAAGCTGATTGCGCCGGACGGGCAAGGTGACGACTTGTTCGGATCTGCGATTGCCATTTCAAACAACACTGCTGTAGTTGGTGCCCCTCAGCGCAGTCCCGGCCCGTTGAATTCCCGAGGCTACCCCGCATGGTGGCTTGCAGGCGGGACGTATGTATTCGCCAAGTCGGGCTCAACGTGGACCCAAACCTCGGTTCAAGTTTTGAACGGGTCCGATGCACACAACGACGATTTGATGGGCTCGTCCGTGAGCATCGATGGTAACCTCGTCGCTACCGGTGCGCCGAAGTCGGGGAAATATTCAGGTGCTGCCTTCTTGTTCGTAAAGCCTTAGGGCTGGAGTGTGTTTAGTCTTACATTTTGGAGGTAAAAAATGAGCCATATTAGGAAAGGCTACTCCGGCCAGTCGAGAACGCCGGCCAAGTTGTCCAAACCCCTGGAGCACGGTATCGCCGCGTATGCTCTGGCGGCAAGTGCTGCGGGCGTAGCCACCCTGGCGCTCGCCACCCCCGCTGAGGCAGCGCCGGTGTGCAAGAATCTATCCGCAGCGCTCAATTACACTGCGACTTTTGCTTTCAATCCCGCTCACCAACCGATTGCGCCCTTCAATGTTGCGCAGTCGTACCATACCTTTTCTACACTGACTAGTACCGGTGTAAACCGCGGTTTCTTCACCCGCAATCTACCCGGCGCTGAAGCGGTGGTCTCCTCAAAGGGGTTTGTAGCCGATTTGGCATCAGGCGCTAGCATCGGTCCTGGCGCACGCTTTGGCAAGGGAGCGGGTTATGGTCTGATATTCACATACACTCCCTCGCAGGGCGCAACTTCTCAACGCCATCTTGGCAATCTGCGCTTCGGTCAAACCAACTACTTTGGCTTCAAGTTCCTGATCTCAGGGCAGCCGCATTACGGATGGGTCCGACTGGAGTCGACAATCGTAAAGGGTGGCCGCACTCCTTCCGTTGATACCAACATCCTGGCGTACGGTTACGAATCCAGTCCCAACACCACGATTCTTGCGGGATCGTGCACGGCCGCAGGACTGACCAATGCTACTGATTCTGCGCCGTCGGGGGTTAGAGCAAGCGGCGACGAGATAGCCGCCAACAATGGGTCGCTCGGCGCGCTTGCCCTCGGTGCACAAGGCCTTCCGCTGTGGAGGAAGTGATTGGGTAAGGCGCTCGCCAAGAAAGTTCTGCTCATCGGTTGGGATGCTGCCGACTGGAAAGTCATCAATCCCCTGCTCGATCAGGGGCTAATGCCCACACTGGATGATTTCATCAACCACGGCGTAATGGGAAACCTGGCCACCCTGCGCCCGATTCTATCTCCCATGCTGTGGAACTCCATCGCCACCGGCAAGCGCCCGGACAAGCACGGCATTCTCGGCTTCATGGAACCCGATACGCAAGTGGGAGGCGTCCGCCCGGTTACCAGCACTTCGCGGAAAGTCAAAGCCATCTGGAATATTCTCACTCAGCGTGGCTACAAGACCCACGCTCTCGGGTGGTTTGCGGGACACCCGGCGGAGCCCATTAACGGAGTTTGCGTCTCCGACCTTTATCCTTACGCCGTCGCGCCGCCGGACAAGGAGTGGCCGCTGCCGCCCGGCGCAGTTCATCCCGAGAGTCAGCGGGAGACATTCGCAGGCTTGCGCATGCACCCGGCAGAAGTTACCGAAGCGGCAATCCTTCCCTGGATTCCCCTCGCCGCTCAGATCGATCAGGAAAAAGACAGAAGGCTGAACTCATTTTCCAAGATACTGGCGGAGAACTGCTCCATCCACAACGCAGCCACCTGGATTCTCCAGAACGAGCCATGGGATTTCATGGCCGTCTACTATAACGGCATCGATCACTTCTGCCACGGCTTCATGCACTATCATCCGCCGCGCATGGAGGGGATTCCGGAAGACCAGTTTGAAATCTACAAAGATGTCGTGAACGGAGCGTATCGCTTTCACGACATGATGCTGCAAACCCTGGTCGACCTGGCTGGCCCGGATGCGACTGTCTTACTTGTTTCTGATCATGGCTTCCATTCCGATCATCTGCGGCCGCGTGGTATCCCCAAAGAGCCTGCCGGTCCGGCCATACAACATCGTCCTTTTGGCGTTTTCTGCATGAAGGGAGCGAACGTTAGGCAGGACGAGCGTATCTATGGCGCGACTCTGCTGGACGTTACTCCGACCATCCTCACGCTCTTCGGTCTGCCCGTGGGCGAAGACATGGATGGCCGTGTGCTGGTGCAGGCGTTCGAGGAACCGCCAGAGATCAACCGCATTCCGACTTGGGAGACGGAGCCGGGTGAATGTGGCATGCACCCCTCCGACTTGCGCATGGATCCAGCGGCGGCGCAGGCAGTGTTGCAGCAGTTTGTCGCGCTTGGCTACATTCAGCCTCCGAGTGAAGACCAAAGCAAAGCAATGGACGCCGCCGTTCGCGAACAACAGTACAACCTGGCACGAGCGCATCTCGATGGGCGCCGCCACCAGGATGCGATGCCGATTCTTGAAGAACTGATC
>JABCZH010000016.1 GCA_013289795.1 Acidobacteriota bacterium
TTTCCTGATCGATACGGTCCGTTGTGCCTTGAATCCAATTCGCGGAGGAGCCGACATGCTGCACGGAGAACCGCCATGGTATCGCGCCTCCCGCGATACTCGAGAAGTAGGAATTCCGTTGGAAGGAAAAACGGCTTTCTCGCCCTCCGAGGTACAAACGATCCAGGTTCCTCACCGTGGGGGCGTGTTTCTTGGATACTCACATATGAGCGGGGACCCCCTATCCGGCGGAGCGGCAAGTGAGAGTGGCTGGAACTTCTCTGCAGAGAAAAAGCTGTTGCGATATTTTGGGGCGGTTGCCGATTTCAGCGGGCAAAGTGGCAGTACGGCTCAGCGTGGCTTCCTGTTTGGTCTGCGCGGCGGGGCCTCGATCAGGAGGGTCCGACCCTTTGCACAGGTTTTGTTCGGAGCTGCGCAACTCCGTCAGAGTAGCTACCACCCTTCTAAACTCACTACGTCTTTTGCCGAAGCCTTGGGAGTTGGGATCGATTCTCCGGTGACTCATCTTCTCAGTTGGCGCGTTGAGGCGGACAGTTTGATGACCTCTTTCGACGGCCACCTGCGACAGGACCTTCGGCTGTCCACCGGACCAGTGCTCAATTTCTAAATGCTTGGTCTTCTGCAGTGGGACCAAGGAGTGGAGATGCTATTGTCGAGATTCGGTGCCGCAGTCTTAGTTCTGACCCTGACAATCGTGCTGTCTCATCATGCAGCTAACGCCCAGGAGCCTTTTCCTTCTGAAGGAAGGTGGGACATAAGTGTGTGGGTGGCTGGCGCAACCGGTGAAGAGACCAGCAACTCGTTTGCGCAAGCCCAGATTTCAACCGCGGGAGTATTTGTTGGACGATTTGTCACCGGCGAATTCGGTGGAAGTTGGCGCAGCGGCAGATTGGAGTACGGAGTCAACCTGGTTCCGGTACTGGTGCAATCAAGAATTCAAACTGTATACGGTGGCGGTTTTGAGCCTGTCGTACTCCGGTGGACGTCCAGCCATCGTTTAGGTCGCGGAGCGCCGTATATCGAACTGGCGGGAGGCGGCGTATTTACGAGTGCAAATCTACCTCCTGGGCGCAATACTTCACCCTTTAACTTCACCGCCCGAGGTGGCGGGGGGATTCTTATTTTCACCACCAAGCGGCGGTCATTGGATGTCGGTTGCCACTGGATGCACGCCTCCAACGCGAATCTGGCTTCGTTCAACCCGGAATTCAACGGTGTCCAGATCAGCTTTGGTTACCACTGGTTTAAGTAAGGACGCGATGAGCACGGGTATACCCCAGCAATAGCCAGTAACACCCCTAACGCCTTCGGTGCGTCGCTGACCAAGGGCCGTGAAAGGGCAATCACCCCGGGTTTCTTGCTAGTCTCCGGTTGGGCGACCACCCCGTGGAGTGCCGCATTCGCGCTGCCAGCGTGCCGCCGCCTCGAACTTGGGTCGATCGACTTCGATCAGAACGTTACGCCGACCAATGTCATTCCATAGTGCCGCATCTTCCAAAAAAAATGAGCAGGCCTGCGTTCGCAGGCGTGTGATCTGCTCTACGTCTCCGTTGCCTGCAAACTGCCGCGTGGCGAGTCCCGCAGCAGAGTACAGATTCGCGAGGGTGCGCTCCATCAGCCAATCTTCAGGATCGGCCGCTACCATCGGTGCCAGAATCGCGATGCCGTCCTGGTAGCTCCGCAAAGCATGATCGGGATTCCCTCTCGCCTGAATATTCCCGAGGCCTAACAGGTTCTTTGCCAGAGCGTAACGGCCGCGAGCATCGGTGGGATCAGCCAACAGCAGAGATTGTCGAATCTCTGCCCCCTTTCTCGAATTCTCCTCGGCCTCCTTGAGCTTTCCAACTGCGGCTAACGCATTGCCCAGCGCTTGGTAGCTGTTGGCGAGGCGGTACCGGCTGTCGGAATTGGTCGGGCCGTTGCGGATCCTTGCGCAGCGCCATCAATACGATGTTGTCCAGGTCACCTCGCAATCGCTTGCGGAGGCTGGCGGCGGAGTCGCCAGTCGAAATCTGCTTACTGCTCGGGGTTTGCCGGGCGTTTTCAGATATAGGAAATACGTTCATGATCCGGCACACGGAAGTTAATAAAGTGGCGGTCGAAGATTCCGAACACGTCGACTATTTATTTCATCGTCTCTTCGCATTGATTCGCCTTATACTTAGAAAATCGGGTCGTGGCGGCTAGATCTAATTTAAAACTCGAATCCCTCTTTAGTATTTAGTTTTTTTGTTTCCTTGAGCAAGCGACTTCCCCGCCGGATTTTTAATAGAAATCTACTGTGCCGTTGTCCTTTCGACCCCTTACAACGATTTCAAGACGCACTGAGGCGCGAGCGTACGCTCGATTTCCGGCATCATGGCCTGATAGTCCATACTGTTCCCTTTGCCAGTGAGTATTTCTCCTCGTCCCGGCGAAGAAGTCAAGTTATTAAATCGCACATGCGTCTTCGTTTTCCGGAGGTCGAACCGAGCTTTTCGTTGGCTACCGTCAACCGGTTAAGGCATGACTCGCTCTGGTTTCCCTGGCTGTCGGCGTTTCTGCGTGCTGTCTCGCCACGATTGAGGAACACTGGGCAATTACGGGCAGCGCGAAAACGGTCCGTCACGAGTCAATCAATCTCAGGTCCTTTTCGTCTCTCGTCGTCTTGGGGTGGTTAGTTCCTGTTCCTCCCAGAGCCTTGTCAAAGTTGTCTCCAAATAATTCGTCAGGGACCGTCGGTCTTTTTCGGCCTCTTCGATCAGGCGTCGTTTGAATTCAGCGGAAACTCGGAAGTTTAAAGTCTCCTTCTTTTTCATATGACCCAACGCAAACCCCGGAGCGATGCTACAGAACGCACAGATGAATGGTCAAGCGGATCATTTTGGGCTTGACAATCTGTAATGCATATTGCATCATATGTGCATTACGTTTTCGGGAGGCACACCATGCCAGTTTCCACAGACTCCTTATTCCGCCGTAACAAAAGACTTGCACGTCAGAGGTGGGGACCAGCAATCAATTACGATGCTCTAGAAATCCTGAAGTCCTTCTCTAAGGACTTCTGCCTTTCCATCTCCTCTGGGGACTTGTTATTTCTGGACAGAGGCTGGTACGTGACTCACGTTGGCCTCATCCGACTAGCCCGACGAAACCGGTGCCACGGGATCCTAGCTGAACCTGCACAAGAGTTTTGCGATCCCAAAGAGGCACGTTGGGCCTTTCGGGCGACCGTCTACAAGTCCCGAACCTGCAAAGGCTTTGTTGGCTATGGCGACGCCGATCCTTCCAACGTGTCTGCCCTCGTTCACGGCGCCGAGATGCGTGTCGCGGAAACCCGAGCCGTCAACCGCGCCCTGCGTAAGGCCTACGGAATCGGCATCTGCTCGGTCGAGGAGATTGGATCCTTTGCTGGTAAACCCACTTCGTCTCCAGAGTCGAGGAAGTTGCCACGGCCGGCAAATGGCAACGGGAACGGCGGTGGCCGCACCGTCCGCGATCGCCTATGCCAACTCATTCGGCAACATCAACTCGACGCCACTTTGGTCAAGGCCTACGCGACCGACTTTTGTGGCGTAAAGGCGTTGCGTGACGCTACCAAGGAGCAGGTCGAGACCTTCGTCGCCCACCTGGCCGACTGGGCCGAGAAAGACCGCAATGCCCTGCTCTGCCAACTCACCTTCGGGCGCGGTTCGACCCGAAGCTATCGCGGAACTAGAAAATGCCCGTTTGTCCACTGACTGGCTCCGAAGCAAGAGCTGGGATGAGTTCGCAAAGCCTGATGCCCCAAAACTCGATTTAGTCTTCACCGTTTGTGACAACGCTGCCAAAGAAGTGTGCCCCATCTGGCCGGGTCAGCCTATGACCGCTCACTGGGGAGTTGCCGACCCGGCTGCGGTTCGTGGCACGGCGGAGGAAATCAAGCGTGTATACCGTGATGCCTTTGTGACTCTAGAACGCCGTATCGGCCTCTTCCTTTGCCTTCCCCTCGCTACCATCGACAAGCTGGCAATCAAGAAAGAAATCGACAGTATCGGTCACCAATGAAATTCAATCTGCGTGCCAGACTCACGGCTGAATTTCTAGGCGCGCGTTTCTCGTTGCCGCCGTGATCGGCTGGCATCATGGGCGAACGCCTGGCGGATGGAAACGTGTCAATTGCGCTGCTTGCGAACACGATTGCGACCGGCGCGGCGTTGGTCGCTCTGATTCTGACGTTTGGGCCGATTTCCGGCGCACACTTGAATCCAGCGGTTACGCTCGCCGATGCAATTGAGCACGGTATTCCTTGGCCCGAAGCGGTGGCTTACGTATTTGTGCAATGCGGAGGAGGAGTTGCCGGAGCGGTCACAGCTCATCTGATGTTTGGACTGCGCTGGTACTCCTTCTCCTCACATTCCCGGCATGGATGGGCGCTGGTTCTGAGTGAGTTTGTGGCAACGTTCGGACTATTGTCGGTGATCTGGGGCTGCTCACGATTACGCTCAGGAGCGGTGCCATTCGCCGTCGCGAGCTACATCACCGCCGCTTACCGGTTCACCGCGTCAACCTCCTTTGCGAATCCGGCAGTCACAATGGCCCGCTCATTGTCCGACAGCTTTGCTGGGATTCGACCGCCAGACGTTCCGTTGTTTATAGTGGCGCAGATCGCAGGCGCCGTATGTGCGACCTTCTTGTTTCGTTGGCTCGTCCTGGACTTGCGGGCACACGCGGACGAGGTGTTGGTGCCTCACTCTCGTTAGAGAACAGCCAAGCCGCCATTTCATCTTGACTCTGGACTATGCTCCATTACGATTGTCGAGGAATGGAGCACTGCACAAGCTGCTTCACGTCCTGGTCTCGCTGCTGGTCGGCGTGTCTCGCTCGATCCTGTCACCTATCTCGGAGTGATCGCACTGCTCGCAGGCGTATCGGTGATCGCGTGCTGAGCGCCCGTTTGGCGCGCCGCGCAAGTTGATCCCTCAATTACTTTGCGGACGGAGTAGCACCGTACCCGACGGCTCTGCACCTTGAGCTGGTCTCAGGCCATCGTTGTCGAGACCGCGCCGTTTCGGCGCCGGCGGTGAAATGTCAATGCACATCGTCGCCTCGCAGGTCTCGGAACCGCCCGGGCAGTTCGGTATCCCGCCGATCGCGGCCGTGACCGCCACAAAGCCGTCAGTCTGCCCCGGCTGTGTGTTGCACTGAGCGACCTGCACGTAGCTAGTGCCGAGAACTCCAGGAGCCTTGTACCCAAGGTCGTCTCCGCCGGGCACGTTAAAGGATTGGTTGTTGCAGACTGGGAACCCCCCATCTCCAGGATAGGAAAAGCATCCCGGCCCGCCTTTGTCCTTGTACTGTCCGAACGGCTTGCCGCAGTTTTCGCCCGAAGGCGCCAGGGAATTGCAGCTCATCGTCCAGTTCACATTGTCCGCGTTGAAATCAGGAATGTTGATCGCAGTCGCGAAGAAGGTGACTTGGTTTTGGGAACCGGCCTGGATTGAAAGCGTAGAGGGGTTTATGGAAATTGATGCCTGCGCGTTGTTGGTAACTTCCTGTGTAACCGTCTGCTGCACGCCGGCGGCAGCCTGCGCGGTCGCGGTTATGTTCACAAAATAGGGATCGGGCAGCCCCACGACGTCAGGCGCGGTGTAGGTCGTAGAGGTACCGTTGGTCGTCGTGGGGCTGATGGTTCCGCACGGCGTGGGTAAACCCGTCGTGCAAACTCCACCACCCTTGGGCGAGAGTGTCCAGGTGACCATCTGGTCGCTGGTATTGTTCACGGTGGCCGTATAGTTGGGATTGCTTTGCCCCGGCAACAACGGCGGAGGCGGATCCGGCGAAATCTGGATGGTGATGTTGCTCTGCAAGGGTATGATCGTCACTTGCACCTTGTTGGATACGACCGCAGGGTCGGCTTCCGGAATAGCAGTGATGAAAACCGGATTCGAATTCGGTACGATCGCCGGCGCGATGTAATCCTCCTCGCTCAGGTTCTGGCTGTCCTGCACCATCACGCCCACCGTCGAGTTCCCTCCGAGAATGTTGTTTACATACCAGGACACGGTTTGATCGGTCGAGCCAATCACGTTCGCCGTGAATGGCCCTCCCTCTAGCGTAGTTTGCACGGTAAGTGGACCCGGCGGTGTAACTTGCACGCTGATCTGGTTGGGGCTAATCATGACTGTGGCCGTAGCGAAGCGCGAAGGAGCTCCTTCGGGAACGGCTTTTATGATGACCGTCGCCGGCGTCGGAACCTCTGCCGGCGCCGTGTAGGTCACTAGGTCGGAGCCTTGATCGGGGGAAATCGTTCCCAGCGTCGCGTTACCGCCAAGCACACAGTTGGATGGATTCGAATTCTGCGTGCACACGTACCAATCGCCATTGATGTTGCTTATCCCGCTGACTTGCAGAAGGAACTGTTGCGAGTCATTGATTCCCAATTGCTCGGTCCCATTTAGGCAAGCCGTCGGGTAGCAGACCAACGAAACCGTCACGATTGGAGCGGTTATGGTCACCGGGACCGTGGCGTGTAGCGCAGGGTCGGCGTTGGGAATGGCGCTCACAACTATGACGGGGGGCGTGGGCGCGGTCGTCGGCGCGGCGTAGTCACCCTGGTCGGCAACGACCGCGTTCGGCGTGATCGTTCCGAAGGTTGAATTGCCGCCGGTGATTCCGTTCACCTGCCAGGTCACCGTCTGCACGTTTGTATTTCCGACGGTCGCCGTAAAAGGCGCTTGCGCACCCGTAAGAATGTTCTCCTGCCCGGAGACTGAAACTGTGACACCGAGCGCCGGTGGCGGACTGATGGTGAGGCTTGCATTGCTGCTCCGCGACGGCTGCGCGTTCGATACCGCTGTCACGATTACAGCGCTTCCAAGAGCAGGAACCTGGGCGGGGGCGGTATAGAGTCCCGTGGTGGCGCTTGGTGATCCGATGGTCCCATTGAGTGTCGAGCCGCCGGGACTGCCATCCACCCGCCAGGAAACCGAATCGTCGCTGGCGTTGATCACATCGGCGGTGAAGGTGAAGTTGGTTTGCGCCTGGGCCACGGCCAGCACGGGGGTGACGGTGACAGTCGCAATGCTGGGCGGCCCTGCGGAAAGCGTGACCGTGCACGACGTAAAGTGCGTGGGCTCGGCATGCGAAACCGACTTGATGGTGACCGTCGGAGGACTTGGAAGCGTGGCCGGAGCCGTGTACACGGCAGTATTGTTCGGTCCTGGGGCAATCGTGCCCACCTTCGAATTACCGTTCGCAATGCCATTGACCTGCCACACCACCGACGTGTCGGCCGGGCCGGTCACCCCGCCCGAAAGTTTGAGTCCAGCCCCGGCTTGCACATAAGCAGCCCCCGTCGGAGACATGAAAACCTGCGCAGGAAACAACGTCCCGGTAATCGTGGCCGTGGCATTCCCGCTCTTCGTACTGTCCGCAGTCGCCACCGCCGTGATGGTGACTGTAGGCGGACTCGGAACGAATTGCGGAGCCGTGTAATTTCCCGAGCTGTCGATGGTGCCAATAATCGGGGCGCCTCCCGGTAGCCCGTTGACCTGCCATTGCACGGTTTGTTCGCCGGAGTTATTCACCACTGCGGTGAAGGTCCGAGTGGTGGTGGTCCCCACGGTCATGACGGGGGGGGTGATGGTCACCGAGACCTCACCGAGTGGGTTGAAGCCGCTGATGGGGGCAGAAGTCGCGCCACCACAGCCCACTACCACAGCCATCGCGCTCAAGCAGACAACCACGAAAACGGCACGCCACATATTGTTGGACATTCGGGGACTCCGGCTCAGGTATGACGTTCTAGCCAGCATGTAATTCTGATTTCTCGCCCTTTCGCCAGGGTGCGGACCGGGCGGCCGCTGCATCCACCGCCCGCTAGTCATCGTGCCTCTCCGCGACCTGTGCAGTGGGTGGCAGAGTGCGTGTGTTCTCTACGCCCGGATTAGCTTCGGGAATCCGGCGGATCTGCTCTTTTACCCATTGGAAGAGCCTGCCTGCGGACGCGGCCTCATAGAACTGGCGCGTGCTTTCGTAACGCTGCAGCTTGGCGGAGGCCGGAGCTGCAGACTCAATTCGCGCCTGTACCGCCTTCGTCGTAATCGTGTCGTCCGCGATGTTCTGAATGCGGACATGCTCTGCCTTCACCTTTGGCAACCAAAGAACCGGATCAAGCGGCGCAACTTTCTTCAGGAATTCCGGCTTGATGAAGTTGGGGCGCTCGTTTTCCGGGATTCTCGACGATGTAGCCATCCAATCCGGCCAGTCTCCCCAGGGACCGAGGACGTCGATGGCCTTGATGCGTGGGTCAACCGCAGCCGCCAGGATGGCAATAGTTCCGCCCGAGCCTGTCCCGAACATGCCCACATTGCTTACATCCAGGTCATCACGGGCAGAAAGAAAATTCAGGATCATCTGCACATCGTGGACCGAGCTGCCCAGGGCTTCCTGCAATTCACTCACGAACCATTCCTTCATCGGCCGCATGGCATAGCGATGGCCGGTGAGCGCCGATACGAACCCCACCGCCGCAACTCCGCCTGAAGTGACGCGCGCGCAATATTCGTTGTCGCGGAAACGCTCGGTTTCCGAGGGATAGCTGTAGAGATACAAGATCACCCGCGGCTTTGGCACGTACTTTGGCCGGATGATGTAAAGATCAATGGGATCGCCGATCCGCCACTTCACCTGAATCAATTCACGCGTGAATCCAGGCAGGTCGTCCTTCTCTCCAAACGTGGGCGTCTGCGGCACCAATTCACTGCCCGACAGCGAAAGCGAACTCCAATCCTCCACTGTCCTGCCACGAAGCGGGGCGGGGGGCGCAGCGTTGGCAGGGTTGGTAGCGACCGCAGGGTTAGCAGGGTTGTTGGCGGGGTTGGCGGTCTCGCCGCGCTCTTGCGCCCGGCCTGCTTCAACTTGCGAGAAGCAGAGCAGCACAACTAAGGCAAGCTGCTGGGCCCGATGTTTACTCCACAAACTCCGCATTCATCTCTCTTTGTTCTCGAAATTGGTCGCGCAGTGAGCGCTGCGTCCAGTTGCCCGTTGGGAACAGGCCCGCTCAGTGGAGGCAGGATGTCGTACCAGACACCCTGCCTCCGTTGGCGGAATCGATTTTGCCTACTGTTTGATGTTGACAAACTGCAAGCCGGTATCGCTAAGGAAATCGGCGTCGGCATTCTTGGTAAATACCGCGCCGCCTTCGTCACCACCGGATTCGGCGGGTTCGCCGGGGTTGCCGTTCGAAGCCGGAGCCAGCTCCTCGGGGCGGTCGAAGTGAGAACGGAACACCTGCATGGACTTTATCGGAACCAGATCAGGAACCTTGCTGGCATGCGTCTGCGCCGCCGCAACCAGCTTGGTGACTCCCGTCGGACAGGGGCTGTAGCACTGCACCCGCAGAATGGTCCACGCCGGATAGGATCCGTTCAGGATATTGACGAACGGGACGAGACCGGGGCACGGGGCCACGCAATTGGGAAAGGCTCCCTTGCTCTGGTACCAGGAATAATTGAGAGGATCCACGCCATCCACTGACAGATATTTGGCAGTAGTGAGCACGTTGGCGAAGTTGCCGGTGCTCCAGAAAGCGTAGCCGATGCCATTCGCGGTCTTGCCCACGGTCGAAACCATCTCGCCCGTGCCGACCACGCGCTCACGTGAACCGCCGCTGGCGTAGGTGATGTTCAGCGGGTTTTCGGTAGCGGGGTTTACGTTAAGTTCCTGGCATGAACCCACCTCGACGCTGCCCGGAATGTCGAATTCGGTCGTATTGTAAGTTCCGGAAGTCGGCTCACGCAAGAAAACGTGCATTCCATTCGATGGCAGTCCCGCCACATTGGCGATGTCACGAGTACGGGTGAGAGTGCCATTCAGGACGTCCGACAAAACAAAGCGATCCACGTTGGTGAAGCTTGCGCTTGCGAAATCGCTCCCCGTCTGGGTGTTCACGAAAACAACGATCGGGTACGCCCCCACGGCGAGTGAGGACCAGGCTGGAATCGGCGTTCCGTTAAACGGATCCGTTCCGCTGATCGCAAATGCTACCGGAGTGACCTGTTTGCTGCTTTGCGAACTCAGGATCGGCGCTCCGATAAGGCCGTTACCGGTGTATCCCAAGCCAGTGCAGTGAGGATCGTTGCTCCAGGGCGCCAGAGTGCGGTTCATGGCGAAAACCGCATCTTCCGCTCGGATGTCGGAAGGCGCGGCGTTGAACGGTTGATTATTGATGGCATTGTACGCCGCCTGAGTCAGCGGGACATCGGTCAAGGTGGGGATCAAGTCGTTTCCGGCAGTCCCGATAGCGGTCGAAGGAATCGACAGTGTCGCGGTGGGTTGGGCGAAGAGCAGAAGGTTGCCAATCACCGAATCAACCGCAAGATATGAGCAGATGGTCGTAACCGCGCCTTGACTATTTGTGGCCCACACAATCCAGATGTTTGCGGTTTGTACTGGGATCTGGGTATTGCGGCTGTCAACGCCCGAGGCTCCGCTTTTCTGCGTCCAGATGTTGGTTCCGCACGATGTAGTTGAATATGCAGCCAGCGCGGCCAGATTGAACATGCCGGTGGAACCTGCACCGTTAAACTGCACCACCGGTGTGGCGGCAAAACTGTTTAGTCCTACAAACACGACCAGGGCGAGGGATAGCGCCGTCGTGATTTTTGTCGTCCGTTTAGTCATTTCAGTTTTCCTTATGGCGCAAGTTTGCGCGGCTGTGGGGAGCACCCCGTGGTCGAACTGCGGCGCGCGGATGTTCTCCAGCCCGCACGCCAGGATTTTCTGAGGCGGCCCAGCTAAGTAAAAAACGACTCGAAACCCTGGCGCGAACCCGGGAAAACAGCGGAAACAGCGGAAAATCTGCCAGCGCGAGTCCTGTGGACTATCGCCGATGTTTGTTGCAGCAAAACGACCGCGTGGTTAAAATCACGTGAATTTCTCCCAGTCGGCATGCTATGCAATGTGCTTTCGAAGTGCTCCAGACTTCACGCCCGCAGGCCTTTTGGCTGACGTTTCGGATCTCGTGAATTTTCGGTTTTAACCTGAAATTAACCCTCCCGTCATCATTTCGTCACATCTTCTCTGTAACTATGTGGCTCCTTTGACTCATAGGCGAAGGGTGAACCCTGTGCGATTGTTGACAGTCTTGCTCTGCTTGGCTGCCGTGTTGAGCTTGCCCGTGGCTGCTTCCGCTCAAACCAGCCCCAGCACGGCTCAGAAACCAGGTTCGATGTCGGGTACGGTCACCGACCAAACCGGCGCCGTACTTCCCGGTTCGACCATCACAGTTCGTGACGCCACAGGCGTCACCCAAACTGTCACCACCAACGAGCGTGGAGAATACTCGTTTCCCCGCTTGCCGATCGGCACCTATAGCATCACCGTCTCCTCTGCCAAGTTCAAAGACTTCCACGCCGATGGCATCGCCCTGACGGCGGGACAGTCCATCCCGATGGACGCCGTTCTTGAGCCTGCCGGCGAGACCACATCAGTCAACATCGAGGGGCAAAAGGTCTCCCAGGTCGAAACCGAAACCTCCCAGATCGTCGGAACCATCACTCAGAAAGAACTGGTAAGCCTGGGCCTGAATGGACGGAATTTTACCCAACTCATCACCTTGACTCCGGGTGTGAGTAACCAGACCGGACAGGACGAAGCCAAGGTGGGTGCGCTCGGCAGTGTGCGCTACAGCGTCAACGGCGGACGTGTCGAATACAACTCTTTCAATGTGGACGGCGGCGACGTGCTGAATGCCGGACTCAACGGCAGCCAAAGCACTCTCGTCGTCTATCCCAGTCTCGATGCTTTGAGCGAGGTGCAGGTCCTGACTTCGAATTACGGCGCCCAGTACGGCCGTACCGCCTCCGGCACCGTCCTGGCTGAAACCAAATCCGGCACCGATCAACCGCACGGCAATGCCTACGAATTCATTCGCAACGAGTTCTTCAATGCCCGCAACTACTTTGATCTGACCACCAAGGCCCCACTCTACCGCAGAAATGATTTCGGTGCCACTCTGGGCGGACCAGTCTTAATTCCCTATATCTACGACGGCCGAGGCAAGACGTTCTTCTTCTTCTCGGAAGAGTTCCGCTTTGAACGCACTCCCACTCCTTACAACCAAGGCGTCCCTTCGGTCGCCGAGCGCAGCGGAAACTTCAGCGACGTGTGTCCGTTTGTCACTCCTGCCATCGGCGCCACCCCCGGTGGTCAGGCGAATTTCACCCGAGCCAAGTTTCCGGATTGCCCCGGCGTACCTGCTTCCGCCGCCGGTCAATTTCAAACTTACCCAGGAAACATTATCCCCATCGATCCCAACGCAGCCGCCATTCTGAGCACCAACATTATTCCTTTCCCGAACGCAACCACCGGCTGCAATTCAAGTATCGGTTCCTGCTTCGATGCCGATGTTTCTCCCAGCACTTATTGGCGGGAGGAGCTATTCAAGATCGACCACAACATCACCCCCAAGATGAAAGCGAGCTTCCGCTACATCCATGATTCCTGGGACACGACCATCCTGACGCCGCAGTGGGGCACCGTCCAGAATAATTTTCCGACGGTGCAGAGCCAGTTCACCGGGCCGGGAATCAGCATGGTGACCCATCTCACCAACACGATTTCGTCGAGCCTGCTGAATGAAGTCATCGTCGGCTACACCACCGACCACATCACCCTCAAGAACATCGATTCTAATGGCGCCACCTTCCAGCGGCCCGCCGACCTGCACATGGGCTTTCTCTTTAATAACGGCTTCGGTAACAAGGTCCCCGGGATTGTCATCGGCGGCACCAATGCCGCTTACGGCGGGAACGGTTTCTCCGTCGATCCCGGATATCTTCCCTGGCACCATTCCAATCCGACTTACAACTTCCGTGACGACCTGAGCAAAGTGGTCGGCAAGCACACCCTGCAAATGGGGGTGCAATGGGTCATCGCCCAGCGCAATGAACTTAATCAAGCGGTGGGCGCGAATACCGGTGACGTCCAGGGCATCCTGGGTTTCAGCAACGTCAGCAGTTCTTTGAGCCTGGGCAACTCCTTTGCCGATTTTCTGGTCGGCCCCGGCAGCTTCAGACCGAACGCGTCCGGAGGCATCAAGTACTTTCAGCAGGACAGCGCTCAGCATACGTACTTCAACCGCTATAACGTGATCGAACCCTATTTTCAGGATGACTGGCGAGCAACGCCCCGCCTGACCCTCAACATGGGATTGCGTTTCAGCCTCTTCGGACTGTGGCACGAGAAATACAACAACGTATACAACTGGGTGCCTTCAGCCTTCAACAGTGCGCTGGCCGCTACCACCACCATCGACACCCTAACCGGCGGGCTGGCCGAAGCCGGAAGCTGCGACGCCAATGGGCAACACTGCACTCCGATCCCGCTGAATCTAAGCAATCTCGATCCCCGCATCACCAACGGCCTGGTGCGATGCGGCGCAAACGGAGTGCCCGACGGCTGCATGACCAACCACTTCGTCAATCCCGCGCCCCGTGTCGGATTCGCCTGGGACCCAACCGGCACTGGCAAAACTTCCATCCGTGGTGGCTACGGAATGTTCTTCCACCATGGGACAGGCAACGAAGCCAACACCGGCTCGCTCGAAGGCAGCGCGCCCATGGTGCTCGATATGACCGAGAACCGCCCCTACGACTACGGTTGCATCGGCGGCGTCGGAACCGTCCCCGGCACCACCGGTCAATGTCCGGGTGCCGGAGCCTATCCGCTCAACGTAACCGCAATTCCAACCCGCGCGGTTTGGCCCTACGTCCAGCAGTGGAGTTTCAGCGTACAACGCCAGCTCTCATCGAGCACTGTCGCAACCGTCGCCTATGTCGGCAGCAAGGGCACCCATCTGACGACTGACTTACAAGTCAACCAACTGGCCCCCAATGCCGGCAATAACCCGTTCTTGCCGGGCCAGCCCATCACCATTCAAGACTGCAAGAGTTTCCAATCCACCACCGGATTCACTCTATTCGGGCCGCCGGATCCCCTCACCGGAGTCGCTCCCGTCACCGCAACCGTGGCTCCCACCAATCCCGCCTTCGTCAACCTGGAAGCCGCCTGCTTCGGAACTCCCGGAATCACCGTCCCTGATCCCAATGCCCTGCGAACCTTTGCACCCGGCCTCGGTAGAATCTTTTCGTTGCAGAACGTCGCCACGTCGACTTACAACGCAATGCAGATGACCGTGCGCCGTTCGACCGGTCCATTTACTCTGGGCATCGCCTATTCCTATAGCCATTCCATCGACGATTCTTCCGACCGGTCTGACACCACTCTGGTGAATGCTCTCGACATCGCAGCCAACAAAGCCAGTTCCAACTTCGATCAGCGCCACTTGCTTAACATCAGCTACCTTTACCGGCTTGACTCCGTAGTCTCCAGGTTGCGCTACTGGTTCTCCGACGTTGACTACGACGCCTCGCCATCCACCACTCCGCTTCCGGATGCCTCCCACGCTGGACACGTGCTGTTCGACGGCTGGGAGCTGTCCGGCATCACCACTTTCCAGTCAGGCACCCCCTTCAGCGTGATCAACGGCGCCAGTTCCAACGGCATCTCGGTCCTCGACAACGCGGGCGTCGCCAACGGCACCGGCGCAGGCTCTTACCCGGACGTGATCGGCAACCCCCATACCCGCGCCCCTTATGGAAGCACTAACCCGCTGAGTATCGGTCCGCAACTGCTGAACTCCGCCGCCTTCGCCGCGCCAACGGGACTCACCTTCGGAGACGCCGGCCGCAACTTCCTCAACAACCCCAGCCGTCTGAACTTCGATGTCGCCCTGTTGAAGCATTTCAAGATCACCGAAGGCAGCACTCTTGAATTCCGTGCCGAAGCCTTCAACGTCTTCAACCACAACCAATTCATCATCTACGACCCCGACCGCGGTAATCAGGCCAACAACACCGTGAACTGCTATGGAGGAACTAACTTCTCCGCCGGCGATCCCAGTTGCCTGGCCGGGAGTGCGTTTCTGCATCCCATTGAAGCCCACCGCTCCCGCACCATGCAATTCGGATTGAAGTACGCTTTCTGACCAATCCGTCTAGTGTGCGCATGATTTGCGGGTCGGAGTGAGATTCAGCTTCTGGCGTGGGCGGAATTGACTCTTCGTTTGGTACTTGCAGGAGACAGTCTGGCGCTTCCCGCTGGCCGGGCACATACCGCGCAGTCGCAGCTTTCATTTGGAGTCGAACGCCAGACTGAGACGGCATCCAGACGGTAGCCCACGCCGCGGATGGTCTTGAGGTAGGTTGGCCGGGAGCGGTCGGGCTCAATCTTTTCCCGCACCCGGCGAATGCATGCGTCCACGCTGCGCGGAGTCACGGATTGCATGTCGCCCCAGTCCGCGACGCTGCAGTCAGCAGAAGACGCCGCAGCCGAGAAGATTGCGAGTGCCAGAGTGATTGTTGGTGTCACCAGCTACAGCAACCACAAAACGATTCGTGTCTTCACCAAAAAAAACCACTACTACCAGTGGCAGTTCGTTTACGATCCCACCACTGACAGGGCGATAATGACAGGTCCGAACCAGCCTCTTCCGATCGGAGCACGGCCGGCTGTCCCTCTGGGGGAATGAAGAAGCTCCAACCTCAAATGCAGGAACGAATCCCGGCCAACAGTAAAGTGCAGATCGCCTGCTAGATGGCCCGCGACGGCCATGTCCCACGCGGGCCTGTCGACCAGAGAATCTCACTGTATCTCGCTGCGGTATGGGCTAGACTGCCATTGCGGCCCTGCAAGTTGTTGAGTTAAGGTTCGAGAGTGGATTCGACGCGCTCACCGGCCTATTATCGTTGTCCAGCTGCGGCGCGGGTGTATGATCAGTGGCGCTTTTGAACCTAACCGCTGCGGTGCCATCTGCGGCTGCGAAAGGGTGGACGACAACATGACATTCAGAAGTCATCGATTGCTAAGCACATCTGCCATAGTTGGGTTGTGCCTCTTTGTCGTAGCCGGAGCACAACTCAAGGCTCAGACCCCCGCCGCATCGTCCACGAAAAGCTCGAGCTCGGAATTGGTCGGAAAGTTGACCAAGGAACTTTCCATCACCCGCCCGCAGGCTCGCGGCGGCGCAGGCACGCTGTTCGCACTGGCTAAGACGCGATTGAGTGAAGACGAATTCAGCAAAGTGTCAGCCGCTGTGCCGGGCATGAGCGGTCTGCTGAAGGCGGCTCCTGCTTCGGCTGAACACTCCGAGTTCTCAAGTCTCGAAAGCGCCCTACCGGGAAACATGGGCCGCATGGCCGAAGCGGCGGAAGCCTTCCACAAACTGGGTCTCTCCCCGGAGATGGCAGGCAAGTTCCTGCCGGTGATGACTGAGTTCGCAGAGTCCAAAGGCGGCCTGAGCACTGCCTCTTTGCTGGAAAAAGCGTTGAAGTAGACGCGGTTCTTGACTATCCAGCGCCAGCCTTTTACTACGCGGCAGTGGCCTCCTCGGCCGCGCCGACGGAATCGAAAAAGCGAAAGAACTTCTCCACCTGGGTTATTTTGAGCGCGTTATGAATCCGGTCACTCACTCCCACCAGCGCCAGGCCCCGTCCACTGTTCTGGCGCGTGACGTAAGCTCCCACCAGCGCCCCGATCCCCGCCGAATCGACATAGGCAACGCCGCTGAAATCGATAATCAGAGACCGCGATTGGTCGGCGCGCACGGTCGCCTGAAAATCAAAGAGCGTGGTTAGAACCAGCGCTCCAACAAGGCTCAGAATGCGTTGTCCCGGCTGCGCCCCGGGCCGATCGTCGATGCGCAGAGAGTCCTTGGGCATGGGTAAAGATACCACTCTCGGCATTCGTTACGGGATTGTTAAAGCAATGTCAATTTCCGCGTGATTGGCGGTGAGACGGCCCCCGACCCCAGCGGCTTGGTGCCCCATGTTCACTTCCGGACAGCAACGTCCGAGAGTGGACACAACACTGGTGCGGGTTCCCAACCAGAAAGCTGCTTCCGTGTTGGAAACCTTGCACTTAGCCAAGGTTTGACTCTGGCCGGGGGTTTGCACTCCAGCCCCTGAATCTGCATTCTCGTCAGGCGATTGTTGAGGATATTGTAGAGGAATGCTGTCGAGGACGAAGCCATGCACAACCTGCTTCAGGATCTGGCGTATGCCGTTCGCCAGTTGCGGAATAATCTGGGCTTCGCCTTCACCGCTATCCTAATCTTAGGTCTCGGCATTGGCGCCAGCACCGCGATCTTCAGCGCGGTGAATCCTATTCTGTTCCAGCCTCTGCCGTATCCGGACGCCGGCCGCATCATGATGATCTCGTACATCAGCGAGGACGGCTCCCGCATTGCCCAGACCTTCCACACCTATCGTGAACTGGCAGAGCGCAATCGTTCCTTCGAGACGCTGGCCGTGGCGGACCCGTGGCAACCAACTCTTACCAGTGCCGACCGGCCCGAACGCCTCGATGGTCAAAGAGTGACCGCTGATTACCTCCGCGTTCTGGGCGTGTCGCCAGTCTTGGGCCGCGACTTCGAGCCTGCGGAGGATGTTCTTAATGGCCCCAAAGTTGTAATCATCAGCAATCGGTTGTGGCGGCGTTTCGGGGCCGACAACGCCATCATCGGACGCCACGTCAAGCTCAATGACGACAGCTATACCGTGATCGGGGTAATGCCGGCGGCATTCGATAGCGTCTTGGCCTCATCGGCAAATGCGTGGGCACCATTGCAGTTTGATAAAACCAATATCGCTTCCACTGAGACGCGGGAGTGGGGTCATCACCTGAAAATGGTAGGGCGCTTGCGCCCAGGCATCGGCATAGACCAGGCCAGGAGCGATTTCGATCGCATCGCCCGCACCCCTGTGCCTGAATTTCCCCGGCCATCCTGGGCAGCTATGGAGCACGGGGTTGCCACCAACTCACTTCAGAGCGAACTCACCAGCGGCGTCAAGCCGGCGCTGCTCGCGGTTCTGGGCGCAGTGGTTCTGGTCCTCCTCATCGCCTGTGTAAACGTAACCAATTTACTGCTCGCCCGCGGGGCACAGCGGCGTGGCGAGTTCGCCATGCGCGCGGCACTGGGGGCCGCACGGTCGCGGCTGGTTCGCCAATTGCTGACGGAGAGTCTGCTGTTGGCTACGCTCGGCGGTGGGTTCGGCATGATGGTGGCACGCTTTGGCATACAAGCGCTGGTGGCGCTCAGCCCAACTGAACTGCCACGCGTGAACGCGATCCATCTTGACGCAGCAGCATTTGCTTTCGCGCTTGGCATCACCATCCTCGTCGGCCTCTTCGTCGGACTGATTCCAGCACTCAATGCTTCTCGCGGTGACCTCTACATCGGAGTACAACAAAGCTCACGACGCACCGCCAGTGGGCATCAGTTCACCCGCCGTACGCTGGTGGTGGCGGAAGTGGCGCTGGCGCTGGTGCTGATGGTCAGTGCCGGATTACTGTTGCGCAGCCTCCAGCGTCTGTTCGCCATCGATCCCGGCTTCGATGCCTCCCACGTCCTCACCATGCAGGTGCAGGAGGCCGGTCATCGATTTGACTCCGATAGCGCCAGAGCGCGGTTCTTCACCCAGGCTCTCGACGCTGTCCGGCAAGTGCCTGGGGTCGCCACCGCGGCATTCACCAGCCAGTTGCCATTGAGCGGCGATTTTGAGTCCTACGGCATACAGTTCGAGGTGGATGCGACCAGCGACGGCGACAACGGGTTTCGCTACGCCGTGAGTCCAAGCTATTTCGAGACCATGCACATTCCGCTTCGCCGAGGCCGCCTGCTCAACGACCATGACATTGTCGGCGCGCCCCAGGCCGTTCTCATCAGCGAATCATTCGCCAAGCGGAAGTTTCCCAATCGAGACCCGCTTGGACAGGGGGTTCGCATTGGGCCTGACATTGGCCATCCGGAGCGACCCTGGGGAACCATTGTCGGCGTGGTCGGCGACGTGAGGCAGGCATCGCTGGCGCTGAGCGATTCCGATGCGTTTTATACCTCGTCCACACAGTGGGCCTGGGTGGACAGTGTGCAGTCGCTGGTAGTCCGCACCCGGGGCGATGCGGCCGCGCTCGTTCCTGCCATTCGACAAGCCATCTGGTCGGTGGACAAAGATCAGCCCATCGTGCGCGTCGCCACCATGGACAGCCTGCTTGCCACCTCCGAAGCCGAACGGCGTTTTGTGCTGATCTTATTCGAGGCCTTCGGTCTGGTGGCGCTGGCCCTAGCGGCCACCGGAATCTACGGGGTCCTGTCCGGCAGCGTCACCGAGCGTACACGCGAGATCGGAGTGCGAGTAGCCTTGGGCGCAACGCCCCGCAACATTCTCGCGCTGGTGGTTCGTCAAGGGATGACGCTCACCGTCCTGGGTATCGTGATCGGCCTGAGCGGAGCAGTGCTCGCGAGCCAGGCACTGGTTTCGCTGCTGTTCGGCGTGTTGCGGCTCGATCCCGTCACCTATCTCGGCGTGATCGCGTTGCTGGCCGGCGTATCGGCAATCGCATGCTGGGCGCCCGCTTGGCGCGCAGCGCAAGTTGATCCTTCGATTACTTTGCGGGTGGAGTAACGCCGTGTCCGGACGCGCCTTGCGCCAATCGCCCGAGAGTGGTGGGTTGAAGGACACCGACGTGCGGCCTCTTGGTCTGGCCCGCGATTATCGGCTTGCCGGGTATGGTCTCATAAGCGTAGCCGGTCAGCGTCGCCACAATTCCATTTTTTCCATCCCGCGTCACAGCAACTCGCGCCCAGCCGTAATGGACCTGCCCACTGATCATGAACTGTAAACCGAGATAGCGATGCTGGGTGTACTGCCATTGGCCGTAAGTAATGCTGCCGGCGACGTTACCTTGATAGCTGTAGAACATCGAAAGTTTGGCCAATCGCCCCTTCGGACCCGGCTGAAAGTAGGACTTGTTAGGGCCCACGGAAAAACCGGGGCGCAGCGCGGAGGCAAACCTGCCGTATCGGGAACCAACTCCCCTGCCCCAAACTTCATTTCCCTGATTCTGGCACGTATTTCCGGAGCCGCAGCCTACATACAAAGAGGCAATGAATCGGGCACCGCCAGAGAACGAGGAAAAGTAGTTCCGATTCCAAAAGGCAAAATCCGTAACGCCATCGTGGTTCAGGTCGACAAGAACTGGGCTTCCGTTGGCGGGGATACTGATGTTTGCCGGCGTGTACACTACCTCGGCTTCGGCGGACTTTGTCATGGCCAGCATACTTACTCCTGCCGCAATCGCTGCGCTCGCGTACGCCGACAATGACTTTTCCAGTCCCGGGGCAAGCCGAATCGTGTCTCGAACGCTGCCTAAGTCTCTGCGTTTTGATCCTCGCACGATCATGCTCTTCTCCTCCGTTCGAAAACCGTCAAGGCGTAACCTCGTACACCGTTCCGCAACCGTTTTGACCACATTCTGTTCCGCCACCGCCGGTCAGGGTTGTGCCATAAAGATGCCCGTGCGAGTCGGAAACTACGCCTGCTGCGGGACCACTTCCATCGCTGCCACCTGCAAAACTGTGAAGGACTCTCTCCTTCCAGCGGTTCACTGCGGAGTGCTCCAACCCGAATACCGTTCCCACGCCGTTCGTCCCACCGTAACGAGTCACCCCGAAGCTGACACCAGCATTGATCTCCACTTTGCCGAATGGCATATCCCCGTCCGGGCTCCCGTAGAAGCGATAGAGCACCCTCTGCTCCCAGCCTTTTTGCGACTTGGTAAGCTCAACTACCGTGCCCAGGCCGTCGCCGCCCGCTACGGTCGTGATAAACAGATGGCCCGGATGGTCCAAAATCAATCCACTCGACGGGCCCACACCAAACCCGCCTCCCCGCGTGAAGTTATAGATCACGGTTTCCGTCCAGCTTTCGCCCGAACCAGGTGTGAGTTCGTAGACGATGCCACAACCCAGGACTTTGAGATTAAGTTCACACTTCCCGGTGCCGCCGGACTGGGTCATCCCATAGACATTGCCCAACGAGTCCAGGACCACGCCAGAGGACGGAATTGCGCCGTCGGGTGCGCCGTTGAACTCGTGGATCGTTACCTCATTCCAGGAGCCGTTGGATTGGGGTACCAGTTCAAATACTGCGTTTCCTGCTGTGCCAAACAAGTCCCCCTTGCCGTCGAAGACCAGGTCTGTTTGGGGGTTATAGCCACCGCTCTGACAGGTGAAGCTGTAGAGGACAGTTTCAGTCCACACACCTTGGGAGTTTGGCGCTAGCTTAAAGACGTTTCCCTGTCCGCAATCATTGGGGTTTCCCTCGGTCGTGCCGTAGAGATTCCCTGCACTGTCGAAGATCAGGCCAGCTCCGGGCAGGGCGCCGCCGTTGCCATTGACATTGAACCTGTTCAGAATTTGCTCCTGCCAGCCAACCGCGGTACGCTTCAGTTCAAAAACTGTCCCGCAGCCCGGCCAGGTTAAGCCCAGGTACACGCAGTTGGCCTCGCCGCCAAACAAGGTCGTCCCGTAGAGGTTGCCTTCTGAATCGAGAATTAAGTCCGAAGACGGATTCTCTCCATCAGTGCCGCCAGTGAATGAGTGGATGATCTTCTCATTGCTCGGCGGCGATGCGCCGGAGGAGCGGGCACGGAGCTGAAAAGGGAGCAGGCCAGCCACTGCCAGAATGCAACTGCTGGCGATCCAGAAGAGTTTCCTTCCCATGGAGTCACCTCGATTCTGAGAATCTGACTACCATCCGGACGGTCACGGGGACACTGCAACCTGCAGTGGGGGCAATTGTGGTCCGGAACCAGACTGAATGTCAATGTGCAATGACCGTGGCAAAACTGGAGCAGATGCAAGAAGGTCTGTGATCGCGAGTTCAACTTCTGGCGTGGGCGGAATTGACTCGTCGTTTGGCACTTGGGGGCGAAAGTCTGGCGCTTCCCGCCGGCCGGGCACATACCGCGCAGTCGCAGCTTTCATTTGGAGTCGAACGCCAGACCGGGACCACATCCAAACGATAGCCCACACCGCGGATGGTCTTGAGGTAGGTTGGCCGGGAGCGGTCGAGCTCAATCTTTTCACGCACCCGGCGGATGCATGCGTCCACACTGCGCGGAGTCACGAATTGCATGTCGCCCCAGACCGCATCCAGCAACAGGTCGCGCGTGAACACCTGTCCGCGATGCTGGGCCAGATATTCGATCAGGCGAAACTCCAGACTGGTGGTTGGCACTTCCGCGCCGCGGACGGACAGTCTCATTGCCGAGCTGTCAATCACAAAGTCCGATGTCGCGGTCCCAGGGAACGAAATCTCTGGCGAGAAGCGCCGCAGCACGGCTTGCACCCGCGCCACCAGTTCCCGCGGACTGAATGGCTTCACGACGCAATCGTCGCCTCCCGACTCGAGCGCGAGAATGCGGTGCTCCTCGGTGGCGTCGTCGAGCAGAAAAAGCAGGGGTGTGCGCGCCAGGAATGGATTTTCGCGAATGCGGCGGCAAAGACTGATTCCACTTCCGTCGGGCAGAAGCAGTGAAATCAGCATCAGCGCGGGCCGGTCGATTTCCGCCTCGGCAATCATTTCACTGGTCGAAAAGGTGCGTACTTCGTATCCAGCGGTCTCTAAGCAGTCCCTTGCCGTCTCGCAACCCTCGACTTCGTCAACCACAAAGATGAGTTGTCTCATACCGTCCGCAAGCCGCTCTGCTCCCAGCGATCGAAGACACCAAGACCCCCGGCGTCCCCTGAAGTTAGTCGGTGCGGCAGTCTAGCCCGGCACGTGTTACGGCGGTGTGACGGCAGGATGAATCCTGTGTAAATTTCAAGAAGAAGCCACTGAAAAAGACCGGGTTGCGGTGATTAAGGGCTGGGTGATGAAGAAACAGATTCCTCGCCGCTAAGCGATTCGGAATGAGCAGGAAGTTGGGAAGTCCTAGTTCTTCTTTTCCGCAACTTCCAGCCGGGTTTCGGCGCGCTGCAAGTCTGCTGTTACGCGCTCGAAGTCTTCTTCCGTGGCTGAACTCGCAAGATTCGCCTCGGCGCGCTGCTTGGACGCCTGCGCACGCGTGATGTCAATTTCGGCAGCCCGCTCGGCGGTTTCGGCCAGGATCGTGACTCTGTCAGGCAATACCTCGGCGAATCCCCAAGCCACCGCGAGGCGGGTCGTAGTATTTCCGTTGCGATACGTGATTTCTCCCACGGCCAGTTCCGAGATCAACGGGGCATGACCGGGAAGAATTCCCAGGTACCCGTTCTTGCCAGGAATCTGGATCTCTTCCGCGACGTCGCGCACCACCAGCTTTTCTGGGGTCACGATCTCGAGTTGGAATGTGTCGGGCATAAATTCAGCTTTCAGCTCTCAGCCTTCAGCTTTCAGACTTGTCATGAACCGTCGGTTTCAGCGGGTTGGCTGACAGCTGATGGCTGAAAGCTCTTACGCAGCCTTCAGCTTCTCTGCCGCTTCCAGCACTTCGTCAATAGTTCCCTTCATATAAAACGCTTGCTCCGGAACGTCGTCGTACTTGCCTTCGTTGATGTCTTTGAAGCCCTTCACTGTGTCCGCGATCTTTACGTAACGACCGGGCGCGCCGGTAAATTGCTCGGCGACGTGGAACGGTTGCGACAGGAACCGCTGAATCTTGCGGGCCCGCTGAACCGTTACCTTCTGATCTTCGCTCAGTTCATCGATACCGAGAATGGCGATGATGTCTTGCAGATCCTTGTAGCTCTGCAGAGTTCTCTTCACTCCTTGCGCCACGTCGTAATGTTCCTGGCCAACGATACGAGGATCGAGAATGCGCGAAGTCGAAGCCAGCGGATCGACCGCGGGATAAATACCGATTTCAGTGAGCGCACGGGAAAGCACTGTAGTGGCATCGAGGTGAGCGAAGGTCGTCGCTGGAGCTGGATCGGTTAAGTCGTCGGCAGGCACGTAAATCGCCTGCACTGAAGTGACCGAACCTTTCTTCGTAGAGGTGATCCGCTCCTGCAATTCGCCCATCTCGGTCGCAAGATTGGGCTGGTAACCGACGGCACTGGGCATGCGGCCCAGGAGCGCTGACACTTCGGATCCGGCTTGGGTAAAGCGGAAGATGTTATCGATGAAGAGTAGCGTGTCAGCGCCTTCCTCATCGCGGAAATATTCGGCGACAGTGAGTCCCGTCAACGCCACGCGAAGACGCGCGCCTGGCGGCTCGGTCATTTGACCGTAAATCAACGCGGCTTTTGATTTGGAAGGATCACCCGGTTTAATAACGCCGGACTCACTCATTTCCAACCAAAGATCGTTGCCTTCGCGAGTGCGTTCGCCGACACCGGCGAATACCGAGAATCCCCCGTGTTGTTTGGCGACGTTATTGATCAGTTCTTGAATGAAAACCGTCTTGCCCACGCCAGCGCCGCCGAACAATCCGATCTTGCCGCCCTTCAAGAATGGCTGGATGAGATCGACGACCTTGACACCGGTTTCGAACATTTCCGCGGTCGTGGCCTGCTCGTCAAACAAGGGCGCGGGGCGATGAATGGGCATGGTTTTCGTGTGCGCGATTGGTCCCAGTTCATCCACCGGCTGTCCGATCACATTCATCACACGGCCGAGAGTGCCGTGGCCCACGGGCACGGAGATCGGTCCGGCCAAATCGATGGCCTTCATGCCTCGGACCATGCCGTCGGTGGGCTGCATGGCAACACAGCGCACGCGGCCTTCGCCAAGGTGCTGTTGGACTTCGAGAATGACGTCGATTTCCGACGGGACCTTGAAGCCCTGGCTGACTACGCGTAGCGCTTCGTAGATGGGCGGCATCTTGCCGATTTCAAATTGCACGTCCACGGCGGGACCGGAAATTTGGATTACGTGTCCGATGTTTTCTGGCATATTTTTGGCTCTCTGCTTCTAGCAGTTAGCACTTGGCATTTAGCACTTAGCCACTCAACGGCGTTGCTAATGTCTACTCGAACCCCTGTTGGCTAAATGCTGAGTGCTAATTGCTAAGTGCTCTACTGTGCTGCTGCTGCTCCACTCACAATTTCAATAATCTCTTTCGTAATCTTGGCCTGGCGCGCGCGGTTCATGACCAGAGTCAGCGAGTCGATCATGTCGGTCGCATTGCTGGTGGCGGCGTCCATGGCGGTCATGCGGGCGGCATGCTCGGCGGCCACCGATTCCAGGAGACCGCGGAAAATCTGTATGCCCACATATTTCGGCAGCAGCGAGCGAAACAATTCTTCGGCCGGTTGCTCATAGATGTAATCCACCGGACCAGTCGCGAACTTGGCTGCCGCGGCGTCCGCCTCATGCGTGTCGGGAGGACGAATTCCTACGCCAGCTCCTTTGGCTGCTTCCAGCGCACGTTTCCGTTCTTCTTCGCTCATGCCCTCGGCCAGAGCGACGCTGACCTCGCCGACATGCTCAATAGGCAGCACCTTCTCGACAATGAGCCGCTGGGTGATCACCGACTTGAATTCGTTATAGACCAAATACACGGCGTCGATATCGTTGTCCGCATAGCGCTTGATGACCCGCTCCGCCATCTCGGAAGCGAGGGAGTAATCAATCCTGTTGAACACACCAATTTGCTCACCGACGAGAGCGATGCCAACAGGGGTCTGCGACTCCGCCGTCCGTGGCGCGGCGGTTGGGTACCGGCGGCGGAGAAAATCGCGTCCCTTGCGCCCAATTGTTTCGATCTCAATGTTCTCTCCAGCCTGGGATTGCAGGAATCGGACCGCCGCTTTCAGGATATTGGTATTGAAAGCGCCAGCCAGGCCTTTGTCTCCGGTGACCACGATCAGAAGAATGTTGTGCTCCGGGCGCTGCGCCAATAGAGGATGCTTGGGCTCGCCAGTTTCGGAATCGTAGATCTCGGCCCGCGAGACCAGCGACTTGAGCACGTTGGTCAACATTTGCGCATAAGGCCGGGCGGCCAGGGCGCGTTCCTGCGCACGGCGCAGCTTGGCCGCCGAAACCATTTTCATGGCTTTGGTGATCTGCCGCGTGTTGGTCACGCTGCGAATACGGCGGCGAATGTCGAGAATGTTGGCCATACTTTAGCTCTTGGCTCTTAGCTTCTTTTGTTGGCACCAAGCCAAAAGCCAACAGCTAAGAGCCAAGGGCTTATTTTTGTCTCTGCGTCACGAACGTCTCTTTGCACTGCTTGATCACTTTCGTCATTTCCGCCTTGAGCGCATCATCGAGAATTTTCTTCTCCATGATCGTGCGCAGCAATCCTGGGTTAGTGGCATCCACGAACTTGTACAGTTCCGCTTCGAAATCTCGAACCTGATCGATTGCGAGATCGTCCAAGAAGCCGTTCGTACCTGCATAAATGACCAGAATCTGCTTGGAGAATGGCAGCGGCGAGAATTGCTTCTGCTTAAGGACTTCCACCAGACGCTGTCCTCGATTGAGCTGGGCCTGGGTAGCTTTGTCGAGATCGCTGCCGAACTGCGCGAAAGCGGCGAGCTCGCGGAACTGCGCCAGCTCAAGTTTCATGCTGCCAGCGACCTGACGCATGGCCTTAATCTGCGCACTGCCACCTACGCGGCTGACCGAGATACCGACGTTCACGGCGGGACGAATGCCGCTGTTAAACAGGTCAGTTTCCAGGAATATCTGCCCATCGGTGATGGAAATAACGTTGGTTGGAATGTAGGCGGAAACGTCGCCCGCTTGGGTCTCGATCACCGGCAGCGCGGTCAGCGATCCCCCACCTTGTTTGTCGCTCAGTTTCGCAGCACGCTCCAACAATCGTGAATGGAGGTAGAAGACGTCGCCGGGATACGCTTCACGTCCGGGTGGCCGCCGCAACAGCAGCGAGATCTCACGGTACGATGCGGCGTGCTTGGAAAGATCGTCATAAATCACCAGGGCGTGGCGCTTGCTGTCGCGGAAAAATTCTCCCATAGCGCAAGCCGCATAGGGAGAGATGTACTGCATGGGGGCGGGTTCAGAGGCCGAAGCCGCAACCACGATGGTGTATTCCATCGCGCCCGCGTCTTCCAGGATCTTTACCACCTGTGCAATCGACGACCGCTTCTGCCCGATCGCGTTGTAAATGCAAATCAGATCGTTGCCGCGGCTGTTAATGATGGTGTCAAGTGCAACCGCAGTTTTTCCGGTCTGGCGGTCGCCGATGATAAGCTCGCGCTGGCCGCGGCCGATCGGAATCATGCTGTCGATGGCTTTGAGGCCGGTGGCCATGGGCTCGCGCACCGGCTGGCGATCGATGACGCCTGGAGCAATGCGCTCCAGAGCGATGAACTTGTCACTCGCGATGGGGCCTTTGTCGTCGATCGGCTGGCCGAGCGAGTTCACGACGCGCCCGATCAGGTTGTCACCGACGGGGACGCTCATGATGCGGCCGGTGCGCTTTACCTCATCGCCCTCTTTGATCTCGGTGTAGTCGCCGAGCAGCACAACGCCTACCTGATCTTCCTCCAGGTTCATAGCGATGCCTGCCACGTCGTGCGGGAAGGCGAGCAACTCTCCGGCCATGACTTTGTCGAGGCCGTAGACGCGGGCGATACCGTCGCCCAGGGTGACCACGGTACCGACTTCGTCGACCGCGATCTTCGATTCGTAGTTCGAGATCTGCTGCCGGATTAACTGTGCGATTTCGTCTGCTTTGATTTGTGCCATAAAGTCAGCCTTTAGCTTTTGGCTCCTAGCTCTTCGCTTTCCGTTGCGACCTTTGCAGCATTTCTTTGCGAGCTTCGCGGTTCAGGGCTTGTCTTGGTTTCTCGCCAAGAGCTAAACGCTAAGAGCTAATAGCCTCTCTGATTTTTTCCAGCTGCCCTTCCACGGAACCGTCATAAATGGTGCTGCCGACTCTGACGACGGCACCTCCCAGCAGCGAGGCGTCCCGCGAATAGCGCGCGCGGACTCTCTTCCCCATCATGATCTGCACCTGACTTTCGAGCGCGGCGCGTTCGGTCTCGCCGAGTTCGTGGGCGCTGGTGATTTGTGCTTCGGCGAATCCCATGCGGGCGTCCAGTTCCAGTTCGAACTGTTTGACGAGCGCCGCCAGGAAACCGATACGGCGATGGTCCATCAGGACGGCGACAAAGTTTCGTACTGTACGCGAGATCCCTTCACGTTGCACGATCGCGTCCAGCACCGCACGCTTTTGCTCGGCCGGAATCGATGGCGTTGCCCAGACGTCCCGCAGTTGCTTGTTTGCAGCCACCAGTTCGGCTAGATCCTGCGCTTCTTTCAGGGTCTTGGCTGGGTCGAGGTGGCTGGCGAAAACCACATCGGCAAAGGCGCGAGCGTAGGTGTTGATGACGGTGGCCATTACTGTTTGCCCTTCGGCACATCGCCACTCGCGGCGGCAATGTGTTGCGCGAAGTTGCGTACTAAAGCCTGATCAGTGGCAGCGTCCACCTGGATTTGCTTTCTTGCCAAGGCGACCGCGAGATCGGCGGCATAGGCAGTGAGTTCCCGGCGCACAGACTTTGCGGCTGCCGCAATTTCTGCTTCCGCGGAGGCAATAATCTTACGGGCATCTTCCGCCGCCGCAGCTTTAATTCGTTCTTCCTCCGCAGCCGCCTCCCTTTCAACGGAAGCACGCATCTCCCCGATTTCAGCATCCAGCCGGGAAAGCCGCGATTCGATATCGCCAATACGCCTGCGGGCGTCTTCGCTGGCCTGGCGCGCGTCCTCCATCGCCTGGCGTATCCGCACCGACCGTTGGCGCATATACGGCCCCGGAGCCGGGATCAGCGTTGGTATCCCCCACCTGTAAAAAGCATGCACTAAGAGGCCTATACCAACGAAATTCAGGAGTAAGCTTAGCAAGTAAGTCTGCTCAATGCTCAGGCCCGTGTGCTTGGCTAACCACAGCACCGCACCCGAGTGTTTGAGCTTAGCAGTGTCGTCCTCGCCCGCAGCTTCACGGGTTTCTCTCACCAGTTGCTGTCCGACACCGGGCTGGTGATTGGGCTGCGGCTGAGGGTTTGACGGCTCCTGGGCATGGCAGAGAGTCGTCAGGCTCAGTGCCGCGGTGGCGAGAAGCGACAATAAGATCCGGCGCATCGTTGCCCATGTCATCGTGGTCAATGTCATCGTGCGCCTCCCGCCGCGGGAGCGCTTCCCTGCTGGAGCACAGTGCGAATGATTTCGGCTGCGATTCTGCCGCTCTCAGCTTGCAGCCTTTCCTGGGCGGCGATCTTGTCCTTTTCTATGGCGGCGTGCGCCTGCTCCACTTGAGCTTGGGCTTTGCTGCGGGCTTCGGCGGCAACCGCATTCCGGGCCTGCAACACCTGCTGCCGCCGCGCTTCCTGGCTCTTGAATACTGCCAAGCGGGCTTCCCGTAGGCGCTGTTCGTATTCCGCGGTTCGAGCTTCGGCGGCGGCAATGTCGGCGCGCGCCTTTTCGACGGCTCCCTCGGTCTTGCTGCGGCGCTCGTCGAGCACGCGGGTCAGAGGCTTATGCACCAGCAGGTTGTAGAGTCCGTAGAGCAGCACCATCAAGATGATGGTGGGTACGGATCCGAGCAGTAATTCCCCTACTTGTCGAAGCGTCTGGTCCATGTTGGGTCTTGAAATATCTTGAGCGAATGAGGGCCTAAGAAACCAATAAACCTAACATCCTGTGAGGCTTAGTGTCAACGCAGGTGAGGGCGGGGAGGAGCGGCGCGTTCCGCATCGAGACTGTACTTTCGGCCAATTGTCAAGCGGCCAAATTTCCGTGGAAAGAATGCTTGACTTCTGAGGTGAGGGGACTAGCATAAAAGCATCACCTCCGATCCAATTCAGGATCGAATGGGCCGGCAGCCAAGGAATGTCACCGCTTCTTGGTAGCTGGCCCATTTAAATGCCAGTCGATAGTCGTTGGCCTGGGAGCGTAAGTCGAAGTCAGAGATTCGTGACGAAAGCACCGGACGGCCGAACCACTGGATCTGTTGGTGAGAACCAGGCTTCACCGACGAGAGAAGCGGGATTTGGTATTTCACCCGATCAAGGGCGAACCCCTCTCCGAGACTATCATTCGAATGCGGCGAGAGCGGCCTTATTGAGATTTCTGGGTATCCCGAATCCACTCCTTTACCCTTCTCACCACCGACTCCGGCGCCTCAACTTCCAGCTCCACCGAGCCGTCTTTGTAGGCGCGTGAGTAGATCCGCGCACGGGCTTCCAACATGGCCAGCGTCTTTCCTTCTTTTTGCGGGATGCGCAAGCGAATCCGGCTGATGGCATCTTCGGAAAGCGCCTCGTCGATCCGATCCATCAACGTGCTCATACCGACGCCTTTGGCTGCCGAAACATGGACCGACGTCGCGTCGTCTCGCAGGCTGTCGCGTTGCCGGGGAGGCAGCAAGTCGATCTTGTTCATCACGCGCAGGCGTGGCTTGGTGTCCGCCTCCAACTCCTTCAGTACGCGGTCCACCTGGGCGTCTTGTTCGGCAGACATGGGGCTGCTGGCGTCCGAGACTTGCAAGATCAAAGCTGCGCGCTGTACTTCTTCGAGCGTCGCGCGGAATGCCGTAACCAGGGTGTGCGGCAGGTTGCGGATAAATCCCACGGTATCGGAGAGCAACGCCTTGCGTTTCGATGGTAGCGTTACGCCGCGGATGGTGGGGTCCAAAGTGGCAAACATCTTGGGCGACGCCAGCACGGTGGCCTGGGTCAGGGCGTTAAACAGCGTGGACTTCCCGGCGTTGGTGTAGCCCACCAACGCAACCGTCGCCACCGGAACTGACTCGCGGCGCTGGCGTTGCTGGGCTCGAGTGCGCCGCACATTTTCTATTTGTTCCTTAACGTGGCGAATGCGGCGATAGATTTTGCGGCGGTCGGTTTCCAGTTGAGTTTCACCGGGGCCGCGGGTTCCGATGCCGCCGCCGAGTTGCGACATCTCGATGCCCTTTCCGCCGAGTCGCGGCAACATATATTCCAGTTGAGCCAGTTCCACCTGTAACTGGCCTTCACGGGTTCGGGCGTGGCGGGCAAAAATGTCGAGAATGAGCTGAGTTCGGTCAATCACCCGAATGTTGACTACTTTTTCGATATTGCGCTGTTGGGAGGCGGTCAGGTCGTGATCGAAGAGGAGGAGGTCAGCCGACACTGAAGCCGCAGCACCGGCAATTTCCTCGAGTTTTCCCTTGCCGATTAGCGTGGCTGGATCTGGGCGGTCGCGATGCTGGAGGAATTCGCCAGTGACTTCCGCCCCGGCACTCAGTGCGAGAGTCCGCAATTCTTCCAGCGATTCTTCGGCACTGAACTGCGGAATGGTCGGCGCTTTCGATTTTGACGCCGCGCCGCTGGCATTGTCGCGGGCCGCCTGGGCTTCGCTGGTGAGGGATTTCTTTCCAGCCTTGCCTTGCGGCGTGCGGACCCGGTATTCGATCCCAACCAGAAAGGCACGCTCGGTCGAGGACCGCTGAACGGTCTTCATCTTCGAGGGATCACCCCGGGAAACCTCGCGAAAAGTCTTGCCTTCTGACCTGCGCAAAAAAAGACTGCCCTATCCTTCCGTGCCCGAAGCGGCCGCTGCAGCCGAGCCCGCGTCAACCGCCGGAGCCGTGGACGATGATGACGGCATTACTGTTGGCTTGTCGGTGTGGCCATGGATGGCTCGGCCCATGGCTATGGTTGAAATAGCGTGCTTGAAGATTAGCTGCTCCTGATTATTGGTCTCAAGCACGACGGAGTATTTGTCGAAGGAACGAATGCGCCCGGTCAACTTGACGCCGCTTAACAGATAGATGGTTATATTCAACCGCTCTTTACGCGCAGTGTTAAGAAACGAGTCCTGAATGTTCTGTGCCGGCTTGCTGTCCATGCCAATCTCCTCGGCTCCCTGACTACAAGAGCATTCTGAAGCGCCACGGTACATCAATCCCACATGCCAATTGGGCATGAGGAACGGGGGGGGAATTCGAGATCCGCCAGTACCGGTCTTCCGGGCGTGCAGGCTCTCGAAGCAATGTCCGTACAATACGGCCTTGCTGGCCACTTTTCAAGCTAATCAAGCTGCCACCTCATTGGTAACGCGTTACTCCTCGCAGCCGCCGGTTGACATAAGTACCTTAAAGTGCAAATATTCCAGCGCCGCACTTGCAACTAGAACAAAATGCAGGTACCTGTGGCTCGCAGTGCAGGTCCAGCGAACGGCCTTACTTTGCGGATACGCTGCGGTGCTCCTCCGGCCCAGAACCGGGGAGAGCGACTTAACAGATTTGCCGGAGGAACAAAATGCACGATCTGATTGCGGTCACCACGTCATTGGTGATGCCCACGCACACTGGCACCGAGGCTCTGACTTTCCTTCTACGATGGGTACACTTCCTGGCCGGTATCACCTGGATCGGATTGCTCTACTTCTTCAACCTGGTTAACGTCCCCTTCATGAAGCAGGTGGATGCGGGGATGAAGCCGAAAGTTTTCCAATACATGACTCTGCCCACGCTGCAATTGTTTCGCTGGAGCGCTCTGATCACGGTTTTCGTGGGATTCTGGTATTGGGCACAGGTTTTCGTGGCTGGCGATGCCCAGCGCATGGGAGTCAGCCCCCTGAGCACCATAGGGTTCTTTCTGCTGGTTTGGATCGTCTCCTGGGGAATCCTCTTCTTTGTGATCTCCAAAGCGCCCAGTGGATACGTGCTGGGTCTGATTACGACCGTCGTCGTGATCGCGGCAGGTTACCTGTTCTTGAACTACACGCCGGTGGGCCGGGACGACAACCATGTGCTTTCGATTGGCGTCGGTGGCGGCATGGGCATCATCATGTTATTTAACGTCTGGGGGATCATCTGGCCGAATCAGAAGAAGATAATTCTGGGAACACTGGCCGGGAACCCGCCCGCCAACGCGGCAGTGCTTGCCCGTCAGGCCTTTCTGGCATCGCGGACAAACTTTTTTCTTTCGGTCCCTTTGCTGTTCTTCATGGCCTCGAGTTCCCACTACGGGATTTTCGGCAGCTAGGTGCTGGGCTGGTTTTAGAACCTCGCGCTGCGGCGCGAGGTTTTGTTTTCTGGGGGCACTCGCGGTGACGGCCAACGAACATGAATATCTCCACGGGATCGCGTTGTTCAACCGGGGCAAGTTCTTCGCCGCACACGAGGTGCTCGAAGACGTGTGGCGGGCTGCGCCCCAGGAAGAGAAGAAAATTTGGCAGGGACTCGTCCAGGTAGCCGTCGCCCTTCATCACTACTCCACGGGAAACCGCGTGGGCATGCGGTCGGTGCTGCTGCGAGCGATGAAGAACCTTGCCGGGCATCCGCGGGACTTCCACGGCGTTCAAGTGCCGCGATTGCTGAAATCGCTCGCCCAGTGGCTGGATGCATTCGATAAGGGCCAGCCGCTTCCGTCTTTGCCGCGGATCGAAGTGGCCGAACGGGAGCCCTAGAAGCGCGGAATCACTGCTGCCCATGGCGCTTCTTCCCTGCCGGTTTCGCAGCCGTCTCTCCCGGCGCGAGCACGCGCTTCACGATCGGCGTGTTCAGCTTGTATTTCCGTTCGGAGGTATTGCCGCCATCGTCTTTCACTCGCAGCACAAACACCGGCAGCGCGCCTTCTTTGTCAAAGTCCTCCTGGGTAACGGCCGCGGGCAAGACTCCGTTCAGGTTGTGTTCGCGATAGGCGGTTTCGTAACGATGGCGTTTCACGTTCCAGGTGTAGACCCGCGCCTGGTTGAAGTCGAAATCCAAGCCATCGCGGGGCTCGGTCAGCAGAACCAGATACTGCGGGACTTTCTTGTCCCCATCCGCGACCTGGTTGAGCACAAAGAATGCGACGATGCGCTGGCCTTCGGCGTACTGTGCAATTTCGAGCGGTGCGTCAATATCCACCAACCGCGCCAGCACCCAGCCGACGTGCTGCTCGGGATCACGAATCAGCCACCAATCTTCGACAATCGCGGTGGGAGAGTTCGGCGACTTCCCATCGGCTTTCGCAGTGGGAGCGACTCCGGGAATAACTTTCTCGGCGGTGGCGCGTTTCAGGACTGATACTTTTGCACCCTGGCTGAGCAGGAACAGGTGTTCGGCCTCACGCCCCGGCTCCAGATGGATGTTCGTATCGTTGCGCGTGGTCCCGATGGCCTGGACAGGATGGTTCTGCTCCTGCTGCAACAGCTTTTGGAACCCGTCGAACACCTGCTGACTCACCAGGTAGCGTTGTTCCATCCAGCCTTCAAGGCCACCCTGGGTGTGCACACGGGCAAAGCGTTTCTCTCGCTCCAGGATCTGGACCTGTTCGCCGTTTTTCACCGTTCCATTCTTATTGAAGACTGCGGCCACGCGATCACGCAGAACCACCTGTGGAGCGGAAACATAAGCCATTTCCTGGATTTTGCTGTGGCGGTTGCAAGCTGTGAGTGATAGCACAGCCAGCGCCAGCGGCACCAAGCTGGAAGCCGACCTGATTTTCAGGGAGGTCACAAACTCAATATAGCGCAGGTAGTGGACGAGGAATGTTTAGCGAATTGGTGAGTGGCGCGGATCAATCCCCAAAACACATGCCGATCGCGCGGGCGGCGCAGACCAACTCTCCCTGAGGATCGACGGTTTTCAACTGGCCGACGGCATCCCCTATGTCCACGGAACCAATGCGTTCATTGCGCAGGCAGACCATTTTTCCGAACGCGCCTTTGGCGATCAGATCCACGGCAGCCACACCGAAGCGCGTAGCCAGGATGCGGTCAAACGGGGTAGGGGAGCCGCCGCGCTGGATGTGTCCCAGAATACTGACTCGCACTTCCTTGCCGGTACCTGCGGCCACGGCGTCGCCGATGCGGGGGCCGACGGAGCCGGTGCGACGCTTTTCCTTCCACTCCTGCGGCAGCTTGATTCCCTCGGCCACCACAATAATGGTAAAGCGCTTGCCGAAGCTCTCTCGCAAGGCAACATGCTCACAGATCTTTTGCACGGAAAAGGGAATCTCGGGGATCAGAATGACATGCGCGCCGCCTGCAATGCCAGCTTCAATGGCGATCCAACCGGCGTCGCGGCCCATGACTTCCACCACCATAATGCGGTGGTGGGATTCGGCGGTGGTGTGAATCTTATCGACGGCATCGGTCGCAGTGTGCAGCGCGGTGTCGAAGCCGAATGTCACTTCGGTGGCGCACAGATCGTTGTCGATGGTCTTGGGGACGCCCACAATCTTCATGCCTTTTTCGAAGAGTTCCTGGGCAATCTTTTGTGAACCGTCACCGCCGATGCTGATGACCGCGTCGATCCCCAACTTCCGGGAGTTGGCAATCACTGAGTCGGAGATGTCCCGAATCACCTCGACCCCGTTCTCCATAATTTTGTAGTGGAAGGGATTGCCCCGGTTGGTGGTGCCCAGAATAGTGCCGCCGCGCGGCAGGATGCCGCTGACATCGGTGAGCGTAAGTTCGCGCGATTTCTCCGGCCAGATCAGGCCATCGAAGCCATCAGGAATGCCGATGACCTTCCACTTGTATTTCAGGATTGCGGCTTTGACCGCGGCGCGAATCACCGCATTGAGGCCGGGAGCATCGCCCCCTCCGGTGCAGATGCCGATGCAGCGAATCTCAGACATAGTGACGGGGCAATTGCTAGGTTCCCGTAACCGAGAAATTGAGCACCCCTGTAATGTTGGTTGTCGGGTCGGTGGCGATCACCTGGAAAGTCTGTGCTGTACCTCCGGCTCCGGATGTCGTGGTTAGGAATCCCGAATTCGGATCGATACTCACACCCGTGATGGTGGCTGGATTAGTGGTCCAGGTGACCGATGTGGTTACGTCAACCTGTTTTCCATCTGCGGTGGCGGTCGCTACAAATTGTTCAGTGGTGCCAAATGGGATGCTCGTCTTACCGTCGGCGGTCGTGACCTTGATCGACGTGATTCCGCCAATGGTGACTGTAATAGTTGCCGTGCCGGTTTGAGTACCGGAAGCGGCCGTAATTATTGAACTCCCTTGTCCGACGCCGGTAACCAGCCCAGATTTGCTGACTGATGCCGCGCTGGGAGTGCCGGTGCTCCAACTCACGCCGCTGGTCAACGACGAAGTGCTGCCATCGTTGAAGGTGCCCGTTGCGCTCATTTGGACGGTTTCTGTGGTCTGAATGGTTGCAGTCGGACCGACTGTGATCCCAGTCAGCACGGGGTCAACAAAGAAGCCGTTGCAGGCCACTCCTACAGCGAACAAAAGTAGGGTCGCAAACGCAGCCAGAATCTCGAGTTTCTTCTTGCCAGTTAACATGTTAAACAATCCTCAACCAAGTATCTTTCTTGCTCGCCGCGCCCCTATGAAAATTGTAGCAGAGAAAAACACGGGCTAGCGCGGTTACGGGTACTTCGGTTACCAAATCGGGAACGATGCGCTCTTTGATAGAACGTAGCCGAGGAGCAGAACTTGCACGGAAGATTTGGACGCTTGAGGAAGCGGCGTTTCGGAGAAGCTAGTTGGCTCTCTTCGCCTTGGCGATGCGCTCGTCAATCGGCTTGCGGCCGGCAAACCCCTCGCTCACGCTGTGCCAGTGAGTGATTCCAGTTTCTCCCAGCTTCCAGCACAGCAGCACGATGCGGCCATCCACTTCGCAGGGGAAATCGAGCAGGCCGGTGTCGAGGTCTTTCACCTGCACGCCGGTGGAGTCGATCTCCGCCAGGGCATCTTTGACCCGCTGAATCGCCTTCTCGCGCTCCGCTTTGCGGCGCGCCATGTGAACCACACTCACTTGCAGCCCGCCCTGCAGGAACACCCGATGCGCCAGTTCTTGCAGCTCAGTGTCCACGCATTCGATGAGCTTCTTCCCCTCAATCGAAGCACGCAGGAGTGACTCGAGGGTGGATAGCAACATCTGGGCTTCTTCGAGGGTGAAAGTGCGGTCGGCCATGGGGTATAGATCTATCTTAGCACCGGGCTTGGGTGGCGCGTCGTCGGTCGTTGGCCGTTGGCAGGAACTGTTCGTGATCTGCACATATTAAAGCTTTGGGCCTACGACCGACGACCCACGACCAACGACGGTTTATTGGATTTCCAGCATCCGATCCAGCGCCACCTTTGCCCAGTGCTTTACATCGTCTTTCACTTTGATCTGGTTGACGATGTTGCCTTCGGCGAGGTTCTCCAGCGCCCAGCACAGGTGCTGTGGCGAGATGCGGAACATGGTCGTGCACAGGCAGCCAGAGTCGTCGAGAGTGATGACTTTTTTCCCTTCGTCTGCGAATTCCTTGCCCATGCGATTGACCAGGTGAATCTCGGTCCCGACCGCAAACATGGTGTGCGACGGCGCCTCACGGATGATCTTGAGCAGGCCTTCGGTGGAACCGATGCCATCGGCCTTCTGGCAGACTTCCCAACGGCATTCGGGATGCACAATCACGCGAATGCCAGGATACTTGGCGCGAACGTTGTCCACGTGCTCGGGCAGGAAACGCTGGTGGACGGAGCAATGACCTTTCCACAAGATCACCTTGGCCTGGCGCAAACGATCTGGAGTCAGACCACCGTTGAGCATATAGGGATCCCAGACCACCATTTCATTGAGCGGAATGCCGAGGTTGTAACCAGTGTTGCGGCCAAGATGCTGGTCGGGAAGAAAGAGAAGTTTGGGAGTTTTCGCGAAGCCCCACTGAAATGCACCATCCGCGTTCGATGATGTGCAAACGACGCCGCCCCGCTC
Source organism: Acidobacteriota bacterium (assembly GCA_013289795.1). Classification (GTDB taxonomy): domain Bacteria; phylum Acidobacteriota; class Terriglobia; order Terriglobales; family Acidobacteriaceae; genus JABCZH01. The sequence goes on from JABCZH010000016.1 coordinate 37,453, forward strand.
GCCACAGAAAGCTTTTATAGCAGCGGTAGAATTCATATAGGTGATGGGCGTCACGCCCGCACCGGAATCGTCGGTCAAACCGGCGGCCACCAGATGCTCCCAGCAATTCTCCACTTGCGTGATTTCTGCCATATCAGCCATGGAGCAGCCGGCGTTGAGATCGGGAAGGACCGTGACCTGGCCGGGACGGCTGAGAACATCGGCGCTCTCGGCCATGAAGTGGACGCCGCAAAAGACGATGTATTTGCCTCCGGCGCGCGCCGCCTGCTGGGCTAGCTTGTAGGAGTCGCCACGATAGTCGGCGAAGCGGATGACTTCATCGCGTTGATAGTGGTGCCCGAGAACAACGCATTCGCGGCCCAGAGCTCCGCGGGCAGCGGCGATGCGCTCGTCCATGGTGCTATCGGGCAGAAGGAGATAATTTTCCAGACTGCAAACTGCGGTCGCTGTAGCCATCGTTATGTCTCGCCTTCAGCTCCAAATAAGCAGTAGCGCGCTTGGCGCGCACTCCGCTCGATCTGGAACGGGGATGTTGAAAGCAACTCAGCGGCTACAGCCGGTTCACTACGTCTTTCGACGCCCAACCGGCGGGGATGTTGATAGCCGTTTAGTGATTCTTCACTAATAGTAGGATGCCTAGCCGCGGGAGAAGGTTCGCCTTTTTGTGCTAACCGAAGTCACACCCGCAAATGACTGGGTAACCTGCGTACATTGTGCACTTCCGACAGTGCAAAACGCAAATTGCATTGCCTTTTCCCCGTGGCCCTCTGTGTTCTCTGTGGTTGCGGTTGTCAGCGACTTCTGCCTTGCGACGGATCCGGCGACGTGGCCGTCTCGACGTCAATGTGCAGCTTTTGTCGGACATCCACCTGCGGCGGATAGCAATTGCCGTCGGCGTTGTGGGTGGCCGGGCATCCAGCCGAAACGTCTCTTCGCGGTGATTGAGCAAACTGCCAGACATCGGCAAAGCCAATTCCGCTGTCTGCGGGGCTCGGTGGCTTTCTCGGAAAAGCACATCCTGGAGCGGGCGGACAGGCGTCATCCGTGACGAAGTAAACGATCTTGCGGCCGCCGGCATTCTGGCGAATGTCGTTGGCCGTGACAATCGTTGTGCCCCGATCTTCTTCAGCCGGAATGCCGGAGCAATAAATGCCGGCGCGAAAGCCGGAAGCGTTCACGCCATCGACCCAGGCATAGATGTAGGCTTTCTGCTCAGGCAGCATGCGTCCACCCTGTTCCTGGTCGAGAAAGATGATGGTGTCGCCGGGAAATCCCTCGCGATGAGCCGCCGCAACCGCGGCTTTCGCATCGGATTTGCCAAGAGCCGTCGCGCGGGAAACGGTTTTCAGGTCGGCGTAGAGCCTGCCGTTAAACAGCACCAGAAATCCAAATCCCGCGGCTTGCAGTTTGGGACGCTTCCCTATCCAGGTGTTGACGCGCGCACTCGGAGGCCGGCTTAGCCAGTACCCTGCGAATGAAAACGCCTTGCGCAGAGCTTGTAGATTCTGGTCGCCGGGATAGTTGTTGCGGTCGAAACCGAGATAGGCCTGTTGGCTCGCTGTGGGATTGGATTGGGCTCTAGCGTAGTGGCTTGAACCCAGTACGGCCATCGCGACGACACCTAGCGCGATTCGTTTCACGCAGACGATCTTACCGCAACGACACTTGGATCACCGCTCAGGGCTGCAATACATTCCTCGCGAATTCGCCAAATCTCATCGAGGTCATACCCAGAAGCCCCGCTGGATTCGGCTATCCAGCGCCGCAGGAATTGCCGATGAAGAGTGGCCTTGTAATCGGTGATCTGTTCGGCGCCGATGTCTTCCTCGTATAAGAATTGCGCAATAGCCTTCGGGGGATGAGAACCGATCTCGCGCGTAACATCGATTCGTTTTTCGCTGTACCGAAGATAACAATGTGCTTCCGGAAGGACCACTAGTCCATGCTTCTTGAGGATGAGCCCAACGCCGGGCGTGTTGCGCTCGTGCATTTCGTAAATTCCGAGGACGAGCGCCACGTTCAATCCTTGCTCGGTGGCCAGCCTGCGAAGAAGCGCGTGCTTAGTGCTGCAGGTTCCGCGGTTTTCGCGCATGACGATCAGGGGATCGCTGATATTGGGGTTCCGACCGTATGGCAAGCGACTGACCAGCCTGGCGGCTGCGCGATAATCGAGCGATCCGGCCCGGATGAAGGCTGCGGAGACGTCGCCGGCTGGTTTCAGCGCTACAGGCTCAAGAAGGTTCCAGGAATGCATTGCTGCGCCCCTTGCTTTAACTAGCCCCCAATGTGCACCATCGTCCGCGACGCCGGCACGAAATCCGGTTCGCCGATGTGGTGCCGCTCTTCTTTCTTCTGGATTACGCCACGGATGAATTCGGCCAACTCTTCATCCGACGCTCCACGTTGCATCTGCGTGTGCAGATCGTGGTCCCAGACCGAGAACAGGCAGGTACGAATTTTGCCGTCGGAAGTGATGCGAATTCGGCTGCAGTGGCCGCAGAAGGGATGAGAAACCGGCGCGATAATTCCAATCTCGCCGACGCCGTCATCGAAACGATAGCGCCGCGCGGTTTCACTGCGAGCGTGGGGAATCTCGACCAGCGGACGGTACTCGGCCATGCGTTGCACGATTTCATCCAGCGTGACTACGGTCTTGGGTGACCAGCTGCGATCTTCTTCCAGCGGCATGAATTCGATGAAGCGCACGACTACGCCCTCCTCGCGAGCAAACATGCCGAAAGGGATGATCTGGTCTTCGTTGAAGCCACGCATCAGCACGCAGTTCACTTTGACTGGCCACAGACCGGTTCGCCGGGCAGTTCGAATTCCCGCCAGGACGTTGTCGTATCCATCCGGCACCCTGGTGATGCGGGCGAAACGGTCGGGATCGACCGCGTCCATGCTGACGGTCACGCGTTGCAGCCCGGCTTCTCTCAGCGGCTGCGCCATGTCCGCAAGCAGATGTCCGTTGGTGGTGAGAGCGAGATCGAGCGGGTCACCGTCAACATCGCGCAGTTTGGCAAGCTCACGGACAAAGTCGATGACGCCTCCGCGCAACAGCGGTTCACCACCTGTCAGGCGAACTTTCTTGATCCCCATTCCCGCAAGTACGCGGGCCATGCGAAAGTAATCCGAAAACGGCAAATCGCCATAGAGTGCGCCTTCGTTGCCGGTGCGGCAGTAAACACACTTGTAGTTACAGCGGTCGGTGATGGAGATCCGCAGGTCGGTGATGGCGCGTCCGAATTTGTCGGAGAGGAACAGCTTTTGGCTCCTGGCCTCTGGCTCTTAGCTAACACACTTCGTGAACGGAAAAGATACGCAGGCGGGATAAATCCCGGGGGCATTTCCTTTCCAATGGTCCTCGTAAGGACGGGGAGGCGCGGGCGTTTCCACCCGCACCCTCGGAATGTAGCGCCGCCGTGCTGGCGGATGTCCTGCGGGCGTGACGCCCCGCAGACCACATCCCTCGCCGCCGCAGCCGGGTATGCCCGAGGCTGCGGTGGTCGGAAACTCATGTTTATTATAAGCCGCCACTGGGGACGGCGCATCGCAATGCGCTTGTCAAGCCGAAATCGTTTCGTATATACTCTACATATATACATTCAAGGAGGTGCGCATGGGCACTGCCCGGGTATTCCGGTCGGGGAACAGCCAGGCGGTCCGGTTGCCGAAGCAGTTTCGGGTGAAGAGCAAGGATGTTGAGATCTTTCGCCGGGGGGACGAGATCGTCCTGCGAGAGGTTAAGGGAAACATGGTCCGGGCGTTCGACCTGCTGGCGGGCCTGCCCGAGGATTTCGAAATCCCTGGCCGAGGCAAGGATCGCCCGCAAAAGCGGAAGGGCCTCTAGGTGGAGACCCGGTTTCTGCTCGATACCAATATTTGCATATACATCCGGCAGAAACGACCGGAAGAAGTCTTGCGCCGCTTCCGGAATCTTCGCACCGGAGAGGCCGCTATTTCGGTCATCACCTACGGAGAGCTGATCTTTGGCGCGACCAAGAGCCAACAACGAACACAAGCGCTTGAGCGTCTGGCCGAACTGCTCAACTGGCTGCCCGCGTTGCCTCTTCCTGAGAACGCCGCACAAGCTTATGGCATGATGCGCGCCGACCTGGCAGCGCGGGGTCAGATGATTGGCAACAACGACCTCTGGATCGCCTCTCATGCTCTGGCAGCAGAACTGACGCTGGTTACCAACAACGAGAAGGAATTCCGGCGCGTGCGGGGGCTGAAGGTGCAGAACTGGGCGGAATAGGCAGCTGTGTCGATGCTATTTACGGCGTATATTCTGGGTCAGAATAAGCCGAAACTCCTCCAACTGCGCTCCGGCGAAAGCACGTTTCGGGATGACTTGGAACTGTCGAGGCTTCAAGTAGAGTACAAAGAGATTTGGGGTTTCGCGAAATCTCGTGAAACCACTCCATTTTGTCTCGCCTTGTCCCAGATCGTTCTGATCAATCACTCCGCTTTCCTCAACACGTAACACCCGTGGCTTGACAAAGTCTGGATGCTTGCGAAACCACCTTCGGATCAATACGGGTCGTGTAAACCAGAATGCAAGCACAACAGCCATCCACAAGACGAAAATAATCACGGCAGCCGCCGCTTGCTTAAGACCCAAGGTCGTCAGAAAGAAAATTGCGAATAGAATAAACACACCGGCCAGAACCGAGGTTAGCATCTTCCGCCCCAAGGGCTTCGCCTCAGGCGTACCGAGGGCTTCCGTGTAGTCGCTTAAGTCGCACTGGTATCGGACCTCCATGGGTCGACTTGTTCAACGCGTCGCGGGAGATTTTCGAAAACGCAACAATGCTTCACATCCCATCATAATTCGGCCCACCGCCGCCTTCAGGCGGGACCCACGTAATGATCTGATACGGATCGGCGATATCGCAGGTCTTGCAGTGTACGCAGTTCGACGGGTTCAGGCTGATGCGTTTGCCGTTGGGCTGCTCGGCGTCGTCCACCATTTCATATACGTTGGCGGGACAGAAACTCTGACAGGGACTGCCGAATTCTTTCACACAACGGGCATTGCAGATGTTGGTATCGTGGATGATCAGGTGCGACGGTTGGTCTTCTTCGTGTTTCGTTCCTGAGTGATAAAGGTCAGTGAGCTTGTCGAAAGTCAGTTTGCCATCGCCCTTGGCGGGGCCCAGCAGGTGCGCTTCAGCGCCGCCATCGGCGGGCAACTCAGCCAGTCTTTTCATGTGCTCGGGTCCGCTGCGGTTGGTGTAACGGGCGCGCAGGCCGCGTCCGCCGGTGAACTGCTGAATGCCGGCGTTGAACATGCCCGCCCAGAAGCCGTGCTCGAACCCCTGATGGAAATTGCGCACCTTCCATAGCTCGTCTTTGATCCAGCTGGATTCCACTTTCTTCTGAAAGCCGCTCAGCGTCTTCGCCGACGAATCACCTTTCGTTACCGCTTCGAAAGCGGTCTCGGCCGCCAGCATTCCGCTCTTGATCGCGAGATGGATTCCCTTCAATCGTTGAGAATTCAGGAATCCTGCCGCGTCTCCCAGAATCATCCAGCCATTGCCTGCGACTGGCGGAATCGCCCACCAGCCGCTATAGGGAAACGACTTCGCCCCATAGCGAATCATCTTCCCGCCCGCGAGCAGCTTAGCAACCATGGGATGCTGCTTGAAATCTTGCAATACGCGCTGGGGATCGAGCCGTGGATCGGGATAGTCGAGCGCCGTCACAAAACCGAGCGAGACTACGTTGTCCTTGCCGCCGTAAATCCAGGCGCCGCCGTAATCCTTGGTGGTCAGCGGCCAGCCCATGGTGTAAATGACTTCGCCAGGCGCGACGCGGCCCCCCGGAACTTCCCACAGCTCTTTTACTCCCTGACCGTAGACCTGCGGATTGCAGCCTTTCGCGAGATCGAACTTGGCAATAAGCTGTTTGGTCAGTGATCCGCGCGTGCCTTCGGCGAGAATTACGACTTTGGCATTCAGGTCATAGCCCGGTTCGAAGTTGGATTTCTGATGGCCTTCCTTGTCGATTCCCTTGTCGTCGGTGCGGACGCCGGTAACACGGTCACCGTCAAACAACAGTTCCGAACCGGCAAACCCAGTAAACACGGTGATCCCAGTGGCTTCAACTTTGCTGCCCAGCCACTTCACGAAGCGGTTGAGCGAAATGACGTAGTTGCCGTGATCACGGAGCGGCGGTGGGGTGATGGGAAACTTAAGCTTGCCTTTCTCGGTGAGGAAGTAAACGGATTCTTTCGTGACCTCAGCATCGAGCGGCGCTTCTTTCTCGAAGCCAGGCAGCAGCTCACGCATCGATCGCGGATCGAGCAGCGCGCCGGAAAGACAGTGCTGACCGATCTCCCGCGCTTTCTCGAGGACGTAGATGTTTTCTTTGCTGAGCTGAGAATCAGGGTTTTTGGCGTTGTGTTCGTCGATCAACTGGGAGAGGCGCAGCGCGCACGCCATGCCCGCGGGCCCGCCGCCGACGATGACCACGTCAGCCGGCATCTGTGGGCGGTCGATGCCTTCGAGAGGTTTGCGAAAGATCAGCACAAAGACAAACCCGGCCGCGGATTTACACAGATCTTCACGGATTGTTTGATTAGGAGATCAGCGTTCATCAGCGTTAATCAGCGGCGAAAAACTAGCTTCCAGCCTTCGCCTTCTTTACTTCTTCGATCAGCGGCGGAACGATGTCGAACAAATTTCCTACAACGGCGAAATCGGCGATCTCGAAAATCGGCGCTTCTGAATCCTTGTTGATCGCAATGATCGTCCGCGCTCCTTTCATTCCAACAATGTGCTGAATGGCGCCGCTGATGCCGAGAGCGAGATACAGCTTGGGCGCAACCGTCTGGCCGGACGATCCAATCTGCCGGTCCATGGGCAACCATCCGGAGTCGCAGATAGGACGCGAGGCCGCAAGCTCGCCGCCCAAGGCTTCGGCTAATTGTTTGGCCAGTTCGATGTTCTTCTGCTCTTTGATTCCGCGGCCGACGGAAACAATGATCTCGGCCTGCGTCAGGTCAACCGCCTGCTTGGCTTCTTTGAAAACATCCTGCGGTTTGTTGCGTATGACACCGTCAGCAATATTTACGTTGACGGTCTCAACCGGGGCTGCGCTTGCCCCAGCTTCGGCCTTGTCACCGCGGAAAGCGCCGTTCTGGAAGGTCACAAACCACGGAGCATCGCACGCGAAGCTAACATCGGCGGTTAGCTTGCCCTGAAACATCTGGCGGGTAAACAGCAGGTTGGAGCCGTCTTTCTTATAACCGATGCAGTCGCTGATGGCGGTGCGTCCCATGGCGGTCGCCAGCTTGGGGACGAAGTCGCGTACCTGGTAGGTATGCGGCATGAGCACCAGCTTGGGCTGCTTCGATTCGATGAACTGCTTTAGCGCGGCGGAGAATGCTTCAGGAGTGTAAGGCTCGAGCTTGGGCGACTCGACCGCATAAACCTTGGACGCTTTCTTGGCAGCTATTTCGCCAGCGAAACCCGCCACGCCGCGGCCGACGACAGCAGCTTCGAGCGTCCAGCCCGTGTCGACGGCGATAGCCTGGCCGGCAGCGACCGTCTCCCAGGAAACGCGGTTGAGCTTGCCTTCACGTTGTTCGACGACTACGAGGATGCTATCTGCCATGAATGCCTTTTCTTCAAAAACCAGTTATTAGTTGCCAGATCTCAGTTCTCAGTTGCGCTAGAGTACGCGCACTTCGTTTCGTAGTTTGTCCACCAGCTTCTTGGCAATTTCGGCGGCCGGGCCTTCCAGAAACTGTGTCTGTTTAGTCTTCTGGGGAACGTAGAGCCGCTCGATCTTTTGCAGGTTGGTGCTTAACGCCGATTGCACATCCGCCATCGCAACCTTGCGCAGGGGCTTATTCTTGGCCTGCTTGATGCCGATCAAGGTCGCGTAGCGCAATTTGTTGATACCGGATTGAATCGTCAGAACCGCTGGCAGCGGCATGTCCACGAACTGGAAGAATCCGGCTTCGAGTTCGCGTTTGACGCGAATTCCGGCGTCGTTCTTTTCGATGTGCATGATGATGGTGGCGTGCGGCCAGCCCAGCAGTTCGGCGAGAACCACACCGGTTTGTGCGTAACCGTAGTCATCGGATTGCAGACCGGTAAAGATCAGGTCGAACTGCTCCTCTTTGACGGCCGCCGCGAAGGCGCGGGCGGTGTTGAGAGCATCAAGGCCAACGAAAGCGTTGTCTTCGAGGTGGATGGCGCGGTCAGCACCTTTGGCCAAGGCTTCGCGCAAAACCTGCTGGGAGCGAGCGGGGCCGGAGGTGATGACGACAACTTCTCCGCCATGTTTCTCTTTTTGGCGGAGCGCTTCTTCCAGCGCATAGGCGTCTGGTTCGTTGACTTCGTAAGAAACGTCTTCCCGGATCCAGGTGCCCGACTCGTTCAACTTGAGCGGCGCGTCTTTCTGCGGCACCTGCTTCATGCAGACCAGAATCTTCAAGGAACACTCCTGAGACGTCGCAAAGAACGGTCTCTACAGATACACAGTCATTGGCAGACCAGTCAGTATAAATGAGCGGAACGGAACTGAGGAAACGCCGGTTACTCGGTGAACACAACCGACTGCACGCCGGAAATCTCGAAGCGCTTGCGGCAGCGGAGGTTCTTGCAGGCCATCATGTCATCTTTGCGGAGCATGTAGGAGCGGGCTTTGGCGAACTTGGCGCGATCGCGGTCGTCCCCGCGGCCCGGGAGTTGCCTTTTCTTGGTGCGCACAAACCAGGTGATTTCGTATTCCCCGGACTGCTGGCAGTGGGGACAGTTCAGGTTCGCCATCTTCTTTTCCTGGCGCTCGTCGAAAAAGTCGCGTTCGTCCATAGCGGTCGTTGGTCGTTCGTCGTTGGTCGTCGGTCGGGCCCCAACGGCTTACCCTTGATTATTGCACGTCAGCCGCAGGTCAGGTGTGGCAAGATGTGAATTATGCGCAGGAAGAAGAAGCCAAAAACATTTCGGGCGGTCGAGGCGGTGAAGGCGATGGCACGGGAGCGAATAGGCGCGCCTAAGGCGTCGCAAGTGGTCGTAGGCCGGAAGAAGAAGGACGAAAAGCACAAGCCGACGCTGGAGCGGCTTTTGGGTGAGGAATGAACAGACCACCGTAAGAGTCCCGCGCCGGAACTACGGCGTCGTCGTGGGGCAATTGTTTATGCTAGGCCCGTCCACCGTCACGCTCGTCGTGCCCGTGATCACGTTCCCCGTAGGGTCATTCGTCGTCAGGCTCGCCGTAACCGTGGAAACCCCACAGTTAGTATTCGGAGTAACCTTGCCAGCGCTCGTGACCTGTGCCACCAACGTGACCGACGACGCCCAGGTAACCTGGCTGGTGAGGTCTTTGGTGGCCGGAGGATGCTCGTAGACACCCGTAGCCGTGAGTTGGGCAAAGAGCGCGGGATCCGCCGCGCCAAAGACAACGGCGGCAGGGGTGACATTGATTGACAGGAGATGTTGGTTACTCCCACAACTGGGGAGCAGCGTTGCCGCTGCCCAAATCGCGACCAATCCAGACCACTTGTGCCTCATGGCTGCTCCTGGACAACCGTTCTGCCGGCCTCAGGGAAATCTATTGAAAGTCGTGGCCGAAATCAATAGCGCCTTTGTTACCCGCCGATCTTGGACCTAGCCCTTAACCGTTTCCGCCACAAACCCAGCGAACCGCCTGACATCCGCTTCCGTGGTATCGAATGAGCACATCCAGCGCACCACCGACTCCTCTTCGCTCCACACGTAAAAGAAGTAACGTTTCTGCAGTTTGGCGATCGCCCGTCGCGGGATCTGCGCGAATACTCCATTCGCTTCCACCGAGTAAACGACCTTTACTCCAGAAATCCTGCCAACTTCTTTCTTCAGTAGAGCCGCCATGCGATTGGCATGTTGAGCGTTTTTCTTCCACAAGCCGTCCGACAACAGCGCTTCCAATTGTGCCGAGATAAAGCGCATTTTGGAAGCAAGCTGCATGCCCTGCTTGCGCATGTACAGGAAGTCGGTCGCCAGTGTCTTGTCGAAGAAGACGACTGCCTCCGCGCCCATGGCGCCGTTCTTGGTCCCGCCGAAAGATAAAACATCGACACCCAAGTCCCGTGTGGCTTGGCGCAGGTTCAATCCCAAGCTGACCGCCGCGTTGGCGATGCGGGCCCCGTCCATGTGCAGAAACATGTCTCGGTCGTGGGCAAAACGGGCCAGGTCGCGAATCTCCTTCGGCTCGTAGACCGTCCCCAATTCGGTGGCTTGAGTGATGGAAATGACCTTCGGCTGAACGTGGTGCTGGTCGCCGATGCCATGGTAAGCGTGGCTGACCGACTCGACTGTCAGCTTGCCGTCCGGCGCATCGATGAGAACCAGTTTGCAGCCGGTAAACTTTTCCGGAGCGCCGCATTCGTCGGTATGAATGTGTGCCGCATCGGTGCAAATTACCGCGTGGAAGGACTCGGTCAGCGCCTTCAGGCTCAGGCAATTGGCCGCCGTGCCGTTGAACACAATGAAGACTTCCGCGTCCGCCCCGAAGTGCTGCTTGAACTTAGCGACCGCCCTTCGGGTATGGGGATCGTCGCCATAACCCACCGCGTGCCCGGTGTTCGCCCGGGCAACTGCTTGCAACACATCGGGATGGATACCGGCGTTATTGTCGCTGGCGAAGCTGCGGGCGGGTTTCATGGCACCAATAATGTAGCAGAGGTATTCAGCCCGGAATGATAACTTTCTCTTTCTTTTCCAGTCTAACCGGGCCTGATTGAAATGATTTTGGCAGCCGGGGAAGGCCTGCTAAAGGTTTCGGCTTCAAGCCTCGAAGAATTCAGGGTTACGTGGTAGGGTACTGGGGAATGCCGCAAGACTGGTCCACTTCCGCCGAAGAGAACAAGCTTGTTCGGGCACTGGGTCTGGGCTGTCTGCTGGTCGCCGCCATGGTGTCAGCAGCGTGCAGCAACGCGTCGGTCAAGGGCGCATCCCCACAGGACGTTCCCAGCATCCCGGTCAAGATCGAAGTCGCCCGCTCCGTTCCCCTCAGCGATACGACCGAATACGTCGCCACGCTGAAATCCCGCGACTCCGCCATCCTGATGCCGCAGGTCGAGGGACAGATCACCGAGATACGGGTGCGCTCCGGTGATCATATTTCTGCGGGCGCGATCATGATGCAGATCGATCCCGCCAAACAGCAAGCCACCGTGACCAGCCAGGAGAATGCCAAGGCGGCACAGTTGGCCAACTTGAAACTGTCGCAACAACAATATGAGCGTACCAGCGGACTCTATGCCGCGGGCGTGGTCAGCAAGCAGGACCTCGATCAGGCTAAAGCCGCGCTGGACGCGGCTCAGGCGCAGTTGCAGTCTATGGACGCACAAGTCCGCGAGCAGCAAGTGCAGCTTCATTACTACAACGTGGTTGCGCTCTGGGCCGGAATCGTGGGCGACATTCCGGTCCGCGTGGGCGATCGCGTGACCACCACGACCATGCTCACCACGGTGGACAAGCCCGGCAGTCTCGAGGCCTACATTTACGTTCCGGTCGAGAAGTCTTCTCAACTCAAGGCAGACATGCCGGTACAAATTGTCGACGGTACAGGCAATGTGATGGCCGACAGCCGAGTCAGTTTTCTTTCGCCGCAAGTGGACAACACCACCCAGACGGTGCTGGTGAAGGCGCGCATTGCCAACAACGAAGACAAGCTGCGCAATCTGCAGTTCATTCGCGCCCGCATGATCTGGGGAACGCGTCAGGGCCCGGTGGTTCCAGTGCTGGCGGTTACGCGAATCGGAGGGCAGTATTTCGCGTTTGTAGCGGAAGACCAGAATGGAAAGCTGGTGGCGCACCAGAAGCCACTGCGGGTCGGCGAGATGGTCGGTAATGACTATGTGGTGCTGGAAGGCATCAAGCCGGGCGACAAAGTGATTGTTTCCGGAACCCAGTTTCTGGTGGATGGAGCGCAGGTGGCCCCGCAAGGTTAGTTTCTGGTTTCTAGAATGTGAAGGACCAGAAGCTGGAAACTAGAAGCTAGAAGCTCGCATGTTTGTTGATTTCTTCATTCGTCGTCCGGTTTTCGCGACTGTCTGCGCTCTGCTGATCATCCTGGCGGGCGCGGCAGTGATCCCCACTCTGCCGGTCTCGCAATTCCCCGACCTCGCACCGCCGCAGGTTTCGGTGTCCAGCGGATATACCGGCGCTAGCGCGCAGACCGTCGAGTCTGCGGTCACCATCCCGCTCGAACAGCAGATTAACGGCGCGCAGGGGATGAAATATCTGACTTCAACCAGCGGGAACGACGGCTCCAGTTCCATCACCGCAACCTTCGAACTGGATCGCGACCCCGACCTTGCCGCCGTCGATATTCAAAATCGCGTGAACACAGCCCTCGGACGGCTGCCGGCCGCGGTCAAGACGACTGGCGTCACGGTGGCCAAGTCGTCGCAGAACTTTGTGCTGGGGGCGGCGGTGTATTCCCCGGACGGCCGTTACACACCGCTCTTTATGAGCAACTACCTGGACGTCTACGTGAGAGACACGCTCAAGCGCGTGCCCGGAGTTGCCGACGTCTTTGTCTTCGGCGAGCGCAAGTATTCCATGCGGTTGTGGCTCGATCCCGTGCGCATGGCGAGCCGCGCACTGACCGCGACCGACGTGGTCAACGCTCTTCAAGAGCAGAACGTGGAAGTGGCCGCCGGGCAGGTGGGACAGCCGCCGATCAAGACGGGGCAACAGTTCCAGATCAGTGTCCGCGCTGTGGGCCGGCTTAGCGAACCGGTGCAGTTCGAGGACATCATTCTAAAAACCAACGCTGACGGCACGCTGGTGCGGCTGAAAGACGTTGGCCGAGCCGAACTCGGGGCCGAGGATTACAGCTCGGACCTGGTTTATAACGGGCACGATTCCGTGGGCATCGGTGTCACACAGCTCTCCACCGCCAACGCCATCGATGTGGACCACAAGATTCTCGCCGAACTGGACCGGCTCTCCAAGCGCTTCCCGCCGGGGATGGTCTATGAGAACGCTTTTGACACTACCGAAGCGGTCACGGAATCAATCCAGGACGTGCTCACGACGCTGGTCGAAGCCATCGTGCTGGTGATTTTGGTGATCTTCATCTTTCTCGAAGATTGGCGCAGCACCATCATTCCAGCGGTTACGATTCCAGTCTCGTTGATTGGGACATTCGCCTTCGTCAAGTTGCTGAATTTCTCGGTCAATACACTAACTCTCTTCGGCATAACGCTAGCGACGGGGCTGGTGGTGGACGATGCCATCGTAGTGATCGAGAACATCGAACGCCATATCCAGGAGGGTGAAGCCGACCCCCACAAGGCGGCATCCGTCGCCATGAAAGAAGTCGCGGGTGCGGTGATTGCGACTTCCCTGGTTCTGGTCGCCGTGTTTGTTCCGGTAGCATTTTTCCCGGGCACCACCGGGATACTGTTCCGCCAGTTCGCGCTCACCATCGCGTTCTCGATTTCCATTTCGGCGTTCAACGCTCTGACCCTGACACCGGCTCTTTCGGCAATTCTGCTGGGCCGCACCCATGGCGGGAAGATCTGGCTTTTCCGTGGAGTGGACAGGGTCGTCGGCGCAGTTACGAATGGATACCAAGCTTCTCTGCGCGCTTTCCTAAGGTTCCGTATGGCGGCGGTAGTGCTGTTTTTTGTCGGGCTAGGCCTGACCTATTTCATTTTCCAGCGCGTGCCCAAAGGCTTCGTGCCTGAGGAAGACCAGGGTTGGTTTCTGATTGCGGTGCAGTCGCCACCCGGGGCTTCCACAGAGTACACGCGCGCCATCGAAGATCAGATTACCGCGATCATGCGGAAAGACAACGACATTGAGAATATGTTCGCGATCACCGGATCGGGCGTCGCTGGAAATGCTCCCAACCAGGGAGTGATTTATGTGGGGCTGCAGGGTTATTCCAAGCGCAAGGGCCCAGAGCATTCGGCAGATGCAGTAGTGAACCGTTTGCGCGATCGGGTGTCGTCTATTTCGGGGGCGGTCGTACTGCCCTTCCTGCCCCCAGCCGTCAACGGACTCGGTCAGTTGGGTGGCTTCCAGTTCGAAGTGCAAGACCAGAGTGGGCACACCCTGGAAGAACTGGCTAAGGTCACTCAAGAGATGGTGCAAAAGGGTGGCGCTCGCAAGGACCTCGCTGGCTTGTTTGCCAGTTTCACCGCGGGAGATCCTCAGTTTCTGGTCACCATCGACCGTGAGAAGGCCAAGAGCTTGCATGTGCCGCTACAGCAGATCACTGACACTTTGGGCGTGTACATGGGATCGGCGTACGTGAATGATTTCGACTTCAACAACCGGTCTTATCGGGTCTATGTGCAGGCCGACCAACAGTTCCGCGCCCAAGCCAGGGACATGAAGCAGTACTACGTGCGCTCCGACAACGGCGCGATGATTCCGTTGGACAATCTTGTCGCCATCTCCCAAACCGCGTCGCCGACTGTCATCAGCCATTACAATCTGTTTCGTTCCACTGAAATCGACGGATCGGCCGCGCCGGGTTTCAGCTCAGGGCAATCGATTGCGGCGATGGAAGACCTCAGCAAGAAAATTCTGCCCCAGGGATTTAACTACGAGTGGTCGGGGATTTCGCTCGAAGAGCTGGCTTCTGGCCGCACCACGTTCCTCCTTTTCGGCCTGGGAGTCCTGGTGGTTTACCTGACGCTATCGGCGCAGTACGAGAGTTTCGTGCTGCCGTTCATCGTGTTGCTGGCGGTTCCTATGGCGATGCTGGGCGCTTTGCTGGCCCAGTCTTTACGCGGCTTACAAAATGACGTCTATTGCCAGATCGGACTGGTAATGCTGGTGGGGCTGGCCAGCAAGAACGCCATTCTGATCGTGGAATTCGCCGAGCAGTTGCGGCAACGCGGCATGCCGCTGGTAGAAGCGGCCATCGAAACCGCCAGAATTCGGCTACGACCCATTCTTATGACGTCGTTCGCATTCATCCTGGGCGTGGTGCCGCTGATGGTGGCGCATGGCGCTGGCCAGGAAGGCCGCCACTCCGTGGGAACGACAGTTTTCGGTGGCATGATTATGTCCACGGTGCTGAATCTGTTCTTCATCCCTGTGCTCTATCTGATCATTGAAGGCTGGCGCGAGGCACGCGGAGTCAAAGTCGGACACATGGTGCCGCAAGCTTCCGAGAGTCCGGGGGATTAACAATTTCAGCTGTCCTCTGTGTCACTCTGTGTCCTCTGTGGTTGACTTCTTTGCCGCAAGTCAGACGGACTATAATTCTCACTCCCCATGCGCACACTCCCCCACTTGGTTCTAGTCCTCGCGTTTCCATACATTGTGTTGAGCCAGGCTGCTCCGCCCGCTCCCCCGCTCCCCAAGTTTGTCGACGTCGGCCAACAAGCCGGCTTGACTGTCTCCCACATCTCGTCGCCGGAAAAGCACTACATTGTCGAATCCATGAGCGGCGGCGCAGGACTGATCGACTGCGACAACGACGGCAAACTCGACATCATCACCGTGAACGGCTCTACGGTCGAGCGTTTCAAGGCGGGTGGCGATCCCATGATCACGCTCTATCACCAGGAGGATGGTTTCAAATTCACCGATATCACCAAATCTGCTGGCCTTACTCGCAAAGGCTGGGGGATGGGAGTTGCCGTTGCCGATTACGACAATGACGGCCTGCCTGATATCTACGTCACCGGATACGGCGGCAACGCCCTCTATCACAATCTCGGCAATTGTAAGTTTGAGGATGTTACCGAAAAGGCCGGAGTAGCCGGAGGAGGGTTCAGCACTGGCGCGGCCTGGGGCGACTATGATCGCGACGGACATGTGGACTTGTTTGTGTCGCGCTACGTTCATTTTGACGTTGACCACCTGCCCGATTTCGGCAGGAACGAGAAGAATTGCAGCTTCAAGGGAATCCCAGTGCAGTGCGGGCCGTGGGGGATGCTGGGCGAGTCCGACTTGCTTTATCACAATCGCGGCGATGGAACATTCGAGGAAGTCTCCAAGAAAGCAGGCGTGGATGATCCCAATAAGTATTACGGCCTGGGTGTGATCTGGGGGGACTACGACAATGACGGCTGGCCGGATCTGTACGTCGCCAACGATTCCGGGCCGAACTACCTCTATCACAATAAGCATGACGGCACTTTCGAGGATGTCGGCATGCTGTCGGGAGCAGCGGTTAGCCCTGATGGTCTTGAACAGGGATCGATGGGGGTGGATTGGGGCGACTATTTGCACGAAGGCCGCCTCTCGATGTTCGTGACCAACTTCACCGAGCAGCCTGATGCGCTGTATCGCAACCTTGGAGCGCGGGGATTCTCGGATGTGAGCTACGCCGCGAAACTGGCGCGGCCCACTTACGCCATGGTCGGCTGGGGAACCGGATTCATCGACGTAGACAACGACGGCTGGCTAGACCTGTTCATCGCCAACGGGCACGTGTATCCACAGATGGATCAGGTCCACGGAACCGCGCCTTATCGCGAACCCATGCAGCTATTCCGCAATTTGCGCGACGGTACTTTTGAAGATATCTCAAGCGTACTGGCATCGATTCCGGAGGCATCGCGTCGAGGGGCCGCGTTCGGCGACCTCAACAACGACGGCAGGGGTGACGTGGTCCTGGTGAACACCGATGGACCTCCTACTTTGTTGCTGAATGAAACTGAGAACAAGAACCACCGCGTGCTGTTCAAGTTGGCCGGCAGCAAGAGCAACAAAGCTGCAATCGGTGCGCGGGTAACCGTAAGAGCTGGAAAGCTGGTTCAGATGAGCGAAGTCCGCGGCGGTGGCAGTTATCTGTCGCAGAACGACCTGCGACTGCATTTCGGCCTGGGCGCCGCATCCGCAATGGACGAAGTCGAAATCAAATGGCCGAGCGGGAAGGTCGAGATCTTGCATGACGTTCGCCCAGATTTCATCTACACCGTGGTCGAGGGTTCGGGGATTCAGGGAAAGCTGGCACTCCCGCCGTTGTGACGCCTATGCTCCCGTTCAAGCTTGTTTATAGCGAGCACTACTATCTTCCCATCAGGGCACACGTCTTTCCGGCCGAGAAGTACCAGCGCGTCCACAAACGGCTTATGGAGATGGGAGTCGCCGAAGCAGCGGATTTCCTCACTCCTCAGCCTGCCTCCGATCAAGACATACTGCTGGTGCATACGCCGCAGTACGTGCAGAAACTGAAAACCGGAACTCTTTCCCCTCGCGAAGAACTGGAGATGGAGATTCCCTTTTCCCCCGAGTTGGTGCGTGCATTCTGGCTAGCCGCCGGCGGTTCGATCCTGGCTGCCGAGCATGCTCTGCAAGACCGGGTCGCCTTCAACATCGGCGGAGGGTTTCATCATGCCTTTCCCGATCATGGTGAGGGCTTCTGCATGATTCACGACGTGGCGGTAGCGATACGCCGCATGCAGCGCGATGGCAAGGTTGTGCGGGCCATGACTGTCGACTGCGATGTTCACCAGGGGAACGGGACGGCCGCTATTTTCGCTGGCACACGCGTCCCTGGTGGCCCGTTGCCTTCGACATCGGCCTCGGTCCTCAATCCGGCGGCAACAGTGCGTAGCGGTCATGCGGGCGATGTGTTCACCATCTCGCTGCATCAGGAAAACAATTATCCCGCCTCAAAGCCGCCCTCTTCGATCGATGTGAACCTGCCGGACGGAATCGGCGATGACGACTATCTCGTGTGGCTGGACAATGCCCTGAGTTCCGGGCTTCGGCAGTTCGAGCCGGAGTTGATTTGCTATATTGCCGGGGCTGATCCTTATCGCGAAGATCAGCTGGGCGGCCTGGCGTTGTCCATCGAAGGTTTGAAGCGACGTGATGAGCTGGTATTTCGCGTGGCCCTCGCCCGCGATATTCCGGTGATGGTGACCTACGCCGGCGGTTACGCCCGACGGGTTGAAGACACGGTGACGATTCACTGCAATACGGTGATCTCGGCGAAGGAAGTGTTCGGCAGGTAGAGATGGATCCCACGCTTCTGTCCTCGACTAAATGCTCGTGGCTGAGTGCTGACTGCTCGTCCCGGCTGCTAAAATAGCCACCTAAGCCATGTTTGAGAATCTCCAGGAAAAACTACAGCGCGCCTTCAAGACCTTACGTGGTCAGGCCGTCCTCAATGAGGAAAACATTCAGGAGGTGCTGCGCGAGATTCGTCTTGCGCTGCTTGAAGCGGACGTCAATTTCAAGGTTGTAAAACAGTTGATCGATCACATTCAGGTCAAGGCTGTCGGCCAGGAAGTTGCGACTTCCTTTTCGCCCGGCGAGCAGGTCATCAAGATCCTGCGCGATGAGCTGATCGAGACCCTCGGCCGCGATACTGCCCGCTTGAAATTTGCCTCCCAGCCGCCGACAGTCGTGCTGATGGCGGGATTGCAAGGTTCCGGCAAAACCACAACCTCAGGCAAGCTGGCTAACTGGCTGAAGAATGGCGGGCATCGACCGTTGCTGGTGTCGGTTGACGTTTACCGCCCCGCGGCCCGCGAGCAGCTCAAAGTCGTTGCCCAGGCGATCAAGGCCAACATCTACGAAGGCGAAGTCGGCGAAGCAAATACGGCCACGGTCGAGCGGTTGGCCAAGGAAGCCCGCCGCGAGGCCATCAACACCGGCTCGGACGTGCTAATTATCGATACTGCCGGCCGCCTGCACATCGACGAACAACTGATGGAGGAGATGCAGTCGCTGAAGCGGCTGCTGAACCCAAGTGAAATTCTGTTTGTGGCTGATGCCATGACCGGCCAGGATGCAGTGAACTCCGCTGAGGAGTTCCACAAGAAGCTCGCGCTCACCGGCGTGGTGCTCACCAAAATGGATGGCGACGCCCGCGGGGGGGCGGCGCTCTCCATTCGCCAGGTCACCGGCCAGCCCATCAAATTCATCGGCGTGGGCGAAAAGTACGATGCGCTGGAGCCGTTTCATCCCGACCGCATCGTGTCGCGCATTCTGGGCATGGGCGACATTCTCTCGCTTATTGAAAAAGCCGAGCAGAACGTCGACAAGAAGAAAGCTCAGGAGATGGCCAGCCGTGTCCTGGCGGGCGATGGTTTTTCACTCGAGGACTTCCGCGATCAGTTGCGCAGCGTAAAGAAGATGGGTTCGATCCAGAACATCATGGGCATGCTGCCCAACGTGGGCCCGTTTGCCGGATTGCAGAAACACGCCGACAAGGTGGACGCCAAGCAACTCGACCGCGTGGAAGCCATCATCAATTCCATGACCGGCCACGAACGGCTGCATCATGAAGTGATCAACGGCAGCCGCCGTAAGCGCATCGCACGCGGCTCCGGAACCAGCGTGCAGGAAGTGAACAATCTCTTGCGGCAGTACGCTCAGATGCGGAAGATGTTCAAGCAGATGGGCAAGGCTAGCTTTGGACGAAAGCTGGCGGGCATGAAGTTCTCGGGAATGTGATGGAACCGCTTCTGGCTGCTAACTTCTAGTTTTAGCCAACGACCAACGACGGGTTCTATGAAATGGCGATCCCTCGAAGAATCGACGCTTGGCACGGATAGCCGCCCTCTCCGCGAAATCTTTGCTGAGCGCAAGGCACTGATCGCCCAATACGTCCCGCGGGAAACCCAAGCAATTCATGAGAAGGTGATTGCCGAACTTCGCGAGCAAGGAATTTCCGGGAGTGCCCTAGCAGTCGGCACGAAGGTTCCATCGTTCGAGCTGAAAGATCACAACGGCAAGGCGGTTTCTTCGCCCGAACTCTTGAAAAGAGGCCGCCTTGTTCTCTGCTTCTTTCGCGGACGCTGGTGCCCTTTCTGTGTCGGGCAATTGGAAGCGATGAACCGGATCCTCCCACAGATACGAGACGCTGGCGGCAAACTCCTGGTCATTTCGCCGCAAACCGTGCAGCAGTCGTTCTTCATGGCAGATCAGCATCGGCTGGGTTTTCCGTTGCTGAGTGATGCTGGCAATCAGGTCGCCCGCCAGTTTGGCCTGGTGTACCGCATTCCCGACTATCAGGAGACGATCTACCGCCGCGTGCTCATCAACCTTCCCTTCACCAATGGCGATGAAAGCTGGGAACTACCGGTTCCGGCGGTGTATGTGGTCGACCGCGACGGCACCGTTCTTTTCGCCGCGGTCAACCCCGATTACAAAGAACGCCCCGAACCCGAAGAGATTCTTGAGCAGTTAGTACGGCCTTAGTACTGCAAGCAGATCCGCAACTGGTTTTCTGCTTCATCAATCGCGCGGATGGCGTCAACTCGATGCCCACCGAAATCGTGAGCTGCCTCCTGCAGATGACCCTTCGCCCTCTCCAACGCCTCGATCGCGGCGTGAATCTGGGGATGGCGACCCGCCGCCGGCGAAGGCGAGGAAAGCATCAACAACATGGCAAGAACAGCGAACGAACTCATGATTCTATGCTTCATGGATCCTCCTTACACTTCGTCCGACTTGAGGCGCGGACCGGCCGCTTGAGTGTGGATAGCCTATCCAACCCCAATTCCGGGGGCAAGTTGCAGGGAGGTTACGTGGTAGTAGGGCCAGGTGACCTGGTCACGCCGTCCTTGCCATTCCGGCTAAATTCTGCAAAAATAATGGTTTGTCTTAGACCTGCCAGAGAGATCAGGAAAGGAAACTAAGTTCTGTGTTGATGATTCGTCTATCGCGCATGGGTGCGCGCAAACAACCGCATTATCGCGTGGTGGTAATTGAAAAGGAACGCGCGCGCAATGGCCGGCCGGTGGAGGTGGTGGGCACATACAATCCCCGCACCACGCCTGCCAGCATCGAACTGAAGCGCGAGCGTATTGACTACTGGGTATCGAAGGGCGCCAAGATGTCGGACCGGGTCAAAAAGATCGTCTCCCGCCCGGCCCCGGCCGTCGCCTCGGTCGCCTGATTCGGGCGAACCCTAGCAGCAAATTCATTCCCACCCAATTGGAAACGTTCTATGGGCGAGCAAAGCGTGGATGTGCGGGCATTGATCGAGCAGATTGCGAAAGCGCTGGTCGATGCTCCCGAGGAAGTCTCGGTGGAACAGATCGAAGGCGAGACCACGGTGTTTGAACTTACAGTGGCGCCGGACGACCTGGGCAAAGTGATTGGCAGGCAGGGACGCGTGGCGCGGGCGCTGCGGGCCTTGGTCGGCGCCGCGGGAATCCGCGCTCACAAGCGCTTCGGGCTTGAAATTATTGAATAGCAGGAGGGCCGGCAATCGCTGATGAGTTCATCACCCTGGCCCGCGTTCTTAAGGTGCAGGGCCGCCGCGGCGAAGTCTTAGTCGAGCCGCACAGTGACATCCCCGATAGGTTTCGGGTGGGCTTGAAGCTATTGGCGCTGGGAAAGAATGAAGCCCGGCGGGAGTTGCGGGTCGAAGAGTTGTGGCCGCACAAGAATCGCCTGGCTTTGAAGTTCGCGGGAGTTGATTCTATCTCCGACGCTGAAGCCCTGGTGGGCAGCGAACTGCAGGTGCCGCGGGGAGAGAGAGCGCAGCTTGCACCGGGCTGGACCTATGTCAGCGATTTGGTTGGCTGTCTAGTTTTTGATGATGATCGCGAAGTCGGACAAGTTGAAGATGTACGCTTCGGCGCTGGCGAAGCCCCGCTGCTGATCGTGAAGGCGGGGGGTAAAGAGCATCAGATCCCTTTCGCCGAAGTGTATTTGCAAAGCGTGGATCTTGAGAAGCGACAGATCAAGATGCTGTTGCCGGAAGGCATGTTGGAGCTAGATGCACCGCTGACAGCGGAAGAGAAGCAGCAGCAACAGAAGCGTTAACCACAGAGAGCACAGGGTTGCACAGGGGAAAACCTGAGCCCTGTGATTGATTTGCGGCGTGGCGATGCAGATTGACATCGTAACCATCTTTCCGGATTTCTTTCGCGGGCCACTGGATTACGGTATCATTCGCCGGGCGCAGGAAGCGGGCCTGGTAACGATTGTGGTGCACGATCTGCGGGCGTTTGCGCATGATCGTCACCGCACTGTAGATGACCGCCCTTTCGGCGGCGGCGAAGGCATGGTGCTGAAGCCGGAACCGATCTTTGAATGTATTGAAGCGATGGGCATCGTCCCTCGCGACGAGCGAGCGGCGGCGAAGCAGAGTGTGGTATTGCTCTCCGCTCAGGGCAAGAAGTTCGATCAGAGCCTGGCAAGAGAGCTTGTCGGCCTGGAACGGCTGGTCCTGATCTGTGGCCGCTACGAAGGCGTGGACGAGCGAGTGGGCCGGTTTCTGGCGGACCGCGAGTTGTCCGTTGGAGACTATGTTTTGAGCGGTGGCGAGCTGGGCGCGGCCGTGATTGTGGATTGCGTCACCCGGTTGATTCCCGGGGCCGTGGGCAATGAAGCCTCGACCCAGCAGGAGTCGTTCACGAGTTCGGAGTTAGGCACGGTCGAGGGGGCGAATTCGACGTGCGCATCGGGCGGATTGCTGGATTATCCGCACTACACACGTCCGGCGGACTTTCGTGGCATGGAAGTTCCGGAAGTGCTGGCGTCGGGGAATCACGAGGAAATACGCCGCTGGCGGCGCAGTTCGGCGTTGGAAAAGACGCTGCGCAACCGGCCTGATCTTTTGGAAGACATCGCGCTCAGCGCGGAAGACGAAGAATTCATGGCCCGAAGCAGGGGCAAACAGACTTAGAACGAAGGGGAAAAGATCATGTCGAACCTTATCATTGAAAAACTTCTGGCCAAGACCAAGCGCACCGATCTGCCGACCTTTGCACCCGGCGATTCCATCCGCGTGCATGTCAAAATCAAGGAAGGCGACAAAGAGCGCCTGCAGGCGTTCGAGGGCGTGGTGATTGCGCGCTCCCGCGGACCGCAGGCCAGTTTCACCGTCCGCAAGATCAGCTTCGGCCATGGCGTGGAACGCATCTTCCCGGTGAACTCGCGAGTCATCGACAGAGTGGAATTGGTGCGCTCGTCGAAAGTCCGGCGCGCCAAGCTCTATTATCTGCGTTCCCTGCGTGGCAAGGCGGCGCGTCTGCGCGATGTAGAGCGCGAGCACGTCGAGGCAGGAGCGAAACAGTAATCTCTGCTTTCAGGAACCTTCTCTTTGGCGGGCCGGCGACAACGGCCCGCTTTTTTCTGCGACCTGCCACCATTCGCTCAGAGGTACATGTCCTTATTCTTCAATCGGTTAGTCCCTAAATGGGGCTGTCTTACCGTCGTTTTTCGACGACGATGATCGGATGGGATCTCATCCGAATTGCGTGTTTGCCGCTAGTCTGTTAAGCCTGAGCCTCGCCCTTTGCAGCTGCGGGGGCGTGAGTTCACCCGGCACTACGGGTGGCGGCACTACTGGAGGCTCAGGCGGGGGCACAGGCGGAGGAACTGGAGGCGGTCAAACCACGGCCTGTAGCGCGATGAGCACCGGCGTGGGAGCGAGCCTGAATGGGTTCCACTCGTTCACCTCGGCCAACCTCTGGAACACCGACATCTCCAGTTCACCCGTGGACGTCAACTCCGGCGCGATCATCAACTTCATTGGTTCGAGCATCGGGCTGCATCCCGACTTCGGGTCGGGTGAATACAACGGCTCCGACATCGGGATCCCATACACAATCGTGGGCGGATCACAGGGGATGGTGGGCATCAATTTCACCGCCTATGGAAATGAAAGCGACCCGGGGCCGATGCCCTTTCCCGCGAACGCGCCGATTGAGGGTGATCCGAATCCGGGCAACGGCGACCGTCACTCGCTGGTTCTGGACAGTGGCAATTGTTTTCTCTATGAACTTTACAGCGCTTCTCCCAATAACGACGGAACCTGGAACGCTGGCTCGGCAGCGGTTTGGGATTTGACCACCGATGAGCAGCGCCCCTACACATGGACTTCGGCTGACGCCGCTGGGCTGCCGATTTTCCCCGGGCTGGTTCGCTACGACGAGGTAGCAGCGGGCAAGATTCAGCACGCTCTGCGCTTTACTCTGCCGCAGAGTCAGCCGGCGTTTACGCCGCCTGCTTCGCACTGGGCCGCTAACTCGAGCAACCCTCTGGCCGCGCCTATGGGGATGCGCCTGCGGTTGAAGTCGAGTTATGACATTTCTTCCTTCTCAACCAGTGTCCAGGTCATCCTGACTGCCATGAAGAAGTACGGCTTGATCATGGCCGACAACGGCAGCGCCATGTACATCAGCGGCGCGCCCGACAGCCGCTGGGACAACAACGACTTGCACAATCTCTCGCAGGTGCCGGCGTCGGCGTTTGAAGTGGTGGAGATGAATCCGATTTATACCCAAGCCAACGTGCCGCAGGGTGCGGCTCCGGCCATTTCCAGCTTCACGGCGAGCGCAGCATCGGTTTCCGCGGGTACCAGCGTGGCTCTTTCCTGGAGCGTGAGCGGCGCTTCGTATTTGATCATCTCCCCGCAAGTGGGAGCGGTTCGCGGAACCAATGTCACCTTCACTCCCAGCCAGACCGCAACCTACACTCTGTACGCCACCAATCAATATGGCCGCACCACCGCGGCGGTCATGGTCAGCGTGCAGTAGGCGCGTGATGGCTTATACTGCCGCCTTGCTTTAGCTCGGCGCAGATGCCATCTGTTCCTCCATCCCGGCTTTCTTACATCGACTGGATGCGCGGCTTGGCTTGCGTTCTGATGTTCCAGACGCATTGCTACGATGCCTGGCTGGGTGGCGACGCCCGCAAATCGACGCTCTTCATGTGGTCGCAGTTGGGAGGCACTCTGCCCGCGCCTCTATTTCTCTTCCTTGCGGGAATCTCGTTTGCGCTAGTCGTAGACAAGCTGCGGCAGAAGAACCTTTCTGCCAGCCAGATTGCGCGCACCACCATTCGACGCGGCGCTGAAATCCTCGCTCTGGGCCTGCTTTTCCGAGGGCAAGAATTCGCTCTCGCCTGGGGGTGGGCGCCGTGGACTGACCTGTTCCGCGTGGACATCCTCAACACGATTGGGGTTTCGATGATGCTGATGGGGGTGTTTTGCTGGATCGTGCTTAGCTCTGCCCGGGGAAGCCTGGCCCAGGGACCACGCGTCCGACTTGTGCTGGGCGGCAGCGCGGTTGGGGTTGGTCTGGCGATCTCTCTACTGACGCCGCTGGTGTGGACGAGTTGGCGCCCGCACTGGCTGACCTGGCCGCTGGAATCTTACATCGACGGGGTTCACAACCTCGGCCAGCCACAGGCCTGGCTCTTTCCCATCTTTCCCTGGACAGCTTTCGCCTTTGTGGGTCTCGCCGTCGGGTTGTTCCTGGCCAGCGATTGGGCGAAGAAAAACAGTGCAACGGCGGTTGCGTTGGGAGTGCTCGGCGGGTTGCTGATCTATCTGGCGAAGTGGTTGGATGTGCGTCCGGGGCAACTCTACGCTGTCTACGATTTTTGGCATACGAGCCCCGACTTCTTCTTGATCCGCGTAGGTCTTTTATTGCTGATCCTGGCGGCGGCCTACATGTGGTGCCGGTGGGGCGCGGGCCAATGGGGCTTCAGCCCTCTCATTCAAATGGGACAAACGTCACTGCTGGTTTACTGGGTGCACATCGAGTTTGTGTATGGAAAGTTCTCCATCCTGCCGAAAAGAGCGCAAGACATTCGCACCGCTTCGCTGGGACTGCTGGCTATTTTCCTTTCCATGCTATTGCTGTCGGTGTTGCGCACCCGATGGAAAGACCGCCGCGTATAGTGGCTCTACCGCGACACTTGCAGGATGGCGTTCTCCACCAGTTTCAGGCCGACCGCCCAACGCTGGCGCGACTGAGGCTCGTCTTCCCCGTAACCGAACATGTACAAGGTGATGTAGAAGCCCTCACGCATGCCGTCCGCACCGTGGTAGTAGCAGCGCCGAATAAGAAATTCAGCGGCGGCAGGAATCTCGGGAGCCTTCTTCAGCAGGTCGTTCAGCCGTTTCGCCCACTGTTCGTGATCCGCAAATGAGAACCGGGGGAGGTCATCGGAGAACAAGATATCGACGTAGGAACCGAACTTGTGCGCTGCGGCGAAAATCTCCTCTTCCGGATTGATTTCCGTACTTGACCAGACATCGCACTTGGCGGTTTCCAGGACACCCGCATTCGAGTTTACCGCCGTTAGGAATTCACCCAGTTCCCGAAATCGCTGTGCTTCCTCGACCTCGCGCAGCAATTCGGGATGACGCTTCAGATCGTAGTAGCGAGGGCCATTTTCGGAGGCCCAAGGGATCTCTAGAGTCTCGTCATCTCGTCCGAGTTCGACCGCAAAATCAGCTTGCACGCTATTTTGCTGGAGCAGGTTGAGGGGCTGGCGCAGGCGGCGTGGCGAAATTGACCTTGGGTACCTGCCGCGATTGGTCAGTCGCAGCAAAATAGGCCTCGTTCGGCTTGAATCCTGCCCACCCGGCATAAATGTTGTTGGGGAACTTCTGAATGTAGGTGTCGTAGTCTTGCAGGGTGTCGTTGTATCGTTTGCGCTCGACTGCGATACGGTTCTCGGTCCCAGCCAACTCATCCTGCAGACGCAGGAAGTTCTCATTCGATTTTAATTGCGGGTAGTTCTCGACGATCAACAGCAAGCGTCCCAGAGCGCCGTCGAGTTGCTGGTTGGCGGCAATCTTATCTTGAGGAGTGCCAGCCGAAAGCAGTGCGGAGCGAGCCTTGGCAATGTCGCCGAACACTGTTTGCTCCTGCTGTGCGAACCCCTTCACCGTTTCCACAAGATTCGGGATCAAGTCCGCGCGGCGTTGCAGAACGATGTCTACCTGCGACCACGAAGCCTTGACCGCTTCGTTCTTGGTCACCAGGGTATTGCGCACACCGACATATTGTCCAAAAGCCAGCAGCGCGATCAGCACCACAACGATAATTGCAATCAAGCCCTTGTTCATATTCTCCTCCCCAAACGAGGTCTACGAGTCTTTATGAGCCGCGCAATTCCTCGGAATCTAGCATTCTATCCACTGCCGCGGTAACTTGCTGGATTGCAGCCAGGTAACGGGCGAATACGTCAGCGGCGTCGAATTGTTTCTCGTCTGCTTTCTGCTCACGGATATCGAGCAATTGTACGAAAGCCGACGGATCAAACTGGATTCTTTGTGCAAGCACCTGGATGGTCTCGCGCTTCGATTCGGGCGGGGTCTGTCCCAACGCAATCAGCGAGTGACGAAACAACGTAACAAACGTCGACAAAGAACCCCGCAGCAGTTCCCACATCTGCTTTTTGTTCGGTCCTGCCAGCAACCGCTCACGCAGCAGAATCGTCTTCTCACGCAGTTCATACTCTACCTGGGCACGATGAAAGTGCATGGGAATCGTCAAAGTGGCAAGGACATCCGCCCCGAAAAGCACGCGGTGGCGCCGTTGCATGTCAAGTAATTCGATGGAGAAGACGTCCGCAGAGCGTAGCAGTTCTTCGCCAGTGAGCAGGAGTGGCACATGGCGTTTCTGGCGCGTCCACCAGTCGACGGCCGGCGCGAGCGCGTTCAGCGTCGCGTATGAGGCCTCACGCAGCACACACAGCAGGTTGACGTTGGAAAACTCCGCATGGAACTCGCCGGAGGCAGCCGAGCCATAGAGAATCACGCTTTGCAGATTCTCTCCCGCTGCCAGACGCATCCGGCCAACAAAATCGTCGATCTGTTTTTCAGGGACCATAGTGCCTCTTTAGTTTGTGCCTCTACCAACTCCCGCTGGCGCCGCCACCGCCGGAGCTTCCGCCTCCAAATCCGCCAAAGCCGCCACCACCGCCCCAGCTGCCGCCGGAACTCCCACCCCCTCCCCCCCCACCGCCTCCCCAACCTCCGCCCCCCAGGAAGAACCCAAGTAACAGACCGCGTCCGAAACGCGTGGCGAGAAGGAGTACGAAGACCAAGATGAGAACTACAAGCCCGCCGGCCGAAAGGCCTTGACCGTGTGCTTGCGGAGTGATCGCGGGCGCATTTGGACGCAGGCCCGTGAGTTGAACACCTGCATCCTGCGCAATGACCTCGGCCACTCGCGATGCCATGAGCGAAACCGCGCCGCTGTAGTCGTTCTGGCGCAGAAGTGGAACAGCCTCCCGGCTAAAGCCCCCTACTTTGCCATCCGGCAGTATCGGTTCGAGCCCGTAGCCAACTTCGGTTCGGTAACGGTGGTCCCGTGTGGCCAGTAAGATCAGCACTCCGCGATTTGTAGACTTGCTGCCGATTCCCCATTTCTTGTACAAATCGGCGGCATAGCTCTCAACATCAGAACCATCCAAGGATTGAATTGTGACTACAGCAATCTGCGCGTGCGCCTTTTGGTCGATCTGCCCGCAGATGTCGTCGAGCTGGGCAATTGTGGCCTGGTCGAGAACGTGAGCGAAATCGTTGACGTAGTCCGTGGGCTTTAGTTGCGAGACCGGTTCCGATCGCAGCGCGATGGCGAGTGCCAGAAGGATGACGATACACGTCGCGGTCTTCACACCTGATCGCATTTGAGAGCGATTGTATAGGAGAGGAGCCGAGGCCGCGTTCGACCCGACGGTGTTTCCGAGCCCCGTCAGAACGAACGCAGGAATTGCAAGATCTGCCGCTCGGCCCAGTGGCCGTCATCGCCTTCAGCGTTGGCAAGAAACGAGCAGTGACCGCCGTCATCTGTCTCCACAAAGATGATGTTGGGATTCGCCAGAATCTTCCGGCGAGTCTCGGGCAGAATGCGAATGAAAGGATCATTCGCGGCATGCAGGATCAGCGCAGGCACAGCGATGCGATCCAGCACCGGAGCAGCTGCCGCGCGAGAGTAATAGTCATCGGCGCCGGTGAAGCCACAGTAGTACGCCGTGATCTTGTCATCGAAGTCGCGGAGCGTTGACACGTGGCGTAAGCGGGAAAGATCGAATTGGCCAGGAAACAGCCGAGCTTTTTTCCGAAGCCGCCGCCGCAACTGAATGACGAAGTAGTACTCGTAAAGGCGGTTGCTCAGGAGATGAAGCGCATCGGCGGAAGGCCCCAGATCGACTGCGGGACAGACGGCTGCAACCGCGCAGAACTGCGGCGGCCCTTCTTTTCCCCATTCTCCTGCCAGCTTCAACACCAGGTTGCCGCCCATCGAGAAACCGGCCAGCGCCAAGCGTGAGAGGCCATCGTGATCGATCAAGTGCTTAGCGACCGCGGCCAGATCCTGGGAACGTCCCGAATGGTACAGCGTTGGAGACAACGCGTCGGTGCCACCGCAGTTGCGCTGGTTCATGCGCACCACGTTCATGCCGGCAGCCATACCCTTGGCGGCGATCCCCAACATGTATTGTGAATCGCTCGAGCCCTCAAGCCCGTGAATGATCAGAATCGTCAGCGCGTTCTTGCGGTCAGGCTGCCAATGACAGTGGCACAGAACTTTGACTCCGGGCTCCACTTCAATCAGGCGCTCTTCCGCCGGCGGCAATGGAATGCGGCGGGAAAGGAAGAAGCTGGCCAGGGTTTGCAGATGTCCGCCGCGCAGACCGCGTCGCGGGACGAAAGCCTCAGTTTGCCAAGTCCCCACTACTTGATCTTAAATGGAATGTGGCTAGAAGACGCATCGTGGAGAAGTGTTATGCCGATTTTCGAATACCTTTGCAAGTCGTGCAATCACCCGTTCGAGGCCCTGGTTTATGGCGACCAGAAGGTGGAATGCCCGAAGTGTCACGGCGCCAAGTTGACGCAGCAATTGTCCGTGTTTGCGGTGGCCGCAAAGGGTTCGTCGGCCACACCTGGGCCTGCGGGATGCGGCTCTTGCGGCGATCCCCGCGGTCCCGGCGCCTGCTCGCTGCCTGACTTGGACTAGCTTCCCACGCTAGCCCGGCAACATCCTGTGCTGCAATCCTTTAGCGGTGGTTACGAAGGTACACGCGAGTGATGACGGGGGTAAATTTCTTTATTTCACCGCTCCCGATACCATCGACTCAACCTACTTCGAGGCTGCCACCCATGGATCGTCGTCAAAAGGCGCGAGTCGCAACGCAGTTGCCGGTGCGGGTTTGGGGCATGGACGCAAAGGCACAGCCCTTCACGCAGTTGGTAATGGTGCGCAACATCAGCCGCAACGGCGCATTGGTTGAGGGCATGCTGCGCATGGTTAAGCCCGGCGAGGTCATCCAAATACAGTTCGGCGAAGAACAAGCGCCGTTCCGTGTGGTGTGGGCCGGGAAGCCGGGCGGCCAAAGGGAAGGCGAAGTCGGCGTCCAGGGCCTGTCTTCCGAACCTAAACTTTGGGATTTGGACTTGGTTCAGTGCGGCGCAGTCGCAGGTAAGGCATAAACCAGCCTCTTGTAATTCGGTTCTCGGATCTCAGTTCCCAGTTCTCAGCACTTCTTCCACGGCGCGGTAAGCCTGATCTATTGCCACATTGGTGTAGGCGCTGGCGCCGGCATCGGAGTTGGCGATGGTGATCCGCCCATACGGCTGCCTCCCGACCACCCACGGCTCCTCACCCTTGCGCCAGTGTGGATCGAACAATGGGTTGGGGCTGTAGGCATAGCCGTGCGCCCAGCGATTCACCGTGATGCCTTCGATGTCCCGAGCGGGATCAAAGCCGGCCGCGCCCAGCATCCGTGCCAGTTGATCGCGGATGTTGCGCTCGAAGGTGGCAAACGGAGTCTGCATGAGTTCGGAGCGCCCGGCGCGGTTCTGGTCGCGTGGCGGCAGTCCCGGACTGCATGGGGTGCGCAGCATGAACAACACCATCGGATCTTCCGGCTTGGTGGGAAACTGGTATTCGCCCAGGCTGACGGGGAAATCCAGTGCTGCGTAAGTGTGGTAGCTGCCCGGGGCGATAATCTGCTGAATTCCAAGCTGGTGAAACGTGCTCCAATTGCGGATCGCAACGTGCGTGTACACCAACGGCGCTTTCACCAACTGGTGCAGGGCTTCCTTCTGTTTCTCCGGAAGCTCCGGGCAGAGAAACGGAATCATCATGTTGTAGCAAGCGAGAACACATGATTTACCGCGGACCGTTTGCAGCTTGCCGCCTCGCATGTAAGCGACAGTAACGCCCTTCGCCGATTTTGCCGGGCCGTCGTTATCGACCGTCACCACTGTACTGTTCAAGCGAATACGGATTGCCGACTTTGCATCGTCAAGCTGCGCGTAGTCGGCGCGGGCGGTCACGATGTCGTCCATGCTATGGCCCGGGATCGCAGCCGGAATCAGGGAGCGAACCAGCAGCCGTGCGACTGAAGCGTTGCCGTCGGGAAAATGGAAAATGTAAGGCTCTTCATTGCCCGATGCGCCCAGGCCAAGACCGTCGAATCCAGGATAGGTGAACGATCCGTAGTCGTCCCCCGTCTCATAGCACGTCAGCGCCGAGACGGCGTCAATCCCGACGCAGAATTCGTCGTGAGTATAGGTCTGGAAAAAGGGCAAGGCATCGGGATCTAGTTTGCAGGTCTTGGTGAGATAGTCCGCATAACTGATCTCCATCAGCTGTGCGCGTTTTTGGTCGCGGGACAACGCTGGCAGATAGTCAACTTTCTCCGTATAGACGCGCTCGATATCACGCCGGGCTTTCATCGAGAGTGGAGTGCTCTTGAGAAACTCTGCCCAGGGCCGCGATCCCATGCCAGGCACGAGGCGGTCTTCGCCAAATGTTTCTTTATCGAAGAAGCAGGCGGTTCCGAGTTTCTCGTAAAGTTTCTGGTCGTAAGCTTTGTAGAAGCGCTGAGTGTCGATGCCGAGTTCGGCGATCAATCCCTTCGCTTCTTTGCTGTAACGCGACGGGGTATCGATCGATTGTGTGCCTCCATAGCTGAGCAGGAGCCGGCCGCCAGCGTGAAACTCATTCCGTTTGGCGTGGCCGCCAAAATCGTCGTGGTTGTCGAGGATGAGGATTCGCGCGTTCGCGCCCGCGTATTTGCGGAAAAAGTAAGCGGCCGCCAGACCGCTGATGCCACCGCCAACGACGATCAGGTCGTAGGTCTCGCCGGTGCTTTCAGGCTTGCTGGCGGAATCCCAAAAGCTGTGGTCTCGCAGACTATGCGCAACCGGATAGCTGCCTTCGTGATTGCCCCGCAGCCCGGTCAATGCTGGAGGGTAGTACGCCGGATTCTTCTCGGGAGCTGAATCCAAGCCAGAGAGGCCAAACATGGGGGGAACCGCAGACGCGACCACTGCTCCCCCGACGGCAAGCGCGATCCCATCCAGAAAATCGCGGCGGGTGATCTTCCGGTCCATTCCCAGTTCGCGCTCTTGGGATTTCCCGCTCATGAATTCATGCGACATATGGCGCGCAAAAACGGAGACTTGAACGGCGGTGCAAGTGTCAGGCTATTTCAGCCAAATGGAAGTTCCGATCAGAACCAGCACCTCGATTACAGCCAGCGATATCCACAAACGCTGGCGGAAAACCGAACGTCGCAGGTCCCGCTTCAAATCTGCCTCGAGCACGTGGACGGTCTCTACCTCCACGGGATCCGGTTTTGGTCTCGCTGGAGCAGCCAATGGTTGGGACATCCTGGATTCAGTCTTGGGCTTGTCGGGCAGAAAAACCTTGGGTGTGCTGATGACCGAGGACCAGCGCGCAAGCAACATGGAGCGAGCCCCCAACCCAAGGTCCATCGGCTTGGACGTCAGTTCCAGTGGAGGCATCCGTTCCGGAGCAACTCGGTCCGCCAGATTGCGCAGCAGAGATGTCCACCATCCGTGACCCATCGTGTCCGAAATCAGCTCACCCACTTCCACGGGCCTCGACTCCAACTCAAGCGGCGGTAAGTCTTCCGGCGAGATGACATCGCCCAAATTGCGGAACACGGTGCGAAACCAGGGCACACTGACGCGGTCGCTCTGCAACATGCCCACGTCGACCGGTCGTGAAGTGAGTTGCAACGGTGGCAACTTCTCCGGCGCAAACTTGTCCCGCAACTCGCCCAGCAGGTGTTTCCAAAGCGGCTGGTTCCAGGTATCGGCCAGCAGGAGCTCGATTTGAGGCGCTGGCGGATTCTCTTGCAGAGGCTCGGAATGAGTGGAATCAGTAAACATTGAGTTAGGGCTGAAAACCCGATTCTAGTGTAACCCAAGCCGGCAGACGATTGCCTTGCGAGTGGCCTTAAACCCCGATTCCACAAAATGAAGCGTCCTTGCCGCGGCCAGAGTCTAATTACAACGTGACGCCACCCAGCAAGCCGCCCCGAGACGCACGCCCCGCCAGCCAAAGATTGCGCACCGTTTTGCCCATCCTTGGAGAACTTATTCGGCCTCGCCGAGGCCTGTTAGCACTGGGCTTTCTACTGATGCTGATCAACCGGGTTTCCGGCCTGGTGCTTCCCTACTCCACCAAGTACTTGATCGACACGGTCATGGTCAAACACCACCTGCAATTGCTCAAGCCGCTGGTTGGGGCAGTGTTGCTGGCGACCTTGATTCAGGGAGTGACTTCGTTCTCGCTGACACAACTGCTGTCTAAAGCGGCGCAGCGACTCATCGCCGAGCTGCGTTCCAAGGTACAGACGCACATTGGGCGCCTTTCTGTAACTTTCCACGATTCCAACAAGAGCGGAGCGCTGGTTGCCCGCATCATGAGCGACGTTGAAGGTGTACGCAATCTGGTCGGCACTGGACTCGTGGACCTGGTCGGGGGCTTGATCACTGCGCTGATTGCACTGGTTGTGCTGTTCCGCATCAGCGCGCTGATGACCGCGCTGGCGTTCGGGTTCCTCTCGGTATTCGCTCTTGCCCTAAAGAAGGCGTTCGGCACCATCCGTCCCATCTTCCGCGATCGCGGCAAGATCAATGCTGAAGTCACTGGACGGCTGGCGGAATCGCTCGGAGGCATTCGCGTGGTAAAGGGCTACCACGCTGAAGAACGAGAGGACAATGTATTCTCCCGCGGGGTGCAGCGGCTGCTGGACAATGTGCTGCGCACACTGACCGCCACCTCTGTGATGACGCTTTCGGCCAGTGTGCTGCTGGGAGTGGTGGGGGCAGTCATCATGTATGTAGGCGCGCACCAGGTGGCCGCGGGATCATTGACCATTGGCGGCTTTTTCACCTACACGCTGTTCATGGGCTTTCTGATTGCTCCGATTATGCAGATCGTTCAAGTGGGCACGCAACTGACTGAAGCCCTGGCGGGGCTGGAACGCACTCAGGAGATTCTCGATGAGCGCCGGGAGGATCGTGACCCCAAGCGAACCCAGACCCTCGGCATTATTCGCGGTGACATCGATTTCGAGAAAGTGGGCTTCAGCTACGACGGCAGCAAGTTGGTTCTTCGAGACGTATCTTTTCACGCTGCGCCCGGAACGGTAACTGCGCTCGTGGGATCGTCCGGGTCCGGAAAGTCAACCACCATCGGCCTGATCGCCGCGTTTCACACTCCTTCCGAGGGGAAGATTCTGGTCGATGGCGTCGACTTGAGCACAGTACGGCTGGATTCCTATCGCACCCAGTTAGGTGTCGTTCTGCAAGAGTCGTTCTTGTTTGATGGAACGATTCGAGACAATGTCGTGTTTTCTCGGCCCGATGCCACTGAAGAACAAGTTATGTCAGCTTGCCGGATTGCACGGGTGGACGAGTTTGCCGAGAGTTTTCCGGAGAAGTACAACACCGTGGTCGGTGAACGCGGGGTCAAACTATCCGGAGGCCAACGGCAGCGCATCTCGATCGCACGCGCCATTCTGGCCGAGCCGCGCATTCTGATTCTCGACGAAGCCACTTCCAGCCTCGATTCCGAATCCGAAGCTCTGATCCAGCAGGGCCTGTCCTACCTGATGCAGGGGCGGACGACATTCGTTATTGCACACCGGCTTTCGACGATCCGCCGCGCAGATCAAATCCTGGTGATGGAACAGGGGCAAATCCTGGAGCGCGGGCGCCACGAGGAACTCTACGCGTTGCATGGACGTTACTACGACCTCTACACCCGCCAGCACGGAGTGGAAAGCAATCTATTCCTCGCGCCGGGAGAAGGCGACGCCGCCAAGGTTCCCGGCGACGACAAATCCAAGCCGGGGGCGAACGGCGACGTCAACCTAGCCAGCGCACTGCGTCTGGTGCGCGGTCAATAAGCTAGACTTCAACTATTTCTTTTCTGCCGGCTTTTCATCCTTTTCGGCGTCTTCCATTGTACCCGGCATCAGGTGCATGAGAGGCTTCGACCGCTGCTCATCCAGTTCGGGATGGGGCAACGGCTTCCGGGGCAGCATCTGGTCACGCATCGCGGTATTGTAGACAAAGATGGCTTCCACGGTGGCCGCCTGCGCCAGATCTCCACTCTGCAACCGCTCGAAAGTGTCCTGGTTCGAGTGGTGCGTGCGGGAGCTGTAATCCAGGGGATCCTGAATGAACTGGAAGCCGGGAATGCCAACCGCGTCGAAAGACTCATGGTCGGTGCCGCCGGTGTGACGTAAAGTGATGGTGGCAACGCCGAGGTCCTTCAGAGGTTCTATCCATTGCGCAAAGATAGGACTAACAGCGGCGTTTTCCTCCAGGTAGATTCCGCGGATCTTGCCGCTGCCGTTGTCCACATTGAAGTAGCCGGAAATCTTCGGTTGATCAGGTTTCAGCTCAACTGGACCAGCAGGCTTCCGCAACCATTCCGGCTTCTTCATTTCGTCAGGTGCGGTGGAAAGCGGGACGAACCCGAAGTGCTGCTTTACATAGAGTTGGGAACCGAATAAACCCTGTTCTTCCCCAGTCCACAGCCCCACGCGGATGGTGCGCCGCGGCTTCACATGCAATGCATTCAGGATGCGCATGACCTCCATGGCAACCACTGTTCCGGCCCCATTGTCGGTCGCGCCGGTGCCAGCGGCCCAGGAGTCCAGGTGGCCGCCAACCATTACCACTTCATCTTTCAGCTTGGGATCGGTGCCAGAAATCTCGGCAATGGTGTCGAAGCCGTGTTCGTGATCGCCGGAGAACTTGGTGTCCACGTTCATCTCGATGTCCACCGGAACGTGCGCCTTCAGCAAACGATATACGCGACCGTAGCTCTCGATGGCCATCACCACCACTGGAAACGGAATGGCATGGTCGCGCTGGTAAGTGAACCCGCCCAGACTGCCATCATCGAAAATCGTGCCACCGGAACCGCCGCCGTCTCGACCATCACGGCTGGGAAGAATCATCGCCAGGGCGTGTTCGGAAACCAGGAACGCCTTGGTCTTCTCGCGCAACTCCATTCTTTCCGCGTATGTTTTCATGTACTCTGCATAATCCCGTTCGGGAGCCATCGGGTAATCGACCAGTTTGGCCAGGTCTTTGTCGTCATAGCGCTCAAACAGCGCTTTCTCGACCGGTTTGACCTCGCGCATTTCTCCGTAAAGAACAATCTTCCCGGTTATTTTGCCCTTATATTTGTCGAGGTCTTCTACTTTCTTCACTTCCATCGAGACCGCAGGGGCATTGATCGCGCCGTTGCTCGACGGCGACCACGGCGCCGCCTGGGCGATGAACACGGCGGTGTCAGGTGAGCTCATGCGCACCCAAGTATTGAGTTGCTGCCATCCCATGCCGAACTCACCCCAATCCTCCAAGTGGGCATTGGCGCAGCCCATCGCCGTGAACTGATCGCGCGTCCACGCGTTGGCTCGCTTCAGGTTGGGCGATCCGGTGAGGCGCGGGCCAATCCCGTCCATGAGCGCCGACGCATACTCCATGACGTGCGAATGCTTGAGCCCCTCCTCGCGAATCTCCTGATACATGGAGTAATCAAGATCTTCTTTCGCCGGTTGCGGCAGTTCGTAGGAGGGCCGGCTCGCGACAGCGGAGCTGGCGTTGTTCTTTTTCTTGTCGGCTGCAATCAGTGGCAGGGCACAGACAATCAGTGCGGCGATGATAACGCTAACAACTTTCTTGCTGAACATGGTGGCATCGTCCTCGGCTTAGGAAACAAAGCAGAGTATCAGATACCGACCGCGCTTTCCAAGGGGAACGCTAGAGCAGGCTGGCTCTAGACCAGACTCATGCATCCGCAGGTTCCGCCGGAAGCGGAGCGATGGTGTGGAGTCCGCACTCCGTTTTTGCGAACCCTGACCAGCGTCCCGCCCGCGCATCTTCACCCGGTCTGATCGCCCGGGTGCAATGGGTGCAACCGATGCTGGGGTAGTTCCGATCATGCAGAGGATTGTAGGGAACACCGCTTTCGCGAATGTACTTCCAGACGTCCTGCGAACTCCAATCCACGATCGGGTTGATCTTCACTAAACCAAATTTTGCGTCCCACTCGATCTTCCCCGCGGTCGCACGGAAAGCAGTCTGGTCGCGGCGAATGCTGGTGATCCAGGCCCGCAATTCTGACAGCTTTCTGCGCAGCGGTTCGATTTTGCGCAGATTGCAGCACTCGTCGGGGCTGCGGGTCCACAGGCTGGCGCCGTGGACCCGCGCCTGCTCTTCTGGCGAGAGCAGCGAGTACACCTTCTCGATTTTGATGCCGTAGCGTTCTTCGATCTGATCCATCAAGCTGTAGGTTTCCGGGAAAAGAAATTCGGTGTCGAGCGTAAACACAGAAAAATCACGGCGTACCCGCGACGCCAGGTCGATGACCACCATGCCTTCAGCGCCGAAAGCAGAGGAAATCGCCACATCGGGGCCAAAGTTATCGAAGGCCCAGCGCAGCACCTCTTCTGGGGTCCAATGTTCGGCGGCGAGTTGCAGTTTGAGGATGTCGTCTTTCATCTTGCTACTCGTTCTTCCGCTGCCTCAGGCTTCATGAAAGCGCTCTGTGCCAGGAGCATCTGCATTTCAGCCAAAGGAACCACATTCGCGGAATGACTCCAGGCCGGAAGCACACCGGGCTTTGCGAAGCGAACAACATCTCCGACGATCAGCAAAGAAGGAGCGGAGAACCTGGGCGTATGCGGGATCTCGGCCAGAGTGGTCAGATGAACCTGCTGATCTGCCGTAGTTGCCCGCGAAACAATAGCGCAGGGCATTTCATCTTCAAGGCCCGCTCGTTTGAGTTTCGACGCAATCGCTCCAGGATCGTGGGGCATGTAGATCACCAGCGTGGCTCCGCTGCTGACGAACTTCTGCCAATCGGTTTCTTGAATGCCTGCCGCATGCTGCCCGGCAAGAAACACCACCGCGTGCGAGAGTTGGCGATGCGTCAGAGGAATCCCTGCCGCAGCCGCGGCCCCGAAAGCTGCCGTGACGCCCGGCACGATTTCGTAATCGATATTTGCTCTCCGTAGCGCTTCGATCTCTTCGCCTGCGCGCCCAAAGATCAACGGGTCGCCGCTTTTTAGACGCACCACGATCAGTCCCAAACCCGCGAGCGACGTCATCAGGAAATTGATGTCTTCCTGTGTGATCTTTTTCACTCCGCTGCGCTTGCCTACGTTGTGAACTTGGGCCGCCGGTGATACCAGCTTGAGAATCACCGGCCCCACCAGATCGTCATGAAGAACCGCATCTGCGGATCGCAACAGCCGCAGAGCTTTCAGCGTCAGCAGATCGGGATCTCCCGGCCCCGCGCCCACCAGATAGACTTTGCCATTCATGATGCTTTCTCCTTTGTGGCAAGTAGCAACTCCGCTTCGAAGGCTTCGCGGCTTGCGAGTGACAGCAGCAACCAGCGTTTGCGTTCTGGATCGAGGCTGCTAGCGAGGACTTCGCGCCGGGTCCCACCCAGCCGCGCGACCCACTCCTCATAACCGGGGCCGAATTGCCGCTCCAGTTGCTGCCTTAGTTTCTGTGCAAGCGAGGGACTTTGGCCGGCAGTGGACACCGCGATCTGGAGATCGCCACGCTGCACCACTGCTGGATAGAAGAAGTCGCATTGTTCGGGGACATCCACGACGTTGCAAAGCACACCGCGCCGCTGAGCCTCGCGGAACACGCTTTCGTTGACCGCGCGTGATGCAGTTGCGACCACCACCAGAAACATTCCTTCGAGATCTGTGACCGAGAATGCCCGCTCTTCCAGCCTGATTTGGCCGGCCTCAGCCCATTCGCGTACGGCTGGGCTGACTCGCACAGCAACCACTCGCATGCGAGCACCGGTAGCGAGGAAACCGCGAATCTTCTGCTCGCCAATCTTTCCGGCACCCACGACCAGCACTGGGCGGTTGTCCAACTTCACAAACATTGGAAACAAGCGAGCCATTTCTCTCCTAACCCTCCAGCCCGTGAGGCACCGGCCCCGGCGGCGCATCGCGCAATACCGCCGTCACCGATTCACCAGCGAGAAATCCGCGTAGCTCAGTCTCGCTATGGCGTGCGAAGAACCGCCGCAGGTTTTCCCCCGGCAGCCGATCGGCCAAATACGCACGCAACAGACGCTCAATCGCGTCCGGCACTTCGTCGGCGGTGCAACGGTACCCGGTGAGCCTGGCAATCGCCTGATTCAATCCGACCGCGCCGCCCAGACAGAAGTAGTAGGCATCGACCATGCGGCCATCGACTTTCAGCTTCTTGCCTTCAATTCCGATGTCGGCGATCCAGTGCTGCCCGCAACTGTTGGGGCAGCCGGTAACGTGCAACTTCAAGTCCTGATCAAAGCCGGGCATCCGATCTTCGAGTTCCTGCACCAGCCAGCGAGAGAAACTCTTGGTTTCGGTGAGCGCCAGCTTGCAGAACTCGCTGCCGCTACATGCAATCGCGCCACGCCAGAAAGGTGACGCTCCGACGGGCAGCCCAACACCTTCCAGTTCCCGCGCCAGCGGCTCGCAATTTCCCTTCGGCACGTTCACGATCAGCAGGTTCTGCATGTTGGTGGTGCGAAGCTCGCCATTCGCAAAACGATCTGCCAAATCCGCGGCTGCGCGCATTTGCTCAGGATGGATCCGTCCCCGCAGCACCGCTGCTCCGACGTACCAATAATCAGGCTGCTTCTGCGGATGGATGCCGACGTGGTCGCGGTAAACGTCGGCTGGAGCAACCTCCTCCACTGCCGGATCGAGACGGAACCCGATGCGCTGTTCCAGCTCCCGCTGAAAGTGATCGACGGTCCAGCCGTGACGCAGGAAAAGAAACTTCAGCCGGGCCCGCTCGCGGTGTTCCCGCAGTACATCGGACTCGCGAAAGATCTCGGCAATACCTTTGATCACGGGCAGCACCTGCTCCCAACCAGCAAAGGCGTTGAGCCGTGCAGCCAAATGCGGCTCAGCCGAGAGTCCCCCACCAACTCGCAGGGAAAACCCAGTCTCCACTTTCCCGCGCAGTGTGCGAGTGACGGCGGTGACGCCAACATCGTTGATCTCCGGATAGGCGCACCAGACGCGGCAACCTGTGATAGCGATCTTGAACTTGCGCGGCAGATTGTAGAAATCCGCGTTGCCGGCCAGCAGTCGAGTGACCTGCAACGCCAGAGGTGACGCGTCAACGATTTCGTCCGCATCCACCCCGGCAAGCGGGCACCCGGTAACGTTTCGCGTCACATCGCCGCACGCTCCCATGGTGTTCAGGCCTGACTGCCACAGTGTTTCAAGCACTTCAGGAAGAGCTTCGATGGCGACCCAATGCAGCTGAATGTTTTGCCGCACGGTGATGTCGGCAACACCACGCGCGTGCTCCTGTGTCAGATCGGCAATGGTTCGCAGTTGGTGCGATTGCAACAGCCCGTTGGGCACGCGAATGCGTACCATGAAATAGGGCAGAGCTCTTCCCTCTCCACCTTGACCGGCGACCACTCCAGCGCCGTCGCCCTGCGTGTACACACCCCACCAGCGGAAGTAGGTGCCAAGCCACTCCGGAGGAATCGAACCAAAACCTTCGCGGGCAAAGCGCCGGATCTCGTCGAGTCCCGTCCACGGGTTCTTCTCCCGCTTCAGGCGTTCTACGCGCTGTGTCTTCGTCTCTTTGATTGCATCTGCCATAAATGAAAAAACCACCGCCAGCTTCTCTCTGGCGGTGGGTAATAACTCCTGAAACTAGGAAATAATGACTAGATCAGCGGCCTCCCCGCACCAGAGCACACCTTCGCGCAACAACAACAAACGCAGGTGCTCTGGCGGTTTTGACCGTACAAAATCATTGCTTGACCTTCGCTCGACCGGTAAAAGATCCGGCGATGTACAATTGGATGAAGAGTGAGGACCACGGGTGCAGGATAATTTTGGTTCTCTCAGCAGAAACAATTGTGTAGGGTTGTGTGTTGTCAGGAACCGAGCTTGAGAAAAGCTGCGCGCAGCCTGGAATGCATCTGCGTCAAACGCAGGTACCGCATTTCATTGGCCGCCGGCTTGGCACGGATCACCTGCAGCAGAGCCTGTTTCTCCTGTCGGCTCCACGACGCCAAGCCCGGCGCGAGTGATAGAACCATCGCGAAGGTCTCAAAGGTGGCTTTTCCCAGTGCTTCTTGGGCAGTAGCCTTCACAGCGAGAGCGCGTGCCAGCCATTTCGACGAAGCCTGGCGCATGCGTTGGCTGTTTCCGCCGAAGTCCCTGGCCATGTGGCGGTTCACCTTCAGTCCGATCTTGCGAGTGGAAAAGTTGTCCCAGGCGCCCACTTCGCTTCCCGGCAATTCGTAAAAGACGTGACCAGCCGCCAGGCGGCGCAGTGTTCTCGGGGAAGTTCTGTACTGGGGATCACTCGCGATTCTCCGCTCCTCGCGCTCCACCAGCTTCAGCAGATTTTTGCGGCCGGGGCGGAAGCCAAGCTTGCGGTAAAACCAGAAGGCGCCGGACTCAATGGCTTCGTCGTTGCCATCCCCCAGTTGGTAGGGATACATCGAAATGCACTTCGCCCCGGTTAACGCGATCAGGCAGCGTAGTGCCTGCGCATAGATCCATGCGACTTCGCCGCCGCGAAAGGTGTAGAAGGCGTTAAAGCCCACCTCCATCCACTCGAACAGCCCCGTAGCCTCGAAGTAGCTGATAGCGACTCCGTTTTTGAGCGTGAACCCGGCCACGTAGGCCCGCAAAGGCAAACGCCGCGCTGGATAGAGGTTCCACAGGTAAATGGAAACACCGCGCCCTACGTCGGCGCGCACCACCGACCGGGGATCTCCGAACGTCATGCCGTAGAGTTCCCGATAGCGCACCAACATGACCTCGCGAGCCCTCTCCACCACCGTCTTACCCTGTTTGGCTGACAAGCGGTGAAGTACCGGCGCTTGTGCGAGTTCTCGCGCCAGCGAGACTTCTCCCCGCGTAATCATCGGTTCCCGATGAAAAAATATTGGCCGCATCGGCTGCCAGTTCCGCGTGCGGGAGATGCGTTCGTTGCCCAGCTTCCAGCGCACCGGAAG
This sequence comes from Acidobacteriota bacterium, assembly GCA_013289795.1. Taxonomy (GTDB): domain Bacteria; phylum Acidobacteriota; class Terriglobia; order Terriglobales; family Acidobacteriaceae; genus JABCZH01. Next base: position 79,433 of record JABCZH010000016.1, read on the forward strand.
ACGAAGGGAATCGTAAAGCAATGCCTTCTCGACGTCGGACACCGGCAGCCGCGCGAATTGCCGGACCAGCCATTGCAGATTCCTATTCTTGTTTCCCGCCGCGGTTTGCAGCCACTGCTGCCAGGGGACGTTGGGCTCGATGTCGCCGTCTTCCTCCAGCAGGGGCATCAACCGCGGCCAGACAGCGGCCATCGCCCGCTCCTCGGCGTAATCGTCCCAAACGATCTCAACATCGAGGATGCGCTCTACCAACCATCGCATCACATCAAAACTGAGAGTGTCCTGCATGACGGTGCCAGCGATGCCCGAGACTTCGAGCGGATCAAAGTCGTCCATATCCGCTCCCGCCTTTTCGAGTTGCTCTACCCTTCGCGAAAAATCTCGCAGCAGACGTTCGCTCTGGCGGACAACCTCCGGGCCGTGGGGAAATGCCCGAAGGAATAAAAGGGCTTCATGGAAGCGAATCAGGGAGGCAGTGTCGGGGAATTTCCGCTTGCCCAGAGTCGACAACAATTCGACTACACGGGTGGATTCCCCGCGTCCAAAGTGGCTGCGGGACTCTTCGAGTTGTTGCAGCAGGCGATCCAGAGAGCTAGAGACCATGCGGGTTCCGGAATTAGGCTACCTTATCTCTCGCCTGACCGAAACTCGTTACCATTCAAATCTAGCTGCGAGACACCTCAAGCTCCTTGCGATCCCAATTGCCCAGGCTTGCCGCAGCATCGTATGTGGATTGGCAAAACTCGAGTAGTGCGGTGGTTGGCGATTCCGCCTTGCGCAAGTCCTCATACATCAAGATGAACTCATTCAGCTGCTTGTCATTAATGGCCGCATCCGGGCGGACACGTGCCTCCTTGAATCCCTGCGGCTCGGGGGCTGCGTAGGAATAAAAGGCTGCGTCCTTGACGCCGACACTCCCGGGCCAAAAACCTACGCTGCTCACTTCGTGGGAATACGCCTCGCGGGTAATCGCGTCGGCACCGGGTCGTTCCGGCGCCCGGCGGCCGGAAAATCTGGTCACCGCCAGGTCAAAGCTTCCCCAGAAGAAATGTACCGGACTGCTCTTGCCGATGAATCCCGCTCTGAACTGGTTGAGTACGGCGTCCACCGATAACAGAATGCGCCATAATTTCTCCACTGCAACGGGATCGTACGACGCATGCACGCGATCCTGGTCGAAGGGAATCGGGTTGGGGATTTCGACTGGCATCTTCCATATTTTGACCTCGATCTCTGCGGATCGAAGCATCCTCATAAATTCCTGGTAGAACTCGGCCACCGAGCGCGGCCCGAGCGGGATTGTCTTGACTATTCCGTCATTGGTCTCAAGCACAAGCCGGTGGCGGATGAAGTCGAACCAGAGTTCGAATGCCCGTTTGCCGTATGGGATGCGTGATGTGGTCAGGCCACGGGCAGTTACGTACAGCGGGACATTCCACCAATGGTTCAGGAGCGGCGTCAGACGCAGACGGACCTTGCCAACCATCTGGGTCCACATGTGGAGAGTGGCATAGGTGTCTTTCCATGAATCCAGTGCCAGAGCGGGCCAACATTCGGGCTGGTCGGCGAGGCCGTGCGGCATAAGTACGGGTCGGTAACGGAAAGACTGGGGTGGGAGACGGGAATCGAAACCACCCCGAAACAGCAACGAAAGAACATTCTAGCGCACGGATGACGATCCTACGCATTGTAAGTGCCTGAAAAACCAAGCGGCAGGTTTCAGCGGGTTTCAAATCTTTGATCTCAAACACAATTCGGGCCAAATTGGTCTGCATGGTAGTTTTGGCACAGCCAAGCCCAATCCACTCCGCCGCTTAGCGTCTCCCAAAGAGACTGCGCCGAAAGGGAACCATTTCGGCACGCTGTTTGTCGATTTTCCCGAATGACGGACTCGCCCATAACGGTAAACTACCTTAGGTACTTGTGACACAGGATTTAGCTCGCTTGCTGAGCTTCAGGCCATGTTCCTTGCGGAACCGACCAACGCTGCGTGAGATTCCGCCCGCCAGGGGACTTGTTCGAGGCGACCAACGAGTCGGGTCCACGAGATTCCGCCGACGAATGTGACGGCGGCACAGACGACGAACGCCCATCCGAAATGTCCCGTGCGGTCGACGATGAGGCCAGTAAGCGGCCCGACGACAACACCTGAGATGTTGCCCAATGAGTTCTGCATGCCGATCCACTTGCCAGCCGCCGCGGGTCCCGCAAAAGCTTGTGCGAAGGCAAAGATGTTCGGCCCAGTGAAGCCCAAACCACCGCCCATAACCAACATTCCGGTGAAAGACAGCCTTGCATCCGGGGCAGCACACGCCAAAACCCCGAGCACGACCAGACTATGTCCAATCGCCATAAAGGTTTTCCGGATGGTTGTGACGTCAGCGCCGGCCCGAATGCAGGCGTCGGCGATGCATCCGGTAATCGGTGCCACCAAGGCGTAAATCACGAAAAATAACGCGGCATGCAGAGCCATATCCTGCATAGACTGATGGCGATCGCGAACTAGATATAACGGCAGCCAAAGTAGAATGAAATACCACGGGTAAGCGATACAAAAATGCCCGACCGATGCGCCCCAGAAGGACCGCTGGCGAAAGATCTCTACGGCTGATATGGTAGCCTTCGCACGCTGTTCATTGATCGTGGTCTTCGGCATCCAGCGTAACCAAGGTGCAACCCAAATGAGACTGACCAGTCCGAGTACAATGAACACGGGTCGCCATCCGTAGCGCGCCATCGCCATGCCACAACCGTATGTGCCGACTGCCGGCCCAGCGCTCATGCCCGCCATGATGACGGCGTTCGCCATGCCGCGATGTTGCTCTGGCACGTGTAGACAGATGATTTTGCTATAGGACGGGAAAGCCACCGATTCGGCGGCGCCGAGCACCATGCGCACCCCAATCAGCATCGCGAAGCCGTGAACGAGTCCGGTCGCAGTCGTGGCCATCGACCATAGGACGAACCCTGCCGCCAGCACACAGTTCACGTCATAGCGATCTATAATCCAGCCGCTGACGATTTGCACGGCACTGTAAGTCCAAAAGAATGCGGAGAAGAGAACCCCTAGCTGTGAGGCGGAAATACGCAGTTCGTCTTTCAACAAGGGTGCTGCAATAGAGAGATTACCGCGATCGATGTAGTTGATCAGAATCGAGAGAAAGAGCAGGAAGAAAACGCTCAGCAAGGCGCTGCCAGGACGGTGATTGGGCGCCACAGCCAGAATCCACCTCCACCATAAGCGCGAGCAAGCATACGCCTTATTTGCGAGGAAGACTAATCCCCGAAAGTGTGGACGAACATACAGAAGACGGGGCTTTAAGACGCCACGAATTCTTCTTGGTCCAGAGGCTCCTACTGCTTGCCGTAGCATGGGAGACCTTGTTCGCGTTGAACCGCAGCAAAGCAGCGCCCAAGTCACTGTCCTACTGTGATTTCCTTTGGGTTGCCTGCGCGGGGTTCATCTGGATACTTGGGGATTCACTTGGTTTGGCTAAACGATTTCAAAAGTAGCCCACTACTCGGTACGTGAGAGCAAGCCGACATTAGATGAATGTAGTGGTACTATCCACTGCTGATGTGACAGAGATCGATCCCACGTCTCAGTATGCTCTAGGAAGCGCCGACGCAGAACAGGAGCGTCTTATTCGGCAGGCTGTGTGGCTTGCTCCTTACACCGAGAAATTCTTCCGTGAAGTAGGTATTGGCCCTGGACAACGCGTCCTCGATCTGGGTTCCGGTGTCGGAGATGTAGCTCTCTTACTGGGCCGCCTGGTCGGTGCTGCGGGCGAGGTGGTAGGAATCTCACCTGGTCCCGAAAGCCGATTAACTAGGCATCTCCAGCGGTTCGCTCCGAACTGGTAGATTGTGGCCGAACGACGGGCAACCCTTCCCAAATCCGGCAAGGGGAGGGTTGCCGACCACCTCTTCCAGCGTGTGGCGTATTGTTGACGCATTAGACTGGTCGGGGTACGCTCCCCTGTCATCGAGCAGGGCTAAATGCAGACAGCCAGCAATCGCAAGCCATCGGACCTCGTGCGCGGTCTCGGGCTCTGGGCTTCTACAGCCGTAATCATCGGAGGGATGGTTGGACAAAGCATTTTTCTAGTGTCGAGCCAGGTAGCTCGTGACCTTGGCTCCGTCGGCGGAGTTCTCGCAGCGTGGCTAATCGGCGGCGTGACAGTGTTATTCGCCTCGTTCTGTTATGCGGAGTTGGGTGCTGCCCTTCCTTATGCGGGCGGAGAATACATTTATCTCGGGCGCGGCCTCGGACCGAAATGGGGGTTTTTGTTCGGCTGGACCAGCGCTTGGATTCAAGGCCCTGGAATGGGAGCCACAATTGCAGCTGGGCTGCTGCGCATCACTTCCTTTCTGCTGCCCTCTCTAAATGCGGCGCTATTCACGTGGAGCATTCCGGTCCCGTTTCAGACTCAAACCTACCACTTCACATTCACCGCCTCGCAGCTTTGGGCTGCCCTCGCCCTGGCAGTTATGGCCGCCATCAACTACTTCGGCGTCCGCACTGCTGGACAATTTCAGATACTAATCACTGGGCTGAAAGTCGCCGCGATCGTGCTAATAATTGGCCTTGGGTTCACAATGAAGCGAATCGGCGCGATGCCGCCCAACGCAACTTTTTACCTGCAGGAACACCGAGGCGCAGCTGCAATGCTGTCGGCCCTCGTGCCAATCATGCTGGCCTATAACGGATTCCAAGGTTTGGGCCAGATCGGTGGAGAAATCAAAGACCCGCGGAAAACCATTCCGCGTGCCGCGATCCTCGGTGTGCTGGCCGTGGTCATTCTCTATTTCCTGATCAATGTCGTCTATTTTCGAGTGCTCGGCCTTGCTTTGGTGGCAAATTCACGCAACGTTGCATCCGATGCCGCTGTCCAGCTTGCGGGGGGAATCGCCGCCCGCTGGCTGACGCTCTTCATGATGCTTTCTGCTCTCGGATCACTTCACGGAAGCTTTTTGACGCGTCCCCGAGTTGTATACGCCATGGCCCGGGATGGCCAGTTCTTCCGTGCTCTCCAGCGGATACACCCAAAGTTTCACACACCCAGTGTGGCGATCCTTTTTCATGGCTCCTTGGCCGTATTCCTGGTCCTAACAGGCACTTTTGAACAGATCTACTCCTTGGAGATTTTTGCTCTTTGGATTTTTATCGCCCTCACCGCAGTTGCACTGATTCGATTACGAAAGAAGGAACCGGCGCTTCCTCGTCCTTACCGGGCGTGGGGCTACCCGTGGACAGCTTTGATCGTGGCTGCCGTGGCTTTCGCGATGTCCCTAAATCTGTGGCTCCTGAGGCCCGTTCGTTCATCAATCGGGCTTGTGGTAATTCTGCTTGGTCTGCTCTTCTTCGGCCATTGGCGTGAGCGGAGGGCCGATTATCAGCTTGACGAAACTGCACCCTCAGCGAGGGGGTAACTCCAAGGGGCCCTCTCGGATTGTGCCTGGATTTACTGGCAACTCGGAAGTAATTACTCGTCGCGTGTGGAAACCATGTGGTTTTGAACCGCGCCGAAAACCGCTGAATCGTGGCAATCAAATTAACGGCTTGGCGTCTGGATTCAGGGCCTATTTTCGGCACAACCCTGCGCACCTTGCAGCACTCTGGATTCCTAAGACCA
>JABCZH010000017.1 GCA_013289795.1 Acidobacteriota bacterium
TGGTCTTAGGAATCCAGAGTGCTGCAAGGTGCGCAGGGTTGTGCCGAAAATAGGCCCTGAATCCAGACGCCAAGCCGTTAATTTGATTGCCACGATTCAGCGGTTTTCGGCGCGGTTCAAAACCACAGGGTTTTCGCACGCAGGAAGCGTTAGTCCAAACTCCCCAAGAGTCTCAGGCACATTCGTGATTTGCGGTCTAGAGCAGTGGACTCATAAAGCGTTGGTGTATGCACGTACTACGTGCTTTCAATCGGATAGGTGGTCCCCGAAGGCTGTAGATCGCGGGTCTTTCTTCTGAGTCGGGTGTTTGTGTGCAACCAATTGTGCAACGCGGCGCGCTCCGCCGTATGGAAGTCGCTGGCCGCCTCGTTCGCCGTTGCTCTACATCTCCGCGCAGGCGTACGAGTTGATTTCGCAGTTCAGGCTGATCTCTTCAAATTGTGGTGTGGTCCATTCCATATCTTTCTCCTTTCCATACTCAGTGCAGGCGGATGCCGCCGACTACGTCTTGCATGTCGACACCGTTGCTGCTGTCCATCCAGGCGGCGACGAAGTCCGGGCCTGCCCAAGTGTTGCCGGTGTAGTCACCCATGCTCGTTTCGTTGTTTATGTTCGGGTTCGAGAATGCCGTCGTCAGTTGCACGTTCGGTTGGAAGGTCTGGCCGCCATCCCTGGAGATCGCAGCGAAGGCCTGATAGTCAACGTTGGCCGGATCGTTACGGCGGTCGAGCCAGCTTACTCCGACCAGCCCCGTCGGACTAACAGACACCCATGGGAAGAACTGGTCGTGGTTGGCACTGGCCGGAGCTACGGGGACGGGCTTGGACCAAGTGTTACCACCATCACTGGAATGAATGACCTGCACTCGCAGGTATGTGCCCGTCCAGTTGTACATCACCACGTAGAGACTTCCAGCGTGCGGCCCATTGCTGTTGTCCGCGCTGATCGCAGGATAGTTATCAACTCCAACCGTCGTATTCGGCAAGGTCCACTCAGCGGGCGTTATCGTCATTAGGCCAGGGGTAGACCACGTATTGCCGCCATCGGTTGACTTCGAGTACACCATGCGGCCTTGCGTGCAATTCACGATGCCATCGGGGCAGTTCATCCAACTGATGAATACAATTCCATTATTGTCAATCGCAAGGACGGTGAATCTGTCCTCGGCGGGCGAGGTCTGTGCTGATGCCACAGCCACGGATTTCCAGCTCTTTCCACCATCACTGGAGTGCGAAACTACCACTTGGTTCTTGTTTTGGAGTGGTTCGTTGAGCGCTACGGCAGAAATATACAAGTTATTAGCAAATGGGCTTTGTGGGCTTCGATCAATTGCAAACGAGGCCCAATCGGGCTGTTTAAAGATGTTGGGGCTGCCTAAGGCGATCACCGGGGTACCCCAGTTGACTCCATCCGTTGATTTTTGAAGCCCGATCAAACCATAGCCCAAGCCCTCGCTGTCGCCATACCCGTCTGCGATATATCCAGCCCCATTGAGGTCGTAGCCGACCATCGGCTCGCCCCCAGGCCAGTACACTCGTCCTGATGCGTTGATCGTGGGCATGCACGTGCGAGACCACGTCGACCCGCCGTCACTGGAAATGTGAAAACCAGAGGCGCTCGGTTGTGGGCAATTGTCGTCGACGCTGCCAACCAGCAGGTGCAGCGGATTTAAGGGATCAGCGGCGATAGGCGCATCGGCAACCTCAGAGCCGCCCTCCGAAGCCTGCGTTGGCGGAAGTATGCAGGGAGCCGGTGAGCATGTAATCGGTGCGGGATTTCGGAGAAAAGACGGAGATGCCAGGGGAGGATCGTAGTCGGACTGGCCATTGGCATGGACGCCGAGTAGGCAAGCGAGCGCGATTATCGAAATTCGGCATACGGCATTCATTTTCTTCTCCTTTAAGGCATGCAGCTTGGCTGGCCTGTCTGTCCGCAAAGCCCGAACACGTCAACCTCAGTCGCTTGCTGCCCGGGTCCGCCATTCGCTGAGTTGTTCTGGGTGCCCATATAAACCATGCCGTTAAACACCGTCGGAGTTGAAAAGTTTGTAGGGTAGCTCACGGACCTCAAGCCGCTGCTGTTGTACAACTCACTACTTCCATTTCCCAGATTCGACGCGTTGTACGCGTGCAGAATTGCTGGTTTGATACTACCCTTGCAGTCCGGCTGGGTTGCTCCGGGAGGGTTGTCACCGTTGCTGTCCTCAACCGCCCAAACGATTCCAGAGGTTATCGCTGCTCCATTGGAAGAGACGGTGGGCCTGCCGCCGTGGCCGCAGAATTTGGTATCCGTGGAGTTGCTTGGTGTGCCCGGAACCGGCCCGGATCCTTGGGCCGTTAGTGTGTACATATTCATCGGGACCGGAGCGTTCTTGTCGTGGTGATCCGCTGTAGTAGCGTCCACCGAGTAGTAAATTGCACGCACGGTTGTGCCGTTGTTGTTCCATTCCCAATAAGCGGGGCTACCCCAGTAGCCTTGGCGGGTCTCTACCGGCATAGGCGTTGTCAGCTCCTGAACGATGAGGTTGGGTGAGTTATGGTTTGTCAGGTGGTCGCGGTCGACCACATATAGCGTCGATTCCTTATCGGCAGTGACCATCAGGTCGGCGTGTCCGGTAAAGAAAGAATCCGGGAAGAGCATGACCCCTCCGGAGCCGAAGTCATCGTCACTACTGCAGCGCCCAGCCCCACTGTTAAAGGTGAACACGTCGGCAGGCGTGAAGTAGTCAGTCACACTCAAGGTGGAAGGATCCAGCTTGAGCAAGCTGTCGCCGTAATCAGTGCTCGTGGTAGGGACTCCGCTGACATCGAAGGTACCATTGGCCGTTGAGATGTAGATGTACGATCCGTCAGATGCTGGTGCAGCGCTCGCCATCCATATGCCGCCGCCGCTCCCATACGGGGTGGTCGCAAACGTTGTAGTAAGGCTAAGCACCGGTGGCGGTCCGGCAGTGTAGCTATATGCCAGGAGCCATCCGTTCGCTGACTCGTCACCGGACGGGGCAAACGCAACAAAGACCTTGTTAGAGGTGCCGACATTCAAGAGCAGTAGGCCTGAACGCTGGTAGTGTGCCGACGCATTAAATCCGATGCTCCCGGTGCCGTTCGAGGTTCCACATTCTGCGATGGGGACTGAACCGGGGAAGGTGGGGTTGATCTCAATGCTCGCGAGTACTTTCCCTGCCTTGTAGTCGACGGCGTGGAGATAGTACTCCTCGGTGGAATTCGCTGAAAAATAAACCATCGTGGCCACGTACAAGATCCCTGCATTAACGTCGATGACCGGCGTGCCCGTTACTCCCACATCGGGGTTAATAACCCCGACCGCGCACGGTGAAATGAGGTTGTTGGTGCAGTTGAGGTAAGTGCCGTTCACCGCCCCGGCGAGGTCGATGGGCCTCCACAGCGGGGAGGGAGTTGTCGTGCCAGTGTAGTCTGCATTGAACGCGTAGAGTATGTCCTGCTCGGTCGCAACGAAGACAACGTTGCACGTCGTGCTGCAGCCGCTCTCGTTCTGGACACCATAGAGCGCCAGTGGCTGCGCAAAGACCGCGCCCTGAACGTTCAGTTGGAAGACCTTGCCAAACTTAGTCTGGCTCACACTATTCTGACTGAGGATGGTTTCGTTTTGCTGCCAGCCGGTACGATTGTTGTCGTTGTGCCAAGTCCAAACGTTTGGCGATGTTTGCGCTTCGGCGGCAGGAGTCAGCCACATCAGAGACCGGGCCAGAAGACACAGAAAGAAGACGCAGACGAAGCGGTGCATGTAGAGACCTCCACAGCGGAGAGATTCGAACGGGGCCCCATACTACGGTCACAGATGCTATCCCGACAAACCCCAACAGGTCAATGAAAAAGAGAGGGGCTGGCCCGCCCGCGTGGAGAGAAATGGAAGATCGACCAGCATTGTAGGACGGAGCGAATGCTTTGGCCGGTCTGGCGCAGCCAGTCTGGCGCTCGCCCCTGAAGGTGTCAAGAACAAACTTCAGCCTAGAGTGGATCGTTGCGAATGAACGACATACTGGCGAGAGGAACTGTCTAAATTCATATGGCGTGGCGTTATGCTGCGAACCGGCGTGAGGGTGCCTCAGACGATCCGGCATTGCACCAACACCTTTCGGGCGGTTGCCTTACCGCTCTCGGCGGCACTCGCTTTCCTTTTGGGTTTCACCTGCAGGCGATATTCGAAGGGCTGGTTCGCTTGGCTTCGGGTGCAGCGCGGGCGGTAGCACTGGATCAGGGAACCGATGCTGGCGAATTGTTCCCGACTGGTCATGGGCTTACACGGGCTAGTGCACGCCGGTTGCACCTAATGGCGCTTGGATGATCGAGTACTCAGAGAATTGTGCCGAAAGTATTGCCTTTCGGCACACCCACTTTCAAGTGACATTTGCTGGTTGAAGGAATCTCGCGCTGGGTCCAGCGTCATCTAAGTTGTCGAAGGGAGAGATACCTTGCCTTACAAAGATCCAGGACGAAAACGCCAGTGGGAACAAGCCCACCGCAGTCAGCGAACTCAGAGACGCAGGTTTCAACGGGCGCACCCGCTGCCGGGTCACCGTGGGTCGGCCGCACCTAAGAACGAGGGAAGCAGTTCAGGCTGGTGGGTCGCTCTTGTTGCCATTGTTGCCGGGCTTCTGGGGGCAGCAATTTTGCCGAACTCACAATCCGGACAATGACGGATTTGTTTTATTTTTTCCTGGGGGAAGTTTTGCGTTAATTTTCCCGCGCTATTTTTTTATTTCAGTTCAAAAGATCTAGGTCGGGACAATTAACAGTTTTCCCCGTTTTTCTTTGGTAACGTATGCTAGTGTATGATATCTCACACGGAGATAGTTTAACCGTGACTAAGCAACAAGTTCTAGAGATTTTTGCGCGCAACAATAATTTCATTACTCCCGATCAAATATTCTGGGCCCTACAACGACGCTTGGACCGCCGATCCGTATATAGCTATCTGCTGCGCCTGAAGCGCCAGGGCTTGCTCGAAACGGGTGCTCATGTACGACGTGGGCACTTGGCATACAGAATGACAGAGCGCGGCTCAGCCCGACTGCGTTATCTGCGAAGCAAGTAGTCGGTTTGATCGTGGCGTATAAAGACCCAGAGCGATGTGCCAAAAACCCTGAGCACAATTGCGGCACTTTTGGCGACGATCAACTGGCATTCTGTGAAGCCGAGCTGTAGAAGGTCCGTAGCGAGGGGAGTTCTGAGTCCCCATCTGACAGCATTTCCCAAAACTCAGACCGACGACGCTGGAGATCTCGTTCAAACGCGTATGGACCCTCATACTTCGTGCCCCTGGGGTCTAGTAGGCGCTGGAGTTCGTTAATTCTAGGTATCGATTGGCCTAGTCCCTCCCAAAAGAACAAAACGTAAAAATAAAGGTGAAAAAGATCTCTGGAGCGGAGCGCTGGTTGGTATTTCTGCGCATTTGCCAATTGCACCAAGAATTCCTGGTCGTTTTGCAGGGCGGCTTGTCTGATTACGTTTTGCGTACACGGATCCTGCAGGAATAGTTTGTCCACCTTTACCAGATCAAGAACAGCTTTCTTCTCGCCTCGCCACGCCCGCGCGATCAAAACCAGCGGGTGGGTTCCATACAGCGCAATACAAATGAAGAGTGCGCGGCTGGCACGTATCAGTTTCAGCAGATTGGCAACCGATAGTTCAAATGGCAGATGGAACCCCGGAAACCAAATATTCATCGCCTTCTGCAATGTCTTCTCAAAGTTCTTGTTGACCTTGGTTGTGTCCCCTTGTTTTAGAGTCTCTAGCAGCCTCGTCACCTCACGGTCAGAGGCAATCGCCACGGAGTCGGCGGTTTTTTGGCGCACAGTTTCAGGGTTCGTCTCAGGCGTAAATGTTTGGACTGCCTCAACGCCCAGAGAGCCAATCGGTGCGTTCTGCCCAGGAGGCTGGCGGACAAGTCCGAGGCCGTGTACCTCACAGATCCATAAAGAAAGGTGACCTTTGAGCTGGGGCAATGGCGGTTCCCTCCTGACAAATCGCACCAGCATAGCGAGAAACCGTCGAATCACTCGGCTCCGCATTTTTTCGAAGGCGACAAACTGCTTCTTCGCAGTTGTCGGGTTGTTTTTCCCGTCACGGTTCACACTACCCCTAGCCTAAACCCTTTAGAGATCTCTAAAGGCAAAACGCTCCGGTCGGGACGAGGCTGAAAGGTGTATTGCATGACTAAGGATAAGGCTAAAGATAGTTCTTTAGAAAATGATACAGAACTCAAACCTGCGCTGCCGGAATTGGGTACGGTTCCGTGCCCGGTTTGCAAGCGCCGGGTGACAGTGTTTGTGACCAAGACCAAACGCCCGTGGATCAATTGTGGCTTTTGCTCGGCGCGGATCTTCTATAACGGCTCGCGGGCGATCCGACGCCTCCAGCGGCAACTGAAAGGGACCAATAAATAAGGATGGGGCCGGGTGGAGCCCTGGGGCCGCGCGGTGTAGCAAGCGCAAAAGAGAATCGGCAATGAATCACGACGTAAGTAAGAGGACTGTGGCACTGTATGCGCGGGTCAGCACCTTGGATCAGAGCTGTGACATGCAGCTTGAAGATCTCAGGCGGTACGCCGCCCGTTTTGGTCGATCTTGCGAATACGTTGATGTGGGAGTAAGCGGGGCCCAGCGCCGCCGTCCCCAGCTCGATGCTCTTATGAAGGACGCCCACAAGCGACTCTTCGACGTTTTGCTGGTGTGGAAGTTCGATCGCTTTGCCCGATCCGTCAAGCACCTGGTGGACAGTCTGGAGGAATTCCGCGCGCTCGGGATTGACTTCATCAGCTACACCGAGGGTGTTGACACCACCACCCCGAGCGGGGAGTTGTTGTTCCACATCATGGGAGCGGTGGCGCAGTTTGAGCGGGATCTGATTGCTGAGCGAGTGCGGGCGGGCATCGCACACGCCCGCGCCATGGGGAAACGGATCGGACGGCCTCCCGCTGTGACGAATATTGCCGAGGTTTCGGCGTTGCGAGGGCAGGGCATGTCATTGCGTGCGGTTGCCAGAGCCCTCGATATCCCAGTTTCTCGTGTGCGGCGTGCACTCTCCCGACAACGGCTAAAGGAGTCAGCGTGAACCGCGACCGCGATTCGACGCTGACCAGCACTGGCCTGCGCGATCTGCTCACGTCCGACCAGGTCGCGGAGATCACCGGTCTTTCCTGGGAGACGCTGGCGCAATGGCGGTCGCAACGGCGAGGTATCCCGTATTTGAAGATTGGGCGTGCAGTCCGCTATGATCCTGCTGACGTTCAGCAGTACCTTGCGGGTTGCAGGGTTTCTGTCTCCCCAACGAACGAAAGGAGACAGATATGAGCGTTTACAAACGGGGCGGTGTCTACTGGTACGATTTTTGGTTTCAGGGACAACGCCACCGGGAAAGTACAGGGCTGAATAACAAGACTGCGGCTGGACTGATTGAATCGATCCGCAAAGCAGCACTTGCAGAGGGTCGAGCAGGCTTGGTAAAGCAGCGGGCTTGCCCTATGTTCAGAGATTTTGTCTTGAGAGAGTTTCTCCCCTGGGACAAGAAAGAACATAAGGTACACCCCAGTACTCACAAGCGTTACCAAGTCAGTTCAAAGTCGTTAATTGAGTTTTTCGAAAATACCCGGCTCAGCAACATCGGGCAGGGAGACATAGAGAAGTTCAAGATGGAGCGCTCCGGCGAGGTCAGTGCGGCAGGAACGAACCGCGACTTGGCTGCCTTGCGCTACATGATGAACTTTGCCGTGCGGTTGGAATACATCGGTCGTAACCCGGTTCATGGAGTGCGGTTCCTGGAGGAAAGTGTTGGCTCGATGCGGGTCGTAAGTCACGAGGAAGAGCGTATTTACCTTGCGGCTGCAGGTCCGCTCCAACGCGATCTGGCGATTATCATGCTGGACACCGGAATGCGTCCCGGCGAGGTCTACGCTACTCAAAAGGAAAACGTTCATCTCTCGGCAGGGTATCTATTCGTGCCCTGTGGCAAGACCAGGTTTGCGCGCCGCAATGTGCCTCTGACCAATCGCGTGGTCGAAGTGCTCAAACAACGCATCACCAAAGCCAAAGTGCAGTACCTTTTCCCGCATCGCAGCGATCCGAACAGACCCATGGCAGAGGCTAACCGGGGACATGAGCAGGTATTCCGCCGGACCGAATTGGATTACTTCCGGATATACGATTTTCGGCATACCTTTGGATCGCGTTCGGCGATGGCAGGCGTTGACCTACCAACATTGAAAGAGTTGATGGGGCATAGCACAATCACGATCACCATGCGCTATGTGCATCCCACACCGGAGCACAAGCGTGAGGCTAGTGAGAAGCTAGAACGGTTCAACGCAGCGGGGGTGATCGCAGCATACGAAACCGGTACGGGGTCCCCACAAAAGTCCCCACAGAGGCCAATGGGACGGACTGTCGGGGCCTGCTAAACTACTGACAAGGCTTATCCGGAGGGATGCGTGAGCGGTTGAAACGGGTGGTCTTGAAAACCACTGTGCCTGAAAGGGTACCGGGGGTTCGAATCCCTCTCCCTCCGCCATTCAGTCTGGGTTGCAGAGAAACCTAGCTATATTCCGCTGAAAATCGCTAGAAAACGCCGCAATTCCGCGATTCTCGACTCGAAACCGGACCGGAGAAATGTCCTACTTTTTGCCGGTGGGCCAGCGTTGCGGCCTTTTTCTCTGAAGGGCAGATCCGCAGTCCGGTTTCGACGAGCCCGCTTGGCGAATGTAATGCGATCACAAACTGATCATGCGGCCCAAGCGACTTGACTTCCGCCAACACGTTTTCCCTGGCCATTTCTCAGAAGCCCGTCGCTGGTTAGTTTCCGGTGTGCCGACAATCCGTCCAGAATCTCGACTTCTATTTCCTACGGTCCGATTTTACGAGTTCTCCGGGGCTTAGGATTCGGCGGATGTGTCGGCAGACCGTCATTACCGGCTAGGCCTGCAAGATTTCCGGGACTAAGTCTTTTCAATCGTGGAAAACCCTACGAAATAAGCGAACCATCTCTGCGAAGGCGAGGTCCGACGCTTCCGGATCAAAACGCGGGCCCTCATCGCGCGTGAAGGCATGCTCGGCTGTATACAGCAGTCTGCTATAGCGGACATCGGATTTTTGGAGCGCCCGATCAATCGTTGCGCGGCCCGCCTCGGGGACGTGCGGGTCCTTTGTCCCAAGGATCATCAAAAGTTCACCGCGGATTTGTGTTGCGCGGGCTAGCGATCCGGCATCCGCATCCTGACCGAGCTTGCCGTCATGGATGCCTGTGGCGTAGTAACAGACCGTTGCATGCACATCGGGCTGGAACGCCGCTCGGAAGGCAAGGTGGCCGCCGATGCAGAAACCCACGACGCCGATTTTCCCTGGTGCGACCTTAGGATGCTCGGAAAGCCAGTCCAGGCCAGCGCGGCAATCGGCATCGAAATGCGCAACTGGAGTCTTCGCCGCGTCTTGCTGGCCGCGGGCGCGTCCGGCGTCATCGAATCGGAGCACGGTTCCCGGTGGTTCGATGCGGCGATAGATTTCCGGGGCAGCGGCAACAAATCCATACCCGGCAAGCCGAACACAGGCGCGTAGCATTGGCGATGTGAGCTGAAAAATGTCGGAATAGCACCAGATGCCGGGATAGTGACCTTCGGCCACGGGCGCGGCGACGAAGGTTCGCATCGGGGAACCCGGCAGTGAAATATCCGCGTATTCGGTATTGACGATCATTTGCTTGTTTGCCGGAGATTGTGGCGGAGAGGCGCGAGCCAGTCAACTCCTGATTAATGGGCGAACCGGAAGTCAATTCCGCTTAGAAGTGTAAATGCGACTAGCCAGAAAGGTCCGAAACCCGTCTGTTTCGGGCGCAGGTTGGGGGATCGATCCGGCACCCGATTCGCCGTTTAGAGGTCCTGCTGTGATTTGGGTTTCAGCGCCTTGCCAATCGCGAGCAGGAAGATAGCACTCTCGCCTTTCGCGCGTAGCGAAAAGAACTTAATCACGTCATCGTCGAAGAAGGTCAGCCCGGTCGCACCCAAGCGCAGGGCATATGCAGCCAGGTACATCCTGCCGCCGATGGCCCCCGCCTCCAGCTGGACGGCCCGGTAGCCGCGGTTCCCGTATTGCTCCAGAATGCGTTCCAAATCGGCGAGAAAGAAGATGTCCACGCAGGCATCGGCCGGCAACTCCTGATCTAGTCCAAGATGGTGGGCCTCAGCGCGGAATCCTCCCGCCCTCAAAAGCTCTAAGGTGTGCTGCTCCCGCCGGAAGAAGTAAGCGCCCGGCTTAAGTCCCTGCACCGAATGCACGATCAGGTAAAGATCGTTGAGCTGCGCGCCCGGAACCTCAAGGAAGTCAGCCGGAAGACCTCGCGTAGCGCAGTCGAGAATGGTTGAGAGCTGTGCCAAAGTAATGGATGCCGTCTTGTCGAACGCTCTGCTTGAGCCACGGCGCAGGATCACCTGCTCGATCGTGTCCTTCGGTTGTTCTTCTTGCGGCATGCGCTGCAGTTGAACTTCTTCGCCCGCCGGAGCGGAAGACGGAAGGACCAGTTGCTTCCCGCGCCACTCCGATACTTCCCCTGCGGACACCAGCGAAGATGCGTCGTGCATCTTAAGCATGGCGGGATATTCGACCTCGCGCTGCGAAAGCGGCATCGTTTCCAGATCAAGCGACGGAACCTCTCTCAGCGCCGGCGCCGAACTCTTCGATGTGCGCCCGATCGGTACGAGGCACAAGGAAACCTCACGCTGCGTATTGAGATCAAGCAGGCGGTTCACTTCGGCGTCCACGAACCCGAGCACCACCTCGGCCGGCAGTCCCGAAGCCGCAGCAACCGCCAGCATATTTGCCAGCAGGGTGCCGCTGTCCCAACCGAAATGGCGATAGGTGCGCGCCTGGTACTTCCAGGCGTTTCGCCAGTAGGTTCCGGTACAGATAATCGTCGCGGGCGCACGACGCACCGCGATTTCCATTGCCGTCGCATGAGCCAGGTTTCCCCGGAAATCACCCTTTCGCAGGAGCTGTAACGATACATCCGCCGGATTGAAGTGATACACACCGGCATCGAGGCCCTGAAGATCCTCAGTCACAACGTACAACTCGATCTCGTAGAGAGCTCCGGTGCAGGCTGCGGCGCGAAAGTAGATTTCTCCACCTGGATATGCACGCTCTTTGGTAATCCCTGCCGAGAAATAGAGGAGGCGCGCCAGATCCTGAAGGCCAGGAATCGAATCAGCCTTCGACGAAGGCTCTGGTTCTGAGATTGCGTAGAGTGCGGCTACCCCTGTTTGCGGCACGTGCCGCGGCAATGGAAGAGGCCCTATCCTTGGATAGATTTTAAAAGGCAACGGCCGGGCCGCCCAGTCCAGGAAGTGAGGATGGTTACGAATACTCCAGTGGGAGTGCTTCGTGCCATCGTGATAGGTCCAAGCCGCCTGAATTTCGCGGTTGTTCATCGGTTGCTGCCTCAGACAGTGAAATGGTGATTCTACGACAGTTGGGGAAGCCCTCCGGCAGGAACCGTCTTAGTGTCCAAATTACGAGTGATACCATCACCTCATGCCCAAAACTCTGATGCAGTCAGTAGTCGGTCAACTCCAGAAGGAACGATCGCGGCTTGCCAATGAACTGCACCGCGTAACGGCGGCGCTGACAGCGTTCGGCAAGGTCTACGTAAGCGGCAGCAAACGACCCACAGCAACTCGCAAGAAACGAACGATTTCGGTTGCCGGGCGCAAGAGAATAGCAGCGGCGCAGAGGGCCCGATGGGCCAAGATTAGGGCAGGCAAGAAGCACTAAGCAGATGCGAGTGAGACCAGAAAGAGCGGGACCGCGAACGGATCCGTCGACTGCTCGACAATTTAAGTAGGCCGGCGGAGATTGAATCTCATTACGGCCCGAACTTAGCGTCCAGCTAAGCGCCACCCGTAGGCGCAATTATATCATGTTGCGGACATCTGGCCGGATATGACTTCCGAATTGTGACACGACCAGAATCCGTGACTTGCTACTCCCCGTCGTGAGTTAGGCGTCCAGCCCCGGGTTTTCCTCGCCCCCTAAAATGTGTGTAACATCCTTCGATCAGCAGCGTACTGCTCTATGGATGCCAAGAGGAACATGGCGAAAGCACCGCAGCTCCGCGAGGGCGGAACCCGGCAGATGGAGGGGATGGACTTGGAGAGCGTAATCGAGTGCGCTCGGGGTCACGATGGAGAGGCCCTGGGGGAAATCTATCGCCGTTATGTCCGGCGCGTAATCGGATTGTGCCGTTACATGCTGGACTCACGGGAGAGCGCAGAAGATGCTGCCAGCGAAGTCTTCCTCAAGCTGCAGCGCTCCATCGAGAGCTACGACGGTTCGATACCGTTCCCCAGGTGGCTGCTACGGGTGGCTGGCAACCAATGCATTGACGTTTTGCGGCGTCGGCAGCGTGGGCGGAAGGTATTTATGGAAGTGCCAGACGGAGCGGCGGTCATGGAGGCGGCCAGTTCGGAGCCGTCACCGCTGGGTGCTGTCATCAGCATGGAAGAGAGGGTGCAGGTGCGGGATACCATCGCACGCCTGCCGGAGAACTATCGCGTGCCGCTGGTCCTGCGATATTACAGCGAAATGAGCTACGACGAAATCGCGCGGCAGTTGGACCTGGAAAGGAACTACGTGGCGGCGCTGATATTTCGGGCTAAGCAGGAGCTGCGCCGGAGATTGCCTCATAGGAGCAAGTGACCATGGAATGTTATTCGGAACAGACCTACGCCCTCCTCGCCGACGGTGAACTGGCAGCGGACGAGACCCGCCGCCTGCGAGACCACCTGGCCACGTGTTGGCGCTGCCAGAAACTGGTGGACGCATTGCGGGCTGAGAACCACGTTCTTATCGAAAGTCTGAACGAGCTTCCGGAAGAAGCAGCCAGCCCGGCGGGCTTCTCCCTTCGGCGCTGGTCCTTGGGGTGGAGCGACCTGGCGATCATGGCCGCGCTGCTGGCGCTAGGTTCGATCGTTTCCGTTTGGTTCGATGAGCTGAGTATTCCGGCGGCGCTGGAATGGTTCAATCCATTCAGCCCAGGCGGCCGCACCAACCTGATCTTCAGCTTCTTTTACTACTTTGCACACGGAGGTACTGCCATGCTAGCCGATTATGCTGCGGTTGTGGGGTGGATTTGTCTGCTGTTGCTGTTGGGCGGCAGCGCACTGCTGCTGGGACGCCGAGGGCGGCTGCGCCACCCTGGCCTGCGCCTCCTGATTGTGTTGCTCACATTGTCGTTGCCCGGCTTGGCCCTCGATCGGCGTCACGCTGACTTCGTCACCGTGGCCGCGAACGAAACCGTGGACGACACTCTTGTGGCCGCTGCTAGCATCGTGCGCGTGGATGGAGTGGTCAATGGAGATTTGATAGCCATTGCCCGAACCGTGGAAGTGCGCGGCACCATTAAGGGTGACCTGATCACCGCTGCTTCGCGGACAGAAGTCAGCGGAACCGTGGAAGGCAACATCTATACCCTCTCGCACACGCTCGAGTTGTACGGCCAATTGGGCCACAGCATCTACGGCGCGGTGCAATCCTTGCATGTGGATGACCGGGGCCATGTAGGCCAAGGTGTCGTGATGGCCGTCGGCGACGCCAACCTCGAGGGAGAGGTGAAGCGCAGCGTAAACATGGTCATTAGTGAGAGTGGCGATGTAAGCGGCCATATCGGTCGTGATCTGACGATGATCGGAGGCAACCGTGGAGGCCTTATGCTGACGGACACGGCCCGCGTCGGCGGCAACCTGAGCGCTCACGTGCGCCAACTGAAAAATGTACACATCGCTGAGGGCGCGACCATTGCAGGGAAACGTGACATCCAGCTGAATGTGAGAGAGAGCCGCTTCACCCGCCCCAGATTCTACGTCCACCAGGCTCTCTGGCTCGCTGGCGCCATGCTGGTGGGATGGCTGGGCCTGCTTTTGTTTCCCAGCTTCTTCCAAGCTGCGACCCAGTTGGTGGGCTCAGGCTGGCGCAGTCTGGGGTTGGGGTTTGCCGTTCTGGTGGGGGCACCAGTGGCCATGATCGTGATAGCCATCACACTGGTTGGCCTGCCGATCTCGATAATCTTGTTCGAGGTGTATCTGGCTGGGATCTACCTAGCGAAGGTTTGGGTTGGAGCCTTCCTGGGGCGGACGATTCTGAGGCCATCAGGAACTACGAAGGGCGATTGGGTGCTGGGACTCCTGGTCGGTCTGTTGATCCTCACCGTCATTGGATTCATCCCGTATCTTGGCGGGTTGGTCCACTTCGGCGTGGTTTGCCTGGGGCTAGGAGCGTTTGCCGCCCAGCTTTATCGGGCTTCACGACCGGTAATGTAGTCGGCAATGCAGAATCAATGCCGTTGGGCAGATCGGTAACAGGAGGTCGGCTCGTCGGAAATGAATCCCGAATGTTGCCAAGCAGAAGGTCCGAAAAAACGTCTTTTCGGACGCACGTTGGGGGGAATCCTTGGAGATTCTCTTCGCACTTCGGACTGCGTGCTAAGCATGCAGTCCGGTGCTAACCCTTTGAGGCCCGAACTTGATCAGGCACATCGCCTTGGTGCCAAATGATCGCCACACCTTCGCCGTTCGGCCTGCCACGGAAACCGGACCACATGCTCATTTCGCCGACACAATTCCCTTTCTCTGGTCGCTTGTTTCTAGCGTTAAATCCTGGCAAGTCGCTGACTCAGCGGCTCTTAGGGGCATAGACAGAAAGGGTCCGAGAGTTCGAATTCATCTCCCTCCGCCATTCAGTCTGGGTCGCAGAGAAACCAGGCTGCACTTCCCTGAAAATAGCTTGAAAATGCCGCAATTTCGCGATAACGGATTCTATCGCCCAGAGCTAGGGATGAGGCGGGCGAAACACATCCCGGCGGGCAGAGTTCGGCATTGGGCCTCGATACTCCGCTCCGAAGGCATACTCGTCCCTGGTATCTTGGTATCGGTCCCGTAGCCTATGACACTCGCGCCAAACTCGCGTATATAAGAGAGAACTCGAATCGTTAGCCACCGAGTTGAAGGTGACGACCTAGGTTTGGGTTGTGTTTCCGAGCGCATCGGAAAGGTGAAAGGAGAATCATCGTGTCAGAGAATGTTTTAAGAAGGCTCTCCCGCGTCATCTTACTGGCAATTCCGTTGGTACCCGCGGCCCGGGCACAGGACCCCTGGTCTTGGCCCGAAAAACCAAAGAACCTCCAGGTGCTGCCGAAAGATTGGTCGGGTTCGAGGTTGCAACCCGTGATGATTGGCTTCACGCGAGCTTTGGGTGTTCGGTGCCCATATTGCCACGTGGGTGAGGAAGGCAAGCCGCTCAGCACGTTTGATTTTGCATCCGACGAGAACCCCAATAAGAACCGCGCTCGCGAGATGTATCGCATGTTGGAAGATATCAACAATCATCTGAAAAACATTCAGCCGAGCGGCGATCAACGGGTCAACATGTGGTGCAACACTTGCCATCGTGGGCGGCCGAAGCCTATGACGCTCGAGGAAGAGCTCGGGGAACAGTATCGGAAGAGCGGGGTTGAAGCGACCCTCGATTATTATGCCGATCTTAAGCAAAAGTATTACGGGCGAGGACCATACGACTTTGGGGAAAACGCGCTGAACAATTTTGGCTATGATGTGATGAAGAAAGACCCAGCAGGGGCCGTCCAAGTCCTTCGTCTGAACGCGGAGCAATTCCCGCAGTCCGGCAATGTTTGGGACAGCCTGGCGGAGGCTTACATGAAGTCTGGAAATCTGACAGCGGCAAAAGAGTACTACGAGAAAGCTCTGACGCGGGACCCAACAGACCAAAACGCACAGGACATGTTGAGAAAGATCAGGGAACCTGCAAAGAAATGATCTGCCATTTAAACTAGGCGAGGTGGCGGGATTTGCGGGATTTATGCTATACCTTTTGCCGTTCTTCTGATCAAGAAGGAGATTCCGGATCAAGACGCTCGCCGTCCTGATGTGCGCGAATGCAAGCTTGGTTAGCACTGCGGATGCGTCCGGCTCGCAAACGATCAGCCCCGCCGACCACGTTCTCATCGGCCTCGCAGCTTCGACTCAATCGACCCGTCGCCATGGTGACCAGCATCATGTTGCCATGTAGCGCCATTCCGTGGACCGCGCCTCAGTTCAGTCTACGTGCTCACACGTCCGTGATAACCAGCGTGCAGCCAGAAAGCAAACTGAATGTCGTAATTGTGTTGGAGTTAGCAACGGACGCATACAAATACTTAGCATTCAGAGCCAGCCCGATTCCGATCGCCCCGCGAGTGTATAAGGTTTTGATGGAGGGACAGCCGAAAGCGGATGGCACTTGATCGCAGGAATCGAGTCATCCTATCTCAAAACATATGAGATTTCCGTAGTCTGTCTCATCAACACCAATTCACCACCCGAGCACAAACAAGTGGCCATCGTTCTGGGTGTACTCCTTCCCATCTTCGCCGATTGAAAGAGGGGTGTAGGCGGCAAACAGAGCTTCCTTGAGGAACTTCCTTTGCCGCGGCTTCGTAAAGATGCCATGGTGCCCTTGCGGAATGGAGTAAATGTAGCCATCTTCGCTCCCGGCATAGACCACCCCAAAGGCGTCGACGACGGGCGCATTAACGCACCACTCATATCCGAACGGATCGTTTTTATCAATGGTTGTGTTCTTGAACGACCATTCAACCTTCAGATCAGCATCGAGTTGTGAAATCAAGAAACTCGCCGTGGGCAACGGCGTGCACACGGGGTTGTTGAAACTGCAATACGCAGACGCCTGACCGTGATTGTCTTTGATAACAATGGAATAGGTGTGGTCATGCCGGTACACAGCGGGCGTGGAATCAAA
Organism: Acidobacteriota bacterium; assembly: GCA_013289795.1. Classification (GTDB taxonomy): domain Bacteria; phylum Acidobacteriota; class Terriglobia; order Terriglobales; family Acidobacteriaceae; genus JABCZH01. The sequence continues at coordinate 16,832 of JABCZH010000017.1, forward strand.
TCCGAAGGTGTAAGCATTCATGTAATTGCCCTGCGCGTCGAAGTGCAATAAATGTCCTCGCAGGTAGTTGTAATTATCCGTGCCACCGAAGAGCACCGAGCCGTCAGGGAGCACAGTCGGTGAAGACGAGTACAAGTCAGACACAGTGGGTGAGCCATTCGCATTGGTGGTCGGATCTACCCCCTCCGTCGTCCCGTAGCGGCAAGAGTTCGGCAGGTTGTTGACGTTTTGGGGTGCGATCGGCAGAAGTACGCCGCACCCGTCCGTCAACCGGTTCTGCAGCGAAGTTGCCCACTTCGGCGTCAGATCCGGATTTACGGCCACTAGATAAGTGACCATGTTGTCAAAGTGCGCGACACTTACCGTGTACACCGTTCCATCCTGCCCGACCGCCGGCGCAATATTGACCCCAGGACGCTGAGAACCGCAAAGCTGAGTAGGGGGCATGGGTGGCGTCGTCGGCGGCCATGGCAGCGATGCACCATTATCATTGAGGTTAAAAAACGTTCCAGGACAGTCTGTGGAGTTCCCCGGTGGTGCGTTCGGGATCAGAACGGCAAAAGTAACGGTAGCCGATGTATCATCTGGCGCAACCTTTGCCAGCCATGCCCCTGCCACGTCGTTCTGGCCCCAAGGATTGCCGTTCGTGTTCAACTCGATGACGTTGTAAAAGATGTTGCCGTTTTCATCGGCGGTCAACGGGCCGGAAACGAATGTGTTTGCGGGATCGATGTTCATACCCGCGAATGGATTGATATGCGATTCTGTCCGGCCGGAGTGTTTGTTGACCTTCCACACCGTGCCTCCGGCGCCCGGAACATACAAATGCCGGCCAACCAGCGCCGGATGGAATACTGGCTCCCAGCCGAGCAAACCGCCGTAGCCCTGGGAGAAGTTGGCAGCATTCGGTACCGGCTTCCAATCCGTCCAATAGGTCCAGGAGGGCAATGCCTGTTCGTGTTTCCATTCGTAGCGGACCACGTTCCATTCGAGTTGATTCCACGCGTTGGGCCCACAGTCCGCACCTAGCGCCCATTCGCCTCGGGGAGAACAGTTGGGATAGGTCCCGCTTTTCTGCACCATGTAGAAAGTGTCTTTGTTGTCGATCAATGTGGACTCATAGTGCACGGTCAACACGCCCACTCCATATACCGGGAGGTTCTCGGCTTTCTCGTCCGGGACGAAGGGATCGTAGACAATATCAGCCAGCTTGTGATTGAGAGGCTGGCCCGGGACCCCGACCATCCCGGCGTGTTGTCGATTGCGCCCCCACTGCGCCCAGAATACACCGTCGCCACCAAAACCAGTGAGCAGCAGAATTCCCATACAAAGCAGAAAGAAAATCACAGTAAGGTGCAGGCGGGTCATGGTTTTCCTCCAAAGTCTACTTCGCGGGAGAAGCGAAGCACGGGGCTAGATTCTAGCCCTTTCAGTACATTGAGTCACGAATAAACTGGCTCACAACTGCGCATTCGTCGCCGGACGTGAAGCAGTGAAGAAATGGCAGCTCGCGCGCACCGCGGAAAACTGCTTTCCAAGATTGGCCGCGGTACGTCCGGCATTTCACGACGCTACCAAACCTACTCCGCAATGTCATGTTTATTTCAAAGTGTTGGGACGAACAACCGTTGGGGAATAATAAAGTCTATGAAAATGGATACAAAACAATGGGCGTGATTAAGTTGCCATGATGATCGGCTACGACACAACCGAACGCGCAATCTGGTTCGGGACCCTGATTGCCAGGCTCGTCCCATTTCAGATCTTCAAAATGTCCATCCGGGTCGCTGTTCCGATCTCCGAGGGATTCGCTACTGTTTATCTACTCGCACAATCAAGTCGAGATCGGGGGCGACACCAGCTTTCAAATATTTGGCTAGAAATTCCTCGACCAAGGATCGGGTATAGGTGCTCGTGATCAAGGCCCGTTCAAATGCACCGTCATCCGGTTTCAGGTCACGCGTGAACCTGCTCGAAACGAGGTCCGCGTCGGTGAAGCTCATGTGATCGGCCCCGGTCACTACCACGTAGTAGGTATTAGATTCGCTGCCGACGTACTCACGAGCTCGGCTTTCGTCCGAAGCGTGCTCTTCGGTAGCAAGAAACAGAAACGGTTTGCGCACTGGAATGGGCCGAACGTCCCCGTTCATGCCGTGATAGGTTGAGCCGTCCAGGTTGACACCGGCCAGAATACGGCGGTTGAGCGTCCGGCGAAGAGGCGTGATGCAGCCCGTATCGGCAGCCGCTGGGCTTGAGGAAAAGGCCGCTGACCCGAAGGTCAGCGGCCTGGTGTTATGCAGAACTACCCAACTAGAAGTTCAGCCTGATACCCCACTCCACTTGCCGCGGGGAGCCTAACGAGAACACGCCCGAACCGGTACCGACTCGCAGTGATTCACGTGTCGATCCCGACGTTGTCCCGTTAACGCTGCCGGCACCACCGGTGCTGCCCGGTGCGAACGGCGTAAACTGGGTAGCCAGGGGGTTGGTTTCGGTTAAGAAGTTTGCCAGGTTGAACACGTTGAAGGCACTGAAGGAAGGTTCAATGCTGAACCGTTCCGTCACTTTGATGGGCCAAGCCAGCGTAGTGCTGACCTCGCGGAAAATGCCGTTGCCCACCGCGCCCGGTGGCAGAGGTGCGACAAACGGCTTCGTCGCAAGTAGCGTCTGTAACTGTGCGGTGGTGAACAAGTTCGTTCCGACCAGCGCTAGTCCCGCTGGCGTCAGCGTTCCCGCCGCCGTGCTGTTCCAGGAGTTGATCAGGCTGGCAAACTGAGTCGGTGAGACAGCGCGGCCGAACTGCCCGGGCTTTCCTTCGGCTTGGCCAGCAACCGTCGGGAAGAGATCCGAGTTCGTACCATCACCGGTCAAATCTGTGCGGAATATCTCGCCCGTACTGATGATTCCTCCGAAGGAGGGGTTTTGGGACAGCAGGAAGGGTGAGGAGGGATGCGAAGTACCGAAGTTGCCAATCACGCTAAGACGCGGTCCGTGATGGGCAAATTCCGTGGTAAGACCAAACTTGAATGCGTCGGTGCGATCCAGTGGGCTCGGTCCGGTGTAGTAGCTGGGGTTATTGTAATCGATGGCTGGCGGACTGAAGTTCTGATCAGCCGTTACCCCACCAGCATCGTTTACGAACCGTGACAGGGTGTACGCAATGGTCATGTTCATCGACGTAACCCCTGGCATCGGACTCGCCACTTGCTGTTTGTAGGACATCTGCAGAGCATTGTAGGTAGAGCGGCCTTCTGGCATGTCGAAGAGGCCGACGCCTACATTGCGGTTGATGCCACCGAAAGCCGCGCCGCTGAGGTTGGCTGGCCCGTTGCCGAGGGCATTGCCTGAATCCAATCCGTGGGCGGCAAAAGCCGTGATAGTGGAGCCGGGGTTGGCATTGATGAAGCACTGGACTGCGGCGGGACCACCCACAACTGCCCCATTCACCAGGCTTGCCTGCGGGCAAGCGCCGCCCGCCGTGTTGTTGATTGCATTCACTGCGGCTTGTAAATCCAGAAAGCGCGCATCGCCCACGTGGTTTTGGTCAATCGCAAGCATGAAGCGAGTGCTCACGTTGCGGATGTAATCCGCGGTGAGCACGCCGCCCTTCCAGATCTCGTGTTGCATGCCAACATTGAATTGGTAAGAACGCGCGTTGCGGAAGTTCGGATCGAATGCCGACAGCCCCTCGGGTATACTGATTTGCAGGGTGTTGCCGACGTAGCTGGGGTTCGCTGAGGGCCCTTGCGCTTTCACAGCCGCTTGGTACTCCTTCTCTAGGTCAAACACCAGCGGCCCGGCAACCGAGAGAGGCTGTCCGCAAATGCCGGTTGCGATATCCACCCCGTTGACAGAAGTAACGGTGTCGCCTGGAACCAGTGTGAACGAGGCGCTTCCTTGGGTGCCATTCCCGCAGCCCAAGCCGGCGCTCTGGAAGAACAGGCCTTTGGCCAGTTTAGCCGGACGGTCAAACAGCGTGTTGTTGAATATTGAGTTTTCGTAGTAGATGCCGGCGCCAGCCCGGAAGACGGTCTTGCCCTTCTTGGTGGGATCCCACGCAAAGCCAACTTGCGGTCCGAATTGCGTGTTGGGCTGCTTGATTGGGTTACCTAATCCGGGTCCAAACTGATCCAGAAGAGGAGCGCTACCGCTGCAGGGAGCGATGGCGGCCGCCACCACCGAGCACGGAATCGAGGCCAAGTCGCTGTCCGAGCGGCCGGTGTCGCGGTTGTAGCGCAAGCCATACGTCACAGTGAAGTTCGGTTTCCACTTCCAAGAATCACCCACGTACCACTGGAAGCGGTTGTCGTGTTGCCCTCCACCCGGGAGGCCGAAGCTCGGCTTTTCGGTGAAGAACCCTTGTCCGTTGCCTAGAATTGCGCCAATGAAGGGATAATTCACCGGATTGTCGGCAGCACCGGTCACCGGGCCGTTGCCGGCCACGGACTCAATAAACGGCGCAATTCCGAAGAAGCTTGCAAACCCGCCGCCGTTGATGTCGTTGTAACCTATACCGAACCGAAATACGTGCGAGCCGTAAACTTTGCTTCCGTCGTACTTGATCTGCTTATTGCTCTGGAAGGTCTGCTGTGGTGCCAGAAGGTTCGGGCCGGCCAACTGGCCCACAACGTCGAGGAATACAATCTCGTCGTTGGGTAACGGGTTGTAGAAGCTGGCACCCTTCGTAGCGTCGCTGATGAGATTGTGGAATTTCAAATAGCCGAAGCGAATACTGTGTGACCACGATCCCTGACTGATATCCACGCCTGCTGCATCCGAAGGAGTGTTATCCCGGTTCGAGTACGCTTCGTAGTTGTAATTGAAATTGGCTTCCGACTTGTTCCAGTTATAGGTGAAGCGGTAAAAGGCGTGGATGTTCTTGGTGGCTTGCCAATCCAACTTGCCAGTGACTGCACTGTCACGGAAGGGTGACAGAAAACCGCCGCTGAGCTGGCTGAAGGGAGCCCCTATCACCAAGGGCAGCAATCCGTCCTGTTTCATGCGTTCGCCGTCAATAAAGAAGAACAACTTGTCTTTGATTATTGGACCGCCCACGCGGCCGCCAAAGTTGTTGCGCTGGTAGTAGCCGACCTGGGCTCCAGGAAATGACGCCGTGCCCGCATCCCGGCCACGGAAGTTATAGAACGCCTGACCGTGAATGTCGTTCGTCCCAGACCGGGTGGTGACGTTCACCGCCCCCGCCGAGGTCAGTTCGCTAGAGAGGTCAAGGCTTGACCGGCTGATATTGAATTCCTGAATGGAACTCATGCCGACGTTCTGCGTGGTCGTGCCCACGGTCTCGTCACTGATATCTACACCGTCGAGTTCAATGCGGGGAGTGCGGCCCGAAACACCATTAATGGAGATCGAGGAGAAACCGGCTTTCGTGGGGTCGAACGTCTGACCGTCTTGAATCTGCACGCCCGGTTCAAGTTGCGCTAGATCGAGGAAGTTGCGGCCGTCGACCGGCAGCTTGTCGATTTGGTCACCAGTAATGACGCCCTGCACAGTGGCTTGCTCAGTGTTGACCTGAATCGAGGAGGCTTGCACTTCCACCACCTGGCTGGCCTCACCGACTTCCAGCTTCATGTTGCCGGAAGAGGTTATACCCACTTGCACCGCGAAGGGACGCTCCGCAGTGCGGAAGCCCTTGGCTTCTACCCGCAAAACGTAATCGCCGGGGATCAACCCGCCGGAGTTGTACGTACCAGAATTCGTTGAAGTCGTGGTGATGACCTGCCCAGTCTCCTTGTGAGTGACAGTGATCTTCGCGCCACCGACTACGGCACCAGACGGGTCAGTGATGGTTCCCTGAATACTACCTTGGGAGACTGTCGTTTGTGCAACCAGCATCGCTCCGGTTGCCAGGACTAACAACATGGTCGCGATCAAAAAACAACTTCCAAGTGCCGAGCGCGTATTTCGCATCGCCAACTCCTTTTTGGTTGATCGTGTGGGTGCCAAGTGCAAACCGCCCAGGAAATCGGAAAAAAAGCAACAGTTCAGAGGTAACGAGCAATCCGGGCCGAGCGCTTTGTCTGTCACGGAACCGCACCTCCAGAACGGGGCTGTCATTCTCATGTCATCTTTCGCACGAAGCCTGCCATCCGGACGAGAGGAGTCCGAGCCCTGGTACTTGCAGCGTGGGACCAGGGATAAGGACATCGCTCGGCGAGCCAGATGCACTGTTGCGGCAGACAGTGGGTGTCAACTCAACCGATCTGTAAGGCTCGGATCATTCTGAAAAACATAGTCGCTACCCTCCCTGGCAACAAACGTTAGTACTATCGCTTCAGCATTCTGTCCCCAACCTGATCCGGAGTCAGCCTTCGTTTACTACCGGTGGTACCTCAGAATTGGGGGCAGAGCAGTCCTACAAAAAGTCATAGCTTCTCCCAATCGGGGAGCAATGGTTCGCGAGTACGGGAGAGGGTTCTTCCGAGACTGCTAGATTGGTTGCCTAACTGTTGCGGGACTGACACGCCCAGAGTAGTCCAACTCAACGCTACGCTGCGCGGAAACCTGGAGCACTAACCTGACTGCACAACATCCCACCAGGCCAGCGCATCTTTTCAATGTAGGCTAGGCACTGGCGAAAGCGCGCCGAACTATGAAGAGGACCTTCACCATGGACGCACGCGAACGGGTCCGATCCAATGCCGTAGCAAGGATCTCCAAACTTCAGCCGGTCTCATGAATAGTAGAACCCAGCTGACTATTTTCCGCAGTTGGAGGTGAACGATGGCTTCCCGAGCGGCAACGAGTTGTGTGCTCGCTATCCTATTGCTGGCCGTTGGTCCCCCGGTAGCCACACCGAAGGCGTCTCAGCAGGCACAGGCTATCAACGGCTTGTTGACCTCTTACGTTTCGGATCACCACATACCGGCGCTGTCAGTGGCTGTCGTTGATCGTGGTCGTGTCATCCTTACGCAGGGCTACGGTCTGGCAGACGTTGAGAACAGCGTGCCCGCCACCGCCGATACGGTTTACCGCATTGCATCAATATCCAAATCCATCACTGCGACAGCTGCAATGAAGCTGGTCGAAGGAGGGAAACTAGACCTCGATGCCCCAATCCAGACATATTGTCCCGACTTTCCCAAGAAGCCATGGCCGATTACAGCGAGAGAACTGCTCTCCCATCAGAGTGGCATCCGCGATTACAGAAACGATGAGGAGAGCATCAATACTCGCCACTATACGAGCATCAAAGAAGCATTGACTCAGTTCGCCAGCGATCCCCTGGATTTCGAACCTGGAACCAGGATGCAGTACACCAGCTACGGCTACATCGTTCTCGGGTGCGTGATCGAGGGTGCGTCCGGAACGAACTATGATCGCTACATGCATCAGGCAATCTTCGATCCCGCCGAGATGCCGGCCACTCGTCTCGATGATGTGTTCGCGATTATCCCGCATAGGGCGCGGGGGTACGGAGTTTCCTCCACGGGCGAGCTGCAAAACTCTGTCTTCGTCGATGTCAGCAACAAACCTCCCGGGAGCGGAATCAATTCGAGTGCGAGAGATATGGGCAATTTTGTAGCTGCGCTCTACTCGGCGAGGTTGGTTTCCAACACAGTCCGAGATCAGATGCTCAGGCCGGCAACGACTCGTGATAAGAAGCCGACAATCTACGGTCTCGGCTTTTTCCGAGGTGGCCCGATTGGCATGTATCGGGGGCTGCACGAGGCTGGTCACGGCGGGGATCAGCAGGGCGCCAGCAGTGTGCTGTATCTCTTGCCGGAACGACAGTTTGGAGTAGTAATCCTGTCAAACCTGGAAGGACAGCAAAACTCCCAACACTTTATCGAACTCTCGCGCAAGATTGTCGACCTTGTCTTTTCGCCCTGAACCCGGTCGGCTCACAATCCACTTGGGCAAACGAGGCTCGCTTTGCTCTCAACTAACAGCGGACAGATCATAGTTCACAGCGGGCACAATATGCATCTTGAATTCATTACGGATCGAATGACACATTCGATTTTCGCTCGGATCGTTCTAGGCCTCTTGACGGTGATTGGTCTCTGGTTCTCCTGCTCGTGTGAGAGAATTGTCGAGTATTACAGAGTAATGAAAATCGATCCGGAGACCTTAGAAATCTCGTTTTCCGACTCGATCTGGTTCGGTGAGATGAGAGAGATCCAAGGCGACTACTATGAATCTCGCATCAATGTGTCGACAGAGCCCCATCGCCGCACGATCGCACACTTCGAGAAACTGCCAAACTCCCTCACGGTTATGCTCGGCGACATGATGATTGACGCCGATCGAAAGCTTATCTATCGCGACAAGAGACAGGTATTGGTCCGTCTTCCCGAGGTCACCATTCTCGCGAAAACCCTTTACGGTTATGCTGACCTTTACCGGCAAGCTCCGCCGGATGTTCTCGTCAATACCGAAACCGATTTGGGATGGGAACGCCCTCAAGAAGGAGAGATGATTGCCGTGTCGCCGCCGCCGAGGGTCACGGGAGCAGCGCTTGTGAGGGTCCTTAAGCAGTTAGACGGCAGCGTCGACGTGGGCTCCGCGAACTATAGCCTCGACGGGAGAATGAACGCGCTCGATACCAGGAGCCTACATAATGGACGGATCGATAACTCGACAGTTGCCTTCCAGGTAAACGGACAGACCGTTGGTAACGGAACGAGCTTGCTCGACGAGCCGGCAAAACGCACCGCTTTTGGTTTCCCTGAACGATTCCAGATCTCCGAATATCTACGGGAGCCGCGATGGCCAGCGACGCCGACCGCGCTACCGAGCGTCGCGGACGTCGTAGTCATCGAGTACAACATCAACGAATGGATGCGGCTGGATCAATATGTGTCGAGCAAGATGGGCTTGACTCGGGTTCTTCACTTCAAAGAGCTGCCCGAAGATAAGATGCTGGCCCCGATCGATCGCCGCAGTTGGAAGGACAGTTCGCATTAAGACTTTCTTAGCCACGCAGCTTATCAGCTTTGAATTGTCAGCATCAGAGGCCGAGCGGGTTGCCGGCCTGTGCTTCGCCAGAATTGGATTACGCTTCGTCCACGGACAACCCTGAGCCATCCCGATTCTCTCCCGGCAAGTTCTTGTCAATCAGGCGCTGGAGCCCTGCGCGATAGCCGCGGCTGCAGGATAGTTCCTTCCCGTCTTTGAGAACAACAATGTATTCCCCGCTGTTTACCGGTTGCAACTCTTTTATCTTATCTACGTTCACAATCGTCGAGCGATGAATGCGAACGAACTTGTCCGGATCGAGTCTTTCGGATATGTGCCCAATGCCTTCTCTCAGCAAATACGACTCCGTGCCCACATTCAATGTGACGTAATTGGCGGCCGCGGAGAGCCAGTCAATCTCGTCGGATTCCAAGAAAACTACACGGCCGCCGGTTTTGAAGACGAGACGCTTGTCAACCTGGGATCCGAAATTCGTTTTCGTCAGGAAGTCGAAGATGCGGAAGGTGGTTTCGCGATCGTGCGCCTTGAGAAACTCGGCGCGAGCCCTATTAAGCGCGTGATGAAGCCGACCTTGGTCAAATGGCTTCAACAGGTAGTCCAGTGCGTGGGCCTCGAAGGCTCTTACAGCATACTGATCGTGTGCCGTCGTGAAAATAACAACCGGCATGGCGTCCGCCAGGACCGCTCGCAAGACGCCAAATCCGTCGATGTCCGGCATCTGTATGTCAAGCAGCAAGAGATCGGGTTTGTGGGCGCGCAAAGCCGCTATGGTCTGCTTGCCGTCGGAGCATTCCGCAACAACTTCAATTCCGGGCTCCGAACCCAACAAGATCCGTAACTTCTTGCGTGCCAAGCGCTCGTCATCGGCAATGATAGTACGCATCATTCGACCCCTCCCCAACTGACGTCATGCCCGTGCCCCTGAATCTTTTGAGGCGATTTCGTTCGTCCTAAATGCTTGGTGTGCGCGAAACGGAATTCGTATGCAAGCTTCCACTCCGCCTTCGACTGGTGTGCGCACTTCAAAGCTCTGAGCAATTCCGAACAGAGTTTCGAGTCTTTCCCTTGTTGCTTTCAATCCCAACCCCACTTTCGAGCGGGGACCGTCGCGGCTACCGAGACCGGGGCCGTTGTCTCTGACCCGTATGTTGAGGTTCGGCCCATCTCGCTCGGCAGTAATCCTGATTTCTCCTCCCGACGAAAGCCTCGAAATTCCATGTATCACCGCGTTCTCTACCAAAGGCTGCAGCAGCAAATGAGGAACCTCCGCATCGAGTGTTTCAGGAGCCACCTCAATTACAGTTTTGAGACGGTCTTCAAATCTGATGTTTTCGATTCCGAGGTACCCATTCACAAACTCGAGTTCACGGTTGAGCGTGGTCACCTGCGCCTGATTGTCCTCCAGGCTCATCCGCAGTAGATCACTGAGGCGGGTCATCATCTTATCCGCGGCGGGGACGTCGGTCAGCATCAATGCGGAAATCGAATGCAAAGTGTTAAACAGAAAGTGCGGTTGTAACTGGCTTTTCAGCGTTTGTAAGTGGGCCTTAGCGAGTTGCGTTTCAAGTTGCGATGTGCGCAATTCCCTTTCTCGGAAACGCCGGTAATAAGACACAGCATGTGCAATCAGAACAATTGCCACGTAGGTTCCGGTAGTGTCATCGACGACACTACGAAAGAACAGCTGCCTGAAAATGTGCCACTGGATTCTGAACGCATGCGCGTGTGAATCCCATACGGGACAGATCCAGCCACGAATCTGCGCATCCCAGTACCCATAGGGAGTCAACCCTCGGAGAGTGATGTGCGCAATCGTGAACGCGAGGCCTCCCACAAGATGCAACAGTGAACGCCGTATCCAATTGACGCGTTGAACTGGGTATCGGATCGCAAAAGCAAAGGCGAAAGGTGTGATCGGAAAATATGTGAGGACCTCGCTGGACTCCAGACCCAAGAGGTCCAGGAATCGTATCGAGCCGCCGGTTGAATGGTAGAGCTCATAAATCGAGACAACGGAGGCTAAGGTGACAAACGCCCACACGCCAAAGCTAACGACCCAGATCAACCAAACAGGGTGCCCACGCAGAGCGGCTTCGCGACCCTCCAAGTTCGCGGTCTGGACGTCCCTCTGCGAGTCAGAAATCATTTCGCCTCTTCAGTTGTGATAGTGCCATGAGAATGGCTATGTGCGCCCGGCAAAACACCCGCAATTGTGTCGTTTTCACTCCCAGGGAAAGGAGCATGAAAGAGGAACGTCAGAACGCAAGACAGTTTCAGTGGTATTAGACCACATAACGGTCGTCAAAGGACCCAACTTTAGTTACAGCACTAGTGCAGTGGTAGCTGTTTAGCAGCTATTCGTCCCAGTCCCGGCTTGTTGGCTGGGTTGTGTGTTCTCGCAACAACTCTGCCCGGGCCTGCAATCAACAGTTCTACGTCGCACCTCCCTATTCAAAAGAGACCCGACAAGACGCTGGTCATTCAGGACAACGTCAAACCACTGGCAGTGTTCTTAAAGTACGAGCACCGAAGATCGCCGTTCCCCCGACCCACCCGAAGCCTGGCAAATCTGGTGACCTTCCCAGAGTCCACGAACGCGTCAGGCTCTTTCTTGACTCGTCAGCGGGCACGGGCTGGCCCGTTTCGTCACCCTCCTCTCCTATTTGTCGGAAGTTGGTGCAACGCCATCAGGCGACGGCAAAGGCGCTGAAGGTCGTAGACGAACTGCTCGGCCGAAGCGACCATGACCGCACCTACCGGATGTTGAATGAGGTTGGAATCGATCTCTCAAGCCGGAGCCCTATCAAGCGTTTGATTGATCGCTTGGACCGTCAGTTGGACAAACTGGAACTGCTGCTAAACTCCAAAGAATAACCCAGCAATGAAAAGATCTGCCAAATGTGGAAGCGAACGAAAAGCAGAAAACTCCCCCCTTAACAGATCGGTCAGAGGGGTCTTCATTTTATCCGGGGCAGGGACCTTGGTCAGCATCAAACCGGAGATCGAATGGAGAGTGTTAAACAGGAAATGGAAATGGAACTGTAACTGGCTCTTCAACGTTTTCAAACGGGCTTTGGTCACTTGTGTTTCAAGCTGTGATGTTCGCAACTCCCTTTCCTGGAAACGCCGGTAATGAGACACAGCATAATCGGCGTGCACCCGTTTCGTGGTCATCGGTCCCGGGAATATGATCGCTGGTACCGGCCGCTGCTACACACGCGAACTACTATGCTAACGTTACGCCGTTCAGGCCAAGAGTCTGGACAAGCCCTCGAAGTGTGACGTGGGATTACCGTTGGCGTTCAGCAGCGATGAATCCACGAAGCGAGTGCCATCTCGGAGCCTGGAGGCATAATGTGAAAATCACGAATTCCCCTTCTTCACAAGAAGCTGTCGGCATGCTGCCGAATTTCAAAACTAGTTTGTGTCTCATATTGCTAATGTGTTTGGTGGCGGTGGCACGACAGGCCCACGGACAACGGTACGAATTCCAGCGACTGAATCCCCCTGGGTCGGCTTATTCGTTTGCCTTCGGGTTAAACAACAACAGCGTAGTAGTGGGCTCATTTGTCGATGCCAACTCAGCCTACGAGGGATATGTCTACGAGGGCGGCACGTATAAAGCAATTGTGTTTCCTGGATCTGTAGCTTTCACACAGGCCAGCGGAATCAACGATTTGAACACTGTGGTCGGCGAGTTTGTGGGGAGCGATCACCTCACGCATGGCTATCTGTTGACCCCCGCGGGGAAATTCACTCAGTACGACGTGGCAGCGGGCGCTTCGACATACATCTATCGCATCAATAATGCCGGCAACTTCGTGGGGTTCACCAGCTTCCAGGGACAAACTGTGATGGGTTTTGTCAATATCGGTGGCACGGTCACCAAGTTCACCTTTCAGGGTGACTATACCTTCGCCTACGCTATTAATAGCAAGAACGATACGGTCGGGGACTTCATCACCCCTCCCCCTACTTCAATAACGCACGGCTTTTACCGTGACGCGGCGGGTACAATGACGCAAATCGACTACCCAGGTGCTCTAGAGACTGTCTGTCTGGGAATCAATGACTTGGGGGAGATTACGGGCTACTACCTGGACACGAACAACGTGGCGCACGGCTTTATCACCAAGAATGGCAGGTTCCGGACCACGTCCCTCCCTGACATCGCTGGAATCAATAACAAGGGGACCTTGGTAGGCTCCTATCTTAGCAAGAATCAGGAGAATTTTGGATACCTAGCGACGCCAGTTTCTCCACGTCAAACGCGATGAGCAGGTTTTGCTAACCCTTCCAGTGAAAACGCGTTGAAAGTGGAGGGGCTCGCCAAATGAATTCACGGGATATGGTTCGGCGCGGTGGGATGCCAAGGATTACCAAAGCGCATCTGGGCAATCATTCTCAGTGCGGAAACCACCTCGGAACCTAAGTCGCAACGGAAGGCTTGCGGATCTAGGTGGCCATCGGCTTCACGTGAACTGTAGCGGGAAAGGCAGCCCCACGGTCGTTGTGGAGAGCGGATTGGGAGATTTTTCCTTCGACTGGATCCTCGTGCAGGCTCGAGTTTCTGATTTTACGCGCATCTGCGCTTATGATCGGGCCGGATGCTTGGAACGACCCAGGCCTCAAACCACGCACACTTCAGTGTTTCCACATCCATGTACGCCGACCCGCCGGATTTGTGGTGACGGTGACCTCGCCATACAATTGCAGGCGGCGCAAAATGGTTGTAACCGACGCCACAGCATTCTTCTGGTTGTCCAGTAAATCAGTATCGGTTGAGCGAATCCTCATGACTACTTCACCCGGAGCCAAAGCATGGCTTGAGCTTATCAAGACTGAGCGACAGGCGTCGGTCAGGCCGGATTTCCGCGTTCCAGTGGGAATCCCGATCAAGAGCCTTAGTTGAGCGCCCAATACCTCGTCTCCGAATATTTCTCTCAGTCCGGTGAGTGTCCTGCGCAGAGTTGTGATGCGTTTCATGATTGTGGCACGTTGTTTGAGCAATTCACTCAATTGCTCGTGTGCCATCGTGAGAACATGCTTAATATCTTCCTGCTGCGGACCATTGTTCGTCAGAGATGCAAGACCACTGTGACCTTCAACAATGTCCACCATGCGTGCTTCCACTTGTGTTCCGCCCTTTCGCTGGCACCGTACTCTCTTTATGGCACATCTCCATTTTACTTATGACTTATCAGAGCGATTGGAGTGGCACAACGGCCTTGCCACGAGCCCCTTGAAAATGAACGCAAGTGGTTCGGTTTTGGTGATGAACTAATTGCCCGTCGGCCCCCGCGGATCCAGACGGAGTTCTAAGCGGCTGTGTCCCTCCTCAGTTCGACGCGGGAATCAACGTGCGGACGCCCTCACAGTGTCCTCCTGTGCTCAGATGTAACCATGCGATTTTCCAGTCGATTTCACGGATGACGTTTCGACGGCCAAACGAGGATTCGAGATCTGTGAACAACGCCTGATTGAATATCAACTTCCCACCGTAGACGGTTACTCTTGGTTGTCCTCCATTGCCCAACGACTCGGCGTGACCTCCGAGGCTGAAGGCTATATGCGGCTGGCGAAGCCGAATTGAAACCATTTGGGGTTTGTCCTTCGTCAAAGCCCCGTGTACTCGCAGAATGAAGACCTGGAGACGAGCCTGATCCGCCTTGTGTCGATAAGATTCTGGCCATGGTTTGCGGCCCCGATTCGTGGCGCTCGACATCTCTTTGCGTTCCCGGATGGCGAATTGGGCGGAGTTCCCGAAACAAGCCGAAAAGCCAATCTAGTTGACTGTAGATGATTTTGTGACGGTCAGAGCTTCCACGTTCAACTCCAATCAACAATTCTCAACAAGGAGCATGCAACAGGTTCAATATCATTCAGCTAAGAACTATAAAGTTCAATAGAATTCCATAACGTGCGGAATCTGGTTCGGGACCAGGTGCCCTGACTGCAAGGCCGTTCTTGTGACCCCCTCGAAGAAATCGCAGGCTGAGGAATGCTAGGGTTCCCCTACGCGAAAAACCTGTACGAAATTTGGTGACGACATGGAATCCATGAACGTAAGCCTGCCAGGCCTTCATCACGAGTCAACGACAGGAAGGCTGGCGGACGCTACCAACTCGCTATGACGATGGCGGATAGTCTGGCGGAAGCATGGAGCGACCCGCGCTTAAGCAATTGTTGAGAGACGTCGAAGACGGCAAGGTCAACACCATCGTGGTCTACAAAGTCGATCGGCGGACGCGCAGCCTAGCGGACTTCGCCAAGATTGTGGAAGCTCTCGACGCGAGTGGAGTCTCTTTCGTCTCCGTTACACAACAGTTCAACACCACCACATCGATGGGAGGGTTAACCCTCAACGTCTTGCTCTCCTTCGCACAATTTGAAGGGGAGGTATGCGAAGAGAGGATTCGCGACAAGATTGCAGCTTCCAGGCGCAAAGACATGTGGATGGGAGGTCCGGTACCGCTCGGATACGACGTCAAGGAACGAAAACTGATCGTGAACCCGGAACAAGAAAAGCTCGTCGTTCGTCTTTGTCATCTCTACCTTGAGCTGGGATGCGTCTCAAAGCTCAAGACCCGGCTCGATCAGGAAGGAATCAGGAGCAAGGAGAGGATCAGTGTTGCTGGTAAACGCTCGGGAGGAAATCCGTATTCCCGGGGCGCGCTGTAACCTCTTTCTTCTTCCCTGTTTTACCGCTTGAACAGGGAAAGCCTTTCCCTGTTACGCCCCTGATAATTCCCTGTTCCGTTTCACGGCAATTTTCAAATAACACGACTGGAATGCGGTGGATGGGAGACGAACCCTGATAAATTCAGACCAAAATTAAAGAAGTTCCCTGTATTTTTCCCTGTTAGCAGGGAATTCTCGCGGAGAAGGGTTAGCACTTGACTGCATCCTCCGCCATTCAGTCTGGGTCGCAGAGAAAACTAGGCCGCACTTCCCTGGAAATCGCTTGAAAATGCCGCTTTGCCGTTTTCCACCCAGAAGG
The DNA here is from genome assembly GCA_013289795.1 of Acidobacteriota bacterium. Lineage (GTDB taxonomy): Bacteria > Acidobacteriota > Terriglobia > Terriglobales > Acidobacteriaceae > JABCZH01. Next base: position 32,772 of record JABCZH010000017.1, read on the forward strand.
TTTCTTTTCCCGCCTTGGCGAATCCGGCCAACAATCATCAAGCCGTGCCGCTGACGCCGGAGCAGTTTCACTACGCATTTACCAACGCCAGGGCAAGCTGGCTGGATTGAATGTCAGCGGTGTGGTTCTTGACGGCAGCGGGAAACAGGGCATAGGATTCGCCGGGAAGACCTCGCGCGATGCTGACACCTAAAATCATGTCTGGGCGCGCGTCACTCCGAAAACCGTTCCTAGCAACTTTGGCAACACTTTTTGCCGTGGTTGCGATCACTTACGGTTCCCTCTGGATGTACGCCGTGCGTCGCCCCGGCCCAGCGGTGGAGCTCGGCTTCAATAACCACCACAACTCTCAGTATGACGAGAGAATCCACTCGCAGGCAGTCGAAGATGTGACGGCAGGAAGCCCCGCGGAACGCGCAGGCCTGCGCGTCGGCGACCGCATTGTTGGCGTGAATGGGCGAGGGCTCGACACCGACCTTGCGTCCAACGAAGCCTATCTCCGCGGCCGGCCCGGCGACCCGGTGGAATTTACCGTACAGCGCGCAGGTGAGCCCGCGCCTCTGACTCTGCATGGCGTCTTTCGGGCTGCCCGGCCCGGCGAATCCGACAGCATTGCCAGATCCTCCGCGCTGCAGATCAAGGGATTATTTCCCATTCCTTTTCTTCTGGTGGGATTCGCCGTCCTTTTTTTGAGGCTGGAGGAGCCGAATGCTTGGCTTCTGGCATTGCTGTTCTGCGCCTTTGCCGCGGCCCCGGATTTTTTCAACCCTTTGGCCATCTCTCCCCCGCCCCGCGCCTTTGCATTTGCTTTTCGTGCGGTTTTTTCGGGAATGCTGTGTCCGCTCTTTTACGTTTTTTTCGCGGTGTTCCCGCGGCAATCGCCCCTGGATAGGCGCCTCCCCTGGTTGAAGTGGGCGGGGCTAATGTTCGGGGCCTGTATTGTCTTTCCCGGTTTGCAGACTGGACAACCACATCTTCCGGGATTGATAGCCACTCTGCTAGGCAGGCGCAACGCCGATCTCATCGACGCCGGCTTGAACTACGACTTACTTGCCCTGGGCATGATCTCGCTGGCGCAGAACTCATTCATGGCCCCCGTTCCTCGAGAGGCGCGTCGCAAATCTCGAGTAATTCTGTGGGGAACTGTGGTCGGAGTCCTGCCGATCGTGCTCGAACGCATGGCAATAGATTTCACCGACTATCAACCATCTTTCTGGGTGGATACGGTGCTGGTGCTGGTGGTGTTTCTCTATCCACTGTCGTTCGCTTATGCGGTGGTGAAGCACCGCGTGATGGAAATTCCGGTGTTGCTGCGACGCAGTGTGCGGTATCTTCTCGTTCAAAGAGGCTTTGTCGTTCTGATGTTCGTGGTTGCCGGTTCCGCCATCTCGCTCTTCACTCGTGTTTTCTCTCGAGTCGTCCGTGCCGATACGAATACAGGGATGGCTTTGAGCGCAGTCTTCGGAATTGTCCTGGTCTGGTCCTCGGCGCCCCTGGTCAAGCGGGGAACGGTGCGCATCGACCGGGCTTTCTTTCGTAGCGCGTATGACTCTCGTATCATTTTGCACGACCTCGCGGAGAAAACACGGACGGTTAGCGACCGTCGCCAACTGGCTATGCTCCTGGAGCACCAAGTGAGCGAAGCTCTACACCCGAAAACCCTCGCATGTTACCTCGAATCAGGCAATGGCCGGTTGGCCGCAGTGTCCGAAACGCTCCCCGCGACGCTCGAAACTCTCGCCGCGAACGCACCCGCTCTCGCCGAACTTACGCGCCGCGGGAAACCGTGGGAAGTGTCGCCATCCGATTCCGCCAAGGAGTTAAGAGCGCTGGCACCACTCGCGCCGGAATGCCTGGTGCCGATCCTCGGCCGTGAAAACAATCTCATTGGCATGCTCGTTCTTGGGCAGCGGCTTTCCGAGGAACCCTATTCCGGTGAAGACAAGCAGTTGCTCGATTCAGTGGCTGCCCAAGCGGGCATCGCGTTGGAGAACATACGCCTGGCGGAAACGATAGCGGGACGAATAGAGGCCGATCGCCGCACCGCTCAGGAAATGGAATTTGCCCGGCGCGTGCAGGCCAGGCTTTTTCCACAAAAGCTGCCGGTGATGAAGACGCTCGAATACACGGGTTGCTGCATCCAGGCTCGGACGGTGGGCGGAGACTACTACGATTTTCTTGAGCTTCGCCCCGGCCGGCTGGCGCTGGTGCTGGCGGACATTGCGGGCAAAGGGGTGTCTGGCGCCCTGCTAATGGCCAATCTGCAAGCCAACTTGCGCAGTCAATACGCCATCGCGGTCGACGACCTGCCGCGACTGCTCACTTCGGTCAACCGCTTGTTCTACGAGAGTACCGACGATGCAAGTTACGCGACTCTCTTCTTTGCGGATTACGACGACTCAACTCGCAAGCTGCGCTACGCAAATTGCGGACATCTTCCGCCAGCTCTGCTGCGCGCCTGCTCGCAGGACCAGGCTTCGAAGCCGCCCCAGGTGGAGTGGTTGAATTCCACGTGCACAGTGATGGGATTGTTTGAAGCCTGGCAGTGCGAGATTGCAGAGGTGCAGCTTGCTCCCGGTGACACGCTGGTGCTTTATACCGATGGCGTCACCGAAGCCACGAACATGGAAGGGGAAGAGTTTGGCGAGTCTCATTTGCTTGACACTCTCAAGAGTCACGCACACCTCCCAGTGGGGCCATTGCTCCAGGCTGTGGTTGCGGCGGTCAAGCAATTCGGCGGAGCAAGCGAACAGCAGGATGACATCACACTGGTGATTGCACAGGCCCGAGCATAAGGAGCAGCCTGCTCATGAAGCTTGTGCTTGCGGAAGTTAGTACGTCGCACCGACCGACTCTACCGTGCTGATCCTGGGAGAGACGGTTACGAGCGAGGAGTTGGTCGCGCGCCATTCACAAAGGGGTGGTTGACAGTCGAACTCGCAGCGTGCAACACTCTTTTTCTCAAGTACGTTTCGATCCTGATAACTGAGGAGAGCTTATGCCTATTCAGGAGCAACACGTTCAGCGAGAAGACCCCCCTCCGTTTCGCCTGGACGTTCAACTTCACGACCTACTGACCAAGGCTCCGGCTCCCAGACCGCAGCTGCTACCCAGCAACGGTGATGGCAAGTTTCCGGAACCGGTTTTTCCACAGCATCCCGACCTGCTGGCTCAGGACGACAACTACGAAGAGAACCTGGCGAGCGCCAAGGCGGGAAAACGGCACTGGAATGCGTCCCTGGTTTATCGCGCCGTGAACGGCTGGATGTTTCCTTACATGAAGTCGCGGGTTCTGCCCGGGCCATTTCACCCCATCATCGCCTACCTGTTTACCGAGTGGAAGTGCAACCTCGATTGCCACTACTGCTGGGCGTTCGACAACAGCGTGAAGGGCATGACCGAAGAAGTAGCCAAGCGCTCGATTGACTGGTTGCATTCGACTACCTGCCGCGTACTGGCGTTCATGGGTGGCGAGCCGCTGCTACGCCCCCAGTTGATCCATAAGGCATCGTACTATGCAGCAAAGAAGGGGTTCTGGATCTACCTGCCGACGAATGCGCGCTTGTTACGGCCCGATGTGATTGACCGCCTGGCCGATTCCGGCGTGGCAATCTTCAACTTCGCCGTGGACGCGGTGGACGAGAAGCCTGGACTAGCCAAGGCCCTGACTCCGGTTCGCAAGTACTTCGACTACCTTATCCGCAAACAGTACAAGTACGGCTACGCGGTGTTCTTCAACATCAACATCTGCCGCAATAACCTCGAAGATGTCAAACAGTTGACGGAGATCGCGCGCGATCACGGTATCGCCACCGATTATCACCTCAACGAATCGCCCATGATCGAGCAGGACCACTTCAAGCACTACGACGAAAATGACACATTCATCCACCCGCAAGACTTCGCGAAAGTCGATGAACTGGTGGACTGGCTGATCGAGAAGAACAAATCCGGTTACAAGATGGTGAACTCGGTCAAGCGCCTGCAGGACATGAAAGCTTTCATGCGCGGCAAGGTGGAACCATGGAATTGCCGTGCCGGGCAGAACTCCATCATCATCCGTGTAGACGGCACCCTGGCGCCGTGCTTCCCCATGTACTCAGCAACACACGACTGGGGTGTTATCGAAAACCACAAGTTTGAAGTGCCACAACTGAACGAGATGAAGAAGTCATGCCAGACACATTGCTTCTCTACCTTGAACCACAACCTTGGCTTCTGTTACAACGACACTAGAGTTCTGAAGTGGGTCATGAAGCAGGCTGGGCACGGCTTCCAGGGAGTTAGTGGAAGTTTTGCGTAGAGTTTTGTAAAGGGTATTCACTTCAGCCGGGTTTTCGGGTTAGAATGTCCGGAAATCGTTATCCGTTTTTTGCTGAGTACGGTGCCGCGGGATTCGTGTCCGAACGATTCTCGCTGACGCAAACATCGAAACCTCCTTAAGGGGCGAACGGTAGGAGTTTCGGATGCACTTCAATCGCCGGATGAACGGCCTCGAATACCCATTCGAGGGTGCAGCGGCCATATCCCTGCGTCTTTCCCAGTTCCTGCAGATGGTCGCCCCTTCTGCTTTCCCGCACCATAATCTGTCAAATATTCTGTCCGCCGGAGGAAGATAATGGCCACACACCTCGTTCAAATTGAAGACGATGTAGAGATCAAGCAAAGATTGGCGGCGGAGCGAGCGCGCTTGCGCAAGATCGCGGGATTGGATTCCCCCGATCATTTTCACCGTCCGGTGGAGCGGGCCTTTACTGCCGAAGAACGCAGCCAAGTGACGATCCTGTTCGGTGGTTTCACCTGGAAGCACGAGGACCTGATCCGTGCGGTCTTCCAGGGCTGCGGATATCGTTGCGAGAAACTGCCAGTGCCAGACGTGCCCGCCTTCCAGATTGGCAAGGAGTACGGGAACAATGGCCAGTGCAATCCGACGTATTTCACTGTGGGCAATCTGGTGCAATACCTCCAGTTCCTGGAGAAGGAAGGCGTTTCGCGGCAGAAGATCCTCGACAACTACGTCTTCTTCACCGCAGGTTCGTGTGGCCCCTGTCGTTTCGGCATGTACGAGGCCGAGTATCGCTTCGCGCTGAAGAACGCTGGCTTCGACGGCTTTCGCGTGCTGCTGTTCAAAGACAGCGACGGCATCAAGGCTGCGTCGGGCGAGCCGGGTCTAAAGTTCACCATCGACTTTGGCTTCGGCATGTTGAATGCCATGCACCTGGGCGACGTGTTCAACGACATGATTTATCAGATCCGCCCCTATGAAGTGAACAAGGGTGAGACCGACCGCGTCTTCCATGAGACCGTAGACGGCTTGTGCGAGGACCTGCGCAACCGCAAGAGCTTCGAAATCGAAGAGCGGGCGCCGAACTGGGCCAAGCCCAAGTTCAAGAGCAACAAGATTCTCCGCAACACTGCCAACGTGTTCGGAAAATGGCACGAGAACATGTGGGGCAAGGATTATCTCAGCGCTCTGGATACCGCCCGCAAGCGCATGGATTCGATCGAAGTCGATCGCACCAAGGTGAAGCCGATGGTTAAGATCACTGGCGAATTCTGGGCGCAGATCACCGAGGGCGACGGGAACTTCCACATGTTCGACTTCCTGGAGCGCGAAGGCGCGCAGGTAATCGTCGAGCCGATCGCAACCTGGGTCGCATATTTGATGTATCAAGCGAAAGCGCACGCCATCGCCAAATGGCCCGTCAACCGCCCGTATCGCAACACCGAGTGGTATGAAGCGAAGAAAAACTTTGCCAACTATATCGGCCTGCACAAGAAGCTCTGGGGCATCGGCTTCGGTGAGAAGGCATGGCGATTCTTCTATCACCGCACGATTAAGCACCTGGGCGGGATCACTCACGAATTGGTTCCGCAAAAGGAGCTTGCCGATCTGGCGAACCCCTTCTACAACCAGTTCGCACGCGGCGGTGAAGGCCATCTCGAAGTCGGCAAGAATGTTTATTACACCATTCACAAACTGTGCCACATGGTGCTGGCACTGAAACCGTTTGGCTGCATGCCGTCGTCGCAGTCCGATGGAGTGCAATCGGCTGTGGTCAACAAGTTCAAGGACATGATCTTCCTGCCCATTGAAACTTCCGGCGAAGGCGAAGTGAACGCTCACAGCCGCGTGCAGATGGCGCTGGGCGAAGCCAAAGTCAAAGCCAAGACCGAGTTTGAACAGTGCCTGAAATCGACCGGCAAGAGCATGGAACAGATTCGCGAATATATCGCCGAACATGCTGAGTTGCGGCGGCCGTTCTATCACGTACCGCACCGAGAGGGGATTGCTGGGACCGCTGCGCAATTCATTTTGCACGTGAATGATCGCATCAAGAAAGATACGCATCTCTGGAAGCGTTCGCGGGTTTCGGGCATCGCCATGCCAGCCGCCGCAAGCGGAGACTGAGAAGCAAAAACTGAGAACCGGGAACTAGGAACGGAGAACTGATTTGTTCCCCCGTTCCCTCAGCACTAAAGCTGTTACGCAAGCAAGAAGGGAACCAGATGCACGATCATTCGGGACAAACGGCAAAGGCTCCACTGCTTCAGATAGCTTCTGCGCCTCCACAAAGGCCGCACGACCACCACACCGAATTCCTGGTCGGACTGGACGTTGGCTCGACCACGGTCAAAGCAACGGTGGTGGAGGCTGCGACCGACAAGGTGCTGTGGCAGGATTACCAGCGGCACGAGACCAAGCAGCCGGAGAAGTCGCTTGAATTCCTGCGCCGCATTGAAGCGGAAGTTGGCGTCAACCGCCACAATACGCGCATGTTTATGACCGGGTCGGGCGGCGGCGGCATCGCGGACCAGATCGGCGCCAAATTCGTGCAGGAAGTCACCGCCGTTTCCCTGGCTGTCGAGAAGTTGCACCCAGAGGTGTATTCCGTCATCGAACTCGGAGGGCAGGACGCCAAAATCATCGTCTTCAAGGATGATGATGAAACCGGCCGCAAGAAGAAAATTCCTTCGATGAATGACAAGTGCGCCGGCGGGACAGGTGCAGTCATCGACAAGATCAACGCCAAGCTGAAGATTCCGACTGCTGAGCTTGCGCTGCAGGGATACCACGGGATCAAGCTGCACAAGGTCGCCGGCAAATGTGGGGTTTTCGCCGAGACCGACATCAACGGTCTGCAAAAAGTTGGAACTCCATCAGATGAGCTGATGGCTTCGCTCTTCGAGGCCATTGTCTTGCAAAACCTGAGCGTTCTAACTCGCGGACACACATTGCGCCCACACGTTTTGCTGCTGGGCGGGCCTAACAGCTTCATCAAAGGTATGCGCGAGGCTTGGCAGGCCAACATCCCCCGCATGTGGCAGGAGCGCAAAGTCCAGATTCCCGATGGCGCCAAACCCGAGGACCTCATCAAGGTTCCAGAAAACGCGCAATACTTCGCCGCCATGGGTGCAATTGAATTCGGCAAGACCGAGGAAGACTGCGTCGGTTGCTATCGGGGCTATGATCAACTTGTCCATTACATCGAATACGGTCGTCAGGAAGAAAAGGCCAAGTCAGGCGCCAAGGGGTTGACCACTAGCGACCATGAACTGGATGGCTTCAAAGAAGCCTACCGCCGCAAGAAGTTTATTCCCGCGACGTTCAACACCAATCAGATGGTCGGTGGATTTATTGGCATTGACGGCGGCTCGACTTCGACCAAAGCGGTGTTGCTCGATGAGAAGGGTGACATTCTCTGCAAAGCCTATCAACTCTCGAACGGGAATCCGATTCAAGACACCATCGAAATGTTTGAGAACCTGCGCGGACAGGTGGAAGCGCAAAAGGCGAAGCTGGAAGTTCTGGGCGTTGCCACCACCGGCTACGCCAAGGACATCCTGAAAGATGTCTTGCATGCAGACGTGGCGCTGGTCGAGACCGTGGCACACACCGAATCCGCGCTCAAGTTCTACGACGACCCGCACGTTATCGTCGATGTGGGTGGGCAGGACATCAAGATCATCATCCTCCACAACGGGCGGGTGAAAGATTTCAAACTCAACACCCAGTGCTCGGCAGGAAATGGCTACTTCTTGCAGTCCACGGCGGAAGGCTTCGGCCTCGGCGTCGAGCAATATGCCGATTTGGCCTTTGCCGCGCAATCGATGCCGGTGTTCGGATACGGCTGCGCCGTCTTCATGCAGTCGGACATCGTGAATTTTCAGCGTCAGGGTTGGCGGGCGGAGGAAATCCTCGCTGGTCTGGCTGCCGTACTTCCAAAGAATGTGTTCCTCTACGTGGCCAGCATTCCCAATCTCGCGGCTTTGGGTACACGTTTCGTGTTGCAAGGCGGCACGCAGAACAATATGGCGGTGGTGAAGGCGGAGGTCGACTTCATCAACAACAGCTTCCGTGCGGCAGGTAAGAAGCCGGAGATCATCGTCCACGAATTCTGCGGCGAGTCTGGCGCCATTGGCGCGGCGGTCGAATCTGTTCGTCTCTGGAAGAACGGCCAGCAGACCACTTTCGTCGGGCTGGAGGCGGTGCGCAAGATCGAGTATCGCACCACCCGCAACGAATCCACGCGCTGCAATTTCTGCAAGAACAATTGCTTACGCACTTTCATCGACATCCGTACCGTCCCCAAGGATGACATGGCCTTCGTGCCGATCCAGAAGGTCACCAAGGTTCCGCTGATGCATGGAGAGCAGCGACTCATCATCGCGACTTGCGAAAAAGGCTTGGTTGAAGATGTGAACGACATGAAAGACATCAAGGCCGGCCTCGACCAGATCAAAGAGAAATATCTTAATTTTGTGGACATCGCCGCGCATGAGGTCTTTCGCTCCGTCAGCCCCAAGAGCGTGGCCGATACCGTGCCAGTGACGAAATTCTGGAATAAAGAAGCCAAGGCACGGATTCCCCTAATGGAGGGCCGCAAGAAACTTCGCGTGGGAATTCCACGGGTGCTGAACATCTATACCTACGCGCCGCTCTTCAACGGCTATCTCGAGAGCCTGGGTGTACAGCCGGAAAACATCATTTATTCCGACTACACCAGTTCGGATCTCTACCGTGCGGGCGCCAGCCGCGGCGCCATTGATCCGTGTTTCCCGGCGAAAATCGGCATTTCGCATGTTTATAACCTGATTCAGGAAAAGCATCGCAAGAAGCCGCTCGACGTGATCTTCTTCCCCATGTACGACGTGCTCACTTCTCCACTAGTGAAGATTGTCGGCGCCAACGCGTGCCCCACCGTCACGGCGACGCCGGAGACGGTTAAAGCGGCGTTCACCAAAGAGAATGACGTCTTTGCTGAGCACAACGTCAAATACGTGGATCCGGTGCTGAATTTTGCCGACCGTAAACTGTTTGCACATCAGATGCTGCAGGCCTGGCAGCCCATCCTTGGCTTGTCGCAGGACGAGAACGACCGGGCGGTGGAAGTTGGCTTCAAGGCCCTGGCGGCTTACGAAGCCAGCATTCGCAAACGCGCCCGCCAGGTAATGGACCAACTCGAACGCGAAGATCGCATTGGCATCGTCATGCTGGGCCGGCCTTACCATCATGACCCCGGGCTGAATCACGAAATCATGGAGGAGTTCCAGAAGCTGGGCTATCCCATCTTCTCGCAGAACACTCTGCCGCTCGACGAGGACTTGCTGGAGCGTTTGTTCGGCGAAGAAGTTCGCGCCGGGATCATCACTCACCCGCTCGACATCACCGATGCGTGGAAGAATTCATATTCCTGCAGCACAAACCATAAGGTGTGGGCAGCGAAATTCACGGCTCGGCATCCGAACCTGGTGGCCCTCGAAATATCCAGCTTCAAATGTGGTCACGACGCGCCCATCTATGGCGTGGTCGAGGGCATCATCGAGCAGTCCGGCACCCCCTACTTCTGCTTCAAGGATCTCGACGAGAACAAACCCACCGGCTCGATTAGGATTCGTGTCGAGACCATCGATTATTTCCTGCGGCGTTATCGCGAAGAGGTCATCCGCAAGCGCAAGGCAAACGAGGAAATCGAGGCACAGTTGGCCGCACTGGAAGCAGAACTTCGCGGGCAGGTTGCAGCCTCGGAGGCCTCTCAGTTCGCGCCGCCCGAACTCGCGCGCGAAGCAGAGAGCATGGCGGCGGACTGAGGGCCTCTTCTCACTTGCGAAACCGGATTACCTCGGTAACTTAGTAGTCCCGCGAATATCCGTCACAATTCGTTACATGCGCACAGTGTCAGGCTACTCAGAGTCAGCAACGACGCGTGCGCAGTCACCTGGTGCTCCGGGCCTGCTGTGCGCCCGAGAACTGACGGTATGCTACGCCTCTAGAGGGGAGCCATCCTCTCCAGCATTATTGGGGATTGACTTCGACATCGCGCCTGGAGAGATCGTAGGAGTTCTCGGCGAATCAGGATCCGGAAAAAGCACGTTAGCCCTCTCAATCCTCGGGTTGCTTCCGGAATCCGCCGACATTGCTGGCTCACTAGTTTTCGAAGGCAAAGACTTGCTGCGATTCGACGAGTCAGCGTGGCGAGGCATCCGCGGCGCGCGGATTGCGATGGTGTTTCAAGAGCCCGGACTTTCATTAAGCCCGGTAATGCGCGTGGGCAGTCAGATCGCGGAGGTGCTCCGGGCGCACCGGCAAGAGGGAAGCAACCATCGCAAGCTGCAGGTCGAAGCAGTCCTCGCAGAAGTCGGGCTCACCCAGGTTGATCGAATCTACAAGGCCTACTCGCATCAGTTGAGCGGAGGGGAACTTCAGCGAGTTGCCCTGTCGCAGGCCCTGGCCTGCCGCCCGGATTTGATCGTTGCCGACGAGCCCACTCGATCTCTTGACGGGACGCGGCAAAAGGAAATGCTAGACCTGTTGCGGGAAACCAATCGGAAGTTCGGATGCGCGCTCATTTTTATTACGCACAACCCGGGGCTGCTCGCCGGATTTGCCGATCGCGTCATCGTGATGTATGCCGGTCGTATTGTCGAGGAGGGTCCGGTTTCACGGGTCTTCCGCCGGCCGCTACATCCATACACCAAAGGGTTGCTGCAGTTGATGCCGACTTCTTTACAGTATGCGGGTCGAACTCGGGGACAACATCTGCCTGTACTTCCCGGGACCCTCACGGATGATGATCATCTCAGCCCAGGCTGCAGCTTCGCATCACGTTGCTCGGCGAGAACACAGGTTTGCCAAACTGAATTCCCGGCCGAGGTAGCGCCGGAAAAAGGTCGCCGTGTGAGTTGCTTCAACTATGAAAACTGAAGAAGCAGCCCAGCGTGCTCGTACACCCGCACACATCCGAGCGGTCGGGCTCAGCAAGAGTTACGTACAACGCGCGCCGTTTTCGCACAAGAAGTTCGCCATTGACGCGTTGCTGGATGTTCAACTCGAGGTCTCACCCGCGACACTGACCGCTCTGGTGGGTGAGTCAGGTTCTGGGAAATCGACTCTGGCGCGTTGTTTGGCCATGTTGGAGAAGCCGGACTGCGGCGAGATATGGTTCGAAGGAAAGGAAATATCGCGGTCCGGAAGCTGGGAACTGGCCTGGTTGCGACCCAAGATTCAGATGATCCATCAAGATTCCGCTGGCGCATTGAATCCACGCTTCACCGCCGCCCAAGTCATCGCTGAGCCGCTGGAGATTCAGCGGAGGGAAAGCGGCCCCAAATTGCGCTCGCGGGTTTGCGAATTGATGGAGGAGGTCGGACTACCTGCGAATTGGGCGGATCGGCGCCCACTGGAGCTTAGCGGCGGCCAGCGGCAGCGGCTGGCAATCGCGCGCGCGATTGCCCTGAAGCCGGCATTCCTGATTCTCGACGAATCGCTTTCCGGGTTGGATCTCTCGACTCAAGCCCAAATTTTGAACCTGTTGCTGGATCTTCAAAAGGCCCACTCGTTGACGTATCTATTGATTTCGCACGATCTCAGCCTGGTTGAACAGGTCGCGGATTTTGTCGCGGTGATGCACCAAGGCAGAATGGTTGAGCACGGCGCAGGGCAAGACATTTTCGGCAGCCCTCGCCACGCTCACACCCGTGAGCTGCTGGGTTCAGTTCGGTTGGTGGAATCAGCCTTTCGCGCGGCACAGGCGGGAGGCCAGCAGTGAACTATCTGGAACGACGCGTCATTCATGGCGTGCTGCTTTTGGCTGGAGTGTCCGTCCTCTGCTTTGCGTTTGGCGTCATGGCTCCGGGCGACTTCTTCGACGAAATGAAACTCAACCCACAGATTTCGCCGGCTACGGTTGCGGCTCTGCGGTCGCAGTACGGGATCGATCAACCGCTCCCTTTGCGGTATGGCCGTTGGGTAGAGTCTGTTCTCCGTGGAGAATGGGGCTATTCCTTCGCATATAACTGCCCGGTCAGAAGTCTTTTAATGGTGCGGGCGGGTAACACGCTGCTCTTGACCACGCTGGCAACGTTGTTGGCGTGGCTGATTGCCCTTCCGCTGGGGGTTTGGACCGCCAACCGTCGCGGGCGATGGGATGACCGGTTGGGCCTGGCCGGAACCACCTTACTTCTTTCCGTACCCGAACTCGTAATCGCCCTGGTCCTTCTTTATTTGGCAGTGCGCACGCATGCTCTGCCGGCCGGAGGCATGGTCTCCGTGGGTTTTGGCGGTCTCGGCAAACAAGCCCAACTGATCGACCTCGCGTCGCATCTGGTTATTCCGGCGGCGACTCTGGTGTTGGCTAGCCTGCCGCTTTTGGTGAGGCACATCCGGGCCAGTGTGCTTGAGGTTTTGCAAGCGCCATTCGTTCAAGCAGCTCGGGCGCACGGCATCGGAGGCGCGAGGCTGTTATTCCGCTATGTGCTGCCTGCCGCCGCCAATCCGCTGAGCTCTTTGCTTGGGTTATCGATCGGAGGCCTCCTCAGTGGTTCGCTGCTGGTGGAGGTGATTACGGGTTGGCCTGGCATGGGACCTCTCTTGCTCGAAGCCTCTCTGGCCCGGGACGTCCACGTTGTGATCGGCGCGGTGATGGCTTCCACATTTTTCATGATTGCCGGGAGCATGGTGGCGGATGTCTTGCTGGTTGTTCTGGACCCCCGGGTTAGGCTGGGCTCGACATGAGGAACAAGCCGCGAATCGTCGCTGCCTTGATATTGCTGCTGTCGCTGCACGCTGCAATACTGCTTGCGAAATTTGTCACGCCCTATGACCCGGCAGTCCAGAATCGGGATTTCCCGTTTGCCCCACCGACCCGAATTCATTTTGTTGATTCCCGCGGGCATGTGCACCTTCGTCCTTTCGTATACCAATGGAAGGCCCGTCCCGACACCTTCAACGAATATGACGAGGCACGGGACAAAAGCTACCCGGTGCGATTCTTCATCCAGGGCCCGGAACACAAACTTGCAGGCTTGCTGCGATCGCATGTTCATCTGTTTGGAGTGGAGGACCCCGCGCAGATCTTCCTGGCTGGTACGGACGCATACGGGCGCGACCAGTTCTCGAGAATTCTGTATGGCGGACAAGTTTCGCTGGCGGCTGGCCTTCTCGCTACGGTAATCTCCCTTTTCCTCGGGCTGGTTGTGGGCTGCATTTCAGGCTTTTACGGCAGATGGATCGACGATTCCGCAATGCGCCTGGTGGAACTGTTTCTGGTGCTGCCATGGCTTTACTTCTTGCTGGCGGTGCGCTCGTTCCTGCCGCTTCACATCAGCCCGACGCAAACTTTCTTTCTACTGGTTACGGTGATTGGAACCATCGGCTGGGCGCGCCCCGCGCGACTGGTTCGAGGCATTGTGCTCAGCGCTAAGAGTCGAAACTACGTGATCGCCAGCCGGGGTTTTGGGGCGTCAGACTATTACATGCTCCGCCGTCATGTTTTACCCCACACCTACGGCATCCTGCTCACACAGGCCGCTTTGCTCGTACCTCAATATGTGGTGGCTGAAGTTACTCTGTCATTTCTTGGATTGGGTCTGAGTGAGCCTGCACCAAGCTGGGGGAACCTGCTCGCGAACTTGCAGCAATACAACGTGCTGGTTTCTTACTGGTGGATGTTTGCGCCGGCGCTGGCTCTGGTGATTGTCTCTCTTGGTTACCTTCAGATGGCCAACGCGGTTCAGGAGTTACAATCTGGCTCAATCTGAAGGTTGAGCTGCGTGGAGACCTTTGTGCATCGATGGCGTTCTGTTGCCACTCTCGTACTTGTCTGTAGCGGTGCTTGTTTCGCAGCCTTAGGTCCCCAGCCGGTCCTGCGCGGCGAAGACCTGCAAACCACAGACAATCAGATCGGCCGCTACGGCGGTACTCTGATTGTTGCGCAACGGAGTGAGCCCAAGACACTGAATCCAGTCATCGCGGCGGATGCACCTTCGCGGGAGGTCATCGGCCGGCTGACCGCGGATCTGATTCACATCAACCGAGCGTCGCAGCAGACTGAGCCGGCGCTCGCAAAATCCTGGGGCATATCTAAGGATGGCCGGATTTTCACCATCAAGCTGCGCCACGGTCTGCGTTTCTCCGACGGCCAACCTTTTAACGCCGACGATGTTGTGTTCTCTTTCCAGGTTTACCTCGACGAGAAAGTTCATTCTTCGCAGCGCGACCTGCTGGTGGTGGGCGGGAAACCAATCGAAGTACAGAAGATTGATCAATACATGGTGCGTTTCACGCTTTCGCAGCCCTATGCCGCCGCCGAACGAATTTTCGATAGTCTGGCGATGATGCCGCGGCATCTCCTGGAAAAGCCATACAAAGAAGGTCAATTCGCTCAAGTATGGGCCTTGACCACGTCTCCAGCTGAAATGGCAGGTATGGGACCGTTTCGCATGAAGGAATACGTTCCGGGTCAAAAGATCGTACTTGAGCGCAACCCTTATTATTGGAAAGCTGACCAAAGCAAGAATCGCCTTCCCTATCTGGACGAACTGGCATTCCTTTTTGTGGGAAACGAGGACGCCCAGGTCATTCGTTTCCAGGCAGGCGAGACAGACATCATAAGCCGGCTCAGTGCGGACAACTATGCGCTGTTGTCGAAAGACGCAGCCAGTCGCGGAACTGCATTCTTCGATCTGGGTCCAAGCCTCGAGTACGACTTTCTAGTATTCAATCTCAACGATCTCAAGAAAGACACCGACAACATCGCCGCCAAGCAGGCGTGGTTTCGGGAGGTGAAATTTCGGCAGGCAGTCTCGTCCGCGATTGATCGCGACTCCATCGTGAAATTGGTGTATGCCGGGCACGGGGCTGCGCTGTGGGGAAACGTGAGTCCTTCGAACAAACAATGGGTAGATCAGGTGCTTCCCCATCCGCCAAGATCGCTTGAGCGGGCGCGAGAATTGTTGAAATCCGCTGGCTTTGCCTGGCGGGCTGACGGCGCGCTGCTCGACCGCCAGGGCAAGGTCGTGGAATTTTCGATTATCACTAGCACCTCCAATGCTCAGCGCACGAAAATGGCCACCCTCATCCAAGACGACCTGAGCAAGCTGGGCATGAATGTCCACGTGGTTCCACTGGAATTCCGGGCGGTCCTCGACCGGGTCTTCCAGACCTACGATTACGAGGCCAGCATCATGGCCTTGGGCGGCGGCGATGCTGATCCGAATCCGGAGATGAACGTTTGGTTGTCGAGTGGAGGCACGCATCTCTGGCACCTGGGCGAGTCCACACCCGCGACCCACTGGGAGGCGCAGATCGATCAGTTGATGCAGAAGCAGATGGTGCAGCTCAAGTACAAGGAGCGCAAACACCTTTACGACCAGGTGCAAGAGACGGTCGCAGCAAATGTTCCGTTCATCTTTCTGGCTACGCCCGATGTTCTGGTAGGCGCGACGAGGACTTTGGGGAACTTCAAGCCGGCGATCCTTGATCCAAATACTCTGTGGAATGTCGAGCAACTCTACTTCCTTCCCGGAAACGGAACCCCCGCCGGTGGAAAGCCGTGAGTCCGGCAACCTCCGTCCGCCCGTTAGCCTGGCCGGACGAGCGATTGGTTCGGGAGTGCTGCAAAGGCAGCCAGGACGCCTGGTCTGCGCTGATTGAGAAATATAAGAACCTCATTTTCTCGATACCCATCAAGTTTGGTCTATCTCGCGAGGATTCCGCCGACGTGTTCCAAGCGGTGTGCGTCGAATTGCTGGCAGGACTGCCCAAATTGCGCGAAGCGAAGGCGCTGCCTAAGTGGCTCATGCAAACCACCTATCACCAATGCCTGCGCTGGAAAAGAGACCGTTTGAATCTTCTTGACGACCCTCGGGCAATCGAGAAGCGTTTGGAAGTCGACCCCAAAGAATTGCCCGAAGAGATGTTTAACCAGATACAGCGTGAGCAGAGCGTACGGGAAGCGATCTCTGCGCTGCCTGCGCGATGCAACCAGATGGTCGCGATGCTGTTCTTCGAAGATCCGCCCCGTCCTTATGAGGAAGTCGCGAAGCAACTTCAGCTTGCCACCGGTTCCATCGGGTTTATTCGGGGAAGGTGTTTGAAGAAGCTGCGACAGTTGCTGGAAGAGAAGGGTTTCCGGTGACTCCGCCGCGTCGTCCGCCAAGTGAGCAGGCGTTAGTGGAAAAGCTGCTGGCCCTCGACGACGAGGCCCGGCGAGCAGCATTCTTGACGCGCCACCGCTCCTTGCTTCGCTCAGAACTCGTCATCAAACTCACTGACCAGGTACGGGAACAAGTTCGGGTAGACGTCCAGCAGGCGCTTCGCATGGCCGATGCCGCCCTCGGCATTGCCCACAGACTTGAAGACAAAGGATCCTTGGCCCGGGCTCTGCGCGCCAAGGCAAATGCTCTCTACGCCAAGGGTGAACACGCTTCCGCGGTTGATCTTCACGAACAAGCCGCCGCTCTTTTTGACGCTGTCGGTGATACTCATGAAGTCGCGCGCACGCTGAGTGGATCAATCCAACCTCTCCACCTGATGGGTGAATACAACCGCGCTTTCGCCGCCGGGGAACGTGCGCGAAAGATATTTGCCGCCGATGGCAACACCTGGAGGCTGGCTCGCCTCGAGATCAACATCGGCAACATCTATTACCGGCAAGACCGCTTTGCCGAAGCACTGGCTTGCTATGAGCGCGCGTATCAGGGATTGACGGCGCAACAGGATCCGGAAGGGATTGCCGCAGTTCTCAGCAACATGGCGACTTGCTACATCAGCCTGAATGCGTTTTCTAAGGCCCTGGATTCCTACCAAAAGGCCCGTCAGTTCTGCGCCCAGCACGACATGCCCGTGCTGGTAACCCAGGCGGATTACAACATTGCTTATCTCCACTACCTGCGGGGGGAGTACAGCCGGGCCATTGAAATGCTGCGGGCCACGCGCGTCAACTCCAAAAGAGAGGGCGATGCCTACCACCACGCTTTGTGCAACCTGGATTTGTCTGAGCTCTACCTGGAGTTGAACCTCAGTTCAGAGGCGGCCGAACTCGCCCAGCAGGGCTACGAGGGCTTTCGGAAACTGGGGATGGGATATGAGAGCGCGAAGTGCCTGGCATTCTCGGCGATGGCAGCCAGTCAGCAGGGGCACGGATTTGAGGGCCTTAAGCTTTTCTCGCAAGCGCGGGAAATGTTCGTCAAGGAAAAGAACCGAGCGTGGCCTTCCCTGATCGACCTGTATCGGGCGCTCGTCTTCTTCAACGAAGGACGGTTGTTCGAGGCACGGCGCCACTGCAACGAAGCACTGGAGTCGTTCCAGGCATTGAAGCTGGCGAACAAGTCTGTTCTGGCCCAACTCTTGTTGGCAAGAATTGCGGTGCGGACAGACAACCCGGGCGAAGCCTTCAAACACGCCAGCGCCGCGCTCGAGGCAACTCCAGAACTGGACTCGCCTGTCCTCACCTATCAGGCTCATCTTCTGTTGGGAAATGTGCACTCTGTGAGAGAAGATCGCGAGAAGGCCTATGCCTCCTACCAGAATGCACGGGAGGCGCTGGAGAAGCTTCGCGGCAACTTGCGCGGAGAAGAGCTGAAGATCGCTTTCATAAAGAACCGCCTGGAAGTGTACGAAAACCTGGTCGAACTCTGCCTGGGTCGGCTGGATGATCGGGCCGCATCCGAAGACGCATTCACTTATATTGAGCAGGCAAAGTCTCGCAGTTTGATGGACATGTTCGTCAGCCCTGCCCCGGCGCTCGCCGAGAATGCGCCCGGCCAGAGCGAACTGGTTCGCTCCATCAAGGACCTCCGGGAGGAGTTGAACTGGTACTACAACCTGATCGAACGGGAGCAGCTTCGGCCTGAGGAACGATCTCCTGCAAGAATCGCCACTCTTCAAAAACAAGCTCGCCACCGCGAAAAAGAATTGGTGCGGGTGCTACAGGAAGCGACGGAAGCCGATGCGACCCAGGCCGGATTGCAGACTCCCAGCCACGTTCCTCTTGCCAACATTCGTGCTGCCATCCCTGCAGATACGCTGCTGGTAGAGTACTTCCGGGTTCGCGACCGGATCCTCGTCTGCGTGGTTGGACCACAAACCCTGGAGATTCTTCCCGTCACCCTGGAAACCAGAGTCGCCGGCCTGCTGCGCCTGCTGCAGTTTCAACTTTCCAAGTTCCATTTGAATCCGCAATACCTCGAAACATTCCATGATTCTCTGGTCCGGGCGACCCAGGCGCACCTGAAGGAACTCTATGACGAATTGATCTTGCCCATTGCTCCCCGGCTGAAGGCCAGCCATCTGATTTTTGTGCCTCACGGGCTTCTGCATTATGTGCCTTTCCACGCGCTGTTCGACGGATCGCAGCATCTGATTGACCGCCACACGATCTCCTATTCGCCGAGTGCCAGTATTTTTGCGCTGTGCCAGGCCAGGATCGCGAATACCACGGGAAGCTCGCTCATATTCGGCATCCCGGACCCCCAGGCCCCTGCAATACTCGACGAAGTTAACGCCCTCAACGGTATTCTCGATCAGTCGGAGCTGTTCGTCGGCCAGAACGCCAGTGAAGAAGTCTTGCGCGGCAAGGGACCGGGAAGCCGTCTCATTCACATTGCCACTCATGGCCGCTTTCGCCAGGACAACCCCATGTTCTCCGCCATCCGGCTGGGAGATTCTTTCCTTAGCTTGTTCGATCTTTACCAACTCAGACTGCCGGTTGAATTGATTACCTTAAGCGGGTGCTCCACCGGCCTCAACGTGGTATCAGCTGGTGATGAGTTAGTGGGCCTGGCGCGCGGCCTGCTTCATGCCGGCGCGCAGTCCCTGATACTCAGTCTTTGGGATGTGCACGACCAGAGCACAGCGGAGTTTATGGCCGTTTTCTATCGCCTGCTGCAGCAGGGGAAAACCAAAGTGGTCGCACTGCAAGCCGCTATGCTAGAGCTTCGATCCAGGTATCCCCATTGTTATCAATGGGCTCCATTCATTTTGGTCGGCAAAGTGTAGCCCTGCCAGAGAAATCTTTTTCAACCCCTATATTTTTCTTGCCCGTCAGTACCCTTATTCCACGAAGCGAAAAAGCAGGAGTGGCTAGCTTCAGGTTTTGGATACTCCTACCGGGGATGACTGGTGAAACACTTTAGCGAAGCGCATTGGGCAGATTTTGTGCGGAGCCTGACGTCACCGAGAGACAGAATGGCAATGCAACAACACATCGAGGGTGGATGCCAGAAGTGCTCTGATACTCAGCGAATCTGGCAGAGTGTCTCGTCCATCGCGGATAGAGAATGGGCCTTCGCCCCGCCCGATGATACAGTGCGCGTCGTCAAGAGCCAGTTTGCCGCTGTGCAGCCAGCCGCAACCGGTGGTGTTCGTTTGGTGTTCGATTCCATGCTGCAGCCGCTAACAGCGGGAACTCGGGGCTCGGTAGCCGCCCGACAATTCCTGTACGAAACCGATGAATACTACATTGACCTTCGGCTCGAACCCCGCGCGCAGGCCGATAGGGCCTGCCTGATTGGCCAGGTCTTGAACCGGGCTGGCGCCGATCGCAGCGCGCCAGGATTAGCCGTCCGTCTGCAGGAAGGAACACGGCCGATCGCGCATACCTCCACCAACGAGTTTGGAGAGTTCCAACTGGAGCTTGCGGCGGGCAACAGCCTGAACCTCTCGATAAGCGGTGGTGTTACCCACGAAGTCATCCTCCCCCTGTACGGAGTTAGCGTTAAACCGTTTAACAACAAAGGCTTAGATTAAGTGCTGCTTCGGGCCGGATGGCCTGAAAGTAATCACGAGCAGTAACCCGGAGGAATTACGGGTGTAAGTTTTGGGGATTCCAAATATTTCGTAGACTCGTAAGGGTCATTAGGGGGATCGATGAGAACCAAGAAATCTGGCAACCTGAATGGCAGCTATCTTCGGACACTTTGCGTGCTCTTGCTGCTGGCTTGTTTTGCCGCTCAGAGTCTGCCGGCTTACGCCTCAACTCCACAGCCCGCTCCACAGACGCGCTTGGTGGTACGGGACAGCCTCGGCCTGTCGGGTCTCTTGAACTTTTGCTGGCTGCTTGGCTGCTCCTCGGTCGAAGGACTGGGAGACCCCCAAGGGCAGCTTTTCATGATCGAGATTCCGTCGCAACTCGCGCCGCTGACCTCACTGCTGAACCTTTCCGTGCTAGGGCTCGTCACCATAGAGACCGACCAGGTGGTGCAGACCCAAGGGGCTTCGGCAAGTTCTGCTCCGTCCTACCTGAACGACCGTACGCCGTTCAGCTATTACGGAACCAACGTGTGGCATGGCTACGTTTACCAGCCTGCTAACACTCTCATCCGCACCAGGACCACCCAATCCGCTTTCAACACGGCGGGATCTGGAGTGATCGTCGCCGACATCGATACCGGCGTGGACCCAAATCACCCCGTGCTAAAGGGTTCTTTGCTCACCGGCTATGATTTCACGCGCAACCAAAGTGGCGGCTCTGAGATGAGCGACGTCAGTCAATCAACGGTTGCGGTGCTGGATGGAGAAAGAGTCCAGACAGCACAAGTCAGCCAGTCGACAGTTGCCGTGTTGGACCAATCGACAGTCGCTGTCTTGGATGGAAACCCTGAATTCGCAGCTTTCGGCCACGGCACTATGACCGCGGGCATTATTCACCTGGTGGCGCCGCAGGCCAAGATTCTGCCGCTCAAGTCTTTCGAAGCCGACGGAACCGGCTACAACTCTGACATCTTGCGCGCAATCTACTACGCGGTTGGTCACGGCGCCAAGGTGATCAACATGAGCTTCAACTACACCACCTACTCGCAGGAACTGGCGAATGCGGTGAACTACGCCACGACGAACGGTGTAGTCTGCGTAGCGGCGGCAGGAAACAGTGGCGAACAAGTCACGGTTTACCCGGCCGCTCTCAAGGGTGTAATCGACGTCGCGTCCACCAGCGACAGCGACGGTCCTTCAAGCTTCTCCAACTATGGAGCACCGCCAATATGGTTGGCTGCTCCTGGAGAAGGCGTGATGACTACGTATCCTTTCGGCACTTACGCCGCAGGTTGGGGCACATCGTTCAGCGCACCGCTGGTTTCGGGCACGACCGCGCTTCTGGTCGCGTCCTCCAGCACTCAGGCGAGTGCGCAGACCGGCCTCTCGTTGGGTTCGCTCAATCTCTCGCTCTCACTCGGCGGGAGCGCGAATGTCCCGAGTTCTCAACCTCAAGCCGCGAATGCGCTGGCCCACACCGATGCTATTTCGGACCCTCAGATGGGACACGGGCGCCTGGACACGTACCTGGCTGTGCAGGCTTGGCGTAAGAGTCTGGGGTTGAACTAGCTGGGGTTGGCTGGACTTGAACCGAGAGGACGGGAGACTCTATGGCGACCCAAGGGCACGATTGGTTGACAGGATCGGCAAGCATCGAATCCTTCTTGCGCGTCAAGGAACTTGAGGAGCAGCAGCGGGCGCTCCTCAAGTCCGCTATCTGCGCCTTCAATCAGCTGCTCGATCTACGCGACCTCAACACCGGAGTCCACAGCACCCGGTTGGCGGAGTGGGCAGTGCGCGTCGCCAGAAAACTCCAGATTGAAGAAGCGGATTTTTATCAGATCGAGGTCGCTGCCCTTTTGCACGACATCGGAAAAATCGGCGTACCCGACACCATTCTTAAGAAAGACGGCAAGCTGACCGGCGAAGAACGCGCCCTGATGAATAAGCATCCGGAATACAGTTGGTCGATTCTGCGTCTGTTTTCGGGTTTGGACAAAGCCAGCCTTTACGCCCTTCACCACCACGAGAGCTACGATGGCAAAGGCTACCCTGGCGGATTGAAAGGCGAGGAGATTCCCATCGGTTCACGCATTGTGTCAGTCATCGACGCCTATGACGCAATGATCTCAAATCGCTGCTACCGCAAGGGGCTTCCCCATGACGAAGCGGTGCGCCGGCTCAGCGAAAGCAGCGGCATCCAGTTTGATCCTCTTGTGGTTAAAGCCTTCATCGAGATCGCCGGGCAGGAAATTGAAGACGTCTTCGCTGCCACAGGAAGCAGTCCTGCCGCTGTTATCTAACTTGACTTGTAAGAATTCTGCGAGTTACCTCATTGCCACTCCACGCCCATGTTGTCGTCAGTGATGATCAACCGGCCTTGTAGCCGCTTACGCAGCTGGTCATCTATTTCGATCGAGAAGGACTGCCGTCCGGTCGGGTCCTCCTTGATATTCACCACCTGATCGAGCCTTGCAACCTGCCTGGGATCGTTCGGGTCGATAACGTGCTTGCCATCGATGATGTAGCTGAGAAGCACAGCCTTCCACCTCACTCGATCAAACACGATGGGAGAATCACTCACTGCCAGACAACTCTCGAACCGAAGAGCATAGGGATATACGTCGAGTCCGGTAGCGATTGCCTCTTCGGAACCGGTGATGTTGTAGAACAAGACGCCACCCAGATTAAGATGTTTGCGGGCTATTTGCAGAAAGTCCACCGAAAGCAGGCTAGAGGCATGGTTGCGCCAATGAAGGGTTGTGTTCATGACAATGGCATCGAATCTTTGCTCAGGATTTCGCACCAGCCAACGTCGGCCATCGTCGATGATGATCCGCACTTTAGGGTTTCCCAGCAGGCTTGCCACTGCGGGATACTGCGGAATGAGTTTCAGATATCCAGGATTGATTTCTACCACGGTTAATTCTTCGAGCTGTGGATGATCAGCGACGACTTGCGCCCAGGAACCAGACCCGAGTCCGATCATCAGCACGTGTCGTGGCGCAGAATGGATCGCACTCAACGCGTAGGGCCGGGCAATTCCATTTATGTCGTGCTCCAGATCGACATTGAATCGTCCATCGTAAACGCCGCCGCCGAACACGATCCCGGCTGGGGTCACGCCGATTGTGCCGCTCCGGCTTTCCACCACCTGTTGGAAGTGCGCCCGCGGGTAATGATCTTTGAACAAGAGACGATCGTAAATCGTGCTCAACAAGGGCCGGCTGATGGTAACCAGCAAGGCTGCCGCAGTTATCCCAAGTGCTGCTGCAAGTTTCAACCCTCCGGTTGATCTCCCACGCCTGGCGAGCACGACAACGCCACACAAAATGCCGCCGGCCAGAAGCAGCAACGAAATCGAAAATAAGGAGAGATGGTCCATAAGGATGAAGCCAATCACAAAGCTCCCAAGAGTCGACCCTACAATGTTTGCCGCGTACAGGAAGCTGAGTGCCGCGCCGGCGTGACTCAGCGGATCAACCGAAACCTGCGCGATGAGCGGAAAGATCGCACCGAACAATAAAGCGCTCGCGCAGATCAATAACAGCACGGCCACGTAGGCTGGTGTGGTCGCATAGCCGGTGTTAGCCAGCGAAACAAACTTCATGACCCATGCCATCGCGGGACCCACGGCAAAACCGAGAATGGCAGAGCCGAAAATCAGTCCCCCCAAAATGTCTGTGGCAGTTTTCTGATTCTGATGGCGTTCGGAGTATCGCTCAACGAAGCTTGATCCGAGGGCGAGACCCAACAGGTAGCTTCCCAGCAAGCAGGCGAATACCCGCGCAGTATCTCGCGCGGCAAACGCCAGCAGGCGATACCAGATGATCTCGTAAGCCAGCGCAGCGAAGCCACAGAAAGCAGCGCAAGAGAGGGCTAGAGGAAAAGGCAGAAGGCGGTCCTGTGCCTGCACCGTGCGCAGTCCGATCGGCCGCTCGCGACGAACAATCTTTGCCTCTTCGCCGGTTGCACGAAGGCTGTAGATGAGAGCGCCCATGGCAACGAACACATTAATGGAGACCGCCGCTTGGATCGATCCGGATTGGCCCAGAAGGCGCATTAGTACGTCAGCGGCGACGAAGCATGCCACACCTGATCCCAGCGTGTTGGCAAAATACAATCCGCCTACCGAACTTCCGACATTCTGCGAGAAGCGCACTGAATGTTCGACCAGGAGCGGCAGCGTCGCCCCCATCAGCAGAGTAGGCACAATGATCAATGAGAAGGCAGCCAGGACTGTCATTGTCGGGGAGTTGCTTACGGTGAATTGACCGACCCAGCGGAACAGCTTAAGAGACTCGATTCCAAACGCGGCGGTTCCAAACTCCGCAAGTGCAAACCATACCACCAGCGGCAGGCGTGTACTCTTGGAGAGTTCCCCACCTGCCAAACTACCCAGCCCCAGGCCGAGCATGAAAGCGCTTACGACGATCGTCACAGATTGGATGTTCAGGCCGTATATGGCGAACAGCGCCCGCTGCCAGACGATCTGATAGATCAGTGCAGGGAAGCCTGAGGAGAAGAACAAAATGTGGATCCAGGGCATCGGCGTCTGTTGCCGTCTTGCCCTGACGGCAAGAAAGAGCAGCACCACAACAAAGGCTATGATCCAAAACCCTGCGTTGGCATCCATTCTTAGAAGTTCAGGTCGTTCTCCATCCTCAGAAGGTCACCATAGCAGACCGGGGTGCAACGGTTAACACAAAACTCCGTGGCTCGGGTAACGTCCTCTTGCGCGAAAATCAGGCGTTTGGGTGCGAGCGTTGGGCAGTTCGGGTAGGGTCGGCAGCCATGATCAATCCATGGCAAGAATCGGGTAAACTAGATTGTTCCGCCAAATGGTCTTGCGAGAGCCTTCACAGCTCCCAAAATAGCGAAAGATCGAGCAAAGCTCGAACTCACAACTTAAGCTTCCCAAAGAGGACAAATCCGTGAGCACTTCCATACTTCCTGAAACGCATGAATCGCGAGCCGCTCTGAGCCCTATCCAATACGTCTATTTTTTTGGCGGTGGCAAGGCGGATGGCAACGGCAAGATGAAAGACGAACTCGGTGGAAAAGGCGCGGGCCTCGCCGAAATGACTAATGCCGGACTGCCGGTTCCGCCCGGCTTCACCATCCAGACGGAAGCCTGTCGCGAATACATGCGCCA
Organism: Acidobacteriota bacterium; assembly: GCA_013289795.1. Taxonomy (GTDB): domain Bacteria; phylum Acidobacteriota; class Terriglobia; order Terriglobales; family Acidobacteriaceae; genus JABCZH01. Next base: position 57,959 of record JABCZH010000017.1, read on the forward strand.
CGGAGGTGTCTCGAAAGAGGTGCATCGCGAAATGGAAGAGGCGTTGGCCGAACTCGAGAAACTGCAGGGCCAGAAGCTTGGCATAGGTGAAAACCCGCTACTGGTCAGCGTCCGCTCAGGCGCGAAGTTTTCCATGCCGGGCATGATGGATACGATCCTGAACCTCGGCTTGAACGATCAAAGCGTGGAGGCGCTGGCGAAACGCAGCCGCAATCCACGCTTTGCCTACGATTCCTATCGCCGCCTGATCCAGATGTTCGGCAACGTGGTGCTGGAGATTCCGAAGTCCGCCTTCGACGAAGTCTTCGACAAAAAGAAGAAGCAGAAAAAGGCCAAACTTGACACCGACCTGGATGCCAAAGCGCTGAAGGAGGTCATCGAGGAATACAAGAAGGTAGTGAAGAAGCACACCAAACACGACTTCCCGCAGGATGCCCACGAACAACTGATCATGGCGCGAGACGCGGTTTTTCGCTCCTGGCAAAACGACCGCGCCAAGCACTATCGCCGGATCAACAACATCTCCGATGATCTCGGCACCGCGGTGAACGTACAGGCGATGGTGTTCGGCAATCTCGGCGACACCAGCGGCACCGGGGTTGGGTTCACGCGTAATCCCGCCATCGGCTCGAAGGAGTTTTATGGCGAGTTTCTGATGAACGCACAGGGCGAAGATGTGGTCGCCGGCATCCGCACCCCGGTTCCGATTCTCGAACTGGAGAAGATCATGCCGGATGTGTACCGGCAGCTCCGCGAAATCACCACTCGGCTGGAAAAACATTATCGCGACATGCAGGATTTCGAATTCACCATCCAGGAAGGCAAGCTCTACATGCTGCAAACGCGCAATGGCAAGCGCACCGGGCTTGCCGCCGTGCGAGTGGCCATCCAGATGGTGGAAGAGGGGCTAATTACAAAAGAAGAAGCCATCTTCCGCGTCGAACCCAATCAGCTTTATGACTTTCTGGTTCCGCGATTGGATGAGAAGAGCGTAAAGGTCGAAGTTCTGGCAACCGGTCTGCCGGCGTCGCCGGGCGCAGCAGTCGGGCAGATTGTCTTCACTGCGGATGAGGCAGTGGAAAAGGCGGGGCATGGCCACCCCAGAAAACCGGTGATTTTGGTGAGAGCGGAAACCACCCCGGAAGATATTCACGGCATGGAAGTCGCCGCCGGCATTCTGACCTCGCGCGGTGGCATGACCAGTCATGCGGCAGTGGTCACGCGCGGCATGGGAAAGTGTTGTGTCGCGGGCGCGGGCGACATCTCGGTCGACGAACGGGCCGGCGAGATGAGGGTGAAAGGCCAGGTATTCAAGCAAGGCGACTGGATTTCGCTCGACGGAACTACTGGCCGGGTGATCAAGGGCAAGCTCAATACTCTTGATGCAAAGCCCGACGAGCCTGAACTGATGGAGTTCCTGAGCTGGGCGGAACCGTTCCGCAAGATAGGAGTGCGGGCCAACGCAGATATTCCGCGTGACGCGAAACAAGCGCGGGCGTTCGGGGCTGAGGGCATAGGATTGTGCCGCACCGAGCACATGTTCTTCGCCGGTGACCGCCTCCCCCACATGCGGGCCATGATTCTGGCGGACAACGAGAAAGATCGCCGCGCGGCTCTCAAGAAACTGCTGCCCATGCAGCGCGCCGATTTCATCGGTCTGTTTCGGGTAATGGATGGTCTGCCCGTCACCATTCGCCTGCTGGATCCGCCGCTGCACGAGTTTCTGCCCAAGCGCGAAGAACTGATGGTCGAGATTGCAGTATTGGAAGCCACCAAGCCGCGCTCACCAAAGTTGAAGGGACTGAAGGCGCTGCTTCGCCGGGTCGAGGAGCTACACGAATTCAATCCCATGCTCGGACATCGCGGCTGCCGGCTGGGCATCACCTATCCCGAGATTACCGAAATGCAGGCGCGTGCCATCTTCGAGGCGGCCGTTGCAGTCGAGGGCGAGGGAATCAAGACACATGCGGAAGTGATGATTCCGCTTATCGCAACTGTGAAGGAAATGGCGAACCAGGCAGCGATTGTACGGCGTGTGGCGGAGGAAGTTTTCCGCGAAAAAGGCAAGAAGGTGCATTACCTTGTCGGGACCATGATTGAGTTGCCGCGGGCTTGCTTGGTTGCGGACAAGATCGCCCAAGAGGCGGAATTCTTCTCGTTTGGCACCAACGACCTCACCCAGACTACCTTCGGCTTTTCGCGTGACGACGTCAACAAAATCCTGCCGACCTATCTCGCGGAAGGCATCATTAAGCAGGATCCCTTCGCGGTGATCGATCGCGACGGCGTGGGTGAACTGGTACGTATCGGCATCGAACGCGGACGCAAGACCCGCCCCGGTCTTGAGGTGGGAATCTGTGGCGAGCACGGCGGCGACCCGTCATCAGTTGAGTTCTGCCACCAGGTAGGCATGGATTATGTTGCCTGCTCGCCATTCCGAGTGTTGACCGCGCGTCTGGCTGCTGCACAGGCCGGCGCCAGCGATAAGCTGAAAATCGAAGGCGGAAGAACGAAGTAGATTTTTTCAATACTGGGGAACGTTTTTGGTATAGTTCCCCGGTCATGCCACGTTCGAGTGCGGACGAAGTCAATCATCCCGCCTCAGGTGTACCTCCGTCGCTCACGCGAAATCAGATTCGCGGCTTCTGGGCGTCGTGGGGCGGCTGGACTTTGGACGGCATGGACTCATTTGTTTATGCCCTCGTCCTTGTACCTTCGCTGCGCGAGTTACTCCCACGCTCCGGCATTCCAGCCACTAAAGGCAACATAGGAGTCTACGGAGGCCTGCTGTTCGCGCTTTTCCTGGTGGGCTGGGGACTTGCGTTCCTGTGGGGGCCGATAGGTGACAAGTTTGGCCGCGTGCGCACGCTCATGCTGACCATCCTGTGGTACTCGGTCTTCACCTTCTTGAGCGCGTTCGTCACGGGAGTGTGGCAGCTGGCTGTTCTTCGCCTGCTTGCGGGTATAGGAATCGGCGGAGAATGGGCCATGGGCGGGACGTTCGTGGCCGAGGAGTGGCCTGAGAGTCGACGCCGCGTCGGCGCAGGCTTGATGCACACCGGCTATTACGTCGGCATATTTCTCGCAGCACTTGCGAACTATGGCATTGGCAGCCGCTTCGGCTGGCGTGCAATGTTCATCGTCGGTGGACTGCCGGCGTTGCTGCTGGCCTGGGTCCGGCACGGAGTCACGGAACCTGCGGCCTGGACCAGGAAAGAAAATCTTGTCCGCGGCTGGGCCTTTTTGCGTCCTCTGGCGACGCTGTTTTCGCCCGCTTGGCGTCGTCGCACCATTCTGAATTCCTTACTTATGCTGGCGTCGATTTGTGGACTGTGGGCGGGGACCGTCTATGTTCCCTCCGCCATCACTTCGGTTGCGGAAGCAAGTGGCCGTAGCGCCCCCCAAGCGGCACAACTCGCCTCCTGGGGCGTCATGCTGGTCGCGTTCGCTACCATTCTCGGCTGTCTGGCGATGCCGTGGCTCGCTGAGCGCGTGGGCCGTCGCGGTGCTCTGGCGATTTTCTTCTTTCTCATGATGGTGTTCATTGCACTCACCTTCGGCAAAGTCTTCTATCTGGGAGCGGCGACGCTTCCGTGGTTTTTCGTTTGTCTCTTCTTTCTGGGCCTGGGCGGCGCCAATTTTTCCGTCTACACCCTCTGGCTGCCCGAGCAATACCCCACCGAATGCCGGGCCAGCGCCTTCGCCTTCTCCACTTCCTTCGCCCGATTCGCCGGGGCTGGAATTACTTTTCTGGTGGGGGCGGGAATCCGTCATTTCGGCTCGCTCGGAACGCCGGTGGCGATGACCTCGTTGGCCTTTGCTCTCGGACTGCTGCTGATCCCGTTCGGGGCGGAAACGCGTGGCAGGTCGCTGCCGGCCTAACCCCGTCGCTTACTTCGCCGTTGCCAAAAGGAAAGGCTCCCTTCCGGAGTGCGGAAGGGAGCCTGGTTACGACCAATCACTGGATCGTTAGCTATGCCACGCCGCGGGCCTTTGCCGGCGCCATCTGTGGTGCCGTACCGGTTGCTTCACTCTTAACCGGTGCCTTCATCCGGCGCAGAACGAAGAAGGCGAGTATGGCCGCTGCCAAGTCGAAGAAGATGGCAACTCGGAAAACGCCTTTCCAGCCCGTATTCGGCAGGCTCCACTTGGCAGCAAACGGTGTCCAAACCGTGGGAACCACAGTCAGGATGATCCCGTAGGTAATTAACACTCCAGCCACAGCCAGCAGTATGGCTTTAGTGTTTCGGCTCAACTGCGTCCGCAGGACCGTAGGCGCCAGGAACACGGCGCACATTACCAGGAAGCCACCTAGCAGAAGCAGGATGTCGGCGCGAAAGTCGAAGGCCTTGCCCGCGGCCAGCGCCGATCCGATGGGCACGAACATGGCGGATGTGCCCTTGGCGGTGTACAGGAAGCCGTAGTTCTCGGTAGCGTGCTTGCGGCCGAAAAAGTCTCCGCAAAGCGCCGGGAACAGTGAGAAGATCTCGCCCCATCCGAAGAAGGTGAATGCGCTGAAGACGACGAACAACAGCGGGTTAGTGGCGAACCTGAGAAGCACGTAGATGGCTATGGCCTCCAGACCAAACGCAACCGTCATAGTCTTCTCACGTCCTATGTGGTCGGATATCCATCCCCAGAACGGGCGGCATAGTCCATTGATCATACGGTCAGCGGATAGCGCAAAGGTCAGCGCCGGCATGGTGAGCCCCAGCAAGCTGACCGGTATCTTATCCACCTTGAAATCGACCGCCATCGGCTTGAGCTGGGCGACGGCCATCAAGCCTCCGGTCGCGACCATGGCCATCATCACGTACATGAGCCAGAAGTTGGACGTGGCCACCATTTCACCGGAGGTGAAATCCACCTGCGACTGCCGCTTCTTCACTTCGTCGCTGCCTTTTGACCTCCATGTCTTCGGCAGCCAGCCTGCTGGAGGCGATTTGAGGAAGAACGCCGCTACGATCACGGTCGCTCCCTGAATAATGCCCCAGCGAATGAAGGCGGCCTGGTAGCCGGCTGAGGCGATCATGTTGGCGATGGGAGCAACAGTGAAGGCGGATCCAGCGCCGAAGCCAGCCGCAGTGAGCCCTGCTGCCAGACCCCGGTGGTCAGGAAACCACTTCATGGCGAGGCCGATGGCGGTGCCGTATACGATGCCGGCGCCAAGCCCTGCTACAGCATAGGAAAGATAGAGAGCGGTCAGCGTATCAGCCTTTCCGCTTCCGACCCATCCGAGACCGGCCAACACTCCCCCCAGCATCACCAATAGCTTTGGACCGAATGTGTCCACCAGCCAGCCTTCGAAGGGGACAAGCCAGGTCTCAAGCAGCACGAAGACGGTGAAAGTTACCTGTATGAGGGATTGATCTACGTTGAGGTGTTTCTGCAGGGGCGGGACGAACAGCGTCCAGCCGTACTGAAAGTTCGCTACTGCCACCATACCGAGAACGCTAAAGAGAAGAACTATCCAGCGGTTGGGTTCGCTGGTCTTAGAAGCAACTGCGGCTGTGGACGCAGCCATAGATACACCTCCTCGGTGTCTCATCCGACTTAGGGTTACCGGACCATGCCACTTCCCTTGCTGCCATCCCCAGAAGTGAGTGGGGCCGCTGCGAACTCGAGAATCACTGGGCCAGAGCGAACCGTAATATATACTGGTCCAGTCATCGAACCACTTGCGCCGGGAAATTTAACATCCCCGCCCCGGACTGTCAAGGGCCGAAAACACGCGACCCAATGGACCAGAGCCTGCGAACCCAGATCGAGACTTACCTGTCCCGGCTTAACGCCCTGAGCGCTCGCGGGCGTCAGCTTCGCGATGACCTGGCAGCCGATCACTCCAATGACGGCGCGATCGCTGCCACTCGCGCCTGGCAGGAAGACTGCGGCATAACAATCAATCAATTGTCCGGAGGGAGCAAGGCCCACTGGCTTGCCCGGGCTTTTAGCGAGGCCTTCCTGATGCGCTCGACCGCGGGCCAAGCCATTGAAGGCGCGACGCCGGCGGAGATCGTCACGCGCCTGCTAGAGGTCCTCGATCGAGCCGTCGCCTCACTGTCAGGAAAAGACGACAGCGCGGTTATTTCTGCCTCAACGACGCAGCCCCCACCTCACCGGTTCGACTTCGTGCATAACCCTGAGCTCCGGCCGGTTGTCGAACAGGCGTACGCCGATAGCCGGCAACTGCTTGACCAAGGCGGCTACGATCACGCGCTGCTCACCTCTTGCGGAATTCTGGAAAGTATCGTGACCGACGCGCTGGAACACAAGGGGTTGAGTGCGCTGTCAGCGTCCGGCGCGCCCCCGGGGAAGATTGCCGATTGGTCGTTCGCGACACGGCTAGCTGTCGCGGAAAGAGCAGGACTCATCCGCGGCGGATGCGCTCGCCTGCCAGCGGTCGCCTGGACGTATCGAGATCACGCTGAGAACGGCTCGCAGGCAACAATTTCGGAGCAAGACGCGCGACGAACTGGGCAGGTGCTGCATGTCGTCATGAGAGATCTTGATCCCGGGCGGTAGGACAATACCTGGAACAATCGCACAACATCCCACGTATAGTTGTGTGTTGAACCTATACGAAGGGACTAACTTGAACGATCCTGCCGAATCCCAATCCCTGCTTCATGGTGAAGAACCCACTCCTGTCAACCAAGTAGTTCCGGCAGGGCCTTCCACTCTGCGGAAGATCTTCATCGGTAAAGATGGACTGCGCGCCGGTTGGAGCCTGCTCATCTTCATCGCGATAGTCGCTGCCGTTGGTTTCTGTGCAAACCGCATCGCCCATAAGCTCCATGCGCCTGATCCAAATAGTGCAAAACCAGGCGCGGAAATGTCTCCATTGTTCGGGATCATCGCCGAGGCCATTCCCTTCCTTATCGTAGTTTTCGTCTGCTGGATCATGTCGAAGATCGAGCACCGTCCTATCTCGGTCTACGGTCTTGGTGACAGCCGCAAGGTCTCGCACTTCTTTAGCGGCATGGCCTGGGGCATCGTCTGTCTTTCGCTCCTGATCTTGACCCTCTGGAAGACCGGACTCCTGGTCTTCGAACGCCGTCTGCTCTTTGGTGGCGACATTCTCCGCTATGGAGCCATGTGGCTGATCGGATTCCTCCTGGTTGGCCTGCTTGAGGAGTACCTGACTCGCGGCTACGTGCAGTACACACTCACCCGCGGCCTGGCCGGACTTTACCAGTGGGCCTTCAAGACTCGGCATCGTGCCGCATTAGGCTTCTGGACGTCAGCCCTGATCATGTCTTTTCTCTTCGGGTTCGGCCACCGCAGCAACCCCGGCGAGTCCCCCATCGGGCTGCTCTCCGCCGGCTTGGCGGGCTTTGTCTTCTGCTTCAGCCTCTGGCGCACCGGCTCTCTGTGGTGGGCCATCGGCCTTCACACGTCGTGGGATTGGGGCCAATCGTTTCTCTATGGAGTGGCCGACAGCGGACTCATGGTCCAGCACCATCTTTTTGCAACTCACCCCGTCGGTAAGCCCATACTCAGCGGAGGAACCACTGGCCCCGAAGGCAGCATCTTCATCCTCGCCGTCCTGGCTCTCATTGCCCTCATCGTTCTTTTCACCCTGCCGCGCACGCAGTATGGAAGTGCGTCTAAAGCGTTCGAGTAGCTTATGGAATGATGACATCTAAGGGCAAAGCAACAAAGGATTCGAAAGTGAAGCGCCCGTCTGGGCGAGCGCTCACTCGGAGACACAAGAGAGAACTGGCGCCTCTGGCCGCACTTCCTGATCGTCAAATCGATACTTCGGATATTCTGGAGCTTCCGCCCGGCGCGTGGAAAGATGCGGTTCGAGGCAAGTTCTATCGTTCGGCGAAGTAGGCGGTTTCCGGTAGTGCCTCAGTCAGAACCATGCGGCGATGGTTGCCGTCTATGCGGTACATTACAATTTTGCCCGAATCCACAAGTCTCTTAGGATCACCCCGGCGATGGCCGCTGGCCTGAGTGACCACGTTTGGAGTCTTGAGGAAATCGTAATGATGGCGGACAATTACATGCCGAAACCTAGCAAGCGCGGGCCGTACAAGAAGAGAGCAGCATGAAACTGGAGGATGTATCGCTTCGCCAAGTTGCCGTAGGAATTCCAGCCTTGGCTCTCGCCTATTGGGCAGCGCTTCAGTTTGCGATCTTGCCACATATTTCGGAAGATCGACGCAGGCGCATATATTCTGGACTTGGAGCGCCATATTTCCGCGCAGTTAGTTTGATCTTCATGGCATTCGCGGCTTGGTTTGTTTTTCGCTATCAGGGACGTTTCGCAACGCGCGGTCGAAAGATTGTCATCTTTGCGCTGGCCCTAGGATCGTTCTGTGGAATGATCCTAGAATTTGCGATTCGCGCCTATTGGCATATCTAAATTTCAAACTGAGGCACTACCCGGTTTCCTTGCTTCTTGACGCTGACGTGGTCAATCTTCCAAATCCTGCCGGAACACCGGTTGCGATGGATCTAGGGTGCCGTCGATCACAGCAACCACCAGATGTCCATAGGCGGTCGTCGCCTCATCCAGTGAGGCGTATCCATGTTCCCGCTGTAGCGCTCCCGTGTCCGAGTAGATGAGGGTGAAATACCGGCCGGATGAATACTGCAGCTCAAGCATTTTGTTCGGCATGTCCGGATCGCCTTGCTGTCCCAGCACATCCATCAGCGCCACCGTCCATCGCCTGCCCTTGGGGTCAGTGATGATCTCGCGCTCAACGTATTGCCACTCGTCCATGCTCCACAACGGCATATTTATCTTTATCCGAGCAACTGATCGATCGCGTTCGCGACTTGCGATCCAGTGAATGGTTTCGGCACCAGCAAGACTTTCTGGGCCTTCCGCGAACGAAGACTCAAGTCAGCAATCTCCGGCGTGTCACTGATGATGATGATGGGCAGCTCAGTATGGTTCGGGTGGTGACGCACCATGTCGAACAACGCCTCGCTCATGTCATAGGCGGTGCAGTCGAGCACCAGCGCATCGGCGTGCTGCTCCAGAATCAACTCGTTGACGGTTGGGGTATATCCCGTTGCGAAAACTTCGTGGCCGCGGTCACGCAGTGCAAACGTCAGAAGCTCGGCGATCTCCGGCGTGTCGTCAATGAGCAGGATGCGGCGCAACCGTATCCTACTTCTTGCCAGGTCCGGTGCCGGGCAGCCGCTTCTTCTTCCCTTCGCAGGGCTCGATATCCATGACCCAGACTCGCCCGCCGGCGGTGTAGTAGGCCCGGCGATCGTTCTCGATCATTGCGCCCCAGGCTTCCAGCGTACGCATCGCGAACGTGACGCCCTCGAAGTTGTTGCGCGCGTGGTCCAGCACTTCGTTGGTGTGCCAGTTGTCGGTGAGGATGGCGTCACCCGCGTGCACACGCAGGACCGTGTAGTAGCGGTCGAACGCTGCTTCCGGCCGCACGTCGCGCGTGGACCCGCGCTTCTTGCCTTCAGTGACAATATAGCTTTCCTGTCCCTCAGGTTCGACTTCAGGCTCTGCAGGATGAGCGGGAGTACTAGCTTTGGTATTCATATAGTTTGCGCCACCGCCTCTGCCTGTGCCGCAGAGGCCATATTGACCAGGTTCTTCGCATCCGCGGCCTGGATCAAGGCCTCGGGTAGTTGGACGCCCAACATTCGCCATTGTTCATTGGCAAACTTCTGCAAAGAAGCGATGTGCTCGGCATGGAGATGGCCGAAGCGTCCTTGCAATTTCAGGTACTCAGACACCGGCCGCATGCTGGCCGGGCGGAAGCTGTAATCGTACGCCCGCTTCTCGGGGTTCCACTCCCACATCGGATAGAGCCCGCATTCGACAACCAGGCGTCCCAGATCGATGGAGCGTGGCGTCTCATACACAAAACCCTTCTGACACGGCGTGTAGACCATCAAATACGCAGCGCCTTTGTGGTTGAGTCCCTTGCGCACTTTGTTCATCAGGTCGATGGGATAACCCACGCTTGCTGTCGCCACATAGCAGTGGGGATGACCCGCCGCCATCATGCGGGCAAGGTCTTTGGGAAACAGCTTCTTTCCTTCAGGAACCAGCGGGCCGGGAGGCGAGAAAGTCGTCATGCCGCCATAAGGCGTGCGCGACGATGCCTGGATGCCGGTGTTCGCGTACTGCTCGTTGTCGTAGCAGATGATCAAGCAGTCGTGATTGCGATAGAGTGCGCCTGAAATCGAGGCCAGGCCGATGTCGGACGCACTTCCGTCGCCCGCTTCGCAAATGATGTTCGGAAATTCGCCCTTCCACTTACCCTTGCGGATCATAGCTTCATACGCCGCGGCGACACCCGCCGTGAAGCTGCCCGCGCTGCCAATCTGGGTATGCGCCCAGGGCACATTGTAGGGCGTGCACAAATACGAACTGTTCGCCACATACATGCAGCCTGTCGGCCCGACCAGAATGGTATTGTCGCCCGCCGCCTTGCTCGTCATCCGGTACTGGATGGAAGGCCCGCAGCCAGCGCAGGTGCGATGGCCGGGGACGAACGGCTCGCTCGACGGCAATTCAGGATTATAGAAACGTGCACCCTGATTCGGGCTGCCGAGAATCGGCAGGATCTGCCGCTGAACTTCGATGGTTGCCATATAAGTTCCTCCAAAACGAAAGTCTTCTACTCTTCGAATCCGACCCAGTGTGTGCGCTTTTCGATTTTGCCACGTTTCTGCGCATCGACCATTTTCTGGGTCATCCAATAAAATTCCTTGAGCACGATGGCCTCGCCACCCATTCCAGCCATGAACGAGAGGATCAGCGGGCGCTTTTGGCTTTCGTACAAAGCCGCGCAGACCTCAGCATAGAGCGATCCGCCACTGCTGACGCTGCCGAGGCCCATGTTGGTTTCGATGACGCCGACCACTTTGAACTTACTCAGAACTTCGTTCACACGATCAGTCGGATAAGGCCGGATGGTTCGCAACCGCACCATGCCGACCTTCAAGCCCTTATCGCGCATGTGCTTGATCGCGAACCGGGCGGTGACTGCGTGGGCGCCTTGCAGGAAAAAAACCACCTCGGCGTCATCAGTCATAAACTCTTCGAGCCAGGGATCGTATTTTCGCCCAAAGATTTTCTCAAATTCCTCGTGGGCCTGCTCAATCACCGCCATCGACTCTTCCATAGCGCGCGCCCGCTCCAACTGCAGCGGGGGACCCTGCTCCGGCATGATCTGGGGGCCGTGTGACACCGGATGCCGCGGATCGAGCGGATAGGGATGTTTGTAGGGAGGCAGGAATTCCTTCACCTGGCCCGCGTCGGGCAACTCGACATCGCCGGTGATATGGGAGACGAAGAAACCGTCCTGGCAGACCATCTGTGGCAGAAGGACGCGAGGGTCCTCGCCGATCCGGTAGGCGATGAGGTGATTGTCGAATGCTTCCTGAGCGTCACATGACCAACCCATGATCCACCCCATGTCGCGAGTAGACAACGCGTCAGTGTGCTCGGAACCGAAGTCGCCAGGAGGATCGAGGGTGCGGTCGGCGATCATCATCTGCACCGGCATGCGACTGCCTGAGATCGGCGAATACAGCTCATACGCGAATTGCACACCCACACCTGAGCTGCCGGTGAAAACACGTGCGCCTGCCGACGCCGCACCATGCGCGATACTCAACTGCGAGTGCTCGCTATCGGCCACAATGTATTCGGCGTCGAGTTCTCCGTTGGCCACCATTTGCGCCAGCGCCATCATGGTCGCGGTGTACGGCCGGATTGGATACGCCGCAATCACATCGACATCGGCGTACTTGGCGGCTTGCGCCGACGCGACGCAGCCGTTTATGCGGACCATTCTCTTCTTGCTTACGCTAGTCGTTGCCATATTTACTCCGATCCTAGATATTCTTCGCCGGCCGGTCGCCCAGCTTCCGCAACTCTTCCGCCTGCCGTCCGTGCAGCCCGGGCGAGATGGCGAACGCCGTATCCATTCGCACCACGCCGGTATCGAAGTCGAGTTCGGGGACGCCCTCCAGGCAGCCCGTCGGACATTCCTCGATGCACACGCGGCAGCCTTTGCAGTAATCGACCAGAATCTTGTAAAGGCCGTTCGAGCGCTCGGGACGCGCGATACAAGGTTCAGGACACACCAGATAACAGTTGTCGCAGGCGTTGCAGGTGCCGCAACTGAAGCAGCGACTGGCCTCCTCCACCGCCTGCTCTTCCGTTAAGGCCTGAATTACTTCATCCTGGGTTCTGCGCCGGCTCACCGGAGGCAGGAGCGTCTGCTGCACGCGCGGGAAGTGAGGGAAATACGTCATGTTCATGCGGTTCAAATCGACAATCACGTCGATCGGAATCGTCCGGGGCTGCAACGCCTCTCCGCGCAGCACCTTGTCCAGATTGAAGGCGACCCGCTTGCCGTCGCCGACGGCGTTGACCACCATCAGCGGCTGACCCGAACCCAGTTGCACGATGTCGCCTGCCGCAAAAAACTTCGTGTCGCCGAGACGTCCGAAGCGGTCGATCTTGATCGTGCCGCGTTCATTCTTGAACTCGGCCGGCAACCAGGCCAGCGAGGCATGCTGTCCGACAGCGATGATGACGTTATCGACAGCGAAACGCTGGGCTGGAGCGTCTTTGTCGACGGTAATTGGCGAAGCGTTGATGGCGCCGGAGAAGCGCGCCGGATGCAATTGCAGAGCTTCGACCTTGCCGTTACCCAGCACCGCGGTTACGGCTCGCCCGTGCATCAGATCAACCCCTTCTTCGACCATGTCATGGAGATCTTCCGGCACCGCCGGCATTTCTTTCGGGTTGGCCTCCACCGTGATCATGGTCACTTCCACCGCGCCTTGTCGAAGCGCTTCGCGGGCGCAGTCGATCGCGGTATTTCCGCCTCCGATGACAGCCACCCGGGGACCCAATTTCACTTTCGATGTGCCCATGCCGATGTCGCGAAGAAACGGCAGTCCATAGAGCACACCAGCCTTGTTCTCGCCCTCAGCTCGCACGCTATTGGGCTCGGTAAGGCCCACAGCCAGCACGCAGGCGTCGTAATTCTTTTTCAGCTCGTCCCAGGAAACGTCTTTCCCGACTTCGCAGTTGGTCTTGATTGTGATCCCGAGCTCGACCAGGCGTTCGATCTCGCGATCGAGTACATCTTGCGGCAAAACCCAGTCCGGAATGCCCCCGCGATTGAGCCCGCCAGCTTTCGGCGACTTCTCCAGAATGGTCACTTTGTAACCGAGCCGCGCAAGCTGATACGCCGCGCTGTGGCCAGCTGGACCTGATCCAACGACGGCGACTTTCTTGCCGTTGGGCTTCCCGGCTTTGACCACGTCGTGGGTCAGGGCCTGTCCTAGATCGCCGAGAAACCGCTCGACCGCGCGGATGGAAATCGCTTCATCGTACTGACCGCGGTTGCAGGCTTGCTCGCACGGGTGATAGCACACGCGCCCGGTGACCGACGGGAACGGCATGTCTTCCTTGATGAGCGCATAGGCATCCAGATACTTGCCGCGCTTCACCAGGTCGAGGTAGCCCTGGATTTTCTCGTTGGTTCCGCAAGCGTTGTTGCAGGGTGGCAGTTTGTCGCGATACACCGGCCGGATGGAACGCCAGTTGCCGGTGGGGAAGAGGTCTTGTCCCTTCTCTTGCGACGGCGCCGGGGTAATGCCGGCGAATGGAACGGTAAGCCAATCCGGGATGCGTGTGCCTTTAGTCGACATTTATGATTCCTTCCCTACACTGCAACTGGGTTCAGCGGCATGATATGCAATTCCTTGAGTGCCACTTCGAATGCATGCTTGTTCGCAATCATCGGCTCAATCGTCGCCATCTTCACGATGCCCGTGGTCTTCACCACCGCGGCAATCAGCGGAGCAGCGATGTCGGGCGCGATGGACTTGTTTCGCTCGGCCGCGCCTTCCGTCGATAGCCGGTCGAGGCCCAACTCACCCAGGCGGTAATAAAGCCACTTGTGATCGGCAATCTTGGCGGCATCAACACACACGAGTTGAGCCAGACGCTCCGCACCCGGCACGAATCGGATCATGTAATCCGGCGTGTAGTGTGTGTTGATCACCAGCGTTCCGCCTGGAGGCATGCCGCGCATGTAATCCCAGCCCTTGACCATCGTCCCCTCGACCAGTACGACGATGTTGGGCTGCTCGTTTTCGTAGGTGAGCTCGTTCTCGAGGATGTTGTCACTCACGCGACAATACTTGCGCGTGGGGGCGTTAGTGCGATCCGGATTGTCGACATAGTTTTCCATTGCCTGGGCATACTTGCCCTCGATGCGGGCGGAAGCGGAAATGGAATTGACGATGTCGCGGCCCTCTTTGTCCATGATGATGCCGCGCGTCCAAACTGTGAGTTCCGTATAACTCATAATCAACCCTCGTTCATCACCGGGTGGATGTGTCGGGGCGCGAATCCCCGGCAGCATGTTCGCTCCTGGTGAATGTCAATTGCCTGGGACTGCCGCGATCGGAGTCAAGCACCGCCAGGAAATGGCTCCGCAAAACCACAAAAGGCTTGACTCGCGTTCCGTGCTGAAATTCTACGATCGCTGACAGCGTCGCTTTCTTGCACAGACTCTCGAGATCGGCGCCGGTGAAGCCTTCGGTCAGGCCGGCAAACTCGTCGATATCGACATCTGGCGCCAGCGGCATTCGTCGGCAGCAAAGCCGCATGATCGCCGCGCGTTCGGAAGTATCAGGTTTGGCGACTTGCAACAAATAGTCGAAACGCCCACTCCGCAACAACGCGGGATCGATCCGCTCGGGACGATTGGTGGCCGCCAGCAGAATGACTCCCTTGACGTCGCGCAAGTTGTCGATTTCACGCAGCAGTTGGCTGAGAATTCGCTGATACACGTCGCTGCCTAATTGATCGCCACCGAATTTCGGTGCGACCGCGTCGATGGTGTCGAAGAACAGAATGCAGGGCGCTGCCCGTCTCGCTTTCTTGAAAACTTCGCGCAGCGCTCTCTCCGATTCGCCCAACCACTTCGAGTACAGTTGCGGGCCGTCCACGGCGATGAGCGGGATCTGCTTCTCACCTGAGAGCGCTCGCGCCATGGCGGTCTTGCCAGTACCCGACGGCCCGACCAGCAGGATGCCTCGCGGCGGCGCCAATCCAACCTGCTCGTAGATCTCGTCCCGCATGTGCGAATGCTCAACGACTCCATCGAGCAACCGTTTCACTTCGTTGAGACCTCCGAGGCATGCAAAAGTCGACGGGCTTCTCTCAATGAGGAATTCTCGAGTGGCGCTGGGTTCGACTTCCTTCAATCCGGCGAGGAAGTCGTCGTGGGTAACCTGCAAGGCTTCCAAACTAGTCGAGGCGGCGCTCTCGGTGTCGAGCGGAAAGGCTGAGAGGAAGCCGCGTAGGGCAATCATGCCCACTTCTTGTCCCAGCGCCTCGAGGTCAGCGCCGACAAAGCCGTGCGAATGTTCAGCGATCTCCTGCAAGTTGACGTCCGGCGCGAGCGGCATGGCGCGGGTGTGTATCCTCAGGATTTGCAACCGTGCCTGGGTGTTCGGAACGCCGATTTCGATTTCACGATCGAAGCGGCCGGGACGCCGCAGCGCGGGATCAAGCACCTCGGGGATGTTGGTCGCACCGATGACGATAACCTGGCCGCGCGCGACGAAGCCGTCCATCAAGCTGAGAAGCTGCGCCACCACACGCTTTTCAACCTCGCCCACTACTTCAGTGCGTTTGGGTGCTACGGCATCGATCTCATCGATGAAGAGAATCGCCGGAGCGTGGCGGGCCGCTTCCTCGAAGACCTCGCGCAGCTTGGCCTCGCTCTCGCCGTAGAACTTCCGCATGATCTCCGGGCCGTTGAGGTGAATGAAGTGCACGCGGCTTTCCGCCGCGACGGCGCGTGCAAGTAGGGTCTTGCCTGTGCCTGGCGGCCCGTACAGGAGTACGCCCTTCGGAGCAAGAATTCCCAGCCGCTCGAAGATGCGCGGATACTTCAGCGGCAGCTCAACGATTTCTCGCACCCGCGCCACTTCCCGTTCCAGCCCGCCGATATCTTCGTAGGAAACCGCCGGCGCGCGGGCGGCGGTCTGTTCGCCTTCCACCACCCGAATGTCAGTCCGTTTCCCGATCACGACAGGTCCGGAGGGGATAGTGCGCACGACCTGGAAGTTGACCGCCTTGGCGAATGTCGGGACACGCACCACGCAGCCCGTGACCACCGGAACGCCCTCCAGATCCTCGAGCATCCGCTCGATGGCGATGATCGCAGGCGCAGCGCCCACCCATAAAGGCGCGAAGCGAACCGCCACCGCCTGCTCGCGTTCGATGGGAGTGACCGTGACCTGCTCCTGCAACCCCGCGCTGCAGTTGCTGCGGCAGGTGCCGTCGATCTGGATCATGCCTTCATGTCTTTCTTCGGAGAGCTCGGCGCGGGCAACACCGATGGTGCCTCCAGTGATCTTCAACACATCGCCTGCCCTGGCACCCATACGCAGCAGGTCGGCAGGCGTTAGGCGCGCGATGGCGTGGCCGACATCCTCGACTCGCGCTTCCGCGACGCGCAATGTGAGCAACGTAGCGGGCGGTCGAGAATCTTCTGTTGGCGAGTTAGTTGTAACCGGCTCTGGGCAGGCGATTCCGTCGAAGAGTTTCACCCTTTTCTGCTCCTCCACGCGATCCTCGGGAGACGCGACGGCCCTTCGGATCACTTCATCTCCCAGGTCAGGCAATTGGATTGTCCCCAACTTGCAGCGAATATCTCACAACGAAAAAGCGGTGTTGGTCAAAACCTGTCAAGTACGATCTCTTCGACGTCTTCAATGTGCCGCCGCATGGCGGACTTTGCGCCTTCGGCATCGTGGCGCTTGATGGCAGCCAATATCCGCCGGTGGCCGGCGATCGACTTTTCGGGGCGCCCCGCCACCTGCAAAGAGCGCTCACGTGTGTCGCGCAGTAGATCCATGAGAATGTCGAGCACCTTGAGTACGACACTGTTACCGGAAGCCAATGCAACGCTATAATGAAACTCCGAGTCCTCAGCGACCGTGGACTCACCCTGCGCCTGCTTTGCTTCTTGCCGCTGCAAAATCTCTTCCATCTCGGACACTTCGTCGGCGGAAGCATGGGCGGCGGCGCGCGCTGCCAGCGGCGGCTCCAGCATCTTGCGAAAATCCAGAAGCTCACTCACCGATTCCCGCCGGCGCTTCAGGGCATTGGAAAAAGGATTCATCACCGAATCGCTCGAGATTTCGCGGACGATTGTCCCAGCGCCTTGACGCGGCTCAACCATGCCCATCAGTTCCAGCCCGCGAATCGCGTCTCGAATGGAACTGCGGCTGACTCCCAGCATCTCTGCCAGTTCGCGCTCGGAAGGCAGTTTGTCGCCCGGACGCAGTTTTTTTAGAATCAGACGCTCGATCTGCTGGGCGACTTCTTCGTAGACCTTGTTCCTGCGGATTACTTCAAAGTCGGATTTGATTCCTGCTGGCAATGCAATCTCCAAGTGGTCTGATAAGTGGACCAGCCAACCAACGGAGTATAGCTCCGTCGGCAAGATCCTAGCAAGTATTTTTGTTGTGCGATGAGAAAGACGGTGGAAATTTCCTAAGAGTCGAACCCGGCCTTGGCTGGGGATCTACGAGGATCGCTGGCAGAGCCATGACGGCCTGTGGGTGGTGCGCTCATTTTCGGCGGGGGGCACGCTCCGCCAACAGCTTGGTGCAACTGTACACGGTTCGAGTGTAGGACATGGGGAGACCCACACGCTCGCCCAGCTCCACGACTGCACCCGCAAGCGCTTCCAGTTCTATCGGCCGGCCCGCTTCCAGGTCCTGCATCATGGAAGTCTTGTGCTCCCCCACTTTTTCCGCGCCCGCAATTCGCTGATCGACGGAAACCGGCAACTCCATGCCCAACTTGTGGGCGACCGCTTCGACTTCCAGCATGATGTTCCGGATCAGCGACCGAACTCCCGGGTCGCGCAGCATCTCACCCAGGGTGGCGCGCGTCAGAGCGCTGACCGGATTCAAAGAAGCGTTGCCCAGAATCTTTACCCAAATCTCGTGGCGGATACGCGTGGTGACCGGGCAGCGCAAGCCGGATGCGATCATCGCCTCGGCAATTCGACGGCAGCGATCGGAGCGCGTGCCGTCCGGTTCGCCGAGAGAAATGCGGTCGCCTTCGATGTGCCGAATCACTCCGGGCGCGGTAATCTCGGTGGCCAGGTAAACGATGGATCCGACCACACGATGGGCTTCGATGGCCGATGAGATCACACCGCCGGGATCGACCCGTTCCAGACGCATTCCCTCCCAATAACCACCAAAACCCTGGAAGTA
>JABCZH010000018.1 GCA_013289795.1 Acidobacteriota bacterium
TGTATTGAAAACGGTCCAGACACTTCGCCAGTCCGCCGGGACCCGTGGTGCTGGGGCAATTGGCGTTCGCGCCGGTGGGCGGAACCTCTGCCGCCACCCGCAGAAAGGTTCCCAGATTGCACAGTGACGCACTGACGATCTGCTGGTTCTGGCTGGAGACACAGGACCCGCCGCTCATGTAATAGCCCAAGCCTGCCGCCGGGGATTGCAATCGCGAACGCATGCGCCGCTCGCCGTTGTAAAACAGATACTCGAAGGGTTGTGTGTTCGCCGGCACGGGAGCCTGCCAGAGATTGCCAGAAGCCTGAGTCCAGCCTGAAACCGGCACACCTCCACTGATCACCGGAACCTCGCTGGGATAATTCTCCCAGGTGACCGCGACTGCTGACGTGCCGGAATCACTCGCAGTAAAATTCAAAGTCCCTGGGTTCGTGGGGCTCAACGGAAGGTAGTAAGTTCCCTCTCGCACCATCACTACAATCGGCGAAGTGGGATTGCTTTGCAGCAATGCTTCTACGGCGGTCTGTGCTCTTGTCACCGAAGCAAACGGTCCGTCGCTGTTCCCAAGGTTGGGACAGTCGAGCGTGCCCGACCAGGAATCGTTGCCGTTGGTGGCAACATAGAAGTTTGCAACTCCATGACCGCCGCTGCATCCCGACGCCCCAAGAAAATTGACCCCGCTGACATTGGCCCCACTCACCATAGCATTCTGGGTATACGGCGTGAAGACGACGCCAGTCTTGGCTGGGGTCACTGTATACGAGCCATTTCCAAGACCACTGAACACGTAGTTGCCAGAAGCATCCGCCGTCGTGGTTGCATCGCCTGCACCACTCAAAGTGACGGTCGCGTCACCGGCGCTTAGGGCTGGCGTGATCGTCCCTTTAATACTCCACACCTGCGAAGGTAGGCTGCCGAAATCAATGCCGGTAACGTCCGCGCTGCTCACCGTAATGTTCTGCTTCGAGGGGCTGAATACAAAGCCGGTCTTGCTGGGCGTGATCGTGTATGCACCATTCGCAAGTTTGGAGAACGTGTAGTTGCCGGAAGCGTCAGCCGTGGCGGTACCCTTGGCCGCGCCGCTCAAGGTGAGAGTAGCGCCGCTGGCGCCGGCTGCCGTAATCGCCCCGGAAATGCTGTAGGAACCTACAGCCGGTGGCTTGCCGCCGCCCCCGTTGCTCCCAGCAGATCCCGATGAGATCCCGCTGCACCCGACTGCTGCGAGGACGCACACAGCCGACAAAACGACCACGAGAATTCGAATGGCCCGATTAGTGCGAAACAGTATCATTATTTTCCCCGGTGAACTTCCTGGTTTCGCCCTGGCCGTCCCGCACGCCAACGCAAAACTTTCCGAAGTCAGGTTGCCACCGGGGAAAGCGGGTGAACAGGTTCCCTAAGAACGAGTATCTGGCGAAAAACCGGACGGTTTGCGCGGGAAAGGGGACCCTGTACTACAGAGTGGGGCCTCTGCAAGTTGTTGCATCTTTAGCGTCGTAGCGGAGCTGCCGGAATTGATGAACCACCGCCAGAATGGCGAGAGGGCAATCTCAGGCAAGAAAACCAAAGGACACTGAAGCTGGTGTTTACGAGTCGGAAAATGTCACTCGAACGGCAAGACAAAAAAAGAAGCCGGAAGAGTTCCCTCATTCCGGCTAATATCGAATCGACTTCACAGCAGGTCAAATCCACACCTACTGAAACTACTTGCGCGCAGCAGCAGGTCTGGGCGCAGCAGCAGATTTGGACACGGCGGGTTTGGTCGTACTGTGGGCTTCGTGAGCCTCGTTGTACCGGTTGTTCCTTTCCGCTGCGTTGGCAAAGGCATCGGGATGAGCCTGCGCCTCCTGGCGAATCTCAGGGTGCTTCGCTAAATAGCTGTCCAGTCCCGGATGCGTCGCCAAAAACTTCGGATCATCGATCAACTTCGGATTGTCCTTTAGCTCGTTGGCCACCTTTGGATGGTCACGCGCGAATTCATCTACGCTGTTCAGCCCCTTGTGGTCCCTTGCCGCATCCTGGCGCTCGGTGTGGTTGACAAACTGGTCGGGGTGGGTTACCGCGTCGGTTTTCAGCGCGGGATGAGTGCTCATATAGCTCTGCACCTTCGGGTGCGAGGCCAGCCATTGCGGATTGTTGATGAGTGAAGGGTTGTCGTGCAGTTCCTTCGCGACTTGCGGGTGATTGTTCAGGTAATTATCCATCGTCTTCGTTTCACCCGTAGTCGGGGCCGTCATCGCGGGATCGGGAGAGGTGGCTTGCGCAAGCGCCAGCCCCGTACTCATAGTGGTGGTAAGGGCGACGGACAGGAAAACACGCTTTAGCAATTTGGGGGAAATGGTCAACATTGGTGCCTCCGTTGGCAAACTGTGTGATCGCTCGGCGATCATCGCAGGGCGACGACGCCTAATGTACGCTGAAACCCTGTGGCCCGGGAAAAGTTGTGCGGCGCGCACAGTGTTTCTTATCTGCTACTTACGGTGGGTAGAATTGTACATCGGTTCCGTAACGCTTGGCCAGAATTATTGATCGGCCAAGGCTGACCTTCGCATGGTCTAGCCAGAAGTTGGTTAAACGGTTTTATTGCAGCGATTTAGCTTTCTTGGATCTTTTCTGGAGATCGCACGACCCTGCCAGGAGTTCCCGGCGACCTCGAGACTTGCCGCTTGGTTTCCCCACCACGGAGCGGCCGACTCAGGTACACTCGGAGCGTATCTTCAGCACGAGCAGCAGCGCAACTCGATTCCCCCCGTCGAGTCAGAATCCAGTGCGAGAGACTTTAAAGAGTGGACACCTTAACCAAGGCTTCGGCAGCGGCCGCAAGCGCCAAGATTCGCCCTGCTGTCTTCGACGATTACGCGGGTATCGCCGCCGTGGAATCGCGCAATGGCTTGCGCCCCAAGCGCCGCCCAGAGTGGGAACATCTCTGGACTGAAAATCCGGTTTGCAAGCGTATCGGCGATTGGCCCATGGGCTGGGTGGCGGAGAATGAGCGACAGGAAATCGTCGGCTACATGGGAAATGTTCCTTTTTTTTGCCATTTCAAAGGCCGCGAAATCATTGCCTCCACGGTCCATGCCATGACCATGGATCTCCCTTACCGCGGTATCGCGGGTTTCTTCCTCCGGCGTTGCGCCAAGGTTCGCGCCGTCGATCTTTTTGTGATCAGCACGGCCAACGAGTATTCTGCGAAATTTAATGGCATGTTTCGCACTCGGGGCACACCCGCGGGCAAATGGGACCAGTCTGCATTTTGGATCACCAACTATCACGGTTTTCTGGCCAGCACCTGCGAGAAGAAAAGATGGCCATCGGTTCTCTCCTACCCTGCAGCGGCCGCCTTGTCCACGCGAGACAGCCTGGCCGGAGCTTATTCCTGGACACAACGCCAGCGCGGCGAAGTCGAAACCTGCTCACACTTCGACGAACGTTTCGACACATTTTGGGAGGAGTTGAAACGCGCTTATCCGGAGCGGCTCTTGACCGGCCGCTCGACCCAGGATCTGCAATGGCATTTTAAGTATGCGCTGGCGGAAAAACGTGTATGGATTGCGACCGTCGAGGAACATTCTCGTCTGCTGGCCTACGCCGTCTTCCTCCGGCAAGATAAGCCGGACATTCACCTGAAGAGAATCCGTCTCATCGACTTCCAGGTCTTGAACGGCAATCATCAACTGCTAGCGCCCATGCTGGCGTGGGCAGTCCGCCGCTGCCAGGAAGAAGGCATTGACATGCTCGAAGCCTTCAGCCTGCGTCCCGACAAGCAGGCTGTGATTGACGGCCTCGCTCCGCGGCGCAGGCGCCTTCCCGCGTGGCTCTATTTTTATATGGCGACATCCAAGGGCTTAACCGAAGAATTGCGAGATTGTAACGTTTGGGATCCTTGCCAGTATGACGGCGATGGCAGTCTGTAGGACTAGGCTCGCGGCCTAAGGCTGGGCTCTGAAGACGATCCGGGCCTCCTAGAGACCTTCCTCTCATCACTTCCTTCCTCTGGCAGGATTTGGCGGCGATCACTATGGTAGATAATCAGCAGTAGTCTTATTCCCCCGAATCTCAGTTTTTCTCTCTGCTCCGTGCTGAGGTGGCAAAACCGTCTGAGTTAGGACGACAGGGTTCCGCGCCAAGCTGGCGCAATCGAATACACTCTCCGCTAGTCTGAGAGGAACGACGGCACGCATGTCAACTCGACGAGTGAACGACGAGAAAAGGCTGGAGTTTGCCAAGTGGGCTCCGCTCTTGCTATTGCTGCTGCTCGGCACCGTGCCCGCGTTGTCCCAAAACAATTGCAGCGTCGCTCCACCCACCGGAACCTGCGCAGCCCCGTCACCGGTGCAGACATGGTGTGCGGGAAACAACCCCGGCAGCACCTGTCCCGGCGGAACTTCATGGATCGGATTCTCAACATCGCCGCCTGCCGCAGGTTCGTGGACAAATCAGTTCGAAGGCTTGGATGCGGCCAGCCTTCAGCATGCTGGTGTGAGGCCACGGCCGCAGCCCGATCCCAACGGCGGCGTGGGGCCAACTAATTCGAGCGGGGTTGGCCAGTACCTGGAATTCTCCGCCAATTACGTTCAAGCATTTGACCGACAGACTGGAAACGGAATATTCAGCACGAAGCCGGGCAGCGGAGCGAGTCCCCAGCCACTGTCCGCTATGTTCCTCCCCGGCGGGAGCAACTATTGCGAGAATGGCTCAGTGGACGGCATCTCTACTTACGACCGCATCGATGGCGTATTTGTCGCGGCCAACATCTTCAACCCGGGCGGCAACAGCACCTACTACTACTGCATCGGCGTCAGCGCTGCAAGCGGCTCCGTGCCTGCCAGCAATCTGCAGGGGTCGAACAACCAGAGCAACTGGAACGTCTACGCCTACTACCTCAATCCCGCCATACCCCACGATTCAACGGGACACCTTTACTTTCCCGATTACCAGCGCTTCGGAACCTGGTCGGACGGTTACTACGTCGCATGGGACTTGGAAGACACCACGCGGAATTACGACATCGTGGGTTTTGAGGTGTGCAAACTCGACAAAACCAACATAATTGCCGGCCTCTCGTCGAATCCGCCCGTCTGCTACACCTACATTCCTTCTTATGTTGCCGGCCCAAACGGAACTGACAGCAGTCTGATCCATACTCTACTGCCAGCCGACTTCGAAGGCAGCAATCCTGTGCCCAGCAGCACGGCGGGAGAGTATTTCCTGGCCCAGGTAAATCCGAGTAATCCGGGAACCAACAATCAGTGCACGACAGCCCCATGCACCTCCAATCAGTTAGCGTTCTGGACATGGTCTGGATTTACTAGCGGGGCCGGTCCGACGTTTATCAATTTTCCCTCCAACCCATATACTCCGGGGTGCTACGATCCTGCGCACCCTTACAACACGATCTGTGTCCCTGAACCTTACGGCGGGGTGATCGACGGCCTTGGCGACCGGCTCAACTATCGCCTCGCGTACCGTTACCTCACCAGTGGAACCAGCGGAGAATATCTGGCCGTCGCTCAGACGGTGCAGCAGAACGCCAGCACGCAACGCACCGGCATACGCTACTATCTCATTGCAGCCGGCGCCAACCCGTTTGTTGTCCAGCTTGGAGAAATTCAGGATGCGACATATCATTTGTTCGCGTCCATGCCCAGCGTTGCGATGGATAGCAATGGGGATATCGGACTGACTTTTACCGTCACCGGAAATACGAAACGCGGTAGCGCTATGAGCTACGATCCGTCGCCGGTCTTTATGGCGATCTCTCGGAGCGGCAAGGCGGATCCGCCGGTTCTTGTTCTCAGCAACAGCGGCGCCAGCGGACAGAACGAAACCGATGACTTCTGGGGAGAGTACGTGAGCGTCAGTTCCGATCCCAACGATGATCTGACGTTCTGGGCGGTCAACGAATATATGAAGGGCAATCAAACCGCCAACTGCACGCCAAAGATCGGCAGCGGTTGCACTTGGGCGACGCGCGTGTTCAGATGCAAGAAAGGATCGGGGTGTTAGGTGCAACCGAATGCACATCTGGAGCCGGTTGGACGACCTTCCCGATCGCTAAGTCATTGATTTTGCTGATGGGCAGAAGCGGCGCAAGGTTGCACATGAATGGCAGAGGACTTGCGCTGCAAGAAGGTATTCGAGCCGAGGGGAATGGTGCGTGACTAGTGAGACTATCAGGACCGCGGAGTGATCCAAAGATGAAAGTCAGAATGTACGGGCTGTTGCCGATGCTGCTCTCTTTGAGTGTGATCTCTTTCGGACAAAACAACTGCGGCGGCACACCACCCACCGGAACCTGCGCGACACCCCCCCCGGTACAGGTCTGGTGTGCGGGCAACAATCCGGGCAGTACTTGTCCAGGCGGAACCTCCAAGGTCGGCTTCTTTACCTCGTCTCCCAAAGCCGGTTCGTGGTCAGGCCAATTCGAGGGTCTGGACTCAAAGAGCATTCAAGCCGAGCAGGTCAAATTCCGTCCTCAGGCTGATCCCAACGGCGGTGTCGGCCCTACTGATGCCACTGGGGTCGGCCAGTATCTGGAAATAGCCGGTGGGTTTGTGCAAGCTTTTGACAGACAAACCGGCAATGGCATACTCAGCCGTTCGGCAAACAGCGGAGGCGACCCACAGCCCATCACTAGTCTGTTTACCCCTGGCGGGCAAAACTATTGTGGAAATAGCATGGCCGATCCCATTGCCACGTACGACCGCATCGACGGCGTGTTTGTTCTGGCTAATACCTTCAATCCCGGCAACGCGGGTACGTACTACTACTGCATCGGGGTCAGCGCTGCCACCGGCAGCGTTCCTGCCAACAACCTGCAAGGCTCAGCCGGTCAAAGCAATTGGAACGTGTATGCGTACGATCTGAACTCCTCGATACCGAAGAACAAGAACGGCCATTACTACTTTCCCGATTACGAGAGGTTTGGCACCTGGTCCGATGGATTCTATGTAGCCTTCGACTTGGAGGACCCGGACACCAACGATGTCAACATCGTCGGCTTTGAAGTCTGCAAACTGGATAAGGCCGATATTATCGCCGGCCTCTCGTCCAATTCTCCGGTTTGCTACACCTACATTCCCAACTACATCCCGGCAACCAATGCGAGCTTGATCCACACGCTTCTGCCCGCAGACTTCGAGGGAAGCAATCCCATCCCTAGCACTACGGCGGGTGAATATTTCCTCGCCCAGGTAAACCCAAACAACCCTGGAACCAACAATCAGTGCACTATCTTGCCATGCACATCGAATGTCCTTGCCTTCTGGACGTGGTCTGGATTCACCAGCGGCGCAGGCCCGACCTACATTTCGCTGAATGATCCATTCACTCCTGCGTGCTACACGCCTGCGCACCCCTGGAACACCGTTTGTGTGCAA
This sequence comes from Acidobacteriota bacterium, assembly GCA_013289795.1. GTDB lineage: Bacteria > Acidobacteriota > Terriglobia > Terriglobales > Acidobacteriaceae > JABCZH01. Next base: position 7,380 of record JABCZH010000018.1, read on the forward strand.
GAACCCTATGGCAAGTACATCGATGGCTTGGGCGATCGCCTCATGTACCGCCTGGCGTACCGCTACGTTACCGGGACAAACGCCGGCGAGTATCTTGCCGCAGTACACACTGTCCAGGAAAGCGCCACCACTCTGCGCACTGGCGTTCGTTACTACCAGATTCTTGCCGGTACCAGTCCTACCATCACCATGAAGGGTGACCTTGCCGACAACCACTACCATCTGTCCGCGTTCATGCCGAGCGTGGCCATGGATCACAACGGAAACCTTGGCGTCACCTTCAGCGTCACCGGCAATATCAGCACCAGCGTTTTGAACTACGATCCTTCACCAGTATTCATTGCGGTGAGCGCGGGCAAGCCGGGTCCGATCGAGTTGGTCCTCTCCAACAGCGGCGCCAGCGGACAGGATGAGACCGATACGTCCTGGGGCGAGTACGTCAGCGTTTCCTCCGATCCCAATGACGATCTCACCTTCTGGGCGGTGGATGAATACATGAACGGCAATCAAACCGCGAATTGCAATGGCACAACCCAGAGCGGCTGTACCTGGGCGACTCGCGTCTATACCTGCAAGAAAGGATCCGGCTGCTAGACCTGGGTTAAGGCGATCGAAAACGCGGTTCTCGCCAGATTCCCGCTGCCTGATTCGGTCTGTTACCATAACTTCGTCGGACGCCTTGAAGGCGAAGTCTCCTTTTGTCTGCTTGCAAACATCTGTCTTGATCCAATTTCAAGGAGAGTGCTTCGGTGAAGATTCTGGTGGTTGGCGGAGCTGGATACATTGGAAGCCACACGGCGCGTGTCTTGCGAAACGCGGGCCTCGAGGTGTTGATCTACGACAACCTCTCCACTGGCTTCGAATTTCTCACCAAGGGCTTTGAAATGATCGTCGGCGACGTGCACGACTCCAAGAAACTCGCCGGGGCAATGAAGGGAGCGGATGCGATCATGCACTTTGCCGCCAACCACTACGTTGGCGAATCCATGATCAACCCGCGGAAGTATTTCCGCAATAATGTCGAGGGCGGCATTTCGCTCTTAAATACTGCCGTGGACGCAGGAATTAAGTATCTCATCTTCTCTTCGACCTGCTCGGTGTACGGTTCTCCAACGAAGATGCCCATCACGGAAGAGACTCCGCGGCTGCCGGTCAATCCCTACGGAATTTCCAAAGTGTTTTTCGAGGAAGCGCTCGAATCCTACGACACTGCCTACGGATTGCGCTTCTCCGCCTTGCGCTACTTTAACGCTGCCGGCGCCGACGAAAGCGGCGAAATCGGCGAATGTCACGATCCCGAGCCTCACCTCATTCCGTTGTGCCTGCGAGCTGCCGCGGGACTCGGTGGCGAACTTCAGCTTTATGGCACCGACTATCCCACACCCGACGGCACCTGCATCCGCGATTACACCAACGTCGTCGATCTTGCCGAAGCTCACGTCAAAGCCCTGCAACACCTGATCGCCGGAAACCCGTCTTTCACGGTGAATCTGGGTACTGGCGAGGGTTCCTCGGTGAAGGAAGTCATGTCCATGGTTGAGGAAGTGACCGGCAAGAAAGTACCCCATCGCATCGTGCCGCGGCGTCCCGGCGATCCACCCGCGCTGGTCGCGGATCCAAAGCGAGCGCAGCAGATCCTGAATTGGAAGACCAAGCGCTCGCTGCGCGACAGCGTCTCGACTGCATGGAAGTGGATGCAGCGGCAGCAGGCAATAGCGGGGGCTTCGATCCGGTAAGGTTCACTCCCGTGCCGGCTACTCTCGGATGTCCGAGACCATAGTCTTGGTGACAATTGTTACCGTAGGTCACATTTTTCACTTGACGAGCACTGTTACCTAGAGTAACAATTGATGGGTGTACTTGGTCGTCACCACAAAATCCTTCGCCAAAGAACTATCCCGGCTTCCGGTGAACTGGCAGAAGCGGATTGTGGGGAAGATCAAAGAAGTCGCTGCCGATCCATATGCGAAACACAACAATGTCATGAAGCTTCAGGGCCGTAACGGCTATCGGCCGCGAATTGGCGATTGGCGCGTCATTTACGAGTTGCACGATGACCGCCTTGAACTTTGGGTTTTAGAGGTGGGAGCCAGGGGAGGGATATATTGATGCGCGTCGAAACAATTACCCGCAAGGGCAAGGAATTTGCTGTGATTCCGGTGAAGGATCTACAAAAGCTCATGGACGATGCGGAAATGCTGGCCGACGTGAGGGCCTACGATGCCGCGAAAGCGCGTCTTGAAGATGGCGACGACGAACTCATACCGCTGGAGGTCACTGAGCGCAGATTGAGAGGAGAGGCCGCGCTCCGTATCTGGCGGGAGTACCGGCAGTTTACCCAAGAGCAACTCGCGAAGAGGTCAAAGGTATCACGCGCGCTGATCGCGGCGATCGAGACCAACCGCAAGACAGGGTCAGTCAGCACGTGGAAGAAGCTGGGCGCAGCACTCGACGTAAGCTGGGACCTACTAGCATAGGTTCACGGCGCCCACTTGTGTTAAGCATGCGCGCGCCGGGGGTGCCGTGAAAACCACATCGTGGAAAACTCACCGGAAATGAATCCCTACACCTCTAGTCGTCCGGTGCCTTCACTTCCGCCCCAAAGTACGCGTGGTTGACATCAGCCTTGAACGGTTCCTCGACCTGGTGGACCATCTTTTCGAACCGCTGCCTGTGGAGCGTATTGCTGATCTCTGACTTTACCGCTTCCAAAGATTCAGCTTCTTTCGACTCCAGCTTGTAGATGTAATGGCCCGTGGCGTCGCTGATCACCGGCGACACCTCGCCCGGTTTCATATCGAAAACCGAAGCGTGCGCCAGCGGCAAGCCGCGCCGTCGCAGCTTGTCCATGTGAGGATTGGGTTCGGTATTCCCGCTCAACCCCGCCGCCTCGTAAGCTTGCTTTTGCAGTTTGGTGAAATCCTCTCCTGCCGCTGCCCGGGCACGGAGCGACTCCGCCAGCTTGGTCATTGCGGTCTCGTCAAGATTGCCCGTTGCACCCTGCGCGTCAGGCTTAGGCTGAGCACGGATCGGGATGATGATGCGCTCCAGGCTGACCTGCTCGAACTGGCCTGGGTTCTGGCGGTAGTAATCTTCGATGTCCTTGTCGGGCACGTGCGCCGCTTCTTCGCGGATTTGGCCGACCAGTTCCCGCGAAAGGATCTGAAGCCGTGCAAAGTTTAACCGCTCCTGCACGCCCGGCTGTTTGTCCAACCCGCGGGCCTCAGCCTCATGGGCCAGCACCAGAATCTGCGGATACGCAGTCGAGAGTTGTTGCCGCGACTGCGGATCTTTCTCTGCCTTTAGAACGGTCACCAACCGCTCGAATTGAGCCCGGGTCACGACCGTAGTACATGCGGAATCTGGACCGCTGGCAGCGCTCACTCCCGGCTGGGAACACAATCCTTTAATCGTGATCACCGGAGTGTCCGGCGAAATAGTCGATGCCGGAGCCGCTGGGTGCTCCGAATTTGCCTGCGCCCAGGCGAACACCGTTGCCAGAACACAAAACGGCCAAAAGTTGCGTATCATGAAAGCTCCTGACGACACTTGATTGCACAGAAATGCTAGCACACGCCCGCAACGTTCTATCATCTTGACAGGCCTCTGGAGGCGGGTCACAATCGTGCATTCTTGCCGGCGAAGGTCCTGCCCGAAGGCATATCACTCTCGTGAAAAGGGTTCTTAGCACTTCCGATACTGGAGTTGTCGTGTTGATGAGACCGGGACAAATCAGCCGGTTGCCTTGGATCGCCGGTGCAGTCACTGCCTTTATTTTTGCGATTGGTTGCCTAGCGACCCCTTCCGCAGCCGACGCCCCTGCGCCCACGTTCAACAAGGAAGTGGCGCCGATTCTTTTCCAACACTGTGCGACTTGTCATCGCCCAGGCGAGATAGGGTCGGCAGTAACGCTGGTGTCGTACGAGACGGCGCGGCCCTGGGCGGAGTCGATCAAGCAGCAGGTGCTGCAGCGCCAGATGCCACCGTGGCCGGCGGACCCCAATGCGAGCGCGAAGTTCCGCAACGATCCTCGTCTCAGCCAGCAGGAGATCGACACTCTGGTCGCATGGGTTAATGCAGGCGCCCCCAAGGGAAACGATGCCGATCTGCCGCCCCTGCCAAGTTTTCCGCAAGGCTGGCTGCATCCCAAGGGACTCGCACCCGACCTTGTCATGCCGTTGCGCGAGTTTCACCTGCCGGCCAAGGGTGAAATCCCATACGTCAGATATCTGGCCAAGGTCCCGTTCTCCGGAGATAAGTGGATCGTCGCCCTGCAGGTGCGGGCTGGCAATCGCACGGTCGTGCACCATATGGCGATCACCGAGTTGGCGCTGGACAAGGGAGTGAGGCCCGATGATCTCGATCGACTGGCACGGGTCGCCCGCCAGTTGGGCCTTTCGAGCGCTTCAGTCGGGACTAGCCCTGCGGTTGTGGACCCCGTAAATCCCGTCGAGTACGACATGCTAGGCGTGTACACCCCCGGCACGACCTTCGAGATGTACGGAGATGGCAGCGCCAAGGTGTTGAAGGGTGGAGAGAATATGTATCTCAATTTCAACATCCACTATCAGACCACGGGCCAGCCGGAGACCGATCAGTCGATGCTTGCCTTGTGGTTCCAGCCGGACCCGCCGAGACACCAGCTATATCGAGTGCCTGCCTCGGGAGGAACCATCATCGCCGGCGGCACGGAGTTGCTGACGGATACGCCCGGGCAGAAAGCCGAAGGGACGATGGTAGCGATTCCTCCGATTCCAGCTAACGCGGAAAACTACGAAGTGATCGGGATTACGGCGTACACCCAGCCGGTGACGATTTACCAGTTTCAACCGCATGCGCACTTGCGCGGCAAGGATTTCAAGTACGCCGTCGTCTACCCCGACGGGCACGAGGAAACTGTCCTCAGCGTGCCGAAATACGACTTCCACTGGCAGCTGGCGTATGAACTCGATCAGCCGCTCAAGTTGCCCGCAGGCAGCAAACTGGTAGTCACCGCACACTACGATAATTCACCGAGGAACGAGCACCTCGTACATCACCACAACGCCGAAGATCCCGCGCACAGTCCCGGGCCCGAGAAAGAGGTGTACTTTCGCGAAGCCAACCAGAGCTGGGACGAAATGTTCACCCCGTTTATTCAGTACTCCATCGACATCGAGAATCCAGCCATTGCGACGGAGCCTCAAACGCCGCAGAACGCGCTGCGTGTCGTCGAGGTGGTCGGTTGCCTGGAGCAGAGTCCGTCTGGAACATGGATGCTGACGCACGCCAGTGAACCAGCGGTTTCTGAGAACCAGCCCACATCGTCGGTGGCCCTAAGAGCGGCCGCTGCCAAGCCTCTGGGCAATCAACAGGACCGGCTGCTGGGTGCGGGTGTGTTCAACCCCTCGAACCATAAGGGCCAAAAGACGGCTGTAAAGGGGGTTCTGATCAAGGACGGGACGGCAAGCCGACTCAACGTTACATCGCTGGAAATGGTGGCCAGGACCTGTCTCTAGGCCCTCTGGGTGCGCCAAGCCACCCAAATTGTGGGGCCCCCGCACTGGGTCGTTTTGAGGAAGTATTTACCCTCAGGAGTGCATATTGTTGCATCTTGACAACCCTCCCGCCAGGGGCGACAATCGGGGCTCGTACCGGCAAACGTCGGTTCCCCGTAACCCCAGATCACTCCCGTGAGAGGTTCGATATATGAGTAGAACGCGCCTTCTGTATCCGGCCGCCATCCTTTCTCTGACCATTGCTTGTCTCACATCAGCCACAGGGCAAAGCACCTTGGGAGTCTTCACACAGCAGTACTACAACGCGCGAACGGGAAACAACATATACGAGAAAATTCTCACCCCGAAAAACGTCAACGCCACCAAGTTCGGCAAGCTATTCTCCTTTACGGTCGATGGTCAGGTCTACGCTCAGCCGCTTTGGGTGCAGGGCGTCAATATTCCCGGACAGGGCACTCACACCGTGGTCTATGTAGCCACGGAAATGGATAGCGTATTTGCCTTTGACGCAAACTCCGGCGTGCAGCTTTGGCAGGTGAGTTTTACTGACATGGCGAATGGCATTGGCCCCGTTTCCTGCGAATCGGATAGCGGTGAACAGGTAAGCTGCGCCATTTTTCCGTATTACGGCGTCACCGGCACTCCCGTGATCGATCCGAAATCCCAAACCATGTATCTGATCGCCCGCACTTACAATAATAATACTCAAGTGGCCTATCAAAGCTTGCACGCCCTTGACATCACCACAGGGGCGGAGAAGTTTGGCGGTCCTGTCCTGATTCAAGGCTCTGTCCCCGGGACGGGTGCGGGAAGCGTGAACGGCACGATCACGTTCGATCCACTGCATGACATTCAGCGACCCGGACTGCTTCTGGAGAGCAACAACCAAACTGGCGCGCAGACCGTATATATAGGCTGGTCAGGCGCGGGGCATGGCTGGATGATGGCCTATAACGCCCAGACCTTACAGCAAACCGCTATTTACAACACCACGCCGGACGGGATCCGTGGCGGAGTTTGGCAGAGTGGAAATGGGCTGGCTGCTGATAGTGCTGGATATATCTATGCGTCCACCGGCGACGGGCCTTTTGACGTAAATAGCGGTGGTCCGGACTATGGCGACTCGTTGCTCAAACTGGACGGCAATCTGAACGTGGTTGACTACTTCACGCCGATGGATGCGATATGCCGCTACCAGGCCGACTTTGACTTGTCTTCCTCAGGGCCGATGATCTTGCCGAAACAACCAGGCCAGTTTCCGGACGAAGTAATCGAATCGGGCAAGGGTGGTAGTCCCTGCGATCCTTCCGGCGACTCGCCGATTTATGTTGCCAATCGCGACAATCTGGGAAAGTACAACTCGACCGCCGACAATGTCATTCAGGAAGTGTCTGGAGCCGCAGTAGGCTACTGGAGCAGCCCCACCTACTGGCGTACGGCAAGCCAATCCGCGATCTACTATGCGGGCGTGGCTGTCGCCGGTGGAAACGGGACTGGCGACTATCTGAAGATGTACACCCTGACGAACGGCCTTCTTTCGACGGCTCCCGTTTCCCAAAGTTCAAATGTCTTTCCGATCGGAGCGACGCCCTCAAGCTCGGGAAATGGCGCTTCCAATGGAATTATTTGGGCGACTATGCGTTCGGAATCCCTGGGCATCCTGCCTGGGCAAATACCCGCGGTTCTCTATGCGTATGACGCGACCAATCTCGCGACCATGCTTTATAACAGCCAGCAAAATGCAGCGCGGGATCAAGGCGGCTGTGCCAATAAGTTCCAGGTTCCCGTGGTCGCCAACGGCAAGGTCTATGTGGGTACGCAGAATGAAATTGACGTTTTCGGCCTATTGGGTGCGCCACCTCCAGCGCCAACCGCCAGCCTTTCCAGCCCCTGTTACACATTCAACAAGCAGACGGTTGGCACCACGAGCACTCCGCGATTCCTGGTTGTGACCAACATCGGCACCGCCAATATGGTGCTCGGAACAATCTCGATTCGTGGAATGAATGCTTCGGACTTCACCGAGACTAATAACTGTCCCGCTACTCTGGCGCCGAATGCCAACTGCTCCATCAAGATCACTTTTACCCCGTCTGCAAAGGGTCCCCGTGTCGGCCAGGTGATGATCCCAGACAATGCCATAGGCAATCCACACAATACGGCCGTGATCGGGACAGGAATATAGAAGGTGTCCCGGACGCCGAAGTCCGGGCTTAATTCGGCCGAGAACCTGTCTTGAATGACCCTCGGGGACCGGGTCCCCGACGACTGTTGGGACGTCCACCTACGCCGATGGTGCAGCGGTCGATTCTCGTTGGGCTCTTTCTTCTAAGTATCTCGGCAGCGCGTCTTGCCATGATGGAATCGACAAACCCGCTCGGCGAAGTTTTGCCTTGCTCAGAACCGAATACGCAGGACGCTTTACTGCGCTGGGGAAATCACCGGTCTTGCAGCCGGTCAGGCTTGCCCTAACCCCCGCACACTCGAAGATGTGGCGAGTGAATTCGTACCACGAGCACTGGCCCTCAGAACTCAAGTGGTACAACCCGAATTCCCCCGTCTGGATTAACTGGCGCACCGCCTTCGCCAGATCGACGGTATAAGTAGGCGTAAGTACCTGGTCCTCAACAACGCGAACAGCTTCTCCGGCGAGCGCCTTCTTCAGCATGTTCTCGACAAAGTTGCCTCCCTTGCCGCTGCTGCCCGCAATTCCGTACAGCCCGCACACACGCAGCACAAAGTAGCGGTCGGTGTTAGAGGCAATCAGATACTCTCCGGCCAGCTTCGAGACGCCGTACGCATTCAGCGGCGCCGGACGGTCTGTCTCTTCGAGTGGCGTGTTCCGCGTGTATCCGCCAAAAACGTAGTCGGTGCTGAAATGGACCAGGGTCGCGCTTGCCCTCTGGCAAACCTGCGCCAGATTCATCGCGGCCGATCCGTTTACCTGGAACGCCAGCTCCGGTTTCTTTTCGCACTCCTCCACCTTGTGGAAGGCGGCGGTGTTGAGCACGACCTGCGGCTGGACTTCGGCGACCACCGCCGCGATCCGTTCAGCATTGCAAACGTCCATCTGAGCATGCGTGAGTGCGACAACTTCATCGCCCGCCCCCGCAAAGACTTTCTTGAGATCGCTGCCCAACTGCCCGTTTGCGCCAATCAGTAAAACCTTCACCGTTCCACCTCCACCAGGGTTTTGCGTCAAGATTCTGCCGTGGTCACCGCAAAATCCGACGGATCCTTCTCCGACAGCCGATTGTAACAAGGATCATTGTGGCGACCGTACAGTGCCGAACCAAACCGGGAATCCAGTGCGGCAACAGATTAAACTTTGTCACCTTTTCCGTTGCAAGCGGATGCGCGAGTATGTCAGACATATGGGTACCAAAACTTACGGCCTACCAATAAGAAGTAGGCCGAAAGTCCTCTTTATTCGTGCTGTGCAGGCGGCTAGGATGTCTTGCTGCAATCGACGAATGTGACCAGCCAACTGCCGCATTGGGAGCCGGTTTTCGCAGCGTGAGACGAGGGTGAGGTTCAATTTCGGATGACGTTGCCGGGAGCAGGGTAACCCGGTAACGTGCATGTCACGAACTGGCTGAGTGGACGTTTTGGGCGGGTCTTTTGCGTGTACTTCTGAGTCTTGACCGCTTGCGAGCTTGGGGCCAGAATCGACACACTTCGCGCTCGGTGTTTACCGGTGCAGTTCGGCCGGGGTTATCCCGTGTTTTTCTGAAAGTCCGTTCGTTGCGATTGCCGATCTCTGTTGAGGTGTGTCCATGTGGATGAGCCGAGGTTTGCTGCTCGCACTGTTCGCGGTCGTGACCGCAATGGCTGCCGCCTCCGATCAGCACCGCCCAGCGCATGGGTTATTGGACCTGCCACCGGCCGCGCAGTCAGCCATCTCGGCCACGCTCGGACACGGGCTGACCGCGTACGCAGTCCGTAAGGAACCGGCGGGACTTCAGGCTGACAATACGCAACAACATCTGCTTTCTACGTTCACCGCGAAGGAAGTTGAAGTACGCTCGGGCGCGGCAATGTTGCGCATGAAACTGGAAGCTTACGGCTATGGCGCTGCCCTGATGCCGGTGGCCCAGGCGATCCCCGAAGCAGAAGCAAATCGGGTCCAATACCGGCGCGGCGTGCTGACGGAGTGGTATATCAATGGCCCCGTGGGCCTGGAACAGGGGTTCACCATTGGCCGCCCTCCCCGGCAATCCAAGGGGCAAGAGCTCACCATAGAATTGGCATTTTCGGGAAATCTGGCAGTCTTCCACAATGATCGGCAAGTGACGCTGAAGGACGATGCGGGAGAGCCTCTACTCCGCTACTCCGGTCTTGAGGCGCACGACTCGACCGGCCGGGAATTGGCCGCCAGGCTGGAGGTACAAGGCCAGCACCTTTTGCTGCGAGTGGACGACCGCAATGCGCGTTATCCGATCGTTGTGGACCCGTGGGTACAAACTGCGGAGTTGACGGCTTCCGACGGCGGGGCGGGCGACCAATTCGGCCTATCGGTTTCGATCAGCGGAAACACGGTCGTGGTGGGCGCTCCGTTTCACACCGTCGGCAACAACCTGGGTCAGGGCGCGGCTTACGTGTTCGTCGAAGCGGCTAGTGGCTGGAGCAGCATGACGCAAACTGCCGAGCTCGTTGCCTCTGACGGAGCTACCAACGCCTACCTCGGTACGTCCGTGGCGATCAGCGGAAACACGATCGTAGTGGGTGCGGACGGCACCACGGTTCAGGGCAATCCCCATCAAGGCGCGGCATACGTATTCGTCGAACCGGCAAATGGCTGGGGCAACATGACTGAAACCGCGAAGCTGGTCGCGTCCGATGGTTATGTGGGAGATAATTTTGGGGCATCGATCGCGATCAGTGGCAGCGCGCTGGTAGTCGGAGCTCCTTATGCAAGCATCGGTTCCAATTATCAGCAAGGCGCTTCTTACGTGTTCGTCCAGCCTGGCAACGGCTGGGCCAATATGACCCAGACGGCCAAATTGACCTCCTCGGATGGCGCCGTCGCCGATATTTTCGGCGACTCCGTTGCTATGGACGAGAACACGGTGGTCATCGGAGCAAGCGGCGCCAGTCTCAGTGGCATGGCGTACGCCGGCAAGGCGTACGTGTTCGTTCAGCCGGGAAGCGGATGGACGGACATGACGCAAACTGCGGAGCTCACTGCATCCGATGCCACGGCAGATAGTTATTTCGGCAGTTCCGTGGCCGTTAGTGGCAACACTGCGGTCGTGGGAGCCCCTAGTGACTTTTCCGGCGCGGCGTACGTTTTCGTGGAGCCAACCGGTGGATGGACCGACACAACACAAACCGCTGAGCTGGCCCCCGGGGCGGTTGGGTCCTTGCTTCTTATGGGGACATCGGTTGCGCTCAACGGCAACACGATAATGGCGGGAGCCACAGGTGCAACCGTACAGGGCAATGCTTACGAGGGTCTGCTGTACGTGTTCCTCGAGCAGCCGGAGCAAAATGGTTGGGCGGACGAAAATCAGACCGGGCAGGTGACCTCGTCTGACGGAGGCGCTGGCGACTACTTCGGCCGTTCTGTCTCAATGAGCGGTAACGCTGGCGTGATCGGAGCGCCCTTCCACCAGGTCGGGCTCAATGAGGCACAAGGTGCAGTATATGTTTTCCAGCCGTTGAATTCTCGCCCCAACGAGACTTCGCTTTCTCCGAGCAGCACCATAGTGGGCGGCCCCGGATTTCAATTGTCGGTGGGGGGGACAAACTTTGTTCAGGGAGCAGTCGTGAATTGGAACAAGTCCCCCCGCAGCACGACGTTCGTTAGTTCTACTGAAGTGCAGGCCCAGATTTTGTCCTCCGATATCGCGACCGTAGGGAACTTCTACGTTACTGTGACGAACCCGCCGCCCGGCGGCGGCAAATCCAATGGGCTGACGTTTGCCGTCAACAACCCGGTGCCTGGCATCGGCTCGCTGATGCCGGACAAGGCCTTGGCCGGGGGCCCTTCTTTCACTCTTACGGTTAACGGCGGCAACTTCGTCGAGAAATCAAAGATCTACTGGAACGGCGCTCCACTGACGACAACCTTCGTCAGCAGTGCGGTGCTTACGGCGACGGTTCCCCCCAAGGACATCGCCAAGGCTGGCACCGCCAGCGTGACCGTAGTCAACCCGCAACCGGGGGGCGGCACTTCCAATGCCGAGACCTTCTACATTTATAACCCGGTTCCCAGCCTCACCTCGCTGAGTCCTTCCAGCATCAAGGCCGGAAGCCCTGCGTTCACGCTGATCATTCACGGCTCGGGTTTTGTGACTACATCGCAAGCGTTATGGAACGGATCGCCGCGAACCACCACCTACACTAGCCCGGGTAAAGTGAAAGCGCAAATCCTGGCGTCGGACGTCGCCCAAGCCGGTACCGCCCAGGTCACTGTGTCGAATCCGAAGCCCGGCGGCGGTACGTCGAACGCTCTGACCTTCACCATCAAGCAGTAGGATAGAGTTCCGCATTCATCCCCACTTTTGCATAAACGCCGGTCAGGAATCTTGGCCAGTAACCACGGGATCTTCATGCTAGACTCGCGATATCCATGACCAAACATTCGCAGAAATGCGCTTGCAAGAATGCATTCGCCGTCGGGCTGATAGCCCTGCTTCTCGCTTCCCTGCCCTGCCTCGCCCAGGTGCAGGAGGGCTTTTTCGGCCTGCATCAGAACAAATACACTCGCGGAGAGCCGTGGCCGACCGTCCCTTTCAGCATCCGCCGCACCGTCAGCGACCGCCTCACCTGGGACGACGTTGAAACCTGTCCCGGCGGCCCGAATCCCGGTAATTCCTGCTATCACTGGGGCCATAACCGCGAAGACGGAGATTTCGACAAAGTCATCAATGACTCGGTCGCCCACGGCGTCGACGTCATGTTCACCGTCTACGACACCGCCGGATGGATTTCCAACCGCGGAGAGCGCTGCCGTGCCAAAGGTGTGCCCGATGCCAATTGTGCCGGCCCAGCCGACGTCGACTGCGGAGCGAACTCCATCGGCTTGTGCGATCCTCCCGCCGATGTCGATGCCGTCGTGGGCAGCGGCGAAGGCGATGGCTCCGACAAAGCCTTCAAGGATTTCATTACCGCGATCGCGACTCGCTATGGAAAGAAAATCAAGTATTGGGAGATGTGGAATGAAGCGCCCAACATCCGTTCCGCGAATCCCGAGTACTGGACCTTCAAGCAGTGGGCCAGAATGACGAAGGATTTTCACGACGCAATAAAAGCAGTGATCCCCGACGCGATCGTTCTCGCTGCCAACACCTGCCACTGCTGGCCCCGGGGTTCGGCTGACTTCGAAGACTGGACTGAAGGCTACTTTGCGGCACTCGACAAGTACGGCCCCTCGGTGGTGGACGGAGTCACCTTCCACGGATACTTCCCTCGCCCGGAGCGCAACGTAGACTTGGTTCACACGCTCGCCGAAATCATGAACAAGCATGCCAGCGTGCGCGGCAAGCCCATCTACGACAGCGAAGACGCCTGGCCGGGTGGCGGTATCTTCATGCGCGGAAATGGCAAGCCCGACTGGGACATGCGGGCCGGCTGGCTGGCGCGGTCGATGATCCTCACTGCCTCGCTCGGCGTCAAGCAATACATTTTCTTCGGCTGGGATCTAGGCCCGGTGGGACAGATGTGGTCTCGCGACCAGCAGCCGTGGGACTGCACCCTTCCCAACAAACACGGAGAGGCGGGCTATCTCTGTCCGACCGCGCCGGCCTACGAGCAAGTGCGGTCATGGCTGCTGGGCGCAGTCTTCGACAAGGAGTGTGGCCCTAAGGACCTGGGATTTATGTCAGGGAAAGTCTGGCTCTGCGACTTCAGCAAGAACAACGGAAGCTACCACGGGCGGTTGGCGTGGAGTGAAGGCACAGACTCCGTTAACTACACTCCGGAGAAGCAGTTTGCAACCAGACGGGAGTTAGACGGAAGTACAGCGGAGGTGAAGAAAGGAGCGATCCCGGTGGGCCCGAGACCAGTGTTGCTGGAAACAAAATAAACGATATTAGATCTCCCACAAACACCATCAGCCAGCCGCGCAGGGTAAACCGCGCAGCTGGCTGATCCTGATGCAGGATTCGAGAAGTACTGACCGGCTAGAACATCGTATATATAAATGGCGCGAGTGAGGTTGCTTCTCCGACGATCAATAACACGCCTAGAAGCACCACGAAAACGATGACGGGCAGAATCCACCACCGCTTCTTGCCAAAGAACCCGAACAACTCACCTGCGGTTTGTAACTTGTTTACCGAGCTACTGATGACCCCCATACTGCTCCTCCTGGATATGATCTTATCACTGCACATTTGCTCTAACTGAAAACCCGCTCCTTAACTCACTTGCTCAAACCCATTTCAGGAATGGCCATTCGCACTCGCACCCGGGCGCCGCAGTGCTTGCATCATGACCGGCAAAACAAACTTGTGGAAATCGGCGTAGTGCCGTTTTTTCCAGAACAGACTCGGATCCTGGCTAATGCGGTACCAGAATTCCAGTCCGCGATGCTGCATCCAGCGCGGCGCACGTTTCCGCATTCCAATGTGGTAGTCGAACGCTCCGCCCACGGCGCCGGTAAATCGCGCTTCGATGCGTTGGCGGTTCGTCCACACCCAGCGTTCCTGCAATGGAGCACCCAGCCCTACCCAGAAAATATCGGGCTGCGTGCGCGCGATTTCGCCCAAAATATATTCGTTGTTCTTACCTTCAATCGGCCCCCACGGAGGCGTCCATGCACCCACAATCTTGATATTCGGATGCATCCTCTGGAAAGCCTCGGCAGTGCGTTCCGCCTTCCGGTCACCGCCGCACATGATGTAAACGCTGTAGCCCTTCTCGGCGGCCCGTTTGTTCATTGCCGTAAGAAAGTCCGGCCCGCAGACCCGGCTGGGCACGGGATCTCGTAGCACGCGGCTGGCCCACACCAAAGGGATCCCGTCGGGCATGGGGAAATCGGCATCGTTCAAGGTCTGGCAATAGGACGGGTTGCTACGAGCCTCAATCACGTTGTACACGTTGATGAAGACTCCGTAAGTCCGCTTGTCGTTTCGGATGGCTCTTTCCACCTCGTCCACGGTTTGCGCGAGGCTCAGCGGACGCACCCGCACTCCCAGGATGTCAACCCGGCGTCCGGAGCCGTTAGCCGGCGATGGCAAGCAGTCCACCGATAAATCTCGACATGCACTCATTCTTGACGTTCCGTCCTTAGGCTACTTCTTGCAGTGTGCGCAGATACTGGCTCTTCGCCTGCAACAATTTCAATGTCTCGATGTTGTAGTAGTGAGGGTTATCCCAATCCTGGAACTTGTCCATGTGGTCGATCAAGTTCTTCACGATGCACTTGACGTTGTGGTTGGGATGAAAGCTGAGCGTATTTTCCGCTTTCTCGATACTCACCTTGTAATTGCGGAAATCCGTCTTGTGGTGGATGGTGAGCCGCACGGAAATGCCCAGCTGCTCCTCGATCGCCATCTTCACCAGGTCGCCCACCTCTCCCACCGTGTAATTCCCTGAGGCAATGTTGAAAATACCGGAGATCTTGTCGCTCGCCTCAATGGCGCGAATGTAGGCGTTGGTGGCGTCTTCAATGCTGAGGATTGGCCGCCAGATCGAGGGATTGTTGACGGTGATTTCACGGTTGCGAATCCCGTTCTTGAACATGGTGTTGACGATCAAGTCCAGTCTCATGCGCGGACTGTAGCCCGACACCGTGCCCTTGCGCAACGAAATCACGGAAAATTCGTCGTCCATCAGGTTCATGACTGCCTGTTCGCCCTGCAGTTTGGAGATCCCGTATGGATAGGAAGACGCGACCGGCCGTGTTTCATCAAACAGTTCGTTGTCGGTATACCCGTAGACCGAGCATGAACTGGCGTACACATACCGCTTCACAGCCGCTTTCTTGGCCACGTAGGCCAGGTAAGCGGGAGCCGCGGCGTTAAAGATGAAATTCTGACTGGGTGAGTACTCGGCCATGGGATCGTTGGAAAGACCCGCCAGGAACACCACCTGCTGGTAGCTTTGCAGATCATCGACGGTGAGGTCGAAGATATCCTTCTGGATAATTCCGGTCTCCGGCGGCAGATGGTTGCCGAACCAGAACAGGTCGACAACGTCCACGTCATAGCCGCGTTCCAGCAACTTTGGAACCAGCACCGAACCCAGATAACCCGCTCCGCCAGCAATCAAGATTTTCATGATTCCCTATCTCCCCATCGTGGTGTGTACATCTGCATACCTAAATTTGTCCGATTCCGGCCTGGCCAGCCACTCTTTCAATGTCTGCGCCTTGACGTCTTTCTCGGAAAGCTGGGCATCGCGAATCGGCCATTCAATACCGACTTCGGGATCGTCCCAGCGAATTCCAGACTCTCCGCGATTGTTGTAAACGCCAGTGCACTTGTACTGAATCTCCGCGTAATCGCTGAGCACGCAGAAACCACGCGCAAACCCGGCCGGCGCCCAGACTTGTTTGCGGCTTTCCGCCGAAATCTCCGCCCCAAACCACTTGCCCAACGTGGGGGAGCCCTTGCGGATATCGACAGCAACCAGGAACGCCGTCCCCCGCGTGACCCGCATCAGCTTGCCCATCGGTGGCTCCCACTGAAAGTGCAATCCGCGAAGCACGCCACGCACCGAACCAGAATGGTTATCTTGCGGAAACTCTGTCGGCAAGCCTAGCCCTTCGAACAAATCGGCCCGGAACACCTCGGTGAAGAAACCGCGGTCATCCTGAAATACCTGCGGCGCCAGGACCACAACGTCGCCCAAATGTTTGGCTTCGACTTTTAGTTCCATGGCCCTCTATGCTCCAAGTCCTACGCGTTGTACGGACAGACTCACCGCGGAAACAGGCAACGAAGCCTTCGACAAAATGAACCGGTCCATGACAAGCGCGTCCAGCCCGGAGCTGAAATAACTCCGCATCGCGTCTCTCGGTGTCACCACCAGCGGCTCTCCAAACAAGTTGAAAGACGTATTCAACAACATTGGTGCGGGAGCCTCTTCGCCAAACCGTTTCAGTAGAGACCAGAACGCTGGATTACTGCGACGGTCTACCACGTGAAGGCGCACCTGGCGGTTCGGCAGCAGGAAGCTTTCCGGCAAACAATCAATGCCCGGCCGCACCGTACCCATGGAATTCATGAAACGACACTGCGGCGAAGCCTCGAAATACTTTTCGCAATCTTCTTCAGGAACGGAAACAGCGAACGGCCGAAACCATTCTCGATGCTTGATGAAATCGTTCAGATTTTCTTTGACGTAAGCGGCCCAGGGTGAAGCAAGCACGCTACGGTTTCCCAACGCACGCGGGCCAAACTCGGTCGCTCCCTGGAACCACCCGATGATCTTGCCCGCTCGCAGCAGTTGCACTCCGGCATCGAGCTTCCGCTCTTCGGTATTGGAAAAAACGTAGCGGTTCTTTGAGTTCTCCAGCACATCTCGGATTGCGTGCCGGTCGAATTTCGGTCCCAAATAAGCATGCAGGGGCGCGGCGGTTCTAGGTTTCTGAAGCACCTGGTGCCAAAGCAAGCGGGCAGCGCCGAGCGAGGACCCAGCGTTCCCGGGGGCGGGAGGGACAAACACCTGGTTCATCCCCAAACGTTTTTCCAGCGAAGCAACCAGCAACACGTTCTGGAAAAGCCCTCCGGCGAAGCAGACTTCCTGAATTCCCTCACGGCGGCGCAGATCTTCGACCACATCCGATATGACTTCGGTGCACGCCGCTTGCATGCTGCTGGCAAGCGCTTTACGCTGGCTGTCCTGAAGCTGCCGCGGATCCGCAGGCAAACCCATTTCGCGGTAGAACTTCTCGGAAAAAGCTGGCTGATGCGCCAGGCTGCGGTTGAAAAAGCTGAAGTCCAGACGCGGCCGCGCCCGATCCCGCCCTTGTAGCATCTTCAGGAATACATCTTTATATAGAGGCTCACCCTCAAGGCTCAGCCATTGGGTTTTGTGTTCCTCGCGATGCGGCCGGAATCCAAGCAAGCCGGTAATCTGAGAAAACACCCAGGCCGGCGAGTGCGGGAAGGCGATCGTACGCAAAACTCGGATGCCGCCGCCTTCGCCGACAGCCAGCATGCCTGAATTGCCATCGCCATCCTCGTTCATGGTGACGATCAATGCTCGCTCGAAGGAAGACGCAAAAAACGCCCCGGCCGCGTGGCAGAGATGATGATCGAAAGTTAGAACTTTGTGGCCACTTTCCCCCGCAAATCGCCGGAGCACGCGCAGGCGATTCAGTTCGCGGGTCAGAACGCCGAGTTCGTTCACGCCGTAGTATGCGCTGGCCGCCGGCCCTAGAGCAGACAGCTTGCGGCGCACCAGAGACTTTTGCGACCAACTGTGGAACGGCCGGGTAGCCACCGCTATCATGTCGACGCCATCCCAACTGATCCCGGCGCTTTCGAAACACGACTGGATGGCAGCGTCGGAACGCAAATGACTGCCGCCACGCTCAACTTTGTCGTTCTCAATCGCGGCCGTCGGCACGCCATCTTCAAGCAAGGCGGCCGCGGTATCGGGTTTGAGAGACGACAGTCCCAGTATGCGCATGTTACCGATTCTCACAACCGGCTCGACTGAAACTCACCTGTCATGTTCGCGGCCAGAGCGTTTCACATTCGACTTCGGGTCTGATCGACCCGGCATCGGTCGTGTGTCCGATGCATCTTTTCGATTTTGGGGGATTAACCTACAAAGGCAGTGTTTTCTATGTCTTACGAGACAACACAACAACCGCTGCTCTAGCTAAGGTACGGGGCCACACTGCCTTGTTGCAAGTAGCCGAAAGCTCTAGAGAAGAAAGACTCTAGCGGCGGCTAATGGCGTGCGCGCTAGTAGTTGCTGTCGGAATAGGAGTACGTGGGATAGGTACCGGGCACGGTCGGCGGGATGATGACAGGATTGTTCCGGCCGGCATTGTTGATGGTGTCGTTGGTCAGAGTGTAGTCGAATCCGGTGATCGGGGAATTCGTCAGCAGGAAGTCGCTGGCCTGGCCGCTATTGCCAAACCCGGGATTCACGCTGGCCGTGCCCGTAAGGTCTTCTTTCATCGGCAATGGCGTTCCGTTCACCAGCGGCATTCCCGTCTGCCACTGCGAGAAGGTGAGGGAAGTGAACAAATTCGGGTCGTTAATGCTGGCGCAGGTGCTCGCCTGATTCGGTGGCGGAGGGCTGTTCAAGATGAAAAACGCCTTCTGGTCAGCGGCAAATCCCCCATCCGTTCTCCAGTACAGATTGCCCTGAAAGTTCTGGTACTGGTTGTAGTTCATGCCGCACGAATCCGTGCATCCGGAAACCGGATAAAAACCGGTCGTATCGTTCAGGTCAAAATTGAACAGGTTGTGCGTCACATTCGCCTTCAGGCTGCTGTTGCAGTTCTGGGGCCAGGGATTCTGTTCCTGGAACATCGACTTCCGGGCGTAGGCCACGATATTGTTGTTAAACGTGTTCGCCGCTTCCCCAGCCGCCGGACCCTGGGTCATCACCAGCCCCACCGAGGCAACCCGATACACCACATTGTTCTCTACATCCACCCCCGCCGATTGGATGTCCAGATAGATCCCGTGCCCCCCATAAGACGACCCGGACACTCCCTGATCGATGACCGACGAGTCCGTCACATCGTGAACCAGATTGTTGAGAATCTTGTCCCCACTTCCACTGCCTGTCGACGACCCAATGTCGTAGTACAGCGCTCCCCCATCGGAGGTGATCCCCTGCATCACATTCCAGATGTGGTTGTACTGCATCGTGATGTTGACTCCATTCGCCGACCACTGATACGAAGGACATCCGTTGTTGCAGATCGAGGCTCCGGCATGATAGCCATCATTGATGTCGTTGTGTTGAAACATCACGTCGTGTCCGTTGCCCATCGCTATGCCTTCGCCATTGGCAAACACGCGCGAGTATCCCTGCACCACGTTGTTCTGCACCGTGATCCATTCCGGCACGTACTGCGGCCGGTCGCCACCCGACGGGGTTCGGCCGATGCGGATTCCCGCCGAGCCGATATCGTAGAAGGCGCTGTTCTGAATCCAGTCGTTGGCCGCCGGCGCACCCGAATTCCCACCGCTCCCGGCCAGCAGAATGGCCGATCCCGAAGTGTGCCGCACCGTCATCCCATCGAAGGTCACGTTCTGGCAGCTCTCACAATCGATGGCTTGCGGCACCGGGAATTCTTCATTGCTGTCGTTGTTAAACCCGGTCGCGGAGGGAACGAAATCATCCATTTCGAAGCTCAGGCCGCTGAACGTCACATAACTGAGATTGCTGGCCATCAGCAGGCTGGCCCCCACATAGTTGGTCGCTGGCGCACCCGGAATCGCTCCCCCCAGTTGCGGGATCACCACCGTGTCGGTGTTCGGGTTCTCCCGATAATTGGCCAGATAATTCAGCGTCCAGGGTGCCGTGGAACGATCCAGAAACCAGATTCCCGTCTGCCCCGCCGATTGCGCCGCGTTAAACGCGTCCCGGGTATTGTCGATCACGTACCGATGCCCCGCCGTGGGACCAAACAAATCATACTGCGCGCTGGTGCCCCCAAGCGTTGCACCCGTCAGATAAATGATCTGCTTGGTGGTGTCCACGCAACTGACCCGCATCAGGTCTACGGTGAAGGCATCAAACAGCGTCAGCTCAACGTCGCCCGACGGATATTTGCCGGAAGGTGCAGCATTGCAGGGGTTTCCGTTGGGTGGATTGAGATTGATCCAGGTGGTGACCGGATCTTCGGGGTTGTATTGAAAACGGTCCAGACACTTCGCCAGTCCGCCGGGACCCGTGGTGCTGGGGCAATTGGCGTTCGCGCCGGTGGGCGGAACCTCTGCCGCCACCCGCAGAAAGGTTCCCAGATTGCACAGTGAAGCACTGACGATCTGCTGGTTCTGGCTGGAGATACAGGACCCGCCGCTCATGTAATAGCCCAAGCCTGCCGCCGGGGATTGCAATCGCGAACGCATGCGCCGCTCGCCGTTGTAAAACAGATACTCAAAGGGTTGTGTGTTCGCCGGCAGGCGGACTCGCCACAGCGCACCAGACACATGAGTCCAGCCTGAAACCGGCACACCTCCACTGATCACCGGAACCTCGCTGGGATAATTCTCCCACGTGACGCTGACGGTTGACGTGCCGGAATCACTCGCAGTGAAATTCAAGGTCCCAGGGTTCGTGGGACTCAACGGAAGGTAGTAGGTTCCTTCCCGTACCATCACCACAATCGGTAAAATGGGATGGTTTTGCAGCAACGCTTCCACTGCAATCTGCGCTCTTGCCACTGAAGCAAAAGGTCCATCAGTATGCTGGGTGTTCGGAGCGGGCAACTTCCCGCTCCAATGGTCATTGCCGTTGGTGGCAACGAAGAAAATCACATTTGCTCTCGCGCGAGTGGCGCCGCTGTCCTCGGTCAGGCTTGACGTAGCGTTCGCACCACGGGCATCTCGCCCGGCGAAAAGAGCCACCAGGAATACAAGTGCGCAATCAGCAACGATGCAACGTGTTCTTCGCTTAAGACATCTGACAGGCATCGGGGGAAACAGGGTCCGCGAGCGAAGAACTCGCTCGAACCTGCGAAAATCATACGTGC
The DNA here is from genome assembly GCA_013289795.1 of Acidobacteriota bacterium. Lineage (GTDB taxonomy): Bacteria > Acidobacteriota > Terriglobia > Terriglobales > Acidobacteriaceae > JABCZH01. Next base: position 28,497 of record JABCZH010000018.1, read on the forward strand.
CACAGCTTCAAATCCACAAGACACGGAAGTACATCTTTTCAATCGAATCGGTTCGCCGTCCCATATTCGAACAAGCCTCTGCGAATTCCGCCACCACGCTGAACGTCGACCCAAAGACGCTGCGAACGAACCTGAACCTCCTCGCGCAAACACACACCCGCTAAGCCATGCCCGCCGCCAGGTTCCGCAGCATCTACAGCCCGACTGACTCCTCTGCGACTAAACCGATATTCATCTGAAGCTCACCACATTCTTCGGTTGGCTTGAGCTGCCCATCGAATCAGCCGACTGAAAGGTTTCAGCACTTGAGGGGGCAGAGTTACGGTCTTGACCTCGTTCTGCTGCCCGGCTTGTCTTTAACTCGATCGCAAACAGCTCTCGAATCTTCCGGCGGTCGATTTTCCCGTTCCCATTGTTCGGGAGTTGCGGCAGCACCATCCAGTGCGATGGCACCATGTAAGGCGGCAATACCTTGCTGAGCTGGCTGCGAATGCCAGGCGGTGTGACGCCTTGGTCGCGCGCCACATATGCGCAGCAAATCAAACTTGTCTCAAAGCCGTCGGTGGGAAGCGCCACCACGGCACATTCCTTCAATTCCGGCATGTCATGCAAAGCGGTTTCGATTTCGCCCAGCTCAATGCGATAGCCGCGGCTCTTGATCTGGGTGTCGAGCCGGCCCACGAAGTAAATCAAACCATCCTGCCCGATGCGCGCCAGATCTCCGGTCCGGTAAATTCGCTCACCTTCACCATAGGAAAAAAACGATGCTGCGGTGGCAGTGGGATTGCGCCAATACCCCGGGCTCAGGCCCGCCCCACGGATGTACAGATCGCCTACTTCGCCCACCGGGGTCGGCCGCTGATCGTTGTCCAGCACCAGCAGTTCCTCACCCTCACAAGCAGTTCCAATCGGAATCGCTTGCGCTCCATCGGCGGGGCACGACTTAACCGTGTAATAGCTGCTGGCGATGGTGGTTTCCGTAGGCCCGTAAAGATTGGTGAACGTGACGTGCGGCAGCCGCTTCATCCAGTACATGAGAGCAGGCGTTGGGAACACCTCTCCACACCAAAGCAAACGTCGCAGCGCTGGGAAATCATTCATCTTTACTACGTCAAACTTTGCCATGTAGTTCAGTACGGACGGAACCGAGAACCACTGCGTCAGTTCGGAAGCACGAATAAACTCCGCCAGCTTATTGGGCAACAGCGCCACCTTCGGGGGCACCAAGTGGAGCTGCGCTCCAGCAGCAAACGCGCCGAAGATATCAAATACGGATAGATCAAAATGCAAGGGTGGATGGCATGAAACTCGATCGGAGCCGGTGATTCCAAAATAGCGGGCCGCCCACTCCACAAAATGAATGACGTTGGCGTGGGTAATGACCACTCCTTTGGGCTCGCCCGTCGATCCGGAGGTGAACAAAATATGCGCCGGGTCGGCGGCGCATTGACTCGATTCCAGCGGTTCGGCGGAATAGCTGTTGCGGTCCGCCCAGTGAAACTTGGCGCGGAAGTTACGATGTTCGGCGGGAGACGTTTCCATCCACCCGACGCCTACCGAGTCGTTGAACTCTCCTTGCGCGAACAATTCTTCCAGCAGGCCAGAAGAGGATTCCACGCCTAGGATGTAGCGTGGCTCGCTGGAGCGAATAATTTTCGAGATTCGTGGAGCCGGACTCGAGGTATCGATCGGTACGTGAATACAATCAGCTTTTAGAATCCCTGCAATGGAGATGATGGCAGCGGGAGATTTCGGGATCGCAAAGCACACGCGATCTCCCCGGCGGCATCCTGCCGCCTGCAATAGCCGCGCCAGCCGGTTTGCGGATTCCTCCAACTGGCCGTACGTCAGAGACTGGTCCTGCATGATCACGGCTACAGCTTCCGGACGCTGTTGCGCCGCGCGGGAAATCCAGTTCTGCAAAAGCTGGGTCACTTGGTCACCAACTGCCGCGCGCTCGAAAACACGGTGGAGATATGTTCCAGTTCATCCTGGGCCGCCGGAATATCGAGAATAAACGTCAAGTGGCCGAGTTCAAGATACTTCGCCAGTTGCGATGCAACTCGGTCATAACTTCCGACCAGATAGGGACAAAAAGTCTTGTAGTTCTCGAAAGGCCACAGCCAATAGGGACTGCCGTTCCCGTTGGGCGCCGAGGCCATTTGTGACAACTGTTTGTGCCAGGCTGAATCGGATGTCTTCATGGCCAGCTGATGAGTGATTTGACCTTTGCGGTCGCCTGGGAATCGCTCATTGGCAATGCTCCAGGCTTCTTCTTCCGACTTCCGCGCGATAATGCCAACACGCACGCCGGTTTTGAGGGCTGCGTCGTGGCAATCCGGCTCCTGCTCGGCCGGCTGTGGATACTTCACAGCCGTCGCACCGAGTGCCTGCGCCGCCGCCAAACCTGCCGGCGATGAGCCCGACACAAAAATTTCCGGCGCCAGTTCTGGGGCAAGCGGAGGAGTCATCCGCAGCTTGTCGACCACGTAGAATTCGCCGCGATAGTTCACCGGCGTTGGGCCCCTCAGCAATTCCTGAATGATGGTCGTGTACTCCACCAGCCTGGCGTAACGCTTATCATGCGGGGTGGTGTCATTCAACGCCGCCAGATCATTGGTAAACCCGCCCGCCACCATGTTCAGGTATATCTTTCGACCGTAGAGATGCCCCAGAGAACTCACCATCTTGGCTACCGCGTAGGGATGCATGTATGCCGGCTGTATTGCGACCAGCGGCGATAGTCTCGCCGTGTTCTGGATGATGATTTGCGCGACCAGCCAGGGATCGACCAGGGAATTGTCGGTGTACACCAGAATGCCCTCGCACCCTGCCGCTTCGCTCCAACGCGCCACCTCGACGACCCTGGAAACATAGTCCGCCGGTTCCACGGCGCTCGATTGCGGAGAAGTGGAAAACAAGCGCAGTTTTTGGCCTGCTGAGGACATTCTTACAGTCATGGAATCAGAGGATCGGGATGATGGCAAGAACGTGTGAGGAGCGTCGTTTTAACCATCCTTTTTGAGAATGTCATCCAAGTCAATACCCATCTCCTTGAGCAACTGTTCATTCCCACGAGTGGCCTTGCGTATCAGTTCTCGCTTTTCCGGGCCCGCCTTTTCCAGCAGCCGGCGAATCCGCTTGGCTGCGATATAGGTTCGGTATCGCCTCCAAACTGCTGTGGGCACAAAGGAGAAAATAACTGGAGCAAAGTGGTGAGTGAACTGCAGGAAGCTATAGGTGACCCGGTCCGACGCCCTCTCCCAAAGAGATGGGATTGCAGGGTCGGTTTCGAGCGACGTCGGGTAGGCCGGCCAGGTTCCGTGATAGCGCTTTCGCCACATCTTGACGTAGCGCTCGATTTTGTCCCGCAGTTCCGGGGGAAGCCCCTCGGACCCATTTCTGGTTTCAACGATTTTCTCACCCTTCACCAGCGAATGATGGCGGAAATCTGAGATCGCGTCGCGATCCGCACCAACCAGGTTACTCATCCGGCTGTCGTAGGGGATCTCAAGGAATTCGCAAATCGCCTTCATATGGCTCTCGGGATCCCGCACTAGATCTTCGTAATTCAGCTGGTGCACCCGTGCCCCTTGCTTCACCAGCGAATCATATTCGGTCTTCAAGTCCTGACAGCCCACGATGGCACGAAGCGTCATTCCGCTACGAGCGAAGAAAGGAGATGTTTCCGCCGCCGCCAGGATACTGCGACAAATGTGTCTGACATCCCGCCAAATAATGATGAACCGCGCATCGGGAAAGGTTCGTCTAAGGCGGGTCACCTCGTCATGATAGGTGGGTGACTTGCATCCCCAGATGATCGCCCCTTTCTTCTGACGGGCATACTCTGTATACACCGCCTTCACAGCCGTCTTGAGATCCCTGATACCGTCCGGAATCACGCTGGTATCGAACTTGTGACGCTCCAGGGCCGTATTCCAGAATTCCCATCGTCTCAGCCAGCGCGTGGTGTCGCGCGGAACCCAGAAAAGGGCCTGCAGATGTGCCAGGTCACCTTCATACATCAATGCGATCTGCGGGTGCTGGTTCAGAAGGGCATAGAGCAGCGAAGTCCCCGAGCGAAACATCCCCACAACGAACACAGGCTCCGGACGGGGCTGGTAAGTGTGGCCCGCCGCCTCTGCGGCACTCAGTGTAGGGTGGGTTGTCAGCTCCTGCATTCGTACACTCTTTCTCTCTGGGACTTACTCCTAGAGGCTGCTGTCTCCGTCATAGCAGGTTGGATCCCAAGCGCTGGCTTCGCGCAGGCTGGCCGACAAGGACGACTCATTGGTGCGATAAAAATAACGCCACGAACTCAATTCACGATAGTGAGGATTCATACCGTCTATGATTCGCTGCTTGTCGGACGAGAAGCCGACAACTTCCATCATGTGGATGCCTTCGCGCTGGCACCTTTCCAATGCAAACACCAGCAAAGGTTTCAACTCGTCCTGTGATTCATCCACACTTTGGAAATCCACCAGCCGCATTCGCTTGAGCGCGAAGCTTGGATTATCCTGGCGACAAAGAATCCCGTAGGCGGTGAGTCTGGAACCCCGGTTGACGGTCAGCAGCCAAGCCTCGCCTTTTTGCAAAGCATATTTGAAATGCCATTTGAGAGCGTCTCGTGAGCGGTCAGCAAGCAAACGGCCAGAACCGCGCTTTCGCGATTGTTTCCAGAAGTCGTCGAATCTCTCGTCAAACTGCGTACAAAACTTGACCTGGGCACGGCCGGGTTTGGTCCGCACACTCTTATTTGCCAACTGGTCCCGGACGAAGAGTCCTGCGGCCAAAGGATAGCTCCACACTCGCGGCCCGGAAAATTCCTTTCTACTCAGCAGGCTCGCGCTAAATCCCGGATAGTTCGTAATCCAGAACGAGGAACGGTCCCAGGTACCAGTCGGCACTCGCAGAGCATGAAACAATTCATGCAGGCGGGAAACCTTCTCGTTCACCGAGGTGTTTATAAAAAGATCCACCTCCTTCTGCCCGAAGAAGCGGCTCAGCAGCGGGAACGAGTATGCGCGGTATCGCGTATCCACTACCAATCCCCGGCTGGTCGCGGTCACCAGAGGACGACCCCCAAACTCAAAAGCCAACGGGATATTGCCTATACTGCCGACAATCTCCCCGTCTTCGTTTTCGCAAACCCAACCAATCGGCCAGCGTCGGAAATCGTAGTACGCAGGATTGTGCACCCACAGGTGTTTCCATTCCTCGTAGCTCTTGGGGTGCAGTCCGTACCGCGACTCCAATTCCGCGATCTGCGGATAGTCCTCAAAAACCGTCTCCCGGAAGCGAGGCGGAGCAGCCATGGAACGGCTTCTAGTTTTCAATGGGAGAGTCCCAAGTTCGATCGGTGATTCCGATGACAGCACCATTCAAGCCACCTGTTCAACAGCCCGGGCGTGGCTCTCTATGGCTTCCGACAGACAGCCCTGGAGTTCGCTGGCCAGGAGGTCCACATTTTCTTCGTAGAACATCGATTCATGGCCCCCAGAGATCTTGAACACCCGTGCTCCCCCAGCAATCAGGCCGTCCCAGCTGGCATGAAAATCCCAATACTGCCCGTGAGGCCAGTCGGTAGACTGAAAGAAAACAACCTCGCCCGCGTAAGCCCCCGGCCTATAGACAAAGGAGGCTGGGTGGACGATGGTATCCAAGTCCTGCAAATGCCTCTGGTCGACGGACAAACCCATGGCGTGGCGCATCCGCCAATATCGGACGCTGGCCCTGCGCTGAATACCCGTCATGCGGTCGCTCATGTATTCCGTTAGCTTTTGCCGGCGAAAATTCCTCAGGTGATGCCCGGTCCGCCGCAGCAGCAATTCGGTGCGACTCTGCTGGGAAAAATTCTCGTAGTATGCCGGATTCTGGGCGTCGAACATCGCCAGCAGGGCAATTTGTTGCCCTTGTTGCGTGAGTTGCCTCGCCATTTCGTAGGCGATCACTCCATTCACGCACAAACCGGCAAGAAAATATGGGCCCTCGGGTTGCACTTCCTGTAACTGGCGCACCAGGGCGGCCGAAATGTCCTCGAACTTGTAAGGCAGGGGAAGGATGCTGGCGTCTGCCGCCGGAAGATGCAGCCCCAGGATCGGTTGATTCGGCCCCAGGCGCTTGGCAAGCGGAAGTAAGAATGAACCTCCTCGCACCCAGTACAACGCAGGCCTTGAACCGTTTGCCTGGACCGGAACCACTGCCGGATGATAGCTCGCGATACCGTGGCCGTTCAGCATCTCCGCCAGTTGGCGGATGGTTGGCGCCTGGAAAACATTCGCCAGCGAGAGTCGTTTTTCAAATTGCTGCTCGATGCGGAGCAAAAGCTTTGCCACCAGAAGTGAGTGGCCGCCCAGATCAAAAAAATTTTCCGTCATGCCGAAGCCTTGCTTCCCAAGGACCCCGGACCAGATCTCCAGCAGCTTGGCTTCGATCTCGCCACGAGCCGGCAGGGACGATGCTTCCGACGCGGATTGCGAGGGCACGGACAAAGCGTTCCGGTCCACCTTCCCATTCGGCATCAAGGGCAACCTCTCAAGCACCACGAAGCTGGCAGGAATCATCGCCCCCGGCAGCCTGGTCCCGAGGAAGCGCTTCAGGCCGTCGGCATCGAACTGCGAGAAGGAGACGGGCACGACGAATGCGACCAAATTCGATTCATGCGCCTCGGTTTGACGCGCTAGCACCACCGCTTGCCGCACGCCACTATACTCAGAGATAACCGCTTCGATCTCCTCCGGCTCAATTCGAAAGCCGCGGATCTTGACCTGATGATCCAGGCGCCCCAACAACTCGAGATTTCCGTCCGGCAAGTAGCGGACCAGGTCTCCGGTCTTATACATTCGCGTGCCCGCAGTCTCGCTGAAAATATCGGGGACAAATCTTTCCCGGGTTTCCTCCGGCCGTTTCAGGTAACCGCGCGCCACTCCGCCGCCCGCTATGTGAAGCTCACCCGGTACTCCAATGGGCATTGGATTCAGGTGAGGATCCAGAACATACACTCGAGTGTTCGGTATGGGACGACCGATGGGAACCAGCTTCTCAGATTTCCCTGCCGCGCACTGGTAAACCGTGCTCCAGACAGTAGCCTCCGTGGGTCCGTACTCGTTGTACAAAACAGCACGTGGAAGCTTCTTGTAATGGCGCTCGACCAGATCGACCGGACACACTTCGCCCGCCACAATGGCCACGCGTAACGATGACAGCTGCCCGGCCGTGGCTTGTTCCAAAAGCAAGCTATATAAGGAGGGAACGCAGAGCAAATGCGAGACCTGATGCTGCTCGGCAAAACTGGCAAGCTGCGTCAGATTCGATGGCACCGGGCCAGACGTCAATACCAGCGTACCCCCGTAGCACAGGGTCGAAAATATTCCTGCCAATGAGCTGTCGAACGCGAAGGAAGAGAGCAGCAGGAACCTTGATGGACTCGCACCGTAATAGATCGGGCGAGCGCAGGTTGAATGGATCAGGTTCCCATGCGTAATCTGCACCCCCTTGGGTTTTCCCGTGGAACCAGAGGTATAGACTACGAACGCTAAGTTATCCATTCGAAGCGAACAACGAACCGGCTCCGCGGTACCAGCGTAGATGTCCTCATCGTCAACGCACACGACTTCCGCGCCGTCTGTGGGGATTTGGCCTCGCAGACGCCTTTGGGTGAGCAGCACCTTCATGCCGGTTTCCTTTAGCGCGTGAGAGTGCCTTCCCGCCGGATAACTTGGATCCAACGGAACACAAACCCCACCCGCTTTCAGAACCGCAAGAATCGCCGCCGGCATTTCCCAGGAGGGCTCAAGATAAAGTCCGATCGGCCTCTCTACGCCGACGCCTCGAGCCTGCAGAAAAGCAGCCAATCTGTCACTTTTCGTCTGCAGGTCTCGATAGGTTAAGTGGCAATTTCCCTGGGCCACCGCTACCCTGTCCGGCGTGCGTTCTGCTTGTGCGCTGAATAGTTCATGAAGATAGCCAGCGGCCGGAAGCTCGGTTTCAGTATCGTTCCACTCGACGCATAGTTGTTGCCGTTCAGCCTCCGTGAGCACCGGCAAACGGGAGATTCGCTCGTCCGGATTCGCGACGATGCCTCTTAAAAGAGTCGTCAGGTGGCCCGTCATTCGCACAATGGTTGCGGGCTCGAACAGGTCGCTACTGTACTTGAATCGCCCAACCAGCCCAGTGGCACGATCATCGAGTTCCAGACACAGGTCCAGTTTCGAAAGCCCGGTATCTACCTCCGATTGGGTCAATGCGACCGTCCATCCATCCTGACTCTCCGACATGGGTGGCTCCAGGGTCAGGAGGGCTTGAAACAGTGGATTGAAACTCAAGCTGCGGTCGGGATCAACCTCGTTGACCACCTGCGTAAAGGGCGCATCATCGTTCGACAGAGCGTCCAGCGTCACTTCTCTGGTCCGGCGCAATAACTCGCGAAAGGTTGGGTCCCCAGAGAGGTCGCTCCGCAACACGACGGGATTCAGAAAATATCCCAGCAAGCCTTCCAATTCGGACCGCTTCCGCCCTGAGCTTACGGTTCCGATGCTGACATCCGCGCAGGACGAATAACGGTACAGGAGCACTGCAAACGCCCCAATCAATCCCATAAACAGAGTCGCGCCCTCACGCTGGCTCAACAATTTCAAAGCGTCGCGTAACTCTCGGGGGAAGCTTACAGGGTGGATGGCGCCGCGAAAGCTCTGGGCCGGCGGCCGGGGCCGGTCAGCGGGCAACTGCAAAAGCGAAGGACTTCCGCCTAACTGCTCTCTCCAATACGCCAGTTGCGAGGCCAGACGTCCACCTTGCGGAAGCCACCCTTGCTCCCATCGCGCAAAATCAGGGTATTGGGTCGGGAGATCAGGAAGATCCGAGGCTTTATTCTCGTTAAACGCCTTGTAGAGCCTTGCGAGTTCGGGAAGCAGTACCCGGTAAATCGAGTATCCATCAAAAATTATGTGATGCAGCGTCAGAAATAGCCGGTGTTCGGTATCGCTAAAGTGCACCAGCAAGGTTCGGAACAATGGACCGCGCGACAAATCGAAGGGGCGCAAAGCATCCTCGACTGCCAGCCTGCGCGCTTCCGATTCCCGCGCCGCGGCGGGTAAGCCCCTCAGATCCGCAATGCGAACGCGAACCGGCGTAGCGGGCTGCACAACTTGAACCGGTTCTTCGTCCACTGCTCGAAATATGGTTCTCCACGCCTGATGACGACGAACAATCTCCGTCAGAACGCGCTCCAGAACCTGCACATCCAGGGTTCCATCCCGATGGAATGTAATGGGCTCGTTATAAATCGGAATTTCTGGAACCAGCTGAGCGTGCACCCAGATCTGCTGTTGCGCAAAAGACACCGGCGCATACGTCTTCCCCGGTTCCTGAGTTGTGCCTACAGAGGCGCGGGTGTCGAGCGGGCACGCGCCCCCATCTTTCAGACCCCTCGGATTCTGTGCGAGTTGCGTACTCAAGCGCTCGTCCTTGCTGCCGGCTCGGATCCATCAGGCCAGCTGACCCATAGTGCAGTCAGGCCTCTGAGACCCAGATTATTTCGCCAAGTGACAGACCCAGGTTCAAGCTTCAATTCTGGCAGGCGTTGCAGAAGTGCAGAAAAAGCGATCTGCGCTTCCATCCGTGCCAGCGGAGCTCCAAAACAGAAGTGTGCGCCAGCCCCGAAAGCCACATGCCGATTGTCTTTACGGGTGATATCGAGCCGGTCGGGATCAGGGAAGCGTTGCGGATCGCGGTTGGCAGCCCCCATCACGGCGATCACTGCATCCTTGCGCTTAATGCTTTTGCCTCCGAGTTCAACATCGGCGGGAGCGATGCGCGCAGTGTGCTGACTGGGACTCTCATAACGCAATAGTTCTTCAACGGCAGAAGGAATCAGTGAAAGATCCGACCTCAGTCGCTTCAGGACCTCGGGATTGCGCAACAAGGTGAGCAGTCCATTGCCAATCAGGTTGGTGGTGGTCTCCTGGCCGCCAACCATGGTGACAATGAGGTTGGCAATCACTTCTTCCTCGCTCAAACGATTGCCGTCCACTTCCGCCAACAGCAGATGGTGCACCAATCCTTCCCCTGGACGCTTACGAGCCTCGGCAACGGCTGCCCGGAAGTAGTCTGTCATCTCCCGCACGCTGCGCAGCACGCGCTCTGTGCGGTCGGGGTTGTGCTGAAAGTTACCCAGCATCTCGGCAAAATCGGCGGACCACGCCTTCAACTGAACGTGATCAGTGGTAGGCACGCCCAGCAACTCCGCAGTCACCGTGGCCGGCAGCGGCGCAGCAAAGTCCCGGACCACATCCATCCGCCCCGCCGGCAACATGGTGTCGATCAGCCGCTCGGCGATCCCCTGGATACGGGCACGCAGCATCTCGACCCTGCGCGGGGTAAAAGCTTGTGAACACAGTCCGCGAAGCCGGGTATGCGCAGGAGGGTCCATAAAAAGCATCTGCCTTACCATTACTTCAGCGATTGGACCCAACTGGGAAAGACCCATCTCTCCCAATTGCTGCGGCGTGAAAGTACGATTGGCGGAAAAGTCCTGAAGCACGCGTACCACTTCTTCGTAACGGGTTACCACCCAGGCATGCAGGAAAGGGTCCCAGTGAACCGGGTCTTCGTTGCGTAGGCGGTGATATAGAGGATAAGGATCGGCCAGGACCTCCGGATCCAACAATTGATACAAGCTCAAGACAGGCGGACTGTGGGATGGAGGAGCATCCCCGGATGTCGAGCTAGTGGCTGGCTGGGTCGCCATAGAAATCAATCGGCAGCGCTGGTTTGGGTCTGGCGTAGCATGCGCTCGATCTCGGCGGAGAGTTGCGACGCGGTTGGCGAATCGAAGACGGTGCGCAAGGGCAGCTCAATGCCGAACGAATCGCGGGCTCGCGCAATCAATTGAGTGCCGAGCAGGGAGTGTCCTCCCAGGAAAAAGAAATTGTCGTGCACGCCCACCTTCTGGACCCCGAGCAATTGCGCCAGAATGGCCACTACACGCGCTTCCACTGGAGTGGACGGCCCGACCCGGACTTTGTCTTCGTCGGTATTTTCCGGGGTGGGCGCCGGCAGCATCACCCGGTCAATTTTCCCGTTCGGTCCTAGCGGCAGCTGGTCGATCCGCACGAACGCTGCGGGAATCATGTAGTCAGGTAAATACTTCTTGAGGTATGCCTGCAACGAATCATGGTCGAGCTTCACCCCGTGTGTCGGCACCACATAAGCAATCAATCGCGTATCCCCGTTTTCGGCGCGGGCGACCACTACACTAGTCTCGACGCCATAGCATCGATCGAGCAGTGTTGCGATCTCTTCGGGCTCGATGCGATAGCCCCGGACTTTTATCTGCTCATCAATGCGTCCTACAAACGCGATCTGGCCGTCGGGCAAGTAGCGCGCCAAGTCCCCGGTCTTGTACATCCGGCCCCCGGCCGTTTGACTGAAGGGATTGGCGATAAACTTCTCCGCATTTAAGCCCGGGCGATTGATGTATCCACGGCCGACGCCATACCCGGCAATATGCAATTCGCCAATGGCACCGTTCGGAACCGGCTGCAGGTGCTCGTCGAGAATGTAAACTTGGAGACCGTCAATCGGCCTTCCGATCGGCGGAACTCCGTCCGGGTGACCGCCCGCTGCTACCACACCCGAGGTGGCTACCACGGTGCACTCAGTCGGCCCGTAATTGTTAATCAGTTGAAACGGGAGTCGTGCCGAAGGGTAGTGGTGTAAGGCATCCCCGCCGGTAAGCAGAAGACGAAGCGCCGTCTCCTGCGGCCACTCCAACGCAATCAGAGCTTCAGCCAGGGGAGTAGGGACGAAACTGACGGTGATCCGTTCCGCCACCAGCCAGTCTCGCAATGGTTCGGGAGCCACGCGGACTGCTTCGTCAGGAAAATGCACGCTGCTTCCAGCCGCGAGATTAGGCCAAACCTCCCACACCGCCGCATCGAAGCCAACGCTGGCCACTTGGCTGGCGCGATCCGATTGCGAAATCGCAAACGCCCGCTGATGCCACTGAACCAGGTTCAGCAGGCTCTGGTGGGTGATTTGCACACCCTTCGGACGGCCCGTCGAGCCAGACGTATAAATGACATAGGCCAGATTACTTCCAGAAATATTTACTTGCGGTGCGGCCTCCGGATAATCCGCAATCTGCAGCGCTCGTCTCTCAATGTCCAGAGTCTTCCAGCGTCCGCCGCTGATCCGCTCGCCAACCTCCTGACGCGCGATCAAGACTGCTGCCTTGGCGTCATCCAACATGAATCGGAGACGCTCTGCCGGGTAGTCGGGGTCTAACGGAATATACGCCCCGCCCGCCTTCAGAATCGCCAGGGCGGCAACCACCATGAGCGGCGAACGACCCAGGCACAAGCCAACTATGATTTCGGGCCCGATGCCGAGCGAGCGTAAATGATGGGCGAGCCGGTTGGAGCGAACTTCGAGTTCACAGTAGGTCAGAGTCTGTTCGTCTGACACCAGAGCCACTCCGTCCGGCATCAGTGCAGCCCTGGCCCTCACTAATTCGGGGATCAGCAGTTTGTCGCGCAGATCTCTGTTTCCGGATTGTTTAAGCTCAGAGGGTGACTTTGAATTCATGGTGGGGAAGGGCATGCTTTCTGTCGGGTTGGGGGCGGATGAGTTCAAACCCATACCTCCAAAATCTAGCACGATGCCTACCAAAGCCCAGTTTCAACAAACTCGTGCGCAGAGTGTTTTCGGGGCCTCAGGCCAGAGGTGCGGGAGATGTGCGGCCTGCCCTGATCGCAACCGCTCGGCAGATTCCATCTTAGCCCGTCAAACCGTACATCCCTATCGTACGTTGCTGTAAGTTTAAAGCAAACGCTACGGCCAGGCACGGGAGACGAATACTCCGTGTCCAAACACTGTAACCTATTGAAGAACCATCATTTATTCCTAACAACCGGTTCCGCAATGGCTGCTGGTGCAGCCTTAGCGGAACCCCAGAGACGATACAGGTCCCCGTTCGTCACCGAAGCCAATCCACGCCGGGAAATTGATTCAAAGGCGGATTCCAGCTTGTTCCATATCCCCAACTCTTCCATCTCCCAGCTATGCAGAATCAGGTGTGCGACGCCGCCGTGCTTATCAACATAGTCTAAAGCGTGAGTGAAATGTTCCTGCCAATCGGTGGCGCCATGGAAGTCGCGGAAAAAATTGCGTATGCCGGCGAAATTTCGTTCCAGCAATGCGTGACGCAATTGAATCAGTGTACTATGCGAAAAAGCCTGGGTGCTGACTCCCCACAAAAAGGGGTTTTCGGGAAAATCGCAGAGATTCATGAGCGTGGTACGCGCCCCAAGGAAACCAGCGTCCCGCACCAGCGAAGGCGTGGTGCGATTGAACTTACCCCGCGGGTAACAGAATGAAATCACACGTTCCCCTAGAATGTCTTCCAACCAGCTCTTGCCTTCTTTGATCTCCCGCGACGCCCGTGCGTCGGGCATATGGTTGAGAGGCAGATGACTCAATGTGTGACTGCCGACCTCGAACTGCTTCGCGACTTCGCGAATCTCGCTCGCTGCAATCACCGGTCGTTCCGGATTGCGTGCAGGTACATAGAAAGTTGCCTGCAACCCATATTTGTGAAGCAGGTCCGCCGTTCTCGCATCTCTTGCGGACCCGTCATCCACGCTGATGGCGACAAAGCGGTCAAGCGCAACGTCGTTTTGTTGTGACGAAGGAAAAAGCGCGCTGTCCATGTTGGGCAACCTGAGCCGTCCTATTCTTGGCTCCGCTGGAACAAAGAGAGGTCATCGGGGGACCAATCCTCGCGGTTTCCTGTGCCTCTACTCGACTACCGCGGGCCAGTCGGTAGGTCGGGCACAATTCTGGACTTTCCACATCCCTGCCCGCAGCTTGAATTCAGCGAAACCTGATTCCAAGAAACGGGGAAAAACAATCTTAGACCGAGGATACTTCATCGAGTTCAGCGACACAGTCTTTGCCAGCTTCTGCGGCGTTGTCCACTATGACCTTGTGGTAAATCTCCATAAGTTGACGATAATTGGCCGCCGCAGTGTACTTGGCTTCATACTCGGCGCGGGCGTTGTCGCCCAGTTTCCGCATATGCTGCGGTTGCTCCCATGCCAATTTCGCCGTGCGCGCCAAATCTTCGGCATCGCCCGCTCGAAAGAAGAGTCCGGTACGGTCTTCGCTAACCATCTCTTGCATGGCGCCCAGCTTTGACGCCAGCACCGGAACTCCGCAGGCAAACGCCTCGATGATCGTCAGAGGCATATTCTCATAAAGCTGGCTAGGGAACACCACAAAGCGCGCGCCTTTCATTTCTTCGATCACGCGTTCCCGCGGCAAGCGACCCGTGAAACTGATGTTGGAAAGCCCCTCGGATCTGACCTGCGATTCCATTTCCTCGCTAAAAGGACCGTCCCCGACAATTCGCAGGCCGCAATGCTTCGGCAGTTGACGCCATGCCTTCAGCAAAGTCGGAGCTCCCTTTTGCTCCGAAACCCGTCCCACGAAGAGAGCATAAGCTGGGTCCCCGGTCCGTTTCCCTGGGTCGGGATCGACACAGTTGGGCTTGATCGAAATCTTCTCGGGCGCAAAGCCGGCATTCACAAACCGGCTTTTCGCGAATTCCGTGAGTACGATGTAGCGATCTACTGCGTGTGTCCAGGTCTTCTTGGCGCGATGGACAGACAGCATCAGCGCTACCGCCGCAGTCTGTGGGCGTGAATCCCGATAACAGCCATGCACAACCGACTTCCAAATGCTGCCCTGGGTGCAATCCTCGCATGGTTTTCCATCACGGATGAAGTTCGCTCCCGGGCAAAGCAGCCGGTAGTTGTGCAGGGTGTGCACAACCGGCACCCGTTCCCTCTGGCATGCCCACAGGATTGAAGGCGAGATGAGTGGGAACGTGTTGTGAACGTGCACCACGTCCGGCCGGTTCTGCCTTAGCAGCGTCGTGAACTCGCGATATGAGTCAGATGCCCACACCGTGCGCCCAATTATCGTCAGCCGGCGCGCCGTCGAATACTGGTCCATTTCGTGATTAAAGCGCTGGTATTCCAGGATCTCGTGCCCGGCCTCTCGTAGCAAGCGTCGTTCTTGCCAAAAAACGACGTCTTCCCCGCCCTGCTCGAGATACGTATTGTGAACCAGAGCAATTTTCATGATTTCAGACGGTCCGGATCTCGGTTCAAAATGCGTCAATTTCGCGATGGCACCAAGTCCAGCGCATCCAGGCCGGTGACGGCATAGAGCGGTTCCCTGGTGCGTGTCGCCTGTTGCAGCATAGTCTCAGTCACGCGGCGGGTAACTGCGGTCAACATGACCAGGGCCAACCACAGCATGTACGGACTCATGCATCTTCCCCCAAAGTTCGCACCAAACAGACCTTGAAGAAACGTATGGACATACAAACCCAGGCACCCGATGGTCAGAAGGTAAGCATGCCAGGCTTGCTTGCTGTCCGGCCGCAGGCTCCGCAGCATCTTGCAGGTTTTCAGCGAACTGAAGATGTTGCGCAGCATCATGAAATGAATCATGAGCAGTAGCAGTTCGCCGAGAGCTCCATTGTTGTAAGCAACCTCCAGGAAGCCGTTGTGCACGTGAACTGCTCCGCTAGCCAACCCGCTCGTGTTCTCCCATGAAAAAAACGTGGCCAGATAACCGCGCCCCAAAATTGGACTCTGCTTCATGGCAGTGATCGCTTTGCCCCAGATCACGGTTCGCCCCGTCAGCGTGGAACCGCCCTGATAGCTCTGCAGGTAACCTGCTAGGGGTGTGACCGAAATGATCAGCGCCGACAAAGCGCCTAAGCCCACCATCAGGCCGAGGCTGCGCACAACCTTCTTCTGCAGAAGCATGAAAATGCCTGCCGCAAGAAAACCCCCGATGACCCCAGCCTTTCCGAAGCCCAGCAGCATGACGACCGCACCCAGGAGTCCAGTGACCACCCACTGTCGTTTCTTGGTCATGGCATACAGCATCATCGATATCACCATTAGCGCCGCTGCCAATGGGCTCAAGAGGTCGGGGTCAGCATTGAGTCTACCTTCAAAAAAGAATCCCTCTGGTTCCTTGGTGGCGTAGTAGACAGGCAGCGCCGTCAAAAACACGAAGGCTGCGGCGGTAACTTTCAGAAACAACTCAATGTCGGAGACGTCTTTGATCAGACTGGCGCAGAGTTGCAGCAGGCAAACGGCCAGAACCAGTTTAAAGCCCCACGCCATTGCGTACGCAGGGCCCGGCGCCCAGGCAATTGAAATCAGACAAGTCAAAACAAAAAACGTTAACCACTTGGACGTACCCTGGAACAGTTGACGCAGGTATCCGGGGCTGCGTAACGTCAGGATAAACAACACCGCTCCGCAGGCCAGCCACATCGCGGCTTCGGCATATGCATACAGCGAAAACTGCCCTTTGCCTATGCCGAAGCTGGTATTGACGCGGCTAAAGAATACTTCGTCCACCAACAGCATCCACCAAATCGTCAGCGCCAGCCGGAATATCATCCTTCGCTCATCTACCTTCTTCACGATCGCGGTGCCGACGACGACGCAAAGCAGAATAAAAAATAACCCGGCATCGGCCAGAATGGGAATGGTTCCATCATCGAAGGAGATCGCCGGCAACATGGGCATGAACCAAATCGCAAAGGCCGTGACCCCGACCATGCCCGCAATCGCGCCCCACGAAAACCACCCCCGCGCCGGACGATCAGCTGCTTTTCCGTACATTCTTGTCTCCCTCACCTATCGTGACAAACTTTGAAGCACCCGCTCGCCCTCGGTTTCCTGGCTCGACAGCGGATACCCGAGTCTCTGCAAGATGCTGCCCGCGTGTTGCGTGATGAATTGCACCTGTTCGGGCGTCAGTTTTGCGCGCCATCCCTGCACCTCGCCCTTTCGCACAAACTGACCCTTCACCGAAGCGCGCTGCGGCGCAACCCGTTCCTTCTCCTTCATTTTGGCCAGCGAGTTGTGCTCGATGGCGCGTTGAATCAAGGCCGGGTCACTATCGACTCCTAGGAACGTGGCAATCCGCGTAAATTGTTCTAGCGGATTCTTGCGCAGCTCTTCGTATTGAACTTTCAACAGGTTGGGAGTGGCTCCAATGGGAGAGTCCAACCAGGAGGCAACGTGCTTTTGCCAGGGCCCGAAGGGGTTCACCTTCTTGCGCAAGAAATCGGAAATGAATGCGTCCAGGTCATCCTCAAAAAATTCCAGTGCGGTAGTGTAAGCAAATTCCGACAGGATCACGTCTCTGACATCCCGCACCAGGTAGATGGCCTTGTGATACTGCTTGCGATATTGCTCGTGCGTTGCCAGCAGGCGGCCGCCGCCCGGAAGCACAGCAGCGCCGGTTGCTTGATTGCCGACTCCGTGCAACATGCCGTTCACTTCATCGAATCCACCCTCGTGGCCGGTAAGGATTTCCAGCAGCACGAACCGCGACCATGTCGTCCCCGACCGCGGGTAGGACCCAAGAAAAACGTCGGCCGGGCGGAAGCCGTGATGTCGCAACCAAACCAGCGGTGCACGCAGCCCCGTTCTCGACAACTTCCGGCGTAGCTTGCGATAGGCATTCGTCGGCTTACTCCGCTGCTTCGAATAGAGGCCTCGTTTCGGCAGTTCAAAATCGTGAAACTTCTTTGCCATTCTTCCGTCCCGTCCTTTCTAAGATCCTGTTGTCACGTCCGTTCGGATGAGCGCACACCCTCTCACGCTGTTCCAAGGCTTAGTCAGACACTCCCTCGGCAGCGGTTGCTTCCTGTCTTCCGCGCCACGCGCCCAACCGCTCGATCCCGAGCGAACGTCCGGCTGCCTTGCGACGCAGTATCCACACTAGGAAGATCCAGGAAAGCACATCTGACACATTCGTGCCCCAAATGGCCCCGGAGAGACCGTAAAACCAAGTGGCCGGAATCCCGATCACCAGCGAGGCGGCGGTTGCCAGCGCAAACGCCACAAACACCGAAGAGGGAGACTCCATTGCCCGCAAGGCGATGGCCGAGCCAAAACTGCCGCACCAAGCAATCGAACCCAGCGCCACGATCGGCAACAAATGGGTGACTTCGATGTAGCGGCCAGAGTAGAGCGCGTGAAACGCCGCTCCTTGCCAGAATAAAATCACCGCCCAATACGCGATGGCTATCCCGACCGCGACCAGCGTCATCCTTCGGCTCAAAGCCCCGGCGCTGGCTTTCCCCTCGCGCCCGATCACCGAAGCTGCGTATGGCAGAAAGAGCAGGCCCAGCGCGACCTTGACCTGTTCGACTGGCAACGTCAAATTCATTAACGCTTTCAATTGTCCGGACTGCGCCATGGTTTTGAACGAACCGAGCAGCGCATAGTAGATGTTGGCGGGAACCCAACTGGCCACGCAACTCAATAAGGCCCAGCACCCATAACGCCAATGACGTCCCCAGACTTCACTGACAGGGTGATCAAAAGGGCCGGGGCGCAGTTCTTTTTGCAATCGCACCAGCAGATAGATACCCGTGCCCAGGGCCGCTATCCCAATCAGTACGAAAGCGCTGAATGGCGACAGCAAGCCTCGCCGATACACCAAGAACAGCAAGCCCAGGCTGATGGCAAAGTAGATCAACGCCCCGACCGCCGCTTTTGCCGGTGATAGTTCCAGATAGAAGCTGCGTCGAGCCAGCCAAAATAACAACACACACGGGGACGCGATGGTCACGCCCGCCAACGCTCCGCCCAACCCGCTCGCCGGCGCCACTTTCCAGGCGATGAATGCGCTACCGCCGAACGCCGCCGCAATCGCCAGCGACATCGCCACATGAATCCAGATCAAAGAACCCAGGTATCCCCGCAAACTCTTGCGGTAAGACGACCCGCCGAAGACCGCCATCGGCTCCAGAACCAGAGAGCCATAAACCAGCGACAGCAGAACGAAGAATCCGAAAGCAACTGCGTACGCTCCGTACTGTTCCGGAACCAACCACCGGGCAAGGAGGATACTCACCACAAAGTTGGAACCGGAAATCAGCCCCTGATCGAGGACTGCACAGCCTCCCTTATGAAGCCAGGGCACGAACCGTGACATCACCGTCTCATGACTGATACCAAGAAACCGGGCCGGAAATAGCCGCTCCAGCGCGGCCGAAAACCACCCGGTTGCGGGCTTTTGCGCAACCGACGCCTCAGGTTCTTGAATGTCTGTCTCAGGCAAAGTTGGGTTCTCGTGTTTACTTGGTTGCAAAGACTGCGAAAGTTGAGTTAGGACGCCTGCAAGCTAACGCCGGCGCGTTCGTATTCCGATCGTGCGGCATCAATCCAGCCCTTCAGACGATCGGACAACTTCTGCACTTGCGGCTCGAGCAAAATGTCGTAGTGATCGCTCGCAATCTCGTGAACTACCAGACGGCCCGCTAGATCCTTCCACAAAGCATGAGGATCGAACGAACCCTCGAGAGGTTTTTCGGTTGCGCGTACCAGAGTCACCTTGCCCGGGTACGGCTGTAGAATGTATTTCGAAGCGGCGGCACGATTTGCATTGTGAACATTCCAGAGTGACTTGGGAACATGCAAGCCGCGCCAGGTCCGTCGAATCTTCTTTTCCACCGCCCGTGGCACATCGTGCAACCAATGCTTCCGTGACGGCTTGAACAACGCTTTTAACAAAGAAACCGCCCCGGTCTTCACGTCGCCAGGATAGGTGTCAAACAGCACCAGGAGCCCCACATCCTCGCCTGCGGCGCGGAGTTGCTGCGCGATTTCGTAGGCGACCAAGCCGCCGAAAGAAAATCCGCCGAGAAAATAAGGGCCATGCGGCTGCACCCCACGCATCTCCGAGATGTAAAGGGAAGCCATCGCGCCAATGCTGGTAAGGCACGGGTTCTTCCCGTCCAGGCCTTGGGACTGCAAACCGTAAAGCGGATAGTCGGGCGCCATGTGCTGCCCGAGGCGATTAAAACCGAGAACATTGCCGCCGATTCCGTGAATGCAAAAAAAAGCCGGCTGCGCGCCCACGGGTTGCACCGGTACAAGCGAGGACCAGTGTCGCGACAATTCGTCGTGACGCAGCACGGTGGCGAGTCGCTCGATGGTCGGAGCGTGAAACAGCACTGCCAGCGGCAGAGTCTTGCCCAATGCCTGCCCGGTGCGATGCATCAGTCTGGCCGCCAACAACGAGTGGCCACCCAACTCAAAAAAGTTATCGCGGATACCAATCGGCCGCTTGCCCAACACCTCTTCCCAGAGACCCACTAATTGGACCTGCAACGGGTCAGTCGCCATCGCAAATGTTGCCGCCGACCGCTCAAACTGTGGCGCCGGCAGGTCGCGCCGGTTAATCTTGCCGTTCGGAGTCAGCGGCATAACCGGCAAGTCAACAAAGGCTGATGGCACCATGTAGTCCGGCAGCTGTTCCAGTAGGTAACGGCGAAGTTCCGCCAGAACCGGCTTCGCGCCCTGAATAACTGTGAAATACGCCACCAGTTGCTTGCCGCCGTCTGCATCCTCTCTCGCCACCACTGCCGCATCGCGAATACCGGGATACTTGGCCAGCAAGCTTTCGATTTCGACAGGTTCAACCCGAAAACCGCGAATCTTGATCTGATCATCGACCCGGCCCAGAAACTCGATATCACCAGAAGGCAGATGCCGGCCTCGATCACCCGTCTTGTATAACCGTGCTTCGGGGTTGGATGAAAATGGATCGGGAATAAATTTCTCCGCGGTCAACTCGGGGCGGTTGAGATAACCGCGCGCAACCCCCACTCCTCCGACGTGCAATTCGCCGTCAACGCCAACGGGAACTGGATTGAGCTTGGAATCAAGCAGATAAACTTGAACATTCGCCAGCGGACGCCCAATCGGAATATTCTCTGGAATCGGCTCTCCCGCCTCATATTTCGGTTCAAAGGCAGTGGCGCAGATGCTGGTCTCGGTGGGTCCGTAGGTATTAATCCAGCGCACGCCTTTCGCCGCCGAATTCAACCACTTCGCGTACGCCTGCGAAGACGGCTTCTCCCCTCCCACGATGACCAGTCGCAAGCCGGATGGAATCACCTTCTCCAGTTGAGCGAACTCATGGACCCACTCATGCCAGTAGGCGGTCGGTAAATCCAGAACCGTAATCCCCTGTTTCTCTGTCCACTTCAAGAACTCGGGAACCGCGAGCGGCACATCCTCGTCCTTCAGCACCAGGGTCGCTCCACTCAACCAGGTGATGAACATTTCCTCGATCGCGATGTCAAAGCTAATCGAACAGAATTGCAGTACCCGGTCTTGTGGAGTGATGGCATACATGCGAGCTGCGTTTGTGTTGTAATTCACCAGCCCAGCATGTGTGAGCAGAACCCCCCTTGGCTTTCCGGTAGAACCCGACGTATAGACTACGTAAGCGACATCCGCGGGGGTAACATCGCTTTCCGGATTCGTCCGCAGCTGACTCGACATGGCAGCCCTGGCGCCGGTCAACGAAATTACTTCGCAGTCCTCCGGCACAACCGCCGGAAGTGCGTCTTCTCCTGTGATTACCACCCGGGCCTGCACGTCGTCCAGCATGTACTTCAGGCGGTCGGTGGGATAACCAAGATCAAGCGGCACGCACGCGGCGCCTGACTTCAGGACCGCGAGCACCGCAATTGCCAGTTCGGGTGAAGAGTCGAGACAGATTCCAACCCGCTGGTTTCGTCCCACTCCGCGGCTGCGCAGATAGTGGGCTAACTGGTTGGCGCTATCGTTGAATTCACGATACGAAAGCCGTCGGCCGGAACCGACCACCGCAATTTGCTCGGGCCGGTTCTCGGCTTGCTCTTCGATCAATTCGTGCAGGCATTGTTCCCAGGGATAATCACATGCCGTCTGGTTCCATTCGAACAGGACTTGCTGCTTCTCGCTTTCCGTCATTGTTGGAAATAGCGGCAGCTTCTCCTCCGAATTCCCTTCTGCCAAACTGGGTTCCCGCGTGAGCATCAGGCCGCGCCGATTCCCCGAAACACCGCAGGAATGGTCCGGGCCAGTATCTGAACGTCAAGCCAAAGCGACCAATTGCGCACATATTGCAGATCCAGTTCCATCCACTTGTGAAATGGCAATGAACTGCGGCCGCTCACTTGCCATAAACAAGTAATGCCAGGGCGCACGCTGAAGCGGCAGCGCTGCCAGTCCTCGCCTGCCTCGGTAAGCAGCTCGTAATCGCGCAACTGCAGCGGACGTGGTCCGACCAAGCTCATGTCGCCATTCAGAACGTTAAACAGCTGAGGCAGTTCGTCAATGCTGGTCTTGCGCAGAAACTTGCCAATGGGCGTAAGCCGGGGATCGTTCCTGATCTTGAATACTGGTCCCGAAACCTCGTTCAGGTGCTCCACATCGCGCAGTTTCTTCTCCGCGCCCACGACCATGGTGCGGAACTTATAGATATGAAAAACCCGCTTGTTCAGGCCGATTCTCTTCTGTATGAAGAACACGGGGCCGGGAGATGTAAGTTTGAGCAGGATCGCGGTCAGCAGAAGTACGGGCGTAACCACGATCAGCAGCAGCAGAGACAACATGAAGTCAATCGAACGTTTGATGGTTGTGGGCCAACCCTCAGCAATCCCGCTGTAATGCGTTATTACTGGTGAGCCTTCAAACTCCTCCGTCTTCGAAGAGCGATGCTTCAAGTTGAACAAATCCGACAGCACCCGCACCACGATGCCCTGCTGTTCGCACATGGCGACGACATCGGAAGCGAAATCGTGAAACGAACGCATCGGCACCGTGAGCACGATCTCGTCTACCACGCTGCGCCGAACAAAGGAGCGCAGATTGTCGAGATCGCACACCACCTGCCAGCCGTGCTCCTGGAGTGCCCCAATGCCGCTCCATTCTGTGTCAGCGAAACCCAGAATGCGATAACCCAGTTCGGGTTTTGACCGTATGGTCTTGGCAAATTCAATGGCGCGCAGATTGGAACCGACAATCAGCATGTTGCGCGAATCGCGCCCGTGCATCCGCAACCGCCGCAGCCAGGTTCGAACCGCCATGCGCGTGCCAACAACCATGCCGGTGCTGCAGCCCCAGAAAGTCAGTACGAAATTCGGCGTCACCCACTGGAAGTTGAGCAGGAAAGAGGCAAGTGCGAGAACCCCGGCGCATAGCGTCGTCGCCTTGAAAGCGTCCAAGGCCTCGCTCTTGCGGCTCGTCAGCCGCTTAGAGCCGTAAAGTCCAAAGCTCGCGAAGACGAGCTGCCAGCTCCCCAAAAGGACGGAGAAAATGACTAGATCGAACAGCCTGATCCGGTACTGCAGGAACTGGATGAGTGAAACTGACCCTGAAGCCTCGATATGAGGCAGCGTAGCTATGGTAAAAGCAACAACCAGGAGGACCAAGTCGCAGAGCTTGGTGATGCTGCTTAGTACTTGGCCTTTCATCGCGCCCATCAGGAAATCCTCTCAGCAGTGATTTTTGAAGGCGAACGCTTTCTGGGTCGAGGCCAGGCGCTTCGTGAAAACTGGCCATTCACCGCGGACAAACAACTCGATGAATACGGAAAGGAAGGTGTTGGCTGCGCAACGCGCCGGAGCGGGATTCAAAAACTGCGGCTTTCCCTATCTCCGACTCGCCATGCTGCCACTTACAAGCGGTTGTAAATTTTCTCTGGAATCGGGAAGGTCCGCTGATTCAACACTGCACCCAGCACTTTCACTTTCGAGGCTTGCAGTCCTTGAATCGTTTCCCGAGTTGAGTCGCGGCGCGAAGCATGCGCCTTGAGTACGATCACGACGCCATCGGCCAAGTGCCCCAGAATAACGCCGTGGTTTGAAGCGTTCAGCGGCGCCACGTCAAACAGAACATAGTCGAACTCAGCGCTCAATTCAGCAACTCGCCTGCGCATCCGATCCGAAGTCAGAAGACCCAGTGCGCTGTCGCAAGATCCGCCGCAACTTACCAGCCAGAGATTGGGACGCAACTGAGTTGCATACTGACGGATGGGGCCCTCTCCGAGCAGCGCATCTGCCAGCCCATGGTGATTCTTTACCATGAATTCCTTGTGCATAGAGGGGTACCGTAGGTTGCAATCCACAATGCACACCGAACGGCCGACCTGCGAGGCCAGCATCTCGCCGGCGTGGGCGCAAACCCATGTCCCGCCATTTCCAGATTCGGTGGAAGTGAATACTACCCGGCGTGGTCCGTCGGCTCCGGCCAGCAGGAAGGTCCGATGAACCAGTTTCGTGATCTCGTCACGGGCGATTCCATCGAGTTCCAGCCCTGGAAGAAAGCTGGACGGATCTGCCACCGGCGGAACCGGTCTCGCCTCCGGTTCTGGTTGCAACACCACCGCCTTACCCATCTGGTTCAGGAGTTCAAAGTTTCTGCTCATGATGCCCCAAATTCCCTTCTTGGCCGATCGGCCGAGGTCACGCTTGCTTGCGGTTGAAGAAACTGGAGCCCGTCGCACCTAAAGGTGAAAGGGCATCCGTAGTCGATGGTTATCTTAAGAATGACGTCAGGAAGTCATCGAAATCGATTCATCGGAGGAATGCACCTTGCCGTCCCCGTGCGATCCGTGTCCATTCCCGTTGCCGTTGCCATTGCCATGAAATCCACTCAGGCGATATGGAACTGCCGCCAGCAAGGGGATCGGTAGGCCCGTGGCCACTTCGGAGGGTGTACGGAACGATGGATCAAGGTATTCCTGTGCAAACACGACCCCCAAGGTCAGCGTGCCTGCGACCAACGTACCGATCAGCACGATGAGCGCCGGAGAACTGTACGGCGCCGTGGGTACGACCGGCTGCTCGGCAATGGAGACGTTCACAATTTGCGTGTTGTCCAATGCGTCCGTCATCATTGCTTGTTGCTTCTTGCGCAGGTATAGAAGGTAGTTGTCCTCGTCGTTCTTCATGTCACGGTTAAGGTCCTGCTCGATCAACCCCTTCTGCTGCAAGTCTCGAGCCTGCGCTTCGTACTGGTCCACCGTGGCCTGGGTCGCGGACAACTTCGCCTGTAGACCGCTGCGCTCCGCTTCGGCTTTGGCCAGTTCTTCATTGATCCATGCGTAGGTCGGGTTGCGATCCGTGGTCTCCTGCCGGATGGGCTTGCTATCCTCAGCGGCGATGGAAGCCTGCGTTTGCGCAATCTCCCGGTCAACCTCCTGCACGAGCGGATAGTCCGGCTGGTATTTCATCAGGTATTCGGTGCGTTTCAGCTGCAGGCTCATCAACGTGCTCTTCAGCCCCTGCAGCACCTGATAGTCGTCTTCTTTCCAGGTAGAAGTTGTCAGACGCTCGGGCGTCGTCCCAGTCTGTTTCCGCAACGAATTGATACGCTCGTCGTCGGTGGCCAGGTCGGCCTTGGTTTGCTGCAACACCGAGCGGAAATCACTCAACTTCTGCAGCACGATGTCCCTCTCCACGTGCGGCGCCACTCCATTCTGCTTTTCCGCAAACTTGTTGATCTCGTTTTCCGCGACCGCCAAGTCCTTCTTGTATCGCTGCGCCTCTTGATCGAAGAACGCCGCCTGTCCCGGCGGGTTGAACACGTCCTTATGCTGCTGCATATACGCCGCGCCCACGGCCTGCAGTACCTTCGCGGCCAGCTTGGGATCGTGCGACGTGTAGGTAACGGTGATCACCTGACTCTTATTCACCGGCTCAATCTTGAGTTCTCCCGCCAACCGGTCCGCCGCCTTGGCAATTCTCTCCTCGGGAGTTGCCGGCCCCAGGATGTATTCGGAGAGCGATTTCTTCTTGTCCAACCCGACTGCGAGCACCACCCGTCGCGTGACATCCCCGCTCTTAAGAATCTCGATCTCGGAGTTGATCTCTTCTTCCGTCACATCCGGCCGTCGCATCTCGGGACCGTCCTGCGTAGCCGTCACCACTGGATCCATGCGTTCATGCGATATCAGGAACTTGGTCGACGCGCGATAGGGATTCGCCAGCACCGCGAACATTGTGCCCAGCAAAACTCCGGCGAAGCAGATGACTGCCGTCCGTTTGTGCCGGAACGCGATCGCCAGCAGATCCCGAAGCGTAAAGCTGGAAGATGGCGTCCCACTGGGTAGTATCAATTCTTGATTGCTCATAGTCGGACCTCGTTGTTCTTGGATTTCCTAGTATTGGGCAGCGTATGCCGCCATGCCTACGTTCGTGGTCGGAATGAAGGGCTTGATCTTGGAAAAACGATTCTTGGGTACGAACAGCATGTCCCCGGGGTGCAAAAGTGGATCTTCTCGCATGTCCCGCCCGTTTTCCATCTTCTTCACATTGACGAGCTGAGCGGAGGTCCATTGATCGTTCACGCGACGGTACAGGACCACCTGCGAGTGCTTTGCCGTCTCCAGAAACCCGCCTGCGAGCGCAATCCCTTCCGACAGAGTCAGCGGACCATGCATTTCGTAGCGCCCAGGATGGCCAAGCTGGCCGTCGGCGATGAAAAATGGCTTCTGGAAATCCTTCAACGTAATCGAGATGATGGGATCATGCAGCGTCTTGCTGTAGGCATTGCGAATCGCCTCACGCAACTGCGGCGTGGTCATTCCATCCACCTTGATTTCGCCGACTCCGCGTAAGGTCACATACCCGTCCGGCTGAACACTCACGGCCTGCTGATTGAACTCCGGGGTCAAGTCGAAATTTACATCGAACACATCGCCCGCCACCATCCGGTAACGCGCATCCCGCTCCTGAAATTGCGGCACGTTGCTGGCTTGCGAACTGACGGACGCCGTGTTCACTGCCCCATTGCTTTGCGGATCTGCTTGTGCGGCACACATCATCAACAGCCCTACCAGCATCCCCGCCACCAACACTGGAAATCGATAAATTGTCCTCATTGTTCCTCTCAAGTGAATCAGAACGTCGATCGTTTCGGATTTGTTCGTGGGGCACGGTGCGCCGCACCCGGAAGACTCCGACAAAAACCTTGCCCCGCTTGCTCTTTGCTCGTGATGCTATCCCAATCTGCTCCGCAGGTAAAGACGGTAAAGCGACGGGATTTTCAGGTTTGCCACCCTGGAATCACAATCACTTGGCTCAGCTTTTCTACCCGCCCTGATGTAGCTCCGCCCTCTCAGTCACAGTCTGTGACCCCAGAAATTCGGTGTAATTCTCGCAATCACGCTGACCGTCGAGCTGCCCTTGCAAGAACGCTAAAACCTAGGGGCTCACTATCTTCGATACTGGAAGAGCACTCGCCCCGCCAAATGCAACCATCTCTTCGAACTGGGACCAAAATCATACAATCAAATGAAAGAACAACAAATAACTTCCCCGCTACTGGTACCTAAAATAAGGCCTTGATCGTAATTCCCGATGCCAAATATGCAAATTTCTACACACTTGCGACGGACAGTTTGCCCAACCATTTAGTGTGTGTAAAAGGGGGATTTACTCGTTTAAATGACCAACGTACCATGGGGAGAGCACGTCCAAGAACTGGCGCAACGATAACGGCTACGTCTTTTAGTCGCAAGGGGCTGAAGCTCTTAGGGACTAAAGACTCTAGTCGGGCCCCCCCCGAGTCCCAAGCTGCCCATTCTCAACACTTTCGGCTTGCAAACTCCATCTCACCCTCTCAAACCGCCACTCGGCCCTTTTTTTTTGACTTTTCACCCAGACGGATGGTACAAACCACCTAGTTAGGTCCAGCGTTTCAGACCTGGTTACAACCCCCCGTTGTTCTTGCGACCACGAACAACGTTTTCAAAGCGAAAAAAGGAGGGCCCTCGTGAATTCCCGAGCCGGGGTGCGTAGTCGCATTCGCGTGCATTGCTTGGCGCCGCTTGCGCTCATCGCGTCCGGAATACTCACTCAGGTGGTTCGACGAAAGCAGTTCGTCGATGCGAAGGGCCAGTAATTATGCAGAGAAAAACAGGCGTATTCCCAGCGGTCTTGGCTTTGATCTTCCTGATCTTGACCTCCGCTGCTTATGGTCAAGTCATTAGCACGGTTGCTGGCGGCGGCCCGAACAATCTGGCAGCGGCTTCCGCGAGCATTGGTTTTCCGTGGGGAGTGGTCCAATTCAATGGCAATACCTACATCTCCGACCCCTTCTCCAACCGTGTCTTTAAGGTGGACGCTTCCCATAATTTGACCGTCCTCGCCGGCGACATCGTTGCGAACTACTTCTTCGATGGATCAGCGGCCACCACCGCGTCGCTCAATGCCCCCGAAGGCATTGCCGTGGATGGCAATGGAAACGTCTACATCGCCGACAGCAGGAACAACGTCATCCGCGTAGTTAATACCGGATCGAGCACACTCAACATCAACGGGGTGAACATCTCCGCAGGCGCAATCGGCACCGTGGCGGGGAATACAAACGGCCAGTCCTGCGCGGCTCCCCCTGCTTGTGGGGATGGTGCGTCGGCGCTGAGCGCGTTCCTGACCGCTCCCGCCGGCGTTTTCCTGGACAGCTTGAACAACATCTACATTGCCGATACCGGCGACAGTGTGGTCCGTGTAGTAAATACGCAGGCCTCGCAGGTTACAGTTGCGAACGTGACCATTCAACCGGGAAACATTGCCACCATTGCGGGAAACTACACCGCCTGCACCCCTTCGGGTGGCCCTCCGTTCTGCGGTGATACAGGTGCGGGCATTAGCGCGCAGCTCAACCTTCCCAACGGCGTCGCGCTCGATAGCTCCGGAAATATCTACATCGCGGATACCAGCGATTTCGCTATCCGCTTCGTGAACAGTGCGTCGGGCGTCATCTCCACGGTCGCGGGTAATTTTACGGTGTGCAATCTTCCCCCCTGTGGAGATACGGGGCTGGCCACAGCGGCACAACTTAATCTCCCGGATGACGTGTTTGTGGACGGCTCCTTAAACATCTTCCTCGCCGATACGCAAGGTCAAATCGTCCGCGAGGTAACCCATGCGGATGGGAAAATTAATACCGTCGCCGGAACTTACACGCAGGGATTTTTCGGAGATGGCTCCTCAGCCCTCGTTGCTGAGCTCAATGCGCCCACCGGTGTGTTTGTCGACGGCACGGGCAATATCTTCATTGCTGACAGCAATAACAGCGCCGTTCGTGAAGTCACTCACAGCAACGGTGACATTAACACGGTCATCGGCGTTGGGCTGAATGAGGGCTATTCAGGAGACGGCGCACCAAAGGCGACCGATGCCGCTTTGCAGAACCCGACGGGGGTTGCAGCCGATGCCCACTCGAACTGGTACATCGCAGACACCGTCAATAACCGGATTCGCGCCGTCAACAGTCAGACGGAAGCCATCACCATCGCAGGCGTGCAGATTGCCCCGGGATCCATTGCCACCATCGCCGGTGATGGCAACTCCTGCACGAATCAGAATCCGACATGTGGCGATGGCGGCCCTCCCCTCCAAGCTCAGTTGTCCGGCCCCGGCAACGTCGTCCTGGATGCTAAAGGCAACATCTACATCGTAGATACTGCGGATTCTGTCGTCCGAGTCATAAACACGCAAGCCTCAACAATCATCATCGCGGGAACCCCAATTCAGCCTGGCACCATCGTGACCGTAGCAGGTGATATTAACTTAGGCCCCGGATATACGGACGGCGTGGCCGCTACACTGGGTCAGATGGCATTCCCCATCGGAATGGCCCTGGATAGTGCCGGCAACATTTACATCGCGGACGGCAACCCGGGTCATCCGGGCAACAATGTCATTCGCGTGGTGAATGCCCAAAGTACTCCGATCAAGGTTGCCGGAGTCACGATTCAGCCCGGGAATATCAATACCGTCGCGGGAGCCCACGGCACGACCTGCGCCGTTCCTACAGACGCGTGCGGAGATAAAGGTCCGGCCCTAAAGGCGAATCTTAACGGTCCGAGCGGCGTCGCTGTCGATCGTTCCGGAAACATCTACATCGCCGACAACACCGATAATCGAATTCGCGTGGTGAATACAGGCGCCGCTGCGATCACACTCTTGGACAGCACTCTCACCGTCCAACCGGGTGACATCGCCAGCATCGCCGGAACCGGCGCTCCTTGCCTGGGCCCAAAGTGCGGTGATTTTGGTGTTGCGACCGCCGCTTTTCTCGATGCTCCATTTGCTGTTTCCATCGACTACCTGGGCAATCTCTATATCGCCGATTCCCTGGATTTCGTGATTCGTGCTGTCAACGTTGGGTCTAGGCCCATTTCCCTGGGCGGAGTATCCATTCCTGCAGGAGCTATCGCACCGGTGGCAGGCGTCGGGAACCGCGGTTTCCACGGCGACGGCGGCCCGGCCGTGGACGCCGAGCTGGCCAATCCCTATGGCCTCGGCAGCGACGCTGCGGGTGATTTGCTGATCGCCGACCATATGGCTTGGCGGGTTCGGCATGTAGCGACCTTGCTCGCGACCGCTCCCACCGCAACTCCTGCACCGATCAGCTTGACGTTTCCGGCGCAAGTCGTGAACTCAGTCAGCGCCGGGAAGGATGTTACTCTCACTAATTCTGCCAATCTAAGTCCTTTGCAGATTTCCACGATAGCCGCCTCGGGTGATTTCGCGGAAACTAACACCTGTGGCTCCTCAGTTCCGCCCGGCGACTGCACGATTACTGTGACCTTCAAGCCAACCGCCGCGGGCACGCGTACCGGAACTCTGACCATTACAGATTCTGCCGGCACCCAGAACGTCCAACTCTCTGGGACCGGAACTGACTTTGCGGTCGCATCCACGGCTGCCAATCCTGCAACGGTCAGCGCTGGCGGCTCGACAACCTCAACGATCACCATCACGGCGCAGAGTGGTTTCAACTCGACCGCCACGCTCACCTGCTCGGTGAAGCCCTCCCCATCGATGGCGCCCGGATGCAGTTTGAAACCAGCCACTCTGACGCTGACTGGCGGCAGCGCGCAATCCACGCTGACCATTACCACCACGGCAGCTTCCACTGCATTAATGGCTCCTGACGTCCTGCGAAGATCGATGAGGTTCTACGCGGTATGGCTGCTCCTCCCGGCGATGTTGTTAAGCACCGCCGGGCTGGCCGCGACGACCCGCAAGAAGCTGATTGCTTACGGTCTCCTCGGCCTCGCGCTCGCTGGACTGCTATTCCTGGCCGCGTGCGGCGGTGGTAGCAGCAGCACGGGCGGTGGCGGTGGTGGCGGCAGCGCCGGTACGCCGGCCGGGACCTATACCGTGACCGTCACTGCTAAGTCGGGATCGGTTACGCAGCAGACGCAAGTAACTATGACGGTGCAGTAAGAAGCGAAACTTAGTTCAACGTAGAGACGTAGCCTGGCTACGTCTCTACCACCACTCCATATTCGCTTCCAGTGAGGTATCCTCGCGTTCCCGAAACTGCCATCCGGCAGTGTTGTAGAGACGAACGACTCCACGCGTTCGATTCTACACAACCAAGACGTACGACTCTTGTCAGGACTCTAAGTATCTTCGACAATCACCTGTAGGAGTTTCTCCCTCGCAGTAGCTTCTCCCTCAGCAGGTCCCCCGATTCGACCCTAAACATAAGTTTGAACGGCTCGGAGCAGCAACACTGTGCCAAATTCAATCTCAGGTGAATTCAATCCAATGACGAATCGCGGCGTGTCCCTTCTTTCGCTTGCTTGCCTGTTTCTTCTCGTGTTGCAACTCACAGCTTGCGGCGGTGGTGCATTTAGCAGCATCGGCGGCGGTGGCGGCGGCTTATCCTCCCCGAGCATCGTGACCACTTCCCTGCCCAACGGCACCATGGGCGCAGCTTACACGGCTAGTCTCAAAGCCAGCGGTGGTAAACAACCCTATTCGTGGTCTTTGAAGTCAGGAGCCCTCCCTGCGGGTCTGTCGCTGAGTCGCACGGGCGCCATCACCGGCACGCCAACCGGACAAGGTAATTTCAGCGCTCTCGTCTTTCGGGTCGCGGACGCCAAAGATTCCATTGCTGACTCCAGCGCACTCAGCCTCAAGATCAATCCCAGAGCGCCACGAGTTATGACCGCCTCTCTGCCTGGCAGCGAGGTCGGCGCATCGTACTCGGTCACCTTGCAGGGAACCGGTGGCACAACGCCGTATAAGTGGTCCGTGAAATCGGGCAAACTGCCCGGTGGTTTGTCTCTAAACACCAGCACCGGCGCAATTACGGGTGTACCTACAACTGCAGGAACTGTCGCGTCGCTGGTGTTTCAACTGACTGACGCCAATCGGAACACCACCGATTCGGGCAGCTTCAGTATCCAAGTCATCACCGCGCCTTCTGTCGTAACCTCTTCCTTGCCGAACGGCGAGGTTGGGGCCGCGTACTCCGCCGCATTGCACGCAGCCGGAGGAACAGGTTCTTATGTCTGGTCGTTGAAGTCAGGATCTCTGCCGGCTGGATTGTCCCTTAGCTCCAGCGGCCTAGTTACGGGAACGCCCACTGCATCAGGAAATTTCGGCGCGTTGATTTTCCAAGTGAACGACACCAACAGCGTGAAAGCTCTTTCTGCCCAGCTCAGCATTCACACCGCGACGGCACCCGCTGTGGTGACTGCCTTCTTGCCGATGGACAATGCCGGCACGGCATACTCCGTCACCTTGCAGGCAAATGGCGGCACATTACCTTACAAGTGGACGTTGCAGTCGGGTACTCTGCCGGCGGGCCTGTCATTTAATCCCACTACTGGCGCGATTACGGGCACACCCACTACGCCGACCATCAACGCTCTCACCTTCCAGGTTACTGACGCCTTCACCGTTGCGGCCGCTTCGAACGGCCTCAGCCTTCAGATCAACGATATTCACGGCTGCAGCGCCGGCGTCGAATCGAAACTGGGGACCGCTCCCTTCGCCTTCCTGCTGAAGGGATTTGACGTCAACGGCGCAGTTTCCCTGGCGGGCAGCTTCATCCCGGATGGAAATGGCAACGTCACTGGGGGCAACGAAGACGCCAACCGGACCACCGGCCAACAGAGCGCTTCCATCACCGGCGGCACTTACACCCTGGGTGCTGACAACCGTGGCTGTTTGAATCTAACCACTGCCAGCGGCACCACCGGATTCCGCTACAGCGTTGGTGGAGTCAACGGCGCTGGCGCATTCACCACAGGTCAAATCACAGAATTCGACGACAGCAACGGAACCGGAACTCGCGGCTCCGGCATTGTCCGGCTTCAGAACCCTTCGCTCTTCAGCGCCGGCCTCAACGGAATGTACGCATTCCTCCTTAGCGGCAACGATTCAGCCGGGGGCCGCATTGCGGTCGTGGGCTCTGTCTCCGCCTCAGGCGGCGCCTTCAGCAATCTGGCGCTTGACTACGATGATGCTGGCGCAACCGGCTCCGACCTGACCGGCGGCACCGGCGCATTCACCAGTGCTGACAGCAACGGCCGCGGTACCGCGTCATTCTCTGTCGGCACCTACACTTTGCACACCGTGTTCTATATCGTCAACTCCACCGACGTGATCTTTGCCTCGACTGACCTGCTACCCAATCCCATCACCAGCGGAGAAGCCTTGGCGACCAGTGGTCCTTTCTCTGCCGCCAGCCTTTCTGGTAGGTACATCGCTCACGGCGTCGGCCTCGCGGTCGGCGACATTCCCATCGCCAACATCGCCACCGGAGTCTTCGACGGTGTCAGCACCATCACCGGAGGCACGCTTTTCCAGTTCAAGAGCAGCACCGCTTCCGAATGGGGAGTGCTGGGCACCTATTCGGTCGATCCCCTCAGCGGACGCGTTGTCTTCAACGGCAATTTCATCACTCCTGTAGGTTATCTGGTGACCGGCGTTCCCGGCGTCAGCGCGTTCCTTGCGGGCAATGACTTCCCGGCCACCTCCGGCATGATGTTGGCCCAGACCAGCACACAGCCTGCTGGCGGGAGCTACACCCTTGGCACCGCGGAAGACGTCGACTACTCGGTCGTGAACCAGGACGGAGACTTCCACATCAATACGGGAAAGTTCTCTGGAACCGAGGACATGAGTCTTGCGGCTGCGCCGTTCCTCGTAGAAAACCAGATGGTCCTTGCCACGCCCTATAGTTTCGCAACGGATGGCACCGGAACTCTCGGCGCTAACACCGTCGCCGTGACCAACGGCTCCACCATCTACGTCATTAACGAGACGCCGACCGTGACCCACCCCAGCGTGACTGTTCTGGCGAAGTGATTTTTCACTGCGGTACTTCAGGGGCCGGGCTCGTCCGGCCCCTTTTTTATTGCTGCGCCCGAGTTCCGGGTTGGCGTTAAACTGCTGTGAGCGCATTCACGAACAGCAATGAAACTTTCAGTGGTAACGCCGGTTTACGACGAGAAGGCCACGTTGCGGCAGGCCGTCGAACGCATTCTGTCCGTCCCCATCGATATCGAGTTGATCTGCATCGATGATGGATCGCGCGACGGTTCCCGCGAAATTCTCGCGGCTCTGCAACTTCAGCATCCGCAAATCAAGGTTCTTCTGCAACCCCGTAACCTGGGCAAAGGCGCGGCCCTGCGTCGCGGCATTCAAGAAGCCACTGGCGATTTCGTGCTCATCCAGGATGCCGACCTCGAGTACGACCCCAAGGACTACCCTTTACTTCTGGAGCCACTGATTCAAGGCAAGGCGGACGTGGTTTACGGATCACGTTTCATGGGCGGCGCGCCCCATCGCGTGCTGTACTTCTGGCATTCGGTGGGAAACAAAGTGCTGACCTTGCTCTCCAATTGCCTGACGAACATCAACCTGTCCGACATGGAGACCTGTTACAAAGTCTTCCGGCGGGAGATCATCCAGGCGATTCCGCTCGAAGAAAACCGTTTTGGATTTGAGCCCGAAGTCACGGTCAAAGTGGCCAAGCGCCGTCTGCGCATTTACGAAGTCGGCATCAGCTACCAGGGACGCACCTACGAAGAAGGCAAGAAGATTGGCTGGAAGGACGGCGTGCGCGCCCTTTGGGTACTGCTGAAATATTCCATCAAGGAACCGGTCGTTGCGGTGCAACCGGCGAAGGCTTTCGAGGCGATGCCGCAATCAGCGGACAGGCCTACCGAAGAATTGCGCTCGCAGGCGCGGTAGGCATTCGATTTCTTCGCCCCTGACGACCTCAGTGCAGCCGGATGCCGCCGACGTAGTCCTGGCTGCTGATGCCGTTGCTGGTGTCCATCCAGGCGGCGACGAAGTAGTTTGGGCCGTCCCAGGTGTTGCCGGCATAGTAGCCCAGGAAGTTGCCGTAGCCGCCATCGTCAGGATTCGAAAATGCAGTCGTCAACTGCATATTAGTCTGAAAGCTTTCGCCGCCGTCGGAGGAGATCGCGGCATAAGCCTGATAGTCGATATTTGCGGGATCGTTGCGGCGGTCAACCCAGCTCACTCCGACCAGCCCAGCCGGACTCACCGAAATCCAGGGGAAAAACTGATCATGCGTCTCGCGCGCCGGGGCCACCGGGACTGGTTTCGACCAGGTGTTGCCACCATCCGACGAATGAATCACCAGCACCCGCATGTAGGTTCCCGTCCACTCGAACATCGTTATATACAGACGTCCGGAGTAGGGTCCCTTGCTGTCGTCCGCTGCGAGCGCGGGTGTGTTGGGCGCTCCGACTGTGGTGTTTGGTATTACTCCGAAGCCGTAGCAACCGCAGCTGTTTGGCACCTCATGAACGGGCATCACCAGCTTGGGCAGCGACCAGATGACTCCGCCGTCGCTCGACTTCGAGAACACCATGTACCCGATGTCGTTGGTGCACAAATACCGTCCAAACTGGAGGCAGTGCATCCACGCGGCGTAGAGAGTGCCGTCCTTGCCGATGGTGAGGCTGGGGTTATATTCCCATACGTTATTGGGGGCCGCGACCACTTGGGCGGTGTTCCAGGTGTTTCCGCCGTTGCGGGAGCGCGAAACTAAGACCTGGGCGGAACTGCTCACATTTATGCCGAGGACGTAGACACTGTTGGCGTAGGGGCTGCTGGCGGTCCGGTCTACCGTAAGCCAGGGAAAAAAGATCTGCGTGCTGTCGCTGCCCAGGGCCACAGCTGGCGTGCTCCAGTTGACGCCGTCGGTTGATTTCTCAAAGCCGATGACCGCGGGTTGGAGGGGGGGGAGGAGCCTGATAATACGCGGCGATATAGGCTGCCCCTTTCAAATCATATGCCACAAGAGGCCAATCGCCCGGCTGAAACGCCAGCCCGAATGCGCTGAGCCCGAGCAGGCATGTGGTGCTCCAGGTTGATCCGGCGTCGCTCGACACATGAAAGCCGACATGAGTGGATAGACCACAGTTGCCGTCATCGCTTCCCACAATCAGTTGCCTTGGATTTTTCGGGTTTGCGACGACCGGAGCGAAAATGTTAGCGCTTGTTCCCTCCGAGGCGAGCGTCGCGGGCAAAACACATGGGGCGGGCGAGCAGTTCACGCCGGGCGGCGACGAAGGCGAGATCGGGGCCGTGGGGGGCCGGGAACCCTCCTTCAGAGATTGTCCGATGGCGCACGGGGGAAGCGATGCTAACAGCAGCGCAAGTGGAAGGAATCGAGTTTTCATGACAGATGGCCAGGAACAGAAAGAGAACTAGTGAAGCGGATCATCTTGAGGACCTCCACGGCAGAAAGATTCAAACGGGGCCCGTACTACGGGAGCTAACGTTATCCCACGATTCCCTGCATGTCAAAGAAAAAGCGGTGCATTTTATAATTTCCCTTCCTTGGACAAGGTTTGCTGAAATGGCGATCCCGCGACGGACGGATGCAAATGAGTCTTCTATACACCCGTTTACGAGGGCCTAGGGGGGCTAGATCAGCGTTTCTTGTTCGCCGCTACTCGCGGCATCTGCTCTGGAGCTTTGTCAGGAGGAAAGTTTGTACTTAGATATTCAATGAAGCTGTCGCGGTCAACGGGATCGACCAGCGCTCCCCACTTAATCATCTTGTCTACCTCTTTGGTCCACGCGGTTTTACTAAGTCGCTGCTGAATGATGATGCGCGACTCGTGACACTCCGTGCATGCAGTGGTGAGTTTGGCTTGCACTGGGCCAGCAGGCAGTTCAGGAGATTGCGCGCGCAGCAACGGAAGGCTGCACAACACGAGCAATACGGCGGCAACCTTTGTCGTTCCGAGGAGCGAGAGCGACGAGGAATCTGCTGTTCTAGTTGCCTTCGAGAAAAAGCAGATTCCTCGCTTCGCTCGGAATGACAAGAGAACAAATTTAGGTGGCGACATGGATCTTCACCTGATCATAGGCGTTATACAAATAGCCGCTGGGATTCCAGTCGGCAGTCTCCGGCTGCGTGCGGCCCTGGCTGTCGGTAGCCCGTGACAGGATGGTGTAGTCGCCCACCTGGGGAGCTTTCCAGCTGTGACTCCACAAACGCCACGCGTACTTGGCGCGATCACGCCCCAGTTGCGCGGCTTGCCAGGTCGCGCCCGAATCGGTCGAGACCTCAACCTTAACAATGTCGGCGTCCCCGGCCCAGGCCGCTCCGTGGATGTTTACCGTGCGCGATTTCGAAGTCCAATCGTCCGTCGGGCTGGCGATGACCGACTTAACGTTGAGCGCGGTCAGCGGATGACTATCGTCCACATTGAGCGGATCGCCCGGCTTCAGCGGATGGTTGGGATAGCGGTATCCCGGCTTCATGAAGTTGCCGTCGAACTCTTTGTCGAGCACTTTGATCTCGCTCAGCCACTTACACGAAGCCGCGCCAATCCAGCCAGGAACGAGAGCGCGCGCCGGGAAGCCGTGATGCCGGGTCAGCTCGGCGCCGTTCATGCGCATGGCGATGAGTGTATCTTCGTCAATGGCTTTCTCGATGGGAATGCTGCGGATGAATGGCGGCACTTTGCTCGGCACTTCGTCCAGGCCATGAAACATGACGTGCTTCCCGGTAGGCTTCACACCAGCCTGGTGCAAGATATCCCGCAACCGCGGGCCGCTGAAACGTGCTGTCCCCACCGCGCCCCTCTGCCACTGCACGCCGGGAACACGAGGACGCTGAAACGCCCGCCCGTTGCCCGCACACTCCAGTGTATTGGTGACAGTGTGCGGCTCCATTCGGACCATATCAGCGAAATTCAAGGTCAATGGCTTCTCGACTTCACCGGAGACTTTGAGTTCCCATGTTGCGGCGTCGAGCGTGCTGGGTTCGTGCATGTGGTTGCGCACGAAGAAATGGGGGACGGGAGTGATCCAGGAATCGATGAACGCGGGCGGCATTTCCAGATCGAGGAAGCGTGCAGAGCGCACGATCAGGCCCTCTTCGCCCGGTATGACCACCGCAGAATCATCGGCGGCCCAAGTGAGCAAGGGATGAATCGCGCCCGCCGCCGCAACCGCTCCCGAGACTCCTCGAAGAAAGTCCCGCCTTGAAATCATGGATGTGATCCTTTTGATAGCTTGCTATTTAAACAGAACTGGACAAAAGCGGCCACGGATTTCGCGAATCCTTCGATTCGGGCCAATCCGTGGCCAGGTTTTCAGCTTGGCTAGAAAGAGTAAATCAGGTCAAACTGTAGCCGGTTCAGGTACGACTCCTGTTGACCCGCTTTGCTGATGGTCGGAACGCTGGTGTTGTAGTTGTTGAACAAGGCAGCGTTGTTCTCCAGGTTTGTGTTGAGAGCGCGACCACGCCACCAGGTAAAGCTGGCGAGTGTGTTGGCGCGCAGTTTCCAGAGCGCGTAGATGCGGTTCTGAAGGATGTTGGTCGGAGCCCGCTGGTCGCTCTCCACAAACGAGGCGATGGCAGCGTCCTGCTCTTCGCGGTACCAGGCGTAACCAAATTGCAGGTCGTTCTTGTTCTTGGTTTGACCGAGGCTGAAATCAAACCCGTATTCCTTGTTCTGGCTGCCGAGGCTGGAAATCACGTTGCCCTTGGAGTTGAGCGGATGGGCCACGGCATCCGGATTGTCGAGGAACTCCAGCAGCAGGTTGATGGGTAAGCGCGCGAATCCATCTTGAATCTGGTTATTCAGGATGAAGTCCACATAGTTGAACTCGGAAGCGAAGTGCACGACTCCCTTGGAATCCACCACAGTTGCGTTGGTCATGCCATTGGGGGCGAACACGCACGGAGCAAATCCGGGAAACCCGTTGCCCTTGGCGCAACCCTGACCCTCGCCCGGGATCGGAATCCCGGTCGTAGGTTTGACGGCGCCGGCGGGCAGGAAGCCGGTGCTGGTGGCCCCGGTGGTAAAGGCACTCTCACTCAGCAGAGCATCCGGACGATTCCACTTCAGGGTCAGAAGCGAGGGTGTGGCAGTCCAGGGGCCGACCTGCAGTTTCGCCGAAACCTGGCCACCCAGCGCATAGGAGTCCTGCGACACGACGCCGGATTTCCCGTTGGCTTCGTTGTACAGAAGTTCGATTCCCTGCACCGTGAAATTTTGTACCGGTCCGGAGAAGTTAAATGACGCTTTTTCGTTGAAGCCCTCCGGATTAAGGTCGGGATCGAAGGTCACCGAAGTCCGTTGCCAGGGATAGGCAAACTTTCCGCCGGTGAGAGAAAGCCACTGGTGCGCTACGGGATTGTAGGTAACGAACCCGCGGTCCAAGGCGATCGTCTTGCGATCAAAGGCGCCAGTGAGGGTCTCGTTGGTGGAAGTGGGATCGCCCAGCGAGCCGGTGGCGAGGGCAAATCCGCCCACGAAGTCTTCGCTCAACTTCCCGTCAATACCGAAGCGCACACGAATCCGCGCCCGGTTGCGGTCGGGCACGCCGTCCTGGTTAAAACTCTCGCCGCGGATGCGGACATCACCACTGAAGCGGAAGCGGCCCAACACGGCTTGCAGCGCGCTGATCTGCTTGCCCTCGTCCTGGGCTTGGTCGCTGACTGCGGCCAGAGCGGTGGTCGCTTCTGCAGCCTTGGAAGAAGCCTGGTCAGCGATTCTCTGTGCTTCGGCTGCCGATTGCTGCGCCTGGGTGGCCGCGCCTTGAGCTTGATCCACGCTGCTCTGCGCCTTTTGCGCACTGGCGTTGGCCTGTTGCGTGGCATCGAGCAGTTGCTGCACCTGGGACCTCAACTGCTCGAGTTGCCGGTTCTGTTGCTCGGTCTGGCGTTGTTGCGCCGCCAGGGCATCGCGCAGCGCCTGCACTTCCTTCGCGCTGACGGTTGGTGATTTAGTAGTTGTTTTCGCACCGGCCTTGGATGGGGACTCTGTCTGCGCTAAGACAGTCACCGCCAAGACTAGTACGACGAAAGAGACTAGCGATTTCATTGTCATTTTCTCCTGAGTAGAAACTTAAAGTCCTTTTTCGAGATCTCACTAACGCTGGCCGGCCCTATGTCATCAAACCTTATCTCTATAATAGAGATTATCCTTGCGCCAAATTGGCGCCAGCCTGTGACTTGTTACTCCTGATCAGCAGCTTTGCAATTTCTCGAGATCGTGCGCAGGTCCGTCTGTACGTTGGCCACGCGCAAGGGAACGCCATCAACACCGTGTACTGTATCGCTGGGGTTACTTCCGGCCTTCTCAGGCCTTACACCGGTCTTGATTGTCCCGGGGAGGATCTTCCCTTTCACCTCGACCTCATGACGCAGATAACTGTCGAGCTTGTTTCCTACCCCTTTCAATACGTAAACCGAGCCGCTGTTCTCTTCGACGACGACGTAGTTTCCACGGTCCCCGTCGAGGCAGCCACGAACTGTTACAGCCTTCGACGCGGGCGCTGCAGACGATTGCTGCGCGAGTGCACCCACAACGAATGATCCAACCACTAACCCTACCATCAGCATGCGATTCATACTTTGTCCTCTTTCGGAATGGTTATTTGAGACTCTGTTTGCTCTGCGAATCAACTTAAGGGCTGGCGCCGGCGTTCACCGGAACCGAAAACCCATATGTCTTCAACAAATCCACAATCTCGGGGGACTTCACAAAAGCCAGAAACGCGCGGGCGGTTTCCTTTTGCTGCGATGACTTCAGAATCAACGCTGCCTGCTCGATCGGGGGATAGTCGTTCGCCGGGATTTCCGCGTATTTCCCTTTGTCTTTCAAAGCCGGTGCCAGTGCCAAGGACAGGGCGACGATGCCGACGTCCGCACTGCCGGAAACGACGAAAGTGGCGGTTTGAGAGATGTTCTCCCCCATCACGAACTTGCCTGCGACCTGGTCGTATAGTTTTTCTTGTCGCAAGGCTGCAACTGCCGCGCGGCCGTAAGGCGCGTGCTCCGGGTTGGCAATAGCGATCTTCTGGATGGCGGGATCCAGCAGCACTTGCAGGCCGCGTTTTAGGTCAACTGGCGATTGCCGGGGCGCCCACAACACGATCTTGCCAGTGGCGTATTCGTACAGTGAGCCGGATTCGGCGAGTCCCGCCGCGTCGAGCTTCTTGGCATAGTCGAGGTCCGCCGAGAAAAATAGATCGAAAGGTGCACCGTTTTGAATCTGGGCGAAGAAGTTCCCTGACGACCCGAAGATTAGCTTGACCTGCTTGCCGGAGACTTTCTCGAAGCGGGCGGCCGCGTCCTGAAAAGCGAACTGGAGATCGGACGCGGCGGCGACAGTAATGGTTTGTGCCCAGCAGAGCGAGACACCGGCGATTAAGAACAGGGCCAGGCAAAGGTTGCGGATTCTCATGGAGCATTCCTTATTTGAGGATGGTTTGGAACTACGTCCAAGGCTTACTGTAAACAGAACCAGCCTGCGCGAGGCTGCAACAGGGACTGTGAAGCGTCCGGTGACTGCGCGAAAGCAGGCCCGCCGAGCGTCCCTGTTTACTCTGCTTCGAGAACCTTGGTTTATCTCATCCTGGAAGTACTCGTCAAGCGATAGGCGGGGCGTTAGGGGTGCCTGAGTGCCTCGTCCCGACCACGCTATATCCGTCTTGTACTGGGCGTTCATGGTTGACAGTAACTCTATGGACTAACTTGTATTATGTGCGCTTTCCCGGGATGACGAACCCTCTGCCGTGCCGGGGAACTGCGCGAAGCCTCAAATGTGCGCGCTACTTATGTAGCTGGAGCCAGCCCCCACTTGTGCTGCAACCGGCGTTCGATGGTCTTGAACACCAGGCCATCGACCAAATACCCAATGACGACAATCAGAATCATCACCGCAATCACCTGACTCATGTCATTCAGATCGCGCCCCATCATGAGCAACTGTCCTAACCCCAAACTTACGAAAATCATTTCGCCAGAGATCAATGAGCGCCAGGCAAAAGCCCACCCCTGCTTTAAGCCGGAGAGAATGTACGGCAGACTCGCGGGCAACAGGACGTACCAGAACAGCTTCAAACCATGCGCCCCGAGATTGCGACCGGCCATGCCGTAGATTTTTGGCATTTGTTGGCGCCCGGTCTCCATGGCAATCGTGACAGAGAGCAGCGACCCCATCACCACCACGAACAAAATCGCCTTTTCCGTCAGTCCGAACCACAGCACTGCCAGCGGCAGCCAGCAAATACTGGGGAGACTCTGCAAACTGACCAGCAAGCCGCCCATGGTTTCTTCCAGGAATTTGTTGCTGGCCACCCCCAAGCCCAGCACCATTCCAAGCACCACGGAAAGGCTGTATCCGATCAACATGCGCTTCATGCTGACCGCGATTGCGATCCAGAAACTATGGTCGGCGAAGCCGGCCCACAGTGAGTCCAGCACGCCCCGCGGAGTCGGAAAGACATACGGCGGCCAGATCTTCAGTTTGGCGAGGATGAGCCACACCCCAACCAGCACCGAATAGAAGATGGCGTGTTTAGCGAACCGCTTCATGACCGTACTGCTCCTCTAGGGACTTGTTAATCTCTTCGCGCAGGTGGTCGAGAATCTCGCGCGCACTCTTGGCCACGGTGACATGTTCGAGCTGCCGCGGCCGTGGCAAGTCGATTACAAACTCACGCTTGATCCGCCCCGGACGGAAAGTGAACAACGCCACACGATCTCCAAGCCGCACCGCCTCGCGCACATTGTGAGTGACGAAAATAATGGTGCGGCCGGTTTCCGACCAGATGCGTTCCAGCTCGTCGTGCAACAGGTCGCGGGTTTGTGCGTCGAGCGCGGCGAAAGGCTCGTCCATCAGAAGTACATCGGGCTCCGAGGCCAGCGCCCGGGCCAGCGCCACTCGCTGCCGCATTCCTCCCGACAGCTGATGGGAATAGCTGTCCTTAAACTGCGTTAGATGGACCAGCCGCAGGTAGTAATCGGTCCTCTCATTTCGCTCGGCCTTGGAGATGCCTTTCATCTTCATTCCGAACTCGACGTTTTGTCCGACCGTTAGCCAGGGGAAAAGACCGAGCTCCTGAAAAATGAGGATGCGATCGGTTCCTGTGCCTTCGACCTGTTTGTCATCTATCAGCACCTTGCCGGAAGTGGCCGGTTGCAGGCCCGCGATCAGATGCAGCAGCGTGGACTTGCCGCAACCGGACGGACCGACAATGCACAGGAACTCACCAGCCTTGACTCTGAGGTTGATATTGTCGAGCGCCAGCAACTGCGATCCGTCGTTCGTCTTGTAACTGAGCGAGATTCCATCCAGCGAAACTTTAGGAATGCCGTTTCGATTTACGTGGCGCAGGGGAACGACCAAGGTCGCGGTGCTCGGCCTCACCCGCGTTGCGGGTGCGGGACGAATCGGGCAGCGGTGATCGCTGGTTAACGGAGATTGGTGCGCAGCATTGGGTGTCATTGAATCGCCTGCTTCCCTCTTTCCTTCAAAACCTGGTTCAACGGGCCCAGGTCGTACAAGCTCGAGAGATCTGGCAATTGCTTGCCTAGAAATCCGGCTTCATAAGCCGATTTTGCTGAAGTCACCAATGAGCTGCGCAGCGGGTCATAGGTGATTTGCAGCCGTCCGAGGGCTTCGTCTAGCACGGCAGGCGCAAGTGCCTTCCCGGTTTCTTTCTGAATTTGGCCGTTGAGAATCTTTCCGGCTTCAGGCAAATGCCCATTGATCCAGTCGGTGAGCCTAACATGAGCTGCGAGCCACTTTTTCACCACCTCAGGATGCTCCCGCAGAAACTTGGGACTCACAACGAGGTTGGTGATTACAAACTGCCGTGCGGGCCACAAGTCCCGCTCATCCAGGAACAGATGGCAATTGCCCTCATGAATCAAGCGCGTAGCCCACGGTTCCGGAGCCCACGAAGCGTCCAGTTGCTTTTGCAGGAACATGGTGAGTTGGTCGGGATTGGCCAGCGGGACCACCTGCACGTCTCCGCCTTTGTCGGTCGGCTTCATCCCGTGCACCTTTAGCCATGCGCGCAAGGCCACATCCTGGGTGTTCCCCAGTTGCGGAGATCCGACTCGCTTGCCATGAAAATCTTCCGGCTGGTTGATTCCCGAATCGTTGCGCACCACCAAGGCTGCTCCGCCACTGGCCGCGCCTGCAATTACGCGCAGCGCCTCGCCGTTTGAGCGCAAATAACCACTGATGGTGGGATTCGGTCCTACGTAGGCCATATCAATGGCGCCCGAGAACAACGCCTCAATCGCTGACGGACCAGCGTTGAAACTCGTCCACTCGATCTTCACGTTCGGCCCGAGGGCTTGTTGAAAGGCTCCGTTCGCCTTGCCCACCATGGCTTGAGCGTGGGTAATATTGGGAAATGCGCCCACTCGAA
The DNA here is from genome assembly GCA_013289795.1 of Acidobacteriota bacterium. Classification (GTDB taxonomy): domain Bacteria; phylum Acidobacteriota; class Terriglobia; order Terriglobales; family Acidobacteriaceae; genus JABCZH01. The sequence continues at coordinate 72,865 of JABCZH010000018.1, forward strand.
TCACAGCCTGGGCAAACCCAGGGACGGCAATGCAGATAAGCAACAGCCACAATGGGTACTTCCTATTCATCTCGGCTCCGACCGGGGTTCCCGTGAACTACCATCGGTAAGACGCTGGCTTCGTCTTTTTTCTTTCGTCCCTTCTTCGACCTTGGCGACTTCGGGCCTACGATGTCGGCTAGCGTGGTGTTTTCCAGAATCTTGGCGGCGGCGTCGCGAACGTCCAGAAATATCTGGTAAAGTTTGCGGTGCTCGGCATCGCGATCGATCAGGCTGCGTAACTGTTCGGCATCGCCGAATGGAGCGAGCGGGCCGTCAATCAATCGGATAATTTCACTGAGGCGAATCTCTTCCGGCGCCCGCCGCAACTGGTACCCACCCTTGGCTCCGCGTGCGCTCTCCACGATGCGGGCATTCTTCAGTTCCAGCAGAATCAGTTCCAGGAACTTTTCCGGTAGGGCCTCTTCGTAGGCGATGTCGCGGATGCGAATCGCTCCCTGGTTATAGTGGCGGGCCAGCATCATCATGGCCTGCAAGGCGTAGAGTCCTTTTTGCGAAATCTTCATGGCTTGGCAGTATGCCATAAAACTCTATTGTTTTAATAGAGTTTATTGACTTGCAGTGGATTAGCACGCTCCCGGCCAATCCAGCCCGCAGCTGGAACTTAGTTAACCGCTTATTAATCAGTTATATGGCCATTGAACAGCCCGCGACACTCCGGGTCCAGAACGCACTAAATTTGCACAAGGCAGGCAAAAAGATGCCGAAGAAAATCATCGAGTGGAGGGAACGCGACTACACCACGTGCAGCACTTGCACGGTAATGTTATCCGGCCCACCGCGCTCTCTGGCGAGGTTGACCAGGGCGCGACAGGCGGTAGCGGGCGAGTTCTGGAGGACAGCTCGCTGCAGCTCCAAATCGGTGAGTTGACCCCAAAGCCCGTCAGTGCAGAGCACCAGAATGTCTCCAGTTTTCAGCGGGACAGGCGTCGGCGGGGTTTCAACGGCGATTTCTGCCCCGGCACCCAACGCGGCAGTAAGAATGTTTCTTTGGGGATGGGCTTCGGCTTCTTCCGCAGAGATCACTCCGCTCTCCACCAGACGGCCCACATAAGAGTGATCGTGAGTCAGGCGCGTGATCTCTTCTCTAGTCACCCGGTACAAACGGCTGTCACCGATGTGAGCATAATGGAGCTGGTTGGCCAGGACCACAACTGCCGTGGCGGTTGTGCCCATTCCCCGGAGTTTCGGATGAGCGGTCGCGTAACTCTGGATGCGCTGGTGGGCCTCTTGAAAACCCGCGGTCAGCAGGGCTTGAGGATCGGTCGCCGGGGTGTCGCCATAGATTTCCTGGATGACTTGAACCGCGATGCGGCTGGCCTCCTGACCGCCTTCGTGGCCGCCCATGCCATCGGCCACCACCGCAAGCCTGCCTTTCTGGGCGAATTCCGCATCGCTAGCCGGCTCCCAGTAGGAGTAGCTGTCCTCATTGTTCTCGCGCTGGCAACCCAGATCGCTCAGGCTGGCCACTTCAATACCCGGTCGTATCGACATGAAACTTCGGATTATACCTTGTGGGTAGGAGTTGTTGTCGTCAGCACAGCCTATCCCGCTGCCAGGTGATTTGTTCCCGCCGAATGGTCGTCGGGGAACCGCAGTCCAAGCGCGTTCTCACCAAATTGTGTTGATTGCCCGTGATCGTCGGATCTCGCGGTCTGCGGTGAGTAAAGGCAGCCCTTCCACCAACGCGGTTGCTCCAATAATCCGATCTGCGGGATCTTTGGGATACGCCGCTGGAAGCCCGAGCGCGCGCACGCAAGCACGGCCGTTGATGGGCAGGACGATGAACCTTGCTTCGACTTCGTCCAAGAACGATTCTAGGCTGACGTCAAGGCGGATGCGTCCTTTCCTCGAGAGGGTTGTCAGCTCGAGCAAAGTGATGTCGCAGATAGCCAGTCCCTCCCCGTTTGCGCGCGCGTGGTTGATGGCCGTTCTCGCGTTCTTAGAAAGTTGAGCTTGGTCAAAGGCCAGCCAGAGGACAACATGTGTGTCCACGAGGATCACTTCAGTTCGCCCCAATCTTCATCTGTCAAAGCCGGGGAAACGACATCGCCTGCGATGGCACCCTTACCAGCCATGAAATTGTAGATGTCGTCCGTGTTCTTGTCGGCGGGGACGAGCTTCGCCACTGGCTTGCCGTGTTTAGTGATGATCACGGTCTCGCGCTTGGCTTGAACTTCGTCCATGACCGCCAGGCAATGTACTTTAAAGGAACCTGCTGCCATTTTCTTCATTTCTAAAGCCCTCGATCATAGTCATTATACCATGGTCATATTAGTTTAGTGTTCGGTCTTAGATGACATTTGTCATCGCTACATGATGATGATCTCCACTGGTGCGGCCGCCTGCGATCTCTGAAGATGAGCTTGCCTGGCTAATCCTGACCGCCGGGCAGGAATGAGGAACGCCAGAATGCTTGCCACCATGCCGGAGATCCTACCAGTTCCTACCCGGATGTCTCATCCTCAGCGAACCGTAGTCGCACAACTTCAGCGGGTCAGCAAGACGTTTGGCCATGTGCAGGCGCTGCGCAACCTGGATTTTTCCGTGCGCGCCGGTGAACTGCTGGCACTGCTGGGACCGAATGGTGCCGGCAAAACCACAGCGGTCAAGCTCTTTCTTGGGCTGATGCGGCCTACGACCGGGACGGTGAGCGTTCTCGGTGGAAAC
>JABCZH010000019.1 GCA_013289795.1 Acidobacteriota bacterium
CGCACGATTAGCAGCGAGCCCAGGTTGGAATGCGCAAACCTTCAACGAGAGCGAAATGGCGCTCTTCTCCGAGCCCACGCCGTCGTGTGCTCCGAAGGAACTTGACAACCGCCGACATTGTTAGAGATCGCGATTTAACGCCAACTATCCGCCTAGTATCGCGCGAACGTCTCTGCATTCATTGAGTTCCAGCCGCAAAGGTGTGAGGCTCCGAAACACCTTAGTAATCTGGTTGTGATCCTCAGCCATGAGTTTCTTGAGGTCAATGATTGACAATAGTTCTAGGCTACCAAACGGACCCATTAGGGAACGATGGCACCATCTTTGACGCACCAGCTATGTCCACGTTGTCATCCGGAGGAAATGCCATGTCGAATCGCGGCTGCATTGTAAAACATCAGGAATGGCAGGATGGCTCTGAGTACAGTCGTTCGGCTTAGCCGGGAGAAAAGGTACAGATGTGTGGCGGAAAACAGGATGTTCCAGAGCGGAGGCGCGTCGAAGACGCCCCGCAGAAAGCAGAGGCGAAATATTGCGCGTTGTTTGCGGACTTGGTCGACGCGGCTTTGCTTATGGACGAAAAAGGGTTTCTGGATTGCAATGCAGACGCCCTGCAGTTGTTCGGATACTCGACCCTGGACTCCATGAGGCACCTGGCCAGTATTTCACCTCCCCATCAACCTGACGGCACACCCTCCTTGAGGGCAGCTGAACAAAGGATTGCTGCAGCGTTTTTCAACGGCAAGGAACGCTTCGAGTGGTTACACCAACGCAAAGACGGCACCGTTTTTCCGGCTGACGTTTGTCTGACTGCATTGACGCTTAGCGGGCGGCCGACACTGCTGGCCACTGTGCGCAATATCACGGAACGCAGGCGTGCAGAAGAAGCGCTGATGCAGGAGCAGAATTCTTGCGCACGTTGATCGACAACTTGCCCGATTTCATCTATGCCAAAGACACAAACAACAGATTTCTCCTTGCCAACGAGGCATTGGCCCGCCGGATGGGAGCTGCCAGCTCGAATGAGCTGCTGGGTAAGTCAGATTCTGACTTTTACCCGCCAGATATGGCGGCCAAGTATGCGCGGGAGGAGCAACAGATAATGCAGTCAGGTCAGCCGGTGATCGACAGAGAGGAGGCGACAGTTGATGCCACAACTGGACAGGTTCTGTGGCATACGACCACTGAAATACCACTTCGCGGTCAAGACGGAAGGGTTAAAGGACTCTTGGGAATCGGCCACATCATCACCGAGCGCAAACGGTGGGAAGAGAGTCTGCGAGACAGCGAGAGTACAAATCGCGCTACCTTTGAACATGCCGCCCTGGGAATTGCACACGTTGCACCCGACGGCAGATTTTTGCGCGTCAACGATAAGCTCTGCGCGATAGTCGGCTACACGCGTGAAGAGTTGATAAACGCGACTTTCCAGGACATAACTCATCCTGACGACCTCGTGGCTGACCTCGATCAAGTCCGTCAAGTGCTCGTCGGCAAAATCAAGACTTACTCCTTGGAAAAGCGCTATCTCCGCAAGGATCGGTCCATCGTCTGGGTCAATCTGTCCGTGTCCCTGGTGCGGGCCGATTCCGGTTCGCCGCGGCACTTCATTTCCATTGTCGAAGACATCACTGAGCGCAAACGGACGGAGGAACGGGTCCAGTTCCTTGCGTACTACGATGCTCTCACAGAACTGCCCAATCGCGCCCTTTTCAAGGATCGAATGTTGACGGCCGTCGCTGGTGCCCGGCGGCGCAAGGAAAAGCTCGCTCTTTTGTTCATGGATATCGACCGTTTCAAGACTATCAATGATTCGCTTGGACACGCTGTAGGCGACCTTCTTCTCCGGAGTGTTGCAGAGCGGATCAAGGGATGGGCGCGTGCGCAAGACACGGTTGCTCGGTGGGGCGGCGACGAATTTCTCATCCTGCTAACTGGGCTAAGAGACGAGACCGACGCCGCGGTTGCTGCTGAACGACTTATGGACGCCATGCATGGTGAGTTTACCGTCCAAAGTCACTCACTTAATGTTACTTGCAGTCTCGGAATCAGCGTCTTCCCTGACCATGGTGTGGACGTTGACACCCTAGTGAAGAATGCAGATGCGGCAATGTATTGCGCCAAAGAATATAGCCGAAACAATTTCCAGTTTTTCACGGAGAAGATGAATTCTGAGGCTAAGAAGCGCCTGGCCATCGAACACGGTTTGCGAAAAGTATTAGAGCGAGACGAACTGTTCTTGGCGTATCAACCACAAATGGATGTAGCGACGGGGACAATCATCGGACTTGAAGCACTTCTCCGATGGCAGCACCCCAAACTGGGCGTTGTGCCGCCGGATGAGTTTATACGGATTGCGGAGAACAGCGGCCTGATCCTGCCAATCGGGGAATGGGTGCTCAGGACCGCTTGCACCCAACTTCGAAAATGGCATGAGGAAGGCCTTCTTGCGGTCCCGGTGGCAGTGAATGTGTCCGCAGTCCAGCTTCGCCATGAGAATTTCCGTGAACTCGTCAGGAAAGTCCTGCGAGAAACCGCTCTCTCTCCTGAATACCTCGAACTGGAACTCACGGAAAGCGTCCTGTTGTCGAGCGTAGACGTGACCTTGCCGGTCCTGCAGGATCTGAAGGCGATGGGCGTCAGGCTAGCCATCGATGACTTCGGCACCGGATATTCCAGCCTCAGCTACTTGCGACAATTTCCGGTCAGCAAGGTGAAGATTGATCGCTCATTCGTCCAGGACGTCGCGTTGAATCCTGATGATGCGGCGATCACGGCTGCCATTATCAGCATGGCCAAAAGCTTGAACCTCAGGGTGATCGCCGAAGGCGTAGAGGATGAAGCGCAGATGGCGTTCCTGCGGGAGCACCGCTGCGACGAGATTCAAGGCTATTACTTCAGCAAGCCGCTGACGGTGGATGAAGCTGCAGAGAAACTCCGGCGAAGTGTCCAGGCACTCGCAGCACACCACGGGACAAAATTATGAGTAGCCCACGAGACTTAGCCTGTTGAAATCAGGCGTTTACACTCAAAACCCCCTGGCCGGGGTCAATGAGTGCTATGGCGATATTACAACAGTGATCGCCCTTGCTCACTTTCATCAGACTCAGCGTGACGTGCGCGATGGAAGCGGAATTTCAGGTCACGTCTGGACACTGCACGCCCCGATAGCCCTCCCGCACTTAGTAAAAGAGAATGGCCCAGAGCGGAACCCGCCTTTGGGCCATTTTTTCGGAAAGGATAGTTCGCTTGCGAAATGTGTTTGTAGAGAAGTGGCTCGCACTGGTAAAGGTCGTGCTGGTGGCCGGAGCCGTGCTGTTCGTCATGGTTCGCTGGGCTTGAACAACGGCCCCATTCATACCTAGCGGGCGTGTTCGGCTCAACGCCCCGTTCGGGCCGGAATCTTTGCGGATCCCGGAGTCCCCGATTGTCAAACGCCTGCGTGCCACGAGGCCAATCTGCACCCATTTCCCACATGTTCCGGGGCCTCTGAGACGCGCAATCGGGGCGGGTTAAGTCGCTGCTGCAACAGGAAAAATGGGAATAATGCACATAATGTTCGGGTTCCCCGTCTCCGCGGTCAAGCTTTCTGCCATATCTTCTTCGCGTCATCGTCGGACAATTTGTTTTCGATGATTTCAATGAAACAGTCCAGATCGCTCATGCCCTGAGTGGACACCGTAGCGCGAAGTTCATCAACCTCATCCCTTGCCATGTCTCACGCAAACACTGTTTAAGCCTCCACATTATGGAGTTCACCTTCCAGCAGGAGACCCTTACAGCTTAAATAGTGATCGCAAGGAATTGTCATCAATATGGCTCTCGGGCGCTAGCCAATGAACAAACTCTCTGGCGCTGATATGCGTCGGCTTGTGAACCTGACTCTTCTCAAGTCCGGACTCAAGGTCTGCCTGTTTGCCCGAATTGGTAATTACCGTCCATGTCTTCGTCTTCAATGTCTTTGCCTCGCTTGATGGCGACAGAGTAATCATGCTGCTCCTGGCGCCCGCACGACATTCATGTACTTAGCCACTACTGCCGCCCACAGTTTCTTGATTCTACCCGGCAATTGGTCTTCTGCTGGTTGATTTTGAATGCCGTCTTCCGATTAGCGATCAGGAGAAATACCCCCCTGCGCGGAAACTAGCGAATGGGTGATGGCATACGTGGAAAGTGCTATGCGGTTCCTGACGCCCACCATACGCATCAGTTTCGCCACATGTGATTTGACCGTTCGTTCCTTGATGCCAAGGGGAACTCCGATTTCCTTGTTCGACCGGCCTGCTATCAATATCTGCAATACCTGTTTTTGACGAGAGGTTAAAGTTGTACGACCGAAGGACTTACTTCTCACCGGGTCACTGGAGCGGTCGATGAACATCGACATCACGCGACGTGGAATCCATAGCGAACCATGATGCACGGCGTAGATTGCTTGCACGAGATCGCGTGTTGACTCGGCTTCATCAACATAGCCCTGCGCTCCAGAGGCAATGGCTCTGAGAATGGTCTGCTCGTCCATGCCGGTTCCAGTCACAATAACTCGCAAGTCCGGCCGGGTACTTTTCAACAGGGACATGGTCTCTCGAAACACCACGCCTGAGTGGTTTCCCAGTACTGCGAGGTGCACGTCTTGATTTGTCACGACTTCGGCTAATGATGTGCCGGTCACGTGAAAGTCCGAGATTAGATCCAATATCGACTGGAAACCAACCAGCCGCAGAGGGTCATCCTCCAGTAGCGCAATGTTAATGATCGAGAGTTCGACCGCGGATCGGTGCGATTGTAATGAGGTACTGACCCGCCCTACGGTCCTCTCTGGCCTACTTATAAGCATGCTACCTGCGGCTTAGAGTTCTTCGAACATGAGATCTGTATTTCCACGTTTTGGTCGTGTAAGAAACCCATACTTTCACTGTAGTCCTTCTGTCTGTCCGGTTTTGGGGCAATGGGTGCGCAACCTTGGAGCAAGAGATGGGGAATCCGTTCTCAACCGTTAAGACATCATACCAATGTGCTCGACGACCTACGGGCTTGACAAGGTCGGCTGGACAGACTCTGGTCGGAACCAGATGTCGGCTTCAACAGTTTCAACAAACCACAGCAACGCGTGGAGGGTCTTTATGCGGTCTTGCCGGTGCTGTCTCTCCTCGCATCCTTCTGGTTCAAGAGCGTACGCACCTTGCGTGCCAGTTCAACGGGAAGAAATGGCTTTTCCAGATAGCTACTGTCTTGCACGAAATGCTCTGGCAGGCCGGTGATGTCCTCCATGTAACCAGAAATCAATAGGAACTGCATTTCCGGCCGGAGTAAGGTTGCTTTTCTCATCAACTCCAGTCCATTGAGCTTCGGCATCATGATATCGCTGACCACGAGGTCAATCTGGCCGGCATTGTTCTCTATGGTCCGGATCGCCTCGGCGCCGTCCTCCGCCACCAATACTGTGTAGCCGCGCTTCTCGAGGGACACCGAAATCAGTCTGCGCAGCGCCGGTTCGTCCTCAACTACCAGCACGGTCTCGGTACCGGTGAGGATCTCGCTTTGCATCGGCGGCGTCTCATCTTCGACTTTCAGTTCTGTGACTGCGGTGGGAGGCAAGTAAATACGAAACCGGGTGCCTTCTTTCACGGCGCTCTCAACGGTGATGTGCCCACCGCTTTGCCGTACGATGCCGTAAACAGTCGAAAGCCCCAACCCCGTCCCTTTGCCTTCCCGTTTCGTGGTAAAGAAAGGTTCGAAGATCCGGGCTTGGGTTTGTTCGTCGATGCCAGAGCCGTTATCGCTCACCACCAGCATCACGTAGGGTCCGGGCTGCACGTCGAGGTGGCGACCGGCGTATTCTTCATCCAGTTCCACATTGGCGGTTTCAATCACTACTTTGCCGCCCTGCGGCATGGCATCGCGAGCGTTCACTACCAGATTGATGAGGATCTGCTGAATCTGCGCGGGGTCAACTCTGACTGGTCGAAGGTTCGGCTCCAGCACCGGAATCAGGTCGATGTTCCCGGGAATAAGACGCCGCAAGAGCTTGTGTGTCTCCCACACCACGGTATTGACGTCCAGAACTTTTGGCTCGAGCACCTGCCGCCGGCTGAGGGCCAGCAATTGGCGCGTCAGAGAGGCAGCCCTCTGTGTGGCCGCTTTGATCTCAGCCACGTTGCGGCGCAGGCCTTCACTCGCGCCGGCCTCTTCCAACAATAATTCGCTGTACCCCAGGACAATCCCAAGATAGTTGTTGAACTCGTGGGCCATCCCGCCAGCCAATTGCCCCACCGCTTCTATCTTCTGGGCCTGGCGCAACTGCTCTTCCAGAGCCCGCCGTTCGGTGACGTCTTCGACGATCACCTCGAGCCCTGCGGCCTTCTGATGCCCGGTGCCTAAGACACGGCCATTCAGCCGTACCGTGATCAGCCGTTGATCCCGCCGCTTCCACTGCACTTCTTCTTCAATCTCCCCGGTCAGTTCCCACTTATGCAACAGACGCACCCCTTCTTCCCGTCCCGCGAAAACATCCTGGGTCAGACTCAGCTTCAGGACCTCTTCCGCTGCGCTATAACCCAGCATGGCCACCAGGGCAGGATTCACGTCCAGGAAGCGACCGTCGAGAGTGCCGCGATAAATGCCGTGAACCGCACCTTCGAACACCGACCGATGGTGGGTTTCCGATATCTTCAGGGCAGCATCGGCCCGCGAACGCTCGGTGATATCGCGTATATTGCACTGTACTACCTGGGTTCCATCAACCGGATAGACGTTGCTGACAAACTCTACATTAATTCGGCGCCCGTCCTTGGTTTCAAGGGGCAAATCGTCGTAGCGGATCACTCCCTTGGTTTGGAGTTCGAGAAAGGCGGACCGGGAGGCGGGAACATCTTTAAACGGACCGATTTCCCAGAGTTTCTTTCCCACGAACTCAGCGTGGGTATACCCCAGCATCTCAACCAAAAAGGGGTTTACGTCGGTGATCTGCCCAGTCTGGAAATCGAGGATCAATATCCCATCTTTGGCGGTTTCGAAGAGCCGCCGGTAGCGGTTCTCGGAGTCTTCTAGCGCCTGTTTGGCTTGGTCATGTGCGGCCTCGGTGGCCTTCTGGTGCGAGATGTCTACCAGCGTGCCTTCGATCATGGCCGGTGTTCCGTCGTGCTCCGGTACGGGCTGGACGTTCTCCAGCACCCACACCGCACTGCCATCCTTTCGCCGCAACCGCGAAGCGAAGTTGGTCAGGAAGCCCTGACTCCGGCATTGTTCAAGGAAATCTTGACGATCAGTTGGGGAAAAGTAGAAGTCCAGGGCGTGGCAGGCTAGCAACTCCTCCCGCGACGTGTACCCCATGATCCGCACGAACGCCGGATTGCAGTCGAGCACATGGCCGTCCAGGGCAGTACGGTAGAATCCTACTACGCTCGATTCGAAGAAGCGCTGGTAGCGCTCATACGGCTCGATTCCGGGATTTGATCCCAACCTGCGCTGTTCTTCCAAATGCGCCATCACCTGCCGCGCCAGGGTTCGCAGCATGCGCGTCTGCTCTTCGGTCAGCGCGCGCGGAACATAATCCATCACTGACAGCGTTCCCAATGCGTACCCGTCAAGTGTCAGCAAGGGGGCCCCGGCGTAGAAACGGACTCCCGCCTGCGTGGCCAGCTGGTTCTTGGCGAATCGGACGTCCTTCAGAGTGTCAGAAACGATGAGTACATCGGGTCGAGTGATGGTGTGAGCGCCGAAGGAGGTTTCCCGCTGGATCTCGCCTACGTTCCACCCGATTTTTGACTTAAACCATTCTCTCTCGCCGTCGATGATGCTGACTGACGCGATAGGGGTGCCACAGATGTAGGTGGCGAGACGAACAAGATCGTCGTAACGCTCCTCCGCAGGAGTATCCAGTATCCTGTAACTCCAGACGACTTTTGTCCTCGCGACTTCGTCCCCGGGCAGAAGCGACTGCATACGGCACCCCGAATGGCGAATGAATTATTATTTCGACCTTTTAGGAATGCTTATAGCATATTCTTGTCCCAGCCGCAATTCACTACTGGGATTATATCGTCTGCGTATGATCTGACCGGTCAATTCAGTAAGGGAAGCGTCGGCTTTTCAGACGGTGAGGGTAGGACTGCGAGTACAGAAGTTCTTTGCGTGACCCCTATCGCGTCCCATGTTTTGCAAATTAGGCGTGCTGAACAGAAGCACTTTGCAGTTTGTCAGCGACTTTGTCGACAGCTAATGGCTTGCTGAAGTAGTAGCCTTGGATTTCGTCACAATGATGTGCTCGCAGGAATGACATTTGCGCTTCGTTCTCGACGCCTTCGGCAATCACCTTCAGTTTCAGACTCTTTGCCATGCTGATGATTGCGGATGTGATCGCCGCATCATCGGGATTCACGGCGACATCACGAACAAATACACGGTCGATTTTCAGCTTGCTGACACGAAATTGTCTCAAGTAGCTGAAACTGGAATAACCGGTCCCGAAGTCGTCAATCGCGAGCGTCACCCCCATGGACTTTAGTTCCTGAACAACTGATAGCGTTACGTCTGCATTCGCTAGCAGTAGACTTTCCGTGAGCTCCAGTTCGAGATATTGCGGGGCGAGGCCAGAGTCGTCAAGCACCCTCCTAATTGCTTCGCAGAAGTCCTCTTGGCGAAACTGGACCGCCGATACATTTACTGCCACTGACACTGCGGGCAGCCCTTGGTCTTGCCATTTCCGGGCCTGACGGCAGGCCGTCCTGAGGACCCATTCCCCGATTGGCAGTATCAGGCCGCTGTTCTCAGCAATTCGGATGAACTTGTCAGGCGGCACAAGACCCAATTCCGGGTGTTGCCAGCGCAGGAGCGCCTCCAACCCCGTGATCGCTCCGGTGGCAATGTCCACCTGCGGCTGATAGACCAAGAAAAGTTCCTCTTTGTCGAGTGCCAGTCGCAAGCCGTTCTCCAGCGTCAATCGCTCCATAATCTGCGTGTTCATCTGCTCCGTGAAGAACCGAAACTTGTTACGCCCATTCTCTTTTGCGCTATACATGGCCGCATCGGCATTCTTAATCAGGGTTTCGCCGTCCGTACCGTGGTCTGGGAAGATGCTGACGCCGACACTGCAACTGATATCGAGTGCCCGGCCCTGAACGGTGAATCCAGCGGTCATCGAATTCACCAGGCGGTCAGCCGCCACCGCCGCGTCAGCCACCTCTTTTATACCGGTCAGCACGATCAGAAATTCGTCTCCGCCTAGCCGGGCCACGGTGTCCAGCTCGCGCGCCCATCCCTGAAGTCGTTCTGCGACTTCTCGCAGGAGAAGGTCGCCGACCGAATGCCCGAGCGAGTCATTGACCATCTTGAAGCGGTCGAGATCGAGGAACAGAAGCGCGACTTTGTCCTTTCGCCGACGAGCGCCGGCTAGTGCCTTGGTTAACCGATCCTGAAGGAGAGTCCGATTCGGCAAACCCGTGAGAGAATCGTAATAGGCTAGAAATTTGACCCGTTCCTCAGCCTGCAAGCGTTCTTCGACATCGCTTGCTAGTCGCTTATTCGACTCGGAGAGTTCGTGGGTGCGTTGCGTCACCTTTGCTTCGAGATTCGCATTGAGCTTGGTAACTTCGCTGTTTGCGTCGATTCGTGCAGCGATCTCGCGGGTCATCTCGCGCGTCGCGAATATCGCGATCGCCATGGCAACGACCACTGCCAGCGCAATTAGCAAGAAGGCATTGCGTCGGGCCCTGGCGTAGTCAACCTGGGATTGCTTAACAGCCGCGGCCACTTGATCAGTCTGAAACTCCACGAACTCGTCCCAGGCCGCGTGATACGTGACCAGCGCCGGCAGGGCTTCATTGACCATGACCACTTCTGCGGCGTCACGCTTCCCTTCGTCGAGAAGCAAATGTATAGCTCGCAGGTAGCTATCCATATATGGTTCTCTTGTCTTTTTCACTGCAGATAGCAACTGCTTCTCTCGTCCTGCCTTACAACCGCCTTCGAGTTCCGCCACCAGTGTCGCAATCTTCTTGCTATTCCCAGACCTGCTTGCCAACAGGGTATCGACGAGTGCTCTGTTCTCCACGAGGACTATTTCCAGCGTGATACGACTGTTGCGATTGGACAACACCAACGCTTCTCGTGCCATTTGCAGCTTCGCCGACCGCTTACCCGTGATGTCGCCGAGGGTCTCATTGATTTCACGCATCCGGAGCAGCCCTAACTGCCCGATGCCAATCAAGATGGCAATCAGGACAGCAAACGCCATGCCTAGCCTCAGTCCTATGTGTTTGTTTGTCAGCGCAACCTCCTACGGAGGGCTCTCGGGGTCGGCCTAAGCTGTGGAAACAAGACCAGGCTAAATGGCCTAGGATCTGCCGCGAGAAACAGTACCACGGCTGAGCAGCGAAGAAGTGGTCGTATAGGGCTGTTGTGCTTCGACATACTGTAACGGCCAGGAGGACGAGGGCTAGTGATATTGTGGCACTCTAATCCCCACATCCCCGCAATCCAAATTGCTGCCCTTACTGCGGTAACGAAGGAATCCGCCCATCCGGTTGACGCTCTCTTGTTAGTTATATCGAGTGCTCTGAGGTTGCACACCTAATGCCCCAAACCAGGACAAGCGAAAGGAGTACCGTAAAGACGTGAGATGTTACACGACGAAATGGATGAAAGGCGGCACCACATTCAAGTGCACGTTTTGCAAACATAGCGTCACGACCCTCGACTTCAACAGCACACTGGGCAAGCGCCGCACGCAAGCGGCAGCAGCGATAGATCAGCATGCCCGCTCGTTGCATTTGTCCTTCGTCAGTGCTAGGCAAACTGAGGGTAGAAATGTTCTGGCAGTTCTGCACTAAGAGTTCTCAGGGTTTCTCTGCTCGAAACTGAGGCGCGAAAGGATTGAGGTTTGTACGACTGAAAATCCATACAGGGTTCGAGATTCCCCGTCCACCACTGCTGATTCGCTTGCTGCGGGAACGCCAGACCGCGAGTGCGTCCAAGCTGCGCAGGGCAACCGGCCGACGGACCCTGAGGAGCGTATTTCCAGTGACGCTTCTCGCGCGGCCAAAACACAATTGCGAGTATTGCTGGTGGAGCACAATCCGGACGACGTAGAACTAGTGTTGCACACCCTGCGGAACAATGGGTTCGATGCATCTGGCGACGTAGTTCAAACCGCCGAGGAGTTTACCTCTCGAATACGTGCGATTCCGTACGATCTCATCCTTGCCGATTACAACCTGCCGCAATGGCGTGGAACGGAGGCGATCGACATTCTTCGCCGAGAAGACCTCGATGTGCCGCTGATCGTCGTGACAGGCTATCTGGGCGAGGAGAAGGCGGTGGAGTACATCAAGCAAGGCGCTACTGATTGTGTTCTAAAGGACCGCCTCATCCGGCTCGCGCCCTCTGTCCGCCGTGCCTTGAAGGAGAAGCGACTTCGGGAACAGCACCGTCAATCTGAAAAAGAGCTGGCTGGCAAGGTTATTGAACTGGCCCGTTCCAATGCGGACCTTGAGCAGTTTGCTTACGTGGCCTCGCATGACTTGCAAGAGCCATTGCGGATGATTGCCAACTACACCCAGCTGCTGGCGGAACGATATCGCGGCAAGCTGGACGAACAGGCCGACAAGTATATCGGTTACTCGGTGGATGGCGCAGTGCGCATGCAGGCTTTAATTAAGGACCTACTGAACTTTTCCCGGGTTGCCAAACAGGAGATTAAGCACCAAACCACGGATTGCGGCGCGGTTGCGGAACAAGCGGTCAAAAACCTGCGGGCCGCGGTAGAGGAGAGCGGCGCAGTTGTGAATTGGAGCGGCTTGCCCGTGGTCATGGCCGACCCCGCACAGCTCACTCAGGTATTTCAGAACCTGATCGCAAACGCCATCAAGTTTCACGGATCGGAAACACCCAAGATCCAAATCGACTCAGAAAAGAAGCACCACCAGTGGGTATTTGCGGTTTCCGACAATGGCATCGGCATCCCGGCTGAGAGCTGGCAGGACATCTTCGTGATCTTTCGGCGCTTGCATACGCGGACCGAATATGCGGGCAATGGGATCGGACTGTCGATGTGCAAGAAAATCGTCGAACGGCATGGTGGAAAGCTCTGGGTCGAAGCTCAGGCCAACCCGGGCTGCTGCTTCAAATTTACTTTGCCAGCGGAACCACCCCCTCGGGCAACCCAGGTAGCACGAGCATGAAAACAGCCGAAGCGCCGATTGAGGCCGCCCTCCGACAGAGGGTCACAGTCGGTTTCGTTGTGGCCGTGCTCCTGACCGGCTTCATGGGACTGCTTGCCTGGCGCACCAAACAAGTGGCGTCAAACGAGTCCGATCTCGTCGCCCATACCTATTCCGTGATTGGCACGCTAGAAGCCACATTTCAACACTTGATGGAAGTGGAAAACAGCGCTCGGGCATTTGCGCTGACCGGCATGGAACCGCTGCTTGCCCACTATAAGGATGTACGGGCGACCGTCGCACAGGACCAGGAAAAACTGCTTCATTTGACCGCAGACAATCCCGATCAGCAACGACGACTGAACGTGCTTGAGCCGCAGGTGCGTGGCGCACTTCAATTCGCCGAGAGCATAGTCGTCAAGCGCTCCCAAATGCACGCAGCGCCTAGCGCCAACGAGGTTCTAGAGGCGGAGAAACTCACAGATGCAGTGCGCGCCACAATCCAAGAAATGAAGGCAGAGGAAACGCATTTGTTGAGTCAGCGCACCCAAAAGGCCAGTGCGGGACGACGGTTGACGAGTTTCATCATGGTCGTCGGCATGTTGGTGGGGACGGGCTTGCTGGCGCTGGCCAGGTTGGCGGTCAACCGCGAGATCGACATCGGCGCACAAGCACGGGCGCAAATCAGCATTCTGAACGCCGAGTTGGAGCAGCGCGTGGAACAACGGACAGCAGCCCTGCAAGCCGAGATCACCGAACGCAAGGCTGCACTGAGGGAACTGGCTGATCAAAAGTTTGCTCTCGACCAACATGCCATTGTGGCAGTGACCGATGTCCAAGGCACCATTACCTACGTCAACGATAGGTTTTGTACCATCAGTCAATATTCCACGGATGAACTGATCGGCCAGAATCACCGCATTCTCAACTCTGGCCACCATCCCAAAGAGTTTTTCCAGAAGATGTACCACAGCATCGCCAACGGCCAGGTCTGGCATGGCGAGATTAAGAACCGGGCCAAAGACGGCTCCATCTACTGGGTGGACGCGACCATCGTCCCGACCTTAAGTACAGAAGGCAAACCGCGCCAGTACGTTGCCATCCGGACGGACATCACAGAACGCAAGTTGGCAGAAGAGGGCCTGGCTGGGCAGGCATTGGAATTGTTAACACAGGCCGAAGAACTGGCCAGCTCGCGACAAGCCCTGGAAACTCAGACGCTCATGCTGCAGTCCGTATTGAACAGCATGGCCGAGGGCTTGGTCGCGGCAGACGAACAGGGAAAGTTCGTCCTCTGGAACCCCGCGGCGGAGAAAATCCTTGGAATGGGTGCGGCAGAACTTGCCGTCCAGGAATGGTCTGAGCATTACGGCCTCTTTCGGAGCGATAAGGTGACACCCTTTCCAACTGACCAACTTCCTTTGGCTCGCGCTATTCACGGGGAGGTGACCACGACCGAGATGTTTGTGCGGAATCGTGAACTCGCCGAAGGCGCGTGGATCGAGGCTAGCGGCGGTCCCCGGAAAAACAAGGAAGGCTTGGTGTGTGGGGGAGTAGTGGCTTTCCGTGACATTACCCAGCGGAAGGTGGATGAGCAGGAAATCCAAGAACTCAATGAGAAGCTCGAACAAAGGGTGGCAGAACGAACGATCCAGCTTGAAACCGCCAACAAAGAACTGGAAGCTTTCAGTTATTCGGTGTCGCATGATCTGCGCGCGCCCTTACGGCACATCAGCGGTTTTTCCAAACTGCTGAGGGAGGAATTCGGTTCCACCCTCGATCCTCACGCCCAACACTACCTGGAGCGCATTCAGACGGGAACGCAAGAGATGGGCCTACTGGTAGATGAATTGTTGAACCTGGCAAGGGTTGGGCGCCAGGCGCTAAATCGCCAGCCCACCAGGTTGAACTCGATTGTCGCGGAAGTGGTGACGATTCTACAGCCGGAAATTGAGGGACGGAATGTGGAATGGGTCATCGCCGATCTGCCCGTCGTAGATTGTGATCCCGTTTTGGTCAAGCAGATCTTTCAAAACCTGTTGGCCAATGCTCTCAAGTTCACCCGTCCTCGCGTCGGCACTGATGGAAGCGCTCCGGTGGGGACGACCGCGCCCTTCCTGCAAACCGTCATCGAGGTCGGTTACACAGACGAAGGCGGCCAACCAGTTTTGATAGTTCGCGATAACGGCGTGGGCTTCAACATGAAGTATGTCGACAAATTATTCGGGGTCTTCCAGCGCCTGCATCGCACCGAGGAATTCGAAGGCACCGGCATAGGCTTGGCGACGGTGCAACGCATCGTTCACAAGCACGGAGGCCGAGTGTGGGCGGAGGGAGAACTGGACAAGGGCGCCGCTTTCTATTTCACGCTCAGCGTCGGAAAACAAGTTCAATGGAAAAGCAATGGAGCTACGGCTGGAGGCCGACTATGAACCCAACGGAACTCGACATACTACTGGTGGAAGACAATCAGGATGATGTAGACCTTGCCCTGCACGCCTTGCGGCGGGAGAAACTGGCGAACAACATCTTCGTGGCGCGCGATGGCGAGGAAGCTCTGGACTTTCTCTTCTGTCGCGGGGCGTTCGCGCATCGAGCGTTTGATCAGCCGCCTAAATTAGTGCTCTTGGACTTGAAACTACCCAAGGTGGATGGAATGGAGGTGCTCAAACAGGTAAAGAGTGACCCTCGGACCAAGACTATTCCAGTCGTTATTATGACCTCGTCCAAAGAGGAACGAGACTTGATGAGCGGCTACAACCTAGGGGCTAACAGCTACATCCAGAAACCAGTCGACTTCGACCAGTTTCGCGAGACAGTCAAGAACGTGGGATTGTACTGGCTGGTCACCAATCAGCCGGTCCCGGCTAAGGCTTTGCGCGCCCCTGAGCGCCTAACCTCCGTCGTCAGCCGGGTACAAGTAACTTGACCACCGAAAATCCCCGCTAGCGAGCGCTATTTACTGGGCAATGGTTGCGCACCTATTGTCCCAAAACGGAACCAGCAAACAGAGTACGGTAAGGACTTGAGATGTTAAGGCAACCGGCACAGACAAAAATGACCGAGATTCTGCTGGTAGATGACAATCCTGCGGACACCGACTTGACTAGTGAAGTGCTAGCGCGCAGCGGCTGGCCGAGTCACATCCACGCTGTGACCGACGGTTTGGAAGCGATCGCGTTCCTGCGCCAGGAAGGGAAGTATTCCAATGCGCTTCTTCCCGACTTCGTGATCCTTGACCTAAATCTGCCGAAGAAGGACGGTCGCTCAGTGCTGGTCGAGATCAAGGCCGACCCGGTCCTCCGGAAGATCCCGATTGCGATCTTCAGCACGTCCAAGGCCAGGGAAGACATTGTTCGAAGCTATGAACTGGGAGCGAACTGCTATGTGAGCAAACCCGGCAATCTGCAAGACTTTATCTCCGCTGTGACATCAATTGGAGAGTTTTGGTTCGGCTTGGCGCATTTGCCGCGCGAGGATAACCATGAATAACGGCCATACTCATGTTTTGTTGATTGAAGACAACCCGGGAGACGCGGATCTGGTTCGCTTGCGCCTTGTTGAGGGTGATTCCACGGTCGACGTAAGCTGTGTGAACCGCCTCGCGGATGGGCTTGCCTCTATGGCGAAGGAACCACCTTCAGTCGTCCTGTTGGACTTGAACCTCCCCGACAGCCACGGGGCAGATACCTACCGCGAGGTGCTGGAGAAAGCGCCCGGCGTGCCCGTGGTGATCCTCTCAGGCCAGGATGATGAGGCACTGGCCATGAAGGCGATCCACCAGGGCGTGCAGGATTATTTGGTGAAAGGCGATATCACCAGTAACCACCTGGAGCGTGCCATGCGCTATGCCATCGAACGGCAGGCTCTGACACGCTCTCTCGAGATAAGCCGTCACCAGCAACTCGAGTTTAAGAATCAATTCCTGTCTCATGTTTCACACGAATTGCGGACACCCCTGACCTGCATTTATCAATTCGTCACCATCCTGCTGGACGGCTTGGCGGGCGACATCAATCCCGAGCAGCGCTGGCACCTGAGTACGGTGTTGGAGAGCGTACACCAGTTGCGGGCCATGATCCGCGATTTGCTGGAGGCAACTCGCGCTGAGTCAGGAAAAATTCGCATCGAGCCGCGTTTCGTCCTTGTCGATGATGTCGTCCGGCAGGCTGCTTCCATGATGGCGCCCACCGCCAAGGAAAAGCACGTTCGTCTGGAAGTTGGATTGGGTACTAGGATTCCGTTTGTATATGCGGATCCCGAGCGCGTGCTCCAGGTGCTCATCAATCTCATTGACAATGCTATCAAGTTCACCCCTGGCGAGGGGTCGGTCATGGTGAAAGCTTGCATCGTGGATGCCGACCCGAACATGGCTTACATCTCCGTAGCTGACACTGGCTGCGGCATCGCCCCGGAAGCCAAGGCCCTGATCTTCGAACGTTTGTATCAGGACCCAAATTCAGTCGATAACAAGCGCTCTGGGTTGGGCCTGGGACTCTTCATTGCAAAAGAACTGGTCGAACTTCACGGTGGCCGAATCTGGGTAGCCAGCGAAATCGGGAGTGGCAGCACATTCTCATTCACCTTGCCTCTGTATTCGCTGGCGAAGTTACTCTTTCCCGTCATCACCTATGCGGGGCAATTGCGGGAAGCCATTACTCTAGTCAGGATTGAACTTACACCGCTTCCCAATTCCCATGGAAGCAACTGGAAGGACATCTGCCAGCAGTCTCTGGATACGCTTCGACGCTGCGTTTTTCTCGATAAAGACCTGGTCCTTCCCGTTTCGGGGAATATTGGAATCAGCACGATCTTCTTGGTGGCCGCATCGACCGACTTGGAACGAGCGGAAATCATGATGAAGCGCATTCGTGAGCAACTGGGAGTGGGCGCAGGTTTCAAAGCCGCTGGAATCTTGACAGTGTCGGCAAGAGCCGTGCCGCTGCCTTCCACCAACGGAAAGCAACTTGAAGACTTGGTGCAGGCAGTTGCGGATGGAGTAACGGAAATGGCGGCGGAGGCGCTGGCCACAAAACCTTTTCAGAAAGCACGAGTGCAGATGTAACCGAAGTAAGAGAATAAACCCAAGTAGATTACGGCCGGACCAAGACAAATCAAATGGAACCAAACGGAGGAAATACAATGGACAAACCGAAGATTCTGATCGTCGACGATGACCCCGACCTAAGACGAGCACTAACAATACGTCTGCGGGCAAGCCACTACGACACGGTGCAGGCCTCAGATGGTTATTCCGCTATTGCCGTGGCGCAGAAGGAGCAGCCGAATCTAATCATTCTTGACCTCGGCTTGCCAGCCGGAGACGGCTTTGTTGTTTTGGAGCGATTGCGGGGAAATGACGCGCTGTCGAGTATCCCCGTCATTGTCTTGACCGCACGCGACCCCCAATCTAATGAGCACAAAACGCTGCAAGCAGGGGCTCTCGCTTTCTTTCAAAAGCCTGTGGACAATAGTGACCTACTGGATATGATTCGCACAGCCATGCCCAATGCTTGGTCGGCCGCCGCTGCCTTGCCTTCGTAAAGGGAGACGACCCAGCCGAGCGAAGAGTGCAGGATTGAACTGGTTCAGAATCTTACTCCCCTCATTCCATCGCCTGTCCATGCCGCGAAAGTCGTTGGAGGTTTCATTGTGCTGGCCGCTGGATTTCTTGGTTTTGTAATCGATGCCCTCATTGCATATCTCAAGACAAAATAGCGGAATGCTAAATCAGATCAGCCCCCCAAACCAAGTGACCGAGCCGCTGAACTCTCGTGTGCTATGTTGATTCTCTAGAATTGTCAAGAGAACTGTGCATGCGAGTTACGATCTTTGGCGCGAGCGGACTGCTTGGCAAGGCGCTAGTCCGTGAGTGGAAGTCGGATGAAGTCATCGGCCTCAGCTCGAAAGACGCCGACATTCGCGACCCGAAGCAGGTTCTTGCTGCTGTGCAACGCACTCAGCCAGAGTGGATTGTCCTGGCTGCAGCTCATACCGAGGTTGACGGTTGTGAGAGCGATCGTGAGCGGGCGTTCGGTGTGAACTGCAGCGGCGCGGTCAACGTCGCGCAGGCCGCCAAGGCCTGTGGCTCACGCCTGCTCTTTCTCAGCACCGACTATGTGTTTGACGGTTTGGCCGCGACTCCCTACGAAACGGATCATCCCCGTGCACCGCAAAGTGTCTATGGAAAATCCAAAGCTGATGCGGAAGAGCAGCTCATCCAGATTCTGCCGGATTGCTGCATTGTCAGGACGTCGTGGCTGTTCGGCATCGGTGGCAAGTGTTTCCCGGACACGATTCTCAGAATCGCAGCAACCAAGCCCGAGATTGACGTGGTGGACGATCAGCGCGGCCGTCCCACTCATGCGCCGGATCTGGCCCGCGCCATCATCCACCTTTGCCGTAAGCAGGCCGCAGGCATCGTACATGTGACCAACGCCGGAGATTGCTCGTGGTTCGAGTTTGCTCGCGAGATCATCCGCGGTGCCGGATTGAATACCGTGGTACGGCCAACCACCGGTGAAAAGTTCGCTCGCCCCGCCAAGCGGCCGAAATATTCCGTGCTGTCCGCGAAGAGCCGGGCAAAATATGGCATCGACATGCCGCACTGGCAGGATGCCTTGCAGGCTTACCTGCTTGAACGAAGAACGGGGGCTAGTCCGGCCGAACATCTCGGATCTTTCCGAGGTAGTCGACTTTAAAAACTACACCAGCGCGATTACCATAGATCACGCTCCCTACACTTAGCCCAGAAAGCCCGTCAAACTAGACATGAAAAAGTTCTTCGTTCTGTGCCCCTCCCTGCTCCTGCTGGTGTTCATCAATGCTGTTGCGCAAGATTCCGGAAAGCCGACCGGGCCAGAGCCTGCGTTCCCGTACACGCCCAGCCTGGACGTGAAAGCCATGGACAAGTCGGCCGATCCCTGTGCGGATTTTTATCAGTACTCCTGCGGAGGCTGGAAGACGAACAATCCAATCCCGGCGGACCAGGTCAGCTGGGACGTCTACAACAAGCTGTACGAGGACAACGTAAATTACCTGCGGGGCATTCTTGAACAAGCTTCGGTTAAGGCGAACCAAACCGACGCGCTTACGCAGAAGATCGGAGACTTTTACGGAGCCTGCATGGATGAGGCCGCCGTGGAAACACGCGGTCTGGCTCCGTTGCAATCCGATCTCAATGCGATCGCCCTCCTGAAGTCACCGAAAGAAATTACGCCGCTCATCGCGCACTTGCAGTTTGAATTCGGCCGCAGGGTTGTTTTTTCGCAGGGTTCGACCCAGGATCCCGACGACTCCGAACAGCAAATTGCCGAGGTTGACCAGGGTGGCTTGGGCCTTCCTGACCGTGATTTCTACGTCAAGGACGATGCCAAGTCGAAGGAAACGCGCGAGCGCTATACGCAGTACGTGCAGAAGATGTTCGAACTGATGGGCGACGACCCAGTCACGGCGAAGAAAAATGCTGAGACTGTGATGCGGATGGAGACGGCGATGGCCAAAGCATCCATGACACGGGTGGATCGCCGCGACCCCTACAAACTGAAGCACAAGATGAAAGTCGCAGAGCTGGCGCAATTAGCGCCCAATGTCGACTGGACGGTTTATTACTCGCAGTTGCAATATCCCAAGTTTGACATCGTCAATGTGGCGACGCCGGACTTTTTCAAGGAAGTGAGCCGGCAGATCACCGCTGACCCGATAGGCGACTGGCAAACCTACTTCCGTTTTCATGTGGTCAATGCGTCAGCCGTGGTGTTGCCGAAGAAGTTCGTGGACGAGAACTTTGAGTTCTACCGCAAGTATCTCCACGGAGCCAAAGAGCAGCAGCCGCGGTGGAAGCGTTGCGTGCAGTATACAGATGAGGATTTGGGCGAGGCCCTGGGGCAGGTTTATGTGCGCAATACTTTTTCGCCGGAGCTGAAGGCGAGCACGCTCGATATGGTCCGCCGCATTGAAGATGCCATGGGCGAACGCATCCGCGGACTGGACTGGATGAGTCCGGAAACCAAGCAGCAAGCGTTGACCAAACTGGCTGGGATTCGCAACAAGATCGGCTATCCCGACAAGTGGCGCGACTACAGTTCGGTCACGATTGCCAGCGCCGACTTCGCGGGAAACGTGGAGCGCGCCGAGGAGTTTGAACGGCGGCGCGACATTAACAAGGTCGGCCAGCCGGTCGATCACGGGGAGTGGGGCATGAGTCCGCCAACCGTGAATGCTTACTACAATCCGCAGATGAACGACATCAACTTTCCCGCCGGTGTGTTGCAGCCGCCGCTCTACGACGCGAAGATCGATGATGCCCCGAACTATGGCGACACCGGCGGCACAATCGGCCATGAACTTACCCACGGATTCGACGATGAAGGCAGCCAATTCGACGCCAAAGGCAATTTGAAAGACTGGTGGACCAAGGACGACCGCGAGAAGTTCAAAACACGCACCAAATGTGTGCAGGACCAGTATGCGCAGTACGTGGTGGTGGACGATGTGCACATCAAGAGCGAGTTGACGCTGGGAGAAGACATCGCCGATCTGGGCGGCGAAATCCTTGGCTACATTGCGTGGAAGGGTGCGACCAAGGGCAAAGACTTGCAGCCGATGGAAGGCCTTACTCCAGACCAGCGTTTTTTCGTCGGCTTCGCGCAGTGGGCCTGCGGTAATGAGCGCCCGGAGGATTTGCGAGTGCGGGCCATCACCGATGCGCACTCTCCGCCGAAGTATCGGGTCAATGGAGTGGTGGTAAACATGCCGGAATTCTCCAAGGCCTTTTCATGTAAGGCTGGCGCCGCGATGACCAAAGAGCCGGCGAAGCTGTGCAGCGTTTGGTAGCGGTCAAGAATAGGCACCCGGCCTATAGGGAACTGCCTCTGACCAACGTCGGGGGAATCCGGGCCGGGCGGGATCGTGCTCTCGCGCCAATCCCCATGTACAATCAACTGCTTTACCATGACCGAATCCTCGGCACGCAAGTTGATCATCGCGATCGATGGTCCCGCTGGCGCGGGCAAAAGCACAATTGCGTCACGACTGGCCCGCAAGCTGGGCTATGCCAACCTGGAGAGTGGCGCGATGTACCGCGCGCTGGCACTGAAGGCCATCTTGCGCGACCTTTCCTTCGACGACGAAGCAGCACTGGTACAACTGGCCCAAAAGTCCCGTATCCAATTGGAGCCGACTTCAACCGGCAACCGGGTGTTGCTGGATGGGACCGACGTAACCCTGCGCGTACGGGAAGCCGATGTAACCGAGGGAGCTTCGAGGGTCTCGGTTCATCCTCAGGTCAGGGCGTGGATGGTTGCCCGCCAGCAGGAGTTGGGCGCAAAGGGCGGAGTAGTGATGGAAGGACGTGACATCGGGACGAAAGTCTTTCCCCAGGCGGACGTCAAGATTTTCCTTGATGCCGACCCCGTAGTACGGGAGCAGCGGCGTCTGCAACAGCAGAACTTGCGCGGCAATGCAGCTCAGGCCACGGCCGCAGAATTGCGGGAGCGAGATCAGCGCGATCGTACTCGCACTGTCTCTCCTTTGCAGCCCGCCGCGGATGCGTTGGTTCTGGATTCGACCAGCATGTCAGAAGACGAGGTCCTGCGAAGAGTGGAGGAGTTGGTTCACAGCAAGCTTGGCGGGTGATGAGGACGGGCGGAGATGCCCGTCCTCTATGAATAACTACGGTTCCACTTTGTAAAGCGCCACCATGCCAATATCCATGTGATCTTCGACGTGGCAGTGATACAGCCAGACGCCGGGATTGTCCGGGACCATGTTCACCGTCTGCATCGACGCCGGCCCCAAGAGCAGAACATCGGTGCGCTTGCCATGGTCAACCACGACGTTGCCGTGCCAGTGCGGGGTATGAAAGTTGATGCCTTCTCCCATGGTCAAAAGGTACCAGCGCACCCGTTCGCCCTTCTTCATCGTCATCATCGGTCCGTTAGCAAAAATGTAGCCGTTGATCGTGGACTTGAAGTTGGCGGCCGCGAATCCTGTGCCGGCAGCTGAGAGATTGCCGTCGGTATCTACGGGGAAGAATTCTTGTTTGTTCACTCCTTTGGGATCGGTGGTGTAGGCCTGGATGTTGTGATCGAGATACCAGCTCGTGTTTTCGTCGAAAATAATAAAAAGATTGACGAACTCACGGTCCACATCTTTGGGTTTTCCATCTGGACCAGCCATGCCTCGCGCTGTGATGATGATGGCTCCGATCAGGCCGCTCTCCAGGGCGTTGTTGCCATGCGAGTGGTAAAGCCAAACCAGCGAACTCGGGTCACCCGGCCCTGGCCCCGCACGCTCCGGAACCTGCCAGGTGTAGATATGCGTTTTTCCCGGCAGTACGTCGTCATCTGCTTTGTCGTTCCCGGTGGTGCCGTCGTCGTAGCTGGCGCCCTCAGAGTCCTTGTTGTAAAAGACTCCGTGGGAATGCATGCTGGCGGGATGAGTGCCGTTGTTCTTAAAGGTCACGCGGATGGTATCGCCCACCTCGGCGCGGATAATCGGTCCGAGAATGCCCGCGTGTTCCCACTCCGGCGCCCGGAGCTTCAGCTTGGTGAAGGTCTCATCGGTGTATTCGCGATATACCGCCTTGCGATATGTCGCCCCAATGCGATGCGGACCTTGTTCGGTAAAGACCTTCGCATAGCCCTCGAATTTCATGCCCATCATTTTGTTTATGCCGTCCGGCGCATAGTTCCATTCCACCTCGTCAGCGGCGATGTAATAGGTACGGATTTTGCCGGACGGATTTGTGGCGGACTGTGCTCTACAAAATGGCGTGATCCCGAAACCCAGAACTACGAACCACACGACGGTCTTGCACTTGCTGCCCATGAGCCGGTGCATATTCATTCTCCTCAATGCCTACGGGATTGTTTGCGTGCAAGAAGCGGCCAATACTAACACGAAGCAGGATTCCCGCATCGGGAAAAACAGAAAAAGAATGGTCAAAGCTCACAGACTCGGCTCCTGATACCTGATATACAAGAGAAGTCCGCCGTCAAATCTGGACTCACCGGGATGAGAAACCCCATGAAGGTGAGAGTCCTATGGCGTGCGCTGCTGGTACGGTTCCTTTCGTTCGTCCTGATGCTCTGCGAAGCCTGGGTCCCGTTGTTGCTCTGGCTCTGCTGCTGGGCTGGGCCTTTGCCCAGGATGCCTCGACGGGCGCCCTGCGCGGCACGGTCATCGACACCACCGGTGGCCGTATAGCCGACGCCGTCGTGGTCTTGGTTAACGATGCCACCGGGTTCCGCTACTCCGTTGTCAGCGATTCGAGCGGCGAGTTCGTTTTTCAACTGCTCTCTCCCGGCGACTACTCTGGCCGCGCAACCGCGGCTGGCATGTCGCCGCAGGTGACGCCTCGCTTGCATGTCGCGGTGGGCGGCACGACTGAAATCGAGTTTAGGTTGACGGTGGCAGGAGTGACGGAGACCGTCACTGTGTCAGGTCAGCCGCAGATGGTGGAAACCCAGCCGGTTGCGGTTTCCTCGCTGATCGACAAGAGGGCGATCGACGAGTTGCCGCTGGATGGGCGCCGCTTCACCGACCTTGCCTTGCTGACCCCGGGAGTTACCCAGGACCCGCGTGGGATGACGTCCGGCTCCAACGGCGATCTGGCCTTTGGAGGTATTCGCGGATACCAGTCGAGCTACCTGGTGGACGGCGCCGACGACAACAATGCGTTTTTCTCCCAGGCGCGCGGCCGATACCGGGCGCCGTATCAATTTTCCAACGAGGTGGTGCAGGAATTTCGCGTGTCTTCCAATACCTATGGCGTCGAGTTGGGGCGCGCCGGAGGCGCGGTAGTCAACGTGGTGACCAAGTCGGGATCCAACCAACTGCACGGCAGCGGTTTTTTCTTCTTTCGAGACAGTGGATTCGGCGCGACTCATCCCTTCCTCGATTTCAAGCCGCACGCTCAGCAGCAGCAATTCGGATTCACCCTGGGTGGGCCGATCCACCGCAGCCGGGCTTTCTTCTTCGGGGGTTTTGATCAGCACATTTTCCGTGTGCCCGTGGTGATGCGCTTCCTGAACGGAACCTCGAGAGTGACGCCGCAAGCCCCGCAAGGGCCGCGGACTCCCGGGGATTATGACACCAACGACGTCGCCACAGTCTTCGCGGCTGCGAATCAGCTTTCCACTCTCGGCGGCCAGTTTCCCGCGCAGATGCTGGGGAATGCCGGCTTTCTGAAGCTGGATATCGAATTGACGCCGCACGAATCGCTGTCCGCGCGGGTCAGCGCCTCGCGCTATTGGGGACAGAACAATGTCTTCCTCGATCCGGCCAGCCCGCTGACTACTTTCGCCATCAGCGACAACGGCCAGGAACAGGTAGCCACCGAGACCGGATCGGTGTCTTTGACCAGCAGCTTTTCCTGGCGGATGGTGAGCCATCTGCGGGCGCAGTTCTCGCGCGACCTGGAGCAGTCCAGCAGCAACAGTTCCGCGCCATCGACCCGCATTATGAGCGTCGTCGACGGCTTGGGACGTTCGTCGATTCTGCCGCGGCAGACTCGGGAACACCGCTTGCACGTTACCGAAACCGTCAGCATCGAAGGGCATCGCAACTCGTGGAAGCTGGGAGGCGATGCCCTGCTGACGTGGATCTACAATTTCTTT
Source organism: Acidobacteriota bacterium (assembly GCA_013289795.1). Classification (GTDB taxonomy): domain Bacteria; phylum Acidobacteriota; class Terriglobia; order Terriglobales; family Acidobacteriaceae; genus JABCZH01. Next base: position 24,779 of record JABCZH010000019.1, read on the forward strand.
CCGTCGCTCTCTGGTGGGGAATACATTTTCGATCCCATCAAAGTAAACCCGTTCACCTTTCAGCCGATGGAGGCAGGACTGGAACTCTCGCCGTTACGCGCCTACGCCCACAATGTTCCGAAATACTACATACAGAATTTTGGCAACATGTCATCGCACCCTGACACCAACGAGTATGCAGGGTTTCTGCAGGACACCATCCGCGTCACCGACCATCTGGCGCTAAGCATCGGTGGGCGCTATGACTTGCAGACATTTACCAGGAAAGGGCTAGTCACCAACCCGCTGTGGCCGGACTCAGGCAAGGTTCCTTTTAACCCATACAATTTTGCGCCCCGCGTGGGATTCGCGTATTCGCTTGGAAATCAAAAGCCGCTGGTGGTGCGGGCCGGATACGGCTGGTTCTACACCCGCATTCCCCAGATTTACACTTCGACTATTGCTACTCAGAATGGGCTCGAGTCGGCGAATCTTTTTCTCAACAATTCCAATTTCTACGATCAGCAGATTTTCCCCCAATATCCGAATCCCCTGGTGAACTGCCCGGTCGTGTCGACATCGTATACCTTGCCGTCAGCCCTGGCACAGCACGCTCAGGCGGGAGTGTCAGCCTTCTCGCCGAATTTCAACACGCCAAAGGTAGAGCAGGCCAGCGTGAGCCTGGAACGCGAAGTAGCCGCCCGCCTGGCCATCGGTGTCTCCTACATGTACGTTCACGGCGTGGACCTGATCCGCGCGCGAGACGTGAACTTGCCGTTGCCGGTGAATGTGCAATACCCGGTGTACGACAGCACCGGCACGAACTTTCTCGGTACCTACTATAACGTTGCTTCCTTTTCGACCTGGCAGATGACGCCTTCATTTACTTGCCCATTTCCACCGTGCATTAATCCACTCGCACGTCCCATACCTCAGCTCGGCGCCATCGACGTTTTCGAAAGCGCCGCATCCAGCGTGTACAACGGTGCCACCCTCTCGATCCGGCGACAGATGACCAGTGGCGTCTATTTCCGCCTGGCCTACACTTACGCTCATGCCATCGACGACGGCCAGGATGCTCTGGTCGCCGGTCAGCCCGCCTTAGTGCAGAATTCCTACGCTCCCAACGCCGAGCGCGGAAATAGCGTCACCGACCAGCGCCAGCGGGTGGTGTTCTCCTGGATCGCCGAGCCCAAGCCGTTCCACCGCGGTCAGGAGTTCATGGGCAAAATCTTCAACGATTGGAAACTGGCGGGAGTATTTACCTACGGCAGTGGCCGGCCGGTAAATGTGACGGTCGCGGGCGATCCCAACCAGGATGACAATGAAAGCAATGACCGCCTGCCTGGGGCCAGACGCAACTCATTCCTGGGACCAAACTACGCCAGCACAGACGCGAGGCTCAGCCGTCGGCTGTACGTGGGAGACCGCCTGAAGATCGATTTGGTGGTCGAATCCTTCAATCTCCTGAACCGCGACAACAAGCTGGTGACGATCACGGAAAATGGTCTCACGAGCAACTCGGTTTACTTTGTCAAAATCAGTAACCAGCTTGGAATCAATTACTTTCCCGGACATTTTCAGGTACCCACGAGTCCAGTGCAGGCCCTCAATTCCTTCCCGCCACGTCAAGTGCAGCTGGCGTTGAAGGTGACTTTTTGAGGACAAGGGCTGGGTTTAGCGACGCTTCATCTCTCTGCGACATTACATAGCCCTTGACTTAGGCAGAGAACCTTGCAATAAATGACAAGTCCAGATAGGACAGGTTTGGGGGTGTTGTTTCTTTGGCAGAGGTCAGATTGCAAGAGGGCGAGTCCCTCGAAAACGCACTCCGGCGCTTTAAGCGTAAAGTGCAACAGGAAGACATCATCAAGGAGGTAAAGCGGCACTCCTTTTATCTGAAACCCGGCGAGAAGAAGCGCGTGAAAGAAGCTTTGGCGCGCAAGCGTAGCCGGAAGAAAGCTCGTAAAGAAGCGGAATAATTTAAAGACGAGGGTCGCTGCTCAGTGCGGCCCTCGTTGTTTCTCACACGGCATTCCTTGGGGGGAACGCCAACCGAGTCCCTCAGACTCGGGGAGTTCGAATGTCTAACAGGGAGCGTGCCCGTTCGGGGCATGGTCGCCGAATCCAGAGCAGTACGCGGCACAACCGAGGGGGATGAAGCAACAATCGTGCGCACTGGCGTGCCCGGTGGACGCTCTCGCATGCAAGCGAGTCGTCATCCGGGAGCGCAGTCGCAAGGAGACATCCTCAATGGAATTTCAGGACAAGGTATTAAAGTGTGTAGAGCGCAGCGCTGACTTCGTTTTCACTGTCAAGGATCAGCAATTCTTCCACGAGAAACAGTTCACGAATGAACCAAAGCGGTGCAGAAACTGCAAGTTCAGAAGCAAGCGCGTCTCGGCAATTAACTCTGCTCCGCAATACAGGGTTGAGACTCGCACCACTTGTTCGCAGTGCGGCAAAGACACGACTGTACCCTTCGTTCCGAGCCAGGGTCGCCCGGTGTTGTGCCGCGGTTGTTTCGCGGGGAAGCGTACGGTGGTTTCGGCCTGATTCAGGCGCTACCCGGCGGTTGGTGAGGCCATACATAATCGCGTGGGCGGATTGACGCGCATTCTCCGTTCCCGGGCATGAATTAAACATGCATTCGCCCAGTGCTAGGATGGGTGAACGCAACCCCGTCTCCTCGTGCTGCCGCCCCGTCCGGGTTACTATAAGAGACTAGTGTCCAACGGCCTGGTTGGGCCCGTCTTTCGAAAGCAATGGGGAGCTTTTACGTAGAGAATTTCGGTTGCCGCGCGACCCAGGCAGACGGGGCCGCCGTGGAGCGCCAGTTCCGCGAGCGCGGGCTGGTACGCGCTGATCGTGCGTCTGAAGCGCAAGTTGTGGTGCTGAACACATGCACGGTCACGGCCTCCGCGGATCGGGACGTCCGTGCTGCAATCCGCCGCGTTCGTCGCGAGAATCCCGGCTGTCAAATTGTGGTCACCGGGTGTTATGCCCAGCGCGCGCCGGAGGAAGTTGCGGCATTGCCGGGAGTGAGCCTGGTCATCGGAAACTCCCACAAGCACCGCTTAGCGGAGATTGCGCTTCCAAGTTTGAGATCGCCGGAGAATGCAGGAACGTTCGTCCTGTTGAGCACTTTATCGCTCGGCCAACGACGCCTCTACGTCTCTGACATTTTTGCCCACACCGAGCTTCTGGCCGCTCCGGTCTTCGACGCAGCCAACGAACGCGCTCGCCCCAACCTCAAAGTGCAGGATGGCTGCGACAACCGCTGCTCGTTCTGCGTGATTCCGTCCGTGCGAGGTCAGAGCCGGTCTATGCCATTGCGTCAGGTTCTTGCCGAGGTGAACACCCTGGTTGCTGCCGGATATCACGAGGTCGTTATCTCTGGAATCAACCTCGGTCGTTGGGGAAGAGACCTGGCAGGTGAACCAACGCGGTTCGAAGATCTCATACGTGCGGTCCTCGAACGTACGTCACTCGAGAAGCTGCGCATCAGCTCCGTCGAGCCCATGGACTGGAGTGACGAACTGATCCAACTCATGGCTGAGTCGCCGCGCATCGCCAAGCATGCGCACGTGCCCATGCAAGCGGGGAGCGATCGGATTCTGCGTGCCATGCATCGCAAATACCGCCCCTGGCACTATCGGGAGAAAGTCGAAACGATTCGTGCCGCCATGCCCACGGCTGCCATCGGCGCTGACGTGATGGTCGGCTTCCCCGGCGAGACCGATCAAGACTTCGACGAGACACGCCGCATGGTGGAAGAGCTGCCGTTCACTTATCTGCATGTGTTCACTTATTCGCCGCGTCCGGGGACCCCGGCGGCTGCGATGCGCAACCAGGTTCCGGACAACATAGCTCGAGGGCGTAACAGAGTCTTGCGGGACTTGGCAAGCGAGAAGAAGCTGGCATTCATGAGGTCGTTTGTTGGAAAGACTGTGGAAGCCATCACGTTGAGCGGATTCGACGGCGCACACACCGAGTGCCTCACCGACAATTATCTTCAAATGCGCATGCGAGGACGTCACGAAGCCAACCTCTGGATTCGAGCGCTAGTCGGGGACGCGCAGGGGGGAATGCTGACTGCCACTCGTGAATCTATTTGAATAGCTCCGCCAGCTCCCCCGGGCTGTCCACCACCACATCGGGCGGAGCGATGTTGAGTGTGTGCGGTGCGAAGCCGTAGGTCACTCCGCAGGTCCAGAGTCCGGCGTTGCGGCCGGTGATCACATCGACGGAAGAATCCCCGACCATCAAGGTTTCTTCCGGGCGCGCCTTGGTGTCCCGCAGAATGGTGTGCACGCCATGCGGGTCCGGTTTCTTGGTGGGGAAGCTGTTGCCGCCATATACGTGAACGAAGAAATCCGCCAAGCCCAACGCCTCGACGATGGCCCGCGAGGGAACCACCGGTTTGTTGGACAACACAGCCATCTGGCGGCGAATGCCGTTGGTATGAGCAGCCACCGCCAGCATTTCTCTTATACCTTCGTAAACGTGCGTGTAGTCGAGCTTGTGCACCCGGTAGTACGCCAGAAAGTAGTCCAGCGCCTCTTTCACGTGGGCATCGTTCTTGGGATCTCCCAGAGCGCGGCGGACCAGCACCGGCGCACCATCACCCACATAGGAAGCGATAACGTCGCCAGGCAGCTCGGGCCGGTTGAAGCGACTCAGCATGGCGTTGACAGAATGAATCAGATCCAGACGAGAGTCGACCAGGGTCCCGTCGAGGTCAAAGATCAAAAGCTTGGTGGCGCGAGGGTCGAATTGGCGTTGGAAGTGGATCAACGAAGGCCTTTAGCCGCGACAATTTCCAGTATATTCGGAACGCTCGCGGAGGATTTACAATAGAAAGCCGGTGCGGGGGACAGCGCAAGCATGGCGACCAAGACGGAATCTAGAGTAGCGGATGCAAAGAGAGCCTACGAAGGCCTTTCCCGCGAACAGCTGATCGAGGCTTACCGGATCATGCACACCTCGCGCCGGGTGGATGACCGCGAGATTCTGCTCAAGCGCCAGCAGAAGATTTTCTTTCAGATTTCCGGGGCTGGGCACGAGGCCGTGGGTGTGGCCGCCGCGTTTTCCATGAAGCCCACCTACGATTGGTTCTATCCCTACTACCGCGATCGCGCGCTATGTCTGGGGCTGGGCGCAACTCCATACGAAATGTTCCTCGAGGGCGTGGGTGCGGCCGACGATCCCAACTCCGGCGGCCGGCAGATGCCTTCGCACTGGGGTTTTCCCAAGCTGAATGTGGTGACGCAGTCATCGCCGACTGGTTCGCAGGTCTTGCAGGCCGTAGGATGCGCCGAGGCCGGCCGCTATTTTCAGTCGCACCCAAATGCTGGCAAGAAAGTTTCGGGCGATTACCGGGAGTTCAAGGACGTAACCTTCCACGGGGACGAAGTCACCTACGTTTCGCTGGGCGATGGAACCACCAGCGAGGGCGAGTTCTGGGAAGGGCTGAATACCGCCTCCAATCGCAAGTTGCCCGTTGTGTTTGTGATCCAGGACAACGAGTACGCGATTTCCGTTCCCGTCGAGGTGCAGACCGCCGGTGGAAACATCTCGCGGCTGGTCTCGGGGTTCCCCAACTTCCATTTCGAGGAAATCGACGGCACGGATTTAGTCACCACTTACGCGGCTTTCACTCGCGCGGTTTCTTATTGCCGCGCTGGGAGTGGCCCGGCCTTCATTCACGCCCATGTGATCCGTCCCTACTCGCATTCGTTGTCGGATGACGAGCGGGCTTATCGGCCCGACGCCGAACGGGAGCGTGATGCCGCGCGCGATCCCGTTTCTCGCATGCAGATGTTTCTCATCCGCGAAGGCATTCTCGACGAAAACGGGATCAACCGCCTGGAGAAGCAGGTTGAAGACGATCTCCAGGTCGCTGTGGACCAGGCTCTGGCCGCGGCTTTGCCCACGCCAGATTCGGTGATGCGATACATTTACTCGCCGGACCTCGACCCCACCTCTTCGCTATTTGCTACTGAACCTGCGGTAGGCGACGCCTCGGACGCGAAAAGAGTCGCTCCCAAGACAATGGCAGACCTCATCAACACCACCTTGCGCGACGAGATGGCCCGCGACCAGCGCATTGTGATGTTCGGCGAGGACGTTGCCGATTGCAGCCGCGACCAGTACCTGCAGGAGAAACTGATCAAGGGCAAAGGCGGCGTGTTCAAACTGACTTCGGGGCTCCAGGGCGAATTTGGTTCCGACCGCGTGTTCAACTCCCCGTTGGCGGAAGCCAATATCGTGGGCCGCGCCACCGGCATGGCCACGCGGGGCGTGAAGCCAGTGGTGGAGATTCAGTTCTTCGACTACATCTGGCCGGCGATGATGCAGTTGCGCAATGAACTGCCGCTGATCCGCTGGCGTTCGAACAACGGGTTTTCGTCGCCGGCAGTGGTGCGGGTGGCGATTGGTGGCTACCTCACCGGTGGCGCTATCTACCATTCGCAGTGCGGAGAGAGCATCTTCACCCACATTCCAGGCTTGCGAGTTGTGTTTCCATCAAATGCATTAGACGCTGCCGGCCTGCTGCGGACCTCGATTCGCTGTGATGATCCGGTTCTATTCCTGGAGCACAAGCGACTCTATCGCGAGACATTCGGCCGGGCGCCGTATCCTGGTCCGGATTACATGGTTCCGTTCGGCAAGGCGAAAATCGTGCAGCCCGGCACCGATCTTTCAGTCATCACTTACGGTGCGGTGGTTCCGCGCGCGCTACAGGCGGCTCAGAAGATCGAGCGAGAGCACGGGGTGAAGGTCGAACTGATCGACTTGCGCTGCTTGAGTCCGTTTGATTGGGACGCGATCGCGACCTCGGTACGAAAGACCAATCGCGCGCTCGTCGCCTATGAAGACACTTTGAGCTGGGGCTATGGGGCCGAGATCGCGGCGCGAATCGCAGATGAACTGTTTGACGATCTCGACGCGCCGGTGCGCAGAGTCGCAGCCAAAGATACGTTCGTGGCCTATCAGCCAATCCTGGAAGACGTCATTCTGCCCCAAGCCGAAGACCTATTCCGCGCCATGAAGCAACTGGCGGAATACTAGCTGTCGACCTGCGACGGCGAAGCTCTACGGTTCGCTGAACAGCGTCCGATAGGTCCACCCGCCGAGCACGCCTCCCAGCAGCGGCGCCACCCAGAAAAGCCAGAGTTGCGCCAGCGCCCAGCCGCCCACAAAGATCGCCGGCCCGGTGCTGCGTGCAGGGTTCACTGAGGTGTTCGTCACCGGAATGCAGACCAGGTGGATGAGCGTCAGGCACAGGCCAATGGCGATGGGAGCAAAACCCTTGGGCGCACGGCTGTCGGTGGCGCCCATGATGACGAGCAAAAAAACATGGTCAACACAATTTCCGCGCCCGCGCCCGCCAGCAAAGAATATCCGCCGGGTGAGTGGACCCCGTAGCCATTGGCGGCGAATCCCTGGCTCACATCGAAGTTGGCATATCCGCTGGCGATGACGAACAACACGCCCGATGCGGCGATCGCTCCCAGAACTTGGGCCACGACATAAGGTCCAAGCTCAGATACCGGGAAGCGCTTGCCAGCGACCAGCCCCAGGGCTGATTGCGGGATTCAAAGGGCAACCCGAGATGTGCCCGATGGCAAACGCCATGGTGGTGACGGTCAGACCGAAGGCAAGGGCCACGCCGGCAAACCCGATCCCTAGGCTTGGGAATCCGGCAGCCAGCACGGCTGCGCCACAACCGTCAAAAACCAACCAAAGTGTCCCAAAGAATTCCGCCAAGGCACGCTTCTTGAGACTCATGGTTGACCTCCAGGTGCGGTTTGCAATGCAGAGTAGCACAAGCTAGGTAGATGGCGGTGAGCGGGTGGGGGAGGAAAGGGTAAATCTAGTTCGAAGGTGCGGATATCTTCGGAGACACTGCATCGCTGGACAACGCCGGTCTCACGAAGAAGCTGTGGTCGTATAGGTTGCGGTACATCACACCTGCAATTTCGGCAGCTTTAGGTCCGAAGGTCGGACGACCGCCTTCCAGAAAAATCACCACCACGACGCGACCTACGTCGGTGTTGGCGTAGGAAGCAAACCATCCATAACGTGTTCCTGCGTGCGAACAGGTCCCGGTCTTTCCAAGAATCTCTTCTTCGCTGAAATTGACTCGCAGGTGGCGGGCGGTTCCGTAAGTGACCGCACCAGCCATCCCGTCAGAGATTTCTGGAATGAGAGGAGCAATGTCGAGACGGCGTTTCACCCGCGGCTCAAAGTTAGCCACCTCTTCCGGCGACGTGGGATGCTGCAAGTAGTAAAGCGTTCCGCCGTTGGCGATGGCCGAAACCATAGCCCCGAGTTGCAGCGGCGTCATGGAAATGCCCTCGCCGAACGAGCACATCTTGCCAACTCCGCCCAGCTTGGAAGAAATCTCTTCTTCGGGATAGGTGCCCAGGTTTTCGCTGGCGATGTTGTAGCCGGCCATCTCACCCAATCCATACTGGTGAGCGTAGTAGCTAACCTTTTCAAAGCCCAACTCGCGGCCCAGAGCTTCGAAATATGCGTTGTTGGAATGGGCCAGCGCGGTGGTCAGGTTCATGCTGGAACTGCGGCCCAAGTGAATTTCAGTGTCCTTGGTGATCAGGCCCTCACTCAAAGCTGCGAGCGCCACCGAAAGCTTGATGGTGGAACAGGGCTGAGCGCCGCTGGATAGCGCGAGTCTTTGGTTGACCATGGCCAGAATGCGGCCGCTGGTTGGTTCGATGGCGACCACCGTCCCGTTCAGATTGCCCAGCGCGTCGATTGCAGCCTGGCGCACCACCGCATCTTCGCCGGCGATGGCATCACCCTCAGTTACGTCCTCTGCAAAAGAGCTGGTGGAAAAACGCTCGTAATAGCGGTGACGCCGATGGGAAGCGGTGGTCTGGAGGCGAGGAGTTGTAGCGGCGCGGCTGCGAGCCAACCGTCGCATGCGTTTCCTGGCGTGCTGGGTCTCACTGATTTTCTGAGACTTGGTTTTCTTCGGGGTCAACGCGTGAGTGTTGACTGTGGCACCGAAACCGGCGTCGCACAGCAGCAACACAACGAAGACAGCGAAACCCAGGCGCGCAAACAATTTCTGCAACTTGAATCTCCAGAGTCAGCAGTACTTGAGAAGCACGGCAGATGCCAATGGCCAGCCTACCGGTAAGTGCTTGCCTACCCCGATGTTATGAAAGTTCATCGCCGGACGCAACCAAAAAGTAACAAGCCCGAAAACTAGCCTCCATAACTGTAACCCGCTGCGAACATAAGAGTTGCGACGTTCTCGCCGCCTGGGCATCCGGCTTTGGTAACTTTCTCCGTGATTACTGGAACGATACCCCCACAAAGAGGCAAAGTTTTTCTCTTGCTTGCCTCGATCGCACCGCTGCCCTACATAGTCTCGCCACGCCTGCGCAGAAATGCCGGAACATCTAGATCAGACTGCTCGAAATTGGCGATCATCGCATCGCGCATGGCGTCGATTCCGGTCACCTCGCGTGAAGTGCTTGCCACCGGTTGCGGAGCAGCGTCCTCCATCACCATCGGCGGTGGCGGAGGCAGCGGATCGGACTCCGGCTCTGCCTCAGCAAACTCCCTGGTCTCGCGAGAGGAGATGAATACCGGCTGAGTCTCACGCCGCCGGCGTGGCACCTCTGAGTCGCGGAATCCAGTGGCGATCACGGTAATCTTTACTGAATCCTTCATCTTTTCATCAAGCACAGCCCCGAAAATAATGTTGGCATCTTCGTCGGCGGCGCTCTGCACAATACTGCACGCCTCTTGCACCTCGGCGAGTTTCAACGAGGTTGATCCTGTGATGTTGATGAGGATGCCGCGAGCGCCGTCGATGGCTCCGGCCTCGAGCAGGGGCGAGGCGATGGCCTTCTGCGCCGCCTCGGTCGCACGGCGGGCACCACTGGCGGTAGCTGCGCCCATCACCGCGTAACCCATTCCGGCCATGATTGCCTTCACGTCGGCAAAGTCGCGGTTAATGATCCCAGGAATGGTGATGATATCGGATATACCCTGCACGCCCTGGCGCAGAATGTCGTCCGCGACACGGAACGATTCGAAAAAGCCGGCGTCTTGTGCCACCGCGAGAAGCTTCTCGTTGGGAATCACGATGGTCGTGTCCACCGATTCCATAAGTTCGGCAATGCCACGTTCGGCCTGCTGCATGCGGCGTTTGCCTTCGAAAGCAAAGGGTTTGGTGACCACCGCGACCGTGAGCGCGCCCATCTCACTGGCCAATGACGCAATAATGGGAGCGGCTCCCGTGCCGGTGCCGCCGCCGAGGCCGGTGGTGACGAACACCATATCAGCGCCTTCTAGCACTTCGATGATCTTGTCTGAATCTTCGAGTGCGGCTTTGCGTCCCACTTCCGGGTTAGCCCCAGCGCCCAGTCCGTTGGTGAGCTTCACGCCCAGTTGAATCTTCATGGGCGCGCGCGACATGCGCAGTGCCTGAAGATCAGTGTTCGCGACGATGAATTCGATGCCCTCGACACCGGCATCGATCATGCGATTCACCGCGTTGCCGCCGCCCCCACCCACACCGATGACCTTGATCTTGGCGTCGTTGCGGGCTTCTTCATTGAAACTGATGCGAATGTTGTTGTCTTTTTTCATATTCACCTCGGTGTTACATTCGAGCATTTAGCACTTGGCACTCAGCATTTGCTCACTCGAGATTTGCTCAGAAGTCGGGAAAATCCCTAATGGCTAAATGCTAAGTGCTAATTGCTGAATGCTGATTTTCCTATGCCCCTTTCTTTGCAAACAAACCCATCAATCTCGAACTCCAGCGCGTGTCCTGCACCCCGCGCGCGATGCGGGAGCGATGAGCGTAAAGCACCATCCCCAAAACCGTGGCAAATTCCGGTTCCGCCAGCGTCGAAGGCATCTTTGACAACGGTGTCGGCCAGGACAAACGCATCGGACGCCGCAACACCGATTCGGCAACGTCGACGATCCCCGCGAGCCGTGAACCACCCCCGCTCAGCACTACACCGCCGACGCAGACCTCAAGCGTGCCACTGTGGCGAAGATTGTCGCGCAGCATCTCAAACAGTTCTCGCGCCCGCGGCTCCAGAATCTCACCCACCATGCGCTGTGGAATCAGCCGCGAAGGGCGGTCGCCGACGGATGGGACCTCAACTTCGTTGACTTCGGGAACCAGGGTGACCACCACGTTGCCGTACATCTTCTTGATTTTCTCCGCCTCCACCAACGGTGTGCACAGGCCTACGGAAAGGTCGCTGGTGAAATGGTCGCCCCCAACCGGAATCACCGCCGTGTGGATCACGGCGCCTTCCTGGAAGACGATCACGCCGGTCGATCCCGCGCCTACATCGACCAGGCACACGCCCAACTCGCGCTCGTCATTTCTCAGGACAGCCTCCGCGCAGGCCAGCGGCTCGAACACGGTGTCGTCCACTTGCACTCCGGCGCGGTTCACGGCGGTGACCACGTTCTGGGTGGCGCTGGCGGCGGCGGTCACCATGTGTACACGGACTTCCAGCCGCATCGCCATCATACCCAGCGGATCGTGCACGCCGCCCTGGTCGTCGAGGATGAAATCCTGCGGAAGCAAGTGCAGTATCTCGCGGTCCGAGGGCAGGGGAATGGCGCGGGCCTTGTCGACCGCGGAACGAATTTCATCGCGAGCAATCTCACGGGCGCGGGTGCCAAAACTCAGCCCACCATGGCTGTTCACTCCGCGCACGTGGCCACCGGCAACCCCCAGCAGCGCGTGCTCAATGGCGGTCCCGGAGGAGTCCTCTGCCTGCTCGACAGCTTTCTGAATGGAGGCCACGGCCTTATCGAGATCGACAATCACGCCTTTGCGCGAGCCGCGCGATTCCGCAAGCCCGTGTCCGCGGTAGCGCAGACCGTTGTCGGTGACTTCAGCCACCAGCGCGCATGTCTTGGCGCTGCCTACGTCGATGGCCGTCACAAAATGTTGATGTTGGTTCGCCATTAAGGCTGCCCCTTGGGAATGCCCGCACTCGGCTTCTGCGGTTTCGCCGTGGTACTCGGCGGCGCAGTGGCGGGGTTTGCGGTTTGGGTCACAGGAGACGGGGTTTGCGTCGCTGCGCGTAGTGGCGGAGCAGATGTGTTCGTCGAATGCGCGGTGACGTCGGCTTTCTTCACGGCCGGCTTGTGATGGCGCGCCTTGGCAAGTTTCTTCTTGCTGGCCGTCTTTGATTCGGCAATCTTTGAATTGGCAGTCTTTGGGTTGGCGGTTGGTTTAACAGAAGGAAGCACATGCGCTGGAGTTGTTGTCTTCGGAGCCGCAGTTTCATGCACCACCAAAGCCGCAGGCTTCACGCCCGCCGCCACCGCAGCCTTCGCGACTGAGAGCGAAAGCGGCGGTTGCTTCACCGGTCCTTGCAAATCCGGATTCACGACAATCTGATGTTCGTAACGCAAATCCACCGAGTCGAGCCGGGCGAATTGCTGCCGCCATTCCTGCGCGTGGCTGATGTAGATTTTGAACCGGCTTAGAAAATCAGAAGCCCCCAGGTGCACCAACACTTCACCGCCGGCATCGTTGGCCAAGACTTTCACATCGTCCGAGTCGGAGAGATCAACTTCGCTCAAGTCCTGCGAATAGTGGGCGCCCTCGGAATCCAGCTCACTGAGCAGTTGGTTGTAGATCTTCATGCGGGGAGCGCGCGTCGATTGCGGCTCGCCTGCATTCATCCCGAGAATCACCGGGAAGGAGAACTTCTTCTTGCTGCCGGCGGGCAGGTCCATCAACGTGCCGCTGGCGTCAGTCAGGAGAATCTTCGAACCCACGCGCACGAAGGCAACCGGAGTGCGCTCATGGATTTCAATCTTGATGCGATTAGGGACAAAGCGCATCACGCTGGCCGTTTCCACCCAGGGAATCTGCTGAAGCTGTTTTTGTCGTTGATCGAGCGGAATGAAGAAAATGTTGCGGCCAATGTCCTCGCCCATGACTTCCATCACCTGCGGGCGCGTAACGTTGCCCAGGCCGCTGATTTCGATGTCGTCACTCGATTCCACGCGAAAGCGCCAGGAGTGCTCGCCATAATGGTAGACGGCAGTGATGGCGAGCCCGCACACCAGCACAACCAATGCAGCCAATGCGCCCCAGGTCAGGCGCGTGGCGGCCTTTTTGGGCAGGGAACCGCGACGGACAGAGATACGCTTTTGTCCACGCAGGAAGGGTGACTGTTCGTCCACATCCAAGTCGAGCCGATGCGCGTCGTCAAGTTCCTGGCGCGAGGGCTCGTCGGCCTGTGGATACAACTCTTCCTGCGAGATGGTGGAACCAGACTTTCTCGCCATCAATACAGGTCAGTTGTCGTCAGCGAATCGCGTGAGCGTGACTACTATAACGGCTTTTGGGGAGTTGGGGTAGAGGAAATCTTGGTGCGCCTGTGCGTTTCATTCTCGGGGCGCCCCATCCGCATCATCGAGAGTAGGATTAGTGTGCGAAGAGTGGCTCAACCCCATCCTCGGAAGTATGGTTAAGAACGCAAGGGATAGGCCATCCGCCACCCCGGGCTCACCAGGTCCGTTTCGCAGATTATGATTTCTCAGGGGCGCATAATCCGGATTTTTCAGACCAAGGGTGGGTCCGGGGGCTCAACCTCAACGGCGGAAGAGCTGTCACAGCCTGCGAGGAAGTTCCTTGAGGCTCGATTAAACGGAGAAAGCCCTTTGATCGCTCGTGTCCAATCCACGGAAACTTGGTTTGCCCTTACCCCGTCACACCTTGTCTCCAGCGTTGACGGTCTTGTTCGGCGCGTTTCTCTCACAGACATTAACGGTTTTGCACCTAGGCTAGAGCAACTGGCGGAACTAGTTGAGCGTAACCGTTCCGGAGGAATGCTCGAACTCTCGTCGAAGGACGGTCGTATCGTTGAGTTGTCAATAGAGGCAGGGAAACCCTTTGTGGGTCTACTGAATGTCTTCATTTACATCGTTAAAACAAACCGGTCTGCGAACGCAGGTAATGCCTAAGCCTGAGAGTCCCTGATTTTACCGACCATCGCCAGTACCCGCCTCTATCGCATAGCTGAATAGCATCACGCCGCTTTCTTGCGCTTGCTCCCGCCCGCCTTCGCAATCTTCTCCACCTGCTCCAAATGATTCAAATCGTGCCCGGCGAACATGCGCACGAGATGCGCCACTGTCTCCTTACCGCGCTCCGAGTGCATGCCATGGTTTTCCCAGAGATTCTTGGGCAGCGCCTTCAGCATGCGCAGATTGTTCTCGCGTAGCACGCGGAAAGTTTCGAGCGAGACTTTGGGATCCTGCCCGGCGTAGTCGAGAGTCTCGGCCCACACATCCTGATCGAAGGCCTGGATGGGCACGCCGTCGCTGCCGATGATCAGCCGCATTCGCCAGCTTCCGACGATTTCGGCATCCACCAAATGCGCCAGAATTTCGGCGATGGACCATTTCCCCAGCTCCGGGCGTGTGGAAAGTTGTTTCTTGCTGAGGGGTTTGATGAGTTTGGCCAATTTCTTGACAGTTTCCTGCTGTACTTGCAGAGGTTCTTTGCCCTGCATGTAGGCGGTGATGCGTTGGGTGTACTGTTGTGGCGTTTCCTGCATGGAGTCCTCCGAGAGTCAGTCTGAATGCTACTTAGACCGCACCGAGGACGATAAGGATGCGAAAAAAAGACGAGCAGCTAGATCGGGTCCCGGCTCGGAGCGGTGGGGGTTCGAGGCATCACCAATTCCACCCGCGGATGAACTACAGGAATCTGTATCTGTTGCAGTTGCTGCAGGACTACCATCCGCGCTCTGCTGCCTTCCAGACGGGCGCATGCGGCTTGCTGCCGTGCAAACTGAGTCTGCACCGAGGCCATGCGAACCTGGGCCATTTCCATCGCGGCCTGGGCGCGGTCGAACCGGGTCGAGGTCCTTCCCATTGCGACCTCTGCCATCGCCATCAGTTGGGTGGCTTGCCCCGAAATGCGTTCAACCGCAACTCGCGCCTTGGATGCCAGGCAATTCCCACCGATCCTGCTGACAAAATGATTGCCCATGAACAGTGCCAGTAAGCCTACCGCCATCCAGTATGTCGTCTTTTCGGAAGCCATGTTGTTGCTCCTCATCCGGTTATGGAGATTAGACGGGAGACCTCAAGAATCGTTATCGCCCGTGTTGCACAATGTTATGTACGGGTTGGGGCGCGAAAAGGTTTCCGGACGCCTGCCTACGTCGAAATCAACGGTTCCAGGGTCTTATTCGCAAGCTGGGCCAGGATCATCGGCCCAAGCTGAGAGACGCTGCCAGCGCCCAGGGTCAGGATCATGTCGCCCTCGTGGGCGAGGCTTGCGGACGCTTCGACAGCCTCAGAGAATGACGCGACGTAGCGAGCCGGCCGTTCGCCTTCGTCTTCGATGTTCCTGGCCAAGGCTTCGCCGGTGATTCCATCGATGGGCGCCTCGCTGGCGGCGTAAATGTCAAGAATCAGCAGGGAGTCGGCATCGCCAAAAGCAGTCGCGAATTCCTTCATCAGGTCGCGGGTGCGAGTATAACGATGCGGCTGGAAAATCACATGAGTCTTGCGAAATCCGCATTGCTTGGCGGCGGCCAGGGTGGCGCGAATCTCCGTGGGATGGTGGCCATAATCATCGATGACGCTCACACCGGCCGCTTTCCCTCTCAACTGAAACCGCCGATCCACTCCGCGGAAGTGTTCCAGCCCAGAGCGAATCTGGTCGGCGGGGATATCAAGACCAATGCCCACGGCAATTGCGGCGGTTGCATTCAAAACGTTGTGCACGCCGGGAACATGAAGGCGAAACTCTCCCAACCCCTGGTCTTTGTAGGTGACCTTGAACTGGCTCAGCGGCGGAGCGTCTCCCGTGATGGGAGAACTCTTGCCCAGGCCGACATGGAAATCGGAACCACGGCGGGTGCCGTAGGTGACCATGCGCCGGCGAATCTGCGGAAAGAGGCGGCGAAGGGTCGGGTCATCATTGCAGACCACCACCATGCCGTAGAACGGCACGCGATCCATAAATTCCAGGAAGGCACGCTTGACGTCGCCCATGTTGCGGTAGCAATCCATGTGTTCGCGGTCGATGTTGGTGATTACCGAGAGAATGGGAGACAACTTGAGAAACGACCGGTCACTCTCGTCAGCTTCAGCGACCAGATAGTGCGATTTTCCCAGGCGGGCGTTCGATCCCATGGCGTCCACGCGGCCACCCACGACTACGGTAGGATCGAGGCCTCCAGCGGCAAGCACCGCCGCGACCATCGAGGTGGTCGTGGTCTTGCCATGCATGCCGGCGACGGCGATGCCGTACTTCAAGCGCATCAACTCAGCCAGCATTTCGGCGCGCTGAATCACAGGAATATGCAACGTCCGCGCCCGGCTGATCTCTGGATTTTCCGGTGAGATGGCCGAGCTGGCCACAACGACCTCGGCTCCAACGATGTTTTCCGCCCCATGCCCCTCGAAAACCGTTGCGCCTAGACCTGCAAGTCGCTGTGTGACAGCGGAACTCTTGAGGTCGGAGCCGGAAACCTTGTAGCCAAGGTTCAGCAGCACTTCGGCGATGCCGCTCATGCCGATGCCGCCGATTCCCACGAAATGAATGCGCTGGATTTTCGCGAACATGAGTCAGACTTTAGCCGCTGATCAACGCAGATTAACGCGGATGACATCGATTCTGGGCTATTGGGGAAACAGATGCAAGTGGGGAATGAGACTACTTCGCGGCAACGGCTTTAGCAGCGCCCAGATGCTCGAGGGCGCGATCCACCACCGCTTGCATTTCCCGCGCGTATTTCACTTCACGGCCTTTGGCGAGAATATTTCGGGCTTCCTCAGGAGAAAACCAGGTCGGGTTGCGCATAGGCTCGTGAGATTCTTCGGTACGTTCGATTTCCATGAGAAAAGCCTTTACTACAAACTCACGAACTCCTGGCGTTTTCCAGAACACGCCTTTCGAGTGGATGTAAAGGTGAAAGTGACGCGGCTCAATATGTCCGCGAACTCCGGCCTCTTCCCAGGCTTCGCGCTCGGCGGCCTGGCTGTGGGACATCGAAGGCTCGGGAGCGCCCTTGGGAAACGTCCATTTGTTGCCCCCGTTGGTATTCACCAGCAGGAACTCGACGAATGACCCGCGCCGCCGGTAACACACAGCTGCCACCTGCAACGGCAGTGCAAATCTAAGAAATCGCGATGCTGACAACTGCAACTCCTTCGCTGAAAGCTCCAACTTAACCATCCTAATGGCAGAATATTTCAGGAGTATTAAAATGCAACAAAAAAGGTGCAATGAGCCCGTTACTGAAGTCCGTACTGGGAAGGCCGGGTTTTGGCGTTCAAGAACAAGAGTTTAGCGGAATGGCGCATTGGCTGCGCGGACTGGGGGCCCCTCATACCCGAAACCGCACGGCCTTTCATGCGTCTAATTGGAGTAGCATTGCTTGTTCGGATACGCTGATGTTTGCCCAACTCAATCCGACCTCTGGAAGGAAACCAACGATCGTGGGCAGCTCCGTGGCAGCACATTTGTTGTTACTGGCGTGGGTGCTTCACAGCCCGGCCCCGACCTTTGTTTCTCCGTCTTCCATCGTGCAGGGGGAGCACGGCACTGGTTTGCAGTCCCTTTATTTTCCCGGCAAGCCTGAGGTTTCGGAGCAGCCCTCTCAGCGAGCGCACTTGACTTGGAGCCATTCGCTCAAGAAAGTGAACGCACCGCGCAAGCCGCCTCCGGTGTCGAGGGTTGAATCAGACACAGAAATCATTGCCGCGCTCGCTCCCAACGAGCGGCCTGCCGGTTCACCGTACGGATCGCTTTATTACGGGAAGGCCACTGGGCCTGAGGTTCGGCCGGCGCTGCCGGTTGTAGCTCGCGATCCGGCGATTGGATCTGATCTGTCCAATGGGATTATGGGTGACGTGGTGGTGGAAGTGACGATTGATGAGCAAGGCAAGATTGTTGAACTAAAGTTAATTCAGAGCCTGTCGCAGTCGGTTGATCAACTGGTGCTGGCAGCAGTGGCCAAGTGGCAGTTCCTCCCGGCCACTCGGAACGGCACGCCCATCGCTTCCAAACAAGACATTTACTACCACTTTCCGCGCTAAGCTGGCTACCGCTTGCCGTAGTCTGACAGCGTGCCTGCTCTCGCGGTTCGGTTCCCTTACCCTTTTCCGCACCCAGTAGTTCCAGGTTCGAAGTTGACTCAGCGCGAGGGCAGCGGGTAGTAGCCTTCCTTGGAGAAGACTTCGACGCAGGGGCGCAGGTCGGATGACTTGCAACCCGGGCGATCGACCCGGATTTCGACCTCGCGGCGGGTGTCGCTGGGAGTGGCGCGAGTCATGTAGCCAAGAGTGTACTGATTGCGGGCATCGCCAATGATCCGCGAATAGACTTCTTCGATGGCGGTGCGGGAATACTCGGCGAGCACCTCGCCGCCGGTGGCATTGGCGTATTTCGGCAGGATGTTGCTGTATCCCTGGCCCGGAATGCGCAATCTTTCCACCTTGTTGTAACCGGGAATCGAGGAACTTCCCACGGCGATGCCGTACACCAGAATCTCGTTCGACAGCAGCACCTGCAAAACCGTACCGTAGTTGGCATCGCTGCGATATTCGCGGCCGTCGCTGATCACAAAAATGATCTTGCGGCGGTCCTTGGGCCGTTTCCCCAGGTCCCGCGCGGCCAATAGAATGGCGTCATTCAAGACGTGAGACTGTTTGGAGGGGGTGGTCACCGGCGTGGTAGGCGAGTCGATTGGGATGCCGTTGACAGATGGCCCCTGTGGGCCTAGTGGCCCGCCGGTGACGGGCACTCCTGGAACCTCACCGTGTTTGGTCCTCAGGCCGTTCAGTACACCCTCCAGTTTGCGGCCGACGGCGTTAAAGTCCGCCAGTTGCGAGACGCTGGTGCTGTAGGTATAGATCGCCACTTCATCGAATCCAGCGAATGAGCCGGCCAGAGTGGAAAAGGTCTCGTTCACTTTTTGAACGGCAATGTCGGACATGCCGAGATCAACAATCACGGCGACTGAAAGGGCGAAGGGATCGCTGGTGAAGAAATTCAGGTTCTGCTTCCTGCCGTCTTCATAGACCGAAAAGTCCGTGGACAATAGCCCGCTCACCAGGTGTCCTGATTCGTCGGTGACTCGCACCGGCACCACTACCTGATTGACATTGACGCGGAGCTGGAAGAGTTGGTCCTGCGCGGCCGATTGCGACTTGGCGGCGCTGCCCGGCGGGACAGTGTTGATCTTCATGGGTGGGGGCGGGCCTGGTGGGGCGTCGCCGGAATCTGATGATGAAGCCGGAGGAGCTTGGTTCGGCGGGTTGGTTGGATTGGTGCCCGGCGGAGCGGCCTTCAACTCGGGAGCTGCGGGAACTGGCGGTTGAGAGGTCGAAGGCGCGTCCGGAATACTGGATTTCTGGTCCGGCTGCTGTTGGGCCATGGCAGGGGTCAAGGCCAGACAAAGCAACAAGATTGGTACCCCAGCGCAGGTTCGTCGCACAGCCATCACTTGCCCCACCGATATCCCTCCACCTTGCGGCATCTATTTCCTGAGAATGCCGAATCTGGCAGTTTGTTGCATCTAATCATTCGGAATAGACTAACAAAATTGTAGTGAGAATATCTTGATGCCAAAAACCCAAAGGCGGTTAGCTCTGAGCGGTGCGCTGTTGTTCATCGTGGCTGGTGTAGCTATTGCATCTCACGGCCAACAGCCGCCGCCCACGGACCCAGCCCAGAATTCGGATCAAACCGACGAGACCCTGAAGGTCAATGTCAACGTGGTGCAACTATTCTTCAACGTCAAGGACAAGAAGGGTGGTCTGATCCCCAACCTGACCAAAGACCAGTTTCAGGTTTTGGAGGATGGCAAACCCCAAACCATCAAGTATTTTGCCGCCGAATCGAATCTCCCGCTAACGCTGGGCATTCTATTTGATACGAGCCCCAGTCAGGCCCGAGTGCTCGACATGGAGAAGCTGGTGGGCGGGCAATTTCTGGACGCAATCCTGCGGGATAAAGACCTGGCTTTTGTCATGGGCTTTGACGCCGACGTGGACTTGCTGCAGGACTTCACTAACTCCACTCGTCTGCTGAAGAAGGCGATGAACCAAGCGCGTATTGGCGGAGGGGGTGGGGCGACTGGGCCGGGAGGGGGACCGGTTCCGACGTTGAGCCACGGCTGCTGCACCATGCTTTATGACGCTGTGTACCTGGCGGCTCACGATGAACTGGCACAGCAGGTGGGAAGAAAGGCTATGATCCTGCTCACCGATGGCGAGGATGAAGGCAGCAAGCTCAAGATCCAGGAGGCGATTGAGGCGGCGCAAAAGTCGGATGCCATCTGCTATGTGCTTTTGATCGCGGACCGTGGCGGGGCGTGGGGCGGCTTCGGCGGCGGTGAGATGAACAAGCTCAGCAAGGAAACCGGAGGCCGCGTCATTGAGGTGGGAAACAAGTTCGACAAGCTGAAAGAGGGCTTTGATCAGATCGCCCGTGAGCTACGCAGCCAGTACAATCTCGGCTACACTCCGAGCAACCCAAAGCTCGACGGCACCTTCCGCAAGATCGAGATTCACGCCAACGACAAGGACTACAAGATTCAGTCGCGGGCCGGATATTATGCGGTGCCGAGGGCGGAATAGGCCTGTCCGCACATCAGCCCGGTGAAGGCCGGTCCTTTACTCGGATCACAAACTTCAGTCCCGACCAGATTTCATTCACCGCGCAGACTTTGACGTCCACGAGTCCGGCTTGCAATCCGATGCTGCGGACGTCGTTTTCGGTAAGGTCGGTAGCGACGCCGGAGGCCTTTTTCGGCCAACTCACCCAAAGCATTCCCGCTGGCGCGAGCATCTCCGCAATCCGAGAGAAATGTTTCTTCAAGTCGGCGGCGCTCTTGACGAAGATCATGGCGAAATCAAGCGGAACCCGGCCATCTTTCACGATCTGGCAAGTTGCGACGGAGGTCTTCAGTTCAGCTTTCACATCGGCCGGGGGATCCAGCAGAAGAACATGGAAGCGCTCTTTGATCCCAAGTTTCTTGGGAAGTGGAGTGCCGGAGTATCCCGCCATGAGAATTCCTATTGCACCGGAGCGTAATAGCCACGGCGGCTGCGCACGTGCAGACCTTTCTGCCTGGTGGAGATTTCGATGGTGCGAAAGCGGCCGTCGGTCCTGAAGTCAGCGGGTTTGTAGGAGATGGCGTATTGGCTGCGCAGTTCCTCTTGAATGGAGGCAAAGGCGTTGGCCACTTCGGTGAGTTGAAAGGGAACGTAGGAGCGGCCGCCGGTGGCCTCGGCAATGCGTTCCAGTATCTTGTCACCGTGCCTCCCGCCGCTTCCCATGAGATTGGTGCTGATGGTATAAACCACGACTTCGGCGCGCTCCGCCATTTCGATGGCTTCCTCGCGAGTTACGTGGCTCTGGTTGTCATCGCCATCGCTCAGCAGGATGATGGCGCGGCGGACGGCGCCATTGGGAGAACTCTTCAACAGTTTGTCACGGCAGGCAAAGTACAGGGCGTCAAACATGGCGGTGCCACCGCCGGGGCGTAGCGCGCGCACTCCCACAGAGAGCGCTTCAGTGCTGTCAGTGAAGTCCTGGGTGACTTCGGGTGTGACGTCGAAGCCGATTACGAAAGCCCGGTCATATCTCGGACGCACGGTCTGGTTTAGGAACTCTATGGCAGCGTCCTGCTCGAACTTGAAACGGTCGCGGATGGAATTGCTGGCATCGATCAGCAGGCCGGCTTCGAGGGGCAGATCGGTTTCCGCCCGAAAGCTGCGGATCTCGAGCACGGGCTTGCTGTCGTCGATGATCTTGAAGTCCGTCTTCTTAAGGTCTCGCACATAACGGCCGTGCTTGTCGGTCACCGTGAAAACCACGTTGACTTCGTTGACTCGCTTGACGATGGTGGCGACGCTGTTATCCTCGGCCGTGGATGCAGGAGGCTGAGTTCCTGGTTGCTGCGGCCCGAGGCCCGACTGGGGTGCGCCGGCGGCGGGAGTTGTGGTTTGCGGTTTGGAGCCGGCAGCGGCTGGCGGAGTTTCAGGCGTCGCTTGTTGCTGATCGCCTGCGGCCTGCGGCTGAGATGGCGCCGCCTTGGTTTGAGTTTTCTGCTGCGAAGCCGACGGTGCGGAAGGCAGTTCAGCCGGGGCCGTTTCTTGGGTGTGGGCCGCGGTCGCGAGCAGGAACGAAGCGCCCATTAAGAACAGGATCACGCGGACTTTCATGAGAGTTCATATTATAGCGGCAAGCCCGCGGAGGGAACTGTCTATGGCGAGTTGCGATGTCTTCGCTTCCAGTCGCGCAAAACCTGGTGCGCCGCATTGTGGCCGGGGGCGCCAGTCACTCCTCCGCCGGGATGGGCGCCCGCGCCACACAGATAAAGACCGGGGATGGGCGTGCGGTACTGCGACCATCCCGGCACCGGACGCATGAAGAAGAGTTGTTCCAGCCGCAGGTCCCCGTGGAAGATGTTGCCTTCCGTTAAACCGTAAGTGCGCTCGAGATCAAGCGGCGTCAAGACCTGGCGCGCGAGGATCGCGGCTGGGACATTCGGGGCATATTCGGCAATTTTCTTTACCACGCGATCGCCGAGGAGTTCGCGTTTCTCGTCCCAGGTGCCTTCCCGCAGACGATACGGAACGTACTGCACGAAGCAAGTCAGGATGTGTTTGCACTTGGGCGCGAGCGAGTCGTCGGCGTTCGAGGAGACAACGCAGTCCACCCAAAGTTCTTCCGGGATGTCCCCGAACTTTGCGATGTCATAGCAACGCTCGGCGAAAGCAAGAGACGGGACGAGCGTAAAGAAAGTTCTTTCCAGCGCTGTGGCGCCGGCGGGAGTTCCGGTGAAGCGTGGTTCCTCGGCCAGCACGAAATTTACTTTGGCGCAGGGACCGTCCATTTTGATAGCGCGGACGGATTGCAAAAAGTCTTCCGGCAACTCGCTGGACACGACCATTCCCAAGAACGTGCGCTTGGGATCGGCGTTCGAGAGCACGATGCGTGAGCGAATTTCGGTGCCGTCTTCCAAAATAACTCCGCGAGTGCGGCCGTCGCGCACGTCAATCTGGGCGACCGGCGCAGAAGTACGAATCTCGACTCCGAGCTTTCGACCCGAAGCCGCCAGCGCCTGGGTGATGGAACCCATGCCGCCGATGACGTGTCCGTAGAAACCCTGTAGTTCGTGCTCGCCGCCGCTCAGCAGATGAAAGAGCAGGCCGATGGCGGTCCCGGGCTGATAAGGCCCACCATGCTTGCCATAGACATTATTGGCGAGAAACATGGTCTTCATCTTTTCCGATTCGTAGTGGTTGTCAAGAAACTCGCCCAGGCTGCCAGTGAGGAATGAAACCAACTGCGAGATTTCACTGTTGGAGATTCCGCGGAACCGCTTGCCCGCGCGGAAAAGATCCATCCATCCGCCCAGGCTGGTGGTGTCGATTTCCGGAGGAGGTTCGAGGAAAAACGGTTGCAGATAACGGGCGAGCTTTTTGAGTTGATCGTCCACGCGGACGAAGGTCTCGGCGTCTTTGGCTGAGAGCTTGCGGAACTCCGCCTTGGCGCGCTCGCGATCCACCCACCAAGGGACGACCTGGCCGTCAGGAAATGGGACCTGGATCGCGGGGTCGCAGGGAACCATGCGCAAGCCGTAGTCGGCCAGCTTCAGATCCTGGATTACCTCAGGCCGCAGCATGCTGGCGATGTAAGACGTGGTTGAGACGCGACATCCCGGCGCAATTTCTTCGGTCACGCAGCAGCCGCCAACAATTTCGCGACGCTCGAGCACCAGCGTCGAGAGTCCGGCGCGCGCCAGGTAAGCGGCCGCGGTCAGCCCATTGTGGCCGGCACCGACTACGATGGCATCGTACGGTTTTGGGGAATCGGCAGGCATGCTCTGACCAGCAGTCAGAAACCATCTGGACTGTGGTAGGTTACATTACTGCGAAGTCCTAAGAAACAGAATTGAAATCACGCAGCTTTTCCAGTAGAGTTCCATGACTTGAGGTCAAACTATGAGCGCCAGTAGCGGTGTTGTTTCTTCCCCCCGTTATCATCATCTGACTGCCCGGCCGCGTTCGGAGGGCAAGAGAGCCCGCATTGTTGACGCCGCCATGCGCCATTTCGCGGAGCAGGGGTATGACGCCGCGCGCGTCGGCGACCTGGCTGCAGCGTTGGGTATAGCCAAGGGCTCCATTTTTCAGCATTTCGGCAGCAAGGACGGCCTGTTCCTGGAAGTCTACAAGAAGGCGGCGCGTTCCTTTCCGCGCTATCTGGATGCGCCAGCGGAGGTCTGCGATCGCGGATTCTTCGAAGTGCTTCGCTACTGGCTGGCTCGTACCGAGCATCTGGTGCATGAAGATTGGATTCCTTATCGGGTCTCGCTGTTGGGGAACTACGGTACCAGTCTCGCCTTGAAACGCGAAATCAATCGCTTCATGCTGGCTGAGGACCCGTACGGCACGGTGGCCTTCGTCCGTTTCGGCTCGCAACGGGGAGAAGTGCGGAGCGATCTCGATCAGGAGATGGTGGTTTCGATCCTCGACTGGACCATTGAGCGTTTTCAGGATGCGTTGTTGACCGAAGAACTCGATCCCGGACTCTTTCGCCGTCAGGGCGGCCCGGCCGAGAAAAAGGAAGCGCGCATCACCCAGTTTCTCGATGTGCTCAAAGGGGCGATCGGCGTGGGCCGCTAAAATAAACCACCGGCATGGCCTCCGTGAAGGACATCCTCGCGATCTACAACGACCAGGCTCCGCTTGCCGAAGCCTCGACCATCCCTGCGCCCTGGTACGTGGACCCGCGCATCGCAGAACTGGAAGCGAAGACGGTGTTCAGCAATACCTGGCAACTGGTAGGCCGGGTGGAGCAAGTGGAGAAGCCGGGCCAGTTCATCACCACCACGATCGCCGGAGAGCCGATTGTCGTGGTGCGAGGCAATGAACACATATTGCGCGCGATGTACAACGTTTGCCGCCATCATGCGGCGGCGGTGGTCACCGAACCTTGCGGGCAGGCGTCGATTCTGCATTGTCCTTATCATGGCTGGAATTACGGGCTGGATGGTTCACTGAAAGGCATGCCGGAGTTCGACGGAGTGCAGGACTTCGAGCGTCAGGAAAATGGGTTGCTGCCGGCCCGCGCCGAAGCCTGGGAGAAGTTCGTCTTTGTGAATCTTGATCTGAAGGCAGCGTCGCTGCGGGACTTTCTCGGTGGCCTGGTCAAACGCGTGGCCGGGCTGGGCGTGAGCAAACTGCACTACTTTGATACCCGCGTGTATGACATCGCCTGCAACTGGAAAGTTTTTGTGGATAACTACCTCGATGGTGGATACCACGTTCCCCACCTGCACAAAGGCTTGAATTCCGTGCTGGACTACAAGGAGTACACCATCGAAAACGAAGACCGCTATTGTTTGCAGTCCAGTCCCATGGCGTCCTCCGACGAGGATAAGGCTACCGGCGCAACCCGCAAAGGCGACCGCGCGTGGTATTTCTGGCAGTACCCCAACCTGATGATCAATTGCTACGAAGGCTACATGGACACCAACCTGGTGCTGCCGGTTGATGTGGACCACTGCCGCGTGATTTTCGATTTCTATTTCGCCGACGTGAGCGAGACCGCCCGCGAGTACAACCAGCAGAGCGTCGCCGTAGGTGCCCGCATTCAGGAAGAAGATCTGGGAATTTGCGAAGCTGTGCAGCGCGGGCTGAAGTCGCGGGCTTACGGCGCGGGCCGGCTCTCAGTGCGGCGGGAAGCCGGGGAGCATTTGTTCCATCGCCTGTTGGCCGCGGACTTGAAGGCGGGTGTGGCGGCGGCGGCAGCGGCGGATTGAGGTTCAGCGCTGTGGTAGAGATCCCTATTGGTGATCCCTCGGAACTGTCTCTTGCCAGGTTTTGGTCTTAACCATCTTCCCGTCTTTCAGCACCTCTCGCGTGTACTTGTAATAGAAATTTGTGCGGTCGGTGGTCAACGACAAATGTCCCTGCCAGATCAACACTCGTCCCTGCAACTCGAAGACGGTTCTGGCTTCGCCTTGCACTGCACAGGTTTCGGGATGGTTATCGTCTGCCGTGTAGGTCAGATTCTCGTAGTCGGTCTCCTTGCCCCAGGGATACCACTCTTCCGACTTACCGTTCCAATACGCTGTCGTCGTGCGCTCCTTTAGTTCGTGGGTCACCGACCACTTGCCGGGCAATATCGCACCCTTGCTACGCATGTCGCTTCGCTGGTCAGAAGGCTGGGGCGGTTGGAAGGATGGCACTGAAGCAGAATGCAGCGGCACGACGGGAAGCATCAATTGTGAGCCGTGATCGCCGCCAAGTTCGAGCGATGTGGTCATCGAATAGGGGGTTGGCAGAATCATCGGCCACAGCGCATTCGAAATGGCTACGCGGATGCGATGGCCTTTGGGAAATACCCACGAGGCGAGATGCATGGAAATATCGAGTGCGTAGGTTTTGCCGGGTTCGAGATCGCGGGGCTCGGTCATCGAATCGCGCTGCGCTCCGCTGATGCCAGCACCAGTGATCTGCGTGACGCTGCCATCGGGAGCCACGTCTGATAGACGCGCGAACCAATTCGCCAAAGGTGCTGAGGCCGAGGCCTGCAATAACGCGTGCGGACGGCCGAGGATGGCCAAATCTTCGTCCAGCGGCGCGGAGTCATACACCAGGCTGAAAGCGTCCATAGGACGCACATCGGGGAGCAACTCGCCCCACCAGAAGCCGGCCTCGACGCCGACCGAGGGAACATAGGCGAGCCGATGGGTCGTGGCTTCAGCCGGCGAATTTGCCAAAGCGTGATTGCCTTGCAGAAATAATACTGTGTTCTTCGTGTCGTGAGGCGGCCAGGTGTCCTCGCGGCGCCACTCTCCAGGGATGGTCTCGAGATTCATGTCGGGCGGGTACCAATGCCGCATGTACACAACCAGTTTTGGATCCTGCAGCACGCCAGTGTCGCGGCCCTTGAGCCAGTAGTCCCACCAGCGCACGGCTTCAGCGCGCCATTCGAATTGCGGACCGAAATCGCCATCGGACGGATAGCTGTGGTTCCACGGACCGACGATGGCCTTGATTGGGGCCTTGGTCTGCTCCAGCATGGCGGGGATGCTGTCGCGATAGCCATCCATCATTCCACCAATCAGGAAACTGGGAATCTTGATCTCACTGAGTGGCCGCACCGGGCTGCGCCAGAAAAGGCCGTCACGTTGATGCTTGAGGTAAAGCAGTGACCAGGGCGGCGCACCAAAACGCGGGCCAAGGATTTTATCGTCGAGCGTGTAGTCCGGAGCACCAGTCATGCCGGGAGCCATGTCCATGTTCAATTCGAATTCGTCGATGTGCACCATGCCATCGATGAAGTGAATGTCGTCATGAAAGAGTTCGTCGGTGGCAGCCGCCGCGAGGATCGCCTTCAGTTCCGGCGGATGCAGCATGGCCATTTGCAGCGAATTGAACCCGCTCCACGAAATGCCCATCATGCCCACGCTTCCATTTGACCAGGACTGATGAGCCAACCAGGCGATGATTTGCAATCCGTCGGTCTGCTCCTGCTCGGAATATTCACGGTCGGTGGGAACGCCTTCGCTGGTGCCGAAACCGCGGATGTCCACTCGGGCACAGACGTAGCCTCGACGAGTGAAGTAGGAATACAGGCTATAGTCGCCCGCAGCCATGGCATCGTCTTTGCGGTAAGGGTGGTATTCGAGGATTGCCGGAAACTTCTCTCCCGGTTTGGCGCCGTCGGGAATGTACAAGGTCACGGCGAGGCGGACACCGTCTCTCATCGTGATCCATTGGTTCTCCATTCGAACGCCGTAGGTGGGCGGAGAAGGAGGATCGAGGGCTGATGAGCTCACCGCGGCGGCGAACAGAAGTGAAGCGATTGCGATGTCCCGGATCATGAGGCTCCAAACGGGTCTTCGATTGATGGACTCTGTGGCGTGAACAACTCCGCGCCCGATTCGGTGATGTGCATGTCATCTTCCAGGCGGATGCCGAACTCGCCGGGAATGTAGATCCCCGGCTCATCGCTGAACGTCATGTTCGGTGCGAGCAAGGTAGTGTTGCCGCGCACCAGATAAGGCCATTCGTGGCCGTCGATGCCCATTCCGTGGCCTACGCGATGCCGGAAGAATTTGTAGTCGGGCCCGTAGCCGGCATCGGTAATCACTTTGCGCGCGGCCGCGTCGACGGTCTGGCATTCAACGCCCGGCCGGGCCGTCTTAAGTGCTGCAGTCTGCGCGCGATGGACGATGTCGAACACTGTCTTCATTTTGTCGGTAGCTTTGCCGAGGACGAATGTTCGCGTGATGTCGGAGACGTAGCCTTCGACGGTGCAGCCGTCATCCAGAAGAATGAGGGAGCCTTCATGAATGACTTGCGGGGTCACCGAGCCGTGAGGGACGGCAGTGAATTCGTCGATCTGCACGCTTGCTTCGCCAGGAAAGCCGATGCGGTCATACGCGGTTCCAATCAATCCTTCGAGTTCGTTCCTAGTCATGCCCGGTTTCAATGCGCGATACGCCGCCTCATAGACGGTGAGCGTGACCTTGGACGCCAGGCGCATCAAAACGATTTCATGATCGCTCTTTACTCTGCGGCAACCGGCTGTGACCGGAGTCGCACTGGTCAGCTTCACTTGCGGCGCAGCTTTGGCGATTCCGTCTTCAAAAACAAATCGAACGGTCTCGTCGAGGCCGATGGTTCCGGTGGCAATGCCACGGTCTTTGAATCCCTGGGCCACCCGCTGATACGGATCTTCATCTTCCTGCCAGACGCGCAGATCGGCATGCTCGCTCTCGGGCGCTTTCGCCATTTGCTCGCGGGCTCTGGCTTCTTCGAACGCCGGGCATACGTAAAAAGCGGCACCCTTTGCAGGCAGGACCATGGCGAAGAAGCGCTCGCCGCCCCACCAGCGAATGCCACTGAAGTATTCGAGAGAAGTCCCCTCCATCAGTAGGATGGCATCTAGGCGATTAGCCGCCATCAGGCGGCGTGCGTTCTCCTGACGTCCCAGGCGTTCTTCTTTGGTTATCGGAATCGCCCGATCTTTCCAGGACTTCAAGGCGGCGATTGAAGGCGGTAAAGGTGAGCAAGCATTATCGGCGGCTCGTGCCAACGGACCTGCGCTCAGAGCGACACTGGCGACTGCGCCCGCCTGAACAAAACGGCGTCTAGAAATCATTTGCTCTCCCAGCAGTGCACTGCCCGGACATTATAGTGTTTGGCTCAAAGGGTAAGATATCTTCGTGGAATCCGGCTTCCAATGCGCAGGCTGCGGGGAGTGGAACACAACTACGGTGGATGATTCCGCCGGTCAAGCGCAGTCTTACGTGGAGGACTGCCAGGTATGTTGTAAACCCAATTTGCTCAACGTTGAGTATGATCTCGCGCAGCAGGAATTTGTGATTGCCGCCGAATTGGAATAGCGTATTGCGAAAGAAAACGCAGCTAACTTTGGAGGAGTAACCATGAGCACCAATTATGTTGGCCCAGGTCGCATGGTCGCGCACAACATGGTCACGACGCAGTTCGAACTGGATGGCTTCCGCGTGACCCGTACTTTGGGAGTGGTGCGCGGAATCGTGGTGCGCTCACGCTCGATCTTCGGGACAATCGGCGCCGGTTTGCAGACCATCCTCGGCGGCAATATCACGCTCTTGACCAATCTTTGCGAGAAGACTCGCGCCGAGGCCTTCGACCTGATGCTGCAACACGCCGCCGAACTGGGCGGCAATGCCGTTGTCGGTGCCCGCTACGATGCGACCGAAGTCATGCAAGGCGTGACCGAGGTGCTGGCTTATGGGACTGCGGTGTTCGTAGAGCCGTCGAGATAGGCTTTTCGGCTCGCGAGTTGCCGTGAGGTCCGCCGGGCAAGCCTGCTTAAGATATAGTCATGCGGGTGCACTGTCGATTGACTCGACTTCTCGCCTTGCTGCTGGGCCTCGGCTGTGCCGTTACCGGCAGCTTCGCCGCTTCCTACCAATACATCCGTGTGGGACAGAAAGCCGACCTGAAGACTCACCCCTCGCCCGGAATCGCCATGATGGGCGGCGGTAGCGATCTCGATGATGCCTTCCGCTGGTTGTGCGAGAAGGCCAATGCCGGCGACTTTCTGGTCTTGCGTGCGCGCGGCGATGACGACTACAACCCCTACATCAACGGCCTCTGCAAGCTGAACTCGGTCGCAACGCTGATCATTCCCGATCGTGAAGCTGCGCAGGATCCCGCTGTCGCAGAGATCATCCGCCACGCCGAAGTTGTCTTCATTGCCGGCGGTGATCAGTCGCGCTACGTAAATTTCTGGCGGGGAACGCCGGTGCAAGCCGCGATCAACGCGAACCTTGCCGCAGGCAAGCCAATCGGAGGCACTAGCGCAGGTCTGGCTGTCCTCGGTGAATTTGCCTATGGAGCTCTAGGCGATAAGCCCGACGACGAAGACCTGGCCTCTGCAGATGTCCTGGGCGATCCCTTCTTCTACCGCGTAACCCTGGTGCGGGATTTTCTTGTGAACTCGCGCCTGCGCGGCATCTTGACCGACAGTCATTTCGCCCAACGCGATCGCATGGGCCGCAACCTAGGCTTTCTGGCGCGCATCATGCAGGACGCATGGTCCGGCACTCCACGCGAAATTGCCATCGACGAAGGGTCGGCCCTTCTGGTGGAAGCAGACGGCAAAGCAACGGTTGTCGGTCCTGGCAAAGGTGCTTATTTCTTGCGGCCGACGGGAGCCCCTGAGATCTGCCAAGTGAAGACTCCGCTCACATTTCGTAACATTTCTGTTTACCACGCTCCCACTGGGACATATTTCGATACCTTCAACTGGAACGGCAAAGATGGGGTCAGCTACTCCCTTTCGGTAGAGAAGGGTCTGATTCGCTCCACTCAGGCCGGAGGCGGCATCTATTGACAGCTGACCAATGGGTCATGGCCCCTCGAACCTGCCGAGAGTCTTGTACTTGGGCCGACGTTGGTTTTAACTAGACAGGACTTGCTTTCGTCGGGGGACGGTCGCGGGGGACTGAGCATTGGGCGAAGATCCAAAGTGGGAGCTGGCCATCCTGGCCACTGTCCAGGGTTTCTACGAAAAGCTATTGCAGGACCATCTTGGCGGCGAGGTGCCCGTCCCCGCCGGCCTGGAAGCCATTTCGCTGCAGAGCGATGACAACGTGCACGGGATTTTGCTGAGCATGCACCGCTGGCTGCGGCTGCTCGACCTGGCCATCACTCCCGCCATGTTGCGCCGGGCACTCACGCCGGAGACCGACGCGGAGATTGCCGAGGCCATGCTCCGTTATTTCACCCGCAACAAAGAAGTCAGCGACGCTAATCGTGACAAAACTGATCTGGTAGCAACGTTTCTCTATCGCCACCCGCGGGTTCCCGGCCAATGGGAGCGCCGTGGCTACGGTCTTGACGGATCCATTCCACTCGCGCCCTTCGAAATCGCGATGCTTGAAATTCTCGCGGATGCCGATGCCCCGGCGCTGTCTGAGGAACAAATGCACTTGCTGCGCCAATTCGACCGGCTGCAGGAGGAAGCCTCGACGTTCCGCGACCTGAATGCGTTGCTCGATTCAGGAATCATTGTGCGGGTCCGCGAACTTAAACAGTTGTTTGATACAGCGTTTTATCATCCCAGCGTACTGGCCACCATTGCGCCCTACAACACCGCTTTCGGACGGCGCTTTGACGAACTCTTCTGGAAGGCCGCGAAGGAAATCAAGACTTTCGCCCGCGACCTCGAAGAGCAGGGAGGCAGCATTCTTGGCAATGTAGACGGAATGGACGTCACCGTGGAGCACGTTTCCGCGCTACAGGAGAGTGAACTGCTGCGAATCGACTACGGCACGGCTCTCGAGAAATTCCGCCGTGTCTCCAGGCTGCGAAAATCCTTGCAGGAGCATCCGCCGGTGCGGCGCGTTCCGCCCGTTCGCGCAGCAACCAGCGCCGGGAGTGCGAAAGCCGGTACTCCTCTGCGCTTGCCTGATCTCGAGACCATGCGCGCCGCGGTAACTCCGCAGCAGATTTCGAGCGAAGAGGGCAAGCTATCGAAGATCGAGGAATCTGTTCGCGCCTTCGTGCAGGTGGCCGATGCCCGGTTCCGCCATGTGGTTCCCATGCGCTATTTCAACCTGATCCTCACACCCGTGGAGGTCGCGGCCTTTTGTGCTGACGGTCGCGAAGAGAAGAGCCTGCAGGGGCGTGTGACGCACGCGCTATTGCGCATGACCACGGTCTGCGCGCGCATGACCACGGAACTCGAAGAACTGCGGCGGACACAGAATTCACCGTCTTTGTGGAGGCTGCACGCCGATGCCCTGGTGGTCTTGCTGGAAATCGAGCGTAGCGTGCAGGAGAATGTGAAGCGCGTGCTGGCGTCCGTCGAAACCGAAGGCGGCACCCAAACCGAGGCGATCCAGACGTCGCTAAAGAAACTCCACGATTGCACCGCCCTGGTTCGCCAGACGCTTTCGCCCGTGGACAAGGTTGTGGGCGCGTCGGGCGGCCGCTGAGAGCCTTGATCTTTGTGCCCTCACAGGTAGCTGAGCCACCAATCCTTGCGGCGTTGCTTCAGCGCGGCAAACCAGCGGCAGGGGAAGTACAAAATCACAATGGTGACGATCCACATCAAGTAGACAAAAGGCAGGCCATGGCCGTAGTCATCGGGAGTACCACCAAAAAACGCCCCATGGAACAGCCAGTTGATCGGTTGGTGAAACAACGGCGCGACGGCGATGGCGAGCAGATGAATCAGGTAGAGATGCAGCACGTAAAAGAAAAGCGGCACGCGGCCGAAAGTCACCAGCACCGAAGTCCATCGCGGCAGGCTTGATCTCTCCAGCCAGGCAAGCAGCAGGAGCGACGGTCCCATCGTCATGAGCAAGAACTGCAACGATGGCGGATACTTTTCGACATCCAGAAATAGAATGATCGTCTTCTCGACTGTAGGCTGGACGTGCCAATCGCCCTGCGAAACGCCTCCCAATCCAACCGGCGGGTTGCCATACAGATTAGTCGCTCGCAGAACAATGAAGGCAATAGTGAGGGCCATCCCCATCTGGACCAGGATTCGGTTGCGGCGCCCGCTTTCGAGTTCGTAGAGCCTGCCAAACGCGTAGCCCGCAGCCATCACTCCCACCCAGGGAACAATTTGAAAGAGAACAAATTTCTGTATCTGGAAGGGCAACAGCACGCCGCCGCGCACGTGCAGGATCGTCCAAAGCCAGGCGTAGGAACCGAACTGCCGAGGGCGAACTCGGTCCAGCAGGTCGTGAGTTGCGATCATCAATGTGGAAAGAATGGCAATCCACCGCAACGGTAGCCTGACCACCAGTGCCATGATCACCATGGAAGCGCCCAAGGCCCAGATGACGCCGAAGAATCCTCCCCTGACCAGGAATGTCCAGGCGAATCCGATCACCGTGAACTCGAGAACAATCAGCCACAGTCCGCGCGTCCACAGAAAATGGCTCAATGCCTGCGGCGTTCTGCATCGTCCGTAGAAATACGCTCCCGTTCCCGCCAGGAAAAAGAACAACGGCGCGCAGAAGTGGGTGATCCAGCGGGTAAAGAATAGGCTGTAATAAGTGAATCTCAGGTCCTCGGGCGCAAAGGGCACATTGGTGAAGAAGTCGCGGGTATGGTCGATCGCCATGATGACCATCACCAGCCCGCGCATGATGTCGAGCGAAGCCAGGCGTCCGGCACCTGCAGGAGTGGTGCTGGAAACACCAACCGGCGGAGAAAGTGTGGAGGATGTCATCGCATTCACCCCCTGACGCTGGAAGTATATACGGCGACGCGGCAAGTCTTTGCGTTCAATCGCTGCTACCGGGTTAGACGTAGGGAGGCGAGGAATAGCTCGAAGATCCGAGGGTCAGCTCAGTCGGCGACTTTGTATTCGCAGGCGTCGCGGCAGGGCAGGCAGTAAAAGAGCCCGTCGCGGCACAACCGAATGTCCATCTGCGCCTGGCAAAGGCAGCAGTATCGATCACATTGGCAGCGGTCTTCGGTCATCTCGCACTGCATGCAGCGATACTTGATTTTTGTGGTAGTGGTGGCCATGGGGGAACTGTAGCGCCGGGGCGGCGGCGTGGAAAGTGCCGTTGGTAACTGGCCGTCGGGCTGCATTGACCCTCGGTTGCCGCCTTCGCCGCCAGCATGTTACGGTAATAAGTCTTGCCAGCCAGCACTACAGCCACTGCTTTTAACTGAGGGGAAATTGTCCGCTGCCGAAACCATTACGCCGGTCATTCGCAGGACCGCGCTGAACTCCGTCCATCGCCAGATGGGCGCCAAGATGGTGGAGTTCAATGGCTGGGACATGCCCGTGGAATACCCGTCAGCCGGCGGCATCATCGCCGAGCACAACGCGGTGCGGACTGGGGTAGGCATGTTCGACGTCAGCCACATGGGCGACATCCGCCTGCAAGGGCCAGAGGCACTCGCGGCCGTCCAGCACATTTCGATGAATGACGCTTCGCGGCTGGCCGTTGGCCAGGCGCAGTATTCAGCGATGCTCTATCCGCAGGGGACTTTCGTTGATGATGTGATCGTTCATCGCCTGGGCGATGACGATTATCTGCTGGTGATCAACGCCGGCACCCGCGAGAAGGATTTCAACTGGGTGCGCGACAACACTCGCCAGTTCAAGTGCAAAGTCGAGAATCTTTCGGACGACTTCACCCAGATCGCCATTCAGGGACCGAAAGGCGTAGATCTGCTACAGAAGTTGACCGACGCGAATCTCTCGGCGGTAAAGTTTTATTGGGTGACGCGGGGAACGGTTTGCGGGCTGAGAAATATTCTGATCGCTCGCACCGGTTACACCGCCGAAGACGGCTTCGAAATCTACGTTCCATCCGACGAAGCCACCAGCGCGATGGTCTGGAACAAAGTGCTAGAAGCGGGCAAAGAGTTCGGAGCGGTCCCCTGCGGCCTGGGCGCCCGCAATACTCTGCGCCTGGAAGGCAAGCTGCCGCTCTACGGACACGAGATTTCCGATACGATAAATGTTTGGGAAGCCGGCCTCGACCGCTTTTGCAAGATGGAGAAGCCGGAGTTTGTCGGGCGGGTGGCGCTCGAGAAGGCGAAGTCGGCAGGCGTAAAGCGCACGCTAGTCGGTCTGGAGATGGTGGAGCGTGGCATCGCACGCGACGGCTACAAAGTTCTGGATGACGCCAGCCGTGAGATCGGCTACGTGACCAGCGGATCGTACGCACCGTTCCTGAAGAAAAATATTGCGCTAGCGTACGTGCCGTCGGAGTTCGGGAACGTTGGATCGACGGTGAAAGTCGAAATCCGCGGCCAGGGTGTGAAGGCCCAGGTCGTCCCGACGCCGTTCTACAAGCGCCCTAAGAAGGCTTAACCACAGAGGACACAGAGGTAGCTAGGAGCTAGAAGCTAGGAGCCGAAAGCATGTCTTATCCCGCAGATTTCAGGTACACCAAAGAGCATGAATGGATCAAATCCGACGGCAAGACCGCGACCATCGGCATCACGGATTACGCGCAGGGATCTCTGGGCGACATCGTTTTTGTTGACCTGCCCAAGCCCGGCGCGGAGATCACGGCGGGCAAGACGTTTGGCTCGGTCGAGTCGGTGAAGGCGGTTTCGGATTTGTATGCGCCGGCCTCAGGCACTGTGACCGATGTGAATGGCGAGTTGGCAACAGCGCCCGAGAAGATCAATAAAGACGCTCACGGGTCATGGATGATGAAAGTGACGTTGAAGAATCCGGGTGAGTTGAACGGACTGCTCTCCGCCGCCGACTACGAAAAGTTTGTGGCGGAAGAGGGCGGACACTGAACTCCGTGCGCCTCTGTGCCCTCTGTGGTGAGAGTTTCTTGGCCGCAATCGAACTGAATGTTTGCATCATCTAAGTAAGGTCCTATGCGCTATCTACCCAAATCTCCCGCCGACCGCGAAGCCATACTCAAAGCCATTGGCGCGCGTTCGATTGACGATCTGTTTGCGCCCATCCCCGCCGAATACCGCCTGAATCGCGACCTGAAAGTTCCGCGGCAGATGGCAGAGTCGGAAATTGTGGATTGGTTCCGCGAGCGCTCGCGGGAAAACGGCGACAGTTATGCCATGTTTCTTGGGGCGGGCGCCTACTATCACTATCGTCCGGTCATCATTGATTCGCTGATTTCCCGCGGCGAGTTTCTCACCGCTTACACTCCTTATCAAGCCGAGATTTCCCAAGGCACGCTGCAATCCATTTTCGAATTCCAGACCATGATCTGCGAGTTGACTGGCATGGAAGTGGCGAACGCCTCCATGTACGACGGTTCCACTGCTGCCACCGAGGCCGTGATGATGGCGGTGCGTCTAACCGGACGCCGCGCGGCGGTGGTAGCTCGCAATGTGCATCCTGAATATCGGGAAGTTCTGGCGACTTACGCGTTTCATCAGGACATGCCGCTGACGACCGTCAGATACTCCGACAGCGGCAGAGTCGACCTCAAAGAACTGGAGAAGTCGGTCAATCAAGATACCGCTTGCGTGCTGATCCAGTCACCCAATTTTTTCGGCACAATTGAAGACGTCGACGCGGTCGCCGAGATCGCCCATAAGAACGGCGCCATGCTGGTGGCTTCGATCTCTGAAGTGGTTTCGCTGGGTATTGTTGAACCTCCGCGGCAGGCTGACGTCGTCGCCATGGAGGCACAATCGTTCGGTGTGCCCCTGGGATTTGGCGGGCCCTACTGTGGTGTGATTGCCACACGCGAAAAATACGTGCGGCAGATGCCCGGTCGCCTAGTCGGCCAGACCAACGACCGCAACGGCAAGCGCGGCTTTGTGCTCACCCTGGCCACCCGCGAACAGCACATCCGCCGCGAGAAAGCGACTTCCAACATCTGCACCAACCAGGCGCTGGTCGCCTTGATGGCCAACATCTTCATGACGATCTACGGCAAAGTTGGCTTGAAAGAGTTGGCCAAACAGAATCTTGCGAAGACTGCCTATGCCGCACAGCAATTCGGGAAGCACGCTAAGGTTCTGTTCTCCGCCGGGGCACGCTTCAACGAGTTTGTGGTGCAAACGAGCGAAGACCCTTATGCCATCAACAGCCGGCTTCTGGGACATAAGATCATTGGCGGGCTTCCGCTGAAGAAGTTCTATCCGGAACTCGGCAACGCCGGACTGTGGTGCTGCACTGAGCTAACTACCCGCGCCGCGATTGACGGCGCTGTAAATACGGTTAACGAGAGCCAAGGTTCAGCAAAACCTTCGCGTGAAGTTGCGGAGGTGACACGATGAAGCCGAGGCCCACCATCCGCAAAGCCACTACCCACGTCAATCAGAATGAAGGCCTGATTTTCGAGAAATCTTCAGCGGGCAAGGCGGCCTGGAGACTGCCACCGCTTGATGTCCCCGAAGTCGATACTGCAAAGCTGCTGGGTTCCGCGGAACGAAAAGACCTCGGCCACATGCCGGAAGTGAGCGAGATTGAAATCATTCGCCACTTCACCCGGATGTCCACGTGGAATTACGCGATTGATCTGGGAATGTATCCACTGGGCTCTTGCACCATGAAGTACAACCCGCGAGTGAATGAGGTTGTGTCACGGTTGGATGGGTTGGCCAACGGGCATCCTTATCAACCCGAGAGAGTGTCGCAGGGCGCGCTGCGTATTCTGAAGACGCTGAGCGATTGCCTGATCGAAATCACCGGCATGGACGCAATCACTCTCCAACCCGCAGCAGGCGCGCACGGTGAGTTCACCGGGCTGCTGCTGGTGCGCGCTCACCATCAGTCCAAGGGTCACGCACGCAAGAAAATCCTCATCCCAGATTCCGCTCACGGCACGAATCCTGCGACTGCGGCGACGGTCGGTTACGCGGTCGAGAATTTGAAGTCGAACTCGCAAGGCATGGTGGATGTGGCGGCGCTGGCATCGCAAATGAATGAAGATGTCGCCGCGCTCATGCTGACCAATCCCAACACCCTGGGCGTGTTCGAGCAGGAGATTCACAAGATTGCCGACATCATGCACGCCAAGGGCGGCCTGCTCTACATGGATGGCGCCAACATGAACGCACTGGTGGGCAAGGTGCGCCCCGGCGACTTTGGCGTCGACCTGATGCACCTAAATCTGCACAAGACTTTCTCCACTCCCCACGGCGGCGGTGGCCCAGGTTCGGGGCCCGTAGCGGTGAAGAAGATTCTCGAGCCATATCTGCCCACGCCCGTCGTGATCACAAAACCTGACGGAGCCTTGGGCTTCGAATACACCCGTCCGCAGTCGGTGGGGCGTGTGCGCGCCTTTTACGGCAACTTCGGAATGTTCGTGCGCGCCCTGGCCTACACGCTGGCCAATGGGCCCGACGGCCTGCGTCAAACCACGGAAGATGCCGTGCTCAACGCCAACTACATTCGTAAGGGCCTCGAAGGTGCATACGATCTGCCCTACGCGACGCCTTCGATGCACGAGGTCGTCTTCAGCGACAAGCTCCAGGCGAAAAAGGGCGTCAAGACTATGGACATCGCCAAACGGCTAATTGACTACGGATTTCATCCTTACACCACGGCGTTTCCGCTGATCGTGCCGGGCGCGCTGATGATCGAGCCCACCGAGAGCGAATCGAAAGAAGAGATGGATTTATTCATCGACGCCATGAAATCGATCGCGGAAGAAGTGGAAGAAGATCCGGAGATGGTGTTGGCTGCTCCGCATACCACGCGGGTGTCGCGGCTGGACGAAGTCGCGGCGGCGAGGAAGCCGGTGCTGCGGTGGAAGCCGAGCTAGGTAGCTTTTGGTTGACAAGTGAAATCGATGTTCTCAACAGTTATCAACAACCTATCCGCCTCAGGTTCTCCTAGTCCAGTCCTGCTATAGTTTTGGCCATGAAAGGAAGATCAACTCGAAAGGTACTTGCCGTTTTCCTCGCTTCGGCGCTCACCTCCGCTTGCAGCGCCCAGCAACCCTCACCAGACTGGAACGGTACCTGGAAACTCGATCCATCAAAGAGCACGTACCAAGGCCCGATTCTTACTATCTCGATTTCGGCGGACGGTGAGTATCGCTACGACGATGGAAGTTACAGTTTCACTTTTCGCTGCGATGGGAAGGATCGTCCGACGGAGGGGAACCGCACACGAGCTTGCGTGAAAGGCAGTGCCACTACCTTAGACCTCACCCGCAAAGAAAACGGGGTAAAGACGAATACCTATCATTGGGAGCTTTCGGCTGGCGGAAGGGCCCTTACGGCGACGGCGACCGACTTTCGTCCCACTGGTCCTGTTGTTACTGGTCAACTCGTCGCCACACGAATTTCGGGCTCCGATGACTTTGCCGGCCAGTGGCGGGATACGAGTTATCTTCAGCGGCAAGCTGATATGACGCTGAGGGTTGACAATCAGGTTTTGCATATCAGCTATCCAAATGCCGGGCAGGACATTGACGCACCTTTTGACGGAACCGACGCTGCGGTGCACGGGCC
The DNA here is from genome assembly GCA_013289795.1 of Acidobacteriota bacterium. Classification (GTDB taxonomy): domain Bacteria; phylum Acidobacteriota; class Terriglobia; order Terriglobales; family Acidobacteriaceae; genus JABCZH01. The sequence goes on from JABCZH010000019.1 coordinate 64,211, forward strand.
TCACGCTCCGGAGGGGGTGACCTATACGGCACGACTGGTCGGACAACGCAAGATCCTCACTCCATCGAAGCGCAATGGCAAAGCTCTTACTCAAGAGTCTCTGGAGTTGAGCAACGATGGAAGAATCGTCATCTACTCTTGGTGGAATCCAGATCGACCGGCTGACAAGGGGACATTTGTCTACGAAAAGCAGTAGAGGTTGTGAAATGCCAAGTCGGGAGTCAGATGTTGATAAATCGCCTCTCTAACAATGTCGGCGGTTGTCAAGTTCCTTCGGAGCACACGACGGCGTGGGCTCGGAGAAGAGCGCCATTTCGCTCTCGTTGAAGGTTTGCGCATTCCAACCTGGGCTCG
>JABCZH010000020.1 GCA_013289795.1 Acidobacteriota bacterium
GTGAACAGTTAAGCGAGAGCATGTATCTCTTCCTGGGAAGCCTTCTGAGACAGGCGCTCCACGCTTGATCAAGTCGCGTCTGAGTGTCGGCTAACCGGAAACTGAGCCGAAACCGTTTCCTTTCGGCCCAAAACGGGGGAAATGCTTCAAGTGGCGTGGTCAGTGAGTTTTAGTTGTGCCAAAAACATCCTCCGGGCCATAATGGAACCTAAGGCTCGGTAATTGGGGTGTCCTAAAAAGAAGGGTACTGAGGGGACATCCACGCGGAGTCCGCGTCTATTCAATTCCGCAAATCACAACAAATCACTTGTCGATCTTACATGCAGTTACGAGGACTAAGAGTGCTGACCGTGCTCGGTTAAGTCCTTTGGTTGTTGTTTGCAGGCAGGTTCGAGTCCTACCTGAGGAGCCATTTCTTTTGCGCCGGATTTGGTTGAACGTCTCAGGTTCATTACACTACAAGCCGTGTGCCGGTTTCCCGAAGTCCGCGCCGTCAGGATGGATGCGTGACACGAGCCAATCCTCTTTTTCGCTACGGCGGGTATGTTTTTTCGGCGGGCGGGGCGCGCGTTGTTGGACTTCTGATTACTTCTTTGACCTTCCCCTACGTGGTGCGGCATCTGGGCGTGGAAATGTACGGGTTATGGAGTTATGTAGTTGCGGTCCGCACATTTCTTGACATCATCGCCGACCCAGGCATTACGACACACGCCACCCAACAACTGGCCGCCCGCAGAGCCGCCGGTCTTGATTTGATTCCTGATGTGCTCGCGCTCCGGTTCCTGTGTTCTTTAATCGCGGCGGTCGTCCTGCTGGTATTTGCCGTTTTTGAAGTGCGCCCCGATGTGGCGCAGCTACTGCGGGTTTATGGCATCGGCAGTCTGTTTGTGAATTTGCTGTTGTCGGATAGCTTCTTGCTATCCCTCGAAATGTTCCACGTTCGCGCGGTGCTGACGGTGCTTCAGCAGGTGCTTTACGCCGCCACGATATTCACATTCGTGCATTCTCCGAGAGATGTCATCTGGCTTCCGATCAGTATCCTGGGCTCGGCGGCACTGGCCGGGATTGCGGGGTGGACGGTTCTCGCTCGACGCAGTGAGGGCCATCTTACTGCGGTTATCCATCCTCGGGCGTGGAAGAGCATCCTGGTTCCAAGTTTCCACTACGCCGGCTCGACTTTGATGTCCAACCTTTATCGCCGTGCGGGGCTGATATTAGTACGATGGTTTCTTGGCGACTTTGCGCTGGGAATTTATGCCGCAGTCACCCGGTTTCTTGACCTGCTGCGCAGCTTCGTCATTATCATTTCGCAGGTTATGATGCCTCGAATGGCGCTGTCTGCGAGGTCGGGAGCCGGTTTCGGCCGGCTGGCCAGATTTTCGGTTGGGGTGATGGCGGTGATCAGCATTCCGATCGCGGCCGGTTTGTTCGGCACCGCCCCCGTGATCCTCCCCTGGGTGATGGGAGCGAACTTTGCGGCTGGTATTCCCCTGTTGAAGTGGATGGCAGCGTACATGATCGCCGCTCCTATGGCATTCCTATTTGCGGGCACAATTCTGTTCTCTTTGGGAAGGCATCGTGCTTTTTTCGCGGCCACCGGCGGTGGCGCAGCGACCGGATTAGTCTTGTATCTCATTTTGATTCCCACGTTGGGTTTGCCGGGTGCCGGCCTGGCATTCGTGCTGGCCGAACTTGTAGTCGCCCTAATTGCGTACGCACTTCTTCCCGAGTTGCACGGCTCGTGGAAGAACCCGCTAATCGGGATCGCTTTAGGCGGGTCTATGTTGATGCTGGTAAGTGTCAGAATTGCGACTGCTTACCTTACTCAGGGTTTGGCCGCGATCGGGGTCGGCGTTCTCGTTTACCTGCTTAGCTGCGGATGGTTGGTGCGGAAGTACCTTACCGAGCAGGCGCAAGGCCTCTGAGGAATAGCTGGTGTTTCCCCTAAGTGTGTCCCCAGCACGCAAGATTTTCAGCTTGACCAGGACTTCGGGCAGGCAGAGAATTGAGGGCCACGCGTTGGCCGTGCCTCCCGCACTGTTAGCGTCGCGTTCCTCCTGATCAAATCGAGCATGTCCGTGCCCCTCACACGCGCAGTAGGAACACGAACTCGCAGCGAACAGCTCCTTGAACGCGCGAAGAGGTCGGTCGCGGGCGGTGACAGCAGCACGATGCGGGTGTTGCCCTATCACCCTGCCTTGCTGATCGACCGAGGCAAGGGCTGCCATATCTGGGACGTTGACGGTAATGACTACATTGATTTGAACATGGCGTACGGACCGCTGCTGTTTGGGCATCGTCCGTCCTTTGTTATAGAGCAGGTCGTCCACCAGCTACAGGAGAAGGGTTCGCAGCTTGGCTTTCCGCAAGAGTTGAACTTTCTTGTAGCGGAGAAGGTCAAGCAGTTGTTCCCCAGCATCGATCTTCTGCGGTTCGCGAATTCCGGAACGGAAGCGGTCGCGTCCAGTATTCGGCTGGCCCGTGCTTTCACTGGACGCCGCAACATCATTTTGTTTGAGGGGCACTATCACGGCTGGAGTGACACGGTATTCCACAAGTACCATGCAGCAGAAACGCTGGGTGACGAAGCGTTTCGTCCGGTCATTCCGGGGACGGAAGGCATGAATGGAGCGCCCCACGACGCTTTCGTTGTCCGCTGGAACGATGCCGCGGCATTGTCGTCGGCGCTCGATCGCATGAGGGGTTCAGTTGCCGCCGTCCTGATGGAACCGGTGATGGGGAATGCAGGCGTGATACCGCCGCTGCCGGGGTATCTGGCTGCGGTAAGAGAACTGACTCGCGCGCACGGGGCATTGCTCATTTTGGATGAAGTGATTACCGGCATGCGCGTGGCCGCGGGCGGAGCACAGCAACTGTTTGCTGTAACGCCAGACCTTACGGTGCTCTCCAAGGCTCTGGGAGCGGGTTTTCCGATCGCGGCATTTGGGGGTTCCGCGGAAATTATGGATTTGGTTGCCAGCGGAAGAATGTTCCACGGCGGAGTGTATGCGGGCAACGCCATGGTGCTCTCGGCGGCGAATGCCGTGCTGACCAAAGTGCTGGCGGAACGAAGCAGGCTTTATTCTGAATTAAACACCCGAGTCAGCCAACTGGCCGACGGGATCAAAGGAATCCTGCGGCGACGCAATGTGCATCATGTGGTTCAGCACGTCGGCCCGATGATCGCGATGATCCTGACGAAGACCCCTGTTGACTCCCTGGTGGACTATCACCAGGTCCGGCGTCATGCTGATTTCGAGCGCTTCATCGAGCTGCAGCACGCGCTTCTTGACAACGGAGTGTACATCCATCCTAATCAGTACGAACCGATGTATCTTTCTACGGCCCACAGCAAGGAAGACATCGATGAAGTCCTTTCACGACTTGATGAAACCGTACAACATTGGCAGCGCTGACCAAGGCACGGAGTTTTCGCCCAAGCCTTTGCTCGACGCTTTCGAAGACTTCCACGGCTCCTGGTTCGATCTTGACCTTAACGTCAAGATTGCCGCGGATGATCTGAAGCGGCTCAAGAGCGAACTGCTGTCACAGATGACCCAGCGTGGGTTGTCGCCGGGTGATCGTGTCTTGACTGCACTGCCGAATGGTCCGCTTTTTGTCGCTATTTGGGCCGCCAGCCTGGAGGCTGGAGCGTCCCCAATTCTGGTTCATAGCGACACGCCTGATCCGGAGTTGGAGCGGATGGCAGCGCGGTGGGGGGCGACGTTCCTCGCGACCGAAGCTCGCAATGGCGAGGACAGAAACCAGTCTGGCGGATTCCTTGCGGCGGGGCAGTACGGAGCCATTCGCTGGCAGCGACGCGAGGCTGGAGACAATCCCGGAGATCAGCTAACGCTTGTCTCGCTGCCTTTACATCCGACCTCGGGAACTTCTGGAGGGCCGAAGATTGCCGTGCGTCCCGGACCCTGTGCCATCGCCGAACCACGGCACTATATCGAAACTCTTTCGATCGAACGCTCGGATTCGATCCTGTGCGCCATTCCGATGAGCCACGCCTACGCTTACGGTATGTGCTTCCTGGTCGCACTTTTGACCTCGGCCGAGTTAGTCTTCATGCGGCGGTTCAACCCAGCTCTGGCGCATCGCGCGTTCGACCAGATGAAAATTTCGGTGTTTCCGGCCGTGCCCATCATGCTGGACTCACTTTTGGCTACGCCCGCCACAGGATCCCTGGGTCGCCCACGCATCGTGCTTTCGGCTGGCACGCCGTTGTCGAGGAAGACGTTCGAGGAATTTCGCAGGCAATACGGTCTTTCCGTTCGTTCTTTGTATGGCACCACCGAGACTGGCGGAATTTCAATCGGCCTGGAGGAAGAGGACTTCACCGATAGCGTTGGGATTCCGATGCGCGGAGTCGAAGTGGACTTGTCAGAGACGAGTGGCAAAGACGTGCGAGTGGTTCGAGTCCGTTCATCTTCAATGATGGGAGGTTACCTTGAAGGGGATAGGATCAGCCGCGACCAGATTCCAGACGGCTGGTTTGAAACCGGAGATGTTGCGCGAAGAGATGCTCAGGGCAGATTGCTTCTGCAAGGCCGCCTTTCGGAAGTAATCAACGTTTTCGGCTACAAAGTGATACCGCGCGAAGTAGAAGAAATCATCCTGATGCTGCCGCAAGTCGGGGACGTGAAGGTGTATGCCGGACGGCACTTGGGACCAGATGTTGTGGAAGCTGCCGTGGTCTGTCATGAGCCGATTTCGGAAGCGCAGATCATCGAACACTGCGAAAAGCACATCGTCAGTTACAAATGCCCCACCGCGGTTCGATTCGTGGATGCGTTGCCCAGGACGGCTTCCGGCAAGGTCGCTGTGGAGTGCCTGGCCGAGTAGTGGTAGAAGAGAACTTAGGTCCGGATAAGTTGCGTTTAAGTTCTTGGGAGGCAGTGATTTACACGTCGGTGATAAGCTTGTTGACCAAGGCTGGAGAGGCATGGTACTGTCCCTTCCCAGCGGTGGGATAGTAGTGGGCTTGGTCGTATTACACTTGGCCCAAGACTCTCTCTGTCCAGCTGTTGCAGCTCCCGACGTGCTGGATTCCGGAAGTTCAATGCGGTATCGCACCCCGACGACTTCGGTCCTGGGACGGCAGCGTGATCTGTGAATGCCTAGGCTTGCTGTCGGTAGGGATTTGATCCGGACCCCTTTTCTCTGCATGCCACGCTGCCGGAGGGAGGACAATGTCACGCACAGCACGAATCCTCGCGATACTAACTACCCTCATCATCCTACTACCTGCGGTTCCTACGACGGCTACGGGCAGTGGGGCGGGCTACGCCAATTTAGAGGCCGCGCAGACGAACCCGCTTCGCCTCTCGGCTGACGGAACTCGTCTATTTGCGGTCAATACGGCAAACAACTCTCTGTCGGTCTTTGACGTGACCCAGCCTGGCAATCCTACATTGCTGGCTGAAATTCCTGTGGGAGTGGGGCCAGTTTCGGTGAATCCGAGAAGCGATGATGAAGCCTGGGTAGTCAATCAAGTCTCCAACAGCCTGAGCGTAGTTTCGGTATCGCAGGGGATTGTGACCGACACCATCAAGGTTGGAGCTGGAACCGAGCCCATGGACATCGTGTTCGCGGGCCCAAACCAGGCCTATGTCAGCTGCTCTCGCAACAATCAGATTGCAGTATTCGACGCCAATACGCATTCGCTGATCAGCACCGTCCCGGTGTTCGGAGGCAGCCCGCGGGCTCTGGCGGTTAGCAACGACGGAAGTACGGTGTATGCTGCGTTCGCGATCTCCGGGAATGCCACGACCATCATTCCAGTTCTTCTGGCGCCGCCCCAACCTCCGCCCTCGAATGGCCTGACATCAATACCGCCGCCGAGAGTGGCCCTCATCGTATCTGCGACCGACCCGAAATGGAGTCACTACATTACATTCAAGATGCCGGACAATGACGTCGTGTCCATCAGCACTGGTCCAAATCCGACGGTGAGCGGTTATTATTCGGGCGTCGGCACCATCAACCTGGGTCTGGCGGTGAATCCGGTCACCGGTGATCTCTTCGTAGCCAACACCGATGCACTCAATCTGACGTTTTTTCAACCGAAGCTGCGTGGACATTGGGTGAACAACCGCATCACTCGTATCCAGGTCGCCAACGGGCAAATCACGCCATTCGATCTGAATCCGAACATCAATTACCAGATACTCCCCAATCCTCAAGCGCTGAGCACAACTTTGGCCCAGCCCACGAATGTCGTGTTCGACCCGGGCGGCACCTTCATGTATGTTGCGGCGTTCGGGACCGACCGCGTGGCCAAGGTTGACACCAACGGCAACGTCTTATCGTTTGTAGAGGTTTCTTTGCCCAGCGGGTCGGGATCGAATGCGGATCCCAAGAACAAGCGTGGACCGAGGGGCCTGGCTCTCAATGCGACCGCTCAGACCCTGTATTCGCTGAACCGGCTCTCCAATACGATCTCCATCATCCAGGTCCCGCAGATGGTGAAATCGGGCGAAGTTGCAGTCGGGGCGGATCCGACACCGGTCAAGATCAAGCAGGGGCGAGGCTTCCTATATGACGCCAAACTCTCGGGAAATGGCACTGGCGCTTGTTCATCCTGCCATGTGGATGCGGACATGGATCATCTGGCTTGGAATCTTGGTGATCCGGGTGGCCAGATGACCTTCGTTGTTCAAAACGGCCAGGAAATCTCGTTCCATCCGATGAAGGGTCCTATGGTCACACAGACCCTGCGCGGATTGGTCAACCTGACGCCATACCACTGGCGGGGAGATTTCACAACCTTTTCGTCGTTTAACGTCGTCTTCGACAAACTGATGGGGAACGTCGAGCTTTCCAACGCCGATCTGAGTATCTACACAACTTTCATCAACAGCATTTTGTTTCTACCGAACCCTTACGAGAACCTCGATCGCACCCTTCCCACTTCCCTGGCCGGGGGGAATCCTGTGTTGGGGGAAATAGATTTCATGACCGTGAAGGGCACGGGTTTTGGCCGGACCTGCAACAACTGCCATACCGCGAACCCTGGTCCGGGGACAAATCGTCTGATACAGCCTGGTTTTCTCCCGCAGCCGATCAAAGATCCTCATCTCAGGAACGTTTATCAGAAGCTGCTCTATACCCGGCACAACGCGACCAGCATCGACGGATTCGGTATGGAACATGACGGGAACATTTCCATCCCGGCGGATCTGTTATCCCAGAACAATTTCAACGGTTACACCAGCCAGCAAAAAACGGACATGACTTCCTACCTGCTTTGTTTTGATACCGGCACGGCTCCTGCGGTGGGATACACGATCACGTTGACGTCCGCAAACGTCAACAACCACCAGGAGCAGAGCGACTGGGCAACCCTTCAGTCCCAGGCAGCTGCGAACATCGACTTGATTGCCCGAGGGACGATCCAGGGGCAGGTTCATGGCCTGTTGTATCAACCCGGAACGGGCACTTACCTTAGCGACACCAACGCGCAGTACACTCAGGCTCAATTACAAGCGTTTATTCTGAATGGAGACACGCTCAGCTTCGAGGGCGTCTATCCAGGGACGGGTACACCCTAACTACGAGATCAGTCTCACGGTCCTTCAGCTAGGCCCTCGGGATCGCGGCCACATAAAACTAGGACGGTTCTGACTCTTCGATCTTGGGGAGGGCTGAGAGCCGCTGCTCCGTATCCCGACCCGCCGTGTTAGCATTTGCGATCGCTGTTACCCAACCGACCCCGTTCGCCAGGAGGTTGTCATGCAGTGGACGCAGATCTACGACCCACTGGGCCATTGGTGGCTCTCCACGCTGGTGGCGGCGCTTCCCATCATCGTTCTTTTTGGGTTGCTCGCCGGCCTCAAAGTTAGGCCACATTGGTGTGCCATCGCGGGCGCGTCGACGGCGGTGGCGGTTGCGATCACCTTTTTCGGGATGCCTCCCGCGCTAGCCGCAATTAGCTTTGGCTACGGAGTCGCTTTCGGCGTATTGAAGATAGCCTGGATCGTTCTGGCCGCCGTCTACCTCTACGACATTTCTGTCGAGACCGGACAATTCGAAATCATGAAGGAGTCGGTCGCCGGAATCACCTCGGACCGTCGGCTGCAAGTCTTGCTGGTGGCTTTTTGTTTTGGAGCGTTCATTGAGGGAGCGGCAGGATTCGGCGCGCCGGTGGCGATTGCCGGTGCCTTCATGATCGGGCTCGGTTTCAAACCCTTCCACGCGGCTGCATTGAATCTGATCGCGAACACCGCGCCGGTGGCCTGGGGAGCCATCGGCACGCCAGTTCACACACTCGCGGCGGTAAGCGCTCTGCCGGAATCCGACCTTAACGCCATGCTTGGCCGGATTCTTCCTTTCACGGCAATCATCGTCGCCTTTTGGCTGGTGAAAGCGATGGTGAGTTGGAAGGAAACCCTCGAAGTGCTTCCCGCCATCCTGGTGGTCGGCATCTCATTCGCTCTCACCCAGTTCTTCTGGTCGAATTACGTGGACAGCAATCTGGTGGACATTATGGGAGGCGTCGTATCGATCGTTGCTACCCTGATTTTCCTTCGCTTCTGGAAGCCAAAGAAGATTTGGCGCTTCGACTACGACAACAAAGCCCCAGCGATTCCTGCACCGACAACGGAGATCGCCGACCAGCTTGGTGGCGAGTGGTCGGCAGAGAAGTTCGATGGACTTGTCAAAGTGCGCACCTACAGCGCTGGACAAGTCTTGAAGGCATGGATGCCTTTCGCGATCCTGTCACTCTTTGTTCTTCTCTGGGGGTTGCCGGCGATAAAACTAGTCATGAATCGGGCTACCACGCCGGCTTTCCGAGTTGTGCTTGCCGATGGCAAGGTTCGCCCCGGGCCGCCGGGATGGAATGTGCCTTACCTCCACAATGCGATCTCTCGCGCGGTGCCGGTGGTGGCGAAGCCGACTCCCGAAGCCGCGCGCTACGATTTCAACTGGCTCTCCGCCACGGGGACCGGATGTTTCCTGGCCGCCATCGTTTCCGGATTGTTGCTCGGTCTGAGTCCAATGCGATTGATGAACACATTTTGGCAGACCCTGGTGCGAATGCGGCTCGCCATGATTGCCATTTCATTCATGTTGGGGCTTGGCTATGTGACGCGCTACTCCGGCCTGGACGCGGTATTGGGCCTGGCGTTCACGCGCACGGGATGGTTGTATCCATTTTTCGGGACATTCCTGGGCTGGCTGGGTGTCGCGCTGACCGGTAGCGATACCTCCTCTAATGCGCTCTTTGGCAGTTTGCAGAGAATCACCTCTCAACAACTCGGCATCGATCCGGTCCTCATGTGTGCGGCTAACAGCGCCGGAGGGGTGATGGGAAAAATGGTGGACGCACAGTCCATCACAATTGCCACTTCCGCAACCGAACAGGTGGGCAACGAAGGAATCATTTTCCGCTTTGTGGCGTGGCACTCGGTTGCCCTCTGCTCTATTGTGGGGGTAATCGTGATGCTCTACGCCTATGTTTTCCCATTTGCAGTACCGCATGGGTTGCTGTTCGTGAAATAGGTCAACGGGAACTAGATCAAGGAGTCATCTATGAAAGGCAAAATTGCAATCGTAACCGGGGCCAACGGGGGCCTTGGAACCTTCGTGACGCAAGCTCTGCTGGATGCCGGCGCGACGGTGGTCGGCGTATCCCGGGACATTCAACAGTCAGCCTTCAACAGTCAAGCGTTCACCGCGCTGCCGGCCGATCTGCTGACCTCTGCGGGAGCCGCGAGCATGGTGGCAAGCGTCATGGCTCGCTTCGGAAGGCTGGACGTGGTCGCGCATACGGTCGGAGGATTCGCCGGCGGGAAGTCCATCGCCGAGACTGACGACGCTACCTTTCAGCGGATGTTTGATGTGAATCTCAACAGTACGTTCTACCTCTTACGTGCGGCGCTTCCCGCTCTTCGCAAGACCGGCAATGGACACATCATTGCCATTGGCAGCCGCGCCGCACTTGAACCTGGCGTCGGAGTCGGCGCTTACAGCGCGTCAAAGGCCGCGATGGTGTCGTTAATTAGGACGGTTGCTCTGGAAAACAAAGATGCTGGACTGACCGCCAACGTGATTCTGCCGGGCACCATCGACACTCCCACGAATCGCAAGGCTATGCCAAAGGCAGATGTCTCCAAGTGGGTGCAGCCCGCGACTATCGCTAGTCTGATTGCCCGGCTGGCCGGTGAATTGGGAAAAGACGTGAATGGGGCCGTGATCCCGGTTTATGGCACCGATGTTTGAGACATGCTTTCAACAGCCGACACCGGCGCCGGCGCACCCATAAGCTGGACCAGACTGTTGGGGCCGCAGCACAGCCGATGAAAGCGTTGAAGGTCATTGCGTAATTCTTTGTCCTGCTGCAAAGCACCGAGAGTAGCTTTCAGGATGGCCGCCGCGTGCGGATCTGCGGGAACTGCCAGCCTGTAGTGCATCCACTTGCCCTCGCGCCGGGCGGCGACGATGCCCGCCCTCCGCAAATAGGCCAGATGCCGCGAGATTTTCGGCTGCGGGACGTCAATTACCGTCACGAAATAGCAGACGCAGATTTCCTGCTCCGCCATCAAGTGCAGGAGCCGCAGCCGTGTGCGGTCGGCGAGAGCGCGAAACAGGCTCTCCAGCGGGTATTTCTTCCTCATAGCAAAATTATAGCAAAACAAATATGCCTTGACATATATGTATCTTGCTTGATACCGTGTACGCATTCGCTACGGCGAATATGATTTCCGAGGGAGATATGTCATCAGATATGGTCGTTGCCTTGAAAGCGCACCTTGCCATTAATGTGCGGAACGTCGAACGCAGCATTGTTTTCTATCGCAAGCTGTTTGGCATTGAACCCAGCAAGGTCCGGCGCGGCTACGCCAAGTTTGACGTGCAGAACCCGCCCTTGAATTTCACCCTGAACGAAGTGCCTTTCAAGGGAGCGGGAGCACTCTCGCACATGGGCATTCAGGTGGCTTCGACCGCCGACGTATTCAGTGTGCGGAAGAAATGGGTGGAAGCCGGTCTCATCACGCGCGACGAGATGCAGACCGACTGCTGCTACGCCAGACAGGACAAGACCTGGGTCCACGATCCCGATGGCAACGAGTGGGAAGTGTTCGTGGTGCTCGAAGACAATCTGCCGGAGAAGGCCGGCCAGCACGAAACCGCTTGCTGCGCCCCCGGCTGCTGCCCACCCACGCCGGAGCATTCCAATGTCTAGAGCAAAGGTGTTATTTCTTTGTACCGGCAACTCGGCGCGTAGCCAGATGGCGGAGGGCTATTTGCGCCACGTTGCCGGCGATGAGTTCGAGCCGCTTAGCGCCGGAATTGAGCCCAAGGGCCTGAATCCGCTGGCGGTCGATGCCATGAATGAGATTGGAATCGACATCTCACGCCAGACCTCCAAAGATGTCCGCGAGTTTCTCGGACAGGCGATTCCATACGTGATCACGGTCTGCGACAACGCCAAGGCTCGCTGCCCGATTTTTCCCCGTACCTACCAATTCCTCCACTGGAGCCTGGACGATCCCGCCGAGGCCGCGGGCTCGCACGACGAAAAACTGGCAGTGTTCCGGCGGGTGCGGGACGAAATCGCGCAAAGAATCCAACAGGAACTCCTGACGCCTGCCGCCTCTAAGAAATGAGTGCTTCTCTCGTCAAACGCAGCGTGTGCGAGGGTCTGGGCACTGCATTGTTGGTCGCTGCTGTGGTTGGTTCCGGCATCATGGCTGAGCGGCTGGCCGGGGGCAATGTTGCCCTCGCACTCCTGGCTAACACCCTGGCTACCGGCGCGGCTCTCGTCGCCTTGATTCTGACCTTTGCGCCTGTGTCGGGTGCACATCTTAATCCGGTAGTGAGTCTCGCGATGGCATTGCGACGGCAAATGCCCTGGCGTGAGGCGCCAATTTACGTCATTGCGCAGTGCGCTGGCGGTCTGTTGGGCACGGTAGTCGCGCATGTCATGTTCGGATGCGAATGGTATTCACTCTCGCGCCATCAGCGCTCAGGAGTCGCTCAGTTGATCAGCGAGTGTGTGGCCGCGTTCGGGTTGCTCTGTGTCATCTGGGGGTGCTTGAAGGTACGCTCCGCCCTGGCAACTCCGGTCGCAGTTGCGAGTTACATCGTCGCGGCCTATTGGTTCACTGCGTCGACTTCGTTCGCCAACCCCGCCGTGACCTTGGCGAGATCGATCACCGACACTTTCACCGGGATCCGTCCAGTGGATGTTCCCGGCTTCGTCGTAGCGCAGATCATCGGCGCATCGCTGGCGACCCTGCTGTTTGCGTGGCTGGACTGAGGTCGTGGCGACTTATCGCGATCCTGTGCGCAGATCGAATTCCCTGCCGCAATCGAAGCAGACCCGGTAGGTGCGGTGCTTGATGGTGAACACCCGGCTGCGATGACGGTGACGGCACCCGAAAATAAATTGAAAAATCCAAAGCAGCGGGTTCATCGGTTCGAATCTCGCCGGCGCTCGCAACTTCCGTTGGTATCCAGCCAAGCGAGGAGAGAACGAACGCTGGCCCGAGCCAGGGCGATGGAGCAATCAGCCGCTCCGTAGTAGAGATTGATGGTGTCGCCATCGGGATCCATAGTGTATCCGCAGGGGAAGACCACGTCGTCAACGTCGCCGTGGCGTTCGTACTCCGCTTCTGGCCCGAAGATCCACGAATCCCCTCGCAGCAAACAGTGTGCCGGGTTGTCCAGGTCGAAGAGCGCCAAGCCCAGGCGATACAGGCAGCCCGACGGGGTGTGCCGCACGCCGTGGTAAAACACCAGCCAGCCTCGGGAAGTCTCAATGGGCGGCGGCGACAAGCCAATCTTGTTGGCGTCCCACCAGGCGCCGCGCCGGGCTTCCAGCATGAGGCGGTGCCGGCCCCAATAGCGCAGGTCGGGAGAATAGGAAATCCACATGTGCGAACCAAGCTTGGTCATGGGGCGATGAATTAGGGCCCAACAGCCGTCGATTCGGCGTGGCAGAAGCGCGGAGTCCTTGTCGTCGGGCGGCATAATGACGCCGTAGCGCTCGAAGCTGCGGAAGTCCTTGGTCAGAGCCAGAGAGACTCCCGGGCCGCCGCGCGAATAAGAAGTGTAGGTGATGACGTATTGCTGTAGTTCGGGGACAAAAGTGATGCGCGGGTCCTCAATGCCCCAGATTTCCTCGGGATAGTCGGCGGGGCTGGGCATCAATGTGGGCTCGCGATCAATCTCCCAGCCATCGACGCCGTTACGAGAGCGGGCAGCGCAAAGGTGCGACAAGCCGCGGCGATCTTCGACGCGGCAGAGCAACAGAGTTGTACCATCTGCGAGTCGTGTTGCTCCGGCGTTGAACACGCTGTTGATGGAATATGGCCAATCTTTGGCAGTAAGTATGGGGTTGGCTGAGTCGCGGAGAAGCAGAGATTCGTAACTGGTGGTCGGAGGCACCGTGAGTGTGGTTTCGTCAGTAGTCAAGACGGGATCTCCATCTGCTGAGATTCTTGCAGCGAACGCATTTCCAGGAGTGCCATCAAGAATGAAAGCGTTGACTCCGCACCCTGATTTTGATTAGCACGGTCGGGATGCAGGCCGTCACGGCAGCCGCCGGTGACGGAATCGTAAAGCGGGAGTTGCAGGTCGTTGTCACCAAGGAACCAGTTGAAAGCCGACCAAGCTTCGCTGCGCCAGCGGCTCTCGCCGGTTACACGAAAGGCCTCGAGACAGGCGGAGACTGCGCCAGCGGCTTCAATCGGTTGCTGATCGAAGCGGGCCTTTTCACCCCCCTTACGATAGAAACCTTGCGAACCGATAGGGACGAAGTGGCCGTTGGTTTCGCAGCGTTGCATGGTCATGAGCCACTCCAGCGACTCGAGACCGGCGGAAATCATGGCGTCATTCGAGCTCGCCGAGCCAGCGAGCAGCATGGCTTGGGGCAGTCTCGCGTTGCCGTAGGCGAGAACATCTTCAGACCACTTCCAGTCGGGGCTGCGGACTGACTCGTACATGGCGAGCAAGCGCTGGGCGAGCGCGAATCTTACTCGCTGGGCATCGCGGTCGCCGGGATACGACGTGAGGTATTCCTGAATTCCGAGCAGAGCATAGGCGCAGGCACGAGGGCTGTAGAATTCCACGGCCGCAGGCAGGGAATACTCGAATAGACGGCCGGCAGCGCCGCGCAACCCTGGATCTTCAGACCGGCCCAGGACGGTCCCCAGCGTCCACAAGGCGCGGCCATGACAGTCTTCGCTGGCGTGACCGGAGCCGTTGGCTTCAATCCAGCGGCGATTGTAGCCGAGGAAGTTTCTGAATCTGCCGGTCGCCGGATTGAATGCATGCTCGAGGAACGCCAGGTAGCGGCTGGACGAACTTTCGATGGTCAGGGTTGGACTGGCCGCGCCGGTTCTTACAAGTTCTTCCAATAAGACTGTAAAGACCAGCGCGCGGGCATTGTCGTCGGTGGTATAGCCCTCTTTGCGGTTGGGGACGGTGAAGATGGAGTGCTGCAGCATTCCGGTGTCGTCGGTTAACCGATGGAGGTGACTCACGTTCAACTCCGGCAACCGATCCAGCGATTTCCTGGCGACACGGGCCGAGAACTGTACTTGCGGATTCTCCATACGATCGCTGCGCACCCGTGCGAAACTTTCCATGTAACCCTGTGCCACTCGTTTCCACACCATGTCGCGCGCGAACAGATAGGCGCGTTTACGCATGGCATGGCGTATCGCCGGCGTATCCAGGAGTTCGATGGTCTTGTTTGCGATGGCAGTGGGATCCTGGAAGGGCACGAGCGCGCCGCGGCGATCATCCAGCAATTCGATCGCGTGCCAATAGGGAGTCGAAATGATCGCCTTGCCGGCGCCAAGTGCGTAAGCGAGCGTTCCCGAGACCACCTGCGCCTCATGGCGATACGGAGTGATATAAATGTCGGCCGCGCCAATGAACTGAACCATTTCCTCAGGACTGACAAAGCGGTCGAAGAAGATCACATTGGACTCCACGCCTACTTCCTTTGCCAAGGCCTGCAGGTACTCGCGATAGCGGTCACCTTCACGGCGGAGGACATGAGGATGGGTCGCGCCAGCGACGATGTAGGCAACGTTGGTGTGCTTGGCCAAGACTTGCGGAAGCGCTTGAATGACGTTTTCGATTCCTTTGTTGGGGGAAAGCAGGCCGAAGGTGAGCAGTACCGCCTTGCCTTCCACGCCAAAGCGGTCCTTGTAGAAATTGGGATCGAGGAATGGCAGGTCGGGAACGCCGTGAGGAACCATGTCGATCTTGCTGCCTGGTACTTTGAAGATTTCTTGCAGGAACTGGGATGAAAGCTGGCTCATGACAATGAGCCGGTCGGAAAGCTCTGCAATCTCTGCCATGACCATGCGTTGGTCAGGATTGGGCTCGCGCAGGACGGTGTGCAGCGTGGTCACGACCGGCATTTTCAAAGCACGGAGCAGATGCAGAATATGGCTTCCGGCCGCGCCACCGAAGATTCCATACTCGTGCTGCAGGCAAACCATGTCGATGTTGTTGAAGTTCAGGAATTCAGCAGCCTCTTCATACGATTTCACCTCGTCCTGGGCGAGCGACCAGCGCACCCGTGCGGGATAGTCATATCCCTGCTCGGTGTCGTTCACCGGCAACGCCAACAATCGAGCCGTGCCGTACTCCGTTGAAATGGCCGCGCACAGGTCGGTGGTGAACGTGGCGATGCCACATCGCCGGGGAAGATAGTTCCCAATCACCGCGATTCGACTGGGCAGCGATAACTTCGAGTGCAATCGTGGGCTCGCCGCTGAAACCCCATTCCGAATCAGGGGATGCGGAACGACGACTTCCAGTACCGGCTTGGGGAAGGCTGTGATGGGTAGAGACATTTGTCCTTAAGGTGGTGAGAAAAGGTGTTGAAAGGGCTAACTCTTAGTATTTAACGAAAGTGGCCTTTGGACTGGTCACAATTGACCAGTCAAGGTGGGTGGATTGGGGAATGGTATTGGCCCCTTCGCCGCAGGGATCGGACAGTGCAATCCTCCTACAACAGCATTCCCGCGATCGCGGCTGACATCAGGTTGGCCATGGTTCCGGCGAGCATGGCGCGGAATCCGAGCCGCGCCAGTTCACCGCGCTTATTTGGCGCTAAGGCGCCGATCCCGCCGATCTGGATTCCTATTGAACCAAAATTCGCGAAGCCGCACAGCGCGAACGTGGCAATGGTGAACGAGCGGGGATCGAGCATCGCCCGTTGCGGTCCCAGCATGGAGAAAGCCACCACTTCGTTGAGCGCCATACGCGTCCCCAGCAGGTTGCCAATCGCTGCGCAATCTCGCCAGGGGACGCCCACGATCCAGGCCACGGGAGCAAACAGAGTTCCGAGAATCGTTTCCAGACTGGAGGGGAACCAGGAAATTCCCAGATGGGCCAACCCATTGTGGATGCCGCCCAGAATGCCGTTGGTCAGGGCCACCAGGGCGAGAAACGAAATCAGCATAGCTGCGATGTTAAGCGCCAGATGCAAGCCGTCCGTGGTGCCGCGCGCAATCGCACCCAGCAGGTTCTCTTGTTTCTCGGCTGCCACTTCTTCTTCACTCATCACCACGCGACCGGCGGTCTTTGGAGTTTCGGTCTCCGGCACCAGCATCTTTGAAATCACAATCGCTCCCGGAGCGGTCATGATTACGGCACTGAGAATGTGCTTGGGCTCCACGCCAAACGCGATGTATGCCGCCATGATTCCCCCCGAAACGTGCGCCATGCCACTGGTCATGACGGTCATCAGCTCGGAGCGGGTCATCTCCGGCAGAAAGGGGCGGATGGTGAGCGGGGCCTCGGTTTGCCCCATGAAAATGCTTGCGGCTACGTTCAACGACTCGGCGCCGCTGGCGCCCATGAAACGGGTCATCACTCGCGCCGCCTGACGCACCACGAATTGCATGATCCCGTAGTGATAAAGAATCGCGAAAAATGCGGCAATAAAGATAACCGTCGGCAGCACTTGAAACGCGATGTAGAAGCCGAGACGCCCTCCCGGTTTGCCCAGGTCTCCGAACACAAATTGCGAACCGAAGGAAGAATAGCTGAGCAGGCGGTTGACCACGTCGCCGGCCTTCTGGAAAATCGCCCGGCCGACCTCAACTTTGAGTACGAACACCGCGAAAGTGAGCTGTAGTGCCAGGCCCCATGCGACCGTTTTGCCGCGAATGGCTCGCCGGTTGGTGGAGAAGAGAAACGCCAGGCCCAGCATGGTCAGAATTCCGAGAATACCGGTGAGGCGGCCCATCCCGTTCTCCATGCGCCACGATTAACCGACACCTGCGGCGAAGTTCGGGCCTGATTGTAAACCTTCGGAAGTGAGTCGGGCAGGTGTTCTCAGTCGGTGCCGGGCGGTAATACCTGGCGCAGCAGGTTCCAATCGTTCATCACTTCAGTCTGCGAAGCGCGTGGGCTGTCGCTGGATCGCAGTTCCTCCTCCAGGCGAGCGGCCAGCAGCTCTTTTGCCAGATCGGGCGGAGTGCCATCCTTCAGAATGTTTTCGCGTGCGATGCCCACATCGACCCACCGCTCATCCATCTGCACGCGTAGCGTGACATGCCCGGATTCATCGAGTCCAGGTTCGGAGTTGTTTTCCAGGTGCGCCCATATCTTTTCCGTCTTGCGAGGCTTGAGCTCAGGCGTCGCCTGCGCCAGCACGCTGTTGAGTTCATGCTGGTAATTGCGCCGTTCCGCAGTCGCCAGCGGAGGCTCCGGAGGCTGCCCCGGCGCCAGCACCAGCGCGTTTTTCTTGGGATCGAATCGACCTCCGCCGCTGATGTAAGCCACTGCCATGGCGCCCGCGGCCACGGGTTCGAACACGGCCACCGGCACGATGTATTTCTTCGATTTCAACAACGACTCCACCACCCCGTGCACCGTGGTGCTGCGCGGGACACTTCCCGGCACCTGCGGGATCACGAAGCTGGAAGATTGCAGCTCAGGATGCCGCGCGCTGAACTTCACCAGCAGTTTGGCGATGTGCTTGGGTGTGGTGACGCCCATGTCTGCAATCAGATTGCGATGTAGCGTCCTGGGATAATAAAAGTTGATGGCTCCGCGCACGAAATCGGCGCAATTGTGTGCCAGTAGATTGAAGTGCGACTGATTGTTTCGCTGGTTGTATACGCGGATGAACTCATCATCACGCTCAGCGCTTGTTTCGATCTGATAGCCGTAAATCGTCCGGTCGTAAGACGATCCCACCAGTTGGGTCCAGTTTCCGTTGGGCGGTTCTCCGTTGGGTTGGTCAGGCGCAATGGCTTCCAGATAGCTCTTCCGATACTGGTTTCGGAGAAAGGCAACCACCTTGGGATTGACGAAGAGTGGAACGTCCTCTGGTCCTTCCACCGCATAAAGGTATGGAATCAGAGGGATCGCAATCCAGTCGTATCCCGCAATCTTGTTGTAGCGGCTGATCACCACGCCGGCTTCGCCGGGGACGCAGCGCCGCAACCGCACCGGAGTTTCGGCACACACACGGTCAAAGTAGACAGCAGCGTGCCCCGTTGCAGTGAAGGCGCCAAAGTGTCCATAAGGCTCCTCCAGCAACAGGGTCGCGTCCGCATGAGCTCGTGGCAAAACCGACAAACACACCACCAGCGCCAGGGTTTGCAGACACCGATATGCAGTGCGAACCGGCATGGTTGTTCTCTTAACTTAAACTCGGAGTTGCAGCATCAGTTGCGCAAACTGGGTGTTTCTGTTGACGAAAGTAACCCGCCCTGAACGCAGGGTCGGGGCCTTTAGGAATGGCTCAAAAACGTAGTGGCAGAACTAGTGGGTTAGATGCGCAGGTCATCGGCGGGTATGCTCGCATTAAGTTGTTAAGAACTAAGGTATATAGGGTATTGCAAAGGCTGCTGCCGGGGCTCTATTCGATGCCAAGTTGCTTTCTGGCTTCCGGGCTCAGCCGCTCGGGTCCCCAAGGCGGAGTCCAGACCACATTGACACTGGCGTTGCGAATCCCGGGTAATTGCTCGAGGCGAGCCTTGACCTGCTCGCTGATGGTCACATGGGCCGGGCAACCCTGTGAGGTCAGCGTCAGGTCAATGGTGACGTCTTGGCGTTCGCTGCCTTGGTCGGCCGCAGCGGGATCAAAGCGCACGCCGTAGATCAGTCCAAGATCTACGATGTTCACCGGAATCTCAGGATCGTAGCACTGCTTCAAAGCCCCTAAAACGTCATTTTCAGTGACAGTAGACACGACACGCTCCCAAACGATAAGTTTACCTCACCTTATGACTCCTGAACTGAAGCAGAAGATTCAAATCTCGCTGGGGGCGGCAATCCTGATCGCAGGCGTTCGGACGGCCTACATTCTTTACCAGCGTTATGAGGAGGCGCATCCGGCAGCGACCCGGGAGCTGCCGCTGAATGCGGATTACTACGTAGTGCCCAAAAAGCTGCATGCTTATGACTTGCAGTCGGCAAGAGAATTGACCAAGCAGCCGGTGTGGGTCAAGGAGGGCTATCGCTACACCTACTATCCCTACGAGCGCGGTCGCGCCGATTTCAAGCAGGAAGCAGGGCTGCTGTTCCCCATCGAAAAACTGCAAGTCACGGACGTGGTCACGGAAGCGACGCCGGGATCGCCCGGCCAGCGGCAGGTGCTGGCGGTTTTCGAAAAAGATGGCAAGAGCTACGCAGTTCCCATCGGCTCGGCGAAGGGCAGTGACTACCAGATCTATTCCGACGAGATGCTCTTTATTCAGGACCCGCACGAACTCTATAAGCACTGGACGGCTGAGACTTGGGCGGCGATCGAACAGCATCAAGTGAAGCAAGGGATGAACGAATTGCAGGCGGATTTCGCCATCGGCATGGGTATTCCGGAGCGGTCCAGCGATCCGCAACAGGTGAAAACCGTGAATTATCCCAACGGCGGCAAGCGGGTGAGCATTACGTATCGCGATGGAAAGGCGGCGGAGATCAGGAACGGGTCTTGAGGGTCGACTACTTGATGGGTGGAGAATCCGCGCTGGCTGGCTTTTCGGCGTCGCCGTGGATTGTGCCATCTTCACCGGAATAAAACGACCGATGGTCGGAATCGATTTGCCTGGGCGTGAGCAGAAGATCGAACCCGTCCTTGTGAGGCTTGAAGCTCACGTTGTAATCGCCGCGGTCGGGGTTGACCATGCGGCGGGTGAACGATCCGGTGTGAACCAAATCGGCCAGGGAAGCCGCGTATTTTTGATTTTTCCGGTTGTAGAGACGTTGCGCCCGCAACACGGTGCGCATGTAGCCCAGGGCGATGGCCTCGGAGTCGGAGTGGGCAGGATCTCCAGGGAATTTGGGCTGGTAGGTGGTCTGCGCGGTTGCAAGGAGAGCGGCGCTCGTCACCCCCACCAAGGTCAAGCTTATCGCCCAACGGTAACCATTTTTCATCGCCTTCTAACCCCTTCTTTTTGAGATGCTTTCCATGTTACTCCCGTAATTGCCTGGGCCTTCACGACGCTTTCTATCCGGGGTGAATGCGGCTATTCTAAGGCCCATACATCGCTCTTAGGAATTATATGAAAGCGACTGCCGCAAAAACTGCACTAGCGAAAAAACCGCCCATCCGCCTGGCTGTGGTGGAAAGTGATCCACTACGGTTCGTAGGATTTCGAGCGTTGTTTGACAACGAATCCGACTTCGAGCTGGTTTCGGCTTCCCTGGCGGAACTCGGCACGCTGCAAAACATTGATCTGGTGTTGCTGGGCAATCGCACCGGTCATAATCTGTTTGACGTGATGGCCGGTATGAAGGCTGCACGGCCGGACCTGCGCATTATTGTGACCGGCTCCGGCATCGACGAAGAAACCATTCTGAAGGCCATTGCTGCTGGCGCGAAAGGCTATGTCGACGAGGCGGCGTCGCCGGCGGAATTTGTGCAAGCGATCCGCGTGGTGAACGAAGGCTCGGTGTGGGCGCCGCGGCGGGTGCTCTCCATGTTCATAGAGCGGGTGTCGTCATCGCCGGGGAGAATTTTTCCCGCGGGCCGCGTGACCTTTACGGATCGCGAAAAAGAAGTTCTGGAAATGCTGGTGGCCGGGCGCTCCAACAAAGAAATCGGCGCCGCTCTGGGCATCGAAGAGCGCACCGTCAAAGCGCACGTAGCGAAACTGATGCGCAAAGTGGGAGTGCAGAACCGGATTGCGCTTTCCGTCCATGCCATCACCCACTCGCTGGTGACCGCGAAGTAGGCGGTTACCAAAGGACAGTTACCTCCGTAATCTTGCCCGTTTTCTCACCCTGACGCATACTCGCTTCACCTACCACAGAACCTGGGAGACGGGGTTGGGAACGGGGATTTAGGGTCACCGTTGCCGACCCCGCATTTATTTGGTCTGACTTTCCAGCTGTTAACCCCGCCGCAATCGCCAACGCGCCTGCAACCATTCTCCAGATACTTGAATCCATTAGACTTGTGCTCGAAATGCTTTAGGGGCGAATGCCGGGCCGGGTTTGACACGGCATTTCCCGGATGCTACCGTCCCACTTTCCCGCCACATGCGTCAGCGACTCGAGTACGCGCTTGCCTGGATACTGATCAAGCTCATTGGATCATTGCCGCGTCCACTGGCCCGGGCGGCTGGCATCTCCCTGGCCTACATGGTTTATTTGCTGCATGTGCGGCTACGCCGGGTGGGTATGCGCAACCTGGCACTGGCATTTCCGGAGAAGAGCAAGCGCGAGCGTAAGCGGATCCTGCGCGGGGAGTTCCGTTCGCTGGGCCGGCAGTTGGCTGAGGTCACGCTGTTTCCCAAGTACACGCTAGAGAACGTGACCCAGGCGGTGGCCTACGATGGATTTGAGAACTATGAACGGGCGTTTGCCCGCGGCAAAGGCGTACTGTTTCTCACCGGACATCTCGGCGGATGGGAACTGTCGGCCTTTGCGCACTCATTGCAAGGCCATCCCTTGCACGTTCTGATGCGTCCCCTGGACAACGTTTATCTGGACAACCTGACCCGGCGCTACCGCACTATGCACGGCAACAGAACCCTGGACAAAGATGGTTCGCCGCGCGCTCTGCTGGCCGCCATGAACGCGGGCGAGGTGGTGGGCATTCTAATGGATACGAACATGACCCCGCCGCAAGGAGTGTTTGTCGATTTCTTTGGAGTTCCGGCATGTACGGCGGTTGGGCTGGCAAAGGTCGCCCTGCGTACCGATGCCGCGGTGGTGCCGACGTTTACCATCTGGGACCCGGTCCTGAGAAAGTACCGGCTGCGCTTCGATCCTACCGTCGAGTTGGTGCGGACGGGGAACGACGATGCAGACGCCGTGGCCAATACTGCACGCTTTAACAAGATCATTGAAGACTACGTGCGACGCTATCCCGATCAGTGGCTGTGGGTACATCGCCGCTGGAAGACGCGGCCGGAGGGCGAGAAGGGACTGTACTACAGGCGTGGCTCGTAGAGCCTTGAGAAATGGGCTGTAAACACCGGCTTGGTCCAGGAGTTCCCCCGATCGAACGCCGCTGGTGAAATCGCCTGTTTCCAACATCTGGTAGTATTTGAAGCTCTCGAGTTCTGAAGATGCTGCGCCACACCCGCTCCCACCACGCACTCCTAACTGTCTTCCTGGGCGCTGCAGTTGTGCTCCGCGCTCAGACAGCGGCTCCGCCACTGCAAACATTGGTCACTGTAACTGACCATGCTCCGGCGCTTGATTTCACCACATCAAATCTTGAAGTGAAGGTGGACGGGCGTGTGGTGCCTATTACCTCGGTTGTTAAGGGGTTTGATCTGCCGGTTCGAATCGGAATTGTGTTCGACGAAAGCGGCTCCAGCCGCCACGTAAAATACTTTACCGAGTTCCTACAACGATCCTTGGATTTCACTGCTGACATACTCAAACAACCAGGGAGCGACGCTTTTCTTGTCGGATTCAACGATCAGGTGATTATTTCAACGGCCGTGGTTACCGATGCTGGCGACTTGCGTGCTGCTGCTGGTCAACTTCGTCCGATTGGAGGCTCAGCGGTCAGAGACGCCCTTTTGCACGCCGCGCAAAAATTCTATTCGCTCGGCCCGGAACCACGGCCGGCCGCCCGGATACTGCTTCTCGTTAGCGATGGCCACGACAACTCGTCCTATGCAAGTGAGCAACGTGCGATCGAGAGTATGCAGGGATTCGGTATTCGTGCGTACGTCATCGGCTTGCCTTCGGCCGAGGCTGCAGCGGGACAACATTTACTTGAGAACATCAGTGGGCAAACCGGCGGACGAGCATTCTATCCACATGATGATCGAGAACTCGCTGCGGCGCTGGCTGCGATCCGGCAGGACATGGCTAATAGCTTCTTCGTCACTCTCATACCGCAGTCACACGACGGCAAGTTTCACAAGCTCAACATTCGGGCTCACAGTATCCCAAACTTGTCCCTCCGGTACATGACTGGGTTTCCCGCGTGGAAGCTCGGCTGCTACGGGCCGTGTTGAGAGATGGGCTTGCGGTGCGATTACAACCCAAGTGGCTACTACACTGATAACCGCATTGCCCTCTCAGAACCAGTCGCTGCGGTACGCGACCCACCAGCTCACATACACAATCGGGATGGTAGCGGCCAATGCCCACCAGATCGGCAGCACGATGTCCGCAAGCACGCCCAGCACTGTGAAGCTGATCCAGAAGATCTTTCGCTCCATACCTGCATTCTAGCCCCAGCTTTCCTTTCCGGCGGCAAACGTATAAAAAGGTGCAATGGAGCGTTTGGTCACTGAGCGGTCGGTCGCTGATCGTTCGGCCAAAGAAGTGGCCGATTTTGTGCACGCCCGGTTGGTGGGCGATGGAGAGGTGCGGCTAAAGGGAATCGCCAGCGTTGCGTCGGCCTTGCCGGGTGACTTGGTCTTTGTGGAAGACGAGAAACATCTAGCCCAGGCGTTGCAGTCGAAGGCATCGGCGGTGATCGCAGGGCAATTTGCTGCCGGAAAGCCAAGCGCCAAGCCTCTTCTGTTACACGCTCAGCCGCGCTTGGGGTTTGCCCGAGCTGCGCAGTTGTTCAATCCCCCGGTGGAACTGAAGCCCGGAATTCATCCCAGCGCGGTTGTGCATCCTTCTGCGAAAACTGGAAACGCTGTAACGGTGGCCGAGCGCGTGGTCATTGGTGAAGGCGTACAGATCGGTGACGGCACGCGCATCGGTGCGGGGAGTGTGATTGGTGCGAACATAATTGTCGGACGGGACTGCGAGCTGTACCCCAACGTAACGATTTATCCGGGCGTGCGCTTGGGCGATCGCGTCATCGTTCACTCTGGAGCGGTTCTGGGCAGCGACGGTTTCGGCTACGTGCGCGACGCGGCAACCGGAAAGTACGAAAAGTTCCCCCAGACTGGCCGGCTGGAGATCGAGGACGACGTCGAGATTGGAGCGAATTCCACCATCGACCGCGGCGCGCTGGAAGTTACTCGTATTGGCCGGGGAACGAAAATCGACAATCTGGTCCACGTGGGACACAACTGTCTGATCGGAGAAGATGTAGTGATCGCGGCGCAGACCGGGCTTTCGGGCAGCATCACCATCGAAAAGAACGTCGTGCTGGGCGGACAGGTAGGCATTGGCGAACACGCGCGCATTGAAGAAGGCGTGATGCTCGGCGGCCAGGGAGGCGTTCTGCCCGGCAAGGTGCTGCGTGGAAACGGTGTGGCGTTTTGGGGAACCCCGGCCAAGCCGGTGCGTGAATATTTGAAGCAATTAGCAGCTCTGGCGCGGCTGGCGAAGAAGGAGTAGCAGTGGCCATTGTCGTGGTCGGCGGGCATTCGCGGAGTGTAGGCAAGACCAGCGTAGTCGCTGGCCTCATCGCCGCCCTGCCGGAATTCGACTGGACGGCGTTCAAGATCACGCAATACGGCCATGGCATCTGCTCGCAGAATGGCGAGTCCTGCCACTGCGCAACCGACGACCACAGTTGGGCAATATCGGAAGAAAAAGATCGTGCGGGCGACTCAGACACGTCCCGGTTCCTGGCAGCCGGCGCAGCTCGCGCATGGTGGGTGCGGACTGAGCAAGGACGGCTGGCGGAAGCTCTACCCACAATTCGCCGCAAGCTGGCGGAGTCTGAGAATGCGATTCTGGAGTCGAACAGCATCTTGAAGTTCGTGAAGCCTGATCTTTACTTGACGGTCCTAGATCCGGCAACGGCAGACTTCAAGCGATCGGCACAGGAGTTTCTCGATCGGGCGGATGCGGTGGTCTTACATGACACGAACGGCGAGCAGGTCTGGAGTGGAGTTTCGCTGAAGCCGGTAGTGACCCGTCCGACGTTTCATATGAGGCCGCCGGACTACGTCACCGGCGACCTGGTCAACTTTGTGAGAAATAGTCTGGAAGTTCATGACCACAGAGGGCACTGAGGAACACAGGGAACTCCTATCGTTCCTCTGTGCTCTCTGTGACCCCTGTGGTGAAGGTTTACTGGCTCGAATACATTTCAATAATCCGCTCAATCGCCCGGCGGCAGACGGCGCAGAAAGCATCATGCCGGGTGAACATGATGCAGTTCTCCTGCGGCCGGTAATAACCGTGGGCCTCGTAGTCCGCACCTTCGAACGCGCCCACCCGGTCCGAATACTTGTCGCCCGCCAGCATAGTATCTTCTTTCTGGCGCTCTTCTCTAAAAAGCTTGTCCATCTCAGATTCGGGACGCTTCTGCGCCCGAATGTCGCGTCGCTGAGCTTGGATCTGATGCTCCATGGCCTCGAAATCTTCTTTTCGCCAAGGTGTCGGTACCGGCGTGCCGGCGACGACCAAATCCTTCCACTTCAGATTGGCCGGATCGAGCAGAGCAGTGGCGTTCGGCTCCCAGGGCTCGATCTTCTTAGACGATGGAAGATAGGCCACCTGCGAGGTGAAATACTCGTCGGCGAGTCCGGCAATGTGATGGCCGAACTCGTGGACGAAAACATACGGAGCCCATTCGCTGTCAGCCGCCACGGTGGCATAAAGATTGAAGATTCCACCGCCACCATAAGTTGCGCCGTTCACCAGAATTTCAATGAACTCGTAGGGCGCGTAGGAAGCGAAGTCGCGCAGTGCGCGGTTCTCCGGAGTCAGAATGTAACGCTCGGTATCAAAGGTGTCGTAGGTGGTGCCCAAGGGCGAGCGGCGATGAATCCCGTTGGATGGACGTGAAATGCCGGACTCTTCCGACGGCGGGCAAAGCCCCCAGACGTTGAAATCTGCACGGTGTTCGCGGAAGGGTGAGCGAGTGAAGAGGATTTCCGTGAAGTGGCGCGCGTCGCTCTCGAATTTGGCGCGCTCGGCGGCCGTGTAACCGTCGCCCATGATCAGCAGATCGACCTTCGTCGCAGGCTCGCCGCTCTTCTGGATGGTCAGCAGCGGCCCGGGCGAGTGCGGTCGTGAAGTGTCGATGAACTTGTCTTTGGGATCAATGCGGGTTGTCCAGACGTCGTGGAACTGGCCGTCATCGCGCTTTTTCAGAACAATCTTTACCGGCGCTTCGGGAGCAGGGAAGCGCAGCGATTCGGAAAATGTCCGGCTGGCGTTTTTCGCCTCTTCGGTGGTGATCCACTCGCCGTATACGGAACTGAATCCGCGGGAGTAGAGTAGGCGCTCGCTGTTCTGGTCGCGCACTTCGAAAAAATAGTTGCCAAGGTTGGTGTCGTCGATCGTCTTGGCGAGGTCGCCGGGCCAGGGCAACGGCTCAATCACAATGCGATCGACGCTGAAAAGTTCGTGGGTCGCGTCGCCGGTGTGGTAGTAGTCGAGCCGCATGGTGGCCGGAGCGGCAAGGGCAGCGAGTGACAGACAGAACAGCAGAGAGAGAACGAGTAGGCACTTGTAACGCATGGTCAGCATTGTAGGGAAAGAAGCAGAGGAAATACAGAGATCGCCTCGCCAATGCTGAAGCTGGTGTTCATGTTTGTTATCCTTCAGCGTGTGGCAAATTCATAACCGAGCCTGGCTGCTGGTCCTGCTTTCGGCTGGTTTGCAGGTTCTCGTCTTCCCACTGCCCAACTTCTACCTCCTGAGTTGGGTAGCGATCACGCCGCTGTTGATAGCCCTGCTGCGAGCTCGGCCCCCCGAGACACTACAAATTCGCGCCGGAATCAAGCTGCTGCCCGCCAAGCCGTTGCAGGCTTTTCTAATGGCCTACGCGTGCGGAATCCTGTGGTACGCCGGAACCTGCTATTGGATCTACGACGTCATGCACCAGTACGGCGGTGTGAACACTGCGGCCGGGTTGGGCATTCTGATTCTCTTCTGCATGTATCTCGCGATCTACCACGGCGTCTTTGGGCTGCTCATCAGTCTGCTTGCCGGAGACAGTCATTTCAGCCGCCGGGCGCTGCTGCTGTCGCCGGTGGCGTGGGTAGCGGTCGAACTGGCGCGCACGCGCATCACTGGATTTCCCTGGGACCTGCTGGGAATCAGCCAGGTCGACAATATTCCACTCGCTCGAATCGCCACGGTGACGGGCGTTTACGGACTCTCTTTCGAAATCATGGTTGTAAATGCTGCCTTCGCAGCGGCTTTCCTGGTGCAACGCGAGAAACGCAAGCAGTTGCTGCTAGCGACGCTGGGTGCGGCCGTGGTTCTTCAGTCGGGACAGCTGATTCCGTCCCCGCCAATTCCCGCCGACCACACGGCGACCTTGGTCCAGGCAAATGTGCCGATCCTCGAAGGCTCGGATTGGACTCGAGAGTATTTCAACTCCACGCTGCGTGATCTGAGCCGCGTCACCTTAACCGGCCAGAATTCGTCACACTTGGTAGTTTGGCCGGAATCGCCGGCGCCGTTCTACACCAGCGATCCTCTGTTTCGCGACGCGGTCAGCAATCTGGCGCGGCAAGCGAACTCCTGGGTGCTGACTGGCAGCATTGGGATCCGCAATGCGCCGCAGACTCCAGGGGGCACAACCGAGATCTACAATTCCGGTGCCCTGGTGAGCCCGGCTGGCGAATGGGCATCCCGCTACGACAAGACTCACCTCGTGCCTTTCGGCGAGTACGTTCCATTCAAGCGTGTGTTCGCGTTCGCGGGCGGATTGACCAAGGAAGTCGGGGATTTCTCGGCTGGAACATCGCGCGCGTCGCTTGATGCGGGCGGTACGCGGCTTGGCGTCTTCATCTGCTACGAATCCATTTTTCCGGACGAAGTCAGGGAATCCGCGAACCAGGGGGCGCAAGTCTTCGTCAACATTTCCAACGACGGATGGTACGGCGACAGCGGCGCATACGCCCAGCATTTGAAGCAAGCGCGCATGCGAGCAGTTGAGAATTCCCGCTGGCTGTTGCGGGACACCAACACAGGAGTCACTGCTTCGATCGATTCCTATGGGCGAATTGTCGCCAGCGTCCCGCGCAAGCAGCGCACAGCGCTCGACGCTCCCTATGCGTTGTCGAATGAAACTACTTTCTACACCCGTCATGGAGACTGGTTCGCATACGCGTGTGCGATAATTTGTGTGGTGGCGCTGTTCATCCGGCCGCTGCAAACCGCGAGGTCATGACTATGAATGTTGAGCTGGAACAGGAATACGCCGTTCTGAAAGATAAAGTCCGCGAACTCCGGGAGTACCTTTGACACAGGCAAGCTGCGTCAGCAACTGAGCGAACTGGAAAAACAGGTTGCCGACCCGAACTTCTGGTCCAACCCCCAAAAGTCCCAACAGGTAATGCGCGAGAAGAAGCGCGTGGAAGGCATGTTAGCCACCGAGGCCGACCTGCTGCGGCGCACGGACGATATTGCCGCCTACTTTGATTTGGCGCGCGAAGGCGAGTCGGTCGACGCCGACTTGCGCCGCGAGATTACCTCACTGCGGGAGAGAGTCGATCACCTGGAGACCGAGACATTGCTCTCCGGAGATCACGACGCGCTCAACGCCATTGTTACGATTCATCCCGGCGCTGGTGGCACCGAATCCCAGGACTGGGCTGACATGCTGCTGCGAATGTATCTGCGATGGGCGGAGCGGCAGGGTTTTAAGACTGTTCTCTACGACTACCAGCCGGGGGACGAAGCAGGACTGAAGTCGGCTACCTTCGCGGTCAATGGCCAATATGCTTTCGGACTGTTGACCAGCGAGATCGGAGTGCATCGGCTGGTGCGGATTTCGCCCTTTGACCAAGCCAAGCGGCGGCACACATCATTTGCCAGCGTTTACGTGTCTCCGGAAATTGACGATAGCATTGAGGTCGTCATTAAGCCCGAGGACCTGCGGATTGATACTTACCGCTCCAGTGGCAAGGGCGGGCAGCACGTAAATACCACCGACTCGGCGGTGCGGATTACCCACATTCCCACCGGGATCGTAGCCGCCTGCCAGAACGAGCGCTCACAGCACAAGAACAAGGAACGAGCGATGAGCATGCTGCGCTCGAAACTCTATGAGTACGAGATGGAGAAAAAGCGCGAGGCCACCAAGAAGATTGAGGCCTCAAAGCTGGACATCGATTTCGGTTCGCAGATCCGGTCTTACGTATTGCAGCCCTACCGTCTGATCAAGGACCACCGCACCAAGATGGAGGTCGGCGATGTAGATCGCGTAATTGACGGCGACTTGCAACCATTCATCCGAGCATATTTGCAGATGAGGAGGGGGGAAAAGGCGGACCAGAACTAGAATCTGCGCCCTGATGTCCTGCTGATGTGCCTTTCGTAACGTTACCTGCCGCGAAAAAACTGGAAAGACTCCCAACCTCTGCCTGATCCTATAGGTGTCACGATTCTCGGAATCAAGACAGACATATGCCACGCATGATCGACCTCATCCGCGCTTCGGCGGTGCCGTCCGGGCTAATGCATTCGGCCGCCCGAGGCGGGCTCGCCGTGCCACCACAGGAAATGATCGAGATTCTGGTGCATCTGGCGACCGAGAACAAAGTATTCGCGCAGCAGGCGCGAATGACTTTGGCCGGGTGGGACGAAGCTTCGGCCCGTGAAGCCGCCGCCAGTCCCTCGACCCCCAAGGAAGTGTTGAACTACCTGGCCGACCCCCAGAATGTCAGACCCGGGTTGCTGCCGCTGTTGCTGGAAAATCCCACGGTGAGTTCGGAATCCATCATGACCCTCGCGGTCTCCGCAACCCGCGAACAGGTCGAGGTCATGCTGAGCAGTGCCCGGGTCAACGCGGCGCGGGAAATCCTGAACGTCCTGGGCCCAAACCCGAACCTGACTGAGGCTGAAACCAAAGCCATCCAAGAGAAAGTGCCGGCGTCGGCCACGGCCACCTCGGCGGGGGTGGACGAGGCCAGCGCGGATGATTCAGTGATTTCCGAAGAGGGCCTCATCGCCTATCTTTCCGAGCACGCGGCCGAAATTGTCGCCGAAGCGGGCAAAGCGTTTCAGCCGATTGGCGGAGTGCACGAAGAAGTCGTAAGCGCCGCCCACACGAAGCCGATCGAAGCTTCGGCGCCGGTCACGTCGGCCACGAGTCCGGGCCCAGCGGCGGCTCCCAAGAGGGCGCCACTCAAGAAATGGATTCTGAGCGCTGAGGAACAACGGGGCAGCGCCCTGCAAAAGATTTCGAAGCTCGATATCAAAGGCCGCATCCAGCTGGCAATGAAAGGGAACAAAGAGGAGCGCTCGCTGTTGATCCGTGATGGCACAAAAATCGTGGCGCTCGCGGTACTGGAATCACCCAAGGTGACCGACGGCGAAATCGAGAGGTTTGCCGGGCAGAAGAATGTGCTGGAATCTGTGCTGCGCGCCATTCCCATGAAACGGCGATTCATCAAACAGTATCCCATCGTCCGCGCCCTGACCTCCAACCCGCGAACTCCGATCGACGTCTCGCTGGGATTGATCAAGCACCTTCTGATGCAAGACCTGCGAAACCTTTCGGGCAACAAGGAAGTTTCTGATACCGTGCGCAAGCTGGCGATGAAGATGTTCCGGCAAAAGCTGGATGTGACCAAGAAAGGGGAATGACTGTCCTCCGATTGGCGTCTCTTCCATCACCCCACTACAATGTTCCGGTATGGCCTCGACTCCCGCTGATCCCATCACAGACTTGCTGCAACGTGCCAAGACGATCGCGGTAGTTGGACTCTCGAATAGTCCGCTCCGTCCCAGTCACGGAGTTTCCGCATACATGCAAACCCACGGCTATCGGATCATTCCGGTCAATCCTGAGATCAAGGGTTCGCTGGGCGAGAAGGCCTATGCGTCTCTGCGAGATGTCCCCGAGAAGATCGATATTGTGAACATTTTCCGTCGTCCCGAATTCGTTGAAGAAGTGGTGGATCAGGCCATCCATCTGAAGATTCCGGCGGTTTGGATGCAGGAAGAAGTGATCAACCAGGCGGCTGCCGGGAAGGCGCGAAAGGCCGGAATGTTTGTAGTGATGGACCGCTGCATCCTAAAAGAGCACAAGGCGCGCTTCGGCTAGACATCCCGTTGGCCCCCGTCCGTTAGCTGTTGGCAGAATTCCTTTCCAGAGGTGGTCCGCAACTGCAGAAAACGCTTTTGCGGCCGCTATTCCCACTCTTTTGGGTTGACATCTTACCCAAATGAGTCGTATGCTCGGGTTATATGTCAACCCAAGAAGCGGAAAGTAGGCTGGAGCTGCTGCAAGGCACCCTGGACCTGCTGATCTTGCGCACGCTGATTTTTGGACCGCAGCACGGCCAGGGCATCGCGCGCGCCATCCAGCAGACATCGGATGAAGAACTCCTGGTCGAGCACGGAGCCCTCTATCCTGCACTCCAACGGCTTGAGGAGCGTGGCTGGATTTCCGCGAAATGGGGAATCTCCACGAATAACCGCAAGGCCCGCTTTTATTCGCTGACCGCTGCCGGTCGCAAACAACTGGTGAAAGAGACCGCCAAGTGGAAGCGGCTCTCAACAGCCATCGGACGCATTCTTGGTCCTGAGGAGACTTAGGCTATGTTTCGACGCAAGCGCAAGACGAACGACTTCGGCGCTGAAATCGAATCCCACATCGAACTGGAGACAGAACGCCTGCAGGAACAGGGGCTCACCTATGAAGATGCCCGAACCGCAGCACTCCGGGCTTTTGGCAACGTGACCCGGGCGCAGGAGCGCTTCTACGAGTCCGGCCGCTGGCTCTGGGGGGACGATTTCTGGCACGACATTCGCTATGCCCTGCGCATGCTGCGCAAGCAGCCAGCCTTCACCCTCGTGGCGGTTCTGACCCTGGCTTTGGGCATCGGAGCCAACACGGCCATTTTCAGCATCGTGAATGCAGTTTTGTTGCGTTCTCTTCCCTTCGCCCACCCCGACCGGCTGGTGAAGATCATCGCCAACAATCACGGGGTGGGGGCGAGGGATGTTGGGCTCTCCGTTCCCGAACTGGACGATCTTAGATTAAGGGCAGGCGTCTTTGAACAAGTGTCCGCTATGGCCACAGGCGACACTAATTTGACCGGCGCACAGCGTCCGCAACGTCTCGAACTAGCGGTTGTGAGTCCTAACTATTTTTCCATGCTCGGCGCCTCGGCGCACATCGGACGAGTTTTTGGGCTTAGCGACGAGGTGCCGGGTTTCGCGGAAGCGGCCGTGATCAGCGATAGTCTGTGGGCCAGCGGGTTCGGCAGGGATCCCGGAATTCTGGGGCGAAAGTTGCAGCTCGATAATGATCCCTACACGATTGTCGGCGTTCTTCCCCCCGGATTCCGCCATCCGGGCACCGCTGTCACGGATGTCGAAGTATGGGCAGCATCGGGATACAGGGCCGATCCCTACCCGAAACCAGAGCGCAGCCTGCGAGTGGCGACCGGAGCGATCGGGCTTTTGAAGCCTGGCATCAGCCGGGAGCAGGCGCAAGCGCGGTTGGATGCGTTTGCGGCCCAGTTAAGGGCAGAATACGCCACCGATTATCCGGCGGGGTCGGGCTGGTCGATTGAGGTCGAGCCATTGCAGGAGTCGTTGGTGGGCAATGTCCGGCCTATGTTGTTGGTGTTGATGGGCGCGGTGGTCCTGATCATTTTGCTGGCCTCCGTCAACGTTGCGAATCTTCTTCTAGTCCGGGCGTCTGGACGGCAACGGGAAATGGCTGTACGTCTGGCCCTGGGGGCAAGCCGCGCGCGCATGATTCGGCAGTTGCTCACCGAGTCGCTGATACTGTCTCTGGTCTCCGGCATCGTCGGCGTGCTAACCGCCATGGCGGCTTTGCATTTTGTGCAGTTTCTGCCCGCCAGAATTCCCCGGCTGGCCGAGGTGCAGATGGATTGGACGGTGCTGGCCTTCGCCTTGTTGGTTTCCCTTCTGGCCGGGCTGGGGTTTGGTTTGGTACCGGCCCTGCAATCGTCGAAAGCCGAAATTGCTCTAGCCATCCGGGAAGGAGCCCGGGGATCAGGCACGAGTGGTAAAACCAACCGCTTGCGCGGCCTGCTGATCGCCTCAGAATCGGCATTGGCCGTGGTGTTGATGGTAGGAGCGGGGCTGCTGTTGCGCACGTTTTGGGGACTGCTTCAGGAAAATCCTGGGTTCAATCGCTCAAACATTGTCATCGCCGATACCCGGATTCCCGTACCCAACAACCCCCAATTGAATCGCTACGCCCAGCCTGAGAGCTTGAACACTTTTGTGCGGGAAGTTCTGCGGCGCGTGCGTGCCATCCCGGGCGTCGATCTAGCCTCCATGACCACGGATTTGCCGGTCACTCACTTGTCGCAACGCTTCCCCATCAACATTGAAGACCGGCCGGACGAGTCTCGCAAAGGCTTGTTTTCCGAAACCACCAGTGTGACCCCGGAATATTTCAAGGTGTTGCAGGCTTCGTTGGTGCGCGGACGTTGGTTCGAAGAAGACGATCAGTCCGGCAAACAACCGGTGGTCATCGTGGATGAGAGCACGGCTCGAACCTACTGGCCGGACCGCGATCCCATTGGCCGGCGTTTGAGTATTGGACGTGCGGCCACCTGGTGGAACGTGGTGGGAGTGGTCAAGGACATCAAGAGTGATGGTCTCGACCAATTCGGAAACCCCCACATCTACACGCCGATTTACCAGTTCCCTGAAATTCAGGGTGTTGATTTCTTTATAGGGGCCGGTCCTTTAAGCGTGACCGTCCGGACATCTTTGTCATCCGCGAGCCTGGAGCCGCAGATACGCCGGGAGATCAAGGCCATCGATCCAGGTCTGCCGGTATTCAATGTGCGTGCGATGAATGAGGTCATCGACAGTTCTCTGGCTTCGCGCCGCTTTTCCGCTCAGTTAGTAGGTGTGTTTGCGGTCGTGGCGCTTCTGTTGGCGTCGGTGGGAATTTACGGTCTGTTGGCCTACACGGTGGGTCAGCGGTCTCACGAAATCGGGGTGCGGATGGCGTTGGGCGCTATGCCCTCGACCATTGGAAAAATGATCGTGAGCCGGGGCGTGGGACTGACCGGCATCGGAGTGGTAATCGGTCTCATACTGTCGGGAATCATGGCTCCCATGATTTCCACCCTGCTGTACGGAGTCCGGCCGCTTGATCCGGAGGTGTTCTTGGCCGTGCCGTTGATTCTGATGGTGGTCGCGCTCCTGGCCAGTTACGTTCCGGCGCGGCGGGCGGCAAGGGTAAGCCCGAGTGTCGCATTGCGAGATAGTTGAAGCCAGGATTCAGATTGCGGTCGAACTCGCAGAGAACAAAAGGAGAGTCATTCGTGAGAACCTTCTCAGTGTTGTCTTGTCTGCTGCTGGTTGTTGCTGCCACGCAATTAACGCAATCGCAGAACTCCCCCACCGAGAATCAAAGCGATCCGAAAGCGGCACCAACAGTCTATTCCAAGGTTCCACAGGCCAACGCGCTTTACATCCAGGGTCTGGATTATCTAAGCAAGAGCAACACATGGAGGGAGGGCGGTTCCCTGGTCAACGCGCGCGAAGCGGTCCGCCTTTTCAGTCAGGCAGTGAAAAAAGATCCTCAATTCGCCCTCGCGTACCTCGGCCTGGCGGATGCCTGGGATAGTTTTGGATTCTCGATTCCCGGTAGCGTTCCGGCGGTCAAGCTTTACCCGCACGAGATTTCTGCCGCTCTCACGGCCGAGAAATTGGACGACAACCTGCCCAGTGTACATTCCCTACTCGCCAGCCTTTACTCCGATAACGCGTACGACTGGGAGAGCGCCGAACGCGAATATAAGCGGGTCATCAGCATGACGAACAGCATGGCCTCTCACTCCGGGTACGCTACCTTCCTTGCAACCCAGGGTAGGTTCGAGGAAGCCATCGCAGAGGTAAAGTTGGCGGAGAAGATCGACCCCTCAAGCCCGTCCGCCAATAAGGACATGATGGAGATCTACTATTGGCGGCATCAGGATGATCAAGCCCTGGAACAAGGCCGGGAGTTGGTGCGCAAGGCCCCACAAATCTTCTACGCGCATTTCATAATGGGCTTTGCCTACGTCCATAAGGGTGAGTTTGAGAACGCAATCCGGGAGTTCAAGTTATCCACGGTGCGGGGCGATGCCGGCTCGCTCTCGGCTCTAGGCTACGCCTACGCCATGTCTGGGAACAAAGCGGAGACCAAGAATGTGCTCTTGCGGTTGAAACACCATAGTGGGGCCAAGAATGTCCCGTATCGTAGGGCTGCGATTTATCTCGCATTAGGCGACAGAGACCGGGCGATCAAACTCATCGAAAAAGACTACCGGCAGCGGAGTAACTGGCTAAACCGGTTGAATGTTGATCCGGTGATGGACCCGCTCCGCGACGATCCCCGGTTTATAGCCTTGATGCGCAAGATGAATTTTCAACGCGATGCTCGCGAGGCGTCTCCTAATGGGGGTAGTCAATCGTCTGGAGATGGGGAGAGGTCGACGACTGAACTTGAGCACTTCAGTGACTAGGTTGTGTTTTTCGCAGTTTATGCCAATCCAAAGGAGAAATCTATGATGAAGCGGTCTTCGCTTGCGCTAGTTGCCTTCACTTTGCTTGCCGTCGTCGGAACCAGTCCTTACACTCAGGGCCAACCGCAGAATCAAGCTCCGCTTCCTGCGCGCTCCCGAGCCGACGAGACGCTGGCAATGTGGAATGACATCGGGAACAAACTCATCGCCATGGCCCAGGATTTTCCCGAAGACAAGTACGATTTCAAGCTGCAGAAAGATCAGCGCACCTTTGCACAAACTATTCTGCACGTCGCCGCCGTCGACTACGACCTGATGCGTTTGGCTTCTGGATCAAACATCGGGCCCGACTTCGGCAAGAACAAGTACGACCCTTCGCGAGACGTTTACAGGACCAAAGCCGACGTAGTGAAACTGATTCAGCAGGCAGTCGCGGACGGAGCGAACGTGATTCAACAGCAGGGCGATGCGGGCCTGGACAAGACGACGAAATTTCCGTTTGGGAACAGGCTAGTCCACAATTCCTACACTTGGATGTTCGTCATCGAGGATAGTGGCGAGCACTACGGACAGCTGGCGGTGTACTACCGCGCCAACAACATGGTGCCACCGGCGTCGCGGTAATGCCTGGGGCGTCAAGGCCTGCGGCCCCAATCTAGCGAGACTTTTCCGAATGAGTTCCGTCTAACCGGGAATGCAAAACCTGGAATACCGAATTTTAGCGCGTTGGCAACGGCTGATCAGAGCCGGTTGAAACTGGCTGGATTCTGTGGATGGTCTGCCTATCAGCCCGCTCGAGGAGGTTCTGATGACTACGTTATTGCAGGACGTGCGGTACGCACTACGGCTTCTGCGGACGAACCCCGGTTTTACCGTTGTGGCGGTTCTTTCCCTGGCTTTGGGCGTCGGAGCCAACACCGCGATTTTCAGCATCGTGAATGCCGTCTTGCTTCGTCCTCTGCCTTACCGCGACTCCGACCGTTTGGTAAGAATCTACTTTAACCAGCCCGGCATAGGATTGCGGGACGTTGCGTTTTCCAAGCCCGAAATGGATGACCTGCGGACGCGAGCCGGTGTCTTTGAAGATGTGACCCCGGTTCTCGAGGGCAGCGACATTATGACCGGCGCCAAACAGCCCGAGCGTCTCGAGGGGCTCAGTGGCAGTTTTAGCTACTTTTCCATGCTGGGTGCGACCCCGCAAATTGGACGGTTGTTTGGTCCCCAGGACTTCACCCCCGGTTTCGCTTCAGTGGTCGTGATCAGCGATGGCCTATGGCGCCGTGGCTATGGCGCCGATCCGAACGTTCTCGGCCGTACCCTCCGTCTCGACAATGATCCCTATACAATTATCGGGGTCCTGCCACGCGGATTTCGCCATCCTGGACCGACAGTTTCCGGCGACGTGGACGTGTTTGGCGCCGGCGGATTCAGCGGAGATCCCTTTCCCCCACCAATCCGTGGTAACCGGGTTTTAGGATCTGGAATCGGCCGACTTAAGCCGGGCCTGACACTGGCGCAAGCTCAGGCGCGGCTCACTGCCATGACCGCCGAATTGCGCCACGACTTTCCTACCGATTACCCGCCGCAGGCGCAATGGACAATTGAGATTCAACCATTGCGAGAAACTTTGGTAGGCAATGTCCGGCCCATGCTGCTGGTGTTGCTGGGTGCGGTAATCCTGATCGTTTTTATCGTATCGTTGAATATTGCCAATCTTCTATTGGCGCGCGCTTCGGGGCGACAACAAGAGATGGCGGTGCGCTTAGCGGTGGGGGCGAGCCGCGGCCGCATGGTGCGCCAGATGCTGACCGAGTCCCTGCTGCTGTCGCTCATCGGCGGTGCCGCGGGAATCGCAACCGCGGTTGGTGCTTCAGGCTTCATCCTGCGCTTTGTGCCATCGAACGTTCCCCGGCTCAACGAAGTACGAATCGACTGGGTGGTGCTGGCCTTCGCTCTGCTGATTTCCATTCTCACCGGCTTAGTGTTTGGACTTGCTCCAGCGCTTCACTCGGCAAAAGTCACTCTCTCCTCGGCCATTCGTGAAGGCGGTCGCGGTTCGGGCTACAGCGCTACGACCGGTCGATTGCGGGATGTTCTAATCGTCTCGGAACTGGCCTTTGCCGTCATACTGATGGTGGGAGCCGGCTTGCTGCTGCGCACGCTGCGGGACCTGTTGCAGGAAAATCCAGGCTTTAGTCCAACTCAAGTTGTCACTGCAAACATCTGGCTTCCGGTTCCCAACGATCCGAAGACGGATCCGTATCTCGATATTCCTCGCAGAGCCACCTTTAATCGTGAGTTGCTGCGGCGCATGAAGGCAATTCCGGGAGTGGAACTCGCCGCAATCACCTCATCTCTACCGACCACCAATAGCAACCCCAACGCGGTCGGTGGCTTGGAGATTGAAGGCTTGGCGATTGAAGATAGACCGGTCGAGTCCTCGCAGGATCTGAGCGCCGAGAGAATTCGGATAAGCCCCGATTATTTTAAGGTGTTGCAGGCCACGCTCCTACGCGGCCGCTCATTCACCGAGGGCGATGAAGACGGCAAACAGCCGGTGGCCATCATTGATGAAAGCACCGCTCGTAAGTATTGGCCAACCCGCGATCCGCTGGGCCGCCAAGTGCGGTTCGGACAAGACCCTACCAAGCCATGGTCGACCATCGTGGGTATTGTTAAGGATATCAAGAGTGACGGTCTCGACATCGATGGCGTTCCCCACATCTACGTTTCGACCTATCAAGACTCCAGCAAGCATGTGGACGTGGTGTTGCGGACGTCTCTGCCCGCGGCCCTGCTCGAACCACAGATTCGGCATGAAATCCAGAGCATTGATCCCGGCTTGCCGGTATTTAATGTTTCTTCGATGAATGACGTGCTTGATCGCTCGCTGGCGTCGCGTCGCTTCTCCGCCCAATTGGTGACTGGGTTTGCCGGACTGGCGCTCCTTCTGGCATCCATCGGGATCTATGGCTTGCTGGCCTACATGGTCAGCCAAAGATCGCGCGAGATCGGCCTTCGCATGGCCCTCGGAGCGCAGCGAGGGAACATTCTCAAGCTGATTCTGCAAAAAGGGATTGGCCTCGCCGGCGTCGGAGTCATTGCCGGCGTAATCCTATCTGCCTCTACGGCGTCGCTGATGGCCAGTGTGCTTTACGGCGTGCGTCCGCATGATCCGGCGGTATTCGTGATCGTGCCTCTGCTTTTGTTTTTCGTCGCCGGACTGGCCAGCTACCTTCCCGCCCGGCGCGCAACCAAGCTGGACCCAATGATTGCCCTTCGCGAGGCATGAATTGGCCGTCTCTACAGCTCGGCAATATAGGGAGGATTTCCGATGAAGGGGTCGTCGAAACGATTCGCAGTCGCTGTACTTTCGGTTGCTCTGCTTGCCCTCGCCGCAGCAAGTCTCTACGGTCAGGCGCAGTCGCAGAATCAACCTCCGAGTCCTGCGCGCTCTCGATCCGATGAGATGTTGGACAGATGGAACGACATCGGGAACAAACTTGTCGCCATGGCCCAGGATTTTCCCGAGGACAAATACGACTTCAAGCTGCAGAAAGAGGAGCGCACCTTCGCAGAGAATATTCTCCACGCCGCCGCACTGGATTTCGTCCTGATACGCAGGATTTCCGGATCCAACCTCGGACCCGACTTCGGCGAGGGCGACAATCCTTCGCGTGACGCCTTCAAGACCAAAGCCGACGTCGTGAAGTTCGTGCAGGAAGCCATCGCGGATGGAGCGCAAGTGATTCAACAGCAGGGCGACGCGGGCCTGGACAACACCTCGAAATTCTTTGGGAACCGGCTGGCCCACAACTCCACAATCTGGGCGTTTGCCATCGAGCACAGCGGCGAGCACTACGGGCAGCTGGTTGTGTACTACCGTGCGAACGACCTCGTGCCACCGGATACGCGGCGGCATCAGGCGCAACAGCCGCTGGCTGCACGTGTGGTTGATCTCAAGGCATCCGACGGCACCATCCTCAAGGCCAGCTACTTCACCGCGGCCAAGCCCGGCCCCGGTGTGCTGTTGTTCCATCAGACCAACCGGACACGCAAGGATTGGGACGCGGTTGCCACGCAACTGGCGGGGGCGGGAATCAACACGCTTACCCTCGATATGCGTGGATTCGGCGAAAGCGGCGGCACGCGGCATGACAAGCTGACGTCCAAGGAGAGATCACAGGTACGCCAGCAGAGGCCCACTGACATTGACACCGCGTGGCAATATCTGGTCTCGCAATCAGGTGTCAATCGAGACGTCATCGGCCTGGGAGGGGCCGGGTTGGATGGTGTGGAGAATTCCATCGAGACGGCAGGCCGGCACTCCGCGCAGGTGAAATCGCTGGTATTGCTTTCCGGACAAACCGAATTGGCTGGCCGGCAGTTCGTGCGGCAGTCGTCCCAACTGCCCGGCCTCTTTGTCTGGGCTAACCACGACGACTACCCTCCCACCGCCGAGGTGATGGAATGGCTCTACGGCATCTCCCCCAACCCGGGTAAAAAGTTTATCCACTATGCTGGAGAAGAAGCGCCCTGGCTTGGATATGAAAGTACCGACGTACCCGCCACCGGGAGCCACGGAACCGACCTGTTCAAAACTCATCCCGATCTGCCCGGCATCATCGTGGATTGGTTTGTAACCACGCTCATCAAGACACCTGGTCAAGCGCCAGCCAACAACCATGGCTCGGCGGGCTCGATCTCGATCCCCATCCTCAACCAAATCGAGGCCCCCGGCGGAACTGCTGAGGTCGCGCAGCAACTGATGGAAGCCCGGCGAAAAAACCCCCAGGCGGAGTTGTGGCCGCGAATTCTCGTGAATGTCATGGGCTATGACAACATGCAGGTGGGCAACGTGACGTTAGCGCTCGAAATCCTTAAGCTCAATGTCCTTGCCTATCCGGAATCGGCCGACGCCAACGATAGTGTTGGCGATGCGTACTTGGCAAATGGAGAGAAAGATCTGGCGCGCCAATATGCCGAAAAGGCATTGGCCCTACTGGCTTCCGACACCCAGGAGTCAGAGGCGAGGCGCGCGGTCATACGCGACAGCGCCCAACAGAAACTCAAGCAGCTCGATCCGGCCCATTGATGCCTGGGCGATTTCAGTTACCAATCGGAGAGTTCAACGTCCAAATGCCTTTTGGATCCATACAAATTAAGGAAAGTCAGAGTAATGAAACACATACGAATCCTCTTGCGAGCAGCAGTATTCATCTTTGCCGTGACCGCCTTGGCGCAGAGCACCAACGGCGCCGCGGCACCTCAACCGCAACCATCATCGCCGGCAACCATAGCTTCAGTTGTGGACCGCGAGATCAGCAACGTCGAAAAGCAAATTGTGGATGTTGCCGAAGCCATGCCGGAAGATAAATACAACTTTTCTCCCGAGAGCTTGAACGTTCCTGGCAGCGACTACAAGGGTGTGCGCACCCTTGCCTCTCAGGTCAAGCATGTCGCCGCTTCCAACTATGCAATATGGTGGCGGCTTACCGGCGATAAGTTCCCCGAAAACTTCATGGGTGGCGACGGCCCTGAGAGTGTGAAGACCAAAGCCGACATCATCAAGTTCCTGAAGGATTCTTTTGCTCTGGGTCACAAAGCCGCGGCTACCTTAACTACTCAGAACATGCTTCAGACTGCGGAGGGCAGCAAATCGACCCGCCTGCGCCTGGCGGTATTTGGCGTCGAACACGCCTTCGATCATTACGGACAGATGGTGGAGTACTTGCGCATGAATGGAATTGTGCCGCCAGCCAGCCGTAAGCCGTCAGACTGAGAAAGCCAAGTTCAGCCTGAGCTCGATCTCACGCTCTTACGAAGATCACGGTAGCGTCGTCGCGCAGGCCGGTTCCGTTGGCGAAGGCGCGCACGTCGGCGAGGATGCTTTCAGCGGAAGCCTCCGGCTGCAGAACGTGGTTCTGCAAGCGCTCGGCGCCATATTCTTCTTCTTCGCTGTTTTCCGCTTCGGTGATGCCGTCGCTATACAACACCAGGCGGGCGTTTTGCGGCAGGTCGATTTCGATCTCCGAATAACCTCCCGGACCAATTCCCAGCGGTATACCTTTCTCGGTTTCAACGAAACGCGCCTGACCTTCAGCCACCAACAAAGGTTGCAAGTGACCAGCGCTGGCGAACAGCAGCTTGCGGCGAGCCGGATCCAGCACGGCATATACCATGGTCACAAATCGTCCGGCCGGGAAGTCCTCGACCAGCAGGCGGTTCAGCCTGGTCAGCACTTCGCTGGGCGTGCAACTGGTCTCGGCCAGCGAACGCAACATGCCTCGAGTGGCGGACATCAGCAAAGCCGCGGCCGTCCCTTTGCCCGCGACATCGGCGAGCACCAGCGCCCAGCAACCGTCGCCCATGGGAATGAAATCGTACCAATCGCCGCCTACAGCCCCGGCAGAGATGGAAAATGCGGATACCGCAAACCCAGGAATGTAAGGTGAACTCTTGGGGAACAGAGCCTGCTGAATCGCGCGGGCCTCCTGGGCCTCGCGGCTCATCTCCTGCCTCTGGCGCTGTTCCTGCTTGAAGCGCCGGGCATTGTGAATCGCCACTGCAACGTCATTGCACAACGCCTGCAGCAGGCGGAGCTGTTCCGGCTGAAATGCGTCCAGATCATGATGCGAGGTGCTGAAAACCCCGACCAGCTGGCCTTCCACATGCAGCGGGATGGCAACTTCAGACTGCGTAGCTTCTTCGCAGCCAATGTAGTAAGGATCTT
Organism: Acidobacteriota bacterium; assembly: GCA_013289795.1. GTDB lineage: Bacteria > Acidobacteriota > Terriglobia > Terriglobales > Acidobacteriaceae > JABCZH01. The sequence goes on from JABCZH010000020.1 coordinate 42,457, forward strand.
TGCGGACGTCGGGAGCGTAGCGCATTTGCCCGGTGGCAGCCACGTGTCCCACCATGCCTTCTTTGCCAATCTTCAAGCTGTGGCCGGGGCCATGGGCGGCGCAGCCGTCGCATCCGCAGGCGCGGGCCAGCACCAGCTCACAACGCTCTTCATCGTGAAGATAAATGTCCGCATCCACGCAGCCGAACGAGCGCGCCACATCGTTGACCACCATGTCCACCAGTTCATCCAGGTCGAGGATGGATGAGATCTTCTGGGCCGCGCGCTGCAGCTTCAGCAAGTCAGCAACCTGATCAGTGAGTTGGGGACGAGGTGGGAAAGGGGTGCTCGGTGTAAACGAAACCGTGGACACAACTGCCTCCCTCAGCATGAGCTGATTACCACATTGGATGAAAATGGCCAAGGTCGGGATTCGGTCTTTTCGGCGGCACGCCAAGCGGAATGTTAGCCCGCGGCAGGGCGCCCCGGGTCTCGCTGGTTTTGCGAGACCTGGGAGGACGTCGGAACGGGATGAAGACGTTCAGCGAAGTGGCTTTATAGGCCGCCGGATCCAATCGAGAATGCGGGCGAAGCGGAATTCGCCACGATCCATGGAGCCATAGATAAACTCGTGCCCTTCGCGGGCTCCGACTTCGATGTGGAAACCATTGCGCCGCAGGAAGACGTCAGTGGCAGTGAAGGCGATTCGTCTATTGCCGTCGAGGAAGCCGTGATTGTTGCCCAGCGACTCCATCAGCGCGGCCGCTTCTTCCTCGAGCGAGTTGTAATAACCGGTTTGGGGACGGAAAACCGCGGCCTCAACCGCGTTCTTATCGCGAACCCCGTGCAGGCCGCCGAACCGCTCGATCAAGAGGTGCTGCATCTGATACACCTCCGCGACCGTTAGATATTCCGCCATTTACTTGGCAAGGCGTTCCAGCAGATCGCGGTTCGCCTCGACCGACTGCTCAAACGCATCCATCACCTGCGGACGAACCAGATGCTGCGACGGAACCACGTTGTGCAGATAGTGGGCCAGGGCCTGCTCTAGCACATACCGCTGCGACTGCCCGTTGCGCTTGGCAGTAGCAACCAGCTCCTTCCAGAGCTTGGCGTCGATAGCGGGGGCGATCTTCTTGGTGGGCATGAGGCTTCTTCTCAGCTAACTCCCATTTTAGGCCTGTTTCCTATCGTGTCAAGAATTATCTAGACCAATGTAGCATACTAGTTTGCAATGGCTCAGGATTGGGCGGCGGTGTAAATGTGTGTCGCAAGATCGGCCCCTCGCCGTGGGCATTCGAGGGGCCAATTTGTTATTCTTCCGCCCACATATGCAATCCGCCTTTCTTCCTTGTGTTGAGCTGCGTCGCGTGCTCTTGTCGGTCTACCCTTGCTCCAGCCTTCTTTCGACATGCAAGGAAGAGATGCGCTGGAACCCGCCGCGCGGGCATGTTCCTCGTGGATTTTGCGGGGCGTTGGGACGGCTCGGTGATGTTCAACTTGTCTTGATCGTGGCCGAACCTGGAGACCCACATGAGGGTGAGTCCTGCTCGGCGGATTCGCCAGAGGAGTTCCTTGAAGCAACTTGCAGATACACCTATGGCTGTTTTGCGACGGGGAAAGATCAGTTTCATCGGAATATCCGCGAACGCATCCTTGACAAGTGTTGGTCTAAGGCGTTCGCCGAGCAGATGCGGCGGACGTGGATCACCGAGTCTGTTCTTTGCTCAGCTCGAAAAGAGTGCGGTCCGGTTTCCGCGCCTGTCGTCAAATGCTGCGTGAACTCGTATCTCGAGCCGCAGCTTGCAGCTCTACCACCCCTCGCGGTCATTGCCACGCTGGGGGCAAAAGCCGAGAAGCGAACAGCGCATCTCGAGTGGGCGCTTGGACGAGAATTCATTCACGCCGGTGCAGCCGCGCCTCCGGGATGCAATTTCAAGGGCGTGAAGGAGTCCTGGGATCGAATTGTTAACGAGTGCGCCGGAGGTTCCCCGATGCTACCTAAATTCCGCCTCGTGCCCCAGGTTTGCATCGGTGTTTTGGATTCGAGCCTGGGTCAGGGGAGCCACGGATTCCCCACTCTTAGCCCAGCGACTTCACATCAATTACAAACCGGTACTTCACATCCCCTTTGAGCAAGCGCTCGTAGGCCTGGTTGATCTGCTGAATGTTGATCATCTCGATGTCGGCGGTGATGCCGTGCTGGGCGCAGAAATCGAGCATCTCCTGAGTTTCTTGAATGCCGCCAATGCCAGAGCCAGCCAGGCTATGGCGTCCCAAGATCAGGTTAAACACAGAAACCGGCAGTGGTTTGGACGGCGCTCCCACCATAACCATGGTGCCATCGCGCTTCAGCAGAGCCAAATATTGATTCAGATCATGCTCCGCCGAAACCGCATCCAGAATGAAGTGAAAGCTTCCGGCATGCTTGAGCATGTCGTCGGCATTGTTCGAAACCACGACTTCATCGGCGCCCAGCCGCCGCGCGTCCGTAGCCTTGTTCGGAGAGGTAGTAAACAGCACCACATGCGCGCCCAAAGCGTGAGCGATCTTCACGCCCATGTGGCCGAGGCCGCCCAATCCGACAATACCAACCTTCTGTCCCTTGCCAACCTTCCAGTGCCGCATCGGCGAATAGGTAGTGATTCCTGCGCAAAGCAGCGGGGCCGTAGCAGCGAGATCCACTTTGTCGGAAACTTTCAGTACAAAGGCTTCGTCGACGACGATGCTGCTCGAATAGCCGCCATACGTGACTCCGCCGAGCACTTTGTCTTCGCTGTTGTAAGTGAACGTTGCCATGTTCTGGCAATACTGTTCGAGGCCCGCGCGGCAGTTTTCACACGTGCGGTCCGAATCCACCATGCAACCGACGGCGGCGAGGTCGCCCTCCTTGAATTTCTTGACTGAGTCGCCGACGCGAACCACTCTTCCGACGATCTCGTGGCCGGGCACGCACGGATAAACCGTCGGCAGCGCGTCATGCCAGTCATCGCGGGTCTGGTGAAGATCGGAGTGGCACACTCCACAGTAAAGAATTTCAATCTGTACGTCCTGTGGGCGAGGTTCGCGACGTTGGATGGTACCCGGCGCAAGCGGCGAAGTCGTGCTATGCGCCATATATGATTTCACGGGATAAGTTTTAGAAGTGGTGGAGCGAGTTTCTTCTGGAGCAGAAATAGAAGCTGGGGGATTCATATCGGTAGTTCTCCTAGCACCTTTAGACGCACGAGCGAGCGGGAAGGGTTCAGAACATGAGTCGGTGCTGGTCTAAACGGGTTTCTTGCTCCTCATCTTCTTGATCTCCTCGAGTCGTTCGCGAATTCGCTTTTCCATTCCTTCATTCGTCGGTTGATAGTAGACCCGGTCACGCAAGTTGTCGGGCAAGCACTGCATGTCTGCGACCTTGCCTTCCAGGTCGTGGGCGTACTTGTACCCCTGACCATACCCCATCCCTTTCATCAAGCCAGTCGGAGCATTGCGCAGATGCAGCGGCACAGGCTCGGCCGCTGTCTGTTCCACATCCTGCTGCACCTCGGAATAAGCCGTGTATAGCGCATTCGATTTCGGCGCGACCGACAAATACACGACGGCCTGAGCCAACGCCAGATTGCCCTCAGGCATGCCGATGAAATCGACCGCATCGCGCGCGGCCATACATAAAGAAAGCGCGCCGGGGTCAGCAAGGCCGATATCTTCGACTGCCATGCGAACCACGCGGCGTGCGATGTACAACGGATCTTCTCCCGCTTCCAGCATGCGTGCCAGCCAGTAGAGCGCGGCGTCGGGATCGCTATTACGCACAGATTTATGCAACGCAGAAATCAGGTTGTAGTGCTCTTCACCGGCTTTGTCATACAGCAGCACGCGCTTCTGCAAAGCGTCGGTTACGATTGCGTCTGTGATTTCAGTCTTAGCTCCACTCGCGAGTGACGCCGCCACTTCCAGTGCGTTATAGGCGGTGCGAGCGTCGCCGCTGGAGTAAGCGGCGATCTTGGCCAGAGCTTCATCAGGAGCACGCAGTTTCATGGCTCCGAGGCCACGCTCTGCGTCCGCCAGAGCGCGTTTCAGCAACAGGACAATCTGCTCCTCGGTCAGCGGCCTAAGGGTGTAAACGCGGCTGCGCGACAACAAGGCGGAAATAATCTCGAACGAAGGGTTTTCGGTGGTGGCGCCGATCAGCCGAATGTTGCCCTTTTCCACGTGAGGCAGAAACGCGTCCTGCTGGGCCTTGTTGAAACGATGAATCTCATCGACAAAGACGATGGTGCGCGTACCGTACTGGCGGGCGCGCTCGGCCTCGGCCATCACTTGCTTGATTTCTTTGATTCCAGCGAGCACAGCCGAAAACTCGATGAACTCCGCCTTAGTGACGCGCGCAATAATCTGTGCCAGCGTAGTCTTGCCAGTACCAGGAGGCCCCCAGAAGATGAGCGATCCCAAGTCGTCACGCTCGATTTGCGTTCGCAGCGGCTTGCCGGGAGCAACCAGATGTTCCTGCCCGACAAACTCATCAAGCGTCCGCGGACGCATGCGGTCGGCAAGCGGCCGCGTGCGGTCGCTGGAGCTGTCCGGGGCGGGAGTGGTTGGGAAAAGACTCATGGAAGACCATTTCACCACGGAGAAAACCATTTCACCACAGAGACACAGAGGCACAGAGAAAACGACGAACTAAAGAACCCTCCTAATAGACCCCGTTCGTAGACACCTCATCCCTCGGTTCTCTCTGTGTCTCGGTGGCTCTGTGGTGAAGCCTTCTCTTGCTTCTGCCGCGCCACTTCATACAACACAATACTCGCCGCCACGCCCGCATTCAGCGACTCCACATGCTCCGAGTGTGGAATCACCAAGGTCTCGTCCATGGCGGCCAGAAGATCACGCGGCAAGCCTGCGCCTTCGCTGCCAATGAAGATGCCCAGCGGGCCGGTCAGTTTTGCTACATGTATCGGCGTGCCTTTATGGGATGACGTCGCCAACAGGCGCAGCCCCAGAGAACGCATTTCCTGAATCACTTCTGCCAGCTTGACTTTCGCGATCGGCAGGCGGAACACCGACCCCGCCGAGGCCCGCACAACTTTCGAGTTGAAGGGACTGACCGTGCCTTCTCCAAGCAGCACACCAGCCGCGTCGAAGGCCTCCGCCGAGCGCAGAATGGTGCCCAGATTTCCTGGATCTTGTACTCCTGAAATCGCCAGCAGCGGCCCAACCGAAGATTTGCCCACTACGTCTTCCGCGGTGAACACCGGACACCGCACCAAGGCAGCTACGCCCTGAGGGCTATCACTTGGGACGACCGTGGCAAACAGCTTATCGGGCAAAAGCAGAGTTTCCACGTAGGCCGCGAGTTGCGGCAGAAGCCGCTCGGCCTTCGACAAAGCCGACGAATTGAAGAACACGGCCCGAAACTTCAGCCCACTGCGGATGGCCTCTTCCAGGATGCGCATGCCCTCAATGGCGCAGTGGCCGTCATCGGTCAAATCGCCATGGGCAAACGCTTTGCGCAGATCCTTGACCAGCGCGTTGTGGCGGCCTTCGATACGGCGCAAGCGATCGTCGCTGTCCGGATGATGGCTGGTGTGAGTCTTCTTCAAGGCTACCCGTCCTCGCAGAATGATACCCGTTTCTACTGCTTGCACGGCGAGTTCATGGTATGTTAACTTTCGCGTTCTCAGAACATTCAAAAGGAGCAGTGTGCGCGCCGAGATCGTCAAGATAAGCAGTGCGAACCCGGAGCCGTCGCTGATTCGCTACGCCGCCGACCAGATTCGCGCCGGTGAGGTGCTGGGCATGCCCACGGATACTTTTTACGGACTGGCCGCCGATCCCTTTAATCTGCTGGCGGTCGATCGCGTCTATGACATCAAGTCCCGCTCCCGGCACAAGCCGCTGTCGCTTCTGATTGAGAGCGTGGACCAAGCCGAAGAGCTGGCACGGCCTCTACCCGAGGAGTTCTACAAGCTGGCGCGGCGGTTCTGGCCGGGGCCGCTCACCATTATTGTTAGAGCAGCATCCCGGCTGCCGTTAAAGGTGACCGCCAATACCGGCAACGTTGCCCTGCGCATACCCAGCGCCAAGATTCCCCTCGCAGTCGTGCAGGCAGCGAGCATTCCCATCACCGCGACTTCCGCCAACCTGAGCGGCGAAAACGAATGTACGACGGCGGAAGCGGTCCGCGACCAACTAAAGGGGCGCATTTCTATCATCGTGGATGGTGGAACTTCCCCGCGTGAAATCCCCTCCACCATCGTCGATCTCACCGACGAGGAAGCGCGCTGGCGCATTATGCGCGAAGGCGCGATTACTTCCCAAGAAATCTCCGAGTTCTTTGCACAAGGATGAGCCCATCCGGGATGAGCCAAGAGGTGAGGCCGCGCGCTGCCGGGCGCTGGGTGCGCTATGGTCTGACGCTGGTTTTCGCTGCCACGCTTATCCACTTCCTATCGATTTGCGCCGGAATCGTCCGCGCTGCTGCCGGAGATCATATTCATTCCGCCGATGCCATCGTGATCTTTGGGGCAGCGGAGTATTCCGGGCGTCCCTCGCCCGTCTATCGCGCGCGCCTGGATCACGGCTTTGATCTTTTCCGGCAAGGCGTGGCTCCAGTAGTCATTACCACCGGCGGCGCCGCAGCCGATCCCAGCTTCAGCGAAGGTGGAGTGGGGCACGACTATCTGATGGGTCGCGGGATCCCCGATGCCAGCTTGATCGCCGAAACTCAGGGCACGGACACGGCTCAATCGGCGCAACGGGTGGCGGTCATCATGCGCGCCAACCACATGCGAAGTTGCGTGGCGGTCAGCGATGCCTATCACGTCTTCCGCATTCGCAAGCTGTTGCAGCACGAGAATGTGCTGGTGTACCTCGCGCCACGTCCCGATTCCCGTCCGCATTCGGCGTGGCAGCGCGCGGAAGCAGTGTTGCGAGAGGCGGCCAGCTACCTGCTTTGGCAGCTGAATGCGACGGCTTAAGTCACGTCAGCAGGCTTACTGGAATTCAAGCATCACGATCTCCGGATTCGATCCCAGACGCAGCGGCGGCCCCCACGTTCCCGCTCCGCTCGAAGTAAACACTTGCAGCTTTCCAATCCGGCTCAGGCCGTACACAAACTGCTTGTAAATCTTCCGCGCCATCCAGTTCCAAGGTACGAACTGCCCAAGGTGCGTATGCCCGGATAGTTGCAGGGATACACCCGCGGCCTCAGCGATCTCCGGATGGTCTGGTGCGTGCGTCAATAAGATGCTCGCTCGTTCACGATCCAAGCGGATGCCCTTTAGCACCGAGGCAAACTGGCCGTGTTGGGTCGCGTTCCGGTACGGCACTCCGATAATCTGCAAACCATCCACTTCTACTTTCTCATTGCTAAGCACGCGAACCCCGGCTGCTTCAATGGCACGCAAATACTTGCTGTCGTCCCCAAATTGCTCGTGGTTTCCAGCGACAAAATACACGCCGTGAGGCGCGGTGAGTTGGCTTAAGGGCTCTGCGGCCCGTCCCGCGTCGATGGCGGTGCCGTCGTACAAATCACCGGCAATAAAAATCGCATCCGGTTCCTCTTTCAAAATCTTCGCCACCATGCGCCGCAGAAAACCGCCGTTTCGCACATGCCCCAGGTGCACGTCGCTAATCAAGGCTGCTGTTCGCCCACGCCATGCCAGTGGCAAGTTCGCCAGGCGCACCGTCATTCGCGTGATTCTCGTCCAATTGGCGTTGAAGACTCCATAGAGTCCAGCGAGCAAGGCCGCCCCAAATAGCGACTCCACCATCCGGTGGAAGTTCACGCCCAGCCCAACCAGCCGCGCAAGTCCGAAGATGATCCAGGAGGATGCAGCTGCCAGAAAGAGGAAACTCAAAAGCCCCGTCCAAACCGCCGCTGCCCTGTAAAACACCCGCAAGGCGGCATTGGTATGGCGAAAGGCGAGCAGCGAAGCGGTGACAAAGCTCACCGACAAGAATGCGAGAGCCAGTTTGATCAACAGCGTTCCAGAAAAGTCGCCGCCAGCCGACGAAAATGTCCATGTCTCATACAGAAAGAAATGGGTAAGAAAAAGAACGAACTGGATAACTACAATAAAACCGATTAAGCGTTTCTGTCTCCACATGGTGCATTAGATTCACGGAAGGGCGCTTCGGATTGTTGCCGCAACCTGCTGGAAGTGCGTGAGTTGTGGACTCTACCGGGATTTCAGATCCCGCCTCTGAGCCTACCACCCCATACGTTTGCGCAACTCCGTCACATGGGCCACATGATGCCGCCCATGCCAGGCATACAGCGCAAGGTTCTTTTCCAGCGGCATGGCCCCCATCTCGGGATGATTGAACTGGCGCTTCCATTCCTCCGGCTTAAGCGAGCGCAACAATCGTACCCACCGGTCGTGTAACGAATCCAGTAGGGTCAGCGAAACCTCTAGGGGCGTCGATTTGACCTCGCCCGTGCCTGCCCAGCGATCTTCCAAATATGGTTTGATGGTGGGCGAGTCTTCGGTCAGCGCCAGCTTGAAGCGGATGTACGCATTCATATGGCTCTCGGGCACGTGGTGCACCACCTGCCGAACCGTCCAGCCACCATCGCGGTAGGGAGTTTCGATTTGTTGCGGAGACAAGCCCCCGATGGCGGCACGCAACGCTTTCGGGGCTTGCTCGATGTCACCGATCATTTGCTTACGTTGGGCTTCATCCGGCGGATTGTTGTAGGTGAATTTGCCGACGGGGTAGCGCGGATCGCTCATGTTGCCTCCAGTGGAGAGTTTCAACTTCAGATGAGCAGAGAGCACGTGAAGCTGCGGAAAATCTCGACACCAGCATCCACGTGACGCAAGTGGAGCGCTGAGTGTGATTGCTGAATGCTATTTCACCAGCGCCAGAATCCGCACCGGGCCGCCGGAACCGCCTTCCAACTTGATGGGCGCTGCCACGACGATCGCGCCGCTCGCCGGAACGTGCTCCAGATTGGCGACGTTCTCCAGGTGATAAATGCTGTGCGCCATGGTGTATTGATGGACAGGGAAGTCGGTTGAGGGCCCGTAGTCGATGCTGAGCGTGTCGATCCCCAGCCCATTCACCTTACGCCCTTCGACCAGAAACTTCGCCGCTTCTTTCGAATATCCGGGGAAATGTTTCACACCCTTGGCGTCGGCATTGCGATAGGCCGCCGCCGAGTTCCACCGCGAATCCCATCCCGTATCGGCAATCACCACCGCATTCGGCGGAATCTCGCCATGTACATGTTCCCATGCCGCAATGTCTTCGACCGAAACCTGGTAATCGGCATTCGCTTTCGCCTTGGAGCTGACATCGACCACCACCAATGGCGAGACTAAACGCTCCGGCGGAATCTGGTCCACCGTCCACAAGCCTTCAGCGAAATGGGCGGGAGCGTCCAAGTGAGTCCCGAAGTGTTCAGGCACGCAGAACTCCCGCAGGAAGTAGTGTTCTTTGGCCACAGTGGCAAGGGTCTTCACTTGATACGGAGACTTGTCGCTAACCTCGAAAGTTGGAACCTGCGCATTCAGCGCGTGGGTCAAGTCGACGACAGATTTAAATCCCAGAGGTTGAGCGTTGCCGTGCCCGCGATGCGCAAACAAGAGCACAGTCACGGCCAGGATGCAGCCTACAAAGAATGTTCTAATCTTCATCAGGTTGAGACTCGATGTCCTCAAATTTAGATGCACCCATGCGGCCTCCGGCAGCTTAATTATGACCCGTTCATCGCCAGCAGTAATGCGCCCCCAGCGGCGGCCAGCGTGCCCAGAAAATTGACCCCGTTATTGTTCAATAACTTTCCTCTCTCCACCGTCGCTCCCAGGTAGCTGTCGGCGATCATGCCGAAAAGCGCGGCCATCACCGAAGCCGCAGTCTGTTTCAGCGGGAACATTCCGACGCCGACGCATACCAGCGTCACCAAGACCGCCGCGCCGATGCCACTCAGAGTTCCGGCGATGCTGACGCCGCCGTCGGTTCCGGCCGGAACCACTTTCCAACTGGTGATCAATCGCGCTCTTGCCGATCCGGCTTGGCCAAGTTCACTGGAAACAGTGTCGGCGGCGGCTTCCGAGAGCGCGGCCGCAGTTGCGACCAGCAAGGCCGCGTTTCCAGTGATTGCGAAGCAAGCGGCGCAGCCGGCGCTGATCGAAAGATTTGCCAGCACCTGAGATGCGGTACGGCCCTCGCGATTCTGAGCAGTGCCGAGATTCTGTTTCCGGCCATAGCCCAGGCGGGTGCTGATCCAGGTCAAAATAAAGACCGAAACCAGGGCGACGAAAGCCCCCGGCCCGGCGCTGGCAAGCAGCACAAAGCAGATTACGGCGCCGGCAATGGCCCCTGAATAGCTGACACCCCTGACTAATCGGGCCAAACCGGTGAACGAGACCGTCACCAGGGTCGCCGCTCCGAGACTGCGAATCGAGTGTATGTAACCTGAAATCAATGCGTTATGCCGCCACCCCGGCAGGCAAGACCAACCTCACCCAGATCAATATGATGTACCACGTTAGATACGACTATCCCTAGTGTTATGCTTTGTCCCGCCCCACGGCGTCGTGCTTTGCTTCTGGGTTACCGGCGCGACCTTTCTACGTCAAAGAGTTGGTTGTAGTTTAGACTCAACGTCATAAAGCATCGTTGGCGTCATCTAAATTTACAGGGTGAACCATGGCCTCCGTTTGGACGGGATATCTTACCTTCGGATTGATCTCCATGCCGGTACGCTTGTTTTCCGGCGCGCGCAGTTCCGGCGTTTCCTTCAACATGCTACATCGCGATGACCTCTCCCGGCTGAAACAGCAATACGTTTGCCTGGCGGACGGCAAAGTGGTGGAACGCAGCGATATCGTTAAAGGATACGAATACCGCAAGGACGAGTACGTCGTGATCGAACCCGACGAGATCAAGAAGATCGAGCCCAAGACCGCCAAGACCATGGAGATCCTGGAATTTGTGAAGACCAGCGAGGTCGATCCCGTCTTCTTCGAATCTTCTTATTACATGCTGCCGGAAGAAGCCGGACGCCGTCCCTACGCTCTGCTCACCAAGGCTCTCGAGGAAAGCGAGTACGTGGCCATCGCGAAACTTACAATGCATAACCGCGAATACACGGTTTTCCTGCGACCGCACGAACGCGGGATGATGCTGCACACCATGTACTACGCCGAAGAGGTGAAGAAAGTCGAAGGCTTCGGCGCGCCCGATGTGGAGTTAAAAGACGCGGAAGTGAAGGTCGCCCACCAGTTGATCGAAGCGCTCGCCGCCGAGTGGGACCCGGAGAAATATCACGACACTTTCCAGGATAATGTGAAGAACCTCATCCAGACCAAGCTGGAAGGCGGCAAGATTGCCGAAGTCGAAAAGCCTAAGAAACTCGCTCCGGTGGTGGATTTGATGTCAGCCCTGAAGCAAAGCCTGGCTGAGATGGAAGGCAAGAAAAAGCCCGCAGCGCCCGCCGAATCCGCCGGTCGCAAGCGATCTCGCGGCGGAGCGTAGACATGGTGGTTAATCACCGGCGAGTGTTGTAAAGTGTGTCCCGTAAGCTAATCGTCCGCGGGGGGGGGGGCGCATGTTGAAGTCGTTCACTCCGCTCGTACTCGCAGTACTGGTGTTCCCGGTACTTTCGCAACGCTGCAGTGCGCAAAGCACGATCACTCTTTCAAGAAAAATAGGTCCTCCGACCTCAACATTGTCAGTTTCTGGGACCGGCTTCCAGCCTGACATCGGGGTGGACATTTATTTCGACAACCACGACGAAGCCCTGGCTGTTACGGATGCCAACGGACAGTTTTCACCGACTCGAATTGCGGTTCCACCAGCAGCCACACCGGGACGCCATCTCATTTCAGCTATTGGGAGAAATAGTGGCGGGGCCGCGCAAAGCCGTTTCGTAGTAAATACGGATTGGAGCCAGGTCGGGTTCAGCCCGGCCCAAACGAATTCGAATCCTTATGAGAATGTTCTGAATACAAGGAATGTGAACCGCCTGGACCTCCTGTGGTTCACCTATTTCGGTAGCGACGGAAACGGCCCAGAATCATCACCGCCCACCAGTTACGAGGGCCGGGTCTATGTAACCTACGTGGGGCCAAGCGGAGAGCTGGACGCGATTAACGAGCTAACCGGGGTCGGCGATTGGAGTTCACGCTTTTCGGATAGCCCCGCCGCAATCAGCGACGGAGTAGTTTACTCCGTCAGCGACAACGGATACCTCGACGCCATTGACGCTCTCACCGGCTCTCTCATCTGGCAATTCTCCTTCAACACGGACAAGGACTATCCCCCGACGCCGCCCGTGGCGACCGACGGCAAAGTTTTCTTCGGAACGCTGCCCGGAAACTTCTACGCTGTCGATCAGAGAACTGGGCAGCTTTTATGGAGCTTGGCCCCGCAAGGAGTCATTCAGTCAGTTCCTGCGGTGCTCGATGGCACCGTGTACTATTGCGCAGGGAATTGCTACGCATACGACGAAAACGGGTTTTTCTTTTGGCAATACTCCGCCTCGAGTAATGCTGCGCCCGCGGTTTCTGGTGGCACGGTCGTCGTCAACAACGCAGCAGGCACAACCGCGTTGGGTTCTGCGACTGGTACTGTCATCTGGCAGTACTCCGCCCCGGGCCCTGAAACGGCGCCGGCAATTGCGGATGGAATCGTTTTCGTCACACGCAGCAGCGGGACGATCGCGCTGAATGCTGTTACCGGGCAACTCATCTGGTCTGTGCCAATTATTAGCACCTACTCTCCAACGGTTGCTAACGGGGTAGTGTATATCTCCGATTTCAGCAATAGCACGCTATATGCGCTTGAGGCGGCCTCTGGTAAGCCTCTTTGGTTGTGGCAGTTCGCCGAGTCTGTGATTGTTTCATCTCCATCAGTCATCAATGGAATGGTCTATGTCAATACTGTGAATCTCATCGAGGGCTACGGAGTCCTGAACGCCTTTGGTTTGGCGACAGCGGTTGGTGTCCACCTTCCGAACTGAGCCTGCCCGTGTAGTGACTGGAACGGCGCCCCTGCGTAGGGTGCTTTAATGTGGCACGCTACGGCCCCCCTACCGCGCCCAGCCGTCGCTTCCCCAAACCGCATCCAACCCGTAGAATAGACAATTCTGATCCATCACCATATGCCGTCCCGCCCGCCGAATCCGCCGGTCGCAAGCGATCTCGCGGCGGAGCGTAAGGCGCCATCAGTCTTTCAGCCATCCGCACTCATCCGTCGCAGCATGAGGCGCTGCAAAGCCTACTGCCGCCCGCATCGGCCGCTGCATAGTGGATTGTGTCCCTTAAGCGCTAACTTAAGAATTAGCCCCGAGTTGCCCGTCACTCGCTCATAACAAACTCTTTCGATCCTCAGCTCATCGAGCTTTTCCTAGACAGCGACAACTGCCGACCATCACCTGATCTCCGATGGCGAACAACGACATCGGCTGTCGGACTAGACCTTTCAACCCTGGAGGTTAGCGCACCTTTCCATGATTTTCCGTGGATGGGAGAAATGTCACTTGACAATAACTATCTACTTATATAAGTTATTAATTATGCAGAATCTGGATGCTGCTTTCTCTGCTTTGGCCGACCCGACGCGTCGGGCGATTCTTGCGCGCCTTGCCAAGGGGGAGGCCACCGTCAATGAATTGGCAGAGCCGTTCGAGATGACGCAACCCGCAATCTCCCAGC
>JABCZH010000021.1 GCA_013289795.1 Acidobacteriota bacterium
CGGAAAGCTTTTGGGAACGTTCAATGTGGGCGTGAGCCCACTGGGGATAGCGTTCGACGGCGCCCACATCTGGGTGGCAAACCGTGGCGACGGCACGGTGACAAAGTTGCGTGCCAGCGACGGTGTGGTTCTGGGCACCTTCACGGTGCCGGTCGAGCCATACGGGGTGGCGTTCGACGGTGAAAACATCTGGGTGACTGGGGCGTTGGCTGTGACCGAACTGAAAGCGAGCAATGGGAATGTCCTTGGTCAGTTTTATTGTGTCCAGTGTGTGAGCAACGCGTCGACGGGCGTCGCGTTCGACGGGGCCAACATTTGGGTTTCGTGGTTGAATGCCAACATGATCGGGAAGCTGTGACACCGAACAGATGCTCGAAAGGTCGGCTTCGGTGATTGCGCAAGGGAGGCGATATGCGAAAGAGTTTTGTGAGGGCTTTTTACTACTTCTCCTCATCCACTCGCAAACGCGGACTACGTTCCACTTCGCCCAGTGACTGATCCAGCGACCGTTGCCAATTCTTCAATTTCATTGCCACTTCCTGCATATAAGCCGCAGCCTCCGCCGGACTTAAAATCTCTTCCCGATCCCGCTTCTTAATCGGCGGCCCAGACACCGGATGCGTGGGCGCCACCACTGGCACTGGAACCGGCTCTGGCTCGGGTTCCACTTCCACTACTGCGCGGGTTCGCTCCTTACGTGTTGTCAGTTTGGAAATGTCGAGGTCCGAGATCACCTCTTTGACAATATCCAGGTCGACCATCTTCTTTTGCAGTCCGTACGCCAGCGAAAGCGCATTGAAGCAAAAGTTGTTCACGTTCCGGGGAATGCCTTCGGTGAAATCAGACAGCGCGTCGTAGGCATCGGGCGTGAATACCGGTTCGCCCTCATATCCTGCAATTTTCATCCGGTGCTCAATGTAACTCTTGATCTCCCATGCCGGCAGCGGCTCGAGGCCGTGCAGAATCGAAACGCGCTGCCGCAACTGCGCCAGGCCCGGACTCGCCAGCTTGTCGGCCAACTCCGGCTGTCCCGCCAGAATGATGTGCATGAGCTTGGCCCTCGGAGTCTCGAAGTCCGAGAGCAACCGCACCGTTTCCAGTACCGATGCATCCAGGTTCTGCGCTTCGTCAATCACCACGATCAGCCGGTTCCCCGCTCGCGCCTCATGCAAAAGACGCCGGTTAAATTCTTCATGCAGCCGCACGAAATCCTGAGACTCGCCTTCATAGCCCAATTCCGCCAGCAGGTAGCGCATGAACTCGCGGGAGTTGCATTGCGTTTGAAATAGAAATGCGGTACGCGCCGTGGTACGAAACTTCTCCAGCAGATGAAACAGAATCGTGGTCTTGCCCATCCCCGGTTTGGCGATCAGCCCGAGAAACCCTCGGTTGGCTTCAATGCCGTAGTACAGCGAAGAAAATGCTTCTCGGTGGGCGGCGCTCAAATACAGGAATCGCGGATCCGGGGTGACTCCGAATGGCTGCTCCCGTAATCCGAAGAAATTCAAATACATTCCTGCTCCTGTGTCGTCCTGGTCTCCAACCGCAAACCGTCCCCGCCCCTACCGACCCCTTACCCCACAGATTAGGCTGTCAGAGCCCCGGTCAGGGTCCTTCCCCTTACACTTTGCTCCGAAACCAAGCTCTTGGCGAGTGGATGAAAGTAATAGGGTCTAGCATCTGATGTCCAATCCCGCTCGCTGAATCCGCAGCCGACTGTTGTCATCTGATTCTACGGAATTTACTGTACCCGCGCCAATCTGACTTTGGACGCGCCAAAGCACCCGGAGCCACAGGACTCCTTGTCATTGACCGCGTTCCGCCGTAAAATTCTTGTTAGTTTGTGACCCTGCCCCCCGGGCCCACCGAACACCAAGACCTTGATCCCTGTTCCCAATTCCGAGCCTAGAATCAAAGTGCTGGTCGCCGACAGCATCGCTATGAGCTGCCACCTGCTCGCCGATGCCCTGGAGCGCAGCGAATACATCCATGCCGTCGCCGCCTCCACTCCCAAGGAAGTTCTCCAACTGCTCGAAAAGGAACGATTTGAAGTGGTTTTGATCGGAGTTGGGATCTCCGAAGATCCGGTCGAGAGCATGCAGTTTGTCCGCCAGCTCCAGAGCAGTCATCCCCAACTCGGCATCGTGGTTTTGCTCGATGCCCTCGATCGCACTCTGGTAGTGGAGGCATTTCGTTCCGGCGCCCGCGGCGTCTTCACCCGGTCTGACACTTTCGAAGCTCTCTGCAAGTGTATTCGCTGCGTCAAGGAAGGCCAGGTTTGGGTCAGTTCCGTCGGACTTCACTACGTGCTCGAGGCCCTCGTCGAGCATGGCCCCGCCGTGTCGCGACTGCCCGGGTCCCGTCCTTTGAGCAAACGCGAAGAGCAAATCACCGTTCTGGTCGCCGAAGGATACAGCAATCGCGAGATCTCCGAGCGGCTCGCGCTCAGTGAACATACCATCAAGAATTACTTGTTCCGGGTCTTTGAGAAACTCGGGGTTTCCACCCGCGTTGGACTCACGCTTTACGCCCTCAAACAGGCCCGCACTCCCCGCAGCAAAGCTCAATCCATCAAACGCCCACCGCTGCCGGAATCGCGCGTCCTGCAAAAAAACTCAAATTGGTCCAGCTGACCACTCACACTCAAAGGGGTAGTAAAAAGGGATAGCTAAGCGGTTAAGGTTTCCTCTGTGGTGAATGTTGTTCCCGCAATCCTCACGGCAGCCGGAACACCACCGTGATCTGCGTCTGGAAATCTTCACTCTGGCCGTCGCGCGCCAACGGTTTGAACCGCCACTGCCGCACCGCAGCCGATGCCGCCGCCGCCAACTCCGGATCGCCGCGAATCGCGCCGAATTTCTCTACCGCGCCATCCCTCCCCACTAGCGCATCCAGCACCACTGCCCCTTGCACGCGTCCTGCTCTCGCATGCTCGGGATATTCCGGCTCTACCCGCTGCGTCACCCATCCAGCCGCCACCTCGGGCGGAATCCGCACTGGTCCCGCAGTTTGAACCTTGCTGGTGTCCACTGCCGGCTGCACCGATGCTGCCGCCGTCGTCGAATCTCGCGGCTGCGTCTCCCGGGTCGGCGGCGTCTGCGGGAAAACAATTCTCCCGTTCTGATAGACGACCAGCCCGCTCCCCGCCCCTGCTCTGGAACTTGTCGCGGTCGCCGGGAGGGTGACTGCTGGGCTCACCGCCGTCTCCGCTCTCGCCGCCGCGGCATTTGCCTGCAACCCCACATTACCTTGTCGCACAGCGTTGCCTCTCGATCCCCGGCCGCCGCGGCCCACCATCCAGCCCAGAGTCACCGCCAGCACCACCACCGCCACCATTAAGGCGCCCGTCCACAAGTCCGCCGTCGCCTGCCCTTCCCCAGCCAGTGTGGCTCCGCCTTGTCCCCCGCCAGCTTCTACCAGGTCAGGCTCCCCTGAGAACTCCGGCGTTCCAGGCGCAACCTCGCCAGGCAATGCCGCCTGATCTTCCTGCGAAGCTCTTCGCGCCAACTCGATGTTCTCCACAATGCTTCGTGAGAGCATTTGCAGAGTCCGTACCTCGCGCTCGCCGAACGCCGCTGCTTTCGCCGAAAAAATCTCCAGCACCCCCAGCAATTCTCCTGCCTGCCTCACCGGAACCGCCACGATCGACCGTACTCCGAGCCTGCGGCACAGCTCTGCATCCACCCGCGCATCGCTCTCGCTATCGTCGCAGCGCTGCCAGTTCCCGGTCTGCACACACGCCGCCGACAAACCTGTGTCGCCGCTCAACCGCGCTCCCAACTCAGGGGCGCCGTCTCCCGTCGTGGCCCGGCACACCATCTCCCCATCTCGCATCATTGCGATCGCGGCCGCGTTCGCGCGTGTCGCCTCTCGCGTCACTTCCGCAATCTCATTAAGCACCAGGTCCAGCGCCAGATCAGCGGAGACTGCTCCTCCCCCGTGCGCGTTCAGAATGCTTTGCCATCGCACCAGTTGCGAGACCGCTTCCGGGTCCAACCGCCCGTCGCTCTCCCTCGCAGTCGGCGCACTTCTCGCTTTGTCAGGGTCAAAAGACTCAGGCCGGAAAATCGGGCTGTGGGCCATGGCGCAACACCATCCTGACCCGGAGGCACGAACCCCCGGGTCAAACCGAATGACCGGAGTCTCCCGCGAAACCTTCCCCTTGTCAACCGTAAAAGACCAGCCCGGTCAGAGCCTGCCTGAGAAGTCCCATTTGGGGTTTGCCCCGCCCTGGGCGGATTCCCTCTGCGGCCCCTGTTTCTCAGGTAAAATCCAGAAAGCATGACCCCACCGCGCGCCCTGGTCACTGGAGGAGCTGGCTTCCTCGGCTCTCATCTCTGTGATGCGCTGCTCGCCGAAGGCTACTCGGTCATCGTCGTCGATAACCTGCTCACTGGACGCGCCTCGAATCTCCATCACTTGCGCAACGACCCCCGCTTCGAGTTTCGCCAACTCGACATCAACCTTCCCTTCGATTGCGGAAAAGTCGACTACGTCTTCCACTTCGCCTGCCCCGCCAGTCCCGTCGATTACATGAAACACGGCATCGAGACTCTAAAAGTCGGATCGCTCGGCACTCTGCACGCTCTCGAAGTAGCCCGCAAATACGGAGCCCGGTATCTGATCTCTTCGACTTCCGAATGCTATGGTGATCCCCTAGAAAATCCGCAGAAGGAGACTTACTGGGGAAACGTGAATCCCATCGGCCCGCGCTCGGTGTACGACGAAGCCAAGCGTTTCAGCGAAGCTCTCACCATGGCGTACCACCGCTATCACCGGGTGGACACTCGCATCGTGCGCATATTCAATACCTACGGCCCGCGCATGCAACTCAACGACGGCCGCGTCGTCCCCAATTTCATGAAGCAGGCTCTTCGCGGCGAGGACCTCACCGTTTACGGCGACGGCAGCCAGACCCGCAGCTTCTGCTACGTCAGTGACGAAGTCGACGGCTTTATCCGGCTTTCCAAGTCCACCGAGCATTTGCCCGTAAACATCGGCAACCCCACCGAATTTACCATTCTGGAATGCGCCAAACGGGTGCTGGCCGTGACCGGCTCCAAGAGCGCCATCCGCTACCAACCGCTCCCCCAGGACGATCCCAAACAACGTTGTCCAGACATCACCAAGGCAAGAACCCTGCTGGGATGGGAACCCAAAATCGATCTCGAAACCGGCCTCCGCATGTCCCTCGAATATTTCCGCCAGGCGTCTTCCGAACTCGCCTAGGATCGCGATGGGGCCGAATTACTAGAAACTAGAAACCAGAAACCCGGGGAAACACTGCACACCGATCCCCCACCCCCTCAGCACACTCCGGGCCGTACTCACGTGACTCCCCATTACCTCGGTCACGAGACGCCACCGGCGCCACCCTCCGGACCTCGCCGGCCAAACCCGTCCGAGCCTCGATCCCCCACTAAAAGGCCATGTTTCTGAACGGATTCGCTTTCTTCTTCCTGCCAAAGTGACCAGAGTTACACCCTCAAATTACCTTACTTAAGGCCAACACCCTTGCTGTTCCTTCGATACCTTGGCGCTCCTCCGCCCTCTACTTACGATGGAGTTCGTTGGGTTAGTCGGCGGGTCCGCTCGTGGACCTGTCCTCCTCTGCGCAAAGAACATTGCGTTCGGCTTTAACTCGCACAGCTCGAGGTGGAAGAAGGGTCACATGTTGCAACGCAGAATGCGCGGCTTCTCGCTGTTGGAAATGATGGCAGTCATCGCCATCGGACTCGTCGTCGCCGTCATGGCGATGGTAACCCTGCAGCCCACGCTGAAATACACTCGCGAGACCAACGCCTACAACATCACCCTGATGGCGATGCGCCAGGCTCGAGACATTTCCGTTGCCCAGCGCCAGATCTACTTCGTGACCTTCACCCACAACGCCGTTCCCCCAGACCAGATCACGGTTACTCAGGGCGCCACCGGTACCGTCGTCAGCACTTTTACCATCCCCAATGACGTGGCGTTTCAGGTGCAAGCCGGACTTCCCGGAGCCGGCAAGACTCCTGACAATTTCGGCGGCGGCGCGCTCGCCATCGATTTCGATCAAGGCGTCGCGGCGGGAGCGAAAAACGTCGTCTATTTCTACCCCGATGGCACCGCCGAGGATGTTGCCGGCAACCTCAACAATGGCATCATCTACATCGCCCGCAGCAACGATCTCTACAGTTCACACGCCATCACCCTTTGGGGGGCTACCGGACGTCTGCGCGGATGGCGTCTCTATAACACCGCGGGAACAAAGTATTGGAGGCAAATGTGATAGCCACTCGGCGGCAACAGGGATTCAGCCTGATTGAAGTCATGATTTCCATGGTGGTGATGACGGTTGGCCTGGTCAGCCTGCTCGGTGTCTTTGGGCTCGCCATGGCTTCCACTCAGACCTCGCAGCAGAATGGCATCTCCAAGCAATTGGCCAACGAGGCGCTGGAGGGTATCTTGACCGCCCGCGAAACCGCCAACGTCCCCTGGTCTGCCATTGCCAATACTGGCTCAGGTGGCATCTTCCTTTCCGGATTCCAAAACATCAATCTTCCCGGCGCCGATGGCATCATCGGTACCGCCGACGACGCTGCAGCCGGCCCTCAGGTTTTGAACATGCCCGGACCCGACGGCATCTTCGGCACTGCCGATGATGTGCAGTTGCCTTTGACCAACTATCAACGCCAGATCTTAATCGTGCCGGCGTTGGACTCCCTTGGCAATCCCATCGCCACCCTGAACGTGGTCACCATTACCGTTCAATACAACAATCCCCAACTCAAAATTCCCCAGAACTATGTGCTGACAACTTATGTTTCGCAATACCGCTAAAAGAGGATTTATGGGACACCCATCGAAATCTCGCGCGCACGGCTTCACCTTTATCGAATTGATGGTCTCCATGGCTCTGGGCCTGCTCATCGTCGGTGCGGCCGTGAAGTTGTTTAGCCAGGGCGTGGATGCCACCTGGGTCGTCTCCCAACGTGCCGAAATGCAGCAGGACCTTCGCGCCGTCCAGAATATGCTGACCAAAGACATCAGCTTGGCCGGCGCTGGCCTCGCCGGCGGTCAAGGCATCTCGCTTCCTTCAGGCGGGCTGACTCCGATTTACGGTTGTGACCAAACCGGCCTGGCTTCCGGCTGCCCGCCAAGGGGTGGCGTCAAGTATCCTTGTGCCTCGCTGGTTGGCGCCTGCATCCCCACACTCTATGGACTCATCCCCGGATTTGCTCTGGGAATTACTCCTCCCGGTAGCCCCACCGTCAGCGATCTCATCACCGTCGCCTACAGCGACACCATTTTCGCGCTCAATTGCTACACCGTTACTTTCACCGCGCCCGGCAACTCGGTCACTCTCACCGCGCCGGCGAACCCCCCACCGGCGAGCTGCATCTTGCCCCCCGGTCTGGTCTTTCCGCAGAACGTGGACGATGCCGCGGTTGGGCTGCTGCCCGGCGATCTGATTTTCTTTCAAAACACCGCCAAAGGGCCGGCCATCGCTGAAGTCACCAAGGTCACCGGGAACTCCCCCACCTGGACCGTTGCCTTTGCCAATGGTGATCCTTTGCAAATGAATCAGGCGGGCACCGCTAACGACTTGACCCAGATTTCGGGTTTCACTGCCGCCGGCGGCGCCAGTACCGTTGGCACCGTGGCCAACCGCATCTTCGTTATCACTTACTACCTCCAGGTTAATCCCGACCCCACCGGAGTCACCACCGGGACGCCCGTGCTCATGCGCCAGGTCAACGGCCGTACTGCCGTTCCGGCCGCGGAAAACATCATCAATACCCAATTCACTTATGACACTTATGCCAGTGATGGCACCTTGCTCAATCAGTTGCCCGACGGCGGCGAGTCTCTCGGCGTCTCGCTCAATTTGATCCGCAAGATCAACATCGCCCATTTGACGATCCGCAGCCAGCTCGACGGCTCTCGCAGCGCTTTGTTCGCCACCAATGGATTTCAGGGATATGACGTTCAGACTTCCATCAGTGCTCGCAACTTGAGTTACCAGAATCGCTACAGCTTTACTGCCGGCCCCTAAGACACAGAGCGTGGGTTGGGCCGGATTTTAGTTCGCTAGCAACCACGACTGTGGAGAACGATATGGAGAATTACAACATGGATAGCACGAACCTTAGGTCAAAGGGATTCACCCTGATCGCAACCTTGCTGCTCTTACTGCTGCTGTCGGGCATTGCGATCGGCATGCTCATGATGGTCAGCACCGAAGCCAAGGTGGGCACCCAGGACGTGCAGAACAACACCACCTTCCATGCCGCCGAAGGCGCCATCGAAAAGATGACTTCGGATCTCGCCGGTACTTTTCAGAACATTGAGTCCCCCACCGTCAGCGACATCGAAAACCTAAGTGCGTTGCAGCCGGCCAACACGCTTGCCCTTAGTTATCCGGTTTACTCCCTGACCCCGGCCATCGACCCAAAAACCAAGGGCCCACAGAGTTCCAATGGCCAGATCGCATCCGGCCCCTATCAAGGTCTGTCGGCATCATTGCTGCCTGTGACTCTCCAGGCCACTGCCCAGGGCCCCTTAGGCGACGAAGTGAACATGACGCGTACTGTCCAGGTCGCGTTAATTCCGGTTTTCCAATTCGGTATCTATTCTGACAGCGACCTTTCGTTCTTTGCCGGCGTCAACCTCGACTTCAATGGCCGTGTCCACACCAACGGCGATTTGTATCTCGCCGCGGGCACCGGGACGACTCTGACTTTTCACGACAAAATAACCGCCTGGGGCAACGTAATCCGCTGGGAATTGCCCAATAGCACCACTACCGCAGCCACCGGCCACCTTGGCACGGTTGACATACCCACTGCCGCTCAGGGTTGTGATGGCGCCCAACCCGCCTGCCGCGCCATGCTCGCTACCGAAGACAGCGTCACCGTCGGCGCCGCCCCCAACACCTGGACCACAGCCGGCCAAAACGCCGGTTGGCCGGCCATTTCCGCCGGCAGCGCCAACTACAACTCCTGGATCATCGATGGCAACATCGGACTGAAGGGTGGCACCGGTGCCAAACAACTCTCGCTTCCGTTCGTCAGCGGCACCAGCGGCAATTCCAAAAGCCCGCAGCCGTACGAGATTGTGCGCAGGCCCCCAGCCGGGGAATCGCCTACTTCCCTGCTAGGCGCCGCGCGCCTTTACAACGAAGCTTCGATCCGCGTCTTGTTGGTAGATGATCCCAAGGAGCTCCCCGGCGGAGCCGCTGACATCAACAATATTCGCCTGGCCAATTACAATGATCCCGACAACGGCGTCGACTACAGTCACGGCGTCACCGCCAGTGTCCCCGCTGGCTTGCCCGTGCTGGGTACCGGCGGCAAGTACAACACCTACTTCGCCACCGCCAACAGCGGTATTGCCGACCCATCCACCTGGACCACGGCCGCTGTCGCCGTCCCATCCGCTTGGCTGACGGGCCCACTCTACCCGCCCCCGGTGACCACCCTGTACGATCCTTCAGGCGCCAACGATGCTCCCTATATGGTGCGTGACGCTAAGAACGGAAACGCAGTCACTCAGGCACCCCTGGCGGCCAATCTGGATTTGTGCAATCCATCCACTCCGGTAGCCGTCCCTCCGGCGGCCGGTCCTCCAGTTTGCGACCCAGGCGGCCTCGCCGAGTATCCTTACTATTCGCTCGACCCGTATCCTCTGGTTACCCTGCCTTATCCCTCGGTGAAGGCCGGCTACGCCAGCACTTGGAACTTGTTGGATGGCTACCTCCGCGTCGAATATCGCGACGCCGCCGGCAACTATCACGGCGTAACTCAGGAATGGCTGCAGTTGGGTTTCGCGCGCGGCACGCTGCCCCCGACTGCGATCGGCACCAACCCGGTCAATCCCAATGCCATTCTGATCTTCCAGGAAGAGGCCGACCGCAATCGTGACGGCGTTCTGGATGCTGCGGGCGCCCCTCCAGGCTATACCAGCAAGTGCACCAAGATAGTAGCCGGAAAATGCACCCAGACCACCTATACTCCGTTTCCGGGCAAGCCGCCCGAGGTTACCGCCGACGCCGGCGGCCAACCGTGGTACGGGGACAGCACCCAAGCCGCAGGCTCACAAAGCCCCAGCCAGTTCAACTGGTATCCCATCAATTTCTATGATGCCCGCGAAGGCGAAGCTCGCGACGTAAAAACCGGAGACCAGAGCTGCGCCCCCGTCGGTATCATGAACGCCGTCGAACTCGATGTGGGCAACCTCCAACAATGGTTGGCCGGCAAGACTGGCGTCAACGGCGGCTCCGTCGACTTTGCCTCCCAGAACGGCTATGTCCTCTACTTCTCCGACCGCCGCGGGATGATGCCCAACCCCAACGGAACTCAAGTTGACCCCAAGAACACCAAGACCGGCGATTCCGGCTTTGAAGATGTCGTCAACCTCGGCAGCGCGGCCGGCACTCCCGACGGCAAATTGGAGCCGGTTCAGGCCGGCAAGACCGAGTCTCCCGAAGACTCCAACAACAACACCGTGCTCGACAACTTCGGCTCCCAAAATCTCGGCCTCGGTATGGGCTACGTGCCCGCTCCATTGATCGCACCGGGTACTCCCTACACCGCCGCCAAACAGGTGAACAACCTGGTCAACGCGATCCCCACAGCGCCCGATTTCTACCTCACCACGGGCCGGATACCGAGTTGCTGGGTCGCCCAGAGTAACTGGGTCAGCGGCGCTCGCCACGTTCTGAAACTCGTGGATGGCACTCTCGGCAACCTGCCTGTCCGCCCTGATCTTGCCTTCCCCAACAGTGGAGGCTTCACCGTGGGCTCCGAGAATCCCGTTTACATCTACGGCGATTACAACACCAACGCTGGCGACCCCATCTGGAAGGGTGGAGCTGACGTGGCCCACGCTGCGGCCGGCATCATTGCCGATTCTGTCACCGCGCTTTCCAACAACTGGTCCGATCTGCAAAGCCTGGCCTCACCCAGCAACGACGGTCCTCGTGTCGCTGCCACGACCTACTACCGCGCCGCCGTGGCCTCCGGAAAGAACATCAACTTCTCGGTCGCCGGAATTGGCTGGGCGATCGGTGACTTTGGCACCGACGGCGGATTGCACAACTTCCTCCGCTTGCTCGAAGCCTGGGGTGGCAAGGCCCTTAACTACAACGGCTCCATGGTCAGCATGTACTACGCCAACTATGCCACTGGAACCGACAAGAACGGCGGCGGTACGACCTACGATCCTCCGGCTCGAAACTACACCTTCGATGCCGACTTCACCCAGCCGCAAAACTTGCCTCCCGGTACACCCCTGTTCCGCGACATTGACAACCTCAGCTACCGGCAGAGCTTCTCCGCCTGCAGCAGCGTAGTCAACGGAGTCTGCACTAACTAGCTCGGTCGTCGCCTTCAAACCCGCCCGGATCCTGCATCTCAGGATCCGGGCTTTTTTTGTGATTGTCATCCTGAACAAGCGTTCTTCGCGCAGTGAAGAGCCTGCCCTGAGCGAACTCCGAGTATCAACGAGGGGAAGTCGAATGGGATCTGGGCGAGCCGCGCGCTGTGTCGCGTTCTTTGCGACACAATAATCGCGCGCGTTTGGCTCGCTTCCCTATTAAGCCGTTGCCCCGCGGGATGGCCAATCTTTGCGTTCTTCGCAAAGATGGGGGGAATCCAGTTTCTCGGGTTCCTTCGCGATCTTTGCGCTCACTTTGCGCCCTTGGCGGTCAAAAGCTTTACAATCATCCCGCACTCAGCTCTCAAACGACGGGAGGACGCTTTGGCCAAAATCACCGCGCTTTTCTGGGACGTCGGCGGCGTCCTGCTCTCGAACGCCTGGGACCACACCCAGCGCAAGCAGGCCCTCGATCACTTCGGCCTCGATGAATCCGAATTCGACGACCGCCATGACATGGTCGTATCCTCTTTCGAGCGCGGTAAGATCAACCTCCAGGAATATCTCGAGCGTACTGTTTTCTATCGTCCCCGCCCCTTCACACTCGACGATTTCAAAAGCTACATGCTCCCCCTGTCTCAACCCAACCCTGCGGTCCTCGAATTCGCCCGTTCCCTGGCGAACTCCGGTCACTATCTGATGTCCACCATCAACAACGAATCCACCGACCTGAACCTCCATCGCATTCGCACCTTCGGCCTGCACCAGATCTTCGACTTGTTCGTGAGTTCCTGTTTCGTCGGATTTCGCAAACCTGAGAAACCCATCTATCGCATGGCCTTGGAAATCACCCAGCGCCCGCCGGAACAATGCTGCTTCATCGATGACCGCGCCCTCAACCTCGAATGCGCTGCCAAGCTCGGCATGCACGTCATCCAGATGCAGAATGCGGACCAACTTCGCCGCGACCTGCAAACCTTAGGGGTCGCAGCATAATTAGGCTGGGTACTTTTTTCAGGATTCAACTTCAGGAAGGCTGCCAACGACTGAAGACGAACGACCAACGACAGGACCTACGCGCTCTTCGTCGCCGGCCTCGGCACCGTGATCCCCGGCGCTTGCGCTTTCACTTCTGCTCCGGCTACCAGGCTAAGATCAGTGGACCAGGCGTCCACAATCACTTTCCACTCCCCAGCCTGACGCGCACTGAGGATGACGTATTTGCCGCGCTCTTCGCGACGCTTGCCCATGGCAGGAACCAGCATCGTGCATCGCCCTACTTCGTAGGCGAAGTCTCCCAACAACTCCACTCGCAGGGGTTCCATCTCCACGTCTCCCAACCCCGCTTCCAGCGCCGTAGCAAAATATTCGCGGATGGCTGCCGCCGTCCGTATCGGCGGCACATTCGGACGCACCACCATCGCATCCGCGGCATACAGATCCGCCAAGTCGTCAAGATGTTTGGTATTGCAAGCCTGAACCCAGTCCTGCGAGAGCTTTCGCACCGCCGCTTCCGCCCGGCTGAACCCCGTACCCCCCGACGGCGTCCGCCCCCGCGTCGCTGCCACCGGGTTGCTCACACTGCTGGCAAGCACTCCACTTTGTCCTTCCGCAGGCGCAAAAAAATGATGGTGATAATGATGATGATAGAAATGCTGCCCCGCGCCGGCCGCCTCTCCCGCCTTCAGCAGATTCACCGTTGCCGGCGGTGCTTCACCCTGCGGTGCATCTTGCAGGGGCACTCCACACCGCGCGCAAAAACGGTTTCCCGGCGGATTCGGCCCGCCGCACGCCCGGCATCCCCGTCGTTCCTGGGCTTCCGCTACCGTGCCCACGGCGTCGTCGCTCTCCATCTGCAGCACCATGCGCTGCACCGCCTCAAGCGCCTCTGAGATGTTTCCCTCGTCCGATTTCGGCTGACCCATATCTGACTTCATCCGGTCGATCAATTCCTGCAAGGAAGGCACCTGCGCAGACTTCTGCCCGCGCCCGCTGGACGGCACGCTCCTCGGTTGCCACGATGGTTTTTCCTGACCCACGTCGAGACCCGCCGCTCTGAATAGATTTCGCTCATTTTAGTCGAAAACCACTCTCAACGGCTGGAAAACTCTACTTTGCTTTCGGTCTCCGCCGGAACCGCATTGCAGGTCGCCGGACGATATCGCCAGCCCCGCACCGCCTCCAGCACACTCGAATCTTCGTCCGATCCCCCGCTCTCAATCACCACCGGCGAATGCACCCGCCCGTCCGTACCAATGATGAAACTCACAGCGACTTTGCCCTTCACCTCAGCCCCATCCAGCAGCGGATCCGGCGTTGCCAGCGCCTCCGCCGCACGCGCTCGCTCACACCGGGATATCGCCCCCTGCGCCGTATGATGAAACGACGCCGGCCAAACTGCCCGCTCCGTCCCCCATTGCGGAGGAAGCCTCTGCGGCGATGTCTTCACCGTAGCTGTAGATAGGGGCACGCAAACCGCGAGCACCAGCATCCATCGCCCCAAGAATCCCATTCGAAGCTGCATCACAGAGCTGAATACGCAAGCTACATACCATGGGGATAGCCCGTACATGACTGAATATAAACGGTTTATACGGACGTCGATGGCAGGAGCACTGCCGGAGTGCAAATTGTTGCAGCCGGACGAGTCCGGGTCGCGGAACAGCGACAGAATGTGAACCGTAATCGAAATATGCCCAGGATCCGCGAGGCTGCCGAAGAAGCCGCGCATATACTTATTTCATGAAGCTCATTCATCCCGAAAAACCCGCCGGCAGCGACGATCCCGAGCGAAGCATTGACGAGTTCACGGGTCTTTCAGGTGGAGGTCACTCGCACGGTTGGCGATTCGACCGAAACGAGATTCAACGCTCAGCCATCGCCGAAAAAAACACTAAACGGAACTAACCCTTCACTGCCCCGGTCTGGTTCTTCTCTGACCTGTGGTTTTGGCTTATCCGTGCTTATCCGTGTAAATCCGTGGCCGCGCTTTTCCTAAAACACCCTCTCCCGCAGCAACTGCAACAAGTACCCGCCATAGCTGCTGTTCTTCATCGCCGAAGCCATGGTCTCCAATTGCTCCGCCGTAATATACCCCTGCCGGTACGCGATCTCCTCCGGACAAGCCACCATCAATCCCTGCCGCGTCTCGATGGTTTGAATAAATAACGACGCCTCCAGCATTGCCTCATGCGTCCCCGTGTCGAGCCACGCCATGCCTCGTCCCATCACCGTCACTTCCAATTGTCCACGCTTCAAGTACTCCTTATTTATATCGGTGATTTCCAGTTCCCCGCGTGCCGACGGCTTCAGCCCCTCCGCAATCTCCACCACCTGATTGTCGTAGAAATAGATTCCCGTGACCGCGTAGCGCGACTTCGGCGACTTCGGTTTTTCCTCCAGGCTCACCGCCCGCCCCTTGGCGTCAAATTCCACCACTCCATATCTCTCCGGATCCTGCACCGGATACGCAAACACCCGCGCACCCGCAGCCTTCTCCGAAGCCTGCGTCAAACTCTTCACCAGATCATGTCCATAGAAAATATTGTCCCCCAACACCAGCGCGCAGCACGACTTCCCGATGAATTCCCTTCCCACCAGAAACGCCTGCGCGATCCCTTCCGGCCGCGGCTGCGCCGCATATTGAAAATTCATCCCCCACCGCGATCCATCTCCCATGAACTGCCGAAACCGCGGCAAATCCTCCGGCGTCGAAATGATCAGAACGTCCCGTATCCCCGCCAGCATCAAGGTCGAAAGCGGGTAATAAACCATGGGCTTGTCATAGATCGGCAGCAGGCTCTTGCACACCGCATGAGTCACGGGATACAACCGCGTCCCCGATCCCCCAGCCAGAATGATCCCCTTATACCCCACCGATTTCGATTGATTCTTCGCCACGCTTGCTCTTCTCTGCGTCCTCTCCGGATTTTCTCTGCGAACTCTGCGATTAGCCTTTGATCTTAACCAGAAGTCGGTACCCCATCCTGTCGCGCACAGTCGAAAGGATGCAACTCCACCGCCGCCGGGGAATCTAAACTTTGTCGGTCTCCGAGACGGCAGCCCACCAAATGCCAAGTGCTGAGTGCTGAGTGCTGCCCTCCTCACATCGCATACTGCTTCGCCATCCACCGCCGGTAATTCCCGCTCGTCACCTGCGCAATCCAGCCCTCATGCGCCAGGTACCACTCCACCGTCTTACGAATTCCCGTCGCGAACGTCTCCTGCGGCCGCCAGCCCAGTTCGCGCTCAATCTTTCCTGCGTCCATGGCGTATCTCCGATCATGCCCCGGCCGATCCGTAACCATCGTAATCAGTTGGCTGTGCGGCATCACCGGATCTCCCGCCCTCAGCTCATCCAGTATCCCGCAAATCGTTTCCACCACTTCCATATTCCGCAACTCATTCCGCCCGCCGATGTTGTAAGTTTCCCCCACTCGCCCCCGCGCCAGCACCGTCCGGATCGCGTCGCAGTGGTCTTCCACATACAACCAGTCGCGGACATTCTGCCCATCCCCATACACCGGAATCGGCTTCCCCTGCATGCCATGCAGAATAACCAGCGGAATCAACTTCTCCGGAAACTGATGCGGCCCATAATTATTCGAGCAATTCGTCGTCAGCGTCGGCAATCCGTAAGTGTGCTGATACGCCCGCACCAAATGGTCGGACCCCGCCTTCGACGCCGCATAAGGACTATTCGGAGCATAAGCCATCGCTTCCGAAAACGCCGTATCCGTAGGCCCCAACGACCCGTACACTTCATCCGTCGAAATATGCAGAAAACGAAACCCCGCCCGCTCCACCTCGCCCAGCCCCGTCCAATATGCCCGGGCTACTTCCAGCAGCGCAAACGTCCCATTCACATTGGTGCGCACAAAATCATCCGGCCCATGAATCGACCGGTCCACATGACTCTCCGCCGCAAAGTGCACAATCGCACGCGGGTGTTCCCGCTGCAGCACCTCACTCACCAGCTTCCGGTCGCAAATGTCCCCCTGCACAAACCGGTAACGCTCATCCCCCGTCACCGTCTCCAGGTTTCCCGGATTCCCCGCATACGTCAGCTTGTCGAGATTCACCACCGTGCCATCCTCGCGCCTCAGCCATTGCAGCACGAAGTTGGACCCAATGAATCCCGCCCCGCCCGTCACCAGAATGGTTTGCGTCAGCACTGCCAGCCAGTATAAACGCTTCCGCTTTTGTCTCCTGTTATCACACAGGTGCCCTGTTTCCCGCGCGGTCTTTGCTTAACTGAGAACTGACAACTGGGAACTGACAACTGGTTTTCAAAACCCAGCCCATGAGAAACAAGACTCCATCGCCCGTTCCAATACCCGGTGTACAATGATCCGCGCCGCTCGGTCCCACCCGCCGGCCCCTAAGGGAGACTCAGCATGAAGAACTATGTTGCAATGTTCGCCATCGTTGCCATTGCCTTGTCAGTTGGCACATACCTCTCGTCCGGTTCTGCTCAAGAGCACCAAACCGGAACCTTCCATGGACGCAACATCATCATTCCGGAATCCAGCATTCCACGCCCCGGCCGCATCAATACCAACTACTTCATCGTCGGCTCCAGAGAATTTACGCCCCAGCCGCCGCCCGACGCCGAAACTCCTGCTTCGCTCGGCTGCGTCTATCAACTGGTCTCCGGCCCCACCGGCTGTCCCATCGCCACCAGCACCAACGTGCCCACCGGGGGAATCGGCGCCATCGCCATCGTCGACGCCGGCGATTACCCGACCGCCGCTTCAGACTTGCACGCCTTCTCCGCCCAGTTCGGTATTCCCGACGCCGACCTCACCGTGGTTTATGCCGACGGCACCAAGCCTCCCGTCTATCAGGATTGGATCGTTGAAGAAGCCTTGGACATCGAGTGGGCCCACGCCATGGCTCCTAAAGCCAAACTCTTCCTGGTCGAGTCCGTACAGATCAACACCGATCCCACTTGGCGAGCTGTCGCCGTAGCCGGCAAATTGGTCCACGAAAACGGCGGTGGCGTGGTCAGCATGAGCTGGGGAATTCCCGAGTGGCCCCAGGAAGTGAATTTCGACAAATACTTCACCGCTCCCGGAGTTGTCTACTTTGCCGCCAGCGGTGATTTCGGCTTGAACTTCCCCTTCCACCCGGCCGCTTCTCCCAACGTCGTCGCCGTCGGAGGCACCTATTTCAATCGCGATAACAATGGCAACTTCCTCAACGAGCAGTACTACACCGGCGGCGGTGGCGGCACCATCAGCCCGTATGAGGCCAGGCCCTCCTATCAGAACGTCATCTCCAACATTGTTGGCAACTTTCGCGGATACCCCGACGTCGCTTCCGACTTCTGCTGCGCCGCCATCTATCTTCAAGGATGGGGCGAGGTCGGTGGCACCAGTTGGGGCACTCCCACCATGGCCGGGATTGTGAATGCCGCCGGCCACCTGGCCAAATCGACCAACCAGGCGCTTACTGTAATTTACGGTGAGTATGCCAACGGCCAGGCCTACAAAGGCCCGTTCTACGACATCACCACCGGCGATCCCAATTGCAAGACTGGCTGGGACATTTGCTCAGGAATCGGTTCCCCGCGTACCTATAAAGGAAAGTGATTCGCCCAATTCCTACGAGTCCGGGTGCCCCGCTCCTTGCGTTCCGTGCAAGGGGCGGGTGCCTCGATCATGCCGCTTGCCGACACTCCTAACCGCCGCCACAATCCCCCCACCTTATAGGAAGCAAGTCTCCATGCAACTTCCAATCCTCCGTGTACAATGATCCGCGCCAGTCGGGCCACCCGTCGGCCATAAGGGAGATTCCGCAATGAAGCGTTCGCTCGCAACACTGATGATGATTGCAGCTGTCCTGTCACTCGGCGCCTACCTCTCGTCCACTTCCGCTCAAGAACAGCAAACCGGAACTTTTCACGGACGCAATATCATTTTCCCGGAGTCCAGCATTCCTCGTCCCGGCCGCATCAATACCAACTATTTCATCGTCGGATCACGCGAATTTACGCCCCAGCCGCCGCCTGACGCCGAAACTCCCGCTTCCTTGGCGTGCGTTTACCAACTGGTCTCCGGCCCCGCCGGCTGCCCCATCGCCACCAGCACCAATGTGCCCACCGGCGGCATCGGCGCCATCGCCATCGTCGACGCCGGCGACTACCCCACCGCCGCCTCCGACTTGCACGTCTTCTCCGCTCAATTCGGCATCCCCGACGCCGACTTCACCGTGGTCTATGCCGACGGCACCAAGCCTCCCGTCTATCAGGATTGGATCGTTGAAGAAGCCTTGGACATCGAGTGGGCCCACGCCATGGCTCCCAAAGCCAAACTTTTCTTGGTCGAATCCGTCCAGGTCAACACCGATCCCACTTGGCAAGCTGTCGCCGTGGCTGGCAAATTGGTTTCTCAGAATGGTGGCGGCGTGGTCAGCATGAGCTGGGGCATTCCAGAATTCCCCCAGGAGTTGCAATACGACAAATATTTCACCGCTCCTAACGTCATCTACTTTGCCTCCAGCGGCGATTCCGGTATCGGCGTCTCCTCCCACCCCACGGCCTCGCCCAAGGTAGTCTCCGTCGGCGGCACTTTCTTCAACCGCGACAACAATGGCAACTTCCTCAACGAGCAGTACTACACCGGCGGTGGTGGCGGCGACATCAGCCCCTACGAGCCTCGCCCCGCTTATCAGAACGTCATCTCCAACATTGTCGGCAACTTTCGCGGATACCCCGACGTCGCCTCCGACTTCTGCTGCGCCGCCATCTATCTTCAAGGATGGGGTGAGGTCGGCGGCACCAGTTGGTCTTCGCCGACTTTCGCCGGCATCGTGAACGCAGCTGGCCACCTGGGAAAGTCCTCCAACCAGGCACTCTCCTTTATTTACGGCGAGTATGCCAACGGCCAGGCCTATAAAGGCCCGTTCTACGACATCACCACCGGCGATCCCAACTGCAAAACCGGCTGGGACCTCTGCGCCGGCATCGGTTCCCCGCGTACCTACAAAGGAAAGTGATGCTCGTGCGTGGCGGATGCTCGGTACGACGCGTGCCCCACACTTTCGCGCTCTTTGCGAAAGTGTGGGTGGAGCAGCGCTTCAGCGCTGCATTAAGGGCTGATGAGATAACCGTGTCGGCTCCGTGCACGCAAAGTGTAGGCGCGGGCGTCCTCGCCCGTGCGAGCAGCGCCAAGGACTGTCAGCCCGGCGGCCCACTCAAACCCACTGTTGGCTCGAGTGGGGCAGTTCGTGCCCTGGTGGGCAAAAATTCGCGCAGGGAAGGAAGATATTAGAAGGTGCAGCTTGACCCCAGTCAGGCCGGGGACGATAATCCTTTACTGTCCGGCCCTTGCGCATCACACTCTCCCCTTGCGGACTCCAGCCGGACAGGTTCCGGAGGTTTGCTGATGAGAAGACGCAACGCATACAGAGTGGCCGGGACTGTGCTGTTGCTTTCCGCGATGACCGTAATTGGCGCGACGGCACAGGTCTTCACCACTCTGGTCGATTTCGATGGAACCGACGGCGCCTATCCCCAATATATGGCCCTCGTGCAGGGAACTGACGGAAACTTGTACGGAACAACTGGCGGCGGCGGTTTCCAGGGAGCCTACTGCAAAAGCGGGTGCGGCGTGGTGTTTAAGGTCACCCCGAAGGGTACGCTAACGGCTCTTTATGGCTTCTGCCAACAAGCGAACTGCACGGACGGCTACGAACCGCAGGCCGGACTCACTTTAAGCACCGATGGCAACTTCTACGGGACAACATACAGGGGCGGGGCGTCAGACGATGGCACTGTGTTTAAAATCACGCGATCGGGCGAGTTCACGACGTTGCACAGCTTCAATGGTGCCGACGGTGCTTTCGTTACGGCGAGTGTGACTCAAGGCATCGACGGGAACTTCTACGGGCTGACTCTCGTTGGCGGGATTGTCATGCCCAATTGTTATCTGGGTTGCGGCACGGTCTTTAAGATCACCCCTGAGGGAGTACTAATAACGCTGCATGCTTTTGAGTCTACAGATGGAAATTCCCCGACTGGAGGGCTCGTTCTAGGTACTGACGGGAACTTCTACGGCGTCACGGCCGGTGGTGGGGTAGGTGCAGCCTGCCTTTACTCCACCGGTTGCGGTACTGTCTTCAAGATGACGCCCAGCGGCGCCGTCACGACCCTCTACAGCTTTTGTGGCCAAGCTAACTGTACCGATGGTTACGCGCCCGTCGCCTCGTTGATTCAAGCTACCGATGGCAACTTCTACGGGACGACTTACGCAGGCGGCACTCGCGGCTACGGCACAGTGTTCAAGATTACGGACTCGGGCGAGTTCACGACGTTGCACAGCTTTATTGCGAATCCGAACGACGGTGCTAACCCGTATGCGGGGCTGGTTCAAGCGACGGACGGGAATCTGTACGGGACAACCTACTCGGGCGGGAACTGCTGTGGCACCATTTTCAGCATCACGCCGGGGGGAACTTACCTCACCCTGCATTACTTCGACGCCACGGGTGATGCTTTCCCTCAGGCTGGGCTCGCACAAGCCACAAGTGGCGTCCTCTACGGGACAACCGCAGGCGGCTACGGATCCATCTTCAGCCTCGACATGGGACTTGGCCCCTTCGTGACCTTCGTTCGGTTCGCAGGCAGGGTCGGGCGGACCGGTCCTATTCTCGGACAGGGACTCGCCGGAACCACCGGTGTCTCGATTAACGGAATTCAAGCGAACTTCACTGTAGTGTCCGACACATTCATACGCGCTACGGTTCCAGAGGGAGCAACCACAGGCTTCGTGACCGTGACTACGCCCAGCGGCACCCTGACCAGCAACGTGCCCTTCCACGTGATCCCGTGACTATTCGGTTCCATGTATCGATGTTCGCGCTTCTTCTGCTTTCGTTGCTCGTGGTGACGCAGCCTGCCACCGCGCAATCCGTCGGCAACGAGGCGCTGCGGGGTACGGAGTCCGCTAGCTTTTCCTTGGGCTCTCAGCCGGGCTTGACCTGCTCACCTGCACCCTGTGTGCTGCCGCCGACTCTGGCCTCGGAGGGAACGGGTTTCAATCTAAACTCGCCTATAGCAGCCGACCCCTTAAGTCCGCGCCAGCTGATCATAGCCAGCCTAGACACGAATTGCGGCCATTCGGATTGGGGCGGCATCCATGCCTCTAGCGATGCGGGCTCAACCTGGAGCACTACCTGCATGGGCAACCTCTTTGCCTTTGGCCAGCTCTGGGATCCCGGGGGCCTTCCCCTCGTGAGCTACGACTTGAAGCGGTCCGCGTATGTCGCGCAGTACTATCAGTATTGCCAAAGCGATGGGTTTAACTGCTATTCGGTCATAGGCATGGAGAAATCGACCGATGGCGAAGCTTGGGAGGGCCCATTTACGGCGTTGGGTAGTGCGTCTTCGGTCATCTTCTCGGCCTCGCTGGCTGTCGACCAGACCCCAGGCAGCCCTTACGCCAACAGCATTTACGTCTTTGGTACGAATATCGCTATCAACAGCCAAGTCTTGGTTTCCCGCTCCCGGGACGGTGGCAGCACGTGGAGCGTCTCCCAGCTCTTTGTCGATAAGCCTCATGAACTTACCGACGACTACGACCCAAGCCTTACGGTAGGCAAGGACGGAACGGTGTATACGGCCTGGATGCATTGCCCACTTATCCACGGAAATTGGTGTGGGGATAGCACCGAGTTTATGGTGTTCTCGAAATCCGCCGATGGGGGCGTGACGTGGTCGCCGCCGAAGTTGGTGACCACGTTGAAGGAAGTGCCCAACCAGTGCATGTGCTTTCCTTTCGGGTTAGTCCCGAACACAGACATTGGGGCGCCGAACACGCCCGCGCTGGGCGTAGATAACAGCAGCGGGCCATATGCGGGCAGACTCTACGCGGTGATGTTCGACTGGACCGGAACCTACATGCGGGTGCAGGTGATTCACTCCTCGGATGGGGGAACGACGTGGTCAAAGCCGGTGCCCGTGGCCCCGCCAAGCGATACCCACGACCAGTTCTTCCCTTGGCTCTCGGTTAGTCCTGCGGGACTAGTCGGAGTGAGTTGGCTCGACCGGCGAAACGATCCTGCCAATATCGACTATCAGGCTTATGCCGCGATTTCTTCCGATGGCGGCGAGAGCTTCCAGCCCAACATTCAACTCACTACGGCGTTCTCGAACCCAAACGGTGACGTCTTCGGAAATCTGAGTGCCGGGTACGACGGCGCGACCTGGGACGGGCCCAATTACTTCGTTGCCGCCTGGATGGATACCAGCAACGGGGTCAGCAGCCAGGACTACGTCGGCGGCATCCGCCTGCACTGAGTTTAAAAGCAGGAAAAGTAATCTGCGTGTTCCGCGCAATCTGCGGCTAAGACTTCTGCGGAAATACGCCAAGCTTTTCCCTGTGTCTCTGTGCCTCTGTGGTGAATGGTTTGCCAGGTGATCTGGGTGTTCTGCGTACTCCGCGGCTAAGACTTCTGTGGACACCGGTGAATACGCCAAGCTTTCCCTGTGTCTCTGTGCCTCTGTGGTGAATGGTTTGCCGGGTGTTCTGCGTGTTCTGCGTAATCTGCGGCTAAGACTTCTTCGTGTCTCCGTGCCTCCGTGGTGAAAGGTTTTCCCCGTAAACCCAGACGCAGCCGGGACGTTCACTAATAGCTCCCCGCCCCAAACAAATCGGGCCGCCTCGCGGCGGCCCTTCTTGGTTTTAGCTGAATGCTGAATGCTGAGTGCTGAAAGCTGAAAGCTGCCTAATCCCCCAACACCGGCTCCCCAACTTCCGGCTTCGGCGCCGCCGGCTTCATCAACGCACCCAGCGGAATGAATCCATTCTCCGACTGCACTGGCTTCTCTTTCAGCACCACTTCCCGATACAGCGACGCCATCCGCGCATCGTAGGCCGCATCGTTTTTCTTCGGACCCCGCGCCTCTGCCTGCTTCGCATCCCGCGCCCGCAGCTTTTCTTCCCGCGAGTTCTTGGCGATGCCCAGCTTGTCCAGATCATGCTGCTCTTCCATGGTAACGAT
This sequence comes from Acidobacteriota bacterium, assembly GCA_013289795.1. Lineage (GTDB taxonomy): Bacteria > Acidobacteriota > Terriglobia > Terriglobales > Acidobacteriaceae > JABCZH01. Next base: position 23,362 of record JABCZH010000021.1, read on the forward strand.
CCCCTCGCGCAGCACCAGGTTGTGATCTTCCGCTTCCATCTTCACGTTCTTGCCGCCGGCAAAGATCTCATGCCGCCCGTGCTCCTCATACCACTTGGTGAGCGTGGCCGTCATATGCATCTTCTCGATAATGTTCCGCCAGCCCACGCCCGTGTTGTAAGCGCAGAATGAAATCTCGCCTTCCTGCGTGGCGTATGGAATAATGCACTGCTCCGTCCGCCGGAAGTCATAGTTAAACAAATCCTGGAACCACATTCCCGCGATGAACAAAAAGTTCCAGCGATCATTCCGCCGCTTCATCACATCGTCGATGCTCCGGTCCGGACCAACCTTGCCGTAGTCTTTCCCGGTAGCGTTGTAGTTCTTGTCAAACTTCCGCAACAGATCAATCAGCTTGAAATGAGTAGGCGACTTAAACGGATCGTAATTCTTCATCAGACAAAGCGCCATCCCCACCACACTGATGAACTTGCTGCGCGCCCCGTCGTTGACCTTGGCAATATCCTTAGCCAACTGGTCCCCATGCAAGAACGCAGTAACCGGAACCGCCTCCTTAGTCTCCTTATCAATCATCACAGCCATCCCAGTCCCACAATTCGGATGGCAACCGCAGGAGAGTTGGCCCCAGTCGTTTTTGGCGTCGTTGGCGTGCATTACGTCGGCCCAGTCGGAGAAGGTTCCCATGAAGCTGATGGGGAACCAGTCGCGGGCGGGCTCGCCGAGACCGGTTTGGGTTTTCACGTCGTGGGCTAGATGGGAGAGTGTGTAACGCTGCGCTTCGCGGCGTTCGTCGGTTACGGCTTCGTCGCGGCCGGTGAAACTTACTGGCTGGAACGAAAGGAATCCGATTTTCTTTGGATTGTCTAACGCGAACTGAATGATTCTTCCTACTTGCTCGTTGTTGATGCCATTCACAATCGTCACTACTGGCACGATCTCTACTCCGGCTTTGTGCAGGTTGTCGATCGCCTTCAACTTCACATCGAACAAGTTGCCAACTTTGCGGTGCGCGTTGGCGGCGTTGCCGATGCCGTCGAATTGCAGGTATGCATAACGCATCCCGGCTTCGGCGGCCTGTTGGGCGAACTCGAAACTCTTCGCGAATTCGATTCCGTTGGTCGCAGCCTGCACGCTGTTGTATCCAACTTTGCGGGCATAACGTACGGCGTCAAGGAAATACGGAGACAAGGTCGGCTCACCGCCGGAGAACTGCACGCTCATCTGGCGACGCGGCTTGATGGTGATGGCGTTGTCGAGCATCTGCTTGATTTCTTCCCATGTCAGTTCATGCACGAAGCCAACCTGGTTGGCGTCCATGAAGCAAGGGTCGCACATCATGTTGCAACGGTTGGTGAGATCGATGGTCAGCACCGAGCCGCGTCCGTACTTCACCGTCGAAGAGCCATGATGATGCAGCTTTTCGTCGTTGTGGGCCTTGATGTCGCGGCCGGGGAACACGTCTTCGAGATGCTGCGAGAATTCGGTATCAATCGACATCACATCTTCGAAGGTGCCGTGCTTGGGGCACTGCTTCACCATCAGAATCTTGCCATCGCGCTCGATGATGGTGGCTTTAATTTCGCCGACTTTTTCGTTCATCAGCACTTCGACCGGTAGCTTGCCGTCGAGGATCTGCTGACGAATTTCGGGAACGCACCGGGGACAAAGCGAATCGGTCGAGCGCGGCCAGCCGAGCGGCGGCTTCGACTTCTCGTAGGACTTGAGCAGAGGTTTGTCAGACCATTTGGGCGTGGGAGAAGGATTGGGCTTGATGCGATTGAGCCGCTCGAACACCGCGAACGCGCCGGTGGCGGCCACAGTCATTACCTTTTCCGCATACTTGATTGGCTTGTGCATTGTTCTCGCTTTCGCTCACTGGGAGTTGGGCGCAAAGCCCACCCCTGGGTTGTGACTCCTACCTGTGCCTATACCCTGGGAGACGTAACAAGTTACGCCTCTACCTAATATCTATGTTGTCTTGACCTTCACCCCGGAAAGCTCCAGATAGAACTCTCCCGCAGGTTCGTTGTCCACTATCCTATTGAGGGGCAAGGCATAAGGCACGAATATCCCAATGAACGGGGAAAAACAGGGGTTTAATGGGGGGATTGGGCAGCGAATGGGAGCTAAAGTATTGAAAAGATTGGAGCATTCAGCACTCAGCATTCAGCCAAAACGCCCAGGCGGGGTGCGTAGGGCTTGCCGAAGAGGGAGTTTCCCGGTCTTCCGGACCATGAATTTATGGCTTTTGGACCTTGGCGGGTTGGCCTGCGAGAAGGAAGGTCTTGGGGTACTTGCTTTCGCCGCATAACTTGAAGGAATCGAAGTCCTTGTACCACGGCCCGTCTGGGACCTCCGGCTTCGATTCCATCCATATGCGTAGCTGGTTGAGGTCTTCGAGGCTGATGTTGCGGTCGTGCATGCGTTCGACCAGATGGTCGCGAACGGCGGCGGAAGCCGAGACCAAGTCTCGATCTTCATTTGGTCAATGCGGAGCTATTCGCCAAAAACGAAACGTCCTAACTGATTGCCCAACTGCTTGACCTGCTCGGGATCGCTGGCAGCACGGAAGCGTTCGGCCAACTGAAAAAATGCCTTCTCTTTTTGTTGCTGGGCTTCGATTCCCTGTTCGATGAGTTCGACCAGCACACGGTTATCGCTGAGGGCGCGCTGTTTGGCCAGGTTCTCGACCTGTCTGGCGATCTTGGTTGGCAAGGTTACGCTTCGCCGGACTTGGGTTGGACGTGCTGCTTTTGCGCGGGACCGTTTGGCTAGCGGCATAGTAGTAGCACCAGTATACACCATTGTGGTGCAGACTCCCAGGTTAGCGCCCCAACAACCGGGGATCTGAAGTCGACGCGTCCCAAGGGGGGCGCGAACCTGGGGCACCAGGCCGTTCCACCTGCATCGCTACCTTGATGAGTACATATTCCGTTACAATAACCGTGACACGCGGGATAATCCGTTGAATGATTCTGACAGGTTTGACCTTGCCGTTCGACAGATCGTTGGGAAAAGGCTGACGTACAAAGAACTGACGGGCAAGGGTCAGGAGGCGGTTTACTAAAAAGTTCAAGCGCCAGAACCGAGGGAAACGCGAATGTCCCTCGGGGCGGAAGAAGCGATGATTAGCCCGGCTGATTCTTTGCGGGAGCCGCTAGGCTGAGCATCAAGAATGACCCCACATGCTTCTGAAAAGGAGTATGAGGTTTATGCTGTGTAAAAGTCTAGAGATGCCACAACTACTGATTCCGAACGAAGCCAGTATTCGTACAATCAGGAACCTCTTATTTCTAAATTCTCCATTTTCTGACACCAATACACCTGCCCAGTTGGTGATGCACCCAAGGTGGGCCTTCATGGACCCAATCGCTATGGCAATGGCGGCGGCGTGGGGAGGGTGGTGTCAGCGCAACGGCTGTACTATGCAAGCGGAGAATGTGGGAGGCCCGTCACAGAAATATGCTATACGCATGGGTCTGTTTGAACACCTAAAAGTGTCTCATGAACCCTTGGTTCAAGAGCATGAAGAAGCAGGGAAATTCATTCCGCTTACTCAAGTTAGGACAGGCGCTGATCTCGCAGCCGTGATCGGTAACGTGTCAGCGCTTCTTCACTTGGACAAAGAACCCCATGCGTTAGCCGCCGTGCAGTATTGTATTAGCGAACTTATCCGCAACGTGTTAGAGCACTCTGGCTCCATGGAAGGCGCGTACATTTGCGCGCAGCGGTACACAAAAGACCCCCCACACGTCTCAATCGCCGTGGCCGACTGCGGATTTGGAATTGCTTCATCGCTTTCCTACTCATATCCTCAGGCTGAAGACGACGATAGAGTCGCGCTTCAACTGTCCATGCAACTTGGGATCACGGGTGCGATAAAGAGTGGAATGTATAGCAGCGCGACTGACAATGCTGGCGCTGGTTTGTTCTTTACTAGAGCCATTGCGAAGGCGACTGGCGGGTATTTTGCTCTGATTTCTGGCGATGGTGCGTTTCGGATTAAGCGGCTACGTAAAGGCGAACGACCGCTGGTATATCAAGATGCTTTCGATGATCCGCGCCACAATTTTTGGACTCTCGGATGGAGATGGCCGGGAACCGTTGCGGCAGCGGAAGTCCTAACGCAGAACGTGCCGAATTTCCCAACATTTTTCCGGTCAATAGTACAGCAACTACCTGCGAAGAAGACCGTGGCAGGAAAGATAAAATTCACATGACTGAACAAATAGAGGTAAGGGTCAACGCTGGCGTTAACGGTTTTGCGGAGGATAAGGATTCAGCCAAAGACCTTCGTAAGTCGGTTATCATGCCTTCTCTCGTCGCAAATAAGATCGTCGTTCTGAATTTCTGCGGGGTAACCTCATCAACCCAATCATTTGTTCATGCACTGATTGCTGAACCGCTCCAAAAGATGGGAGAAAGTGTGCTGGACCGACTAGAATTCCGCTCCTGTGCGCCACAAGTAAAGAACCTTGTTGAGTTGGTAGTGGACTACTCGCTCGGCGGATTCAGTACCGGCAGTCCTATGCAAGTCGGAACCGGGCCTAAGAAGAAACCATCGGAGCGGACTGTTGCTGCAAGAAGGCAGCGAAAACGCAAATAAAAAGGCCGTAAAATGAAACCACTACCAGCTTCGTATGTTCCCGGCAAGACTGAGTTTGAGCGATTCGATAACGCGATGCAGGTGCTCACTGTGTCAAAGGAAGAACTTCTAAAGCGGGAAAGCGAGAAAACGTAACAAAAGGAAAGAAACGGCCCGCACGGAAACACTGACTCACTGTTCCCGTTTTCGGACCGTTTCCTGTTTCATTGAGAGGTCTTTTTGCTTGGGTATCGGCCAGAGCAGATCAATGGCCATGCCTCCTCATAGCGCATGATGCTGTTGTGCTTTGACCGCCAGTGAGAATCAATTCCGTCCCAGCCATGATAAAACTCATGGCCACATTCCGGGCAGATGTTCGGTTTCCTCATGCGCCAATCCTGCCATATCACAGCGATGGCATGCCAGTACCTATTATGACGAAGTTTTGCCAAGTATATTACTACCGGAGTGTTGGGCGGTTTCTCGTCGGGTGCCGTGGAATCCCACCCTTTCGCAACGTGCGCGAAAGGATGGGGCACCCGTCCCGTCGCCGCTCGACAGCATCAAGAGAATGCCTCTCCGGGTTTATCGCGCTAGACGCTTGTAAGGGGTCCTTCGACTGCGTTCTCGTCCGCGGGGCGGACGAGAACTCCGCTCAGGATGACAGTGGCTTGGGGCCGTGGAATCCCACCCCTTCGCAAAGTGCGCGAAGGGATGGGGCACTACCGCAACTCGACAGCATCGAGAGAATGCCTCTCCGGGTTTATCGCGCTGCAAGCCAGTATGGGGTCCTTCGACTGCGTTGGCGTTCGCGTTGCGAACGCCAACTTCGCTCAGGATGACAGTGGTCGAGGCGACGGACGGGAGTGTCCGTCCCACAAGCAGGTGCAGGGCCATTCGCGGGATTTTTTCTTCGAGTTCGTCGCCCATCCGAAGATTTGTGCCGGATCGGGACGCGGGGCCTCAATTTCCCGTTTTGGCGTCGCTTCTGAAATTTCTTGTCAAGCCCCCTTCTTGGTCGATTTCTTTCTAGTGCGCTGATTCTAATCCGACAATAAATTTCGGAATCGTGTCTCACTTGCCTCTTCAATTTGCTAGTCTGGATGTATAGGAAGTCAACGCGAGGCGCGGCCCACGGAGCCGCGCCTTTTTCTTTGCAGCAAGAATTGGGCGACAAGAATTGGAGATCGGGAAATGGAAACTGGTTGGCAGGTGGTTGGGGAAGATGGTGGAGCGCGGCGTCCGAATACGAAGCGGACGGGAGAATTCTCGGAGGCGGCGTTCCTGATGAAGGCGTCGGCGGAGGGATTTGCGGTGACCAAGCCGTGGGGCGACAGCGAGCGTTATGACTTTATTGTGGATTCGGGGCGGCGGCTGTGGCGGGTGCAACTGAAGTGTACGGCGACGTTGCGGGCGCGAGGGTATGACGTGCAGTCGATTTACTCGGTGTATGGCAGAGGCAAAGTGTGTTATACGGCGGATGAGATTGACGTGCTGGTGGCGCACATTATTCCGAAGAACGCGTGGTACGTGTTGCCGATCGAGGATTTTGCGCCAGCGCGAAGTTTGAGGTTTTATCCGGACATCGAGTGTAAACGGGCGAAGTGGGAGGAGTATCGCGAGGCTTGGGATTTGATGAGGAAGTAGTGGGGAGTGAAGTTCTCATGTCTGGCAGAGGCGAGACATGGGATCGGCCGTTTCGCATCGCAATTCTGTTAGTGGTACAGTTTGCAGCTGCGTGGCGGGATAGTGCCCGCTGCCGTGATCCCTGGAGGCAACCATGCGAGCATCCGTGTTTTATCGAATCGCCGCTGTTCTTCTTTTGCTGCTTGATGCCGGACACACCTCTGGTTATCCCTGGTCCGATCCCGCGTGGGCGGTGGATCTTGGCCCCATGCGGTCCACTCACTTTTATATTTTGGGGTTTGACCGGACCTATTGGGATTTTTATGTTGGGTTTGGACTCACCATCAGCGTGATTCTACTACTGGCGGTGGTGTTGGCATGGCAGCTCGGCGGCCTTCCGCCGGAGTCTTTGGCGAAAATGCGCGGCACGGCGTGGACGTTCGCGCTTTGCTTTGCCGCCATCACGGTTTTGGACTGGAAATACTTTTTTATTATTCCCATCGTTTTCTCAATCGTGATCACGTTAGCTTTGACGGCGGCGGCATGGCTTTCGGCGAAGCAGGAACCGCCCCGCTCAGACCAACAGCGGGCTTGAGTGGTCCACCGGCTGCGGAAAGCACTCACGACTGTTCAACGTGTTTCGTCTCCCGCGGTGGTTGGGGGCAGGTTCGAACGCATCAGCGCCTCGGCTTGTTTCCAGACGTCTGGATCACATTCAATTTGGGTGTGGGCCTTGGCGAATAGGTGGTCGTACCAGGGATAGTCCTCACATTTCAGTGGGCTGGATTTGTAGTCGAAGCGAAAATTGCCGAGTATATGAGTGCGGGCAGGGTCGGCGGCGCGAATCCTGGGCTGGCCGTGGATAAGTCCGTCTGCCTGGTAGAAATTCGCGGCCTGGGCCACGTTGGCGGGAATGAGCGCATCATTTTGGTGCATCCTGGAGATGCTGTCGACTTGAACGGTGAGCAGCACCGGGATGCCATCCTTTTCGAGGTCGCGTGCCAGAGCGATGGCTTCCGAGCCGCCCCAGCTATGCCCGTAGATGATGATGCGTGCAGTGTGTTTCTCGCCGGGAGTTAGAGTGCCATTGTGGTTGGTGTCGAGCAGGCTGAGGACTCTTTTTCTGGCTTCTTCCCCGTGGTAGCTCTCAAAGGTTTCGACGTCTACGCCGGCGGGATAAGCCTTGCGCAGACGCGCCGCAAGCTGCACCTCGCTGTGGACGAGATTATCGTGCTTGATGAACCCACCGACGAAACCGATGACGATTACGGGCGGCGGGGTGCGAGCCGCAGCCGGGATAACAGATTGGGCCAAGCCGGTCTGGGCGACCGCAAGGACGGCGCCGAGGGATAGGAGCGAAGTGCGTATCCAGATGGGGAGCGAGGTCACTGTGCCGGGCTTCCCGCGACGGTTTGCATCGGCGTCACCGATCTCAGCTGATCGAGTGCAGTCAGCACCGCTTGCCACTCAGCCGGGTTTTTCTTGGTGTCGATCGGTAGGGCGAGATCGGAATAAAACAACAGGATGTTGTCGCGCAGTTCGGGAGATGTCTGATTGAACTTTTGTTTTGACAATTGGTCGAGCAACTGGGCGTAGGTGTCGTCGGTGAGCGAGTATTCCGCCGCCACGGTGGCTTCCCCGCTATCGAGGTCACGATCGGGAAGTACGAGGGTGTCAGTACGCACCTGTTCGAGAAACGCCCGGTATTGGTCGACGGTGGTGTTGATGCTCTTGATATAGAGGTCTTCGGTTTGCGGAGTCGGGTTATTGAACCCCAGCTTCCTGAAGGGACCGATTTTCGGCATGTAGCGCAGCAGGGTTGATAAAATGCGCGTGCCCATGCCCGGCTTCACGTAGTCCTTTCCCCAGTCGCGTTCGTAATCGGAGCGTGAAAGACGATACAGGAATTTCCGTTTCGCGAAATCCGGGGTTTCGCGCATCAGGTCTTTTTTATGGGTTTGCAGGGCGACTTGTGTCATTTGCGGAATCAGCCGGCTGACCGCGAAACGATACGAACCTACCGCCAGATCCTCGTGAGTAAGGACGTCTTTCAATTCCACTCCGTACACCACGGGAAACACCCGCTCCAGCAGCGGCTTGGAAACTTGAAATCCGATAAAGTCGTGGTACTGCTGCGAGGCATAACGGTTTTTCGCCACCTGCACGGTGTCGAATCCAAACTCGGTTTTCAAGTGAGCGGTCTTGTCCTGCGCATAACGGACGGACTGGCCGAACTTGGCGCGCAGTTTGGGATATTCGATGGCCACCGCCTGGTTCACTGCGGGGTGCCCGGCGATATCCGACGCATAGTGCGACAGCGCGCCCAGCGCGAAGGCGTACTCGTTGACGTCCTGGCTCTCAAGCACCAGCTCGCGCACAAAATCTCCGCTGCGAACATAGTGGACGAGGTTGCTGAACTCGCTGCTCCCAAACGGAAAGTAGCCGAGGTCCTGGATGATGGCGCCGCCGTAGGCGTAGGCATGGGCTTCGCGGATTTGATCGTCCGTAAGGCCGGGATAGCGTTTGAGCAGGAGAGGCTGAATCGCATCGGTCCAAGCGAGATCGACAATTTCCTCGTGGGTCAGAACCGAGTAGGCGGACAAACCGCCACTGCAGATAAGCACGGTGAGAAGAATCGCCGCGATGCGGATAGAAAGCAGGCGCCACCCGCTGATTGTGGCGCCTGGCGAAGTCGCGGGGTGAGGCATGGTTCAGATCCGGCCGAGGACCAGGAGAATGACTACGATGAGGAGGACCAGTCCGAGGCCTCCGGTGGGGGCATAGCCCCAGTCTCTGCTGTGCGACCAGCGTGGGAGGGCGCCGAAAAGCGCCAGTACCAAGAGCACGATCAGGATGGTTCCAAGCATGTGTTGCTCCTTTTTCCTAACCCAATTTTGAGGGAGGGCCAGCTTTGGTTATAGGCGTTTGGCGGGTTTGTTAATGGTCAAAACTGCTCAGGTGACGGATAGATTTGAGTCCCGGCTTAAGAGCCTCTAACCGCAAAGGGCGCAAAGTTGTGTCGCAAGGAGTGCAAAGAAACCTAGGCTTACCGTCCGGCGGAAACGCGGCCTTTCACGGTCAAGCTTGAAATAGTCAGCGGAAATAAGAATGGCGCGAGCCCTAAGTGGGCCCGCGCCAGTGAATCAAAGAGTGCCAGCCAGTTCCCTATTGCCGCGGACGTTCCTCGGTTTTGGGAGCTTCTTTTACGGGACGCGGTGCAGCCTGCGCATGCGCTACCGTTGCCGGCCGCGCTGCGGGCTCTTTAGGTGCTGGTGCGCTGCGCGCCGTCTCTGGACGAGGCGCAGCCTGGGCATGCGCTGCTGTTGCTGGACGAGCTGCAGTCGGCTTATTCGACTGAGTGGGTGGACGGGGCACGTTGGAGTGAGCAGTCTCCGGACGAGGAGCCGGCTGCGCATGGGCTGCAGGTGCCGGACGAGGGACGGGCTGGGCGCGAGCCGTAGGCTCTTTGGCTGCAGGAGCCGGCTTCGGCTTTGCCGTCTTGTTCTCATTCACACGAGCTGCAGCGGCTTTATTCTCGGCTGCCTTGTTCTCAGCTGCCTTAGTTTCGGTGGCCTTGGATTCAGCAGCTTTGTTCTCAGCTGCCTTAGTTTCGGTAGCCTTGGTTTCAGCGGCCTTGTTCTCAGCTGCCTTGTTTTCGGTGGCCTTGTTTTCAGCGGCCTTGTTCTCAGCTGCCTTGTTTTCGGTAGCCTTGGTTTCAGCAGCCTTGTTCTCAGCTGCCTTGTTTTCGGTGGCCTTAGTTTCAGCGGCTTTGTTCTCGGCTGCCTTGTTTTCGGCACCAGCTTCTTTGGCCGCTACTCCATGACTAAAATCACCTGGCTTTGCTGTGGCAGCGATCGCCGGCTTGCCGTGGTTGACCGACGCGAGCAACTCGTGGTTCGAGCTGGCCGCACGCACATGCTCGGTTTGCGCAGCCGTAGCCGGGCTGTGCCGCTCGTGGGCTGCGGTTTGTTCGGCTGCGGTGGCGCGGGCGTTGACTCCGCCAGTACCGCCGTTGTAGCTGACATTATTGACGGTGGTGTTATTGATGACGGTCTTGTTGTAAGTGTTGCTGATGTTGGTGTTGCTTATATTGTTCACCGAGCGGTTGTAGTTGAAGGCACCATTGTTCCAGTATCCGCCTTCGTAGCCAACACCACCAAAGCCGAAGCCGTAGTTGACGCCGCCGTAGAATCCGACGTGTGGACCCCAGTAGCCGCCATTCCAGGCGAAAGCGCTTCCGCCCCAGCCCCAATAACCGGGGGTCCAGAGCAGGCCAACCATGGGAGGCTGTGCCCACGTACCTGGCACCCAGAAGTAGCCTTCGCCACCGTAAGCCCAGTACCCGGGTGTCCACAAATAGCCGGCGGCGGGAATCGCGGGTTGCTCATAGACAGGCAGGCCGGGCGGGGCGATCTCGACGGACACGCCGAACTGCGCGAACGAAATGGCCGGTATGGCCAGAATCAGAAGGGTCAGAAATAACAAACGTAGATTACGCATTTTGAATCACCTTGCCCGATCATCCTTCGATTGCCCGGTTATACTTTGCGGCTGCGGGCTGCGTGGAGTGAACGGCGGCGTGTCCTATACAAGGATTCCACTAACAGGGTTACATGGATCGATTGCCAAGTCTGAGCACAATGGCTCACTTTTGCGGACAATCCCGATTCAGGCATATATAGGAGCACTTGGCACTTGGCACTTAACATTTGGCACTTGGGGTTATTGAGTCGCGGGGAATGCACGTAGTCCATCGTCAGTATGATTGGAACTTAGAATCTGGAACTCTGAGAATGGCAAGTTCTTGGAGTCCCACCCTGTCGCGGACAATCCGACAATGGTGGGGACTCCCAAGACGCACGGCTACAGCGCGAAGCTGAGTGTGATGTTCACGCCCGGATATACCGGGTTACACAGGTAATAGACGCCGTCGATGTCAACCACAAAGACGTCCTGGGTGTAGAGCCAGTTGGCTGGCCACACGCCAACGAATCCGAAGGAATAGCCGCCGTACTGGAAGCGGTGGTTCCTGTAGTCACCTTCGCTGACATGGAAGGTGTGTTCGCGTCCGAAGTTGGCGCGGAAGCGGTCGTCAGGAATGCGGCCGCGCTGCGCTTGCTGGCCGCCCCTGGCCTGCTGTTCGTGCTGTTGTCCGTTTTTCTCCTCCTGCTGGTTGCTCTTTTCTTGCTGCTGGCTTTTCTCTTCCTGCTTGGCGCTCTTGCCTTCTTGAGCGTTCTTCTCTTCCTGCTTTGCGGGCCCAGCTTCCTGCGCTTTCTTCTCTTCCGGTTTGGCCGCCTTATCTTTCTGTTCCTGTTGGTCCTTCTGCTCTTCGTGTTGCTCCTGAGCATAGAGCGGAGCAGCGAATCCGAGGAGCAACGACAGAGCTACGGTGCTGACGATTCCTGTTGCTTTCATGTGTTGCCTCCATTTTTCCGAATCGTTACATCAGTTCGCTTACTGCAAGCTTCCTGTCGTGGTCGGGACCGGGTTGCCGATGGCGTCGCCGGACACGAGCAGTTCTACTCTCCGGTTCTGTTGCCGACCCGCGGAGTTGTCGTTGGAGGCCACTGGCAGAGTATTGCCGTAGCCCGTGGCGCTGACGGAATCGTTCGCCACCCCCTGGTTCACGAGATAATCGCGCACCGAGCCGGCGCGGTTCTCAGATAATGTTTGATTCATGGCATCGCCGCCGACGTTATCGGTGTAGCCACCGACTGCAATGTTGAGGCCGGGGTAAGCCAGGAGGATTCCGGCGACTTTCGCCAGCTTCTCCCGTGCTCCGGGCTTCAAGGAATATTGGCCGGTGTCAAACAATACATCGGACATGCTTATGATCAGTCCGCGGGCGCTGTCGCGAGTCTGGAGAACGGAATTCAACTGATCCGACAGGCGGGTACGCATGGCGGTTTTGTCGTCTTCCGCTTGTTGCGCGTTCTGTTGCGCCTGCTGCGCAGCCAGGCGGGATTGGTCGGCATCGGCCTGGGCCGCGGTAACTGCGGCAGCGGATGCGGCCTGACTTGCAGCCATGTCAGATTGCGCTTTGGCGGCATCGGACTGGGCTTGTTCTTTCTGGCGCGTGGCCTCGTCAGCTTGGGCCTGGGATTGCGTCTGGGCGTCAGTGGAAGCCTGGCGTTCATCGGCCTGGCGCTGCTCGTCCATCTTTTTGACTGCGATGGCGCGTGCGTCTTCAGCCGTCTGTACCGTCTCGCGAGCGAGGGCAATCATCGGCTTTCTTTCATAGTGTCTTCGTGTGGCTAATTCGTCGGTGTTATTCATCAACTGAACGGCGTGTTGATAGCTGTCACCGGCATAGGTCTCGGCTCCCTCAGACTGGGCGATGCGCAAGGCATTGCGCGCCTCGAAGAATTCCAGCGGCAACTTGCTGTTCAGGACCACCGGGTCGAACTTGTAGCCGGTGGGAATGTAGCCGCCGCGTTCCATGAGTTCATACTTGGCATCCACGACTTCGGAAGTTCCCTTGGTGTCGGGGCGAACCACGTTTTCGAGCACCACGACGTTGCTGGGCTGACGAACGGCATAATAAGGTTCGGCGGTGACCACCAGCGCGAAGGCTTGAAGATCGGTGGTGACGTTTAGCTTGCTGCGATGGTTTTCGCCCAGGAGCACTTCGCCCAGATTGACTGCCCGGCCTTCAGGGGAAATTGCCCATAGGACATAAGTCAGATACTCAGTACCGAACGACGTGGGCTTTTGCAGATCGCCAAATTCCACCTCGATCTCAATGGATCCACGTTTGCTGTTTACTTTGGCCTGGCCATTGGCTGAAGGCATCAGATCGGTGCCTGCGAAATCCAGCTTGCTGGCCCCGCTGCGGTGCTGGTAGTTGACGGCCTGCACGCTGCGGCTGACTACGACGACTCGGAACGTGGGCGTCGAACTCATGGGTTCGACTGCCATGCTGGGCTGGGAATTGGTCTGGGCTACGGCGCTCAAGCTCAGCGCTGCTACGACGGCTAAGAATGTCTTGATGCTTGTGTTCACAAATATCTCCTTGTGGCAGAGGTCTGCCGGGTTACGTTGTCTCGGTGGTGGTTGGCGTTGATTGCCCTGTCGTCATCCCTTGCCGATGCGGATATTGCTGAGATTGTGAAACAGCCCAAACACATTCAGCAGCCACAGAACGACGGCGATGACCACGACGCCATTGAGAATTGACTTGATGGTTCCCTGCATTGGGATGAAGCGATTCACCAGCCACAGGAGGACACCCACCACGATGAGAACTTCCAGGAGTTGAATTAAAGGCATGAGCTTGACCTTTCATGGTGCGCGGGCTAACGCCTCCCATCCGCCTGGAGGTGCTGCCCTAATTTTGATGTTCGAGAGCTTTAGGGTCGAATCGTGCGGGCCGGAGGTTACGCGGCATACACACGGATGAGGAGAACTAAGGATGACAGGTACAGACTTTGGTGTCTGAGCAAGATAGCTCACATGTGGGGTTCAGGCTGCGAAGCACAGGGGGCGGGATCAGCTTGCGGAAGCTTCAACTGGCATGGCGGTGTCGAGCGATGCGCAGGCCTGGTCAGCGACGGAAGACGGCTGAGCGTGCATTAATTCCCAGGAATACTCGATCTCCCGTCCACACGCGAAGCAAACCCGGTAAGTCCGTTTCTTGATGGTGAACACGCGGCTGAGCTGGCTGTGATAGCAGCCGAACAAAGTCTCAAACATACGCGATACCGATGTTCCCATAAATGGTGTGACCTCTCGAAGCAACTATGAAGGGGAAGAATGACAGATGGAGATTCACAAGTCTGAGCAGAACGGCTCACCTGGGGGCGGATCGACGATTCATGCGTGCTCGATGGCAGGAAGCTTGGGACGCTTGGTTTCGCGGATCTGTTCCGCGGTGAAGCCGGATCCGCACGTGCTGCACCGCCAATAGTTGGCCGAGCCGCCGGGCAGGTTCTCGGGGCGCCGGGCTTGCACCAACTCACTGTCGCACTCGGGACATTGTCGTTGGGTCATGGTGTCGGTTTAATGGCTTTTCAGGGGGAGAGAATGAGTCTCCTCCGCGGTGAGTCGAGAGGCATCGCAATAGCCGTAGCCTTTGAGACAAGCGGTGTAGTTACGTTTGTGCTCGGCGTCGGCGAGCTGCGTGGTTTCAGGTGCGGTTAGTTTTGCGAAGTCGCAAGTTTCCTGGCCGTCCTTGCAAGCGGTCAGGTTGCGCTTGTGATCTGAGGCTTCAATTTGCGCTGCTTCCGCGGGACTGAGTTTGGAATGGTCGCACTCGTCCCAGCCATTTTCACAATTCTGTGCGTTACGCTGGTGCTCCGCGGTGGCCACCTCCTTCGTTTCCGCGGGAGTGAGCTTGGAGTGATCGCATAAGCCGGCGCCATTCTTACAGTCGGAGACATTGAGCTCGCGCCTGGCGGTGTTCACTGTGCCCGTTTCGGACGGAGACAGTTGGGAGCGGTCGCAATCGCCGATCCCGTCCTTGCAGTCGGTGAGGTTGCGCTGGTGCTTGGCGAGGGATGAATCACGGGCTTCGGAAGGAGTCAACAGCGATGGGTCGCAAGATCCCATGCCGCTGTTGCAGGCGGAGACATCGCGCTGATGGTCGGCCACCGCTAATGCAGTGGCCTCCCGTGGAGTAAGTGTCGAGCGATCGCAGGGATCGAAGCCGTTGCGGCAGTTCGAAAGGTTGCTGGTGCGGCGGGCAAGAGCGAGGTCGGCCAATTCCGACGGGTTCAGCTTCGAGCGATCACAGGTTTCGCGGCCAGCCTTGCAGGCGTCGAGATTCTGCGCGTCCGGGTTGGGTGGCGAGGACTGAGCGAGGACAAGGATCGGGCACAGAATGAGGCAGGCGGTGAAAAACCATTTTCGCAGAATGATGTTCATGTTATCTCCCGTGGCGTTGGCGTTGAGAATTCCCCCGCTCCGCGGCTGACTTCCATCCTGTGTTGACCGGAACCGATATACGGTTCCGGTCAGGCACAAGTTCTGGCTTCCGGATGCGTTACTTGCTATCGGCTTTGGCCTCGGCGATGCGTGCCTGTTGCCCAGCATCGGATACGGCCTTCACGAATGCCACTGCACTCTGTGGCGTTGCCACTTTGCCGGAAAGAATATTGCGGAAGCGTTTGTGACTGCCGTAGATGGCGATGGTCGAGTCGTTGTCCTGTTCGACAACCGCGCCTTCCAATGTCAGTCCGGCGAACACGCCCTTGGAGCGCGAGTAGGTCAGCATTTCAGTGTTCATCTTCCAGTCGGTTCCAGCGGAAGCATGACGGCCAACCGGGCCGGCTGCAACGGATCCTTCCCCAGTGAGTTCGAACTTGCTGGAGAGCAGATGCTGGAAGCCCTGATCGTTCATGACCAGCATGACCAGGTCAACACCTTCGACGCCGATCTGCAATCCCCAACTGCCGCCACCCACGGAAACAAATGCGGGCGCGCTCCAGCCTTCGGAGGTCCGGCAAGTGGCCACGCCGCGTCCATGCTTGCCACCAAATATGAAGCCACCTTTAATGAGATCTGGGACCACGAGGACACACTTTGCGCCGCTCAACACTTCTTCGGGAATGCCTTTGTCCGGAGTTGACATGATGGCGTGCAGAACTTCCACGGACTTTTGCAGGCGGTCAACCGTGTCTTCGCGCGCCGAGCCGGCGAACGCATAAGTTCCAAACAGGCCCATGCAGCCCATCAATAACACTGACATTGTTTTTTTCATGAATTGCTCCTTTTAGAGTGGACGCTAAGAGGAGAGAACTTCAGATGGGCTGACTTAGCTCAGAGAACCTGAAAGAGAGACCGGGTGCTCGTCTCTAATATTATGATCGCGCAAGCGGAAAGCAATAGCTGGTCTGAATTGCTCACTTTGGCTGGGGTGAGCGGGCGCCTCGAAGGCTAAAGCCCGCGTGGTTATGGAGTTGTGACGGCACGACTGAATAGGCGGCGGACAAAATGTGACGGGGCGGCCTGAACCGCATAGGAAGCCGGGAGTGAGCAATCCTGCTCAGAACGGTCTGGGGTGGATGTGTCATTGTCAGGTGGCGAAATTCGCGCCATGGTGTCCCTTAATGTCTTCTTTTCTTTTTTGGGTTCGTAGATGGGCTGGGGTGCTCTGGGATTCACTGAGGAAGCTGTTTGCTGTGGAAACCTACCCTGGGAAGTTCCCCTCACAAAGAATGTGCCCGTTCTGCGGGCTGATTACTGCACGGTCGAAGGCATTTTGTTTGGAGTGCGGGAAGTCGTTGCAGGAAGTTCATCCCTGAAGGCGCGGTTGAGCAAAGGAGGTCAACATGCTCTGGACGATTTTTGTAGTGCTGCTGATTCTGTGGCTTTTAGGTTTTAGCCTGCACGTAGCCGGCAGCCTGATTCACTTGCTGCTGGTAGTGGCGCTGATAGTGCTAGTCGTCAATCTGGTGAGCGGCCGCCGGGTCGTGTAGGGGGACCGGGCCTTTTATCTATGCTGGGAGAGAATCCGAAGGCCGCGGCTGGTGATTGCTTTCAGGATTCGCAGCGCCGCATCGGCTGAGCTCTCAGGGCGGGCATATTTGGCGGCGGCCATATCCCGGTCGAGATGGGTCTTGCCGGAGGGATGTCCGGTGCTGGCCGTGCATCTCTCTTTCGGTTTAGCTCCACACATCGGGCACTGCACGGACAATATCTGCTTCAAGGTAAGTTTCTCGGGCTTCACAACAATAGTATTCAGCATGGTCACGTCGAGTGCTGGTCAATCTTGCTCTGGGGAGAGCGAACGGTTCCAAAGTGGGAATCGGGCCCAGCCGGTGAGCCTATTTCGTGGGTTCCAGAGAAACCACCTGATTGATCGGAATGGCCAAGGTGGGCTCGTCCAGGCTCCTCGCACTCCCTAAGCGAAGGGTTGCCGTTCCTTGAACTTCTTTCAGGAACACATAGAATCCGTCCCGTCCGATGATCTTCACGTGATCTCCCGGCTGCATGGATAGTCTCCTGGCCTGCCGGCGTGATCTGGATGGACGGCGAGGTCTTGGCTGCGAGGTCCGTCAAAGTGCGCCACGACCGCCCAACTTGGCCGGCACCCACGGTCGTACATGCAATGAGGCCGCATGCTGATTAATGGCAGCTGCGGCTTGCGTACGGCGGTTGCCACCGGTGTTATTGAAATCGAGGGTGGTGACGCTATGTTCGCAGAAAGTACAGGTAAATGTGGTGCCGCCGTTCACCGGTTTCGTGGTGTAATATCTCACATCTTCATTGTAGTCCTTCCCGGCTGTGCGAGTTTGGGGCAATAGGTGTGCGACCTTGGAGCGGCAACGTTTTCATTCGGGGCATATGCTTTCGTTTGGCGTGCCGACGTGCCTACGAATGCGGGAGTAACCGAGTAGCAGGCTCTCAATCGTGGAGAACGACGTTAAGCAGAGAACTGTGCACCTGTAGGCCGCCTTCCACACCTCCGGCGTAGTCGATGAAACCCATCTTCCGAAAGCGGTTCATGAAGAAACTCACTCGCGAACGAGTGGTGCCGACCATTTCCGCCAGCGTTTCCTGACTGATCTTCGGGACCACGGTTTCCGGCACACCTTCCTTACCGAAGTGAGCCAGCATCAGCAGGACGCGCGCCAGGCGCTTTTCACTGGAATTGAATAGTTGGTCGACCAGGTCCTCTTCGTAGCGGATATTGCGGGCCAGCAAATAGGCCACGAACATGTCGGAAAAGGCGTGTTCACGATGGAGCGCGCCCATCATTGCCTTTTTCTCGATGCGCAGAAGGTTGCAATCAGTCATGGCGGCCGCAGATCCCATGCGAAGAGATTGCCCTGCTAGCGAGCCTTCCCCGAAGAAATTCCCCTGGCCCACGATGCCGATGGTGGCTTCCTTACCTACCTTGGACACGACGCTGAGCTTGACCTTGCCCTTCTGAATATAGAAGACAGCATCCGCGGCGTCGCCCTGGGCAAAGATACCTTGCTTCCCGGGGATGGACAGGCTCTTCCTGCCCTCGCCAATAGTGGCAAGGAAAGTCGTGGGATTGAACCCGTTGTGTTTCTTGGCTTCTGCAACAGAACCCATATCTCCTCTATTGTAGTCCCAAGCTTAGTCCGCTCGATTAAGGATTACTGATCTGACGCGGCCAGGCGCCGATCGCGATGAGGGTCGGTTCGCGGCTGCCCGGTACTGAGCTCACATTTTTCTCCCACCTTGGCGCCACAGGTCGGACACCGTACTGCGAGTGCTTGTTTTTCGGTGACTTTCATGACTCAATGATGCGGGTTTATTGGGGCGAAAGAATGGTCAATATTGACCACTGCGGCACACAGGGGGTCAGCGGCTGCGCTTGAGCGCGGCCACATTCTGGCGATTGACTTGGGTCAGAGGCGAGTAGCGAGTCCCGCAGGCATCGTGGCCATAGTAAGCCCAGTCGTCTTTGGTCGAGGATTGGGCGATAGCAGGTTGTGCTCCTGCACATGCCAAACCGATTGCGGCGATGAGGAGGAATCGACCGAGGTAACGCATGAACGACGAATCTCCTTCCCGACGTTTGAAACTGCGAGCATAGTATACGCATTGCCGATTTGGGCTGGATCCACATTGAAAACATGACGGTATGAGAATCGTGGGCATGAAATTACGCATCTAACCATCCAATGAAAGAGCCAGAGAAATCGATATTCGACCAGCAGTATCGAGTGGTCGCGGTGGAGGGTGACCGCCTGATGGTGCGTGGGGTGGTCAACGGCGAGGTGCTGACGATCGTTAACCCCGAGCCCGAGACTCCTCTGACGCCGGAAGAATATCCACCGGGAAAGCTCATCGTTCTGACCGATCCTTCCACTTCACCTCTCAATTAATTGCGTTTGAGTCTGTGCCCTTTCCCAGGCGGTCCTGCAAGACACACTGGCGGTCAGTGTTATGCTGTTTCGCAATATGCGGAGCGTACCCCTTCTCATCAAGTTCTTCGCATTGGCATTCAGTGCACTGCTGCCGGTGATTAACCCGCTGGGATCGGCATTGTTGTTGCTCGACATCGTAGGCAACGCACCCCTATCCATTTTCCGCGATCTGGCGCGGAGAATCGCGATCCGAACGACCTTCTTTCTGCTGGTGGTCGAGTTGGTGGGTAGCGCGCTGCTGGAGTTCTTCGGAATCTCGCTTCCCGTGGTGCAGGTTGCCGGAGGACTGGTGCTGGCCAGCATGGGATGGGGTCTGCTGAATCAACCGGAGACGGAAACCGATCCCAAACGGGCGGAAGTCGGGAAGGCCGGCTTCGGATCCGTCGAGGAGAAGGTTTTCTATCCACTCACGTTTCCGTTAACCGTGGGCCCAGGCTGCATCGTGGTGATGTTGACGCTGAGTGCGCAGGCTTCGGCGAAGCGGGGAGCGATTGACGATGTCATGGCTCACGTGGGGATTTCTCTGGCAGTGGTGGCCTTAAGCTTGACCGTCCTTCTCAGTTACCGTTATGCGCCGAAGATCACGGAGCGAATTTCAGCACAGACGGCGTACGGCATTCTGCGGATTGTTGCATTCGTGCTGTTGTGCATTGGCGTGCAGATCACCTGGAACGGTGTGGAAACACTGCTGAAAACCGTCCTTGTTGGTGGGACATCGCGATAGCACTCATTGACTCCGCGGCCGGTAGATGTAGGGCCATTGTTCGCTATAACCCTAAGGCGTCGAAAACCTCTCCGCCGCAAGGGTCCTAAATTATTGATTCGCCCCGCTGGGCATCACTGATGTTGGAACGTGCCTAAACCACATGGTTTCCCAACAGGCGTTCTTCGGGTCAAGGAGTGTAAGCGGCTGGTTTCAACAGTTATACCCGGTAAGGTGAAATCCAGCGCCAATTAATTCATGCGAGGTCGACCTCGCCAGCAAATCACTTGCAGTGCAGCGCCTACGGGTTTACGGTAATCGCCACAGTAGCCGACGGGATGCCGTTGGCGATTCCTACCGTCGTGCTCGCGCCGGTTTCCGTGCCCAGCAGTACGTCGAACTCAGTGGATACATTCTCGGCTCCTGTAGCTACGCCCAGGGTGCTGAAGTTGTGGGGGCGGGCAAAGAACTGGTGCTTTGTGATGTTGTTCGCGATACGCACCAGCGGGTAGTTGGTGGCAGACTGGGCTTCATCCCCGTAGGCAGCGCCTTGTGAGAGGCCGTTGAACTGGGTACCAACGACAGAGTAGGTGCCTCCAATGTTAACCGTTGTGGGGTAACCAATGAAACGGGGCTGCTCGGCCACAAACCGCCAGGGCAGCGCGATACGTGCCGAGATACCAGCCATTGTCCTCCCGGCTGGGCTACGAGTCAATACGCTTCAGGATGGTTGGCGCAAAATCGCCTCTCTAACAATGTCGGCGGTTGTCAAGTTCCTTCGGAGCACACGACGGCGTGGGCTCGGAGAAGAGCGCCATTTCGCTCTCGTTGAAGGTTTGCGCATTCCAACCTGGGCTCGCTGCTAATCGTGCG
>JABCZH010000022.1 GCA_013289795.1 Acidobacteriota bacterium
AGAACCAGCAGCCGCGGCGGCGGAAATACCAGAGCCGATCTCAACTGCCTTGACGGCTTGTAGCGACATGACGGCGGCGGCGAGCAACGCGTCGAGCCGCTCATCCCATTGCGCGTAAGTGCCCAAGCCCGGCGGAACTCCATGGGCCACTACCTCGAAGACTCCTCCCACCGAGTCTCCAGTCCTGAGAACTTTATCCACCTCGTCTTTCATGCGCTGTTGCATTTCAGGGTTGGCGCAATTCAGCAGGACTTCTTCCTGCAGGTAAAGAGATTGAATCTCGCACCATGGTATTTCCTGGTCTAGAGAGGCGGTGCCCACCGCAGTGACGTGGCTGAGCACCTCGATGCCGAGCTCGCGCAGAAAAATCTTGGCGAGTGCACCAATGGCGACGCGCGCCGCCGACTCACGAGCCGAAGCGCGCTCCAGCACGTAGCGAGCTTCTGGGAAATTGTATTTAAGGGCGCCAGCCAGGTCCGCATGGCCTGGCCGCGGAGAAGCGACGCACTTGTGGCGGGCAGGATCGCCTGCTCCGACGGGAAGAGATTCCTGCCAGTTCTTCCAGTCTCTATTTTCCAGCTGAACGGAAATCGGCGAGCCAATCGTCTTGCCGTGACGAACACCGGAAAGAATATGAGCCGTATCGCGCTCGATCTTCATGCGCCCACCGCGGCCGTAGCCCTGCTGCCGGCGCCAAAGTTCCCGGTCGAGAAAAGCCTGGTCGACCTTAAGCCCCGCGGGAAGGCCCGACAGGAAAGCGACCAAGGCTTCGCCGTGAGATTCTCCCGCAGTGAAATAGCGCAGCATGAGTTGCTCGATTTTACCTGATACCGCGCTTTACCGGAGTGACACGGGGTTGAGAAAGGAGTGACAATTACGAAAGAGTCGCCGAAAAGAAGATCGAAAAAAGTGAGATTCCGCGAATTTTTCTTTCCTCGGTCCGCACGGATGCATGAATGATTGGTACAATTGAGATTACGCCATTAACTCGTAATCGTTCTAGGGTAGTTCCACTTAGCGGTTCGCGTCACTTCGCAAACTTCTGGCCAAACAAAGGAGGACTGTGTGCCCCCACGCACAGAGCCACGGGAAATAGCTTTTCTTCCCGAGAGAAAAATTTCCTGTGTGCTTGTCCACGAGCATATCTTGTTCCGGCAAGGTCTGAGGTGTTTGCTGGAGGATGAACCTGATATCGAAGTAGTGGGCGAGGCCGGCAATGCGGCGGAGTGCCTGCGCCGCGTTTTTGAATCTCGGCCAGACGTCGTCATCGCGGATGTCGATACCTTCGGACTGTCCACAGTTGACTCGGAGAGACTGCTGGCTCGGGAATCTCCGCAAACCAAAGCTGTGTTCTTGAACCTGCAGGAGCAAAGCAGTTCGACCACCGGCGGGATTCGCGCGGCGCGGCAGATTTCTTCCGAAGCATTAATCAAGATCATTCGCGACACGTGTCAGTGGAGCGGAATGAATTACGGGGAAGTTTCCCTCAGCCGGTCTCCGCAGCGTGCTTCCGAAATCCTCTTCGAGCAAAAACGGACCCTTACCGCCCGCGAGCGCGAGGTGCTGAAGTTGCTGGCTGAAGGAAGAACAGTGCGTGCAGCAGCGGCAATTCTGGGGTTGAGCACCAAGACCGTGGACGCTCACAAATTCAACCTGATGCGTAAGCTCGGCATCCACAATAAAGCGGAAATGGTGATGTGGGCCATCCAGCAGCGCGTGGTAAAGATTCCGGCCAACTTCTAAAGAATCGTTGCGGAAGAATTCCGACCGGACGTTTCCCCGGCGCTAGCCGCCGCAAGGTCTGCAAGGCTGGAAACTTCCAAGTCTGCCCTTCCTTTGGCGGATTTCACTGCACCCACTCCGGCTCGCGGCGAAGGGCGGTTCACCCAGACAGTGGCAAGGCCCAGCGACTGCGCCGGGATCACGTCGTGATAAATGCTCTGGCCAACATGCAGAATGCGTTTCGCAGGAATGCCGATACGGCTCAACGCGAGTTCAAAAATCTTTAGTGATGGCTTGTAGGCTCCGGCCTGCTGCGCCGTGATGACCTGGTCAAATTTCACTCCAAGCTGCGGCTGGGTCGTGGCGAAAAGATCGTCATCCACATTGGAAATCACGGCCAATCGAAAACGGCTGCGCAACAAATTGAGTGCGGCTACCGTATCCGGCCACGGCTTCCAATTTCGCAGCGACTCGGGCAGTGAGCGGACTTCCTCAACCGTCGGTGTGAATCCGAGCCGTTCCCCGAACTGCCGCACTACGGACTGAAGAACTTCGCGATAGGGACGATATTCTCCCGCCTCGGCTCTAGCTTCGAAATCGCCGTAGAGCTTCAGAATCGTCGCATCGTCGGTGTCTTTGTTCATGCGGTGTGCGGCTAGGATGCGATGCAGGCAACCGAGGATCCCCTCCTCCCAATTGATGAGCGTCCCATAACAATCGAAGGTGAGGATTTCGAAGCGGCTGAAGTCAAGCATGGTCGATACGATCTCTATCCGCGAAGACTACGTTTTAAGACCGGGTAGCATCGGAGCTTCCTCGCGGACTTCGCCGGTTTCTCCCGCTTCGGCTTCAACTTCGGTAGCGGCGGAAGAATCCTCAGCAGGCGTCGAAGTCTTGGGCGTAAGAAACTTGGTGCTGTTCAGCAGTGGGCGCCCGAGCGATGGATTGTAGCTTGTCCAGGAACTTTCCAGGTCGGCCTCGCGTTCGAAGTGGGCGCGCATGGCCTCCATTTTGGAGTCGAGATCGTCCATGTAGTGCAGCAGCAGAGCTTCGGGAAACATCGGTAGCTTGGGCGAGCCGAATTCGTATTCGCCGTGGTGGCTGATGATGAGATGCTCGATCAGGGTTTTGAGTTCCGCAGGAAACTCCGGGAAGAGAGCCAACTTCGCCTGCAGCATTTCGAGTTCGATGATCATGTGCCCAAGAAGCTGGCCGCGCGTTGTGTAAGAAAACGATCGATTGTACGTAAGCTCGTGAATCTTACCGATGTCGTGCAGAAATACGCCCGTCAGTAGCAGGTCGCGGTTGACTTGCGGATAGTTCCTGCAAACCAGATCGCACGATCGGAAAAGCGAGACCACATGATCGAGCAGGCCGCCGATATAGGCGTGATGCAACGTCTTCGCCGCCGGAGCGTTGCGATAGGCCGTGGCGATCTCCGGATCGGACATAAAAGCCTGCACCAGAGATTTGAGATGAGGATCGCGGAAGGATGCGACGAAATCGGTCAGCGTTTGCCAGAGTTCATCGATGTTTCTGGTGGTCTTGGGTAGATAATCCGAGAACTCAATTTCTGACTCGCCGAGCTTGCGCAACTTGTGGATCGTGAGCTGAAATCGATTCTTGTACTTATTGACGAGGCCCTTGACCTTGAGGAAATCGTCCTGCTCGAAAGCATTCAGCACCTCCTCAACGTTGTCCCACATCTTGGCTTCGAGATGTCCGCTGCGGTCGCCCAGGGTCAACGCGAGATACGGCTCCCCGCTCTTCTTAGGCTTGATTTGCTTGCTGACCACCACAAAGTTGGAGGTAACGATCTTGTTTTCGTGGCGGACGCAGTCGCAGATATAGAACTCTTTCATTCGTTGTATCAGTGTAAATCAGAAGGCACGAAGGTGCTGCAAAGCATGCCAGCTGCGCAATTCTGCCGCGGTCGAGACTTGTCCGGGCCTTAGGTGCCGCTATCCGCTAGAACCTAGATCGGCACACCAAGCATCTTCTTTTTCTTCTTCTTCAGTTTCTTGGTGTCAGACGTTTTGGCGCTCGCGGTTTCGATCGGCTCCGTCTGATTCGCGCTGCGGCCGGAATCAACGTAGCCTTCGTTGACTTTGATGTAGGCTTCTTCCCGCAGCTTGGTGAGGAAAGCGCGCAGCGCGGGCTGCAGCTTCTGGTAATACAGCGCATCCTGAATCTTGGGCTCGGCGTCCTTCAACGGCGGAATTCCCGCCATCTGGTGGTCGGTAACTTTCAAGATGATGTAACCCTGCTTGGTGCGGGTCACTTCGGTGACCTCGCCGGCTTTCATGGCGAATGTCTTCTCTTCTATCTCCTTGGCGAGAGTGCCACGTTTAAACGCGCCAAGATCGCCGCCTGCCGCCGCCGAAGGCCCTTCGGAATATTTCTTGGCGATGTCTTCAAAGCTGGCTCCAGCGCGAATTTGTTTCAGTAGATCGTTGGCCTTCGCTTCGGCTGCCGCCAGAGCCGCAGCCTGCGCGGCCTGTTTGTCTGCCTCACTTCCAGCATCTTGAGTCTGCGTGTCTCCACCCGCTGCAGCAGGTTTATCGGCTGCCGTCTTCGCCGGGGCGACCAGGATTTCGCTGAGCTTGATCGATTCCGGCCGCTCCATCTCACTCTTATGCTCTTCATAAAACTTCTGCTCTTCGTCTTTGGTGATGCTAAGGTGAGAACCGACTTCTTCTCCGATCACTTTCTGCGTGATGATCTGGTTCCGCATGTTCTGTTTGAAATCTTCGTAGGAAATCCCCTGAGACGTGGCGGCTTTTTCAAGCTCTTCCATGGTCTCCAGCTTCATGTCCTTGCGCATCTGGTCGAGGCGCTTGATCAGGTCGGTGTCGCCGGTAATCCCCAGGTCTTTGCCTTTTTCGAGCAGCAGTTGCTGATCGATCAGATCGCGTAGAACATCTTTTTCACGCTCGGCATAAAGCTTGTCGGCGTTGGCAGCGTCCTGCTGCTTGACGTCATCTTTGAGTTGGTCCTTGCTGCGCATGTATTCCGAGCGGGTAATGATTTGGCTGTTCACGCGTGCAATGATTTCTTCAACCACCTGGCCAACCACAAAAGTTGGCAGGCACGCCATGGTGATGAGTACGAGCAGCAGTTTTTTCATTTGGTTTTCGGGGTGGCCACGACGATCCTGCGGCACAAACCTTACGATATTTTACTACTTCGGCGAGGAACTTGGTGCGCCGTGGGTGGGAGTGCTACATGGTTCGCGCCAAAACCAAAGCAGTCATATCGTCCGGAACAAGTGGATCGCAGGTAAATTCGCCGACGGAATTCAAAATGGCCGCGCTGATGGTCTGGGCGTGCGTCGAAGGTTCAAGGTGCAATCGCTCCTTGACCCGCTCCAGGCCAAATTCCAGGTCTTCGTTCTTATCGTCTTTGCACTTGCCCTCGACCACTCCTCGCGAAACCAGCAACAGGACCGCGCCCTTTTCCATGGCCACAGTCGGTGCATCGCTCGTAGCGTGCGAGAACAACCCCAGGGGCAAGCCCGTGGAAGCCAGTTCGGTGATGGTTGTGCTGTCGCGCAGGAGTCCGGGAGTATGCCCGGCATTGGTGTAGCACAGCGTGCCGAATTTCTCGTGATAGCAGCCAATGAACGCGGGGCAGGAGTGAACTCCCGCGGCAGCTTCCATCACGCCGCGGTTGAGCCGCAGGCAGAGATTAACCATGGCTTCGGCTTCGTTGATATCGGCCCCGGCAAAAAGTGACGCGCCGGACGTGCGAAAAATCTCCTGCGCCGCGGAAAGGATCGACTGGTTATTCTCGCGGCGTCCGGCAACGTCAAGCAAGCCAAATAATATTCGCTCCGGGCTTACTCGCAGCGAGTCGTAGAAATCACCGGCAACTCGCTTTCCGTAGGTGGTAGCGGCAATCTCAGCCCCGTCGATCGGTGGAAACTCGCCTGGAACGGCCTCCAAAGCCGGTAGAGGCTCGGGCGAACGGGATTGGAATAAGGCGCACATTCGCAGGCTAGCGCAAAACCGAAACTAGCATAAGCCGCGGCCCGGAGCAAATCGGCGAACCAGTTTTAGTCGCCGTACTTATCGCTCAAATATTTACCGAGCTCGATCTCGAGCTGGCCGTAGTCGGAATGGATGGTTGTGCGCAGCGCCGCTTCGGTCGAACTTCCTTGACCGAGCAGTTGCAGAATCCGTTGGATGTCGCCCATGCCATAGGCGTCGTTGATGTAAGAAACCGCCGCCAGAGACTCCGCGTACGCCAAGTAAGCCTCGGCGCCGGAGAAGCGCATGAAACTCCCTTCCAGCACGTTGAGCGGAATATTATTTTGGGCTTTGAGTAACTGAGCTAACTGGCGCCCATCGCCGCCCAGAGATTTCGGCTCAAGCAACTGCGCGATTCCTTCGTGCAGCCATGGCGGACAACGTCCAGCCGAAATCTGGTTGATGAAGGAATGTGCCAACTCGTGCTTTAACACCCGCGCCAGGTCGGGCGTCATGGAACTGAGGCCGCTGATTGGAATACGCAGCTTGCCATCGTTGAGCGCTCCAGACCAGGAAGGCGCGCGCGTCACATCGAAGAAAGCCTGTTCGGTATAAAGCGTTACAAGAATATTGTCTCGAGGCGGAGTGCCGAGATCGCGCGACAGGTCATCGTAATCGGACTCGAGTGCAGCCAGAATTTGCCCGCGGAACGCTTCGGAGGTCTGTCTCCCTTCGTAATGCATCACGAAATGACTGCTCTCCCGCTGGGCGAAATCAGTCTCCGCATTTTGCTCGCGCTCGGCCTTCGCAAGATACTGCTGCACCGTCGCATCCGGACGCAATTCGAGCGACCGCTTCCAGGAGACAATGGCGTTTTTGGTTTGGTCGGACGCCTGCTGCGCATAACCCAGAACGGTATAAGCGTCGGGCGAATCCGGAGCCGCGGCCACGGCGCGCTGCGCGTAAGTGAGCGCCTGCGAAGGGTTCCCGGTGCGCACCAGCGACGCTGCGTAATAAATAAGGGCGGTTGTGTTCTCCGGTTGAAAGTGGAGAGCGCTGTCGAAATAATGGCGGGATTCGTTGATGTTCCCGCGGTCGAACTCAAACTTGCCGGCGATGAAGTCCGCCGTCGCGGCGAGTTCGGCGTTTCCTTTGCCTTCCAGTTTCCCTAAAGTATCCAAGTCGATTTTTCCGTCTTGAATGATGGTTTTCGGAAGGTCGCCTTCATTGGCCAGCGTATTAGCGGGGGTGAACGATGACAGATCAGCCACTCCACCGCCAGTTGTTGCCGACGCGGTTCTGATCGCTGGTATGCCGCCCGCTTCGACCCGCTCTACCGAGCTTTTCGGGATAGCATAGCTGTCGTCGCCGATGTCGTATTCATAGCGACTGCCACTTTCGCGGACGTGATCGGCAGGGATGGTCCGGCCATTCTTCAAGTGAATGGTGTCCGCCGATGCGGTCGCGCAAGCGAGCGTCATCCACGTCGATATCGTTACGAGGGTAGTGACACGAAACCGCATTGAAGCGCATTCTAGCAACAGACAACGCGGACCTATACGTGACCAAAGTGTCGATTCCATTCCGCAGATTTTGGATTGCACTGGCCGCATGCGCAGCAGTTTTGCCCTGCTCCGTCGTCGATTGTGCGCTGGCGGAGACGCCGCGGCCGGGGCCCGCGCAATCTCTCTATGCGCAACTGAGCAGCGTGGGCCTTGATCCCAGCCAGGTCTTCAAAGTGCGCGACGCGGCCATCGACCGCTCCGCGATCCATATCACGTTGGAAGATGGAAACATCGCCTTCACTCAGGACGTGATGGGCAGAATTACCGGCGCCTTCTTTGAAGGCGACGGCGAGGTGCTGCTGGCTCCTCCTAATGAAGTGGAACGGCAATCCATGAGCCTGTTCACCGGCATGGCAATTCTCGAGGAGCGCTTCAGCTCTGCCTACTTTCGCTTCAACGACAACACTGCCACCGAGCTGCAGCCCGGCCTGAGAGCTCCCGATGATGCCAAGGAGTTTGCCGACCGGTGGAATATGACGGCGCGCAATCTGGCGCAGACCGATGCGATGCGGCTGCTCGTCGATTTCAGCAAAATGCTGCCGGTCGCGGGCGCGATAACGTCCGAAAATCCCATAGTGGCAAATGCTGTCGATCCCGAGGATCGCATGTTGCACATCCGCCTGCAGGGGAACAAGCTGGGAGCTTTCGATATTTTTTTCGACTCGACGGCAGGGGAACAAGTTCAAGCCGGCCAAGTGAGGACTACGGAAACCGGGGCCGTGTACTACGATTCGTGGACGTCATTTTCGACGACCCCAGTCTCCAACGAATCGGAAAAAAATCGCCCGTCGCGGGAAGAGATTCCTCAAACCGTGCCGCCAGAAGCCGGATCACGAGAAGATGCTATTTCCGTTCGCAGCTATGTGATCGGCGCAACCGTGAAACCACCCAAAGAGCTTGATGCGGAGGTGAAGGTGCACCTCGATGTCGAGCGCGGCGGGCCGCGCTGCCTGGTGTTCGAGCTGTCGCGCTTCCTGCACATTCAAACTGTCGAGGCCAACGGGCATGAGGTGGAATTCATCCAGAACCCGCCAGTGGAGGGCACACGCCTGGCGCGCAGCGGCAATGACGTGGTGGCCGTGATTCTGCCGGAAGCGGCGCGCAAGGGAGAGGCAATCAACCTGCGCTTCGTCTATGCGGGCGATGTGCTGGCAGAAGCCGGCAAAGGCCTGCTTTATGTCGGAGAGCGCGGAACCTGGTATCCGAATCGTGGTCTGGCCATGGCCGATTTCGATCTCACCTTTCACTATCCCGCGGGTTGGACATTGGTGGCGACCGGCAAACCCAGCCCGATATCGAAGCCGCCTGCGTCTCCACAAGCGGAAGGGCAAAATGCCGGAACCGAGCAAGTGGGCCACTGGGTTTCGGAACGTCCCATCCCTGTGGCGGGGTTCAATCTCGGCAGGTATGTTCGAGTCGCTGCACCGGCTGGCAATGTGATGGTCGAAACTTACGCTACAGTCGGAGTTGAAAAAGATTTTCCCCGGCCTCCGCCGCCCCCAATTCCACCCGATACGCCGCACCTGCGGCCGCGGGCAGTTTCGCCGCTGAACGTCGCTCCAACTCTGGCTCAGCCTCCGGTTTCACCGGCACAAAATGCAGCAGCGGTTGCCGACGTCACCGCCCGCGCGATTCGTTATTTCGCGGAACGATTCGGTCCATTTCCCTACAGCCAGCTGGTTTTGACTCAGTTGCCGGGACGCGAGAGCCAGGGCTGGCCCGGCTTGATCTTTCTTTCCTCTTACGCCTTCATGACTCCGCAGCAGAACGAGGAACTCCACATGGATCCTGCGCGAATTTTGATGGTTCAACAGGTCCCCGCGCATGAGGCTGCACACCAATGGTGGGGCGATCTGGTTCTCTGGAGCACATACCGCGACCAGTGGTTTTCCGAAGGCTTGGCCAACTAT
Organism: Acidobacteriota bacterium; assembly: GCA_013289795.1. Taxonomy (GTDB): domain Bacteria; phylum Acidobacteriota; class Terriglobia; order Terriglobales; family Acidobacteriaceae; genus JABCZH01. The sequence goes on from JABCZH010000022.1 coordinate 9,166, forward strand.
TGCGCGCTGATGATGCTGCAGGAGAAAAATCCGGCGGCCTTTCACAAGGTGATGGAAAGATACCGGGAAGATCTTCTACAGAAAAATAAAGATGGAAACCTCCCGAAAGACGCTGGCCCAGTTACTTTAGGGAGCCGGTTGCTGTCGTCTCGCTTTCCCGGAGGATACGAAGCGATAAGTTATGGTCGCGGGACGTGGCTGTTCCACATGCTTCGCTCAATGTTGCAGGATACCGCGTCAGAGGCTGGGCGAAAGGAGTCGGGCCGCGGCATCGCTGAGGAACCATTCCTGCGCTCGCTGCGCAAGCTTCGCCAGCGTTACGAAGGGAAAGCGGTTACTACTCGGGAACTGCTCGATGTTTTCGCCGAAGACCTGCCGCCCTCTTTGCGCTATGAAGGCAAAGCATCGCTCGATTGGTTTCTCGAAGGATGGATCAACGGAACCGCGTTGCCTCGGCTGGAGTTGCAATCTGTTAAATTTCTTCCGAAAGCCAACTCCACAGTTGTGACTGGCGTGATACGGCAAAAAGATGCACCCGAAGATCTGGTCACCTCCGTTCCCATCTATGCCGTGACGTCGGGCAAGGTTCCCGTGTATGTGGGGCGGGTGTTTGCCGATGGCGCCGAGTCGTCGTTTCGCGTCTCTGCGCCACTCGGAACCCACAAACTTTTGCTCGATCCAAACGAAACGATCCTGACCAGTCCAAAGTAGATGCACAAAAGTGCAAGCTGCTCCGAGGGCCAGGATTTCTCTGTGTCGGCTTGCCGTCTTCCCGCTTCAGAACCAATTCCCACCGCAAATGCCAAAACGGGCGGCGGCGCGACTTGCCCGGATCGTCCACAGGGCGCTTAACTGACGAGCACGTCGCGCCAGGCGCATGATTGGCGACCAATTCCATGGAACCGCATGATGGCTACTCATGTGCTCACCTACCCAGATAAGACGTAGGTAATTAAATTTGAACTCTAACGAAACCGAAGCCGGCGCAGCCCAGATGGACCGCGATGAGAATGCGACGGACATCGCGTCCGTGGCAGCAGGGGACGCGATCATCCGTGTGCCCTTTTCCGAAAACGGTCAGGCAGGAGGCGCGGAAACCATCCTCCTCGTGGAAGATGAGGAGTTTGTAAGAAAAGTAACCAGCGAAGTGTTGGAGTCAGCGGGCTACCGGCTCGTCAGTGCCAGATGTGCGGCAGAAGCATTAGAGGCTCAGCGCACATGCCCAGAGCCAGTCGACTTGCTTCTTGCGGATCTCGTATTGCCCGGAACGAGTGGTCATCAGCTAGCCCATGAATTCGCAGGACTTTGCCCGCAGGCGCGAATTCTGTTGATGAGCGGCTACGCGGAACAACTGGCTCTGGATGGTTTGTCAGCTCATGGCAGAGAGTGCCTGGCGAAGCCCTTTTCCACTCGCACCTTGTTGCGAAGGGTGCGCCAAGCGTTGGACAAGTGTCCAGTTGATTCAAGAGCCTCGGCTTAACTGGCGCTGGTTCGAATTGCTCGCTCTTCGCGATAGCACGCGGCGTGCAGAATCTCATTTGGTATTTGGCCCAACGGCACAACGCGGTCGAGTATACCCATCTCCGCGCACACTCGAGGCATACCATAGACTGCGCAACTCGCTTCGTCCTGGCCCAGCGTGAAACCGCCTTCGCGATGAATGGCGCTCATACCCTGTGCACCGTCTGATCCCATGCCGGTCATGATGACTCCCATGGCTTGAGAATGAAATGCAAGTGCAACCGACTGCATCATGATATCGACTGACGGAATGTGTTGTTGATCCTCGCGTTTCTCCGAGAGGAAGATCACGGTTCGCGATTCAGTGGGGCGGATCACTCTCAGGTTTGATCCCGCCGGAGCAATATAGACGACGCCGGGTTGAACCAGTTCACCGTGCGATGCCTCGCGGATCGAAATCGCGGAGAGTTTGTTAAGCCTCTCGGCAAAAGGAGTGGTAAAACCTGGCGGCATGTGCTGCACAACAACTACCGGAACCGGCAGGTCCGCCGGAAGTGTGGGGAGAATCTCCTGCAAGGCATTCGGACCGCCAGTGGAAATCCCGAGTGCAACGAGCGCCGCGGGCTCGTTTAGTTTCCGCGCTGGCAAGTCCACCGTTCGAGGAGGCTTCCGCGAAAGCGGCAGACGATCTCTTGAACGCTGCGATTCTGCGGCCGCTTTGATTTTGGCGACCAGCTGTTCTCGAATGTGAAGAATGTCCAGCGACGAGGGAGAAAGTTGTTTGGGCACATAATCGAACGCGCCCGCCTCCAGGGCGTTCAGCGTGATTTCGGCTTCTTTCACGGTTGCCGAGCTCACCATAATGACGGGACGCGGAAACTGAGCCATAATGCGGCGTAGCGTCTCCAATCCGTCCATGCCCGGCATCTGCATGTCGAGTGTCACCACATCGGGATCGAGGCTCGCCATTTTTTGCAAGCCCTCAGCGCCGCCGCTCGCGGTGCCAACGACCCAGAGTCCGGCATCGGCGGTCAGCATACGAGAAAGTGCCGTGCGCATGAAGGCGCTGTCGTCGACAATGAGTACTCGTATCTGAGGGTTTTCGAATTCGCCGTTCATGTGCGGTAAATCGTCTGCACAACCCTGTGCACCTCGTCCATGTAGGAATCCAGTTCGAAGGTGAGCCGGGCCCAGTCAAAATGTTTTAGCGAAGGTGAGCTTTTTGCCAGGATGTAAAATCCTGCGTCATCGAACAGATTCACTTGTTGTTGCTCGATATAGCCGTAATTCAGACCACCCATGCGGCAGAGCAAGTCGGCGACGTGCACCAGAGCCACTAACTCAGGGTTCCGAGACGCTTTCTCGGGCGAGTGATGAAAGGACACGACCTCAATCAGGTTGGGGGCGAGGTCCCAATGTTCCGCCAGAATGCGTCCGCTATCGCAGTGAGTAAAGCCAAGCGACCGCTCCTCGCCCTCATGCAGCGGAATCCCTTCGGCTTTGGCGATCTCAAACGCCGCGCGGAATTCCTGGGGCAGAACCCAGAGGTTGACGATGATTCCAAGATCGTGAAGTAAGCCCGCGAGATACGCATTTCCGGGATCGCTTAACTTGAGCTGGCGGGCGAGGTGGCGGCAAACCAGCGCGCATCCCAGGGAGTGCTCCCAGAAAACCACTGGATCGAGTTTCTTCTTGTCGGTCGGGAGCAGGTTGAGCACCCCGCATGACATGGCGATATCGCTAAGGTGATGGAAGCCCAGACTGACTACCGCGCCGCGCAGCGTTTCCACCCGCTGCCACCGGCCGAAAAGCGGAGAGTTTGCCATTTGCAGACACTGCGCTGCCAGTGACTTGTCCTGCGACAGCAGGTCCGTGACCTCTTGTACGTCGAATTGCGCGACCGGTTGCTGCAGATGATGCAGCAAAGGAACGAGGACGGCGGGAATGGTGGGCATCTGCCGCAGTCCTTCCAGGCGCTGCAACAAAACCTGCTTGGTTGCGGGTGCGTTCATCGCGTGCTTCTCCTCTCCGTGCCGTTTCCTTTCACATAGGCCGTAGTTCCGGGTAAGTGAACCAGCTGGAAGTCATCGTTGACACCAAAAAGCGATTCCGACTGTCCGAGAAAGAGGTATCCGTGAGGCAGAAGATTGGCAAAAAAATGCTGGACTACGCGGCTCTTCGATGTCAGATCGAAGTAGATGAGTACATTGCAGCAAAACACTGCGTCCAAACTCTTCATGAAGATCATGCGTGAATCGTCGGACAGGTTAAGGCGAACGAAATTGATGTTGGCGCGGACCCGGTTGCACACCTGAAGCTGATCGCCGTACGGAAGAAAGTACCGTTCCTTGTAGCTTGGCGTGAGGTTGCGTGTGCTATGACTGCCGTAGACGGCCTGTTTGGCGTGCGCAAGGGAGCGCTCGTTCAGATCGGTGGCGATAATCTCAATATTCCAATCCTTGAGCCGGTCGGCCGCCTCCTCCAGCAGCACCATCCGGAGCGTGTAGGGTTCTTCTCCCGTGGAGCAGCCGGCGCTCCAGATGCGCAGGCGGCGAATGGGAAGATCGGCTTTCGCCTCGATAATCTTCGGAATCACGACTCGCCGGAAAGCATCCAGTTGCGCCTGATTGCGGAAGAAGCAGGTTTCTCCGATGGTGATTTCGTTCAACAAAGCGGTTAGTTCTGCCTGCCGAATGGGACGAATTGTGAGGCACTCGAAGTACTCCCGTAGAGTCGCTGCCTTGACCTCCGTCATACGGCGGCGGCAACGATCTTGCAGCAGACTGAGCTTGTTATCGGGGTGAAAGATTCCCGCGACTTGGTAGATCAAGTCGCGAATGGAAACCAGATCGGGTTCAGGAGCGCCTTGCGTACGGAGCGCAGGTTGTGGCGAGGGCGCTGTCGTCAAGAGAGTACCTTTCAGATCGCTGGCCTGGTTGCGCCTTCCGGATTAGGCCAAACAAACACACAAATGCGTCGCTACGCCGGAGACGCGCCATCCATGAACTCCATCGGCAGAAAGCGGCCACACTTTACGGGTGGCCAGGCGATCGACAGAAACGAATCAAGCCTGTCCCATGATTAGTCTGGCAACTTGAATGGCTTCCGGTCAGGGCAATGACGGGGATGGTTTGGTCGTAGTGTCCGCACTAGGCGTCAAGAAAACCTCCGAGGCTTTCGCGGCCAGAATCACAATATCTACCCGTCGATTCTGCGCGCGGCCGTTGGGGGTGAGATTGCTCGCGACGGGGTGATACTCCGCATAGCCGGCGGCGGAGAGCCGTTCCGGCCCGAAGCGATGATTAATGATAAGGAAACGAACTACTTCCGTGGCCCGAGCCGTTGAGAGCTCCCAATTAGAAGCTATTTGGGGAGTGTGAATCGGCTGGTTGTCGGTATGTCCTTCAATGCGCAGGCGGCAGGTACGCACGGCCAGGATCGAAGCGATCCTGTCGAGGGCTGGCAATGACTCAGGCTTGATGGCTATGGAGCCGCTCTTGAAGAAACCGAATTCTTTCAAACTCACGACCAAGCCCTCGGTCTCGCGATGCATCGCGACCTGGTTCAGCGAGATCTCATTTTGCAAGGCCTCTTGCAGTTCGCTCTGTAGCGTGTTGAGGTCTACCTGATCGCGGGCGGCAACCGGATCCTCGGGAGGCGGAACTGCACGTCCCGTTTCAGTTTTATTCGTCATTTGCTCAATGGCCTGCACGGTGCTGAAGGGCATAGGCTTGTTGCTATCCAGCGGAATCTCCGTGGTCGCCGCCGGAAATACACCCATCTCTTGAAATGCAACCTGGATGCTCATGGCCACTCGGCCGGCTTTCCGTTTGTCCACTTGCGAGGAAGCGTAGAGAACTACAAAAAAAGCGAAGAGTAGAGTAATGAAGTCGGCGTAAGAGACCAACCAGCGTTCATGGTTCGAGTGCGGACGATGGCGCTTGCGGCGGCTCATTTCTCTGCCACTTCTTCAGGAGGGGATTGGTTCGATTCAACCAAAAAGCCTAGAAGCTTAGTCTCTAACATTCGGGGGTTCATGCCTTCCAGAATGGAGGCCACACCTTCAAGGGTCATCTCCCGCATGACTTGCTCTTCACGAATACGCAGCTTCATCTTTCCCGCAATCGGCAGATAAAGAAGATTCGCGGAAGCCACGCCATAGATGGTCGCCACGAACGCGACCGCAATTCCTTTCCCGACTTCGTCGATCTTATCCAGATGCTGCATGACTTGAATCAGGCCTAGCACTGCTCCGATGATGCCTACAGTGGGAGCGAAGCCGCCCGCAGACTCGAACACCTGGGGCACCTGTTCTTCGTACTCGGCCTGATTGTCGAGCTCCAACTCCATAATCTTGCGCAACTCCTGCGGCTCTGTCCCGTCTACTGCCAACATTAACGACCGCTGCAGGAATGGATCTTCAATCTCCGGCAATGAGGCGTCGAGTGAAACGATGCCGTCGCGACGCGCTTTTTGCGCAAACTTCACCAGCTCACGAATCATGTCCTCCTGATTGCGTTCGGGATTAACGAAAACCGTGCTCAGCTGCCGGAAAGCAAGAATAATGATGGGCAACGGGAACTGCAGCATCACGGCTCCGAGCGTGCCCCCAAATACGATCATTGCAGCAGTCGGTTGCAGGACCTGCCCAAGGTTGCCGCCTTCGAGTACCAGGCCCAGGAGAATTCCGCCGAGAGCCAGAACGATCCCGCCAAGGCTTGCTTTGTCGATGCTCACCTCGTGGAACCCGTTTTGCCGGCATCGGAACTTTGCCCGGGAAGCAGAGTGTGCGAAGCGGAGCTATCCCAGCCAAACGTCAATCCCTGCAGAACCGAACGCCGAAACTCAATGAGCCGGGCCAGAACTTCCTTTGGACTCTCACGCACTACGATTTTCTCTCCGGTGACCAGCGTGATCAGGGTGTCCGGAGACTGCTCGATGAATTTAATGAGGTCGGAGTTGACGGTGAGGATTTGGTTGTTAAGACGCGTGAGCTGGATCATGTTCTCCCTTGTCCTCGCGCGCCCGTCAGATTCTTTGGAGACGCACAGGCTTCTACGGGGATGTATCGGCGATACGCAATTGAGAATTACTGACGCGCGCAAATGCTTCGTTACTGAGGGTCTAAGCCCGACAGATACTACCAACGAGCACCGGTACTAAAGCGGGAACGAGGATTGCCGATGGAGACAAAGACAAGCGATTCGGGTTCCGTAAGCATGAAGTGGAACGAGAACTTAGCAGAGATTCACCCGCTGAGGAGACGGTTCCAAAGTGGCGGGACCAACTTAACAAAGGAGTAACACAATGCCTCTCGGTATCCTGTATAACATTCCGTCTCTCGCGGCGGAAAGCCAACTAACTCTGACGAGTAACGCCCTGAACTCGACACTGGAACAACTGTCTTCAGGGTCCCGCATCAACACCGGCGCAGACGATGCTGCTGGACTGGCCATTGCCAATGGGTTACAGGCCAACGTTTCGGCCCTTACCCAGTCCGTTAGCAACGCCAACAACGGCATCGGCGAATTGCAACTCGCTGATGGCGCTCTCGCCCAGGTTACCACTCTGCTCAACCGCGCCGTTACACTAGCTACCGAATCGGGCACGGGCACCGTATCCAACGCGCAACGAGTCGCGATTCAGGCGGAATACTCGTCCATCCTCACGGAAATAAATTCCATCGGCACCAGCACCACCTTCAACGGCCAAGCCATATTCCAGGGTGGCGCAACGCCCAATACCAACGCCGTTGACAGCCCTGGAACCGGCACGTTGCAACTCAACGAAGGCTTGACGGCCGGCAGTACAACTACAATTTCAGCGGGAGGAGCGGCCTTCACCTTCACAGCCGCCAACACGGGTCAAGTGACCACCAACCAGGTAACGAGCGCTGCCACAAACCTGACGGCCGGTACCGCGCTAGCCTCGGGTGCAATCTTGACCGTGACCCGCACAGGTGGAACCACCACCTATACCGCGAATGCTGCGACCACGGTTGGTAACCTGATTAATGCCATCAACACTGGCACCGGCACCGGTATTACGGTCGCTGTCACGGGCACTCAGACCAGCGGCGGGCTTTCTGCCGTGCTCGCAGGCGGAGCTTTACAGATCAATGATCTCAGCGGCACAGACAGTTTGGCCGTAGCCGAGACTGTCGATCCTAACCTTAACCAAGTACAAAGCACCACCGGAGCCCTCACGGCTGCTACCGCCATTACTTCAGGAACGATTGAAACGGTCCTGCGTAACGGCGTCACCACCACCTACACGGCAGGCGCCGCAGCGACTGTCGGACAGTTGATCACCGCACTCACCACCGGTGTTGCAACCGCTGGTACGGTAGGCGGTGCAACCGGCATTACAGTCGGTGGTACGACTCCGACAAGCGATTTTGGAGCCGCTCTGGTGGGCGGATTCCTGCAAATCTCCGATCCTACTAACAACAACACCCTGACCGTGACTGAAAGTGTCCACGCCGACCTTACTGTCGGTCCTGCGGCGCTCGCCCATCCCCTGCAGGATTTTGCGGGCGGATTCGCAAACCCTACAGCAACGACATCCACTGTGCAGAATCTCATCAACGCCATTAATTCCGACACGGTTGTCGGGGCCAAGGCGTCTCTAGTCAACGGACTCTTGCAAGTCACGGATCCCTTCAATCGGGGCAACATCGCGGTCACCACCACCGATACGATACTCGGTGCAGCGGTCGCGGGGGCTCAAACCAACTTCGTCAACCCCACCATCGGGTCATCGGCCCCTAACGCCAACGAGTTGGTCAGCAATGCCGGAACTAGCGGCACTCCATTGACCGCCGCCACTACATTAGCGGCCGGCAGCATCACCAGCTTCACAGCCGGGGGCAAGACCTTTTCCTATACGGCGCCGACCGGGGGGTCCACCATCGGAGCCCTCATCAGCGCAATTGACAACCCTCTAACCGATCCGGCAAACCTGCAGGCTTACATCGGAACCGTGGGCTCGGCTGCGGGGCAGCTGGTCGTGGTCGATCCTCTCAACAACGGTAACCTCGCTGTCGGTCCAACCAATGCCAATACCGCGCTGGGAACCTTCAGCAGTCCGGTAACCACCGCCTCGCCAACCACCAACATCTTCCTGAGCGACTCTACCGCTGTCGGCTCCAGCGAGATCGCGGTAACCATCGGTTCTTTGAATACTGCGTCCATCACCAACGGCAGCGGTACGAGCGCCGTCAACCTTGCGGCCACCGACCTAAACACTCAGGGGGACGCGCAATCCGCTCTGAACTTACTAGGGTCCGCCATCGCCAATATTGCCAGTGTTCGCGGCAACTTGGGCGCGGTGGTTAACCGGCTAACCGCAGCCGGCAACGTCCTCAACAGTCAGGTTTTAAACCTGACATCGGCGGAGAGCACCATCACCTCGGCCGACATCCCAACGGTGGTGGCGAACCTTACAAAGTATTCCATCCTGGAACAGACCGGAATCTCCGCTCTCGCCCAGTCTAACCAGCAACAGCAGCTCGTTTTGAAGCTATTGCAGTAAATCTGTTCAAGTAAGCCCAGCTCGGAAGGAGGCGGTCGAGCCTGCCTCCTTTTCCGACTCATCCACGGGAGGCTCGAACCATGAGCGTGGGTCCCGCACTAAGGATTCCTGCTTCGGCCGAGACTCAAGCCGAACCGGAGGAAGTGCGCGCGGTCGCTCAAGTTCCCAGTTCAGGAGGAGACTCATACGGGAAACCCGTTCAACCAGAAAACACCGCCGCAGTATCGGCTGATCCCCAAGATGAAGTCAAAGTGCAGTTCGAGCCACCGGGCGAGGTCGCGGTTTACCAGTTCGTGAACCAGCAAGGCGGCCTCATTGTGCAAGTACCGAGTGAGCAAATGCTCAGCATCGCTCGCGAGATTTCCACGGCACTGGCCCAAGAGGCCACGTCCAAAGTACCAGTCGTAAACGAAGGAGGAAAAGCCAATGGGCATTAGTTTGAATCCCTCGACAATCCTCTCAGGGCAAGGCATTGATGTTGCTTCCCTAGTACAGCAGATTATTACCAACCAGAGCACCGGCCCGTTGTCGGTGTGGCAAGGGCAGGACACTGCCCTGTCGACCCAGAATGGCTTACTTGACGGGATCGAGAACAATCTCACCGCTTTGCAGGCTGCGGTCGCCGCATTGTCTGATCCGACAGGAGCGCTCACCGCCCAGGCGGCAACATCATCGCAGCCCGCAGTACTGACCGCCACGGCGGACAGCACGGCTATCGCCGGAACTCATACCGTCGAAGTGGACACCCTCGCGACGAACGGGACACTGTATACCAATCCTGTCGCCGCCGGGGCCAATACTTCTTTTCTGGTTACCGGACAAACCGGCGACATCAAGCTGCAGGTCGGAGGAGCCACCCCCTTTGACATCCCCATCACCCAAGGCAGCAACGACACACTCACCACCCTGGCCAACTACATCAACGCGCATAGCTCTACAAATAATTGGGGAGTCACTGCCAGCGTGGTCAGCGATTCCACCGGTTCGCGGCTGTCCCTGCAAAGCCAGAACACGGGCACTGCTGGGGCATTAACGATCAGCAGCAATACCAACACCAGCCTAACTTTCGCCACCCCGGCAGGTGGCACCAACGCCAGCCTCACCGTCGATGGAGTGCCTTTCAGCAGCACTACCAACACGGTAAAGGGTGCCATCCAGGGAGTCACGTTCAGCCTAGTCAGCCAGTCGCCCGGCAATCCCGTGCAGTTGAGTGTGGGACCCGATCAAAACCAGATCACCACTGCGGTCAACAACTTCATTTCCGCGTACAACACGGTGGTCACCACCAACAATCAGCAATATGCGGTCGATCCCACCGGAACCACTCCCGCTCCGCCTCTCGAGTCGAATCTTTCTTTACGCTCAGTCCAGTCCAGCCTCCAGGCGGATGCTGGCTTCTCGATTACCGGGAACAGCGGATACGTCAATCTGGAATCGCTAGGCATCAACACCAACAACGACGGCACGCTGACACTGGGGACGAATGCGGAGGGCCTCACATTTGCCCAAGTGCTGGCGGCTAATCCAACAGCCGTCCAAAATTTTTTCCAGAACGCGTCAGGAACTGGCTTCGCCAACAATTTCAACACCGATCTCAGCAACATTACGAACGCCACCAGCGGCCCTTTGAACGCGGAGGTCACGCAAAACGAGGCGGAACAGCAGGATTTGACGACCACGATCAACAACTTCGAGGTCCAGCTCACGGCCCAGTCAACACAGTTGACGCAGCAGTACGATGCTGTAAACGCTTCTCTGCAGGCTTATCCTCTTCTTCTGCAAGAGATCACCCAGACGCTGGGCACGCTGGGTCAGGGCACCTCCAGTTCCGGCTCGCTGGTTCCGAGCGGACCCACTCTTACTTCGGGGCTATAGCAAATGGATGCACGATCTCATTACCGTGAAACCGCCGTACGCGGCGCAAGCCCTGTGCGCCTTGTGATCTGCCTGTATGAACAGGCGATCGAAGACCTTCGCCGCTCCGTCGCCGCTCTCGAAACAGGCGACATCGAGGCGCGCACTCGAGGTATCAATCACGCCCTTACCGTCATCGCCCACCTGCAGGGTTCTCTCGATATGCAGCGAGGTGGGGAAGTGGCCGCCAACCTCAATCGGTTTTATGGTTTGATCCGCTCTGGTTTGGTTCAGGCCCATGTCAAGCAATCCACAAGAATCCTCGAAGAACAAATTTCCTTGCTGGTCACTATTCATGAAGCCTGGGTAGAGGTGGAGCGCATCACGGCCGCATCCTCGCTGCAACTCACGGTGAGCAGGCAGGCTGCACCCGCGTCCTCCGAGCCGCAAATCCCCATTGCCGATTGGAACGCATAATGCCTTCAAGAGTTCAGACCTTACGCGACGCCAACCGCCGCATTCCAGACTGGCTGGACTGTGTCATCGCCCGGCACGAGCAGGCCGCCGTAGTTACGCCGGACCAGATGGCCGGATTGCTGGCGGAACTGTTGAAGGCCGGCGAAGGGTTACGCGCGGAACCAACCCCGGAACAAGGAGTCGACCCCGAACTGGACGACGAACTGGAGAAGTATCGCCGGAACGTGGAACGGCTTCAACGAATGCTGCCGGCAATTCATAACCAGCTGCTGACGGAGCGAGCGCGCCTGGAATCCCAGCGAGCCCGCGTACAAGCCGCCGCTGAATGGGCGCGCGCATCCCGCCGCACCCTCTAGAAAACAAAATTCCTTTTGCAGTTTGTTCCTTGTTTTTCTCTTTCAATCAACTCTTACTTCAAATAAGAAAACAGGTTGATGTGCGCGGTTTGCCCGATCGTCGTCAGCGTGGCCTGAAGCGAGGTCTCTGCCGTGGTGAGATTGCTGATTACGTTGGGCAGGTCCGCGCCCGCCACTGTATTTTCTTGCTGCGCCAGTTGGACGCTTTCGCCGCTGAGGTAGGTCTGCTGCGCGGTGATCTGGTTCAGCGCGTTACCATAGAACACCCGCTGGCTATCGATCGAAGCTGAAGCGTTGCTGACTTCGCTAACTGCGGCGGGGATGCCATTGCCGCTTTCCAGGCCGTTTATCAGATCCTGAATGCCTTGAAACATGTCGGTCCCGGACGCGGAAAACAACTGCGATCCTGGCAGATTGGTTTGTAGCGTGAAGTGATCCCCCAAAGTAACGCTGTTGACACCCGAGTTCCCCGCATAAGTGACCCCGGAAGGAGAATTCGGATTGAGTACATAAGGGGTGGTTTGAGTGGCGGTTCCCGCGAAGACGTAGTTGCCTTGATAACTTAAATTGGCCAGGCTCACGAGTTGGCTCTGGATGCCGCGCACTTCCGTAGCCAACGCGGCTCGGTCAGAGGCGTTGAGCGTGCCATTGGCCCCCTCCACCCCCAGGCTGATGGCCTGCTGCAGTGAAGTGATCACTGAGTTCAGCGTGGAATCCGCATTCTGTATTTCGTTCTGTATACTTCCGCTGCTGCGCTGGAATTGATCGTCCTTGGAGGTTTGATCTGCGTTCTGCACCAGGATTGCGGCTGCGGCGGGGTTGTCGGATGGAACATTGACGCTCGACCCGGTCGAGATCTGTTGCTCGTCAGTATTGATCTCCTGTTGAGTCTGAGCCACGGCAGCGAGCAAATCAGGATACGGATTGGGGTTTACGCGCATAGCATTATCCAGTTAAGGTGCTCATTTGGATGACGGCGTTCATCATGTCATTGATGGTGGTCACGACCTGCGCCGATGCGGCATAAGCGTCCTGAAACTGCACCATGTTGGCCGCCTCTTCGTCGAGATTAACTCCCGAGATCGCAGAGCGCTGGTCGTTCAATTGCTGCAACACCAGACCGGAAGCGGTCTGTTCCGCGGAAGCGTTGGACGCATCGGTGCCCACGTTGAAGACGATGCTGGAATAATAATTCGTCGGACTCTGGCCGGCGACGATCCCCTGATTGCCCAGCGCATACATGGCTTCGGCATTCCCATTGCTTCCCACACTGCCGTCGGAGCTGGCTGCGATCAGGGACGGATTGGTGATGGCTACGGACAAGCTGGCGGCCGCACCCACTCCGTTGACCGGCGGTGGATTGAAAAGGTTGGTGCCGGCCACGCCGTGGAGATCGAATCCGCCCGTTTGCACGGTATTGACCGCCGTTGCCAATCCCGAGGCCAGGGTATCGAGCTGCGTCTTAATCGCCGGAATTTCCTGGTCGCGAGCCTGTAGCGTTCCGCCTAACTGGCCAGATGTAATCTGGCTGGTGATGTCGGCTCCCGCCTGCGAATAAACGTCATGCAGGCCCGAGGCGATCGCCTGAGCCTGCAGTTGAAAGCTCTGCTGGCCAACCACCAGCGGCGCCCCGTTCCCCGTGGTCAGCGTGATCGAGTTGTCGCTCGGAATCTCCGAAACGTCCACCAGGCTCGAAAGCTGATCAATGGCCTGCGTGCGCTGGTCAATAAAGGTTCCCGCGCTCTCGCCGACATTTTCGAGGTTGCTGATCTGTCCATTGAGTTGCGCAATCTGCTGCGAAAGCTGGTTGATCTGCCCCACCGTCTGCACCACGTTCAGGTCCAGATTCTGCTGTTGCTGGGTCAGGTTGTTGGCGATGTTGTTGAAGCCGGTGGCGAGATTGCCCGCCGCAGTCAGAACGGCCTGGCGCAGCGATAAATCGCTGGGGTTGGTTGAGAGTTGATTGATGCTGTCGAAAAAATTGGTGATCTGCGTTCCGATGTCGTTGGTGCTGGTGGTGAAGTTTACCTGAGTCTGCTGCAGCGCCGAAGTCAGCGCGCTGAATTGTCCCTGACCCTGGTTCTGTTGCTGGATTTGCGATTCGAGGATCGGGTCGCGGATGCTCTCCACACTCTGAAGCGTCACTCCCGTGCCGAAGGTGAGCGGTTGCAGCACTACTGGATCGCTCGCCACCAGCACAGCCTCCTCACGCGAGTAGCCGGGAGTATTGACGTTGGCCACATTGTTGGTTGTGGTCGCCATCGCGCCCTGATCGGCCATCAATCCGCTGAGAGCGGTCGCCAGGCTGGCATTCAGGCTCGACATGATTAGACCCCACCTTGCGTGTCGTAAACCACAGTCGCCGGCGCGTTCGGTTTCACAAACAAACATCGGTAGTTGAGACTCGGTCCGGCCAGCATATTTGCCAGAATGCGCAGCTTTCTTTGCGCCCGCGCTAGTAACGCAGCCTGTACCCGCGCCGCCTGAAGAACAGCCTCTTCCGAACGTCGAATCTCTTCTGCGATCTCCTGCTGGGGCGCTGTCTCGCTCCGCAACATTCGTTCGCAAAGCCTCTGCATTTCTAGAACCAGTCCAACCTGTTCCCGCGTTCCCTGTTCGATTGCGGCTAGATCAAGCGCGAGCAGCGCGCGGCGGCTGCCATTCAGGCTTGCCTCCAAATCTTGCAACAACTTCAAACGCTCGGGCGTGAATCGCTCCATCGTGAGGGAAGTGCTTTCCACGGAACTGCTGTTCAAAGAGAACTGGCGTCGGGCGATGGAATCAGTTGGCATCGTGGTTTCGAGCAGGCTCTTCGCTTCGCGCAAGCCTCTTCGGGAACTCTTCGATAAATCTGTTCAAGCGAGACTGTCAATACGATGTGATCCCAGGCCGCCATCCTGATTTTGATCTGGCTCCGGAGGATACTGTCGTCGCTCACGCTCGTGTTCCGGAACTTGATCCGCTAGGGAGTCGCCGCTCAACTCAAGGATCTCGCCAGGGGCCTCGTCGTCAGGCGCTTTCATGGCAAGCCGGATCGGGCGGCGATCCAGGCGCTCTCTTTCTTTTCCATCTCCGCTCGCGGCCGCATTTTGGCCCTTGCACTGCCTGCGCCGTTGCCACCGGCGCTAATCCCTCGACTCCGAGACCGGAGGTCAATTCAATTCTTTCTGGCACCATGGGCCCGCCTCCAGAATTAATGTTGTCTCAGCTCGATCCGGTCTACGCCGCCGGCTCGACCAGCAGGTGCATAAAGAGCGCATCGGCCGTTTGCCTGGCGTCTGGTTGATAGTTTCCGCTCTGGACCACCTGCCGCAGCGCGTTCACCTTTTCCTGGCGAATTTCCGGAAGCTGCAAAGCCTGGGCCGTCAGGGCTTGCACTTGTACGTGAGCCCCCGAGAGTTGCGCCTGATCTTCGCCGGGTGCGCTGGTTGCGGCAGGGCGCGTATCGCCACTGGCGGGTACCGCACTGTTGCTTCGACTGCCTTCGGGAAGCGCTTGCGCTCCCGCATTTCCATCAATTCTCATAGTTGGTTCCTCCCCCGAAGATTGCCCTTGCAATTGAACTATCGGCGGATGGTTAAAAAACTTTAATTCAGCCTCAGCTCAGGCTTACCAGTTGCCTGTACTGCGGCCTTATGTTGTTCTATCGGCAGAAGTTACATAAACTTTAGGGCACCACTCCAGGGTTACGCGCAGGCGCGGCTTGGTTTCCGGCCGCGCCTTTGGTGCGTTCGAAATATTGCGCGATCATGCGTGCGATCCCAAATCCGCCTCCGGCCACAATGGCCGACGCCAAAGCTTGCGTACCCATATAGTTGTAGTTATCCTCGCCCGCCATGGCTTCCTGCCCGGGCACCGAAGCGAAGGTCTTTTCCATCGACTGCAGCAACGTGCCAATCAGTTGCGCTTCAAACTCCCGGGCCGCCTTTTGTCCTCTGCCCAAAGGCGCGTTCGCCAGAGGCAGCATGCTCGCCCCGGAAACATTTCCGGGAGACAGCCCGGAAGTCCCCGGAGTAAATCCAGAAGAAGTAAAACCAGCAGAAGCAAAACCGGAAATCGAGCTCATCAGATTACCTCCAGATCGGCTTCGAGCGCGCCCGCAGCCTTGATGGCCTGCAGAATCGAAACCACGTCGCGCGCTGTCGCTCCGATAGCCTGCAGTCGCGTTACCAATTCTTCCACGCTGGCCCCTTCGTTCAACTCCACGTTGCGCGCCGGAGTTTCGGTCGCCTTAATCTTTGTTTCCGGCAACACCTCGGTTTGTCCAGCGCCCAACGCATTTGGCTGTGACGCCCCGTAGGTTGTGGTGACTTCGATCGAGAAAGTCCCGTGAAGAATCGACACCGCTCCGAGGTGCACGTCCTTGCCCATCACCACCGTGCCGGTCCGTTCGTTGACCACCACTTTGGCTTTACGGCGAACCCGCACTTCAAGGTTTTCGATTCGAGCCAGCAGGGCTGGAAGATCGCCTACCTTCGACCCGGGAGTTTGAATTTCCACCCGCCGGCTGTCGATCACCGCCGCCGCCGGACTCGCCAGCTCGGCGTTGATGACTCCCGCGACCTCCTCGGCTGTCGAAAAGTTTGCTTCATTCAGCAGCAGCGAAAGTCGCGGGAGTTTGGTGAGATCGAGCGAGCTGTCGCGTTCGACCAGTCCTCCGCTGGGAATGCGTCCGACCGTGGGATGATTCACCTGCTTCGAGTTGGCCACCGATCCCACCGAATATCCGCCAACCACCAGCGGCCCTTGTGCGGCGGCATAAACCTGCCCATCGGCCGCGTACAGCGGCGTCAACAGCAGCAGCCCGCCCTCGAGACTCCGCGCGTCTCCCGCGGATGAAACTAGCACGTCGAGCGGCATGCCCGGCCGCGAGAACGGCGGCAGATTTGCAGTCACGAACACGGCCGCAACGTTTTTGACTTGCACCGTCGACTGCACCACCGAGGGAGGAATCTCCACTCCCATGCGCTGCAGGATGCTGGCCAGCGTCTGAATTGTGAAGTACGTCTGTTGTTTGTCGCCCGTGCCCTTCAATCCCACAACCAGTCCGTAGCCGATAAGCGAGTTGTAGCGGATACCCTCGACGCTGGCCACGTCGCGGATCAGCACCTTGTGGTCGTGGTTTGGTTTTTGCTGAGCTTGTTCTGGCAGGTCTAGCTTTGCTTGATCTAGCTTTGGCTGATTCTTCTTTTGTGGGGCTTGCTTCTGATCGTTGCTTCGGCTGTCCAGGATTTTATGATCTAAATTCTGCAATTCCTGGCATTCGCCAGCGAGACCGGCCGCTGTCATGATTGCGAATGCAATCAGCGTGAGCATGCACCGTCGCGCCCATCGGATGGCAAACTTAATCTGGCGACGGAATCGATTCATGCATCTCCCTGAAGCTCACAATTTTCAGAAGGCCGGAATTTTTCAGAAACCCGATTTTCATAAGCCGCGATCAGAACCCCACGATCCTCAAAATCCATTTCATGATCGGGTTGGGCGAACGCACGCCTTCGCTGATAATGCCTTTGCCTTTGACTTCGACTTCAAGATTGCCCACCTGATTCGACGTAACCGTATTCGTGGCATCGAGGTCGCCGGTGCGCACCATGCCGCGCAGGATCACGATCTCGCGCTGATCGTTCATCACGATCTGGCGCTCCGCCTCAACCACGAGAGTGCCCGAGGGCAACACCGCAACCACGCGTCCAGTCAGCGTCGTGCTCAAGGCGGTGGTCGAGGTGGCCTGTGCTTTGCCCGTCAGTGCCTGCGTCGACGTCGGCGAAAACAGGCTGGCAACGCCGCTGGTCTTGATGTGCCCGCCCAGAGCGGTAATTCCCGAGCTCGCCGAAAACGTGCGATTCGTGGCGACATTGCCGGTATTCGTCGACGAAAGATTCTGCGACACGCTGATCGTCACCAGATCGCCCACCCGCGATGCCTTGTAATCGGTCACTAGATTCGCCAGCCGGCCATTGTCCGTCCACAAGCTGCCGAGCGTATTGGTGCTTATGTTTGGCTGCACCGGCCCCGAAACTTTCTGCAGATAATCGGCCAGCGAATCTTTCTTGGGAGACGTAGTCTTCTTCTTTGGACTGGCTTCTACGCCGGGCACAAGCGCTGCCAGCATCAGGACGACCGCTGCCAGCGGAAACACCACGCCGGTTTTTCTGCGCTGGATTTTTCTTTCGGCGATCGTCGTGGGGCCGAAATTGATTCGCGGGTGAGCTTGAACAACGCTCATAGCTTCACCTGCACTGCCCCATTCCCGACGACTTCAGCGCGCAAGACCTGCGGCGTGCTCTTCAAGCGCACCCGCACGTACTGGCCTAATCCGCCGGCATCCAAGCATGTGACGGGCAAGGTAACTCGAATCCCGGCCTGATCCCAGGTAAGCATCGCGGTCTCGCCCGGCCTTACCAGCAAAGCAAAACCGGCCGAGCTTTGAACCCTCGTGGAAGATTCGGCGGAGGACGCTGCATGCGGCGAATTTCCTCGCTGCGTTTCCGGATCGCGTGCCGAAACCATGAACGGCACACAATCCTCCGGGCGGACGCAGTGCAGCAGAAACTCCCAGCGTCGCAATCCCGCGTCCCAATCGCTCTTGATCAGTTCGAGTTCCGCGTCTTCCGCGATTCCCTGGATCGCGCCACACTCCAGATTGTTTCGCCATAAGTGCGAAGACAGCCGGTCGTCCTGCGAGGGCGCAGCTCCCGCGAGGAAATCCGCGATCTCGACGCAGGACTTCGTCGTTCCCGCACGCCGCACCATAATGCGATCGGGAATGCGATCCGGAATTTGAAAGCTGGCAGTGTTGCCTGCGTTGTCGCTCACCAGCCCCGCGAACAGCGCACGCACCTGCTGGCCCTCGACTACGCGCACGGCTCCGGCCCGCGGAGCTTTTCCCATGCTCACTTGTGCCGCCGCCTGGCGTATGTGCGGACAAGCTTCACTCGACAAAAAGTCGGCCAACGTCAAGTCTTCGCGAGCCGCGTCGACGCTCGCGCGAACCGACACGCCGGCACATGCCGCTTGCGCGGCGCATTGCGGCATCGTTGCAAGCAACACACCACTCATCAGCGCCGTGCCAATCCATTTCATGCCACTCCACTTCATGGGAACCCGCACCCCGCCGCTATCGGCCAAGATTGTTGATGGTCTGCAGCATCTGATCCGTCGCATTCACTACTCGCGAACTGGCTTCATAAGATCGCTGGGCGACGATCATGTTCACGAATTCGGTGACCACGCTGACGTTCGATTGTTCGAGCATGCCCTGCACAATGCTGCCCAAGCCTTCACTGCCGCCCGGGGTCCCGACGATGGGTGATCCCGAGGCCGTGGTCTGTAACAGCAGGTTGCCACCAACGCTGTTCAGGCCTCCGGGATTGTTGAACAGCGCCAACTGCAACGATCCCACCTGCTGGGCCGCAGTCTGTCCCGCCAAAGTCACGCTGACCGTTCCATCGGATCCCACGGTAATCGAGGTTGCGCCCGTAGGAATCGCGATCCCGGGCTGCACCGGATCGCCGTCCTGATCCACTAGGTTGCCCGACCCGTCTGTGTGAAAGCTGCCCGACCGCGTGTAGGCAGTCTCGCCACTCGGCAGAAGAACCTGGAAAAAGCCCTGTCCTTGAATGGTCAAGTCCAAAGGATTTCCAGTCTGGCTGAAGTCGCCTTGCAGTTGGAGAACTTCCGAGGCGGCAGAGCGAGTTCCTAAACCAACCTGAAGTCCCGCAACCAGCGTGGTCTGCTGCGTCGCTGCCGCTCCCGGCATGATCAGGTTCTGATAAATAAGATCTTCAAACTGCAGTCGACGGCTGCGAAAGCCGGCAGTGCTCGAGTTCGAAAGATTGTTCGCAATGTTATCCAGGTTAAGTTCCTGAGCGGTCATGCCGCTGGCGGCGGTGTAGAGCGCGCGAATCATGAGTTTCTTCTCCAGAAAAAAATTTGTGCAGGCTAGACCTTCGGCAAATCCTGTACTGCAATCTGGTTCAACGACCCGTCAATCGCGGTGAGAGCCCGCGCCAGCATGTCGGTATTGCGCTGCACCATGATCAACTGGACCACGCCCTCGGTCGGACTCACGTTCGACGCTTCAAGCGCGCCCTGATGCACCGACGAAGTGGTCACAATCAGCGCGGAGTTTGGGGGAGCGCTGTAGGTGGCATCGCCGAGCGCCGTTAGATTTGTCGCCGGCGAAAATTCCGCCAGCCGCAGCTTGTCGACCACTGCGCCTTCGACCGAAATTGTGCCATCCGAACTGATTGCTACACTTCCGCTCGGCAGTGTCACCGGACCCAGTTCTCCCAGCACGGGATTGCCCTTGCTCGTAACCAGCAATCGTGCGGCTGTAAGGTGCATCTCCCCGGCGCGCGTGTATAACGTGTCTTGCCCTTGCTGTACTTCCAGAAATCCACCGCCGCCAATGCCGACATCGAGCGGGTTTCCGGTGGCGACAAGATTGCCCGGAGTCATATCCAAGCGGCTGCCGCTGAGAACGCCAAAATTGTTGACCGCAGAATTGAGCGCGCTGGCGCTTACCCATCCCGTACTTCCCGTCAGCAGAGAACGAAACGTTGACTGTTGTCCGCGATAGCCAGTCGTCGACAGGTTGGCGATATTGTGAGCGACCAACTCCAGGGCTTGACTCTGCGCGGCAAGGCCGGCAGTGGCTGCGTAGTATCCGCTGTCCATGTGGGTTTGCTCCGTCCAACAAGGAAGAGCACGCAGCGCTCCATCTGGAAGGCGGTGGGAAAAGTTATCTGTAAGGAATGAAAGCCTGACAAGAATGGCGTTCGAAGAAAATTCTTAAGTGGCAGCAGACGAAAGCAGATCTTGCCGGGTAGAAAGATGCCTCCCTGCAAAGCCTTCCAGACTCATGGCAACACTCATGCCGATCACCGGACTCTATGCCAAACCTTTAATCTCAAGCCCAGCCAGCAACAACGCTCCCTCAAACAAAAAGCCGGTTTGCATCCTGCGCGCGTTCGCTGCAGAGTGGAATTTATAGTTCCCTCCCTTGATCACCGTTGGTACGGAAAGCAGGCAATTGTCACCCATGCCCGGAATCTTTATTTTGAAATTTCCCGCAACCATGTTGCAGACTTCGCCCAGCGCATCCCAAGTCTCAATCCCAGATTTTTCAACTTCCGTGCCAAGCATCTTCGACGCCATGCGAATCGCCGACAAAGTGGCGCATTGGATGGTCACAAGGCCGCACATCTTCCCGGCTAGCCCCACCATCGTGGTGACATCGAGTCCCGTATCGCTCAACGGCTGAGGCGCCATCTCAAGCTGGCTTCCCAGCATCAGATCGAAGACTTCGCGCGAGGCCAGTTCTAACAACCCGATCCAGTTCTCGGTAGCTTCCTGCACTGCCACATCGGTGTTCTGCGGCGTCATGTTTTCCCCAAGAATCGAACTCGTCCTCAGGGATTATCGGCAAGACTGGGCGGGACTTTAGACTGCCGCTGCCTCGAAGGGACGGAGCTCCACCTCGGTGGTTATATGCGCGGGGACGCGCAAAATCAGATTGACCGCGTCTTGCCTGAAACGTTCCAGCCGCACCCACAGGTGGTCTCCACACCGTGCCAGCCGGACCTCCTCGGCCCGAAAGTTCGCGGTGTAGTTGCCGATGATGCGCCCGCACTCCACGCCATTTTGCACTCCGTCAAAGACCACATCGCTCGCCGTGTGGCGTTGGGCCAGCGCCTGCAAACCCTTTTGCAGCGCGGCCGGAGACACGACGCATGGCTGGGTATGGCACCCCAGCATCTGCTCCACTGCGTAAAGCATCGTGTAGTCGATCCCGTCACTGAAGGCGACGAGAAGTGTCGATGTAGATTTCACAAACTCCACCGGAATCATCTGAAAGCCTTCGAGTAAAAGCATCGGAATCCCGGTGAATCGTGCCTCACCCAGCGTCTCCACTCCGGTTCGCAATACGGGACATGACCACTGGCGGGCCAAAGCAGCCGTCACTTGCGGCTCGGTGACGAAGCCCAGTTGCTGCAGCCACTCGCCGATTTTTCTGCTCCCGGCAGCACGCTGCGCCTCGAGCGTGCTTTTTAGTTGCGCAGCCGTGAGTTGCTGCCGCGACAGAAGTAGCAATCCCAAAGGAACCCGATGCGACTGCACCAGTTCCAGGCGGGGAACGGAACGCTCTCGGTGCAGAATTTCTACGAGAACGTGCTCTAAACATTCCGACTGGCAATACCAACTTCCCTGCATCCGCGTGCCCCGCTTCCGTCGCCGCATGCGGTTCCAGCGGCTATGAGCGTGCATGCAGCCGGTGTAGGCGCATCGTGGCGCAAGTTTTTCCCATAAAGCACCGCCAGCCGCACTCCAGGATGCGATGAGCCTGAAAAGCAAACTCATGATGGAGTCCTGCCAAGTCCGAGTGGACTTACATCCGTCACCCGCAAACCGTAGTCTCCGTTGATCACCACAACTTCTCCGCGCGCCACCAGCTTGCCATCGAGCAACAGGTCGACCGGCTCCGCCACTTTGCGGTCGAGTTCAATCACCACGCCGGGGTTGAGATCGAGTATTTCCCGCAGCAGCATTTGTCTTGAGCCGAAGCGCAGGGTCAGGCCTAACTGAACATCCATCAACAGATCTAAAGCGCCGCTGCCTGCTGCGGGGTCGGGTGCGGGAATGGATGAAGAGGATGGAGAGGATGGAGCCGATGGCGCGGCGGATGGCGCAGAAGGTGCAGCCGCGGCTTTGGCGGCTTCCGCCTTAGCAGCGTCCGCTTTCTCCCGCAACTCCGCCACCAGCGCGGCACTCAAGCCAAACTCCAGCATCATCCCGGCTGGACCTTCTTCTCCCGCATGGAGCCAAAACGATGTCGCCGGCTGCCATGAGGGAGCGGCAGGAGCAAGTTCCACGCGCAGTTGAATTTCTCCCCAGCGCGCCTTTGCGCTGGTCGCAACCACCCCGGCAACCTGGCGCAGCAGTTCGACCGCCGCCTCGCGATGATCAGCCGTCAGTTCCACTTCGGGCGCGTCCGGCTCGCTCATCAAGTCCTGAGCCAGGCGAAGCACGGTAGGCGGCGCCAGACGCAAGCTCATCTCCCCGCGCAGGCCGCCGGTGGATGTAACCACCGCCCACAAATCGCTTTCCGCTGCCGGCGGAAGGTCGGCGGGGGCAGACGGGTTGACCGCGCTCGGAACCGCCGAGCCTTTGATTTGCCCCACCACCTGGGAAAAGCTTTCCGACCACACCTGGATGTATTCGGCAGGCGCGGGTTCGAGGGCAGGAGCGGCGGCTTCCGTCATGGTTTCGTCCCACCCTGTAGCTTCATCTCGTCCGCATCCGTCTCCTCCGTCGCGACCGGCTGAAGCACCTGCGCGGCGCGGGTGGGGCCGCAACGCGAGGGTGTTGCGGTAAACATCTCAACCCCTGCGACCAAGACCGAGGCCGGTTTGCTCACGGCGCGCCGCAGTGGAAGCAGATATCCCGGAACCAGCTCGGTCAATTCGCCCACGGTCGCAGTCAAGCCGTCGACGCCTAATTCCAGGGGAAAAGGACAATCCAGCACGCAGCGCTTGACCCGCTCCCGCCAGCAGCCGCGGTGGCGCGGCAGGTGTTCGCTCGATTCCGCGGAGATCTTGCGCAGCAGGGCGTGGGAAACCGATACCGGAACCGCCAGATTCAATCCTCCCCGCACCTCAAGCATGGTGATCTCAAAACTCAGCGACAGAGTCTTCTCGCCCAACGGCATCAGGCGCTGTGCATCCGCCAGTCCTACCCGCTTCTCGAAGTCCACCTGAAGATTCACTGCCTGCCAGGCCGCTCCCAGGTCGCGGCACACGATGCGGGCCACGCTTTCGACAATTTGCTCTTCGATTTCGGTGGGCTCGCGGGTGACTGCGAAAGCTTTACCTTCACCGCCCAGCAGCAGATCGACAATCGGCAAAGCAACTTTCAGGTCCAATTGCAGCGCGCCAATTACGCCCATTGGTTCGAGCCTGCAGGATGCCAGATAGGTGGTCTCCGGAACCCGCTCCAGAAATTCGCGGTAGGTCAGGTGCTCGGCGGAAACCAGGGTCGCGGCGAACACCACTCGCAAATACGCGCCAAGGGAGTGGGTCAGGCTACGGGCAAAGCCTTCGTGCAGCGCGGTAATGGCTTGCAGTTGCTCACGCCGGATCTGGCCCGCCCGCCGCACATCCCAGGGCTCGACTTTGGGTTCCTTGGCTTTGCCCGCGTCGGCGCCGCCGCTGCGTGCCGCCCGTACCATGGCATCGATCTGTTCCTGGTTAAGTTCGTTCTGCACGCTTCCGCTTCCGTTCTCCGCTGGATTCGCAGCGCATCTTTAATGGCCGCCGCTGGCCGCCGCCCGTGTCTCCGGCTTGGCTCCCATGAGATCTTCGAGCCGCGCCCGCAGCCGCACCACGGCGAGAGAATGAATCTGCGATACCCGCGATTCTCCGATGCCGAGCACCACTCCGACTTCCTTCATGGTGAGTTCTTCGAAGTAGTAAAGCGCCAGCACCTGCTGCTGTTTCTCCGGCAACTCCGCCACGGCGCGGGTCAGCAGCTCTTTCATCTCGGAGCGCATGCAGCGGAAAAACGGAGTGTCCTCGGGAGCGTTCGGCAGATAGTCGCAGAGATCCTCCTCCTTGCCGTCCCACGGAGACTCCAGGTGCAGGCTGCCCACTTCGAGGCCATCGAGTTCGGTGAGCAACTGCTGAAACTCGCGCAACTCCAAATGCATCTCTGCGGCGATCTCAACTTCCGTGGGAGCGCGGCTCAGAGCCATGCTTAGCTTGCGCTGCGCTTCTTCCACGCTGCGCGCCTTGCGCCGCAACTCGCGCGGCCCCCAATCCATTTCGCGCAGGCTGTCGAGGATCGCGCCCCGGATGCGGAACTTGGCATAGGAGCCGAACTGCACATGTTTCGAGCGGTCGAACTTGTTCAGCGCATCCATCAGGCCGATCACTCCGGCGTGCACCAAGTCTTCCAGAGGAACGTGCCGCGGCAGACGCTCATGAATACGCCGCGCCAGGTAACGCACCTGCGGCAACTGTTCGAGCAGGATGCGGTCGCGCTCTTCTTTGTCTTGCCAGGTGGTGTAGGCTTGCGCCGTATTCTTGCTCATGGCTCCGCTTCCTTTTTCTGTTCCTGGTTCCGGTCTCTGTTGGCTCGCCACTTTCTTCCCATCGTTTAATCCCCGATCAGTGCAGGACTCCGAGCGACTGCACCTGAATCACCGGCGGAACCTCCAGTGGTGACAGCACTACCACCTTCGGCAGGAATGGCTCGAGCAAGCGCTTCAGGTGGTAGCGCGCGGGGCTGGCGCACAGCACCACCGGCGTCGCCACAACAATCTGTTCTCCGGCGAGGCGGCGCAATCCATCCACAATGCGGCGGGCAAATGGAGGCTGCAGGCCCGCGCTCCCCGCCGTTGCCTGCCCGGAGAAGGCGCGTCCCAATTCGTCTTCGAGCGCGCGGTCGAGCGTGACCACGCGCAGGCCTCCGTTTTCCGCTAGCAGCGGTTGTACCAGCGCGCGCGACAAGGCCTGGCGCGCCGCCTCGACCAGCATGACTGCGCTCTTGTTTGCGGGCGCGATGTCGAGCAGGGTCTCGAGGATGGTCGACAGATCGCGGATCGAAACCTGCTCGCGCAAAAGTTGCTGCAAAGTTTTCTGCACTTCGCCGAGGCTCAGAATTTTCGGCACCAGTTCCTCGACCAGCTTGGGATGGCTTTCGGCGAGGCGGTCGAGCAGACGCTTGCTCTCCTGCCGCGTCAGCAGTTCATAGGCGTGCTGTTTCACCACTTCCGCCAGGTGTGTCGCCACCACCGACGTCTGGTCGACTACGGCATAGCCGGCGGCGAGGGCCTGGTTCTGCATCAACGGGGGAATCCACACCGCGGCCACGCCGAAGGCCGGCTCTTTTGTGGGGATTCCCGCGAGCGGCCGCGGCGAACCTTCCGAGCTGATGGCCAACAGGTTGTCCTGATGAAGCTCCCAGCGCGCGATTTCCACGCCGCGCAATGCGATGGTGTATTCCTTCGGCTTGAGGCGCACGTTGTCAGTGATGTGCACCGGGGGAACGATGAAGCCCAAATGCTGCGCCAGATTTTGCCGCAGAGCTTTTACCCGCGCCAAAAGCTGCCCGCCTTGATTCACGTCGACCAGCGGCACCAGCCCGTAACCCACCTCGAGGCTCAGTTCGTCGAGCTTGAGCATGTCTTCGACGGAATCTTTTGCTGGTTTTTTCTCCGCCGTCGCAGCCGCTCCGACGGCGGTCGCGGCCGCGGGCTCTTCGAGTGACTTCGGAGCGCGCCAGGCCAGAAAGCCGGTGCCCGCCGCCAGCAGGAAAAAGGAAAACTTCGGCAGCCCCGGAATCGCCGCCAGCGACAGCATCACTCCCGCGGCGATGATCAGCGGACGGCGCCGTGAAAGCACTTGCCGCCCCACGTCGAGTGAGAGTGTGGCGTTGGAGGAGGCGCGGGTTACGACGATGCCGCCCGCCATCGAAACCAGCAGCGAGGGAATCATGGTAACCAGGCCGTCGCCAACGGTAAGCACGGTGTAAGTCTTCAACGCCTCGCGGAAGGGAATGTCCAGCTGGAAGACGCCGATGAGAAACCCCGCGATGATGTTGATCGCGGTAATGAGAATCGTCGCAATCGAATCGCGCTGGTTGAAGCGCGCCGCACCGTCCATCGCGCCGTAGAACTCCGCATCGTGCGCAATCTGCTCGCGGCGGGCGCGGGCCTGCGCTTCGTTGATCAACCCGGCATTCAGGTCGGCGTCGATCGCCATTTGCTTGCCGGGCATGGCGTCGAGGGTAAAACGCGCCGTCACTTCCGCTGTGCGCACCGCGCCGTGCGCCACCACCAGATACTGAATCGCGATCAAGGCTACGAACAGCACGAAGCCTACGACATAATTTCCGCCTACCACGAATTGGCCAAAGGCTTCGATGACGTGTCCAGCCGCGCCCGCGCCCTCGTTGCCGTGCAGAAGAATGCGGCGGCTGGAGGCCAGGTTCAGCGACAGGCGAAACAGGGTCAGCAGCAGCAGCAAACTGGGGAAGACGGAAAACTGCGATGGACGCAGAATCTGAATGGCGGAGAGCAGCACCAGCACACTCACCGTCATGCTGGTCGCCAGCAGCACATCGAGCAGCACGCTCGGCAGCGGCACCAGCATGATGAAAACCAGCGACACCGCCGCCACCGGCATGATCCATTCCGCGGCGCTATCCTTCTTCTGCGGCGGCACCGCGGGGGTGAGAAGCGGGATGTGGGCGGTTGCGGCCATGGTTTAGTTTTTCGAGGCTTGATTCTGTGAAGCCTGATTTTGCGAGGCCTGACTCTGGGAAGCCTGGCTTTGCGCACGCCAGATTGCGGCCAGTATCTCGGCCACCACGGTGTAAAGTTTCGCGGGAATCGCCTGCCCCACTTCCACCGCGCGGTACAAGGCATGCGCCAGCGGCGGATTCTCGATCATGGGAATGCCGTTCCAGCGGGCGATCTCCTTGATCTGCGCGGCCAGCAGGTTGCGTCCCTTGGCGACCACGACCGGTGCGTCCATGTCCATGCGGTATTCGAGCGCGATGGCAAATTCCGTAGGGTTGGTGATCACCACCGCCGCGCGCTCCACGTCCTTGAGCATCTGGCGGCGCCGCGACTGGCGCTGCAGGCGGCGGATGCGCTGCTTGATCACGGGATTGCCTTCCGTGTCCTTGAACTCGTCTTTCTGCTCCTGTTTGCTCATCTTCAATTCGTTTTCGTGGCGCTGGCGCTCGAGGAAGTAATCCGCCGCCGACCAGAACAGCAGCACCAGCGAGCCCTTCCACGCCACCTCGTACATTCGCGAAGTGGTAAAGGCCGTCAGCGCCGTGCGGCTGCCGTGCAGCAACGCGGGAAAGTGCCTCCAATCCCGCACCAGGATGGCCGCCGCGAAATACACCACCACCACCGTGGGCAACAGAGACTTCAACAGGCGGCTCAGCGCGCCCAGCGAAAATAGCTGCGAGATGTGGCTTGCCGGATCGAGACGGCTCCAGTTGGGCGCGAGCGCCGACGGAGCAAACACCACCCCGCCTTGCGCCATGCCGCCCGCTGTGCCTACGACCCAACTCATCCCTGCGGCCAGCGCGACCCCGCGAAACAGCCAGATCGCATTCCGCCACACGGGAATCAGCTGCTCGGGACGCGTCGCCGCCTGTTCGAGCTCCTGGCGCAGCAGCCAACGCCATTGACCGGCGAAGGCCGGCATCTGCCAGCCGCAGAACACGATTGCAGTCATCGCCGCGAGGCCGGCGGTAAGGTCGCGGCTGCGGGCGACTTGTCCCTGCTCGCGCGCCTTCTGCCGGCGGCGCGGCGATGCTTTTTCTGTCTTGCTCTCATCGGCCATGGTTAGCTTTGCGCTACGAGTTTCTCCCTCATCTCGCCAGATGCAATAAATGTTCGGCGGTGCGAATAGCCAGCACGAACTGCTGGCTGAAAACCCGCGGCCAGTAGGCAATGGCCGCGATCAGCACGGACAAGCCCACCAAATTTTTCACTGCCAGCCCGATGAACAAGACCGGCAACTGCGGCGAAGCCTTCCCCAGGAACCCCAGAGCCATGTCGGCGATCAACGTCGCCACCAGCGACGGAGCAGCAATCTGCACGCCGGTCAAAAAAATTCCGCCGGCAGCCTGCAGTAAACCGCCCGCCATCGCCAGCGTGGCATGCGCGCCGCCTGGCGGCAGGTAGGCGAAGCTGCGCACCAGCGCTCGCAGCAGCCAGTGGTGCACGTTGAGCTGCAAAAAAATCAGCAGTGCGGCCATCTGGTGAAATTCCGACAGCACCGGTG
>JABCZH010000023.1 GCA_013289795.1 Acidobacteriota bacterium
TCATCGAGCATAGCGGTGAACACTACGGCCAGCTCGTTGTGTACTACCGCCTCGCAGGCCTTGTGCCGCCGGAGTCGCGGCCCAAGAAGTAAAGCTCAAAGAGACCAGGTACCCCGTCCTTCGCGTAGGCGCGAAGGGCGGGTACGACGACGGCATCCACAACGGGCGGTGTAGAACGGACAAGAGTTGGCGGGTGGCCACCCGCCGACCCTTGGGATTGACTTCATCGTACAATGTCCGGCTGGAACGTCAATGGAGGCGCCCTTGAACGATAAGAGCAGAGGACGGCAGATCTATGGGAGCCCTTCAGCACTCAAAAAGGCCAAAGCAGATAAGAAATTCGCGTACGTTGTGGCCTTGGCGAGGGCGATAAATGCGCTCAACTCCGCTCATTCGCTCATGATGAGCACTGCCAACCGAAATACTCCTGAGGCCATGCGTGACCGGATGAATGGCAACTTCTTCGTGTCTGGAATCCTCTATGAGACGCTGAAGCTGATACGCGCGATGAGTGGCGTTTTCAGGGATGACAAAAGCTTTGAGACGAGCTTTCGACTTGTACTCAAGGACACGTCCGCGCTGGCGCTGGAAAGGATGCATCTAAAATCGGCGAGACACGGCGGCGTATTTCATTTTGCGCCTGACAGATTTGCCAAGGCGATCGCGAAGACGCCGATGACGGAATGCGTATTTACGTCTTCAGGGCCTGGAGAGAAACGAGGGAGCGTTCACTACGAGCTTGCCGATCTCATCACGGCGGAAATGATGGTGGGCAAGCGGATCGATGACGAGGCATTGGTGAACGAGATGTTCGTGAAGATGCTCGATCTCGTACAGAAGATCACTGAACACTCAGAGAACTTTATTGCTGACCAGTTGAACGTATGGGGTTTTGAGGTGCGTGCTTCGCAATCGGTTTCCGATCATGCCTGACACGTTCTGCCTCTTCCTGTGTAGCCTGTTGATTCGCGCTGGAAGGACCACGAGATGCGAAAAGGGTTTACGGGGGGGAAACCTGGGGACAGACGGGACGTACCCCAGTTTTTCTCCCAATGCGGGAATGTACCCGCCTGGTGCCCCAGGTTCCGCGTAGCCGAAGGCGAGCTAACCTGGGATTGCCGAGCAATTCAAGATTTTCGGATGGTTTAAGGCCCCCCCAGGTTAGCGCCCCAAAACCAGAGAACTGAAAGCCGCCGACGTTATATGATGGGGCGCGAACCTGGGGCACCGGGCTGTAAGGTCTCAAACATTTTGCCACCTCCTCGCCGCACATCTTCCGCGTCGTTGGTAACGCGTTAACTTATCGCGTCTTCAAAAGATAGATCAAGAAAATCCCGGCTAAAAGTGCGCTGATGACAATTGGGTGCTCTTTGCAGAAGCGAATCCGGCGAGCCGAGAACCAAGTCATCATATTCTATCTCCCTAAGACGGCATAAGCTGGCTGAACATAGTTTTCTACAATCCACCCAGTGTTGTCATAGTTTTGCGCAATCTCATGAGGGCGCATGTCTCTGGTGTTCAAACACCATTGACCAAAAAAGTCGGCATCGCTTGAGTCCGTGGTCGCAATCATCCAATATTTTGTTCCCGCCATCACGGCTACTCCAACATGATCCGCGACTGCCACGCGGCAGCAAGTCTCATTCCCAGGAAGATTCGCCACAGGGAACGAAGCAATAATCGTGCCTGGCGAGTCGTTGGAGTCCTGGGCCAGACTCAAAACAACCTCGTTTTTTCCCTGGCCCCATTGCACGGCAGCTAGTAGCGCGTCAATTGTAACGTTGGCCCGAGGCGTAAACGCCACGGCGACCTCCGCAGAGTCCGGGAACACTGAGTTCGGTCCGCTAACGGCCAGACCGGAGAGCGGAAAATATCTGGCGAAAGGGTCTTCACTCAGGTTGCCGGAGATCAGTTTGAGTCCATGACTCCCGGCATCGTCAAACCAAGAGGAGGCGTTGTTAACCGCAGACTTCGGATCATCTACCTGTCCGAACACCACACCGCAAACTGCAATGACGACAAGCATAGACATCAACACCTTCTGCATACGAACCTCCGATAAAAAACCGGCTGTGATGGTATCACGCTTTGGCCCGTGCGGCGGGTTCTCGGACGACAAGCTAGTGCGCATAGCGCACTGTGTTACGCCACTCATGGTGTGATCTCAAAGACTACGCCATACCCCTCTCCTTGGTTTCCGCCATTCCCGGTTGTGCCGTAGAGATTTCCCAACTTGTCTTCAACGAGACCTCCAGGGACATCGCCATCCGTGCAGTCAGATTGTTGGCAAAAGGTATACAGCACGCTTTCTTGGTCGGACGTATCAATCTGGAAAACGTTTCCAGGGCCAAATAGACTAGAGTCGGTTGTACCGTACAAAACACCACGCGAGGTATCGACAACTACCCCTGAAGACGGACCTCTCCCGTCAGTTCCATTGAACCTAAAGAGCTCGATGGAACCATTGGTATTTAGTCTAGCGACTACCCCGTTGCTGTAATTGGTAAAGAAACTTGTCAGCGTTGTGTACAGTCTGCCATGGGGATCAATGGTGACCGGCCCCGGATCGTTACGCCAGTTTTTCCTAACTGGGAAGTTGTAAAGCACTGTTTCTGTCCAGCCGCCAGAAGAAGGAGTAAGTTTATAGAGAACTCCGGCCAAGAAAGCATTACCTCCGCCCGCAGTAGTGCCATACAAATTACCGGACCTGTCGAACGTAACTCCCCGTTCTGGTCCGTTTCCATCTGAGCAAATATCTCCTCCACCGGGGCAAAAACTGTACAGCACAGTCTCGGCCCATCCATTTGCGCTCGGCGACAGCTCGAAAACCGTACCGGCGTCGTTGTTGCCGCCGTTTTCCGTTGTGCCATATAGGTTCCCGGATTTGTCAAAGGTGAGCGGACCGAGTGGGTAGGCTCCGTCTTCGCAGGCACCGACCGTGCAAAGCGTATACAGGACCGTATGCGCTATCCCACTGCCGATACCGTCAACCGTCGCGTCGCCGAGAACAAACGCCTAACCCAAAAGGCTCGCCTCGCTGCGCTAGCCGCGATCCGCACGCTGTCCATGAGTATGCTGGTCCGCCTGCTGCGAAATCCAGAAACTCCGTCGCGATTGAAAACGTTGGATGCGCGGCTCTTCGAAAAAGAGATCGTCCGGCGCGAAGTTGATCGCGTCCTGAAATCTCAGGTGAATAATGACCAAGCTTGAAGTCTGCCAAGACGTTTTGAACGCCGGGTGCCCCACACATCGCGCACTGCGATGTGTGGGTGCTGTCACTATCACCAGGACCGAAATGCGCGAAATACAGGGAAATACAGGGACAGACGGAACTGACCCCAGTTAGCGCACCTGTTGGAAAACAATATGGGGACACTTCCGTCTGTCCCCGCAGTATTCCCGAGAGATATAATTCCCGCGTGCGACCACCTATGCGGCATGTAATGGCGCTTCGCGTTTCCAAAGCGGTTCTGGTTCTTGCAATCGCACTTTTCTACACGATTCTGGTCCTAAACAACATCACGGATTACGGCCCCAACTACGAGTTTGTCCGCCACGTCCTGATGATGGACTCAACCTTCCCGGGGAACCACCTCACCTGGCGCGCCGTCAATTCGCCGCTAGTACATACAGTCTTCTACATCGGCATCATCGCCTGGGAATCAGTCACTATGCTTCTATGCTGGTGGGCTGGTGTTCGGTTGCTGAAATCGTATGGTGCGGACAGGGCGCAATTCGCCGCTGCGCTGAACGTCGCCGTGATCGCGCTGACGACGAGCCTGCTGATGTGGTTGGTGGCATTCCTCGATGTCGGGGGCGAATGGTTTCTGATGTGGCAGTCGAAAATGTGGAATGGGCAGGAGGAGGCGTTCCGAATGTTTACCATTGTCGGCGTGGTGTTTTTGGTCGTGGCGCAACGCGAGCCAACTCCCGACTAGTCGGCAATCCACTGGATTCGCCCTGGAGAGACCACGAGATGCGAAAAGGGTTTACGAGAAAACCACAACCGGACGAGCCGACGACGCTGGTCAAGAACTACATCACGCCGAGCGGGCTGGAGCGCCTGAAAGACGAGCACCGGTTTCTGCTCACCAGGGAACGCCCGGCCGTGACGGAGGTGGTGGCGTGGGCTGCCGGCAATGGCGATCGCAGTGAAAACGCCGACTATCAGTACGGCAAGCGGCGGCTGCGGCAGATCGATGGCCGGATTCGCTTTCTCACCAAGCGAATCGAAGCCGCTGAAGTGGTGGACCCGGAAGCGCCGAGAGCGGGGCAGGCCAATTCAAAAGAAAAGACGCGGGCATTCTTCGGAGCGACCGTGCGCTATGCCAATGCCGCGGGAGTATCGCGAGTGGTGAGCATCGTTGGCATCGACGAGATCGATCTCAACCGCAACCACATCAGCTGGGTGTCACCTCTGGGGCGCGCGTTGATGAAGTCGGCAGCGGGGGACAGCGTAGTCCTTCAATTGCCGGGCGGTACGGAAAACCTGACCGTGCTGGAAGTGCGTTACGAGGACATCGCTGCGGAACCGTTCCGTGAACCACCTGGATCCGAGGCCTCGGTAAAGAGGCGTTGATCCGTGAAAATCCGTGGCCGCTCTCACGCCACCACGACCGTCGCTGCCTGGACCGGAGCTGCTTCCACCACCGGCTCCGCCATCTGCTTCACATAGAACGCCACCGCTGAAGCACGTTCCCAGAAGCGCATTCCGAGCAATAAGAGCATCATGAGTTGGCTCACCAGGAAAGCCCCGAAAACACTGCTCGAGGGTACGATCATGTTCCACAGCACAATTCCAGCCACTAACATCGCCACTGCAACCAGGGTGATCGCCACGTACGTCCCCAACAAACGCACAACATTCTTTCGCAGGCTGCGGAATCCAACCGCTACCGACTTGCGCACCGCGGGTTGGTCGCGCAACACAACATCGGTCTGGGCCAGGTCGAACCAGATTCGAACGATGGTCAGAACCAGAATCATGACCACCCAAATCGCCACTTCGCTGAAGAAGGGCAGTCTTTCATAGTTGGTTGTTTCCGCGGCTTTGGAGATCGGATCCATGGCAGCCATCAGGCCGCCCGACACAATTCCCGCCACTATGCCTCCCATCACGAACAAGCGGACAAACCGCCACAAATTCCGCCCGCAGGCGCGGAAGAACTCGTCCCGTGAAATGCGATGGTCCGAGGAATAACCCAGCAGCACGCCGGGCATAAAGATAAGGCTTGTCAACAGGAACAGAACTCCGAACAGCATCGCGGGAGCCGTGGAACTCTTGGTCGGGCCGAATTCGGGGCGGCTGGTCAATTCGATTAACGCTGCCAGATGGAAACCGTGGAGCAGTTGGTCGGAGTACACGCTGTGGTCCATGATGTCATGCGCGTGCGTGCTCAAGCCCGACGCTCCGAACCACGCGAACAGCAGGTTCAGCAGATAGAACCAGATAATGTAACGCAGGTTGCCCCGGGCAATGCCGGCTCCCGCGGACAACAGACTTTTCTTGTCATTCATGAAAGCTCTCTCCTAGACCAGAAACCAGGTCACAACTTGGGTGACAAACTGGCTGATAAACTCCCAGTAGTGCACGAGTTTGTTCGCCGGCTTCGGGTTCGCGTCCACAATAAAGCTGTTGTCGAAATTATTGCGATCGAACATGATCTTGTGGTCGGGGTCGATCTCCACCGATTCGATCTTGGCTTTTTTCCGGTACTCATATCTCACCCAGCGGTCCTGCGCGTCCCAATGTTCACGGACCCGCTCGCCGTTGTCGAACTTGATCTCTACATCCACCGGGATCACAAAATCTCCCTTGCGACGGATCCATGTGTCCGACAAATAAAGCGTCTCGCCCTTCTTCTCTTTGAGATCGTCTTTGTACCACTCCACCGGCACCGAACTTACTTTGTAAACCTGGAAGTCCAGCACCTGCGTGCCATAAACCGCCTGATTGAAATACCACCGCAGGTCTTTGCCCGACACTTCCTCGATGGTTTTCAAGAAGTCTTCCGCCACCGGATGAGTAAAGCGGTAGCGCATGAAATAAGTGTGCATGGCCTGACGCATGGTGTCTTCGCCGATGATGCCCTCCAGCGTAAGCAGCACCACCGCGGTCTTGCCATAAGTGATCCCGCCGTAAGAGTTCGAGTTTGCAAACTGCCAACCCTTGCGCGTCATAGGATCAAGATCCGCCACGCCCATCATGAAAACCCGATCACCCTCGTCCTCTCCCACATCCACCCCCCAAAGATGGTTGAAGATGGAAGTTGACCTGGTGTAAATCGAATCCATCACTTTAGCTTCGGTGTACTGATTGATGCCTTCATCGATCCAAGCATCCTCAAATTCGTTGGTAGCGACCATGCCATACCAATACTGATGGCCGAACTCATGCTCCACAACCCCCTCCGGCTCCGTAACCGAAGCCTCCGGATCAAACCAACCAGCCCCCCCAGTAATAAAAGTCGGATACTCCATCCCGAAGGCTTGGGAGCCTGGTTCGGTGTCTACTACGGTTAGGGTTTTGTAGGGGTAGGGGCCGTACCATTGGTCGAAACGCTTCATGGTCTCTTGCACGATACGGGTGTGGCGTTCGGCGAGGAAGACGTGTCCGGGTTGGAGCATTACGCGGACTTTCACGGGGCCCATGCTGCCGTTGAAAGTGTCGTCGACGATTTTGTAGTGGGGGCTGGCGGTCCAGGCGAAGTCGTGGATGTCGTCACCGTGGTAGGTGACGGTCTTGGTGCCATCGGGATTGTCCACGTTACTGACTTCAATGCCACTGGCGCCGACGATTTCGTTTTGCGGGACGGTCAGTTTGATGTCGTAGACACCGAAGTCGGCGAAGAATTCGGTGTAGGCGTGGAACTGGTGGCAGTTCCATGCGCCGCGTATCCACACGCCGACTTTCGGGAACCACTGGCCGGCGAGGATCGAATCGCGGTCCCAGCCGGTGCGCTCGATGGTTTTTGGAAATTGATCGTGAAACTTGATTTTGAATTGAACGTAGCCGTCGGGCGGGATCGGCTTGGGTAGATGTACCTGGACCACGGTGTGATCGTCTTTGTTGTCGTCGTCGGGATGAATGAATTGCAATTGGGAAGTGAGGTCGCCCTGGCCGATCACTTCGATGGACTTGATTTCACTGGAGCCGTAGCTCTTGGGATCCCATTTGTCGAAATCCTGGTTACGAGTGCCTTCGCGCTTGCCCTCGCGCAGGAAAGTGGAGGTCGGTTGGAAGGCATTCAGATAAAGGTGGAAGGGAAAAGTGTCCTGGGGCTGGCCGGTAAGATTGTGATAGGTCAGCGTCTCGTTGGCGTCCACGGTATGGGCTTTGGCGTCGTACTTGGCGTCAATCTCGTAATGCACGACCCGCTGCGACATGGGAGTAGCGGAGTTGACGGCCGAAGTTGTGTTGGGAATCGAGAGCCCGGCGGGAGTTTGCGCCAGGGTGGGGATGGCTCCCAGGAACACACAAAACCACATTAAACGTTTGCAGGTGAAAGACATGCTCGCGACCTCGCTGTGCTTGAGACTGAGTAGCTGAACGCAGCCCGCAAATCATATCAGTTCACAGGGCGGCTGTGCTGCATCGCTACGTATGGTACGGAGCGGAGGGCAGGGAAGTTCCACGCCAGCGCCACTGACGTGAATCTTCTCTTCGCCACGAAAGCTGTGGCGGTTGACCGCACCCTGCCCTTGCAAAAAGCGCAAGCTTACCTCGACAGCATTTAACTTCCTCCCGGCCATGTGGATATCGCTAAAGTGACGGACCAACGAACAAACGGTTTGAAGTGATCTGGTTTCAGGTACCACATAAGTAAGGATACCTCGTGGGATTCCTGAGGCAGCGGTGTGCCCCCCACATTCGCGTTCTTTCGAAATGAGTTGGTGCTGCGTGCCACTTCACGTGGGGATTTAGGATAGTATCTCTCGGGCCAATAGTCCGTGTACCAAGCTGCGTGTGCGAGTGTGATCCGACGCATTCCGGTCGCGTCGGAGCCCACACACCGCAAAGTGCGCGATATGTGGGGCACCCGGTAGCTAGCAGAACTCGGTGCGCTCGTGTAGTCTCCTCTGTTCAAGACTAAACGCGATGGGCGACTTCGTTTCTATTGCCGCGATCGTGGCGCTTGTGCTGCTTGGTCCCTGGGTGCTCGTCTGGCGGGTTTACTCCAGGCGCAAGCGCGAACGTGCCGAAGATCAAGACCAATGGCGGGAATTGACCTCCCGGACTTATGCACTTGAACAAGCAGTGCGGGCACTTCAAGTACAACGCTCAAGTCCTGCTGCGGAACAAGCCAAGTCGAAGACATCCGAGAGCCAGGGCGCGACTACTTGCGCGTCGCCATTACCCTCACCAAGTACTGTTTCACCGCCGCCTGCACCGTCAGCGGTTGAGCCCAGCCTTTCTGTACGAGTCGCCGAGAGATGGGTGACCCAAAAGACGATCGAACCTGCGACCCCATATTCGTCAACCACTGATCAATCGACTTCGCCTGCCGCGGCACCGGTCGGGCGACTGCGTCCGCCAAGTTTCGCCACAGTAGAGTCTGCGCCATCGCTGGCGGACCGGTTCAAATCATCACTCGACGTCGAAGAGATGCTGGGCACGAACTGGCTGAACAAGCTGGGTATTGTCATCCTGGTGCTCGGCGTCGCTTTCTTTCTCGCCTACCAACTCAAGGCGCTCCGTCCCGCAGGCAAGGTTCTGGTGGGATTCGTAACCGCTGCCGT
The DNA here is from genome assembly GCA_013289795.1 of Acidobacteriota bacterium. Taxonomy (GTDB): domain Bacteria; phylum Acidobacteriota; class Terriglobia; order Terriglobales; family Acidobacteriaceae; genus JABCZH01. The sequence goes on from JABCZH010000023.1 coordinate 8,740, forward strand.
GATGCTGGGTGCGGGGATCTGGTTTGATCGCCGGGAGCGTTACCGGATACTAGCGCGCGCCGGCATCGGAGGCGGTTGGGCACTGGCATTTTTCACCACCTACGCGATGTACCACGTTCCGGCGGCGCAGGTGCTTTCGTCGCAAGCGACCGACCTAGTGCTCATGCTGGCGGTGGCGGCGACGATGGTTGTGCACACTCTCCGCTATCGCTCGCAGGTAGTGACTGGCCTCGCATTTCTGCTTGCCTTCTTGACGGTTGCGATCAGCCACTCGAACGTGTACAGCCTGTCCGCAGGCGCGGTCCTGGCAGCGGGGATGGTGGTGGTGGTCGGGCGCATGCAGTGGTTCGAGCTGGAAGTATTCGGCATCCTGGCCAGCTATCTGAATCATTATCTGTGGCTGCGGCCGATTATCGAGCCGATGCAGGGTAAACGGCATCCGTTTCCAGAATTTACCGTAAGCGCGGGAATCCTGGTGTTGTACTGGCTCATCTTCCGCGTGTCGTATGTGTTCCGGCGGCCGAGCGACGAACGCCAGGAGCATATTTCCACCGTGGCGGCGTTACTGAATACCGCTCTGCTGCTGGCGCTATTCAAGTACCAGTCGACGCACCCGGAGTGGGCGTTCTCGGCGTTGCTGGCAATCGGAGGAATCGAAACGCTGTTGGGACAGTTGCCGATTGCTCGACGGCGGCGTAGCGCAGTAATCGTGTTATCCACGCTGGGCGTGATTCTGCTGATTGCCGCATTTCCCTTCCGCTACTCCGGTGCACGTTTGTCGGTGCTCTGGCTGCTCGAAGCGGAAGTGTTGCTACTGATCGGAGTGTGGACAAAGGAAATTGTCTTCCGTCGCCTCGGAATGCTGGCAACGCTGCTGGTCTCAGGCCAGATGATCAGCGTGGAGGCGGCACGCATTTTCGGCAGACGTATGGACGGGGCGGATTTGCGCCCTGACTTTAGTCTGGCGATTGTTTTCGTCGTTGCAGCTGCGGTGTTTTATGCCAACGCGCACTGGGTGTTGCGCCGGTGGACCGTTCTGTTTGCGAAAGAGATTGACCGGCGTGTGATGCAGCGCCTGTCGTACGCCGCGTGCGTGATGATCTTGATAGCCGCGTGGGTCGCGTTCCCCGAAGCATGGACGGCAGTCGCATGGAGCGTGCTCGGACTGGGATTGGCACTGGCAGCGCGCCGTATTGACTTCCCAGAGACTGGACTCCCCGAACTTCGATACCAAGCGAACCTCCTGGCGTTGGTGTCTGTGCTTCGCATACTAGCCATCAACTTAGGAGCTACTGATAAGTATCAAGGTTTAACCTTGCGGCTGCTGACGATCACCTTTGTTTCCGTCTTGCTGTACATCACGTCATGGTGGGGCGGTGATTCTGATCGAAGTCGTGGCATCCCGGCCGGCAAGCGGGTTTCTTTTTCCGGGCAATGGGCATCCGCGGCCTATACCTGGTCAGCGTCGTCTTTGCTCGCGTTAGTTGCCTGGTACGAGTTCCGCCCAGTCAGCGTGGTGGATACCTGGCTGTCGGGTGGGTTGGTTTTGTTTGAACTCGGGCTAGTGCGGAAAAAGCTGAGCCTGCGATTGCAAGGTTATGCTGCATTTGCGGCCAGCTTTCTGCGAATCTTCTTTGTGAATCTGAATGCTGCGGGGAATCCCGGCGAGATCAGCCCGCGCTTCTACACGGTGGTTCCGCTAGCTCTCGGCTTCTTCTACGCGTATTGGAGGCTGCAAGAGTGCAGCCCTAATTTAGATGAGCCGGAGCACAAGTTCAGAGTAGCGGACGCCTGCTGCTGGTTGGGTACGATCACCTTTGCAGCGCTCATGCGTTTTGAACTGGAAGCAGACTGGGTGGCGGGCGCATGGGCTGCGCTTGCCTTTGCGTTGTTTGTGATCGCATGGCGGAGCGAGCGCAGAGTTTTCCTGTACCAGGGGTTGATGGTTACATTCGGAGTGCTTTCCCGCACTGTGCTGCACAATTTCTACGAGCGCACCTACTTTCCAGCTTCAGGGTGGGAAAGCCGCTGGGTCACGGTAGGAACAGCCGTCGCACTACTTTTGCTGGCCTTGCCTTTCGGGTTTCAACTTCGCAAAAGGAATGAGCCGAGCGAAGAAACCGGTCTTGTCCGCCTGTTGCAGTCAGTAGTCCGCCGTCCCGAGCAACTCTTGTTTTTTTTCGCCGTTGGGCTGCTGACCGTGTTGCTGACGATTGAGATGCGACACGGCATGGTCACGCTTTCCTGGGGCGTGGAGGGCGTTGCGGTTTTCGTGCTGGCTCTGTGGCTGGGCGAGCGCAGCTTCCGGCTTACCGGATTGGGACTGCTGCTGCTGTGTGTGGGGAAGATTTTGCTCGTGGATGTGTGGAGATTGGACCCGCGCGACCGGTACCTGACCTTTATCGTGCTGGGTGCGGCGCTGCTGCTGGTGTCGTTCCTCTATACACGGAATCGCGAGGCGCTGCGCCAATACTTATGAAGCGCTGGATCACATTCGCGGGTATTGTGTTGTTGGGCGTTGCGTCCGTGGTGGTGAGTGAGAGGCGGAAAGTGGATGTGCCCGCCAGTCCCGCCGCATTCTTGTATCTGGTCGCCGACACCGAGCAGGAACTGACGCGAATGCCGGTAAGGTTCACACGCATGTCGGATGCGGATGAGATCCGCATGGGAAACGAACTGGCGCGGTTCTATGCCAACGAGGAAGAACGGAAAAACACGCCGGAAGTGGCCATCGTACAGCACTACGTGTCCCGCGTGGGAGAGCAAGTCGCCCGTGACGCGCATCGCAAGCTGCCCTACACCTTTCACTACCTTCCGAATAGTTATCTCATCAACGCGTTTGCTCTGCCTGGCGGGCATGTTTACGTGGGTGGCGGGCTGATGGAGTTAATGGACAGCGAAGATGAACTGGCCGCAGTGATCGGACACGAGATCGAGCACATTGACCACTACCATTGTGCGGAACGCATGCAGAGGGAGCAGGCGTTGCGCAAGATCCCGCTGGGAGGATTGGTGGCCTTGCCCATCGAAGTGTTCGAGGCAGGATATAGCAAAGACCAAGAACTGGAGGCGGACCGCGAGGGCACACGGCTGGCAGTGGAAGCGGGATACTCGGCCAGTGGGGCGATCCGCATGTTCGAAATCTTCGGGCGTTTATACGAAGAGTACCAAGCCAAGGCGAAGACGCCACAGGAGGAACTATCGCGGGTAGCGCAGCAGACACTGGAGGGATATTTCCGCTCCCATCCGCTGCCCTCGGAGCGCACTGCCCAAGTGCAGAGGTTGATCGCGAGTGAAGGTTGGACCCCACGGCCCGAGCGCGATCTCGCGGTAGCTTACATTTTCTGGACAGCCCGAGCGCGCAGTTCGCTGGATGCGAGGAAGTATCCGCAGGCCGAGCAACTGGCAAATCAATCTCTGCGATTGCGGCCCGATCAGCCGAAAGCCTACCAGGTGCTGGCACTTGCACGGTTCGCGCAAGCAAACTTTTCTGGAGCGGCGGAAGCCTACCGCAAGATTCTTGAGATAGAAAAAACCTCGCCTCCGGAAATTATCGCTGCCTATGCGTGGGCTCTGGCCGCGGCGGAAGGCAAGAACGCAGTAGGTGAGTTCCGACAGTGGGCCGAGAACATAAAGGCCGAGAAGCCCGTCGAAATCGACGTAGCAGCGGCTGGGCTTGCGCTGCTAGCCGGAGACCCAGAGCCTGCCCGTAAGCTGGAGGTCGCACTAAGGCAAAGCGGCGACGGCCGGGCTCCGATGTGGATTGGTGAGCTCGGCTGGTGGCACTATCGCGATGGGAATTATCAGAGAGCGGTCGAGTTATTGACCGACGCATCCCAGCGACGCCCCAGCGATACCGAGTTAGGGCTGCGACTGGCATGGGCGCAGATAGAAATCCGCCGATACGGCGACGCTCTGCGGATGATGCAGGACACCGGCTACGCAGCGGGGATCGAGCCCGAAAAGGCGATGGTGCGAGCCGTGGCGCACTGGCAGGCGCAGGAACAGGACCAAGCATTAGTTGATTTCAACGTAGCGCTGGTCGGGGAGCCAGAGTGGGGAAATTCGAGTTGGGTCAAGGCGCTTTACTCGCCTCTGGTCGCACAAAGTATTCAGGGGATGCGGGACGAGCGTGAGCGGCGGAAACAGAAGACGAAAATCGCCTCTGTTCGCTTGGAGCGTTTGGAACTACGCGCGAATCTGCTCCCGGCCAGGTCGCCCTGATAACCCGCCGCATGAAAGCTTTTCTCTTACGTGAGCCTAACGGTCGGGTTTGCTGTTCCGATACTGAGAATCCGAGGATGGTTTACTAGTCTCCGGCCATTTCATGCGAGGGGTCGGCTTTGCCGTCCACGGGCGCGGCGTCGAGTTCTGTTGCGAGCTGGGACTTTATGCCGCGCGCCGCATTCTCGAGTTCAGCCTTGGCGCGCGCGACGTGTCCCAGCATGGCGTGCAGCCGTTTTGGGCCCAGCACCACGAGACCGAGCAGAAGCATGAACAGGAGTTCGGTGCCGAAACCCATGACTCACCCCTTGGTCAGGCCCTGGTCGGTGGAAGTCGCGACGGCCTGCTTCTCTTCCTCTTTCATCGCCGCCTTGAAGCCGCGGATGCCTTCACCGATTCCTTTGCCCAGTTCGGGCAGCTTCTTGGGGCCGAACACCAGCAAAGCAATTCCGAAAATCACCAGCAAATGCATAGGCTGAAACAATCCTTCAAACATAGGAACTCCTTTGGATCAAGTTTGAACATCCTGTTAGTAAAAATGCGGGCGCTGCAACCGCTTGGCTGGTACAGCGCCCGTACAAAAAAGGAGGAGAGACCATGCAACGATTAGAAGCCGCGTCGAACTGAATCAGCCTCGACAGCCAGCCGGTTCACCAGGCTAAAGAACGCCTGCGATTGACCCAGGAACAGGAGGTCATCGGTGAAGGCCTTGATGGTGGCAACTGCTCCACCATTCTGTGTCAAAGTTGGCCGAATGACGGAGCACGGAGGCAGACTCTTGCTGATGAACTCGCACGGCTCAGGGAGGATCAGGTTGGTCTGATCGAGCTCTGAGTTACGGGCGTTGAGGTCAGGGAATGTCAAACCAGTTTCCGGATCAGTCACACCGGCCAAAGGCTGGGCCACGGCGTTGCCCGACTTGTCGTGCCAGAGCCCGAAGTGGTCGATCTCGACTCCGCCGATGCTCACCAGGATGCGGAGCACTTCAGGGTCGGTCGCCTTGAAGGCCAGCGTCGGATAGAGGCTTGCCCCACCTTGCTCGATGAAGGCAAAGTGAAAACCCGCGGTGTTCGCGATCGCTTGCATGCGGGCCTCTTGCGGGGTCGCGGGAGGAACTGGTTGCGGCTGGTTGGGAGGTGTGTCGGTGTCGTTGAGCGGAATGGCGGGCTGGTTCGAAATGGTAAATGGCCCTTTGAACTTAACCCCGAAGTCAGGGTTCTGGGTGCTGCGGTAGCGTGTGTACCAGCTCAGGTCCACGTTGAGCTTCAACAGGTTAGTCAACCTTCCGAGATCCTTGGCGCCGCTTGCCTGACTGCTGGGTAGGTTTCGGAAGGCGTCGAGATCAACTGGTTCTTCTCCTTTGGAGATCAAGTAGGCATTGAGGAAAGCGGCGTGGCTCAATTCATCGTCGGTGTTATCTGCGATGTATTGCGGCATGTCGCCATCAAGATTGCTGAGCGCGGCGATGTAAGCCGGGTTGCCTCCCTGGACTCCTCCCAGTTCGTTGTACTGCTGCCACAGGTCAGCCTCGATGAGTTCTGCTGCCGCCGCGAACTTCAGGAGCGCGACATCGCCTTTGGAAAGCTTGCCGCTGCTGCGCGCGTTCTGTGCGTTGCCCTCAGCCACCAGTAAGGAGCCGGCTGACAGGGTTGCACCGGCAATCCCCAGGCCCTTGAGGAACGAACGTCTCTTGACTACGCCCTGCCAGTGACGTTGAACATCTTCTCCGGTCGAAGAATGAGTTGTTTCCGATGAGTTCGATTCCAATACCACAGCCGATTGAGAATTCTCTTCTTTCATGCTTTGCTCCACTTCCTTTTCCTTATGATTTTTGCCCCAGTGGTGTGTATAACTCCGCTGGCCGATCTGTATTCCCCAATTTCGGAAATATTTCTTCCCGGCGAAACAGCCGTTTGACGGTGCGGCGTCGAGCAGTTGAACCTTGGGGAACTTCGGTATTGGATTCAGGAATTGAGCTACGGGCTTGCGCCAGTTGTCATTTTATTGTCAATTAAGGCGGGTGCTGAATCTCACAGGCATGCCGATGCACGAATGCTCGCGGTCCGGCTACGGCAGCGGTGGCCGCTACTGCGAGACTAGCGTGCAGCCGTCCTGCGCGAGCGCGCCGAACCTACCAGCCAGGCGACCCCGATACTGAGAACGTAAAGCCCGATCATCGGGGTAGCAAAAAGACACATGTTCAAGATGTCGGTGGTCGGTGTGACCATTGCCGCGACCACAAAAATCACGAGTATGGAATAGCGGAAATTGCGCCACATCCAGCGCGCTGTAAGCACACGCATCAGGGCGAGAAAGAACACCAGAATTGGCATTTCGAAAATCAGCCCAAGGCCGACGATAATGGTCACGAAAAGCTTCGTGTATTCTCCGATCGTAATCATGGGTTGAAAGCGATCGCCGTAGCCGATTAAGAAATCCAGAGACGCCGGGTAAACCATCTTGTAGCCGAAAAGGCCTCCAGCCGCGAACAGGACGACGGTGCTGATTACGAAGGGCAGGACGTAACGCTTCTCATGGCGATACAACGCGGGAGCGATGAACAACCACAATTGATAGAACACGAATGGAGAGGCCGCAAATAGTCCAGCGACGAACCCAACCTCCAAATAGAGGTTGAACGGCTCAGTTGGGTTCAAATACACCAATCCGCCGGTGAGCCCGTGGTGGCGTAACGCCTGAATGAGGGGCTGCTGTACCAAGTTGAAGATACGGTCCGCGTACGACCAGCAGGCGAAGAACCCAACCACTACTCCTACTGCCGAAAAGACGATTCGTTTCCTCAACTCCTCCAGGTGGGCCATGAGCGGCATGGAGCGGGTTTGTTCTGCCAGCAGAAAAGGAATCGCATCAGCCACGTAGAGCCTCCACTTGCCCGTCATCGCTACGGACCTCTCGGACCGCCGGCAATTCATCGGAGCATGCAAAATAGAACGCAATAACCAGCATTGCAGCCAGCCCTACAAGTCCGCACACGGTTAGTTCCAGCATCCTTACCTTCCGTTGTACCCTGCGCGCAAAACTACTGGCGGAATGGCACTACGTACCAAGCGCAGTACGTTCCCATGCCACTGAGCAGAACAATCACCCAAAGCGCAAGTTCGGTGCGCATCCACCACTTCCAGTGTTTGAACCGCAGCCACTGTGGCAGAATGTACCTGCCACGGTGACGATATAAAGTCCCAGAACCTCAGCTGTTATCCCTAGAATCGCGTGTATCGCCGCCGCTTCGTAATACCACTTGTGAAAAACCTTCGACAGCGCCGGCTTCACCTGATGTTGGAACGACGGTCCCATCACCAGTCCGATCATTAACAAGTTCAAGAGAAGCACCGTCGTCTGGCAAATGCCGTGAGCTCGGTAGCGTTTTCGCTTCGCGAGAAAGGCCCCCGCGATCAGGGCTGCTCCCATGATCAACTGGACTACGAGATTGAGATCTGCCCCGAAAGTAGCGCCGGTACCGAGAAAGCCCTTCATTGGGAGAAAAGACACCTTGATCACCCGCGCCGCGCCAACTCCTGATGCTCAGTAGCCAGGAACTTCTTCCGTGGTAGGGTAGCCAAGCATGGCGATCTTTCTTTTGCTTGCTGACTATCGCTCCGGAGATGACTAAGCCATCTCCCTCGTCACATCTGATAACGACCCGGACCGTCTTTTATTCCCCGAATCCCACAAATTGTGGGAAGTGGCCAAATGCTTTCTACGATGTAGCTGGGTTAGACGTGGCGCCGAGCGGCGGGATGCGGAGGGAATGTCATTTGATTGTCAAATCCGCGCCGGGGAGGAAAGGGAGCCGGGTGCTTCTCGAGAAGAACGAGGGCACTGTCAAGGCAAAGTTGTCCCGGGATAATATCTTTCGGGCAAATAACCCGAGTACCAACCCGCGCAGTGCGAGTGTGATCTCCGCGCGAGTGTGGTCTCCACGCATTGCCGCTCGCGTCGAAGCCCACGCATCGCAAAGGGCGCGATGTGTGGGGAATCCAGCGACTCTAAGGCGTAATGTGAAACACCGTCCCGAAGCCAGAGAAGCCGCCCATCATCATGCTGCCATAGACATCGTCCGCCGAGCCTAACACTATGCCCATCGGGAAGAATCCATCTTCGTTGAACCCGGCGACTTGCTCCTGAAAATCGAACAGGTCGGCATAGTTTCCTTGGGTATCAATTCTGAACAAACATCCCGTATTGTTGGCACCGCCGAATTGGTCGGCGCCATACAAGTTGCCTCGCGAGTCTCTCGCCAGGAGGTTGGCAAAGTATGCGCCAGAACCGAGGAGGTTCGGGGGACGAGTAAACACCACGCTGAAGACGCCGGTCTTGGTGTCCAGCTTGAAAATCGTCCCGTAGCCATATGGGTTGCCTTCGTGATTTCCACCCCCTGTTGCGACGCCATAAAGGTTGTCTTCCGAGTCGATGATCAAACCCAGAGGGCCCGCGCCGTCTTCGTGATTGCTGAACGTATGCAGTACGGTGTACTTGCCGTGAACGTCGACCTTGAAGATAGTTCCGCAGCCGGGGGAATTATCACGACCGTTGCCGACGGCCCGGCACGAGCGGATGCCGCCAAAGACAGCAGCCCCGTACAGGTTGCCCTTGGTGTCCCGCACCAGGCCACTCTCAGGAAACATTCCGTCGGTTCCAGTAAAGTTGTGGATTATGGTGAACTTGACGTTCGGCCTCATCACAAAGAGAGCCCCACAGCCCAAGTCATGAAACTCCCAACCGCAATTGGGAGTCCCTCCGTAAGGCTCCATGCCGTAGAGGTTGCCCTTCGCGTCCACGGTGACGGGAGAATCCAAGGAACCGATCGACGGGGGAAGGTTGAAGGACGTCTCCTGCCCCTCCGGAGTAAGCCTGAATATCACCGATAAGTTAAAGCTGCCGTTGCCTTGAGTCGTTCCATAGAGGTTGCCACTCTCGTCCCGTGCCAAGGCCGCAATTGGATAGGCGCCGTTGTTGCCGCCGGCGAAGTCGTAGAGCACGGTCTGGTTTCCGGCGGCGTCGATCTTGTACACCATTCCACAGCCGAAAACGCAGTTGTTGTCGCTGCCACCGGCTTGAGCGGTGCCGTACAAATTGCCTTCCGCGTCCCGGATCAGCGGGCTGGGATTCGTGCCATCTGGTGAACCCGTGAACGTATGCAGGACAGTGTAGACCTGCGCCTTCGCGAGCGGCGTGGCATTCGCAAACAGCGCGACTGCGAGTAAGGTGCTAACCAGCATGTGTGGCTTTTTCATGGTTCGCCTCCGTCGATTGCGGCCACTCGGAATGACAAGGTGGCTAATTGGCAGCAGACACTAACACTGCGGCACAGTCAGTTTGTCAACAAGGTGTAAAAATAATGTCGGAAAACTAGCTAACTGTCGGTGGGGCGCGCGTGGTCCATGGTGCACGTCGGAGTGCCGGGTGCCCCACAAACGCCCCTTTCAAAACTGGCAAGGAGCGGGGCGCCGAGTCTTAGTTTGTACCTGTGTCGTTCCCGTGGCAAAGGGGGCGGGCGCACCCGCCATAGTTGGCCTGGGCGCTAAGGCCCGGGGCTCCGGCTTACCTTGACATTCTACTGGAGCGAACGCTATGCTTACCTAGAATGTCTACTAAAGAACAGAAGAAACGGATCGAACTGTTGCAGGGCACTCTCGACCTGCTGATTCTGCGGACGCTGCGGCTGGGGCCGGCGCACGGGCACGCGGTCGCCAAGGCGATCGAATTCAACTCCGACGAGGTATTGCAGGTTGAACAGGGCTCGCTCTATCCGGCGCTGCACCGGCTGATCAAGCGGGGATGGATTTCAGTCGAAGGGGGCACTTCGGAAAACAATCGCCGTGCCAAGTTCTATCGCCTGACGACCAAGGGACGCCGGCAACTGGCGGTCGAGACCGGCAAGTGGGAAAAGCTGGCGGGAGCGATCGCACGGATTCTCCGGCCGGCCGCACACGAAGGGAAATCATGACGCGCCGTAAGCGCATGCTGGAGGATCTCAATCAGGACATCCGCGACCACATCGAGACGGAGACGCAGGAGAATGTCGAGCGTGGATTGTCGCCGGAGGAAGCCCATTGTGCGGCGATGCGCAAGTTCGGAAACGTGACCAGGGTTGCGGAAGAGACGCGAGCAGTGTGGAGTTCCATTTGGATTGAGCAACTGCTCCAGGACGTGTCCTATGGCGTGCGCGCGCTGCGGAAGAATCCCGGATTTGCGATGGTCATCGTACTAACTCTGGCCCTTGGCATCGGCGCCAACACTGCCATCTTTAGTGTGGTGCGCGGAGTGGTTCTGGCACCTTTGCCGTATCCCCAACCGGATCGCCTGGTCATGGTGTGGGAGAACCGTCCGAACGTAAAGACTTTGAGTACTTCATACCCAGACTTTCTGGATTGGCAACGCAATGCTCGCTCGTTCGGGCAGATGGCCGCGCTCACATCGCGCAGCTATGACCTGACCAGCCCGGGAACGCCGCAACACCTGGATGGCATGGAAATCTCTTCCGGCTTTCTCGCAACCCTGGGCGTAAAGCCCGCTATGGGTCATGATTTCACTCCAGCAGAAGATCTGCCGCACGGGACACCGGCCGTCCTCATCAGCGATCGGTTGTGGAGAGATCGATTCGCATCGAGCCCGCAGGCTCTTGGCCAGTCCATACTTCTGGACGGGGCGGAATACACGGTCCTCGGAGTTCTCCCTCCGGGATTTCGTTTCCTCGCCGACGCAGATGTGTATACGCCCCTGGCGCAGGGCGAGCCGCTGCTTTACGGCGATCGCACTATCCATGCGATTGTCGGTATTGCGCGCCTGAAACCTGGGGTGAGTATCGGTGAGGCCGCGGGCGAGATGAGCGCCGTCCAGGAGAATCTGGACCGTCTTTATCCGGCCGCGGATAGAAATTTGGGAACCAATATCGTACCGCTGAAGCAGGAGATTGTCGGCGATGTGGGGGGAACGCTCCGTTTGCTATTGGGAGCGGTGGGGATCGTTCTACTGATCGCCTGCGCCAATGTTGCGAATCTCTTGCTGGTGCGGTCGGCCGCGCGCACTCGCGAGTTTGCCATTCGCACGGCGTTGGGGGCGAGCCGCGGGCGTATGGTGCGGCAATTATTGACGGAGAGCGTGCTGCTCGCCATGACGGGTGGAGTTCTCGGCTTGATGGTGGCAAAATTGGGAGTGAGCCTGATGTTTGCGGAGTTCCCGCAAAGCCTGCCACGGGCTGAGAGCATCGGTGTGAATCTTCCGGTCCTCTTTTTTGCCTTTGGCATTTCGCTGGTGGTCGGGATTGCATTCGGCCTGGTACCCGCACTCAAGAGTTCGCACGCCGATGTGCAAGCCTCGCTCAAGTCGGGGGACCGCGGCACTACGCGTGCCCATCCTCGCAGTCAAAGCGCTCTGGTGATCGTTCAGATGGCGCTCACGCTGGTGTTGCTGGCGGGCGCCGGCCTGCTCCTGCGCACCATCGGGGATTTGCGGAAGGTCGATCCGGGGTTCAATACGCGGCATGTCATTACATTCAAGGTGGGACTTTCGCCTTCGCTGACGAAGACGGCATCGAGCATTAGAATTGCGTATCAGCAGTTACTCGACCGCATTCGTCAGGTTCCCGGCGTACAGGCTGCGGATTTTACCAATATCGTTCCGCTGAGCGAGGAAGACAATGGGGGCCCCTTCTGGGTTGGCTCGCAACAGTCCACCTCCATGCAGGAGGCGCCCCACGCGCTCTACTTTGAGACCGGTCCGGATTACCTTCAGACCATGGAAATTCCTCTGCTGCGAGGCCGCTTTTTCACCCCGGCGGATACCCCCGACTCCGAGCCGGTGGTCGTTATCAACAGTGTGCTTGCGCGCACGTATTTCCGCGACCAGGATCCGGTGGGCCAGACGATAACCGTCGCACATTGGCACACTGCCCGGGTTATCGGCGTGGTGGGCAATGTCAAGCACTGGGGGCTGGGCGACCCGGGCACCTACAATCCAAACCAGATATACATTTCGTTTTATCAGCTTTCCGACGAGTGGATACCGGCGTTCGCCAGGGCTTTGTCAGTGGCTGTTCGCACTCCGCTGGATGTGGCGACCATCATGCCTGCGGTCAAGAATGTGGTTTACGGGGCCGGCAAGGACCAGCCGGTCTATAACGTTCGAACGATGCAGGAGATTGTTTCGGAGTCGATGTCGACGCAGCGCCTTCCAATGGTTCTGCTCGCGGTGTTTGCTGCGCTGGCGTTGCTGCTGGCTTCCGTCGGAATCTACGGTGTGATTTCTTATTCTGTGACTCAGCGTTTACGCGAGATTGCGGTGCGGATGGCGCTCGGGGCAGAGAAGCGGCAGGTTTTTCAGATGGTGATTGGGCAGGGTCTCCGAATGGCCGTTGTGGGCCTCGTGCTGGGGGCAGCGGCCGCGCTAATTCTCACGCGCTTGCTCACGAGCTTTTCGCACTTGCTCTACGGAGTTGGGGCGAGCGATCCCGTAACCTTCGCTTCTATATCGCTGATGTTGACTGTGGTGGCGGTGGTGGCTTGCTATATTCCCGCGCGCCGAGCGGCAAGAGTTGACCCCATGGTTGCATTGAGATACGAATAGCGGTTCGCGAGCTCCGATCACGGGCCACCCGGGGCAACCAAATAGGGCTTTCCGCGCAACTAAATAATTAGTTGACGTTCGGCGCGGGCCCGCGTCTAATAGTTTGAGTAGGGAGGGAAGGCATTGCCGCCGAGGAAATCCGTAACCTTGACCGAGGCTGAGCTGCGGCTGATGGACGTGGTCTGGCAGCGGGGTGAGTCGACCGTGCAGCAGGTCCTGGAGGCGCTGCCGAAGCGGCCGGCGCTGGCGTACAACTCCGTGCTGACGACGATTCGGGTGCTCGAAAACAAAGGCTATCTGAAACATGTGAAAGACGGGCGGGCACACGTGTACATGGCGCTAATTGAGCGCGAGGACGCTACCCGGTCGGAGATCAGCCATCTGGTGAACCGCTTTTTTAAGAATTCGCATGAGCAGCTGGTGTTGAACATTCTTGAAGATGAAAGCATTGACGCGACCGAGTTGAAGCGTTTGCGAAAGTTGTTGGCAGAGAACTCGCGGGAGGCACGATGACGGCCTGGCATGAGCTGGCGCGGATTTCCGCCGAGAGAATGCTGAATGGGGTGGCCGAAGGCGTGGTGATTGCTATGTTCGCGGGGTTGCTGCTGCACATGGTGGGCCGGCGGAACTCTGGTACGCGATTTGCGATATTGCTGGCGGCGTTGTTGTCGATTGCCGCGCTTCCGGTGTTGACGGTGGTGAGGGCGAATGCCGGGGCGGTGCATGGTGGAGGAGCGGTCTGGGCGGTTACGGTGCCGAGCTTGTGGGCAACGTACTTTGTTTTGGCGTGGGCAGCGATTGCGATGGTCGGGCTGGTGCGCGTGGGGCTGGGGCTTTGGCAACTGCGGAAGGTGCGTGCGGGAAGCGAAGTGATCGATCTGGCAGTCCTTGATCCTCTTTTACAAAGGACCCTTGGGGAGTTTCTGCTGTCACGCAAAGTGGCGATTGCTACTTCACGGAAGGTAATGGTGCCGGCTGCGATTGGGTTCTTTCATCCCATGATCGTGCTCCCTTCGTGGGCGTTGCGCGAGCTGTCGACGGCCGAACTGAATTCGATCCTGATTCACGAATTGGCCCATCTGCAGCGCCGCGACGATTGGACGAACCTGGCGCAGAAGGTGTTGCGGGCGGTGCTGTTTTTCCATCCAGCGGTGTGGTGGGTGGAGCGGCAGCTTTCGCTGGAGCGAGAGATGGCGTGCGACGACGTGGTGCTGGCGCGCACAGCCAATGCGCGGGCGTACGCCGAGTGTCTGGTGACGGTGGCGGAGCGCAGCTTTATGCGGCGTGGTCTGGCGCTGGCGCAGGCAGCGGTGAGCAAGATGCGGCAAACGACGCTGCGCGTGTCGCAGATATTGGATGGCAGCCGACCGACGGTGACGCGTGGGTGGAAACCGGCGCTGGGCCTGGTGACCGTGGCTTCGGGAATCCTCGTCGTGGGATTGGCGCGGGCTCCGGAATTGGTGGCGTTTCGTGAGAGCGCACCTGCGGTTTCTGCGAGCCTGGCCTCGGTTGCGGTCCCGGCTTCGGTGGCGAGAGATGGTGCGGTGCCGATGGCGGCGCAAGCCGTGATGACATCGTTCCGGCCTAAAAGGACTGGGCGATCCCGAAGCGTCGTCGCCAGTCCGCTGGACGCAAAGTTGATACCAGCGCAGCAGGGGATGGACTCGTCGGCGAAAACGACGCTAGCTGCGGCAAAACAAGATGAAGCTCCGGCGCAAACTTTGCTGGTAGTGATGCGGACGGAAGAATTCGGGCCAGCGGGGGCAAGCTGGACGGTCCGGGTGTGGCGGTTCACCATGTTGAAGGCCGAGGAAGTTCCCGTCGGGTTGAAGAATCCTGCGAAATCACTTTAAGGAGTTGCTGGCGTCGCGCTAGAGTTATGGCAATACGAACTAAATAATTAGTTGTACCAAGGAGAGATGGAAACAATGAGAACCCTGATGGCAAGAGTTGGAAGAACTATTGGACGTCATGCGGCAGTGGCGGTGCTGGCACTGGCGGCGCTGGCGTCGGTGACTGCTTACGAGTTGGTCAAGCCCATGTCGGCGGGCGCGGCAGTAGCTCCGGCGGCGGCTCCGCTCGACGACAACAGCGTCAGCCCTCTGTTGTCACTGGACCGGGCCATGGAAACTTTGGCAGCGCGTGTGACTCCGGCGATCGTGAACGTTGCAGTGACTTCGCGGGGCAGGAGCGAGGGCTCGCAATCTGAGATTCCCGACGACCTGCAACGCTTCTTCGGTCCCTTTGGACCGCAGGGTCCGCAGGGACGCGGAATGCCGAGGGAGCCGCAGATCGAACGCGGCATTGGCAGCGGCGTCATTATTTCGCCGGACGGATACATCGTCACCAACAATCACGTGATCGACGGCGCGGTGGACATTCGCGTCACCATGAGCAATCGAAAGATACTGGTCGCCAAGCTGATCGGCGCCGATCCGTTGACCGACCTGGCGGTGATCAAGATCGACGGTAGCAATCTGCCCAGCGTTCCCTGGGGTGATTCCACGGTGTTGCATCCGGGACAGACGGTGCTGGCGTTCGGCAATCCGTTCGGGTTCCGCTTCACGGTGACGCGAGGAATTGTCAGCGCGCTGAATCGTCCCAATCCATTCTCCGGAGACCGCCGCAAACCGGGTAACTTCATTCAGACGGATGCCGCCATCAACCCGGGCAATTCGGGCGGGCCGCTGGTTGATGCACGCGGCGAAGTGATCGGCATCAACACGTTCCTGGTTTCGGCCTCGGGATCATTCTCTGGGATGGGGTTTGCGATTCCGGTGCAGATTGTCCGGCCGACGGTTGAGACGTTGATTCGCGACGGCAAAATCAGCCACGGCTATATGGGGATCGGCATCAGCGACGTGACCCCGGAAAACTCCAAGTTCTTCAACTTGACCGACGCGGAGG
Source organism: Acidobacteriota bacterium (assembly GCA_013289795.1). Taxonomy (GTDB): domain Bacteria; phylum Acidobacteriota; class Terriglobia; order Terriglobales; family Acidobacteriaceae; genus JABCZH01. The sequence continues at coordinate 24,457 of JABCZH010000023.1, forward strand.
GAGCGTTGGTGACGCAGGTGGAAGCGGATTCGCCGGCGGCGAAGGGCGGAGTGAAAGTGGGAGACGTCATCCGCGAACTGGATGGGCGGAAGATGCCGGATGCCGGCGAGTTGCAAGTGGAAGTCGGCCAGAAGCGTCCGGGGACGACCATCAAGCTGGGGATTCTGCGCGATGGCAAGAGTGTGACGGTACCGGTTGCGCTCGAAGCCATGGGCGCTCGCGACAAGACGGACAACGAAGTCAGCGACGCGGGCAAAGGCAAGCCGCGCTGGGGGCTGGGATTGTCCGACCTGGACGACAACGTGCGTGGGCAGATTCGAGTGCCGACGGATGTCCACGGCGCGGTTGTGGATCAGGTGCAGCCGGGGAGTTCGGCTGACGACGCCGGGCTTCAACGCGGAGACGTGATCGTGCAGGTGAATCGCAAAGACGTGCAAAGCGCGGCCGACGTGCGCGAGGCCCTGGGGAATGTCCCTAAAGGGCAAGATGCACTGTTGCTGGTTTGGTCGGGCGGTGGTAACACGTACAGAGTGTTGCATGCGCCGGATGGGATGTAGCTTCCGGGCTATTTTGGGGCAGGTGCAAAGCACCTGCCCCTTTTGTTTTTCCGACGCCTCCTAGAAGGCTGAGCCCGATCCCAGCAAGCTGTAGAGCAGAATGATCAGCACGATGCCGGTGAAGATCATGTACAGGCGGTCGTGTTCGGCGGCGAAGCCCCAGATGGAGAGAGCGACGCGGGCGACAGGCGTGGCGATCAGACAGAGCAATCCCAACTGGATGACGCCGCGGCTGCGGAGTTGCCTCGCGCTGTGGATGATTCCGTGAAGGTTTCTCAGGTCGGTGGGTTCACCGTTAAAGACACCATAGTTGGCGGGGGTGTGTCCATATCGAGCCAAATAGAAGCACGCGCCCACGAAGACGACGAGCGCCGAGATGGCCACGCCCGCGCGGAGCAAGTCGGCTACGATTTCTTCAATCTTGCGGTCGGTCCAGGTTTGCATCCCGGCCATATCAGATTTTCCCTGCGATTCCCTGATAGATCATTTGCGCTCCCAGCAGGACCAGCACCAAGCTGAAGACCAAGCGCAGAATCCGGGTCTCGGCTTTCATCAGAATTCGAACACCCAACAACGAGCCGGCAAGAACGCCCAGCATGACCGGCATGGAGAGTCCGGGGTCGATGTAGCCACGATTAAGGTAAACCCCGGCGCTGGCCGCGGCGGTCACCCCGATCATGAAATTGCTGGTGGTAGTGGAAACCTTGAAAGGGATTTTCATGGCCTGGTCCATGGCCAGAACTTTGACGGCGCCCGATCCGATGCCGAGAAGCCCAGAGAGAGCGCCCGCACCGAACATCAGACCGAAGCCGGCGGGCACGTGTTGCACGTTGTAATTGCGGACGCCTTCTTCGGAAGGGAAGCTGCCGTTCATGCGGAGGCGGGTGGCTAGGCTGTCGGGCGGAAGATTGCGCTCTTGCGGCGTACGCGGCTTACGGGAAAGATAGGCGGAATATAGAAGCATCACTCCAAAAATGATGGCCAGCGCGCGCGTGGAAACAAATGCGGCCAGGAAAGCTCCACCGAGCGCGCCGAGGGTGGTGGCGATTTCCAGAAACATGCCAATTCGAATATTGGAGAATCCCTGTTTGACGTAGTAGGCGGCAGCGCCGGAAGAAGTCGCGATCACGGAAACCAGAGAGGCGCCGATGGCGTAGCGGATGTCCACCTTGAAGAAGATGGTGAGCAGGGGCACGAGCACGACTCCGCCGCCAAGTCCGGTAAGGGAGCCGAGCAGGCCGGCTAGGAAGGATCCCATGGCCAGCAGCAGCGTGAATTCCAGAATGTTCATTTCAGCCTGAAGTAAAGAGTTTGCCATATCTGTCCGGGAAAAAACGGCGAGAGGGTTAGGTTCGAGGTTCTTGCGCAGCTCTGCGGGTGGTCATTGACAAAGCATGCGAAACCCGGTCAATGAGTGTAATGGCGATGTTACATCAACTACGAAGTTGTCTCCTATTCGTACTCCTCGTCGAGTCGTGCTCGAGATTGAATAGCGTGCGAGGAACGAACTGTACCTACCCCGTATAGGAGAGGCCGAGCAATTAACTTTCCCCTACGCTAGATCGGGGCTTCGATCGGGGCGTCGCCGTACGAGCAGGTGAAGGTATCGCGCTCGATCAGTTGCGGGTTGACGATTTTTTTCAGCGGACGCATTAGATACTTGCGAGGGAGGCCGTCCTTGATTCCGATCCAGATGTCGAGGATAGAGTCGCGGGTGAATCTTCCGCTTGGATGGACCAGCACCTCATATTTGAACGTGGGCGATCCGTCAATGACGTCGCGGCGGATCAGCTTCAGACCTTTGTTTAGCGACTCTAGCCAGAACCCCATGGATATTTGGTTTATCAGGACCACATAATGGGTCCCGTCCTCCGTGTCCTTCTGCCATGGGCCATCCGAGTCGCGGTGATATTGGTCTGTCCCGACAACGATGACCTCATTTGACTGCGGCGGGTTTCCACTCTCCACGGATCTTGACCAGTGCACGCGCTCGGGTCGTCCGGCGACCGCCATCAAGGTCTCGGTACGATAGCTGGGATCGATGCCTTCCCACACACAGCTGTGCGCGGTATCGGCAACTAAAGACCACGCAGCCTTGTTAACAACGTCGTCGGGATTGTCCTTTACCGAAACGGCAACTGGGCCACTATCCCCATCCATCAGGACCTGAGGCGTATCCAGCGCTTCTGTCGTTTCAACGCGAGAGGACCAGCCGCGCGGCTCAACCGAAAGTAATCTCCTCACGCGATCCTGAGCATACCAGTGCACTGCGTGGACCAGCAGCGCGATCAGCAGCGCGATCAGGATCACCCAGGCTGAGGTTTTGAATTTCATTGGTTTGGATTCAGCATAGTGCTTTGGCCGAATCGACTTCGAACGAAATCCCACGAATTTCGTTACCCTAGTACTGAAGCGACGCTGCGTCGCGCTCGCTATATGAGCAATTTCGCGAAGTGTTCGCCAATTACGACACAGATACAGTCTGATTCCTCGTACAATGCAGTGGGATGCTCGAACACTTGGGTCCGTTTGTTGTCCAGCACACATGCCGCTGATCTCTTGCACACGAAGAGCTTTCATATGAAGGCTACAATGATGTTTAAGACCAGTACGATTCTTTTCGCCCTCGTCGGTGCCTTCGGCATCTCGGCCTCGGCTGTGTATTCCCAGGAAATAAAAAGTCGTCGTGACGCCGTTGGACCGGCGATCGCCACATTGACTGAAACCTTGCTTCATCGCCTTTTCCCCGGCGCCAAGGTGCAATGGGATCCGGTTCTGACGATCCGCGAAGGAAGCGGTCCTAGCGAACCCGTCGATCTCGGGGATTTCACCGCACACCGACTGGACGATGGATCTACCGGCGGCGTAGCGATGCTCGAAGTTGGATCGGCGAAGGCAGAGCACATCCAGAAGCTTAGAAAGTTTCAGTCGGCCGACGGCGCCCACTTTGAAACCACGATTGTCGCCTTTCGAATCCCACCCTCCGGATCGGGCATGGAGATCAAGAAAATTCCGCTTGACCCATACGATCGGCTTACCAAAATCGACTGGTTTGAAGTACAGAAGTGGCTGCCGGGCGGATGGCCCGTCCTGCACCTTCGATACGAGTCTTACTCAACCGCTGGCGATTCTGTCACGATTCTCGCATGGGATTCCCTGGTCAACATGGCCACAGGCTCATTCGCGGGACGAATACCAGAAGGCATGTCCGTTCTTCACAAGGACGGAGAAGAGACACAGGAAATTTTCTCGGTGCACCGCACCAACGCAACTCAAATTGCAATTTATGACAACGGCACTGGGAAGACCATAGATTACCCTTGCAGCGACCCCTGCGTGGTGGACGGTCGCACATTTCTAGGGCAACTTTCTGGACAACGATAGGGCTCTCCGGTAGGTTTCTCTTCCAACGTAACCTTTCGCGCTCCTCATGTAGCTCATGGCGACGAATTCCACCATCTGCGGCGTGTCCAACTCGGTTGACGAAAACAGGCGATTTCACTCAGAACCCCGGTTCGGAGGGTCAATGAGTGTAATTGGTTTCACCAACGCGATTCGAGAGCGAATAACGCTCGAGGGATGAACGGTACCCAGAAAACGAGCAAGTCAAACGCCCCTTAAGTTAAATCGGGGGTTCGATATCGGGAATGTTGCTGTATGAGCAGGTGAAGGTATCGCGCTCGATCCGTGTGAAGATTTTTTCCAGCGGACGCATTAGATACTTGCGGGGAAGACCGTCCTTGATTCCGATCCAGATGTCGAGGATGGTGTCGCGGGTGATGACCCCAGCGGGATGGAGCAGAACCTCATACTTGAAGGTGGGCGAACCGCCGATGTCGTCG
>JABCZH010000024.1 GCA_013289795.1 Acidobacteriota bacterium
TAGACCGTAGAACCCCTTGGGAGTGGGCCGTCTCGTGAGCCAATCGAGATTGCCATCGGTTCGAGCGATATAGCCGTCTGCGCTCGTGGCGATATTCACTATGATTTTTCACTTTTGCACCGCACTATGTTCGCACAAAACCGGAGCGGCAAAGGCTTGAGTGTTGTAATCAGGCGTTTACACTCATTGACCGGTTGAATGCCTCGCCCGCCGGGTGGCCGGATTTTCGCGGTCCTTTAGCTGTCCCCCGCCTTCATTGACTTGACCGGATGGCCGACCTAACATTCAACCCAGTGATCGGCCGGGCCATCTCGCACTACCGCATCGTCGAGAAGCTGGGGGGCGGCGGCATGGGTGTTGTCTACAAGGCTGAGGATGTGAAGCTCAGCCGCTTCGTCGCTTTGAAGTTTCTTCCCGACGAGTTCGCCCACGACGCGCAGGCGCTCAACCGCTTTCAGCGGGAGGCCAGGGCCGCATCCGCGCTGAACCACCCCAACATCTGCACTATTTACGAGATTGACGAGGCCGATGGACGAAGCTTCATTGCCATGGAACTGCTGGAGGGTCAGTCGCTCAAGTACGAGATCGCCGGCAAGCCGATGGAGACCGAAACTGTGCTCGATCTGGGTATCCAGATCGCCGATGCACTCGACGCCGCTCATGCGAAAGGTATTGTCCACCGCGACATCAAGCCAGCTAACATCTTCGTGACCAATCGCGGCCAGGCAAAGATTCTCGACTTCGGGATTGCCAAAGTTACCTCGAAGCCCGAAGGCGTCGGCGCGGGCGCTGCCGCCAGCGAGCCCGACGAAGGTCTCACCAGCCCGGGAATAACTGTTGGAACCGTGACCTATATGTCCCCCGAGCAGGCGCGGGCCCAGGAGTTGGACGGTCGCACGGATCTTTTCTCTTTCGGTGTCGTTCTCTATCAGATGGCGACGGGAAAGTTGCCCTTTCAAGGAGCCAGTTCGGCCCTCATCACGGAAGCCATCCTCAATCGCGATCCGGTGGATCCCGTGCAAATCAACCCCAACGTCCCACCATTGCTCCAGGAGGTGATCCGCCGGGCCTTGGAGAAGGACAGAAGCCTGCGTTTCCAGGGTGCGAGCGAGATCCGGGTTGAACTGCAGCGGCTAAAGCGAGACACCGAATCAGGCCGGACTTCCACCGTGCGAACCGGTAGTATCCGCCAGCCACGCGTCTCCAAGATCATCGACTCGATCGCGGTCTTGCCATTTGAAAATACTGCCGGCGATCCGGAGCACGAATACCTCAGTGACGGCATCACGGGCAGCCTCATTAATATTCTGGCAACGATACCGAAACTGCGAGTGATGGCGCAGAGCACAGTCTTTCGATATAAGGGCCGGGCCATTGATCCTCAAGTCATCGGCCGCGAGCTGAATGTGCGTGCCGTGCTCACAGGAAGAGTGATGCAGAGCGGAGGTGCGCTGCGCATTGGGGCCGAATTGGTCGATGTGGCCACTGGCGCTCAACTATGGGGCGCTCAATACAATCGCAAGCCGGGCGACATCTTTGTGGTACAAGACGAAATTTCCAACGAGATATCGGAGAAATTGCGGTTACAGCTGACTCGTAAAGAAAGGAAACGGCTCACCAGACACCATACGGAGAATGCCGAAGCGTACCAGCTTTACCTGAAAGGCCGGCATCACTGGAACCGGTGGACCGAAGAAGGATTCTACAAGGCGATCGAGTACTTTCAGCAGGCAGTCGAGAAAGATCCCAGCTACGCCCTCGCTTACACTGGCGTGGCCGACTCTTATGTGCTCCTGGGATGGAACAGCTATCTGCCGCCGAAGGAGGCATTCCCAAAGGGCAAAGCGGCGGCCATGACGGCCCTGCAGCTCGACCCGGAGCTCGCCGAAGCCCACGCCCCCCTGGCGGCCGTGTTGTGGCTCCATGATTGGCAGTGGGAAGAGGCGCAGACAGAATTCCAGCGCAGCTTCGAACTGTGTCCCAACTACCCGACTGCCAACCACTGGTATGCCGAGTATGTGATGACGATGGGGCGGCACGAAGAAGCTATGGCGAGAATGAAGAAGACCCAGGATCTCGATCCGCTGTGGCTCATTATTAATGTCGCAGCCGGATGGGCCTTCTACAATGCGCGCCGTTACGACGAAGGCATTGAACAACTCCGGCGAACCATCGAGTTGGAACCGAACTATCCCGTCACGTGCTGGATTCTAGGTCTTCTACTGAGAAAAACCGGCCGCTACGACCAGGCCATTGCCGAAGGGGAGAAAGCGATAAAGCTGTCAGGCGGCAGTCCTCTGATGCGTGCGGCACTGGCGCACACTTTCGGCGTGGCGGGCAGGACAACCGAGGCCCGACAGATACTTGATGATCTGACAAAGCTAGCAAAGCAAAAGTATGTTGCCCCTTACTTTTTCGCCGGAATTCACATCGGATTAGGAGAAAACGACCGCGCCATCGAATATCTGGAGAAATCCTACGAAGAGCATTCCCATTGGCTTATCTACCTTCACATCGATCCGAGCATGGACGGCTTGCGCGACAACCCGCGTTTCCAGGATCTGTTGCGGCGTGTCGGCCTTCCCGCTCTAACCGTCCCGATGTCCTGAAGTTGAACGAAGCGCAGAGAAAACCGGAACCGACGAGTCACGGCGCATAACGAGTAAAGACGAGGTCGGTCGCTTTGGCCTTCTCGTGGCAGGGGAAACAGCTTTTCATAAACGCCGCGTCACCAGGTTTGCCGTCCGCGAAGTGACCGAAGCCCCAACCGCCGGTGACGGCATATTTGGTTGAGTCCTTGACCATGAATTGAATGTTGGTGGGGGCTCCGGGAACGAAAGATTGGGCCTGGCCAAAGATTTTATTGTTTTCCTCTGACGGGCTGTGACGGTAATGCAAGGCAGCAATGATTGTGCCATCCGGGTATGGAAGCTTCCCTTCCCGAAAGGCATTGAACGCTACATCGTTGCCCAGGACGGCTCCTAGACTGTTGAGGTTGCCTGCTTCATGGGCCGAGGAGATCCACTTCCAGTCGCGATACCCGTGAGGGATCTCGGTAACGAACGGGGCAGATTGCCCATCCGCGTGTCCTGGTGCGGGGGCGACGAAGGCAACAAGGCCGGCCATTGCAGCGACAGCAATCAAGAAGAATGTGAAGCGTTTCATAGGCGTTCCTCCGTCCATGTTCTTAGGCAAACTGAAATCAGCAGTCCTCACAACTTTGCCTTTTGAGGAGTGTCAACAAGCCGATATTCTGAATCACGCTCGCCGTTGTGTCCAGCATGATTTGTCGAGAACCGGCGATTCGCGGCCAAAGGGCAAAGGAGATTGATCTTTCTACCGTTGGGCTCACTCCGTAACCTTTATTCCTTCCACTCGTTATAGATAGTGAAGACGCATCAGGTGACATTTGTCATCGCGGTGCAGTGACGATCTCCACTGGCGCGGGGATTGCCAGGGAGCGATGATGCAAGTTGTAAAAGGTTGTCAAAGGCCGTTGTCCGGGTTCGGGTACATCGGCTATGCTGGAGAGAATCGCGAGTCCCGCTGTGAGGCGTTGCAGTCTTCGTCTTTCTAGAGGTGCTTTCTAACGGTTCCGGAGTTCAATCATGACCCTGGCCAGTTTTGTCAGAAAAAATGCCTTTCGCAACAAGCGCCGCAGCTTGCTGACGCTGCTGAGTATCAGTTTCTCCCTGCTGCTGCTGACGGTAATGATGACCATTTGGCGGGCGTTTTACCTGTCCGATGGCAGCGCGGAATCGGCCCAGCGGTTGATTGTGCGCCACAAAGTCTCGCTCGGCCAGTTCTTGCCCATCGCCTATCGCGAGAGAATCCGCTCGATTCCCGGAGTGAAGCAGGTGGTCAACGAAAGCTGGTTTGGCGGGCAGTACAAAGACGACAAGCCGGAGAACTTCTTCGCGCAGTTCGGCACCGATCCCCAGGAACTGTTTCAGGTGCTTACCGACTTCCACATCCCGCCGGACCAACTCGAAGCCTGGCAGAAGGATCGCGCCGGCGCTGTGGTGGACGCTGACCTGGCCAAGAAATATGGGTGGAAGATCGGCGACCGCATTCCGATCAAGGGGACCATTTTCCCGCTGAATCTGGATTTGACGCTGCGCGGCATCTATACCGCGCCGCAAAACACACAGACGCTGTACTTCAACAATATCTACATTGACGAAGGCTTCCCGCGCGTCAAAGGTCTGGTCGGGTTCTACGGCGTGCTGGCGGACTCTCCGCAGGCAGTTCCGCAGATCGCAAAGGACATCGACGCCGCTTTCCGCAATACCGACCGGCCCACGAAATCCGAGAGCGAGAAGGCCTTCAATCTTGACTTCATCGCCATGATGGGCAACGTGAAGGCCTTCATTCTGAGTATTTGCGCGGCGGTAGTGTTTGCCACGCTGTTGGTTTCGGCGAACACAATGGCGATGTCGATCCGCGAGCGTACTCGCGAAGTCGCGCTGCTGAAAACGCTGGGCTTCACGCGCGGCACGGTGCTGGGATTGTTCATGAGTGAGGCGGTGACTTTGGCGGCGGTGGGCGGGCTGCTGGGAGCGGTTGCAGCTACCGGCATTGTCTTCCTGATCGCCCACGCGCCCGGGATCGGCCTCATGATGGCGGGAGTGAAGCCGAATGTTGCGACTATTGTGGTCGCGGTGGTGGTCGGGGCCGCGGTGGGTGCGCTCAGCTCATTCGTACCCGCTTACAACGCCTCGCGCGGGAACATTGTGGATGGTCTGCGGCATATCGGTTAGGCGGAGAAACTATGGCAATTCCCATCCAATACAATATTCGCAACCTGACGTTGCGCAAGAGCGCCACGGTGATGACCTCGCTGGGGATTGCGCTGACGGTCACGACCGCAATCTTTATTATGGCATTGCTGGCGGGATTGAATGCGGCTTTCAAGGGTAGTGGCGATCCGCTGAATGTGCTGGTGCTGCGTAAGGGAGCGACGGCGGAGCTCTCGGCGGGAGGCGTGGATCGGGATTCTGTGCCCATCATGAAGGACTTGCCGGGAGTGGCGCGCGACGCACAAGGGCAAGCTTTGGTTTCGGGCGAGGATTTGCTGGTGGTCGTGCTTCCTCGGAATGACGGAACGGGAGAGACAAACGTTACGGTGCGGTTCCTGACGCCTACGGGGATTGCCATGCGTCCTGAGGTGAAACTATTTGCGGGGCGATGGTTCACGCCGGGGCAGCGCGAGATTGTGGTCAGCAAGTCGATTCACAGCCGGTTTGCGCAAGCCAACATCGGCGACAGCATGTGGATTGGCAAAGGGCCGTGGAGCGTGGTGGGCATTTTTGACACTGGCGGCAGTGCTCACGACTCGGAGATCTGGGGAGACATTAATCAGTTGTCGTCGGACTTCGACCGGCCGACATATAACTCGGCGCTGATTCGCGCCACGGATCCGGTGTCAGCTGACGCGCTGAAGAACCGGGTCGGCGATGATCAGCGGCTCAAGCTGAATGGCATGCTGGAAACCGAATATTGGGCGAAGCAGACGAGCAGTGGCAGCCCGATCAAGTTCGTAGGCACCCTGGTAGCTGTGATTATGGCGATTGGGTCTTGCTTTGCGGCGATGAATACCATGTATGCGGCAGTGGCTTATCGCTCGCGGGAGATTGCGACGCTCCGGGTGATTGGGTTTTCGCGGCCCAGCATTCTGACTTCGTTTGTCTTCGAGTCGGTGCTGTTGTCGATTCTGGGTGCTGCGGTGGGGATCCTGTTGATGCTGCCGTTCAATGGAATGACCACGGGCACCAACAATCCGGTGACATTCAGCGAAGCCGTGTTCAGTTTGCGGATGACGCCGAATGTGGTGATTTCCGCGGTGGTGTTCGCCATTCTGATGGGATTAGTGGGCGGGATCGCGCCGGCGTGGCACGCGGCGCGGCGGGAGATTCTGGTTTCGTTGAGGGATTAGGGTTCGTTCGCGGGTTAGAAAAGGCTTAACCACAGGGGGCACAGAGGTACACAGGGGTTGGAGCTTACAGCTTACTTATGGCTTTGGATACCAAACACGCTGATTTGCAGGGCCTGCGCATCGACCGCTCGGCCCCGCCTACGGGCGAGCCGGCGGGATGGGCGCGCCGCTACATCGTTATTGGAATCGCGCTGGTGGCGGTGTTGAGCCTGGGGACCTTGGCGTATCGGCTGCTGTCGCCGGACGCGCCGGAGGTGGAAATCGTTCGTGCGGCGGCGGAGAATAGCGGCGATGCCGGCGGTTCAGTGCTTACAGCGAGCGGCTACATTGTGGCGCATCACAAGATTAATGTGAACTCGAAGGTCACCGGGCGCGTGGCCTGGATCGGCGTGGAAAAAGGCGATCACGTGAAAGAGGGTCAGGTGCTGGTGCGTCTCGAAGACGACGAATTCCGCGCCCAGTATGAGCAAGCCAAGGGTGCGGCCGATAACGCCCGGGCTTATCTGGAAGAACTGCAAAACGGTTCGCGTCCAGAGGAGATTTCACAGGCGCAGCACAACCTGGACGAGGCCCGCGCCACTCTGGTGAACGACAAGATTACGCTGGACCGCAATCGCGAGTTGTGGAACCAGGGGGTGGTTTCGAAGCAGGCTTTTGACGACGCGACCGCCAAGTTCGATGCCGATCAGCAGCGCGTCAATTCCTTGCAGAAGGGCTTCGAGTTGGCGAAGATCGGCCCACGCCAGGAAGAAATCGCGCGTGCCAAGGGCGCCTTGCTCCAGGCCGAGGGCCAGGCAGCTTATGCGAAATCGTGGCTGGACGCGACTGTGATCCGCGCGCCCGTGACTGGAACGATCCTGGAGCGCACCGCGGAGAAGGGTGAACTGGTTACGGCGCAGTTTGCCAGTGGCGCTGAGGGCGGACCGCAAGGCCAGGTGGTCGCGCTCGCAGATCTTAGTGATCTTCAGGTGGAACTCGACATCGCGCAGGATGATTTCGCCAAGTTGTCTGCGAAACAAAAAGCGGTGCTATCGGTCGATGCCTATCCCGACCGCAAGTACGATGGCGAGATCCATGAAATTTCTCCCGAGGCCAACCGGCAGAAGGCGACGGTACAGGTGAAGGTGCAGATTCTGAATCCGGACCAGTATCTGCGGCCGGAGATGAATGCAACCGTGAAATTCCTGGCGGATGACACCAAGAAGACGGTTGGAACGCAGTCCTCAGGCGTACTGGTGCCGTCTAGCGCAGTCCGCAGTCTGGGCGGGAAAAAGGTAGTTTTGCTGGCGTTCAACGGGAAGGCGCTGCAGCGTGAAGTTCAGGTCATTTCGCAGCGTAGCGGCGGCTTTCTGGTGCAAGGTCTGGTGGGCGGCGAAAGCGTCATCACTACCGCTCCGGCGAATTTGAAAGATGGCGACAAAATCAAGATCAAGGGACAGTCATGAGCACAGCGACAATGACAAATACCGCGACGCAAACCAAAGTGGTCCAGGTCCGAAACGTCAGCAAGATTTTCAAACGCGATGCCTTCGAGGTGCGGGCGCTCGACGATGTATCCATCGAAATCGCCGGGGGAGAATTCATGGCGCTCATGGGCCCTTCGGGCTCAGGCAAGACGACATTGCTGAACATGATTGCGGCCATCGACCGGCCGACATCCGGTGAGTTGCTGGTATTGGGTGAAAATGTGTTCCGCTTCAATGATGGCCAGGCGGCGCGCTGGCGCAATGAGCATATCGGTTATGTGTTCCAGACTTTCAATCTGATTCCGGTGCTCACCGCGTTTGAGAACGTTGAGTTGCCGCTTCTGCTCACCAAGCTGAACTCGCAGCAGCGCCGCGAGCATGTGATGACGGCGCTGAAGCTGGTCGGACTGGAGGAGCGGGTCAATCATCTTCCCAAGCAGCTTTCGGGGGGACAAGAACAAAGAGTCGCGATTGCGCGTGCCATTGTCAGCGACCCAACTCTGCTGCTTGCCGATGAACCGACCGGCGATCTGGATAGCCATTCCGCCACTGAGATTCTCGAAATATTGAAACGATTGAACGAAGATTTCCACAAGACGGTGGTTATGGTCACTCACGATCCCCACGCGGCCTCTTATGCCCACGTAACCCGGCACCTCGAAAAAGGCATGCTTTTGCCCCCCGACTAGGGAATGCTGACGGGCAGCGAGGCGGAGCGTAACTAGCTGAACCATAAAGGTTTAAGCGTGCTCCAGCACCGAGACTCGAATCGGGTTACGCGACGCTTTCATGGTCAAGCCGGAGGGGTTCTCCAAGAGTTTTCTGAACGCCTAAACTGCCCCCCAAAAACATATTTGTGATTCCACGGCCATAAAGCCCTCCGGCGCGCTATTCTTCTTTGCCCATAAGGCCTTCCCCAGTTTGAAACGCACGCCGGGGAAGACCAAATTCGCAAAAGGAGAGCACCATGAAACGAACGATCCAAAGCTTCACGCTGGCAGCGGCGCTGATGCTGGCTACCTGCGCAACCCCGGCCCTAGGCGAAGGCCCCGGACCGCCGCCTGAAGGTCCTGGACCGCCGCCCGTGTCGGCGCCAATAGCGTGGTCGATGTTCTTTTCACTGATCCACTTGCTGTAGTGAATGGCTGGTTACCCCAGAGAAACTTATCTTGGTGGCTTGTGAGCGGCTGATTTAAGCTGCTCACAAGCCATGAGTTTGCTGAACTTCATCTTGTGGTGGGGAGAGCTCCCACTGCAGACAGTTCTGCTGTACGTTCTGGTCCGAAAGCAAATCTTTCGGACCTTTCCGTGGTTTTTCGCTTACACTCTTTTTGCCGTCACGGCCGGCATCAGCCGCTTCCTGGTTCGCAACCACCACCCCATCTACATGAAAGTTTACTGGACCAGCGAGGCCATTTACCCGTTGCTGGGAATCGCAGTGATGTATGAGGTATTCCGCAGCGTGTTCCGGAATTTCAACCGGCTGTGGTGGTTTCCTCCCATATTTCCGCTCACGGTAGTGTTGTCCCTGGGATTGACAATTTCTCGCAACCTCTCAGTGCCGAGCGGGCTGCAAAGCGGCTGGATGTCGTGGATTGTAGGAGCGGAATTGGGTGTTAGGCTGCTGCAGGTGGCGATGTTTGTATTGTTGGTGACCCTGGTGCTGCTTTTCGGGCTGCGCTGGCGGCAGCAAGCCGTTGGTATTTGTGCAGGTTACGGGCTTTTTGCCAGTGTGGCACTGCTGACCACGAGCAAATTCTACGAATTCGGGACAAGATTCAAATATTTGTGGGGATTGGCATCTATCATCGCTTACAGTATTGCAGTCTTAATTTGGCTTTGGTATTTCAGCGTTCCGGCTAAGACAGAGCCTCCACGCGCTGAACAGCCTCCGCTGACGGCGCAAGAAATGGGCCGCTATAAAGAGATCGTACGGAGGGTACGGCGACCATGATCGTAGGAATTCTGTGGAACTTGATGATCAGCGCGGGCTTCATGAGCTGCGTTGTGATTGCAGCCTGGATTTGGTTTCACTTCCCCGATCGCACCGCCGACGATGTGGTCGATTTCCTTCTCCCGGTGGATCTGGAAAAAGCCGAGACACTGCTCGACGCCAATGCGGAAACCCACCTGCGCTGCGACCTCAGCCGCAAAGATTTCCGGAAATTGCAGCGCAAGCGCATTCATCTTTACGTGCTCTTTGTCCACCGCATGGCGCATAACGCGGCCGTGCTGATTGACTGGGCCAACCGCGAAGCCGAGGGTGGCGACGAGCAGGCGGCGGAACTGGCGCGCGAACTGCAGCAAATCGCGGTCGAAGTGCGGGTTTACTCTTTGCTGACCCTGATCAAGTTGCGCTTGTGGTTATTGATTCGGCTGGATTCCTGGCAAATTCTTCCCGCCCCCAGCTTGTATGAGGTGCGGGAGGTCGGCGGAATTCTTGGCCTGGAAAGCTACGACCGGCTGAAGACCGCCGCCAGTTTTCTTTTTCTCGAGATGGGGCGGCGGAATTTCGACGAACTCCTGCACAACCTCTGACACCATTCCTGCGCCAGCGCGGGAATGGGCCCGGCACGACCGAGGCTCGGAGTCGGAGCGGAGTTCAGATCACAGTTCAGAAATCGCCTGTTCCTGCGCCGCTACCGATCCAAAGCTGCTGAGTGGGGGCTCCGAGACCCACTGCCAGGCCCGCCGTCCGTTTTCTCGAACGTCACTTTGTGCCTCACCGTAATCCACCAGTCGGTTGAGGACCGTGGTCACCGAGGCAAGGGGATCTTTGTGGCGCAGCAACACCGCCGGCATGCGGTCCTGAATCTGCTGGCACACTTCTCTGACGCTGAGCGCACGTCCCGCTTCCATCAACACCACACGGCAGGCCTTGGTGAACCCGGGTTGACGTCCTCCGGTTTTTCGGTCGACCAACTCCAGCAGGTCTTCGCCCAGGATTTCATCTCCGAACAAGTTCGCCAATCCTGAAATGGTCTGCTTGAGAGTACCGATGCGTTTCATGATGTCAGCGCGTTGTTTCATGAGCTGACGCAGTTCCTCATGCGCAGTCTTGACCACTTCCTGAACGTGAGGATCGTTGTTTAGAAGGCTGACACCGTTGCTTCCGTTACTTCCGTTACTGCCATTCTTACCGTCCTGCATAACTGCCTCCAGACTGCTACGCGGCGTCGAGCGCGCGGCCACTTTTGGCGATCGCCCACTGCTCCGCGCTTGGGGATACGCAAACTGGCACCAGATCGTTCCACGGACAATTTCGGTTTGCAAAACCGCACATTTCTTGTCCACTTCTGGGACGAAAGCGTTGCCTTCGCACGTACCCCAACCTATTGATAAGTTAGACGCTAAGATTTAAGAAAAGTTAATTCGGATTGCAAAAATACTGGGACGAACAGGGTGGGGAGCACTCGCGGCCTGCGAGTACTGACAAACGCGGAGCACGTCATGAAGGAGTCCAGCCCCACCCCCCCGTGAGGGATGAGAGGGTTTCCCGCTAAGGGAGGAATCTCTGGTAGTGACAAGTTTGACCAAACCTTGTCACTACCGAATCTCTTCGGGCCTTGACAAACCCGCCATACCTGCTAAAGTGCGGCCAATATCTCCAGCACACGTTGGCTAAAGGTGCTTACGTATGAAAAATGTTTATGAGGTTCTTCGCCAGAAGGAACTCGAGCTGGCGAGACTTGAAAAAGAAGTAGAGGCGCTTCGAGTAGCGGCGCCGCTGCTCTCAGAAGACAAAGAAATGCTGGCCGAGGCGACAAACAATAAACCGGCCATCACGGCGCAACAGCCGATCCGTATGACGCAACCCGCGGTGAACACCAATCCACAGCCTGCGACGCGAGCTGTGGGCTGGGAAGACACCGCCAAGCGCTGGCCCTAGCGACGAGTCAGGCACTCAGGCCGCCCCCGTCCCGCCCTTCGTCGGCGGCGAGCGGTGCTTGTAACCTGTCCGTAGCCATTCCGACGTAGTCCGTTTGCCACAGTGTGTTTGACCGCACACGCTCGTCTCCACGGTCGTCCTTGCCAACTCCTAGATGGTCAATGGTTTAGATCCTGGCTTTCCGCATGCCACTGAGTTGGTGGCAAGTGCGAAGGGAGCATCCAGATGCAACTTCTCATGACAGCAATCAGCGTAGTCGGTGGGATGGCGTTCTCGCTGGCATTCGCGATCCTAGTGGAGGAGTTCATCTTCGGCAAGGTGCTGGCGGTGCTCTTTGCCCGGCAAGCGGTGCGAGTTGAGTCGGGACAACCGCGTTAGGCCATAAAGGAGATCGTATGTTGTTCCTGAAATATCTGCTCACCTGGGGCGGCATCGCCATGATCGGGATAGCCGCAGGAATTCTTAGCTACGATTTGTGGCTCGGGCTGCGCTTCCGTGTGAGGGCCGACGAGGGTGGAACCGAACCTCTGCCGGCAGCTCCGCAGGTCCGGTGGCGGGGTGCGCTGGGGCTGGCGTTGCTGGCGTGGGGACCAATTGTCCTGGCGCTGGGGATTATCGTAGTTCCCAGCGGCATGGCTGGAGTTCGTGTGAGCCAGACCAGCGGCACCCTGGCCGGCACGCTCTATCCGGGAGCGCATTTTGTTACGCCGCTGGCGGAGAATGTGGCGCTTTTCGACACTCGTGATCAGCTGTTTACCACCGGGTCGGTGGAGGCCACAGCTGCCGGCAAGAAACCGGAACCGCTGAATGTCCAGGCCAAAGAGGGACTCACGCTCGGCCTCGCTATCACCGTGCGTTACCGGCTTGATCCCAAACATCTGGACTACATCCAGGCCAACCTGCCGCAGCCGGTGGAAAAGGAGATCGTGCCCGCGGTAGTGGCGAGCGCGTGGCGGGAACTGGTGCCCAACTACACCGTTAGGGATGTCTTCGCCGCCAAGCGGGAGGAGGTCCGCAAGCGCGCCGCCGATATCATCACCCAGAAGCTGGCGGCGGATGGGATCGTGGTGAAGGAAGTCATGCTGCGGGATATTCAGCTTCCGCCGGAATATTCCCAGGGTTTGGAAAGCCTGCTGCTCAAGGAGCAGGAAAACGACCGCATGGGGATCGAGACCGAACTACAAGAAAAACAGGTGCGCATCGCCGAACTGCAAGCCGAAGCCACCAAAGCCCAGCAGGTAAAGCAGGCCGAGGGAGAAGCGCAGGTGCATGTGCTCCAAGCCAAGGCCGAATCCGATGCCATGCAGTACACGCTTCCGCTGAAGCAGAAACAGATTGAGCAATCGAAACTGGAAGCCGAGGCGCGCAAGGAAACCACGGTCAAGAATGCGGAGGCGCAGGCTGAGGCGAAAGTGATCGACAGCAAGGCGGAAATGGAGCGACGCAAGCTGCTGGCCGAGGCGGAAGCGGATCGCATTCGGGTTACGGCGGTGGCGGATGCCGAGCGCATGCAGAAGGAAGGCGCCATCCTGAAACAAAACCCGCTGCTGATCAATAAGATCGTGGCGGAGCGGTTGTCGGACAAGTTGCAGATCATGATGGTCCCGGCAGACGGAAAGTTCTTCTTTGCCAACGACGTGCTGCGCAGCATGAATGTGAGTAACCATGCAGCTCAGGCCGAGGAACCGGAAGATCAGCAACCGAAATGAGCCGTTCCCCGACTCTAATCAGTACCGGGACCATGCCAGACCACCATCCCAACCCGGTTTATAATGCGCGCATTCAGGAGATACGCCTGCCGCGCGCATATTCTTTTCGGGCACGGTGCCTTTTGCTGTTGATCGTCTCCGCCACGTTAGTTTCCGCCACAGACTGGCGTGCTCCCGACGCTCAGCTAGCCCGCAAGATTGCGGCCGCCACCGGCCCGGGCGCGGTCGCTCTTGAGGTCACGAACCGGTCGTCTCTGAGCCAGGCGGATGTGGACGACATTCGCCGTGGATTGTGGACGGAGTTGGCGGCGCTCGGGGTGCATTCTGCCGCCGCCGATCAAGCCGCTGCCACAGTGGAAGTGTCTTTGTCGGAAAACTTACGGAACTATGTATGGATCGCGGAAATTCACGTCGGCAACAGCGAACCTTCGGTAGCAATGCTGACCACACCGCGCACGCAGCAGCCCCCTACCGGCGAGCGGCCGCTAGCTCCGCTGACTATTCATAAGGCTCTGCTGTGGACGGACGACAACCGCATCCTGGATGTTGCCCTGCCGACCGGCAGCCCGCAAATCATGATTGTTCTGGGGCCGGAGAACGCTGTCCTATACGCGGCGCAGAACAGCCATTGGCAAGTGGAGCAGACACTCACCATCACGCATGCACACCCCTGGCCACGTGATCTGAGGGGACGACTGCTTCTGAGAAAGGACCACCTCTTCGATGCTTATTTGCCCGGCGTGTTGTGCCAAACCACGACGGTTGCTCCGCTGGCCCTTAACTGTCGCGAGAGCGACGATCCCTGGCCACTGGCAACCGATCCGTCTGCGTTGAGCGCATTTTTCACGCCCAGCAGAAACTTCTTCACTGGGGCGCTTTCGCCGAGCGTCCAAAAACAGACAGCGGTTGCACCCTTCTATTCCTCCGCGCCCCTACCCAGAGACAAGTACACGTTATGGATATTCAGCGGAGTCGATGGGCAAATTCACATGCTGGATGGGATGACGGATCAGACGTCGACAAAATGGGGCTGGGGCAGCGACATTACCAGCGTGCGAAGTGGCTGCGGGCTGGGCTGGCAGGTGCTGGCGACCTCGCGCGGCGACGGTGCGGGGGACACGGTGCAGGCTTTCGAGATTGCCGACCGCGAACCGGCGGCATTGAGCGCGCCGCTGGAATTCGGCGGCAGCATTACAGCGCTATGGGCGGACTCCGAAAATGCCAGCGCAATTGCCGTCGCACAAGACTCAGAGACAGGCCAATATGAAGCATCGAGGCTTTCCGTTACTTGTAACCGTTAGTCTGGTTCTGGCAGTGGTTGCCGGCGCGGCGACGCGTCCGCATTACGGCGGGACGCTGCACGTCGGCCTCCGCACTGCGCCGACTTCTCTTGATCCCAATCGAGCGGAGTCGGTCGCATCCGAAAATCTTTTCCACCTGATCTTCGACACACTAGTCACGCTGGACGATCAAGGCCGGCCATTGCCTGCCCTAGCCACCGCTTGGCAGGCCGAATCGGGCTCCCAACGGTGGCAGTTTTCGCTAAGGCGGGAAATAACGTTTCCCGACGGAACACCGTTGACCCCCGAGGTCGTCGTGACCTCGCTACGGGCGGCAAATCCAACATGGAAAGTATTTGCGACGAATGATGCCGTGGTCATCGAGCGCGATTCACCCGAGCCCGACTTGCCCCCAGAACTGGCACTGCCTCGCAACAACATTGTGAAGCGTGAAGGCGGGAAAATCGCTGGTACCGGGCCGTTTGTAATCACCCAATGGGATCCCGGAAGGAAGCTGGTGCTTGCTGCCCGAGATGACTATTGGGGTGGCCGACCGTTCCTGGATGCAATTGAAGTCGAGCTAGGCAAGAACTTCCGCGAGCAAATGGTCTCTTTCGATCTGGGCAAGGCCCAGGTGATCGAGGTTGCTCCCGAGCAGGCGCGGCGGGTGGCGACGGGGGGTGAGCGCATTGAAACTTCTCCTCCCATCGAACTGCTGGCTCTGGTTTTCAATCACGATCCCCAGTCGGTCGCGGATTCGAAACAGCGCGATGCCCTCTCGCTGAGCATCGATCGCCGATTGCTGAATTCCGTGGTGATGCAAGATGGCGGCGAACCCGCAGGCAATCTCTTACCGAACTGGATGACGGGCTACGGATTTCTTTTCCCGGTTGACCCCAATCTGACGCGCGCACAGCAAGAGCGCGCCGAGGTCCCGGAAACTACGGCCTGGAACCTTGGCTTCGACGCCAATGACCCTATCGAACGGGTGCTGGCGGAACGCATCGTTTTGAATGCGCGTGATGCCGGACTGCGGCTTCAGCTTGCAACTGGTCCTTCCGACGTGCGACTGGTTCGCGTACCTTTGACTTCGCTCGACGCGCAGATTGCTCTTACCGAACTGACCGCGTCGCTCGGCCTTCCGCAGGTGAAGATCAAGGGCAATTCGGTGGACGATCTTTACACTGCCGAAAGCGCACTTTTGAAGTCACAACGCGTGATTCCTCTGCTGCATCTGCGGACGGCCGGAGCGGTGTCTAAGACGGTGAGGAATTGGAGTAGAGCTCGCGATGGGGCCTGGCGGCTGCCGGACGTCTGGCTGGCCGCGGAGCGGCCATGAGTCTTCGGCGCAAATTGCTATTTACGCTTGCATTGACTGCGTTTCTCTCGGTAGCAGCGGTGGCATGGATCATTTCTGCTCTGGTCCGGCGTTCGTTTGAACACAATAACGAAGAGCGTACGGTTGCCCTGGTCGAGCAATTCCGCCGCGACTTCGCCCGCCAGGGGGAGGACGTAGCGCGCCGGATCGGAACGATCGCTTCCGGAGACGCCTCGACCCGCATGGCTCTCAGTTTGAGCCACGCATCTCCGGACTACGGCGCGTTTCTTAACGAAGCCAGGGCGATCGCCGAGAATCAACAACTGGATTTCCTGGAATTCGTCGACGGCCAGGGCACGATTCTTTCCTCTGCGCAGTGGCCGGCAAAATTTGGATACAAGGATACACAAGCCATCCGCGCAACCTCCAAAGATGCCTTCCTCAAGCGTGAGGAGCTACCCGATGGCGCGGCCTTGGGAGTGTTCGCAATCCGGCAGGTGAATGTCGGGGACAGATTGCTCTTTGTCCTCGGGGGGCGGCGGCTGGACCGGGATTTTCTCCTACGCCTCGAACCTCCGCCGGGCATGCGGACGATGCTCTACCAGAACCTGGAGAGCGGATTCTCTCCCACACTTCTCATCAACAGCTCGGGTCTGATGCAGCACGCCGATCCCGTGGCCCCACTCATCCGGCAGGTTCAGCAGCGAACCCGAGAGATCACCGCGCTCGTCCATTGGTCTTCGAATACAGCCGACGATGAAAGCGTGGATGCGATTCCGCTGACTGGCCTGGATCACGAACTGCTGGGCATCCTGCTGGTAGGGGATTCCCGGCGGCCGTATGTCGAAAGTCGCCGGCAAATCCGCACTGCCGCATTGTTGGGCAGCGCAGTCGGCGTGGCGCTTGCGATCCTGCTTAGCGGATGGGCGGCAACGCGGGTTACGCGGCCGGTGGAACAATTGGCACAAGCAGCGCGCCAGGTTGCGAAGGGCGATTGGAATACTCAAGTGACAGTAACCTCGGCGGACGAACTGGGGGACCTAGCCGAATCTTTCAACCGCATGACGACTGAACTGCTGCAGCAGAAGGAACAACTGGTGCAGTCCGAACGCGTGGCGGCATGGCGGGAGCTGGCTCGGCGTTTGGCGCACGAGTTAAAGAATCCACTCTTTCCTCTTCAACTCACAGTCGAGAATTTGTTGCGGGCGCGGCAACAAAGTCCGGAGCAGTTCGAAGAGATCTTCCGGGAGAGTTCTTCCACGCTACTGGCCGAGATTGCAAACCTGAAGACGATCATCTCGCGTTTCAGCGAGTTTTCCCGAATGCCGCAACCGCAGTTTCAGCGCGTCCAGCTGAATGAAGTGTTGGAAAGTGTCTCCCGGCTGTTTCAGGCGCAGTTACGCACCCCGGATCGCGCTGCGATTGAATGTAGACTGGAACTGGCCGAGGGCATGCCGCCGATCGCTGCTGATCCCGAGCTGCTACACCGGGCATTTTCGAATCTGGTACTGAACGCGATGGACGCGATGCCACAAGGCGGAACACTGACTTTTCGCACGCGGCATGAGGGCGAGTGGGCAGTCCTCGAAGTGGCTGACACCGGAACCGGGCTCACCCCGGAAGAGTGTGAACGGCTGTTCACGCCGTACTATACCAACAAGGCACATGGCACCGGACTGGGATTGGCGATTGTGCAATCAATCATCAGCGATCATGGAGGCAGAATCAGCGTGCGCAGTGAGGCCGGCAGCGGAGCCACTTTCGTGATCGAGTTGCCAGGGAATACCGACAAATTGCCGGCGGACCAAGTTGCCGCCGCAACCTCCTGAGGAGCGATTCGTGCCGCAACCAGCCAATCTTCTGATTGTGGATGACGAGCCCAACACACTGGCGTCGCTGGCGCGGGCGTTCCGCCTGGCTGGTCATGAAGCTGCAGTCTGTGACAATGCTGCGAAAGCTCTCGAACTCGCCAAGTCGCAACCATTTGATTTGATCTTCTGCGATGTGGTGATGCCAGGCAAGGACGGGCTTTCCTTTCTCGAGAACCTGCGCGCCCAGGGAAACGAGACTCCGGTGGTCATGATGTCGGGCCAGGCCCACATCGAAATGGCGGTGCGGGCGACGCGCCTTGGCGCGCTGGATTTCCTGGAAAAGCCCATCTCCACCGACCGCTTGCTGCTTACGGTAGAGAACGTCCTCAAGCTAAAGCAACTGGAAGCGGAGAACCGCCAGCTTCGACAGCGGCTGGGGAAACACGAAATGGTCTGGTCGGGCGAGGTGATGCGCAAACTCATGGCCCAGGTGGAACGTGTCGCGGCCAGCGAGACTCGCGTCTGCATCCTGGGCGAGACCGGCACGGGAAAAGAGCTGGTAGCGCGCGCCCTGCACGAACATAGCTCGCGGGCCAAGGGGCCATTCGTCACGCTGAACTGCGCGGCGGTGCCAGCGGAGTTGATCGAGTCGGAACTTTTTGGTCACGAGAAAGGCTCGTTCACCGGCGCCGCCGGCCGTCATATCGGAAAGTTCGAGCAAGCCGGGCAGGGGACGATTTTTCTTGACGAGATCGGTGACATGCCGGTTGCAATGCAGGCCAAGCTGCTAAGAGTGCTCGAAGAGGGCGAAATCGAACGAGTTGGCGGGGACAAACCGGTCGCGGTCGACGTCCGCGTACTGGTCGCCACCCATCGCAACCTGGAGAGCTTGGTGCGCGAGGGAAAATTTCGTCAGGACCTCTTTCATCGGGTGTTTGTATTTCCGTTGGTCCTGCCTCCGCTACGCGAGCGTCGCGATGACATTCCCGTACTGATCACCCATTTTGCTGACCAGGTTCGCGTACAAAATAGTTGGAAGCCGATCGCTTTTGCCGCCGAGGCCATTGAAAAGCTCTCGCAGCAGCTATGGCCGGGGAACGTCCGCGAACTGCGCAATGTGGTGGAGCGGCTGATGCTGCTGGCAACCGATGACGGAGTCACGGCGGAGACGGTCGATTTGGTGCTGCCAGTTGGAGGGGTTGCGCTCCCATCGAGCGCCGGCTCAGGCCCCCTGGCAGAACGGGTGCAGGGCTTCGAGCGCGAGACTATTCTGGCGGAACTGAAGCGCTCGGGATATCAGATCACGAAAGCCGCAAAGACGCTCGGCTTGGAGCGCAGCCATCTCTACAAGAAAGCTGAGCAGCTTGGGATTGATATTCCGAAGCAACGCCGCGAGGAACAGTGACACTTGTGATTCAACGCTTTGCCCGTTCCGGATGACGACTCACGAACGGCGCGGGCGGTTCTTTCTCCGGCGTAATCTGAATCAGCGACCGGTTTCCCACGTGGATGAAACTCAACTCCCGCGCCGCCAGCAGGGTGTTGATGGCTTCCTTGATCCGCGAACGAGGAACGAAATTGCCGAAGAAGGCTTCCAGTTCCTGGAGATCGGCGGCGACCACGCAGTCCAGATATTTCGAAAGCAGCGCGGACAGAGCTTCTGCCACGGAAAGCGAAATCCCTTCGCGCACGGCGTCCGGTGACCAGCGATAGAGAACATCCCAGACGGCGCCCTCTCCGGGCTTGTAATCAACCCGCGTGATGCGCAGCCGCGACCACAGCTCCCCGAGCGATTTGTCGAGCGCCGCGGCGGAAGTTCCACCTCCGACCGCTTCGAGCAACTTCTGTTTCGAGATGGGACCATCGCGACGAATGATCTCGAATGCGTCGCAAACCAGCTGCGAGTACTCCGAGCGTGCGCCGGCCACAGGAGCTTGTTTCGGATTGCGTTCTCCAACCAGCGCGTAGAAATATGGAAAAACCGAGCCTGCCACCAGCAACCCGTTGTTGTCATCGAACAAATTAGCTTCGTAGGCAGCGCGCTCGCGCAGCAGACGCACCATCAACTCGGTGGCCTCCTGCGCGCGCGGATCGGAATAGGCATGCTGCCAGGTGGGCAACCGCTCCTCGGAGCCAACCCACGCTCCGATGAACGTCGGTGCCAGCACGGGCGTCTTCAAGGGATACATCTGGCAGAATCCGACCGACTCGATAAATTCGCGAGCCCCATCGAGGGTGCGGACGGGCCGCGCGTCGAGGTGCCACTTGGATCGCCGGAGTTGGTCGAGATCGAACATAGCATTCAGCACTCAGCACTTAGCATTCAGCCCTGCGGCAATCGGCAACGCCCCGTTGTGGCTGAATGCTGATTGCTGATTGCTGAGTGCTTCTTTCAGATTCTCTTAAACGCCTTTTGAATGTCCTTCATTGAGTATCGCAGAACTACCGGGCGGCCGTGTGGGCACGACATGGGACATTCGGTCTGGGCCAGTTCCGCCAGCAGCCACTCCATTTTGTTCTGCTCGAGCGGCATATTCACCTTGATGGCCGCATGGCAGGCGATGGAAGCGGCGACGCGGGTGCGGACCTTTTCCATGTTCAACGCCTGATCTTCTCGCGCGAACTGGTCGAGCAGTTCATGCAGCATGTGTTCGACCTGGCTGGCGTCCACTCCTGCCGGAGCCACTTTCACCGCAAAACTGCGGGTGCCGAAGGGTTCAGCTTCAAAACCGTTCTGGTTGAGTTCTTCGCAGATTTCTGCAAACACCGCCTGCTGTGCGGGAGTAAGCTCGATCACCAACGGCATCAGCAGACGCTGGCTTTCGACTTTCAATGCTGCCCGCTGCTTCAGGATCTTTTCAAACAGTACGCGCTCATGCGCCACGTGCTGGTCCACGATCCACAATCCCTCGTGATTCACCGCCAGAATGAACGACTCGCGAATCTGACCGAGAGGCTTGAGCGAAGCCAGGGCCGGCGCCAGATCGCTGGCCGCCTCGGGTTCGTCGGCAATCGGCGGAGTGCAACCGTCGCTTTTAACGAGTTCAGGAACCATCTGCGGCCCGCGCGCCAGGGAGAGGGCGGCGTTTCCGTCGATGGCGATGCTGTCCATGCTGAACGCAAGTCGTCCACTCACCGGTGGCAGGGTTGGAGCTTGCAGGTTGAAGCCCTGGGCCTCGGCCGGGGCAGAATACGCGCCCCAAGTCACGGCAGACCCTTCACTGGGGGGCCGGGCTCCGGGGGTCAGCGATTGCGGCGCCGTGGGGTGAGCGCTGATTTCGGTGACGAATTGCGGCACCGGGCGGGCTTTCATCAGCGCGACTCGGACCGAGTCGCGCACGAAATCATGGGTGACGCTTTGCTGACGAAAGCGGACTTCGGTCTTCGACGGATGAACGTTGACATCCACCTCGCCGCTGGGCATTTCGAGAAACAGCAGCACCACGGGAAAGACCGTCGGCGGAAGAATGTTGCGATAGGCTTCGGTGATGGCGTGCTGGATGAGGCGGTCGCGGATGAGGCGGCCGTTCACAAAGATGTAAATCGAATTGCGGTTGAGCTTCTGAATTTCGGGTTTGGAAACGAAACCATGGACTCGCAACTCCCCCGGTTCCGCTGGAGCTTGGTTCGCGTCGTCTTCGGTCTTTCTCCAGGGCGGCGGCTGTGGCAGCCCGATGCGCTCCAGCGGCTGCATGGCTGCGACCGGAATCAGTTGATCCAGTACTTCCCGCCCGAATACCTGATACACGCGCTCGCTGTGGCCGGCGACGGGCGACGCCACCAGCACCGCATTGGTGGCAGAGTGCAATTCGAAATGCTTATCCGGATGGGCCAGCGCGTAGTGTGTGACCAGCGACGCAATATGCGAAAGCTCCGTCGACTCCGCCTTCAGAAACTTCTTACGTGCCGGAGTATTGAAAAAAAGATCGCGGATGGTGATTGACGTTCCCGCCGGGAGTCCAGCTTCCTCTACTCTGAAAATCTTGCCGCCATTGATTTCGATAACGGTGCCCGAGTCTTCATCGGGAGCGCGGGTCTCCAGGCGCAAGCGGCAGACTGAGGCAATCGAGGGCAGGGCCTCGCCGCGAAAACCCAGAGTTGCCACGCTGAGCAGGTCTTCTGCGTCTTTGATCTTTGAAGTGGCGTGACGCTCAAAGGCGAGCAGAGCATCGTCGCGGACCATGCCGCAACCGTTGTCGGTAATCTGAATCAGCTTCTTGCCCCCGGCTTCGACCTGAATCTTGATGCGAGTGGAACCTGCGTCCAGCGCATTCTCAAGCAGTTCCTTGACCACCGAAGCTGGGCGCTCCACCACCTCGCCGGCGGCGATCTTGTTGGCAACCGCTTCAGAAAGGATGTGAATGCGACCCATAGGTATGGGTCAGTTTGGCAGATGAGGAGGGAAAAGCAAAGTGGGGTTGAGAACTTCAAGGATTGCCCCGATGGAAAACCATCCGGTGGAGCAGGCCCTCAGGCCGGGACCTGAGAACAGCTTATTTTTTCACCTGTATTCCTAACTCCTTCAACTGAGCTTCGCTCACCGGCGTCGGCGCGTCCACCATCAAGTCCACTGCCCGAGCGGTCTTGGGAAACGGAATCACTTCTCGCAAACTGTCAGCGCCGGCCAGGATCATGGCAATGCGGTCGAGCCCCAGCGCAATCCCGCCATGCGGAGGGGTGCCATACTCCAGCGCTTCCAGGAAGAATCCAAAACGCGCACGAGCCTCGTCTTCGGTCATGCCCAGCGCATGAAATATCTTCTTCTGAATGTCTTGCCGATGAATTCGAATCGAACCTGATCCCAATTCCGTGCCATTGAGTACCACGTCGTAGGCCAGCGCCCGGACCGCGCCCGGATCAGACTCCAGTTTGTTCATGTCTTTTTCATGCGGCGAGGTGAAGGGATGATGAGCGGGAACCCAGCTCTTCCCTTCTTCGTCGTATTCGAACATGGGGAAATCGGTGACCCATAGGAAACGGAAATCGTGACGCGGATCTCCAGTTCTCTCGAAGGCCTTATGCCGCTCGCGATATTTGTCAGCCAAGCGCAGCCGATAGGCGCCCGCGACCTTGCCAAGCCCACCAACGCTAGTCTTGAAGGCGGAGCTGTGCTTTGCCCCCACCAGCGCAATCAGATCATCCGGATGTGCCGAACTCATTCCCTTCAATTGCTCGGCTGCATCCGGCATGGACTTCTCCAGGCGGTCCATGTCGAGCAGGTTGAACTCCGCTGTCTGGACGCCGAATAATTCCTTATTCTCGTCGCGCTCCTTGCGCGATAGCTTGCCCACCTTCGGAATCCGAATGGCCAACAGCGGCAGGGCAGCATTTACACCTAGCTTCTCAATGTCGGCAGCGGCGAACGCCTCCCGTACATCGGTCATCTCGGGCAGGCGCATGTCGGGTTTGTCGCTGCCGTAGAGACGAATGGCTTCGTCATAGCTCATGCGCGGGAACGGCGTCTTGATTTCATGGCCAGCAGCCTTGAACGCGGCTGTCAGGAAGCCTTCCACCACGGCCCATACGTGTTCCGGCTGGGGATACGACATCTCCAAGTCGATTTGGGTGAACTCGGGTTGACGGTCGGCTCGCAGGTCTTCGTCGCGGAAGCAGCGCACGATCTGGAAATATTTGTCGAAGCCCGAAATCATCAGAATTTGCTTGAACAACTGCGGCGACTGCGGCAGAGCGTAGAACGATCCCGGCTGTACGCGGCTGGGGACCAGATAATCGCGTGCGCCTTCCGGGGTGGACCGCGTCATGAACGGGGTTTCAATCTCGAAAAATCCCTGGCCCGAAAGATTCTGGCGAATGGCCAGCGCAACTTTGTGCCGCAGCTCGATGTTGTGCTGCATGGCGTCGCGACGCAGATCGAGATAGCGATATTTCAGACGCATCTCTTCGTTGGGTAGAACGGTATCGCCCGGCAGAAACGGCGGCTGCTTCGATTCATTGAGCAGACGCAGTTCTTCGGCCACCAGTTCGACCTCGCCGGTGGGAATGTTCTTGTTGGAGGTGTTGGCGTCGCGCAGCTTGACCATGCCGACCACTGCGATGACATACTCGTTGCGCAGTCCTGACGCTTTTTCGTGAATGGCGGCGTTTCGTTCCTTGTTGAAGACCACCTGAGAAACGCCCGAGCGGTCGCGGATATCGACAAAAATCAGGTTGCCTAGATCGCGGCGGCGGTTCACCCAGCCCATGAGCACCGCCTTGCTACCGGCATCGGAAGAGCGCAACCCCCCGCACATGTGGGTTCGCCGAAGATCGCCTAGGAAGTCGAGCAAGTTGTACCTTTCATTTGGGAATGCGGCGCAAGCCGAATGCAAGATTATAAATGGTGGGGGAGCGTCCGCGGTGCGATCAGTCGATTGGCCGCTTCGCCGTTGCTTGCTGAAACCGCAGCCGCCACTGGTCACCCTGTTTGACCCAGACGTCGGAGAAGTGCTGATACCGCGGCGCTAACAGATCGTCGCCTTCGGTCATGTGGATGATAGCGTCGTAGGTGACGATGGCTGCGTTGTCGTCTATCGACAAAAACTTGAAGTTGTAGAGAGTGCAGTCGGTGAGCTTGCCGTCTTTGGCATCGCCGGTGAAATCGTCCTTGTCATGCAACTTGCCTTCGCTGCCTACCTGCTGGAAGTTGTCGGTCAGCAGGCGTTTAAGGGTATCGCCATCTTTGGATTTTTGCGCCTGGGCCACGGCCTGGGTCTGGGCGATTAGTGCCTGCTGGAGGTGTGTGGAGCTGGTTTCCTCTCGTGCGGTTTGAGCCATGCAAGAAACGGAAAGGAACATCAGAAGAATAAGAAATGCTTGTTTCATAGGATCCTTTGCCAGATGCGGCCGCTAGTGCCCGGCCTGAATCTTCCGCGCCAGTTCCGCGCGTGCCACCGATACCTGCTCACCGCTTTCCAGGTTCTTCAGGGCGAAGGCTCCGGCCTTCACTTCGTTCTCCCCGACAATGAGAATGAAGCGTGCACCCAGTTTGCTGGCGACTTCAAATGACTTTTTCAAGCGAAACGTCTCGTCGCCAAGCTCGGCAATCAGGTCGTGCCGTCGCAATTCCCGCGCCAGGCGGGCGGCTTCGCGATCCATGCCCGCGCCGAGCGGCGCGATATAAACATCCGGCTTCGGCTGCACCGCTTCCGCATTCTCCTTGAGCGCCAGCACCAACCGGTCTTCGCCGATGGCAAATCCAATGCCGGGAGCGCTGGGTCCGCCGAGCATTTCCGATAGCCCATCGTAGCGGCCGCCGCCGAGAATGGCATTTTGGGCTCCGAGGGCCCCGTGGGTGAATTCGAACGCGGTTCGAGTGTAGTAGTCGAGGCCGCGGACTAAACGGTCGTTGACGTGAACGGCAACCCCCACTGCGTTAAGAATTTCTTGCACCTGTTCGAAGTGTTTGCGGCAAGGCTCGTCGAGATACTGGCTGATGCGCGGCAGCTCTTCGATGATGGGCTGATCTTCCGGGACTTTGCAGTCGAATACACGCAAGGGATTGGTCACTGCCCGGCGCTGGCAGTCGGCGCACATCTTCGCCGCGACCGGTTCGAGCGCTTTTCGCAAAGCTTCGTTGTATTTGGCGCGATCGTTGGCGCAACCGATCGAGTTTAGCTCTAATGTCCAGTTTTCGATTCCCAGACGATCGAGTAGAGTCGCCAGCAGTTCCAATATTTCGGCATCGCGGGCGGGAGACTCGCTGCCCGCTGTGGCCGGGCCCAGCATCTCGGCGCCGATTTGGTAGAACTGCCGGTAGCGTCCCTTCTGCGGACGTTCGCGGCGGAACTGCGGTCCGATGTAGTAGAGCTTGTTGAGGCCGCGATCCCACAGCTTGTGCTCGATGTAGGCGCGGACGACGCCGGCGGTGTTTTCGGGACGGAGGGTTAAAGACTGGCCCTTTTCGCTCTCGGCACGCGTGCGATCTTCCCACGTGTACATCTCTTTCGAGACCACGTCGGTCTCTTCACCCACCGCCCGGGAAAACAATTGTGTTTCTTCAAAGATGGGGGTGCGAATCTCGTGGAAGTTGTAGGCGCGAAAGACATCGCGGACCGCGGCTTCGACAAAGTTCCACAGCGCCGTCTCCGGCGGCAGCAAATCGCGAGTTCCGCGCACCGCTTTGAGCATGGTCGTAGGTCGTTGGTCGTTGGCCGAGGCGTCAATCCCCGGCATGACTAAATGCCAAGTGCCAAATGCTAAATGCTGAATGCTGAGTGCTGAGTGCTGAGTGCTGACCGCTACCTTCTCTCCGCCAGATACGTTGCTTTGTATCCCAAATAATTATTCGCATACCGCATGATGCTTTCGCGGTCTCTTTCCTCCAGCTTGCGGCGGAACTTGCCCGGCGATCCCATCCACAGCGAGCCCGGCTCGACCACGGTCTTCTCCGGAATCAGCGTTCCGGCCGCAATGATGGAACCGGCGCCGATCTTCGCTCCATTCAGAACGATGGAACCCATGCCGATCAGGCAGCGGTCTTCAATCACGCATCCGTGCAGCGTCACGGAGTGGCCGACGGTTACGTATTCGCCGAGAAAGACGCCGTATTGTTCCTTCATGCCGTGAAGCACGCTGCAATCCTGCACGTTCGAATGTGCGCCGATGCGGATGGAATGAACGTCGCCGCGCACCACCGCGTTCATCCACACGCTGGCGTGTTCGCCCAGCACGACGTCGCCGATGATCTGCGCGGAGTCGTCCACGTAACACGAAGCCGGGATGGTCGGCGTCACGCCCTTGTAGGAACGGATCATGTTTATTCAGGAGGAGCTTTGAAAATATCACGGGCACGGGTGGAAGCGTAAGGGGCGCGATGATGGGTAGTGGGCTACTTCGAAATTTGATTCCGTTTGACTGAGCCGAAGATTATGCCAAAGGCCACTCCGATGCCGACGCCGAGAGCAATGTTATGTAACGCCACACCGAGTCCAGCTCCCAAAGCGATGCCAACAGCTAGTCCCATGCCCATGTAGTTCTTCATGTTTTACGCCGCTCTTTCCGCCCTCCGCTGCTCGTAGGCTTCCCAGAGGGACACAGGTCTTCTACGCTCCACAGCCGATCAGTGACGCCAGCCGCCATTGCCGGACTCATGCGTAGCGTCCGGTGAATCTTAATGAAATTGTACGCGAAGTAGTTTAGCGCAGTCGCAATTAGCCCACTACCCGATGCTCCAAAGAGGTCGACCAGCGACTGGAGGAACGTTAATCGCCGGCGAAAACGATCAAACCACAGGGGGCACAGGGGATCACAGGGGAAATCAGAGGGCTCAGTCCTCCACCCATTCGACGCTGCAGGTGTAGCACTTCCAATGGTCCTTGCGAATCGGGATGGGCACGGACAGCAGCAACCACAGCCCGAAGGTCCAGAAACGGTCGATGGTTTCGAAAGCGATGTCGAGCGAGTAACAGCGCGGGCAACGCGGCTGGGCAAAGGGTTCGCCGACTTCCTCCTCGCTGAACTCCGGTGGGATGGGCTCGTCGAGAACGGCGCGGGCGGACTTCAGGTCCGGCTGGCGCACTTGCAAGCGAATGCCGCCAATCGCGTTCGACAACAGCCAGTCCATGCGCACCAGGTTGCCGTCGGCGAGCCAGCACTCGATTCCCGCCCACTCCAGCTTGCCTTTCGCCAGCAGGGCCTGGGGAATATCGCGAAACGCCTCTAGAGTCACAAGCGCCGTTGGTCCGGGCGTGTCCGGATTCAGGTCTGCTCGGAGCATGATCTATTTTATCGTCAGCGTGATCTTGACCGCATGACTTGGCGCACCGTTTGTGCCCGCCGCGACGACGGAAACCGTGGAACTGCCCACCGGTGTTCCCGGATTAGGGGGCACCGGAGGTGTGCTCGCGCCGCCGCCACAGGCTGGAAGCCACAATGTCACACACACCAGGCCAACCATCAGTCCGAGCAAACGCGCCTGGCGAAAGCGACCCTTCCCATTCCCAACCGGAAGCAACATCACTCCCAAAAGGCTTGGAATCAGCAAAGCATAAAAAAGGCCGCTGCCCCCAGACCCAGGCCACAACCTGGCCGTCGGGGCCGTCGTCGTAATGGTGAGCGTGGTCATGACCGGGCCGCCATTCGGGGTCATGCTGCTCGCGCTGCAAGCGGCTTCGCTGGGAAGTCCGGTGCAACTGAAGCTCACCATCTGTCTAAAACCGAACTCGGGCGTGATGGTGAGCGAGGTGGTTCCTTTATCCCCAGGAGCGGCCACGGTGACGGTTGTGGGACTGGATGGCAGCGCGACTGTAAAGTCCTCCACCGTTACCATCACCGCCGATGATTTGGAGTTGACGAAATTCACATCTCCGCCATATGCGGCAGTGAAAGTGTTCGTGCCCGCCTTGAGCGATGTTGGAGTGTAGCTCAGACTGGCTGAACCTTTGCTGAGCGTTGCGGTACCCGCTGGCGTGGTGCCGTTAAGCAAGAAAGCGACCGCTCCCGTCGGCGTCCCACTGCCCGAGTTCGGACTCACCACCGCAGTGAGGGTCACAGCCTGGCTCGATCCCGCAGTGATCGTGATGGGCGTCACGCCCAGCACCGAGGTAGTAGCGACTTTCCCGACGTTCCAATTGGCGAGAAGGTTATTCACATCGATTGAGCCTAATCCGGTCACCAGGTCATACCCAGCTGCGGCGGTGTAACCGTACTTGAGACTCACCGGACAGTTTGGGCTGCCTTTAGTGCAGGGAACGATGTTGTCGCCGGTAGTGATGTCGTGGAACACATTGTTGGCCGGTGTTTGAGCAAGTTTATACAACGTGGGGTTAACATTTCCCAGGCCAGCGGGCGGCAGGTTTCCCAGTTGTTGATTGAGCAACGTAAGGATTCCCGCAAATACCGGCGTCGATGCGGAGGTCCCCCCGACTTCAAGAAAACCGCTCCCGATTCCACTAGCGCAATTTCCCCCCGGCGGTCCGCCAGTGCTGCACACGATGTAGCCATCGTGGTTCGCCGAGGCACTGAAGGATATATCGGGCACATCGCGCACCTTATCATTGGGAACGCCGGTGCCGGCCTGCCAGGACGGCTTGGGGAACCCCGTGGTACAGGGAGAGCTATGGCAACTGCTTTTGCCGCCGCCGCTAGAGGCAAGCGAGGCGGGCGGTTGAGCTGCATCATTCCACGAGGTTTCAGGAATATACATGATGG
>JABCZH010000025.1 GCA_013289795.1 Acidobacteriota bacterium
GGTGATTGAGCTGATCACGCCAGTGGCCATGGAAAAAGGATTGCGATTCGCGATTCGCGAAGGCGGGCATACAGTAGGCGCTGGAACGATTGCGGAGATCGTGCAGTAAGGTTTGAGCTAAGAGCTAGAAGCCAAGAGCCAGGAGCGGTTTTGTATGCCCCGAGAGATTATTACGATACAGTGCGGTGATTGCAAAGAGCGGAACTATTCGACCACCAAGAACCGGAAGACCACTCCGGACCGGCTGGAGCTGAAGAAGTTTTGCAAGCGGTGCCGGAAGCATACGCCGCACAAAGAGGTTAAGTAAGGAAGCGAGCCAAACGCGCGATTATTCGCGCGGCTCGCTCAGATCCTTCGCGAGGCAAAAGGCGCCTCACTCAGGATAACAAGGAAACAGGGGCGTAAGCTCAACGGTTAAACTGTCGGTCTCCAAAACCGAACTTGGGGGTTCGAATCCCTCCGCCCCTGCCAGAGTTTGGCAGGCGAGACCGGAAGCAGCGGCGGCAAATGCTAGTAAGGGACGGAAATTGAGACCAAGAGAATGGCAAAGTCAATGACAGCGTCGATGGGCGATGAGGGTGTTGGTGGGAAGCTGAAGGCCTGGCCGGAGCGGGTCAAGACTTTTTACAGCGACGTGCGCTCGGAGATGAAGAAGGTCACGACGCCGTCGTTTAAAGATGTGCAAGCCACTACCGGCGTGGTCATCATTACGGTTTTTCTGTTTGGCGTTTATTTCTGGGTCGTGGATAACACCATCGGCAGTGGCATCAACTATCTGTTCAAGTATCTGACTCACCACTAAGGTCAGGGAAAGAAGCTTCGTTTTTGAGCTTATCTATGCAGGACGAAGAAAAACAAGAGACCGTGGAAGCCGGCGCCGATCCAGCGGTTGCGGAAGCCGCTGCTGCGGCCGAACCGCCCCGCAATCCCCATATGAAGTGGTACATCATCCACTCGTATTCGGGATTTGAGCGGAAAGTGAAGGAGTCGCTGGAGTCGCGCGTGCAGGCCTTCGGACTGCAAGAAAAGATCGGGAAGGTGCTGATTCCGACGGAAGCGGTCACTGAAGTACGAGGCGGGAAGAAGTACACCACGGAGCGGATGTTCTATCCCGGCTACGTCCTGGTGGAGATGGACATGGATGACCACGTCTGGCATGTGGTGAAGTCCACGCCGCGAGTGACCGGATTTGTCGGCACGGGCCAGCAGCCTACTCCGCTTTCTGAAGAAGAAGTGCAGCACATCGTGTATCGAGTGGGCGAGGCGAAGGACAAGCCCAAGCTCAAGGTCAAGTTTGAGAAGAACGAGTCAGTGCGAATTACTGAAGGACCGTTTGCCAGCTTTACGGGGATTGTTGACGAGGTAAATGAAGACCGTGAAACAGTGAAGGTGATGGTCACGATCTTCGGGCGGTCGACGCCGGTGGAGTTGGAATTTAATCAGGTCGAGAAAGTGGCGTAACTCTGTGACCTCTGTGTCCTGTGTGGTTAAGAATTTTCACCACAG
Organism: Acidobacteriota bacterium; assembly: GCA_013289795.1. Taxonomy (GTDB): domain Bacteria; phylum Acidobacteriota; class Terriglobia; order Terriglobales; family Acidobacteriaceae; genus JABCZH01. The sequence goes on from JABCZH010000025.1 coordinate 1,507, forward strand.
GGGGCACAGGGGACGCAGAGGACAGAGGAATTCTAGATGGCAAAGAAGATCACAGGTTCGGTAAAGCTGCAGATTGCGGCGGGCAAGGCGACTCCGGCGCCGCCGGTGGGGCCGGCACTCGGCCAGGCGCAGATCAACATCATGGAGTTCTGCAAACAGTTCAACGCGCGAACTGGCGCGAAGGAACTGGAGGGCTTGATCATTCCAGTGGTGATCTCGGTCTATAGCGACCGCTCGTTCACGTTCATCACCAAGACGCCGCCAGCTTCCATCCTGCTTAAACGAGCGGCTGGTATCGCCAAAGGCTCGGGTGCGCCGAACAAGGATAAAGTCGGGAAAGTTACGCTCAAGCAGGTCGAGGACATCGCGAAACAGAAGATGCCGGACCTGAATGCGGCTTCGGTCGATACGGCGATTAAGAGTATTCGCGGGACAGCGCGGTCGATGGGCATTGAAGTGGTTGGTTAGTCGAAAATACTACGGCTCATCGGGTCAGCGATGAGCGGTGGGAGACGGAGAAACAAATGAAGAAGTCAGGAAAGAACATCACCAAGGCGCGCGCGGGCGTGGAGAAGCGTCCGTACACGATGCAGGAGGCGGTTCCGCTCTTGCAAAAAGTGAAGTACGCTAAGTTCGACGAGACCGTGGAGATCACCATGCGGTTGGGCGTTGATCCCAAGCATGCCGACCAGATGGTGCGCGGGACCGTGGTTTTGCCGCATGGACTGGGCAAGTCAAAGAAAGTCCTGGTCATTGCCAGCGGCGACAAAATAAAAGAAGCCGAACAGGCTGGCGCCGACTTCGCAGGCGGCGAAGAGATGGTGGAGAAGATCAACAAAGAGAACTGGACGGACTTCGACGCTCTGATCGCCACTCCGGACGTGATGAAGTCGGTGGGCCGGCTGGGCAAGGTGCTCGGTCCCAAAGGGCTGATGCCGAATCCAAAGACGGGGACCGTCACTTTCGACATTGCCAAGGCAGTGCAGGAGATCAAGGCCGGCAAAGTGGAATTCCGCACCGACAAGACGGCGCTGGTGCACGTGCCCGTGGGCAAGATCTCGTTCCCGGTGGAAAAGCTGGTGGAAAATGCGAACGCGCTGATCAGCAGCGTGGTCAAGGCGAAGCCGACCGTGGCGAAGGGCAAGTACGTAAAAGGGTGCTACCTGAGTTCCAGTATGGGGCCGGGGATTGCGATTGATACCAGCGCGATCGAAGCGGCGGCAAAGGCTTAACAAGGAAGCGCGGCAAACGCGCGATTAAGAGTGCCCGGGCAAAGAACGCTCGAGCACATCGCGCGGCGCGCATAGATCCTTCGGCGACGAAAAGCGAGTCGCTTCAGGATGACAATGAATTGAGATTCTCGAGGGATTAAGAACATGGCGGTTACCAGAGCAAAGAAAACGGAGCAGGTTGAAAAGCTGGGAAAGGATCTGCAGAAAGTTTCCAGCCTCATTGTCACCACATATAACAAACTGACGGTGGCCCAGGACTATGAGCTGCGCAAGACGTTGCGAAGTTCGGGCGCGCGATATGCGGTGGTCAAGAACACGCTGGCGGAACTGGCTGCCAAGGGCACCAAGGCGGAAGGGGTTCTCAAGGACCTTTCGGGGGTGACCTCGATTGCGTACACCTCGGGTGATCCGGTGGCCCTGGCGAAAGCGCTGGCCAAGTATGCCAAGGACAATCCTGAGTTCACGTTCAAGGCGGGAGTGGTTGAAGGTCGCGTGGTCTCGATCAACGAGATCAAGGCGCTGGCCACCATGCCTTCGAAGGAAGAGATTCACGCCAAACTGCTGTTCCTGATCAATGCCCCCGCGCAACGGCTGGTAACGGTGATGAATGGCGTGTGCCGCAACCTGGCAGTGGTGGTCGATCAGGGTGTGCAGCAGAAGAAGTTCAAAGAGGCGTAAACAGGTTCGGTTGTCGGCAGTCGAGGGTTGCGCGGTTTCGGTTCTGCTGCGTTGTCTGGCGCGGTGGTTCGGAGGCCTGGTCGCACTGGAAACTTTGACTGCGGATGACGAAATAAGGGAGACGTGGGAAGCTGCGTCTCCAGGATCAAGAATAATTCAATTGGAGAAACGGACATGGCGGATTTACAGCAGTTGGAAGAGTCGATCGTAGGGTTGTCGCTGTTGGACGCGGCGGCACTAGTGAAGAAGCTGGAAGAGAGGCTCGGCGTCTCGGCGGCAGCGGCAGCTCCGGTAATGATGGCTGGCGGGGGGGCGGCGGCAGCGGCTCCGGCTGAAGAAAAGACCGAGTTCACCGTCGTCCTGAAGGACGTTGGCGCCAACAAGATCAATGTAATCAAGGCGGTCCGCGAAGTCACCAGCCTGGGTCTGAAGGAAGCCAAGGACCTGGTGGACGGGGCCCCCAAGACCATAAAAGACGGTGTCTCCAAGGACGAAGCGGAGAACATCAAGAAGAAGTTTGCCGAAGCGGGAGCGGCAGTGGAGATCAAGTAGCTGGGAACCTGTGTGGGGCGCGGGTTGGCCCGCCTGGCCGGGGCCAAGGCCCGGGCTCCACATGAGCACACCTGGTGAAGCTTTTGCGGCGGTGTTAGCATCTATATTAACAACCACCGCTTCCGGCTTCGTCGAGGTGACTGCGGCCGTCCACTCCTAGAGAACCGAAGGAAGCGGGAGAATGGTCGCTGACACGGTTTGGCAGACTGTTCCGCGGGCAGGGCGGAACGGGAACAGGCCTTAAAATACTGGCGCGGAAACGACACATATCAACACAGGCCAAGCGCTGTTCATGGCGCCCCGGGGAAATCTTGTCCCTGCGGGCGTACACGTGTCTGTCGAATTTTTCTAGGGTTTGAGACGGCGGCGCGCAACTGCGCGCACATCCGCGGTCCGTCACCACGGCGGCCGCGCAGGCAACATTGGGAGTCGCTGAATGTCTAAGACGAACGGATACCGCACCCGCTTTGATTTTTCCAAAATTCCGGCAACCATCCAGATCCCGAACCTGATCGAGGTGCAGCGGCGTTCCTATGAACGCTTTCTGCAGATGGACCGTTTGCCCAGCGAGCGCGATGACGCGGGCTTGCAGGCCGTCTTTCAATCGGTGTTTCCGATTAGCGACTTCCGCAACGTGTCGCAGCTGGAGTTCGTGGATTACGCCATCGGAAACTGGGAGTGCAAGTGCGGCCACTTGAAGGGGCTGCACCACTTGCGCACCACTTGCAAGAACTGCGGATCGACGGTGATCACGGACCCGTTCCACCCCGGCGAAGTGCTTTGCAACAAGTGCGGCACCTACAACGCAAATACTCCTGACTTCTGCAACAAGTGCGGCGATCCGGTGGGACTGCAGTTGAAGTACGACGTGGCGGAGTGCGAAGAGCGCGGCATGACGTATTCGGCGCCGCTTAAAGTCACGATGCGCCTGACCATTTTCGACAAAGACGCGGAGACCGGGAACCGCTCCATTCGGGACATCAAGGAACAGGAAGTGTTCTTTGGCGACGTGCCGCTGATGACGCAGAACGGCACGTTCATCATTAACGGTACCGAACGCGTGATCGTTAGCCAGTTGCATCGTTCGCCAGGCGTCTTTTTCGAAACCGCGAACAACCGCACCTATTTTTTGGGCAAGATCATTCCTTATCGCGGGTCATGGGTGGAATTCGAATACGACCAGAAGAACGTGCTCTATGTCCGAATCGACCGCAAGCGCAAGTTCTTGGGGACCATCTTCTTGCGGGCTCTCGGGTTGCGCTCCGGAGAAGACATTCTGCGGACGTTCTACACCGTCGATCGGCTGGGAATTAAAGACAAGAAGCTCTTCTGGACAATGGATCCCGGTAGTGAAAAGCCGACGAACCTGTTGGGCATGAAGCTGGCCCGCAGCATCAAGAATCGCTCCGGCGAAGAGATCGCGCACTCCGGCAGGAAGATCAACGCCGCCACTTTGAAAGACATTCAAAAGGCGAAGATCAGCGAAATCGAGATTGACGCTTCGGACTTGGAAGGCGCGTGGGTGGCCGGCGATGTAGTCGATACCACCACGGGTGAAGTACTGCTCGAAGCCAACTCGGAAATCACTCCCGACAAGCTGGCAAAGATTCTCGACTCCGGCGTGCTGGAGATGAACATTTTTTACCCCGAGCGCGATGACGTGGGTGTGGTGATCTGTCAGACCCTGAAGCGCGACGCGGTGAAGACGCCGCAGGAAGCGCTGATCGAGATCTACCGCAAACTGCGTCCCGGCGATCCGCCGACGCTGGACACGGCGACGGCGCTGTTCCACGGCATGTTCTTCGATGCCCGCAAGTACGATTTCTCGCGAGTGGGCCGGTTGAAGTTCAACATCAAGTTGTTCGAAAAGAACGATGCCACCAGTCTCGACCATCGCACGCTGGAACCAGATGATTTCTACGGGACCATCCGCTACCTGCTGAAGCTGCGCAAGAGCATCGGCACGGTAGATGACATCGATCACTTGGGCAACCGCCGCGTACGCGCGGTCGGTGAGTTGCTGGAAAACCAGTTCCGCATCGGGTTGGTCCGCATGGAACGGGCGATTAAAGAAAAAATGTCCGTGTACCAGGAAATGTCTACCGCGATGCCGCACGACCTGGTGAATGCCAAGCCGGTGATGGCGGCAATTCGCGAGTTCTTCGGGTCGTCACAGCTCTCGCAGTTCATGGACCAGACGAACCCGCTGTCGGAGATCACGCACAAGCGTCGTCTGTCAGCTCTTGGGCCGGGTGGTTTGTCGCGGGAACGCGCGGGATTCGAAGTCCGCGACGTTCACCCTACTCACTATGGGCGTATTTGTCCGATTGAAACGCCGGAAGGTCCGAACATCGGGCTGATCTCGTCGTTGAGCTGCTATGCGCGGATCAATGACTACGGATTTATCGAATCGCCCTACCGGCGCGTGAAGGGCGGTCGCGTGGTGGACTACGTCAGCGTAGTCAACGCTGGCGACAGCGACTACAAAGTCGGGGACCACATCGAGAAACACGAAGCCGAGAAGGTCAACGCCGAGTTGAAAGATCGCAAGAAGAAGCTGGCGGAAGTGGAGCCGTTCTCGTTCTATCTTTCGGCCTGGGAAGAAGACCGGCACGTGATCGCGCAAGCGAACGTGGAGTTGGATGAAAAGCTGCGCATCGTAGGTGATCTGGTCAACGCACGTAAAGCGGGGAACTTTGTTCTGGTTACTCGCGATGATGTCGATTACATCGACGTAAGTCCGAAGCAACTGGTCTCGGTCGCGGCCTCGCTGGTTCCGTTCCTGGAGCACGATGACGCTAACCGCGCGCTGATGGGCGCTAACATGCAACGCCAGTCCGTGCCGTTGCTGCGTGCTGAAGCTCCGATAGTTGGAACTGGTATGGAAGGCGTGACGGCGCGCGATTCAGGTGCTGTCATTCTGGCGCGGCGTAATGGTGTCATCGATTCGGTGGACTCGGAACGCATCATTGTGCGCGTCGAGGGCGAGCATCATCCGGGACAGCTGTCCCGCGAAGTGGGCAGCGACATTTATCAGCTCACCAAGTTCAAGCGCTCCAACCAGAACACTTGTATCAACCAGAAGCCCATTGTCACCCGCGGCCAGCGAGTGGAAAAGGGCCAGGTGATTGCCGACGGCCCCTGCACCGATCACGGTGAGTTGGCGCTGGGACGCAACGTGCTGGTGGCCTTCATGCCCTGGCGCGGCTACAACTTTGAGGACGCGATCCTGGTCTCGGAAAAGCTGGTCAAGGACGACTACTACACCTCGGTCCACATCGAGGAGTTCGAGCTCGAGTCACGCGACACCAAGCTGGGTCCGGAGGAAGTAACCCGCGACATCCCCAACGTGAGTGAATCCATGCTGCGCAATCTCGACGAAGCAGGTGTAATTCGCATCGGAGCCACTATTAAGCAGGGAGATATTCTGGTCGGCAAGGTGACGCCGAAGGGCGAAACTCAGCTTACGCCGGAAGAGAAACTGCTGCGCGCGATCTTCGGCGAAAAAGCCGGCGACGTGCGCGACGCGTCCCTTTATTGCCCGCCGGGCATTGAGGGCGTGATCGTGGACGTCAAGATTTTCTCACGCAAGGGCCAGGACAAAGACGAGCGGGCAAAGTCGATTGAGGCGACGCAGATCGCGAAGTTGGAAAAGAACCTTTCCGACGAGATCCGCATTCTGACCGACGAGCGTCTGAAGCGTCTGGAAAACATTCTGGGCAACAAGGAAGTGCAGGCCGACCTGCACGATGAGCGCACCAACAAGCGTCTGTTGACCAAGGACACGATTCTCGATCGGGACGCGATTGAGCGCATCTCCACACGCAATCTGAAGCGCATCAAGTACGCGGACAAAGATCCACGAGTGAATGAGCAGATCGACGAGATCGAAGAAATGACTTCGCGGCAGATCGACGTGCTGAAGAAGATCGTCAACGAGAGAAAAGACAAGCTGACCAAGGGCGATGAACTGCCACCGGGCGTCATCAAGCTGGTGAAGGTTTACATCGCGATGAAGCGCAAACTCAGCGTGGGCGACAAGATGGCGGGACGCCACGGAAACAAGGGTGTGATCGCACGCATCCTGCCCGACGAAGACATGCCGTATCTAGACAACGGCACGCCGGTCGAGATAGTCCTCAACCCGCTGGGCGTACCTTCCCGTATGAACGTGGGCCAGATTCTGGAAACCCACCTGGGCTGGGCGGGGCACGAACTGGGCAGCAAGATCACGCAAATGCTGGCGGAAAATACGAAAGAGGAAGCCATCCGGCGCGAGCTCAAGGCCCTGTTCAAGGACACGATTCTCGCTGACACCATTGGCGACCTCAGTGATGAGGAGTTGATGGCGGTGGCTCCGACGCTGAAGCGCGGCGTATTCACCGGTTCGCCGGTGTTTGACGGTTCCCGCGAAAGCGAGATCAAGGCGCTGTTGAAGCAGTCCGGGTTGCCGGAGTCGGGCAAGACATATCTCTACGACGGCATGACCGGAGACAAGTTCGAACAGCCGGTCACCGTGGGCTACATCTACATGCTGAAACTTTCGCACCTGGTGGATGACAAGATCCACGCACGCTCGATCGGGCCGTACTCGCTGATCACGCAACAGCCGCTGGGCGGCAAGGCGCAGTTCGGCGGCCAGCGCTTCGGTGAAATGGAAGTCTGGGCGCTGGAAGCGTATGGAGCGGCGTTCATTCTTCAGGAACTGTTGACGGCAAAGTCCGACGACGTATATGGCCGCACCAAGATTTACGAGGCCATCGTCAAAGGCGAAGCCGCCATGGAGCCGGGTGTGCCGGAATCGTTCAACGTGCTGATTCGTGAGTTGCAGTCGCTGTGCCTGGATGTGGAATTGATCAAGGCTGGAGAAAAGAAGCCGGCGATGGCAGCGGCAGATTAACTACGTCGTCGGTCGTTGGTCGTCCGTGCTTGACCAACGGCCGCGAAGCAGGTAGGGAGATTTGAGATAACTGGCCCCGTGGTTACGCTCTTAAGCTGCGGGCCAAGTAGATTCGCTGGTTTGGCCAAAGACCGACGGCCAACGACCAACGACGAATTTAGGAGCCGCCGGCGGCAGCGAAAAGCCGCAGGAAGCGGAGGACCACCTTGTTTCGTTCGAGCCCCTTTGACCTGGCAAATCCGATTGCAGATTTCGATGCGATCCGCATCTCGCTGGCCTCTCCGGAGAAAATCCGGAGCTGGTCGCATGGTGAGGTAACGAAACCGGAAACCATTAACTACCGCACCTTCAAGCCGGAGAGGGATGGGCTGTTCTGCGCCCGCATCTTCGGTCCGGTGACGGACTGGGAGTGTCTCTGCGGCAAGTACAAGCGGATGAAGCACCGGGGAGTGATCTGCGACAAGTGCGGCGTCGAAGTCACACTGTCGAAGGTGCGACGCGAACGCCTGGGCCACATCGAGCTGGCTTCGCCCTGCTCGCACGTGTGGTTCTTCAAAGGCCTGCCCAGCCGCATTGGCCACTTGCTGGATATTTCCCTGCGCGATCTGGAATCGGTCCTTTACTTCGAAGCCTACGTGGTAGTGGAGCCGGGCGACGCGCCGGTAAAAGACCGCGAGGTCATCAAGGACGAAACCAAGTTCCGGGAACTCGACCAGCAGTACCGGCCCGCAGGCTTCAAGGCCATGATGGGCGCCGAGGCGATCAAAGAGCTTCTCAAACGCGTGGACATTGAGAACCTGTCCAGCGAGCTGCGCGAGAAGATGAAGCACGAGAACTCGCTGCAGAAGCGGCTCAAGTACACCAAGCGCCTGAAGGTGGTCGAGGCCTTCCGCAAGAGCGGCAACAAGCCGAACTGGATGATTCTGGATGTGATTCCGGTGATCCCACCGGAACTGCGTCCTCTGGTTCCACTCGACGGTGGCCGTTTCGCGACGTCAGATCTGAACGACCTGTACCGCCGCGTGATCAACCGCAACAACCGCCTGAAGAAGCTGATGGACCTGCATGCGCCGGAAGTGATCGTACGCAACGAAAAGCGCATGTTGCAGGAAGCTGTGGACGCGCTGTTCGACAACGGACGCCGCGGCCGGGTGCTGCGTGGCGCCAACAATCGTCCGCTCAAGTCCTTGTCCGATACGTTGAAGGGCAAGCAGGGCCGCTTCCGCCAGAACTTGCTGGGAAAGCGCGTGGACTACTCCGGACGGTCGGTTATCGTAGTTGGTCCCGAACTCAAGCTGCACCAGTGCGGACTGCCCAAGAAGATGGCGTTGGAACTGTTCAAGCCGTTCATCTATCACCGGCTGGAGCAGACCGGGCACTGCACCACCATCAAGCAAGCCAAGGAAATGGTGGAGCAGCAAGAGCCCATCGTTTGGGACATCCTGGAAGAGGTCATTAAAGACCATCCGGTGCTGCTGAACCGCGCCCCCACTTTGCATCGCCTGGGCATTCAGGCCTTTGAGCCGGTGCTGGTGGAAGGCAAGGCCATCAAGATCCACCCGCTGGTCTGCACCGCATTCAACGCCGATTTCGACGGCGATCAGATGGCGGTACACATTCCGCTGTCACCGGAAGCGCAGGTCGAAGCCAGCGTGTTGATGCTGTCGTCGCACAACATTCTGTCGCCGGCTTCGGGTCATCCCATCACGGTGCCGACCCAGGACATGGTGCTGGGGCTTTACTACCTGACCAAAGGCAAGCCGGGCGCGAAGGGGGAAGGCCGCGCCTTCGCCAACATTGAAGAGGTCCTGATGGCGCTGGATGCGGGTGCGATTGAAACCCTCACGCCTATTCGTCTGCGCTATACCGGGGAAGCCATCGATTTGACGCAAGCTTACGACGATCAGGACATCACTCACACTGATCCTGCGGCCTACGACCGCGCATTCCTGAACACCACGGTGGGACGCGCCATTCTGAACGATCATCTTCCCGAGGGCATGCCCTACATCAACGGCCTGCTCAAGAAGAAGGGGATCGGCGCGCTGGTCAGCTATTGCTATCTGCGCTTCGGACTTGAAGTCACGGTCAAAATGCTCGACGAAGTCAAGGAACTTGGTTTCCGCTATGCGACCAAGGCCGGGCTTTCGATCGGTATCGACGACATGGTCATCCCGGACGATAAAAAGGCCCTGGTGAAGGATGCCGAGAAGCAGGTGGTCGCGGTCCAACAGCAGTACCTGGACGGAGCCATCACCAACGGCGAGCGCTACAACAAGGTCATCGAAATCTGGTCGGGGATCACCGAAAGAGTTGCCGACGAGATGTTCGGTGAGATGCAGCGGCGGGACAAGGAAGGCGACCTCAATCCGATTTACGTCATGGCGGATTCCGGCGCTCGAGGATCGAAGCAGCAGATTCGCCAGCTTTCCGGGATGCGCGGACTGATGGCAAAGCCTTCCGGTGAAATCATCGAAACGCCAATCACTGCGAACTTCCGTGAAGGGTTGAACGTGCTGCAGTACTTCATCTCTACCCACGGCGCTCGCAAAGGTCTGGCCGACACGGCGCTCAAGACCGCCGATTCCGGCTACCTGACGCGGCGTCTGGTCGACGTGGCCCAGGACGTCATCATCAGCGAATACGATTGCGGGACGGTGGACGGCATCTACGTGGCAGGAATTGTGGAAGCCGGCGAAGTCATCGAACCGTTGCGTGACCGCATTGTGGGCCGGGTTTCGCTGGAGAAGATCAAGGACTACGACGGCAATGTCGTAGTCGATATCAATCACGAAATCACCGAGGAACTGGCGGGATCGATTCAAGCCGCCGGCATTGAGCGGGTCAAAATCCGCTCGGTGCTGACCTGCGAGTCCAAACGCGGTGTTTGCGTGATGTGTTACGGACGCAACCTGGCCTCTGGCCGTCTGGTGGAGTTGGGAGAAGCCACGGGAGTGATCGCGGCGCAGTCCATCGGCGAACCGGGAACGCAGCTCACGATGCGAACGTTCCATATCGGCGGTACCGCATCGCGAGTCTCCGAGCAATCACGTTTGGAAGCCAAGACGACCGGTATCGTGCGGTTTGCCGGCCTGCAGACCGTGAAGGCGAAGAGTGGCGATCTGGTGGTGATGAACCGCCAGGGCTCAATCGCAGTCGTCGACGACAAGGGCCGTGAGCGCGAGCGCTACTCGGTGGTTTACGGCGCCAAGGTGAAGGTCAACGAGGGTGACACGGTCAATCTCGGGCATGTGATGGTCGAGTGGGATCCCTACACGTTCGCCATCCTGACCGAAATCGGCGGCACGGTGCAGTTCAAGGACTTGCAGGAAGGGGTCACGCTGCATGAGGAAGTGGACGAAGTCACGGGATTGTCGCGGCACGTGGTGGCGGATTCGCCCGACGAGAAGCGGCAGCCGGCCATCGTAATCAAAGGCAAGGCCAGCAAGCGTTACCTGATGCCATCACGTTCGCACTTGATGGTGCAGGATGGCGACACTGTGTTCCCCGGCGATGTGTTGGCCAAGATCCCGCGCGAGACCACCAAGACCAAGGACATCACCGGCGGTCTGCCGCGCGTGGTGGAATTGTTCGAGGCCCGCAAGCCTCATGACACCGCGGTCATCAGCGAAATTGACGGCACGGTGAAGTTCGGCGAGGTGGCAAAGGGCCAGCGCAAACTGTACGTGACCGCTGACAACGGAACCGAGAAGGAATACTCGGTACCGCGCGGCGTGCACATCAACGTGCAGGAAGGCGAGCGCGTCAAGGCGGGCGAACCCCTGATGGATGGGCCGCTTGACCCGCACGACATTCTGGCCGTGCTGGGTGAAAAGGAACTGCAGGCTTACCTGGTGAACGAAATCCAGGAAGTCTACCGGTTGCAGGGCGTCAACATCAGCGACAAGCACATCGAAGTGATCGTTCGTCAGATGATGCGGTGGCGCAGGGTGGAAGACGTCGGCGACACCAAGTTCCTGCTGGAAGAACAGGTGGACAAGTTCCACTTCGCGGAAGAGAACGAGCGGGTGATCGCGCAGGGGGGGCGTCCGGCGACTGGACGGCCGCTGCTGCTGGGCATCACCAAAGCATCGCTCTCGACTGACTCGTTCATTTCGGCGGCGTCGTTTCAGGAGACCACGCGAGTGCTCACCGAGGCTTCCATCAACGGTCGAGTGGACCACCTGCGTGGTTTGAAAGAGAACGTGATCGTGGGACGGCTGATTCCTGCCGGCACCGGCATGGAGTACTACCGCAACGTGCGCCTGTCGCCGGAGATGGAAGAAGCTGCGGCCAAGGTGCAAGAGGAAGTTTCGCAGGCGTACGAGGAAGCCGAGCGCGCGCTCGAACTCATGCGTCACGAAGGCGAAACGGAAGAACTTACCGCGGAGTAAACTTAGAGGAAGCCGCGAGGGGCGGGAAATCCGCCCCTCTGCTTTTTTATCCCCCATGTACGCCACTCCAGAACAAATGCGCGACCGGGAGCAGATGGAAATCTCCCTGTTGTATGACGTCGATGAGGGTTCCACTCTCTGGCCGGTAATCGTGCGTTTTCTGCGTTTGATGCGGCTGGCGCTCTGGCGGGCGTTCCAGCACGACGCGTTCGCGGTAGCCAAAGCGTCGGCCTATTCGTTGATTCTGACGTTCTTCCCCAGCCTGCTGGTTGTCGGCTCGGTGCTGGCCACATCGCACAAGACCGAGGCCTACCTGCGGGAGATTTCCGGCGCCGTGGACAAGATCCTACCGGCGGGAAGCAATACTGCCATGGTGTACCTGAGGGGTACAACGCTGCAGCGGCCGTTAAGCGTGCTGATTACGGCTTCGCTGATCACCCTGTGGACAGGTTCGGGCGTCATGATTTCCTGGATGGAGGGCTTCCGCAATGCCTACCAGCTTCCGAAGATATGGGGACTGCTGAAGGAACGCCTGATTGCCTTTTCGCTGGTCATCTTGGCGGGAATCCCGTTGACCTTCTCGACGGTGTTGGTGGCCTTCGGCAGCCGCATCGAGACGCGGATTCTTTTCCAGTTGGGCCACGAGTTTGGGCCGCTGATTGTAGTGATGTGGGCCATAATCCGCTGGCTGATTGCCACCCTGACCAGCATTGCAGTCATTGCGTTGATCTATCACAATGCGGTGCCACGCACCCAGCCCTGGCACAGCGTGTTACCCGGCGCCACGCTGGCGACGGTGCTCTGGTTCCTGGCCACAGGACTGTTTGGCTGGTACCTGCAGAGCTACGCCGATTACAGCCTCATCTACGGGTCACTGGGGGTGGCGGTCGCGCTGCTGGTCTGGATGTACATGGTTTCTCTCGTCATCCTGGTGGCGGCCGAATACAACGCCATGCTGTTCCCGCGGGCGATGTTGGGGAAAGAGTTGAACGGTATGACCAAGCCTGGCGAGCGAGCGCGGTAGTCCCCTGCACCCGAGTCGGATCCCGCTTGCCGGTAACCCCTCCGATCAAGAACGTCCCCTGAACTAATTCCAGTTCTTGCCGATCGGCCTGGTATGAGCGGAGCCACGCCCGAGCCACGCACTGCCGTGATGATACTGGTGGAAGCCTTCCTGGGAAGACCTAAATGGAGCTTTACAGGTGGTTCCCGCGTGGATAGAGAACAAGTCTGCGAGCGGGGCGTGCATACGTGTCAAAACGCCAATCGGGGTGGGTTCAAAGCTGAGCATTCAAGGGCGATGGGATCAGATCTCTGGTGTTGCCAAGTATTGTCGCACCACGGGAAAGAAGTATCTTGTGGGTATTCAGCGTGACACATCCAAGAATCTTGTGTCTGACCGGGCTGTTCCGGTGAGCGTTCTCGTGTGGGAAGGCGCGAGCGATCCTCTAGTTTCAGCTAGTAGAGTCGAAGCCCGTCCGGAACAGCAGGAAAACAAATCACACCAAATTCCTCCCGCCGATCCGAAAGATGAAAATGTGCCACTCGTGCGAGTCCCGAGCCTCGCACTCCCGATGGCTCTGCACCGGGAAGGGACTGAAACAGACTGGGCTACACCTCGTATTCCGCGGCTCCAGGACGAAGCTGCCGTTCGACGTACTGGAGTGCCCAGGAACCTGTCGCCAGGCGAACCAGTAGCTGCCAAGGAAAGGAAACCTATGCAACGCAAATGGTCTGAGTTGATCCACCGGCACAACGAGAAGGAAAAAGATGAAGTAACCGGAAGCGGAAACAGTAACGGCAAGGACGAGCCCGAGCATCGTGCGCCCCAGGCAGTTTTCCCAACCAAAGGGGCTGCCGCGGATCCTGCCGGAGCGCGCGTCGAGAGTTCCCCGGTGCGGTTGGTACGCGTGGAGGATATCTACCGCACTGCCGGGATCGTGAGTCCGCGGAGTGGATACAGCATTAGCAAAGTTGTCGAGATGCTTCATAGCGAACACACCCGCGAATTGTCGAAGGATGCGAAACGGTCAGCAGTGCTAATAGCCCTCGACGCGGCTGGCGTTCCGATCGACGACGTGCTACAAGATGCCAAGGCCCGCCACGATGCGCTTGATTCCTACGAAGCGGAACAGAGAAGAGAAGTTGACGCGGAGTGGCAACGGAAGGCAGAGGAGAACGTTCAAATTCAGGCCGAACTAGAGTGCGTGAAGGCGCACTATGCGGCACGCGTCGGCCGCAACCTGGATGGAGTGGCGCGAGAGAAAGCTGCGTTTAACAGCTGGCTCACCATGAAAAAACAGGAATCCCAGAGCATCACGGAAGCTGTGGACCTGTGTGTGAAATCCACCATCCCGGAGCCGTCCGGTGGTTCGCTGCCCGCTGTTAGCATGGCAGCTGCGGGCGCCAAGCCGGTGTAATTGGCACGGCGGATCGCGGTGTCACCTCGTGCACATGGGCAATTGCCATGCACTGCAATCGAGTGCCCTTTTCAACTCGTCAGGACTTTCGTACATCTTGACAGTGGCAAACAAGCGCGATATTCTCCCGCGCACGGCAAGGTTCAGGCTCACAGCCCGAAGTGTCCAAACCAACGGTAGGCGGATAGACAATGATGCGGCCCGACTCGCGTGGCAGAAATCCAGCCAGAAAACGCTCGATTCGAAACTACTTTCGCACCATGACAGTCTTGCTTTCTTGCCTGGCCAGCGCATGGGCCAATCCGGCGGAGCCATCGGTCCTGATGATGCTCCACCACGCCGAGCTGGCTTCTTCTGGCGAGCAGCCAAGCGACGGGTTCGGCAACGCGGTGGCAGTGGACGGCGATACGGTCGTCGTGGGTGCGGAAGGCGCGCAGGTCAATGGCAGTCGCACGGGCGCAGCCTACGTGTTTGTAAAGCCGGCGGGCGGCTGGACGAATATGACTCAGACCGCGACGCTTACCGCATCCGACAACGCCTATCACTTTGGTGCTTCAGTCGCCATCAGCGGCGATACCATCGCAATCGGGGCGCCTTGGACTGAAGTGAACGGCATTGAACAACAGGGTGCTGTGTACGTTTTCGTCAAGCCCACAAGTGGATGGGCCAATATGACCGAGACCGCCAAGTTAACCGGCTTTCATCTAGACACCAAAGGCGAAGATCATCTCGGCAGCAGCGTCTCTATCTTTGGAAACACCATCGTTGTCGGTGTTCCGAACGTCTACCCGCAATACGGTACCCACGGACTTTCCTATGGGGAAGCCATGGTTTATATCAAGCCTGCAACCGGTTGGACGAACGCGGTGGAAAACGCTGTGCTCTACGTCGAGGGCTACCCTTTCTCCGGTGCTGGGTTCGGCTTTTCGGTTGGGATCAGTGGAAACACGGTAGTGGTGGGGGCTACTGGATGCTGCTATAACGGCCAGATCTACATGGGACAAGCCTACGTATACGTCGAGCCCGCCGGTGGTTGGGTCACTACTGCTAACTACAATGCCGAACTCACAGGTACCCAGGTGGGATCGGCCGACGATTTTGGTTATTCAGTGGCCATCGACGGCAACACGGTGCTGGTGGGTTCGCCCCAGGACGATAGCTTCGGAGTTGGGGCCGCTTACGTGTACGTCGAGCCGCAGGGTGGCTGGTTCAACATGACCGAAACTGCCGAGCTGTATCCGTTGTTCACCGTGCAAGGTTGGTTCGGTCAGTCGGTTGCCATGAGCGGAAATTCGGTCTTTATTGGCGCACCCTACACCGAAGTCGGAGGAGTATTCGGGAGGGGTGCAGCCTATACATTCATTAAGCCCAAGAACGGCTGGACGACAACCTCCAAATATGCCGCCAAGGTGGGGAGGAAGAACGGAAATTATCTGGGACAGTCCGTTGGCATCAGCGGCACGACTGCGGTGGTTGGATTTGCCGGAACCTACGACACCAACGGCGGGGCAGAGGTGTTTTGGGTCACCCCGTGATCAAGACGCCGCCCATTAACGCCACAGATTCGAAAGCAGGAGACGATTCAAAATGAAATCGAGAAGATCCCTCTTCGCCGTTTGTGCCATTGGCATCGTCACTTTGTTGTCTGCCGGAACCGCAATCGCCGCAGGTCCGCAACACGCCATTCTGTACAGCTTTACAGGTCTCAGCGACGGGGGGAGCCCCATGGCTGGTTTGATTCTAGATTCGACCGGCGCTCTCTACGGCACCGGCGAATCCGGTGGCAACTACGACTCCTGCAACGGGGGGGGAGCATGCGGAGTGGTCTTCAAGCTTACGCCTCCGTCACAGGGCCGTGGGGTTTGGTCTGAGAGTGTGCTGTATGAGTTCCAGTTCCAGGATCCTTATCCACCGAATAGCAACCTTGTGTTCGATCCAGCCGGGAACCTCTACGGCGCAACTGCGGGAGGAGGTACCTTTCTTTATCAATTGTCCGAAGCCGGTGGGACCTGGACCCTCAACTCGGTCTATGGATCCGGCACCTATGGCACCGTCGCTTCACCGATTTTGGATAAGCAAGGCAATCTTTCCACCACCGTTGAGTTCACTTCTCAGTCGGCTCCCACCTTCAACAATGGTATGGTCCTGGAATTGACCCCTCGATCGAATGGAACCTGGACCCAAACGACCCTCTATGCATTTGCTGGCGGGAATGATGGAAGTGGTCCGACGGGCGGAGTTATTGCCGACCCGGCTGGCAATCTCTACGGCACGACCGTAGGCGGCGGAAGCAGTTCGCAATGTGGAACTGTCTTCCAGCTATCGCAGGTGAATGGGGTTTGGACCGAAACCGTCCTGCACGTGTTCACTGGCAGCGATGGATGTTTCCCGTTTGCCGGTGTGATCCGCGACCGCAAAGGCAATTTATACGGCACCACATACAACGGTGGAGTTGGTGTTTGCACCAGCAATTGCGGTGTAGTTTTTGAGCTGAGTCCGCCAGCAGTGAAGGGAGGTGCGTGGATTGAATCCATTCTCCACGCCTTTGCCAATCACGACGGCGCTAATCCGTTTGCCAGTCTAGCGATGGACTCAAAAGGATCGCTGTACGGAACCACGCCCCGTGGCGGGAACGGCCCCTGCGAACCCAAAGGAATTGGGTGCGGCACGGTTTTTCAGTTGACGCCGCCCTCCAAACCAGGCGGTGTCTGGAGCCACATCTTCTACAGTTTCCAGGGTCCAGAGGGAAGTGAACCGTATGGCAGTCTGGTTCTCGACCAATCCAAAGGCGCCGTCTACGGGACCACTCTTGGCGGCGGTGGAAAGGGATTCGGCACGGTGTTTCAGTTTACTCGCTAACCACCGGAAATTCGCTCCCGTGAATCTCCTCCAGCGTCAGCTTGGACGTGACCCTCAGGAATAGCGACCTCGGTCTAGCCCCCATATACAATATTCATGTCACCTAAAATCCTATTGGGGAGAACTGTGCGTAAGCGCAATCGCTCGGAGAGTGTCGGTGTAGGAGCGCAGGCTGCGGGTGCCCGCCGCGCCAAGATTATCTGTACGGTAGGGCCCTCGTGCAACTCAGAATTGGCCCTGCGTGACCTGATGCGCCTCGGCATGGACGTGGCCCGGCTGAACTTTTCCCACGGCACTCACGAAGAGCACGGACGGGTGATCGAACGCTTGCGGCGAGCGGCGGAGAAGGAAGATCGTACGATCTGCATTCTGCAAGATCTGCAAGGTCCCAAAATCCGTACGGGAGAGCTCAAGGGGCACACTCACGTGACGCTCAAGGCGGGATCGAAAGTCACGATCACTCCCCGCGAAATTGAAGGCACAGCTTCGCTGCTTTCGACTACGTTCCGTGGATTGGCAAAGGAAGTGGGATCCGGCGCGCGTATTCTGTTGTCCGATGGGCTGATCGAACTATGGGTCAGCCGCGTGCGCGGAAGTGATGTGGAGTGCGAGGTCATCAACGGCGGCCCTCTGGGCGAGCACAAAGGCATCAATCTGCCGGGGATTGCACTTTCTATTCCGGCGCTGACGGAGAAAGACCGGGCCGATCTGGAATTTGGTCTGAAGCATGGCGTGGACATGGTTGCAGTGTCGTTTGTGCGCTCGGGAGCCGATGTTGGCGCGGCCAAACAGCTGATTGCAGCTCATGGCAGTGACGTTCCGGTGATTGCGAAACTGGAGAAGCCACAGGCGTTGGAACATCTGGAAGAGATTCTGGAAGTAACTGATGGAGTGATGGTAGCGCGCGGAGACCTGGGCGTGGAGATGCCGCCGGAAAAGGTTCCGATCATACAGAAGCACATCATCCGCCGGGCGTCGGACTGGCGGAAGCCGGTGATCACCGCGACCCAGATGCTGGAGTCGATGGTCGAAAACCCGCGTCCGACAAGGGCGGAGGCCAGCGACGTGGCCAACGCCATTTTTGATGGTACAGACGCGGTGATGCTGTCTGCAGAAACCGCCAGCGGCCGTTATCCGCGTGAGGCGGTCACCATGATGGCCCGGATCGTAGTGGAAGCGGAGCAGAACGTACGGGATTTCTCCCGTCGCCGGCGTGAGAAGCATTCGCTCAGCGTAGCGGAGACGATCTGCGAAGCTATCGCACACGCTGCCGAGGACCTCCCGATGGGCGCGATCGTGGTGTTTACAGAGACGGGCAACACAGCGCGCATGATCTCGAAGTACCGTCCCAAGGCCCCCATCTACGCCCTCAGCTATGTTCCAGCGGTGTGCAATCGAATGAACCTGCTGTGGGGAGTGCACCCGCTGGTGCAGCCGCCGGTCCATAGCGGAGATGACATGCTGGTGGCGGCCGAACAGGCACTGCTCCGCCGCGGGCGCCTGCAAGCCGGGGACGTGTTGGCGGTGGTAGCGGGTACGCAGATGGCGTCCGGGTCGACCAATTTCATGCGCCTGCATGTGGTGACGGCAGAGGAGGCAGGGACGATTCCCTTGCCCAAGACGCGCCGAATTGCGCGACGCAGGCAGAAGCATTAGACCTGACCATGACCGAGATACTGTCCATTGCGATCTTTGAGCCGCTTCCCGAGAGTCAGGAGGCCGCTTTAACCACGGTGCGGGAGTTGGGAGCAGCGCTGGAGAAAGGTGGGTACAGCCGGGATTCGGTATATCGGGATCTGAAGTCGGGTCATTACGTTCTGCTTCGCTATTGGCGATCAGAGGAAGCACGTCGGGCGGCTTTAGAAGATCCGGGAGTATTGCGCTGCTGGGCAAAGCTCGCGCAGGAGATCCGGACGGTGAGCGTAATGGAGACGCTGGAACAGGTCGGAGGCTAATCGATGCCGCCGGTAGCAGGTGCAGAGTCTTTTGCCGATACCTCATTTGACACGCCGGTGCGCGGGTTTCTCCACCGCCCGGATTCACCCCAGAATGGATTTGTCCTGACCCACGGGGCGGGATCAAATTCTCGGGCCCCTCTGTTGATTGCCTTGGCGGAAACCTTGGCCAGCGCGGGATTCGTGGTCCTCCGCTGCGACCTGCCCTATCGTCAGGCTCGGCCTTACGGGCCGCCTCGGCCGGGTGACGCTGTCCGCGACCGCCAGGGTTTGACGAATGCCGTCGGCGTGGTGAAGAAGCTGGCTCCGGGGCGAGTGTTCCTGGGTGGCCATTCCTACGGTGGACGCCAGGCCAGCATGCTCTGCGCGGAGCAGCCCGAACTGGTGGAAGGCCTGCTGCTGTGCTCGTATCCTCTGCATCCGCCCGGCAAGCCTGATCGGCTGCGCACTCAACACTTGCCCGCTTTACAGGTGCCAGTTCTCTTTGTTCACGGGACCCGGGATCCGTTCGGAACGATCGAGGAACTCGAGGCGGCGCGGAAGCTGATTCCCGCGAAGACAGCACTGCTAAGGGTTGACGGTGCGGGGCACGATTTGGGATTCAAAGGCAAGACAAGGCGGGAAGAGTTGCCGACGGATACCGTCGCGGAATTCCGGGCCCTCGTCGGGTAAGCCGGCTCCTCGATCCTATTTATTAATCTGCGTTGATCAGCGAATTCTGCGGCTCTAGTTAATCCAACCGGATTTCGAGCCGCCGTTCTTCTTATCCAAATCGTCCGGGGGGACGTAGTTGCCGTGTTTGTCGAAGGTCACTTTGCGGTCATGCTTGCTCATGTAAACCTCGAACTTGCGGGCGGCGCGGCGGCGTTTCCAGCGGTAGTAAGAATTGCGAAAGTTGAAATATTGCTCCGAGGCGCCGAACGTCAGACCGCGGCGGGGGACGAACTTGACGTAGAGGAATCCGAAAAGCAGGCCACCAAGGTGGGCAAAATTGTTCACTCCCTGCGAAGGCTGAAAAGTCGCGACCACGACCAGGAAAACCATGATGAGCACCATGTACTTGGCTTTCATCATGAACGGAAGGGGGAACATGAAGATTTCGCGGTCGCCATAAAGCAGGCCGAACGCTGCGAGCACGCCGTAAACACCCCCGGATGCTCCGATGGTGGACGTGCCCGGGCTGACTCCGGGGATCGGCGAGTAGGCTACCGCGATGGTCGTCAAGGCTGCGCCCGCCACACAGAAAAGATAGAACTCCAGGAACTTCTTGGATCCCCAGTCCTGCTCCTGCTGCGCACCAAACATCCACAGTATCAGCATGTTGATTAGGACGTGGCCGACGCTCGCGTGCAGTAGTGAGTACGTCAGGAGCTGCCAAACCATCCCGTAGCGCAACACCAGAGCCGGCGTCAATCCACCATAAAGCTCCAGAATGCCCCTTGCTTCTGGAGCCATCGCCCCCAGCACCACCTGCAGAAAATAAATTCCGACGCAGGCAATGATGATTCTCTTCACCCAGGGAGTGAAGGGTGGGAAGCTTAGCGAGAGGGTGCGTCCAGAGGGCATAAAGCCAGTCGACTGTTCTCAGCGGCAGTTATAAGCTTAGTCTAGCACCTGAAAATCCAATAGAGCTTCGCAAGAGTCGTGAAGCCTGAATTTAGCATCATATCCGGCCTCGGGGGTCAAGGCAGATTTTGCACGTCAAGTACTTGACACCGCCGCCAGAGCCACTAAATATTATCAGTGGGCCCTAATAGAACGGAGGGGGATTATGGTTTTGTGTCCCGAATGCGAGAATAATCTGGATCTCGACGAGGACGGAGTCGATGAAGGCGAAATAGTTTCTTGCCCCGAGTGTGGCACCGACTTCGAGGTGGTGACGGTCAGTCCCCTCGAGCTGAAGCCCATGGAAGAGGCAAAATACGAAGAGGACGACGAAGAAGAGGAAGCGGAAGACGGTGACTATTCTTAGTTTGCATCTGCGACGAGTCCCCGGTTTTTCCCGCGGCGCGATGCGAATCGTACTTCTCCTGGTGATTGCACTCAGTCTTGACCACGCAGCAGCTTCTGGCGCCGACACCTCGCCTCAGAAAAAGAGTCCGCCCCATCCTTATGCGGTCATTTTTGGTACGGTGTGGGGGCCGGACGACAAGCCGGTCTATGGAGTGAAGATCAAGATTCGCCGCGAGAACGAGAAGAAAACTCGCTGGGAGGCATATTCCGATCATCACGGAGAGTTTGCGGTACACGTGCCCGCGGGCAAAACACAATACGTGGCTTGGGCCGACTTGAAAGGCTATAAATCCACTACCGGCAATCGGCTGCAGCCAGGTGAGAGCGTGACGATACACGTGGAATACGACGAGCGTGTGGATACTGGGCTGCATCTAAAGTGAGAGCTAAGTTTCTCCGGGGACGGAAGGACTGGTATGAAGAAGCGACCTGTGGTGGTGCTCGGGATGCTGCTTTTCAGCGGCATACTCGCCGTTTCGGTGGCGGGAGCCAGTCCGAATGCCCCGAAAGACAAGGACAAGACGGTCGGGCGCATGCTGACGGGCAAAGTCCTGGATAAGCGGGACAACCCCATCACCGACGCCGTGGTATATCTCTCCAACACTCGCACGCGGGCAGTGAAGACCTATATTGTGGGACCCGACGGCACCTACCGCTTTCCCGAGCTTGCCCCCAATGTCGATTTCGAGATCTACGCGCAATACAAAGGGCAGAAGAGCGATACCAAAGCGGTAAGCCAGTTCGACGACCACAAGCTCATCAATATCGTGCTGAGGATTGACACCAAATGAGCCGGCAGCCGATCAAGGGATACGGTTTTGAACGCAAGTCGTAAAGCTTCGGAAATGCGGGCCAATTGGCTGCAATATAGTTTGGCGGTTGTCGTGGTGGTGGTGATCTCGGCCGGGTTGTATCTGGTCAGTTGCGGCAAAATCACGGGCGCGATACCCCCAACCCAGCCGACCCAACCGCCGCCAGGGGCGACGCCGGCGAACGCCGTGGTCACTTACCACAATGACAATGCTCGCACCGGTCAGAATCTGAGTGAGACCACTCTGACACATGGCAACGTAAACTTCGCCAGCTTCGGCAAGTTGTTTGTGATTACGACCGACGGCAAGGTCGATGCCCAGCCACTTTATCTGCCGAACCTGAACACCCCCAGCCATGGCACCCACAACTTTCTCTATGTGGCGAGTGAGCATGGCACGGTTTACGGGGTCGACGCTGATACCGGTTCGGTCATCTGGCAAGTTTCTACTTTGCTTTCGGGCGAGAAGCCCAGTGACGATCGTGGTTGTTCGCAAGTGACACCCGAGATCGGAGTGACCGCGACGTCGGTGATTGATGTCTCCGCTGGCCCGCATGGCACCATTTACGTAGTGGCCATGTCGAAGGACGGATCGGGGAACTATCATCAGCGATTGCACGCACTCGACGTCACGACCGGTGCGGAGCAGTTTGGAGGGCCGCAGGAGATTCAAGCGTCTTTCCCCGGCAAAGGTGACAACAGCTCGGGAGGAAGCGTAGTTTTCGCGCCTGGCCAATATGAAGAGCGGGCAGGTCTGCTGCTGGTTAATGGAATTGTGTATACGGCGTGGACTTCGCATTGCGACGCTCGCCCCTACACTGGCTGGGTGATCGGCTACGACCAGAACACGCTCGCCCAGGTCAGCGTGCTAAACGTAACTCCGAACGGCAGCGAGGGCGCCATCTGGATGGCCGGTTCCGGACCGGCGGCCGATGCTGGCGGCAACATCTATCTGCTGGACGCCAACGGCGTTTTCGATACCACTCTCGATGCCCAAGGGTTCCCCAACCAGGGCGACTTCGGGAACGCGTTTCTCAAGATCTCGACCGGCAACAAGCAATTAGCAGTTGCGGATTATTTCGAGATGTTCAATCAGGCTGCGGAAAATGGTTCAGACGCCGATCTGGGGTCGGGCGGAGCGCTGGTGCTCCCCGACCTCAATGACAGCACTGGAAAGACGCGTCACCTGGCGGTCGGCGCCGGCAAAGACAGGAACATTTACCTGGTGGATCGGGACGCGATGGGAGGCTTCAATCCCAAGTCGAACAACATCTATCAGCAGGTTTCAGGAGCAATTGCGGGCGTATTCTCCATGCCGGCGTACTTCAACAACACGCTGTACTACGGAGCCGTTGGGGATCAAATCAAGGCTTTTGCCATCAGCCAGGCACGGCTGGCGACCGCTCCTAGTTCGCGCACGAGCCATAAGTTCCCGTATCCGGGGGCAACGCCAAGTATCTCCGCCAACGGGACCAGCAACGCCATCCTGTGGGCGGCGGAGAATGACGATCCCGCGGTGTTGCACGCCTACGATGCGACTAACCTGGCGACCGAGCTTTACAGCAGCACCCAGGCTCCCGATGCGCGAGACGAATTGAGCGAGGGCAATAAGTTCATTGTCCCGACGGTAGTGAATGGCAAGGTATACATGGGAACGATCAATGGAGTTGGGGTGTTTGGGTTGCTGAAGTAAGAACAATATCGGCCACGGATTTTCGTGGATCAAAAGCAATAGAAAAGGCCCCGTTATCTGGGGCCTTTCATTTTGTTTGATCTCTTGATCCCTGTTGATCCGTGAAAATCCGTGGCCGAGACTCTCAATTGTTCTCGTTGCCGGCGCGCTTCCACGACATCAGCTCGCCGATCGTAGAACCACCCGTACTGGTAGCCGGATGCTTGTAGGCCTCCACTTCTTTGTGTGAGGCTTCTTCGCCCACGGCCTTGATACTGAGCCCAACTTTCTTCTCTTCCGGGTGCATCTTGATGATCTTGAAGTCGTGCTCCTGCCCGGGTTCGAGCGTGAGCGGCTGGCCATTGGCGTCCACCGCTTCCGAGTTATGGCAGAGCCCTTCGATGCCTTCAGAAATCTCCACGAATGCCCCAAAGCTGGCGACGCGCAGAACCTTCCCACGCATCACATCGCCCACGTGATGCTTCTCGAAGAAAGCTTCCCAGACGTCGGGTTGCAGTTGCTTGACGCCCAGCGAGAGACGGCGTTTGTCGGGCTCGATCGCCAACACCACGGCCTTCACCCGATCGCCCTTTTTGAGCACTTCTGATGGATGTTTGACCCGCTTCGTCCAACTCAAATTGCTGACGTGGACCAGACCGTCGATTCCATCTTCAATCTCAATAAACGCACCGAAATCGGTCAGGTTGCGAACCCGGCCTTCAACCTGGGCTCCTATCGGATATTTCTCATGCAATGCATCCCACGGGTTGGACGCCAGTTGACGCATGCCCAGAGAGATTCGGCGTTCCCCCGGACTCACGCTGAGAACCACGCATTCCACATGATCGTTTACATTGACCAGTTTCGATGGGTGCTTCATGCGTTTGGACCAGGTCATCTCGCTGACGTGAACCAGGCCCTCGATGCCCTGCTCCAGTTCCACAAAGGCACCGTAGTCGGTCACACTGATGACGCGACCGCTGACGTGAGCGTCCACCGGATAGCGGTGTTCGGCATCCAGCCAGGGATCGGGAGTAAGCTGCTTGAACCCCAGCGAGACCCGCTGCTTGTCCTTGTCGTACTTCAGCACCTTGACGTGAATGGTGTCGCCGACGTTGACCAGGTCGCGAGGATGCGTCAGCCGTCCCCAGGACATATCGGTAATGTGCAGCAAGCCGTCGATGCCGCCCAGGTCCACGAAAGCGCCGTAGTCGGTCAGGTTCTTGACCACGCCG
Organism: Acidobacteriota bacterium; assembly: GCA_013289795.1. Taxonomy (GTDB): domain Bacteria; phylum Acidobacteriota; class Terriglobia; order Terriglobales; family Acidobacteriaceae; genus JABCZH01. Next base: position 26,228 of record JABCZH010000025.1, read on the forward strand.
GTCAGTGTGGCTCCCTCTTCGAGGTGCTCCAACGTCTTGGCGCGTTGCTCGCCCTGTTCTTCCTCCATCACCTGTTTGCGGGAGACCACGATGTTGCCGCGCTTCTTGTTGAGCTTGATGATGGCGACTTCCAGAACTTGTCCCTTGACGGCGTCCAGGTTGCGAGTACGGCGCAGGTCGGCTTGCGAGCCCGGCAGAAAGGCGCGAGCGCCCATAATGTCGACGGTCAGTCCGCCCTTGATGCGCTCGACGACAACAGCCTGGATCGGCTTCTTTTCGTTGTATGCCTTTTCAATCTCATCCCAGGAGCGGATCTTCTGGGCCTTTTGATGCGATAGATTAATGTAGCCTTCCTCGGTCTCGCCCTTGTCGCGCATGACGGCAATTTCGTCGCCCGGCTGGAAGCGGGGCTTGCCCTCGTGGTCCAGCACCTCGGAGAGCAGCAGCATGCCCTCGGACTTGGCGCCAATGTCCACCACCACGTGGGTGGGGGTCAGCTTGAGCACGGTGCCCTTGATGACCTTGTCCTCGTCCGCAGCTTTTTCGGTTTCTGTGGTGAAGCTCTCGAGAGCCGATGCGAAGTCATCGCTGCCGTGGGAAGCGGGTTTGTCGTCCGCATGTTGTGAGGGTTGAACTGCGATTTCCGCAGTGGTGTCGTCAAGTGGGGCGGTCATGGGTTCGGTCATGGTTGAGGTGGTGGATTCCAGGTTGTGGGGGATGTTGTCGTCGAACAAGGTCATGGCCTCTCTGGTCAAATCGCACGCTTGAGTGCGAAGGATGCGGGGCTTGCTTAGCAGACTGCTGGCGTGGTTCTTAGGTTGTGTTGAGCCCGTTCTGGCGAACGGACTGTTGACAATCCCAGCGGTCGGACGTTTCTAAAAAGCTAACCCGCGTCCTAAGGGAACTCT
>JABCZH010000026.1 GCA_013289795.1 Acidobacteriota bacterium
AACTCCGCGGGCGCACGCACTACTACACGCGCACGGAGATTGCTCCGGACAACGAGAACGAAGTGTTTTTCTTCTCCGCTTCCTTTTCGCGGACGCTCGATGGCGGCCACACACTCACCAAGATGCCCTCCAATCCCGGCGGCGACAATCACGAGATGTGGATCGATCCCACGGACGGAGATCGCATGGCCGTGGTTAACGATGGCGGTGTGAATATTTCCGTGAATCGCGGGCACACCTGGAACCACGTCAACTTGCCTATCGCGCAGATTTATCACGTTACGGTGGACGACCAGATCCCCTACTTCATTTACGGTAACCGGCAGGATGGCCCTTCGTGGCGCGGCCCCAGCAACAGCCTGCAGTTTGGCGGCTTCGGGGGGAACAGCATTCCGCGCGGTGCGTGGCACCCAGTGGCCGGAGGTGAGAGCGGTTTCGCCGTGCCGGATCCCGTGGACAACAACGTCATTTGGTCTACGGGCACCGGATCAGGCAGCATCGGCGGCACGGTAACCCGCTTCGACGAGCGCACCCACCAGGACCGCGAAGTGGAGGTGTGGCCCGACTATGTGGCTGGCGCGCCCGCGGCGGAGGTCAAGTACCGCTTCAATTGGGAATTCCCCATCGCCATTTCTCCCCACGACCACAACAAGGTTTACGTGGGCAGCCAGTTTGTACACGTCACCACCGATGGCGGAAATAGTTGGCAGATTATCAGTCCAGACCTGACGCGCAACGACAAGAGCCGCCAGCAGATTTCCGGAGGGCTGACTCCCGACAACATCGGCGTGGAATATGCCGGCGTGATTTTTGCGCTGACGGAATCTTCCAAAGAGGCAGGCCTGATTTGGGTGGGTACCAACGACGGGAAAGTGCAAGTGACGCGCGACGGTGGAAAAAACTGGAGCGACGTCACGAAAAATCTTCCCGGCTTTCCCGAGTGGGGTACGGTCGACAACATCGAGGCATCGCGCTACGACGCGGGCACGGCCTACCTGACTGTGGACGGCCATCAGGTCAACTTTCGCGACCCGTATGTGTACAAGACCGCGGACTACGGCAAAACCTGGACGCTGATCACCGCCGGGATTCCGCACAACATGCTCAGCTATGCGCACTGCGTGCGCGAGGACCCTGTGCGCAAAGGACTCCTCTATCTGGGCACCGAGGGTGGGCTGTACGTTTCCTTTGACGACGGGAAGAACTGGCAGCCGCTCCAGTCCGGCCTGCCACACGCGCCCGTCTACTGGCTGACCGTTCAGGAAAGATTCCACGATCTTGCGGTGGCCACGTACGGTCGCGGCTTTTGGATCCTGGACGACATTACCGCGCTCGAGCAGTTGACGACGGACGTCGCCGCGGCCAAGTCGCATTTGTTTGCGCCCCGGGATGCGTATCGATTTAAGGAAGTCGTGCAGGCCGCCGCGGTCGAGTACGACCCAACGACGGGAAAAAATCCGCAATACGGCGCGCCCATTAATTTCTATCTCAAATCCAACCTGGGAGAGAAGGACGTGGCCAAGCTGACCATCACGGACTCCGCCGGTAAGAAAGTGCGTGAGATCGAGTGCCATGCACCAAAGCCGGGCGCGTCTGAAGCCAAAAAGACCACCGATGAAGATGATCCCGACCCCGATGTACCGCCTTGCGAAGTAAAAGCCGGCATCAACCGCGTGTGGTGGGATTTGCGCTCCGAGCGCACCGCGCAAATTCGCCTAAGAACCGCGCCGCTCTACGCGCCGGACGTTCCCTTTGGACCGGAAGGCTGGCGCAAGCCTCCAGCCGTGGGTCGACTGTCGGTGCTGGCCCTGCCGGGAACCTACACAGTCACTCTGACTGTGGGAGAAGAAAAATTCACGCAAAAGCTGACCGTGCTCAAGGATCCCCACACCGCCGGCTCGGAAAGCGAAATTCAGGCGCAATCGCACGTGCAAACCGCGCTGTACGATGAGATGAACAGCATGGCGGCCACCGTGAACCAGATCGAGTCGCTCCGTGCGCAACTCGTTGCTCTGGGGAAAGAGTTGGGCACCGATGAGGCGTCGAAACCAGTTCGCAAAGCCGCGGACGACCTCGGGGAAAAACTTGCTGCCATCGAGGGAACTCTCTTGCAGCTCAAGCTGACCGGCCGCGGCCAGGACGACTGCCGCTGGTCGCCGATGCTGCTCCAGAAGGTAGGCTACCTCTTCAGCCAACTGGACAGCAGTGCCGATTTTCCGCCCACCACGCAGCAGAGCGCCGTGCAGGAAGAGTTGAAGCAGCGTGGCGACAAAGCAGCGCAGGACTTTCAGCAGTTGGTGGGGAAAGACCTGGCGGTGTTCAACGCCATGTTGCGGGAGCATAACATCAGCAACATTTATCTCAAGACGCCGTGACGCGTGTCTTAAGCGAAGCCCGTTCGGCCGCATCTCGGTTTCGTGGGCTTCTGCCGCTCGACGGCAGAGTCCATTTCTTGGTCTAATAATTGTTACTTAGGGTTCCAAACCGCGGTTCTGGGAGCCATCCGCGCCGCGCAGTTTCAATCAGTTACCAAAAGATGGTGCACTGTCACGGCAAAGGTCGCGAGTTCGAGTCTCGTCGTCCCCGCCATTTATTCAATCACTTAGAGAAGACCCAGAAGAAAATCTGGATCCGTTTGGGTCCAATAAGGTTCCGAAGCACTTCGCCCGCCGTGCATTCCACCGAACGAATCCTAGAACGTGCGCTCCAGATCAGCTACTAAGTCAGAGTTGATTTGTTGATTGACAGCAAACCACCTGGCGAGATCGCATTCACCAGTTTTCCTTGCGCGAAACGTTTGCTTTCCGGTGTTGCTTGAAGATATTTGTTCGCCGCGTAGAGATTACTGCGACGCAAATAAATCGCGGAGCGTTAGTTGATGTTCTCTTGACCGACCCGGTGCGTGGGACCGCTATTTTTTCACCGTCAGGGTCAGCGGCACGTTCACGCTGTAACTTCCAGCCGTTACCTTGACGGTTATGGTGTAGGAATTCGATGAAACTGCACCGCCGCCGTTCACGACGCTGGCACTGGTACAGCCGGACATGCCGCTGAGCAGCAACGCCATAAGGAAGCCAACAGCATACAAGAGGCGTGGCCGCACTCGATTCTGACGCGCCAACTGGAACGCCATCAGGATTGCCATCAGCACTCCAAACCAGAAGAGTGTAAGAGGCCGGGGTTGGCCGAGCGGGCGAGAAACCTTGAGTGGAACACTATTCCCCGAACCTTGCAGCACGATCTTTACGACCACCATGTACTCGAGCAAATTGACCTGCGTAATCGTGGCGCTGCACTGGGCATTCGGCGGGCAGCCAGTCACCACGTACCCCGGGGCGGTTAAGACATCGGTTGCAATACAAGTCGAAAAAGTGAACGTCACTGTTGTTCCCTGAGCTGAAGTCTGGGCGGAGGGTAGCGGTCCGCAGGTAGTAATTTGCACGACGCTCTCCGTGAGCGGACTCGATGTGCTCGGGAGAAGTCCGCTCGAACCAGAGTCTGGACTGTAGAGAGCCACGATCGGCGTGCTCCCCGATCCCAACTGCGAGATGGTGAGAGCGCAGGAACCCGAACCCGAAGAGGTGGAAGTCAACGTCACCTGACAAGCGGCGGAAGTGCCTGCGGTCACCGTAACCGTGCCGGTGGCGGCTGCGTTGCCCAGTAGCGGTACAACCTTGAAGTTCACCGTGATCGGGATCCCTACCAACGCTAAGTTCGCTGGTAGAGTAAGACCCTGATAGCTTGAACTTGTCGCCGTAATTGTTGTCGTCGTTGTGCCGGTGGGAGCTGGATTCACCGTCAGCGTAATGTTGGCGCTGCCCGAGCAGCCGTTCTGGTCGGTCGCGATAACGGTGAAGCTGAAAGCGCCCGCCGCGTTAGGCACGCCGGAGAGTAATCCTGTACTCGCATTCAAGTTCAACCCGGCGGGCAAGGTGCCGCCAGTCGCCCATGTAAACGTGCCAGCTTCGGAAGGCGTGAACGCCAGCGAATAGGGAGTTCCGACCGTCGCGCTCGGAGTTAGAGTTCCTGATGGCGAGATGTCGAACGCTGTGCAGGCTGTCACCATCACGTTGTCTTTGACGGTGATCATCTCGCTATCGAAATTGTCGAGGAACGCAACGGTGTCTGACACCGTGATGGTTTCGTTGTCTGTAACGATTGCTGGCGACGGTGCTGTCGCGACCACGGGAACGGAAACAGTCACTGTGTCATAAATGGGGTTGGGATCAACGCTCGTCTCGTTCAGATAGAAAGTCGATATGAAACTCGGATTGACCTGTTCGGGGATGAGATTGAAGGTGATCGTCGCTGAGGCGTTCAAGGGCAGCGAATTCAGGCTACACGTTGCGTAAGGACTCCCAGTGGTCGGAGGCGTGCACGTGAACTGGGTCCACGTCATGGTGGTGTAGGCTCCCTGTGGGTAGGCATTGGGGATGACCAGATTCAGCGTGATTCCCTGCGCCGTCGCGGGGCCGGCATTGGTGAGGGTTATTTGATAGGTCAGCGGGCTGTTGAGAATCGCCGGATTCGGCGAAGGTACGACCGTCAAGACCAAGTGCGCCTGAGGGGCCGCGGCTGTAGTTCCACTGAGCGGTAACGATTGCGCTGTTACGGCGGGGGTTTGACTGGGAGTGATTGGAGTATTGCTGGTTTGCGCGTTGTCAACGAAGGTAAGCAAGCCCGAGCCCGCGCCAGCGGTGGACTGCGTGAAAAAAAGCGTGACGATGCAACTGGCGCCAGGCGCGAGCAGATTTGGAAACTCTACATTTGTCACCGCCGAGGGATTTGAAGGACACTGACTCACGTTCGCGCTGAATGGACCGGTAACCGAATAGAGCAGGAAGTCCAGAGGCGCGGTTGCGGCTGGCGCCGTGCCGGTGTTGGCGATCTGCGCCTGCAAAGTAGCCGTCGTTCCTGTTTGAATCGTGCCGAAGTCGAGGCTGGTAATCGGATTTCCGCTCATGTCTTCAAAAACGATCGCCGCCTGTCCGCCCCATCCCGCGAGAGTAACGTTTTGAGAGGCGACACCCGAGCCGCCGTAACTCAATGAACCCGCTTCGGGCCCGATACCGAGAGGCGTAAAGCTCACTTGGGTAGTGCAACTCTGCAGAGGCAGGAGTTGCGAACCCGTTTGGCAGGCGTTCGGACTCGGGACCGGGTTCGCATAGGCGAAGCCACTGGTCAAAGTGGCGGGCGATATTGTCAGGCTCGTGAGCGGCAAAAGCGGACTCGAGTTTGTCACCGTTATTGTTTGTGTCGAGCTGGTCGCAGTGGGCAACACGTTGCCGAAGTCGAGCGCGGTGGGGGTAATCTGCAGAGCCGGAGCGGTGGACCCTGCGAAGCCTGAAGTCAACCCGAGATATACTCCCCCGGACATGGGAGTAGGGTTTTGGGCTGTCACGAGATCTCCGCTGGTTCCGAACGATAGGAATTGCCCTGTCAGATCGATAGAAGCAAGATCGCTTCCGTTACCAAATGCTGTCCCGGCCGAATCCACAGAGACAACGCGCAGTCCAGCGGTGCAATTAGCTACCGGTACGTTGTTGCTGGAGCAGGTGTCATAGGCGTAGATCGCCTGGGCCGTTACGCTGGTGAAGAGAGGCGTATACGAAGTAAACAGGGCCAGACGGCCATCCGCGCTTATGACGGGTGTCCCGGCGGTGGCGCTCAGGAAAGTATCCGGCTGCCCAAGCTGGTTGAACGAAATCAACTTCGGCGGTGCCGCCGCGCAACCTTGCACAGGCGTTCCGTTGTAGGTGCAGGTGTCAGCGAAATAAGTTTCTTCCGGGGAAGTCCCAGTGCATCCGCCGGGCAACAAACTGCACGCAAAGGAATTAAAAATAATGAAGCGACCGCCGTTTGCAACTGCGGCGCCTTCACCGCCGGACACGGCCATGCCATTCACATCCGCTGAAATGGCCGTTGTGGTCGGGGTGCAGCTGCCGGTCGCGCCTATGCATGTATCGCGCAGGTAGACGACCACGGCATTCGCGGCGAAGCTTTGGGGAGCGACATTGGGCAAGCTTGTATCGGTGGAAGAAAAGACAACGTAGCGACCATCCGGGCTAATGGAAGGCTGCTCGGTGATCGTGGTTGATGGCGTGGGGTTGCCACTTGGTTCCTTAGAAATCAATTGCGTGCATCCCGGCGCTGGCGGAGCGCAATTGGCGTCGCGCAAGAAAATTTGACCGGTGAAATTGTTCGTCAATCCCGCCACGTTGGACGAGGAACTCGAGTATGCGAAATAGCGCGCGTTGGCGCTCATCGAATAAGCGTTCATGCCCGCGTTGAGAGGATTTCCACTGTCGTCCAACGAAATCAAGCTGGTGCTATTGGCCCCCACATTTCGCAGATAGATCTGGGTTTCGGGAGTGGCATTCTGAACTGGCACGCAGGAGTCCGACAGGAAGGCCACGAATTGCCCAGTCGAATCAATGGCCGGCTTGGTGCTGCCGGCATAACCGCTGCCGAAGCATGGCGCCCCGCCGTTAGCGTTTGGCCCTGACGTCGGCGCGTAGGAAATATAGTTGGTTAACGGCGTGCAACCGGTTATCGGTGGCAGGCAAATCGTGCGCAAGGAAATGCCGCTGGTACCCAACGGGGGACCAGGAAGATTCGTGGCTGTGGACTCAAATGCCACGAACTGTCCACCGGAACTGACGCCGGAGTGAACGATACCAATAGGCACGCCGGGAGCGCTACTAGCCGGAACCGGCGGCACCGAGTCGTCCGCAGAGGCCAGAACTGGCAGTGCGGTGGGCGGGGCCGGTGCGCCGCTCGTGCCGATGAGGGCAACTTCCTGCGGCGTATCGGGCGCATTGTCCGGTATCACTAGCGCAAGAGCATATTGCGTCCCCGGAACGCTCGTAGGAGCAAAGGTCAGATTGACCATGCAGAAGTTGGAAACTGGAATGGTTTGTCCGGAGCACGTGTCTCCGGATGTGATGATATCGCGCGCATTCCCGCCGAACGCAACGACAGAGAGACTGCCGATCACGAGAGGAGCCGTGCCGCTGTTTTGAAGCTGAATGGTTACGGTCGAGCTGGAACCGCCTTGCTCGATGGTTCCAAAGTGGATGGTATCGTTGAAACTGGTGCTTGATGTGCCGTTCTGGAAAAGGGTCAGCGCCGCCTCCGGGAATGGAGCGACGCCGGCGCCCGTCAAACGCACGGTTTGCGTGCCGCTTGTGGCGCTGTCTACCAACTGCAGGGTGGCGCCATAGGACCCGATCGCGCCGGGAGTGAAGGTGACATTGATGATGCAGGTTGCCGAGATCGCGATGCTTCTTCCCGAGCAGGTATCGAATTTGGTGAAGGTGCTTGTGGGCGTCCCTGAATCGGGCACAATCGCCGTGTAGTAGAAATTGAGCGCCGCCGTTCCGATGTTCGTCACCGTAATGCGCGTGGTGATGCTACCAGTGAGTCCCAGGTTGCCGAAATTGATTCCTCCCGCGGGCGATAGGGATACGATGGGAAACGTTGACGGTGCAGTGATCCCCGTTCCGATGATTTCCGCCCAGCCTTTGTTGCCAGCTGACACGCTGTCAAAGGAATTGACGTAGAGCGTTTGCGCTGCTGGGGCGACGTAAAAATTGCCCGAGGTCTCCTGCCCCGCAATGAAAGCGTCTCCGAAAGAGTCCAGGGCAACAGCATTGGCAAAATCATTCACGACAGTAGAGCCGGTCGGCTGATATGTGACGTTTCCAACGGTGCAGTCATTAAGTGGAAAGCAAGCGCCCTGGCCACTTCCGCCCAAATAAGTGGAGTAGAGAATGTTGTTCAAGCCCGCGGGAAGAACCGCAAGGAAAACGCTCTGAATCGGCTGCGCGATGCCAACGGCGGAGGCCGGCAAGACATTCTGGATGGCGTTGGTACTAATCCCGAAGTTCGGAAGGGGAAAGTCGAGAGAATTGGTGCCGCCTGCGACAAAGGCGTTGCCCGCCGCATCCACGGCGATGGCGTTCGCGGAGGTGAGCACACCGTTCACGCCGCCCAGGTACGTCGAAGCGACCAACGAGGAGGGACCCGTGGCGTTCGTATTGATTTCGGATACGAAACTTCCCGGGCAACTGTCGCCGCCTCCGCTCAAGGGAGTGCACGAACTTTGCGACGGGCCGATGGCACCGGGTGTGGTGGGAAAAAACAGGCCGCCGTTATTGTTACTCACCCCGTTGAGCTGATTCCCGGTGGTTCCTGTAAGGTAGGCATATCCGGAGCCATCCTTCGCCAGTGCCAAGGCCGTACCGATGTACTGCACCGGGCCGCCTGTGGTTGGCAAACCAAGAGTGGTGGAGTAAAGCAAACCGTTTGCTCCGGCGGTGGGATCGAGCTTGGCAAGGAAAGCCAGCGTGCATGTTTCGGTGGTGAGGCAAGTCGTTTGGCTGTATCCGGGTAACTTGGAATTTAGGGGAAAGTCGCTCGTTGAGGTTGTCCCTGTGATATACACCAGACCCTGGCTGTCCACGGCGATGCCGTTGATGAAATCACCTGGTGAACCCTTCGTTCCTCCAAAAAAAGTCGCATAGAGCACGCAGTCTTGGGTGACCGACAATCCCGCGCAAGCGGTTGTACCCGTTCCCAATTCGGCGACAAAACCGGTGGTGAGACCAGTGCTCTGCGCGGGGCCGGTTTGCTGAAATGCATTTACAGGCGTGAACCCATTCGGGGTGTTGGGCGTAAGGGCATCTCCTGCCAGCGTACCGCCAACAAAAACATGCGGCGGGCTGGCAGAATCCAGAGCCAGTCCGGTTATCTGGGAGCCAATGCCTGCTAGTGTGGTGGAGAAAATAATATTCCCGGTGGGGTCCAGCTCCGCGACGAAACCATCCCCAGAGCAGCCTTGGCACGGATTCACTGTGCCAAAATCTCCCGACGTCGTCGTGCCTGCAACGTAGGCGTTTCCCTGCGAATCCACGGCGAGGCCAGTGCCGATATCGCCGTTTGGGGGCGTGGTGCGGCCTACAATCTGCACAAAGAAGAAATTGAAATAGGCAAGCTGCGGACTAGTGCCAGCCGTTCCGATGGAGCTGATTTTGAAGACGAATACTTCCCCCGCCTTGCAATCGAGATTATTCTGGCAGCCTTCCGCCACCTGATAAGGTGGAAACTGAATGTCGGATGTCGTCTGGCCGGTAACGTACATGTTTCCTTGTTGGTCCACGGCGACTGCGCGGATCACATCATTGCCGTCTCCGGAGAAATAACTGAAAAACGACATGACCGGATCAATCACCAGCGTCCGCGTGTGATCGTAAGAACCGGTCGCGAAGCCCACGCCCCTCGGCCCGCGGAGCACAAAACCTCCCTTCACTTCTGTGCGTTCCTTTGCCGTTTCATTGGCAGGTTGATAGAGCACCGGCTTCAACAGGCGCATTTCGCCGCTGCGCGTCTTCAAGATCAGGTTGCCCTGTGCATCCAGGCGCATGTGTTGCGCGCCGCGAATCTCCAGCAGGATGGCGCTGGGGTCTGCGCCGGGAGCCACGATGAAGTCCGATTCCAATTGGTGCTGGTTGCCGTAATACACCTGGTTTACACCCGGATAGACATTTTCGTATTTCACGCGCGCGTAGTTCGGAACGCGCGTATGCCAGTTCTGGGGATCGCTGCCTTTGAAATAGTTCGTGACGCTTTTCTGCGCATCGATTCCGCTGACTTCCGCGGCGTGATCCGCGCCCACTAAACGCATGGTGAGAACGTCGGAGCGCACAGGAGCCTTGGCTGTCTGGGAGTTGGAGGCATGCTCGCGAGATTTCGTTGGAAGCGATAGGACGGCTTCGTCGTGCGTCAGAAAGAGAGTGTAGCCCGGGCCGCGAGAAAGAAATTTCACGCGCGGATCGGTTTGACCGGTGTTTGCCTCAAACTTTATTGGCAGGCTGTTAAAGACTTTCACCGCTTGCTCGCGCACAACTGGCGAGAGCGCCGACGAGGAATCCGCTGCAGGCGGCAAAGCCAATGCAGCCGATCCCGGAGTGAGCGTTAGCCTCGTCTGATGTGCGATCGCCAGAGGCGGTGAAGCGAATGCGCGTGCGACTGTGAACAAAGGTTGTGCCGCGCGAGCACTCGATGCCAAGGTGCTCTTGTGTTGCGATGCGCCCGCTGTTTTTGCGGAGTGGTGCCAGTGGCTTCTTCCTGCCAGCCCAGCGAGCAGGATCGCACTGCACGCGATTCCCGACGTAATTTTCCAGTAATCCCTAACTCGTTCCACGCCGACCATTTTCAGCCTCCTGCGTTTTCACGCTGCCTCCGCATCTTGTTGCCGAAGCAACTCAGTCAGAGGCCTACTGAAAGCTGATTGCCACCGTCACCGCGATCGTTTGTCCCGCGCTGACGCTGATGGGTGCGCCCGGAAAGTTAGTTGCTGAGGTGAACGAAAAAGGAGCCGAATTACTTGCAGCGTTGTTGCACGAAGCCGGTGCCACGGTCGGGGCACACGGCGCGTTCGCCGTCTGGACGGTAGAAATTTGACCAGCTTCTCCGGCCGGGATCGAGCCGTTCAAGGTTATGATTCCATTGCCGACTTGTAGGGTAAGATTATTCGAGATATTACCCCCACATGCCGAGCAGTAACCAGTCGTGCCGATGTTGCAGGGGAATGGTTGACCACCAGAGGCGCAAGGCTGCGGGCTACCTAAAAGCTCAATTATCCAACCCTGACCTATCGTATAAACTCCTCCAAGAACGCCGCTTATCAGCCCGGTGCCGCTGTTCGGAACCAGTGAATTCTCGAATTCGAGGTGCCTGACCAGGTGGCCATCGGGGTTGAGAACTTCGATTGTCCAATGGCCATGCACCGTGATGCCTTCGCGGTGGCCCCCTGGCGAAGATGGCTCAGTAGATGGATTTTGCGCCACCACCTTCTTTTCCACGGGTGCGGCTGCGGGCACCACCGTGGCGGAACGCGTCGCTGGGGATTCGGGTTGCGCTGGCTTCATTTGCGCCCGGGCTGCCCCCGCGTACAGCAGCGACAGGCTGGCCAGTCCAGCGAAGCCAAGAATTCTCTTCCACGTGCAGACAACTTTTCCTTCGCTGAGTCTTGAGTTCATCTGACGTCTCCTTCTTTCCCGGTCGGTTTTTGTGGAGCTGGCCCGGCTTGCGAATCGCTCGAATCTGGGAGTGTGCGCAACTGTGCCGATTGCTCTGCCCAAGCGGCAGAAAGCAATTCTTCGAAGTCCTGCTTCGCCTTGTCGGCCCCAACCAATTCCACGGGTGCGCATCTCCTGAGCGACGATGCGCGCCACTGTGCAATTAGGCAGTTCGGAGGTCAATGGACCTAAGCCGGACGCTTGCTGAACTCTTGCCGGACAGCCAAGTTGTTGGGGCAGCGCCAGTTACGCGCGCTCGTCGTCTAAATCCGGCTAAACTTGCGCAGGGCCTAATCGGGTGTTAGCATGCGTTCCGCGTCCCCGGGCAAGTGTTCGAGCACTTCCATGGACTCCGCAAAAGGGTTTCAACCCTCATTCTCCTTCGGTCCGTACGAAGCAGACCTCCCCTCCGGAGAACTCCGCAAAGGCGGAACACGCATCAAGATCCAGGACCTGCCGCTACGCTTGCTGAGTGTGCTGGCCGAAAATCAGGGGCGGGTCGTTACTCGCGAAGAACTTCAAAAGCGCCTTTGGCCGGAAGATACTTTCGTTGATTTCGAAGATGGCTTGAACACTGGTGTTAAAAAGCTGCGAGAGGCGTTGGGCGACGATCCTGAAAAACCACGCTATGTCGAGACCGTTCCGCGACGTGGCTACCGTTTCATCGCGGAAGTGAAGCAAGTACGGACACCTGCGAGGGCGTCCGTTTTTGCGACAGACCCAACCTCTTCCGAGGCCCTTCAGCAGATGGCCGTGGAGATTCACAGGCCGAGCGGGCGACTTACAAAGTGGGTCCTTGGAGCGGTAGCAGTTCTAGCCCTTCTGAGCGGCCTGGGCTTTTGGCTTTTGTATGGGAGGCCTGCATTTTCCTTCAGCCCGCGCGATTCGGTTCTCGTCGCCGATTTCGAAAACCAAACAGGTGATACGCGCTTCAACGAAGCCCTTCACACGGCCTTCACCGTCAGCCTGGAGCAATCCCGGCACGCTAACGTTTTCCCTCAAGTCCGCCTGGCCACGGTCCTCCGGCTCATGGGCAAGTCCGGCTCAGAACCGATCACTCCCGAAGTGGGCCGCGAGATTTGCCTGCGTGAGAATATTCGTGGAATGATTGCCGGGAGCATTACTCGCACTGGCCAGGAGTATGCGCTTTCCGCCCAATTGATCGATCCTCAAACTGGCGCGACAGTGCGCTCCTACATGGAACGATCCTACGGCGAGGACCACGTCCTGGATGCCCTCGATGTCATCGCAGCGGAGGTTCGACACGACCTCGGCGAATCGCTTTACCAGATTCACCGCGCAGATCGCCCCCTTCCGGAAGTGACCACTAGTTCGCTGACCGCTCTCAAACAGTACGCAGATGGCACTGCACTCTGGCATCAGGGAAAGTACAAGGAAGCAGACACTCTGCTTCGTGCTGCTCTTCAGAGCGATCCGAACTTTGTCATGGCCCATGCAGCCCTCGGTGATTCCTATTTCAGTTACATCACGAATGCGCCAGTCCAGGGGAAACAGGAATACGAAACGGCTCTCGCTCTAGCCTCGCGCACCACCGACCGCGAGCGCATGATAATCCAAGTCAATTATGCAGCTGATCTTGAGCATATCGTCGAAGCGGACGCCTTGTATCGTGCGTATTTAAGCCGGTATCCGGACGACTGGTCCATGCTCTCCGATTATGCGCGCCTTCTGCGCAGGCACGGGCGCGCCCCAGAGGCCATCGCACAGTACAAGGAAATCCTCAGGGTCGCACCAGACGACGCCAAAACTTATATCGAGATGGCCACAGCCTACCGGACCCTGGATGAATCACCTCAAGCCTTGCAGGCCTATGCGCAAGGTTTCCAGTTGGACCCCCACTGGCTTGTCGCAGGGGACACCAGCCGGGAATATGGGTTCCTGCTCATCCAGAATGGCGAGGAACAGAAAGCGCAGCAGATTTTCTCGGGCATGTTGGAGAAACCGGAAACACGGGAAAGCGGAATGCGGTCATTGGCTCTGCTCGACACTTATCACGGCCATTTTGCCAGGGCACAGGAGCGTTTTGGTGAGTGTCTGACCATCTTGCAGAACCAACCTGCCGCGTTGAGCAAGGCCCGCGTCCACTTGTGGCTCGCCATCCTGGCGGATGGACAAGCAGACCTCCATACCGAGCAGCGCGAACTCGACAACGCTTTCGACAACTTCGGGGCTCTCGGGCCAAAGGTTATCTTTGGCGCGTGGTTGGGCCGACAGTACATACGCGGAGGTGCTTTGGACAAAGCTGAGAAGATAGAGAATCTCATCGGCCCGCTCACTGACGAAAAAAGTGCCGAGCAGAGAAGCTATCAGCAGCTCTTACAGGGCGATATTGCCTTGGCTCACGGAGATGTGGACAAAGCGATCGGGTTGTTCACTCTGTCAAACACGGAAAACAGCACTGCTTTCACCGTGCAGGCTCTCGCAAGTGCGTATCAAAAAGCCGGAAAAACGGACGAGGCCATCACCTGGTACGAAAAATTTCTGAGTACCCCTCACGGGTCAATCGGATGGGAACCTCAGCAGCTCTGGCTGGCAGCTCACGTTACGCTCGCGAATGATTACCTCTTCAAGGGCAACAGTGAGAAAGCCAAGCAGACGATGAGCCGCCTCCTCGTGTTATGGAAGGACGCCGACCCCAACCTCCTCCTCTTGAAGCAAGCCAAAGCCGAATACGCCAAACTGCAGTAACGCAGCGACCGGTTCCCAAGACATTGCGTTATAGCTAATTGTGTGCGCTTGAAGTTCGAATAAGTAGCCGCACTGCGCTGTCGAGTGCGCTATCGCGAACTCCCTCATCCCGGGGGTGCAGTCGGTGAACCTGAGTCAGATCAGGGGCCAATAAATCGTGCCGAAAGGTCCCTTAGAATCTCAATCACGGCCTGTCAGCAGGGTTACGTTTCATTGAGTTCCGACCAACTGCCACTCTGTCATTGCAGAGGTCACGAGTTCGAGTCTGGTCGTCCCCGCCATTCTTTCGGAGGAGTACCGGACGTGACACCCGCGACTTCAACTTCTCATCATTTCTCTATCGAACAAAAATCCCGCCAGCAGCGGCGCGCTGCCCGGCAACTCCGCCCGCCAATCCGCCGGAATCCACCGCTGGCTGTCATTTTTGACAGTACCAGGCGCGGGGTACAAAACACACAATTCCCTGTTGGCCGCGCAGTTCGTCTTTTCAAGCAACCTACCGGATTGGAAAACTCCCAGGCCGGGCGCAAACGCCGGCAAAGGCTCGGGGAGCGGAAAGGTGAACTCGCCAGGGTTAAGTAAAAGCTTGTCCGTCCCGCTGGGCCGATTAGATCAGCGCGAAAACAGCTTGTTTTGTCATCTGTCCAGCGCTAAGAGTTGATCTCCATTGGTGCGCATTCATGATCCGCATTTTGGCAAATCTAAAGCTCCGACGAAAACTCTTGATCGCCATGGCTCCCTTGGCGCTGATGGTGGTGATCGCGGGTGCGTATTCCACCTTTGAGAGTAAGTCGATCGACACGTTGTACAGCAATGTCATCGATACGCAAGTTAAGGGATTACGAAGCCTAACCGAGGCGCGAAGCCACACGAATCGATACGGTATGTTTCTGTACGATCTCGTCGCTGAGACAGACCCCGATCGAAAGCAAGTGATCGACGGAGAGCTGGAAAAAACTCGTGGCGATTACCAGGCGGTGAGCACGGCAGCGCTCCGGGAGATTCCTGAGCGCGCTGATAAAATTAAAACAGCCGCGGCACTCTTCGATCGCACTGTGGCTGATGCACGTCCAGTGCGCGCGGCAGCCTTGGCCGGGAACAATGAAAAAGCCCTTAGCCTGATGCATGCCGGCGTAAGTCAGGAATTGCAGCAAGCACGGCAGGCCGCCATCGAAATCGTAGAAGAGCTGCAAAGTGACATTGACCGTCGTTCCGACGAACTGACCAGCAACACGAACCACGCGATCCTCATCACATGGTTAGTGATTGGCTTTGGCCTCATTGCTTCCTGGGCCGTTGCTTTCTACATCGTGCAAACGGAAGTGGTGGAGGAACTGTCGTCTCTGCAAGGCAGTATCCGAGACCTCGCCGACGGGAAACTGGATCAACCCATTTTGTATCTCGATCGCAGGAACGAAATCGGCGAGATCAGCCGAGCACTGCGCACTCTGCAAGGAGCGGCACGCGAACGCGAGATTCAGGGTTGGGTGAAAAGCGAAGTGGCCGCAACCCTCACACGGATTCAAGCAGCCGAAGACTTCGAACCTTTCGCGCAGGCTTTATTGTCGCGCATCTCGGAATGCATCCCTCTGGTTTATGGAAGCCTCTATCTGGCCGACAAGAGCAACGCGCATTTCACACGGGTCGGTGCTTTTGCGATCGAAGATTCTGGAACGCCTCGCGAGTTCGCTCTCGGTGAGGGCCTTGTGGGACAGGCCGCGGTGGAACGGCGCGTGCTGACCGTCACTGCTGGCGAGCATGTACAAATCGCCGCCGGGATGGCCAGATTGAAGCCCGGAAGTTTGCTATTTCTTCCGGTGATCAACCAAGACGCCGTTACGGCCGTGCTGGAATTGGCGCCCGTTTTCCCCTTGGCGGATCGCCAGCAAGCCTTGCTCGAAGCGATTCTGCCATCGATAGGGCTGAGCGCGGAAATCTTGTCCGGCAACATCGAGACCAGAAAGCTGCTGACGCAAACCCGCGCTCAGGCAGAAGCGCTGGCGGCCTCGGAACAGCAGATCATGGCGCGCAAAGAGGAGTTGGAGAGCATTAACCAGGCGCTGGAAGCTTCTGAAGTCGAATTACGACGTGCCAAGGACGTGGCCGAGGAAGCGACGAAAATTAAAGCGGATTTCCTAGCCAATATGAGCCACGAAATCCGCACGCCGATGAACGCGATCATCGGCATGTCGCACCTGACATTGCGCACGGAACTCAATCCCAGGCAGAAGGATTACGTCCGAAAGATTCAAATGTCGGGGCAACACCTGCTCGGCATTATCAACGACATTCTGGATTTCTCGAAGATCGAGGCGGGCAAGTTATCCGTCGAAACCATTGACTTCGACTTGGAAAAGGTCTTGGAGAACGTGAGCAACCTCATCTCCGAGAAGGCTTCGGCAAAGGGATTGGAACTTATCTTCGATATTGAATCCTCGGTCCCAACACAACTCAAGGGCGACCCACTTCGTTTGGGACAAATTTTGATCAACTTCTGCAACAACGCCGTCAAGTTTACCGAGAGTGGCGAGATCGTCGTCCAGGCGCGAGTTCAAGAAAAAAACGAGGATGACCAATTGGTTCGTTTTTCGGTCAGCGACACGGGTATAGGCCTTACTCAGGAGCAAATGAGCCGTTTGTTCCAGGCGTTTGAGCAGGCCGACGCCTCGACCACCCGTCAGCACGGCGGTACCGGACTCGGGCTGGCCATTTCCAAACGATTGGCGCAGTTGATGGGCGGCGATGTCGGTGTCACCAGCGAAATGGGCAAGGGCAGCACGTTCTGGTTTACCGCGCGCCTCGGCAACGGGAACTTATCAGCGCGCCGAACTTCCCGGCCGGAATTGAGGGGCCGCCGCGTCCTGATCATCGACGATAATCCGCAGGCCCGCGCTGTTTTGTCGAGCATGCTCACCAGCCTGACCTTTGTTGTCCACGAAGCTCCCTCGGGACTGGAAGGTATCGAGATGGTCCGGCAAGGCGCGGAAATCGGCGAGCCCTACGAGATTGCTTTTGTTGATTGGCAGATGCCGGGGCTCGATGGCATAGAGACAGGCAAGCGTATCCGTGCTTTGCCCAATCTCGCCGTCCGGCCGCATTTGGTTATGGTTACTGCCTACGGGCGCGAGGAGGTCTTGAAACAGGCCGAAGAAAACGCCTTCGCCAACATATTAATCAAGCCGGTTACGCCATCCATGTTGTTCGATTCGGCCATCGCAGTCCTCGGCACCGATCAAGAGAAAGCCCAGGATAGCCAGGTCGGCCCCACTCCTGAACTTTCTCGCCTGCGTGGCGCGAGAGTGCTGCTGGTCGAAGACAATGAACTCAATCGGGAAGTTGCTCTAGGGCTGCTCTCGGACGCCAATCTTTCTATCGATGTAGCTGAGAACGGACAAGTCGCCGTCCAGATGACCGCTAAGGATAAATACGATCTCGTCCTTATGGACATGCAGATGCCCGTGATGGATGGAATCGCGGCGACGCGTGCGATCCGGTCTAACCCGAAGCTTCACACTCTGCCGATTATTGCCATGACTGCCAATGTGATGGCCCACGACATCGAACAGTGCGTAGACGCAGGCATGAACGACCATGTCGCCAAGCCCATCGATCCAGATGCATTGTTCGCTGCCCTGCTCCGCTGGATTAAACCGCGCACAGCGGAAAGTCTTTCGCAGGAAGTTGCGCCACCGCTAGCGAGCCATCCCGCGCCGCCCATTCCTCCTGATTCCGATCCGCTGGAAATCCCTGGGATCGATACAAAGTCAGCGCTCAGGCGGACCGGTGGAAATCGCAAACGATATGAGTCATTGCTACGCAAATTCGCAGATCCGTCCGCCGGGGCGGTAGAGGAAATTCGCACGGCCCTGGCTGCAGGCGATACTTCAACAGCCGCACGGGCCGCGCACTCCATGAAGGGCGCGGCTGCAAATCTCGGCGCAGGCGCGCTGGCGGAAATCGCCGCGAAGACGGAAACAGCGATAACGGCAGGACAGGGTGTTTCGGAGGCGCTGCATTCGCTTGCAAATTCCTATCAAGCCGTTTCCGCGGCAATCAACTCGGCCCTGCCTGGTCAAGAATTTGCAGGCGAAGTTGCAGGGAGTCCCGCGGATTTCGCCACCGTGATCGAACCGCTGACCCGGCTGAAGATACTTTTAAAGAATGACGATGGCGATGCGGCGGATTTCATACTCGACGCCCGGCCCAGGTTGTCCAAGGTGCTGACCGAGGCGGAGATCAGTACGCTTTCCGGACTGGTCGGCAATTTCGATTTCGAAGCTGCTCTCGTTTCTCTTTCAAACATTGCGGCTCGTCTGTCTCTCAGATTGGAGTAAAGATATGCCCGAAGCACCGGCCCAGAAGTGCATCTTGATTGTGGATGACACGCCCATCAATATCGGCGTGATTTCCGGAGCGTTGAAGGACTCGTTCCGAACCAAGGTTGCCACCAACGGCGAGAAAGCCCTGGCCATTGCCTCGGGCGATGACAAGCCCGACTTGATTCTGCTGGACGTCATGATGCCGGTGATGGACGGTTACGAAGTTTGCCGGCGTTTAAAAGCAAATCCGGAAACGCGGGATATTCCGGTGATTTTTCTAACAGGGCAAACAGGAACCGAGGACGAGACAAAGGGATTCGAAGTCGGGGCCGTAGACTACATTCATAAGCCCTTCTCCGAAGCTGTGGTGAAAGCGCGGGTGCGTACCCACCTCATGCTTCGTGAAGCGCATGCTCAAATTGCGAAACAGTTGTTAGCAATTAACATTGAATTGGAAATGGCGCGCCAAATTCAACTGTCGATCCTGCCGCGCAGCACTCCGAAGATCGCGGGTCTCAATATTGTGGCCAGCTACATTCCCATGACTTCCGTGGCGGGCGACTTCTATGATTTCATTATCGTCGACGACAAGCACGTGGGGATTCTTGTCGCAGACGTATCCGGGCATGGCCTCCCATCCGCATTAATCGCCTCCATGCTGCAGGTCGCGCTGACCGCCCAGGCGGCCCACGCTTCGGATCCGGCGCGGGTGCTTTCGGGCTTGAATCAAGCGCTGTGTGGAAAGTTTGAACAGAATTTCGTAACGGCAGCCTATGCATTCGTCGACATGGAAAAGAATGTAATGACCTACGCCGGGGCCGGACATCCTCCTCTTCTTTTCAGGAGCAAATCCAGCGGCAAAGTCAGCGAAGTCTTGGAAAACGGTTTATTTCTCGGCCAATTTCCTGAAGCAACCTACGCTTCCTTAACTCTTCCCGTGGGGGTCGGTGACCGAACCGTCCTCTACACGGATGGCATCCCGGAGACAAAGAACTCGTCGGAAGTGGAATTTGGCACGGCTCGACTCATGCGCTTTATGGAAGAAAATCCTGCCCTGCCGGTGGATAAGTTCGCCGATGGACTGCTTGACGAACTGTCGAGTTGGTCGCAGCAGCCCCGTGGGCAGGGCCAACAGGACGACATCACCATCTTGACGATAGACTTCCATCATCTCTAGAGTTAGACGAGCCGCCGCACGTAATTTCTTCCGTGAGAGTAAACGCCAGAACGACCAGCCCCCGGAGACATAACGCCGATGAAAAACTCTTCCACCAATCCAGCGCAAACTAGATTTCTGGCTCGCCCGCGATCGATGCTCGAACGTTTCGTTCATAGTGAAACTTCCGGTTCGATCCTTCTCTTCGGGGCCACCGTCATCGCCCTGGTTTGGGCGAATTCGCCGTGGAGCGGATCCTACTTCGCGCTCTGGAAGCTTCCATTGAATGTGGGGCGCCGCCCACTTTTCTCGATGGACCTGCATCACTGGATCGATGACGGATTGATGGTGCTGTTCTTTCTGGTGGTCGGGTTGGAGATCAAGCGCGAAATCGTTAAGGGTGAACTGTCATCATTCAAGCAAGCTGCTCTCCCCATCATGGCGGCGCTCGGAGGGATGATCCTTCCGGCGGTTATCTACTTCGCGTTAAATCGCTCTAGCGCTGGGGCGCACGGGTGGGGCATCCCGATGGCGACAGATATCGGTTTC
Organism: Acidobacteriota bacterium; assembly: GCA_013289795.1. Taxonomy (GTDB): domain Bacteria; phylum Acidobacteriota; class Terriglobia; order Terriglobales; family Acidobacteriaceae; genus JABCZH01. The sequence goes on from JABCZH010000026.1 coordinate 19,815, forward strand.
GCGTTGGGTGTTCTTGCGTTGCTTGGAAAACGCATCCCTTCGAACCTGCGCGTGTTCATGCTTGCGCTGGCCATCGTGGACGACGTGGGGGCCATACTTGTGATCGCGTTTTTTTATACGCCTCACATTTCCATATCTGCGTTGGCGGCGGCAGGCGTTTTGCTGGCGGTTCTTGTTGTCGTCGTGATGCGCCAGGCTCCTATCTCGGTGTACGTGGTTGTGGGCTTTTTGTTCTGGGCGGCTGTACTGAGCTCTGGGGTGCACGCAACGATTGCTGGCGTGATCCTCGGACTCCTCGCGCCGATCGATCCAAAATTGCGCCCCGAAGAGTTGGCTGACGTCGCAGAGCCTCTTTTGAGAAATTTCCGAAGCCAAATCTCGAGCAAGGACAAATTATCAGCGGAGGCCACCCTAACTGAACTGGACCAACTTCTCCGTGGCACTGATTCTATTGCAGAGCGGCTGGAAAGAACCGTTCATCCCTGGGTCAGTTTCCTCGTTCTTCCGCTCTTTGCGCTGGCGAGTGCAGGAGTTGCTTTATCCACGGAACAATTGAAGCTGGCATCTTCGAGCCCCATTGCGCTGGGAATTTTTATGGGACTGCTGATCGGGAAGTCGGTGGGAATCATCGCGTTTTCTTATTTGGCGGTGCAAACAAAAATTGCGGTGATGGCTGAAGGTTTGACGTGGACAGGAATTGCGGGAGTCGGAATTCTTGCAGGTTTGGGATTCACCGTCGCGTTGTTTATCAGCGGGCTCTCGTTTGAGGATGAGGCGATGGTCGCAACTGCAAAGGTCGCGGTGCTTGCTGCGTCCTTGGCTGCGGGATTGATTGGTTACATCTATCTTCGACTGACACTGAAAGACAAATCGTTACCATCCTGAGTGCGATTGGCCGCACCGGACCGAAAATCCAGAGCTCACTGATTTCCCCAAAGCTTCGGTGCGTTGCCCACAAAACGAAAATTGCTTGACTGCCCTTTTCGCCGGCTTCGAATTCCAGACTACCTGGCCACGAATTCTCCGGACGATACCGGCTCGCATCGCTTCACTGCCCCGGCGAGTCTTTACCTTTGCGGTAGCGCCGGATGACGTTGTTCGTGGAACTGTCGTGCGCGAGCTTCGGTTCTACTTTGCTTTCCAGTTCCGGGATAATGCGCTGGGCCAAGACCTTGCCGAGCTCGACTCCCCACTGATCGAATGAATCAATGTCCCAGACGGTTCCCTGGGTAAATACCGAGTGCTCATACAACGCAACCAGTTTCCCAAGCATTGCAGGCGTAAGCTTTTCCGCAAGGATGGTGTTCGACGGGCGGTTCCCCTCGAAGACCCGATG
>JABCZH010000027.1 GCA_013289795.1 Acidobacteriota bacterium
AGGGTGAGGTTTTGGGGCACGCTCGTCGAAGTCACGGCCAGACCGGAGATCGTTCCATTTCCCACGTTTGCCGCGCCGCCGGTTTGCGGACCGTAGACCGGAGTCCCAGCCCCGCCGCTGGTTCCGATCAGCGTTCCATTGCCATTGAAGGTCAACGTGCCCGTGGCCAGAACCCCGGTTTGAGGGACTCCATTCACCGCATTAAGCTCGGCTGGCGGAAGGTTGAGACTGTAGCTCCATGTGTTCGGTCCCGTGTTGGTGAAGTTATAGGTCAAAATGTGAGAGGCGCCGAGCGAGTCGTAAATCGTAACCGGCGTTGAAAAGGTGGCGCCCACGCCAGCGGCCGCGTTCAGGTTCGTGGTCAACGAAACGTTGCCGGTTGCGGTCGGAGGGCTGATCGTCCCGGCGCCCAGCTCCAGAGGCCCGATTCCAGCGCCTGTGTTCACGACTCCGTTGACTGCGGGGTAGCCCAGCACCTGCTGTCCCGCGGAAGTGACTAGAAAGTTGTTGGCATCCGTGGAAAAGTCACCTGCCCGCGTGTAGTCGACGGTGCCGTCTGCGTTCTGTACCGCAAAAAACCCATTCCCTTGAATGGCCACGTCCGTGGGCACGCCAGTGGAACTGACGCTGCCCTGCGTAAACAGCAACGGCATGGCCCCAACCTCAGTGCCGGCTCCCTCCTGGATCGGATCGCCCGAACCCGTCGTTCCCAAATTCTGGTAGAACAAATCGCTGAACAACACGCTGGTATCTTTGTAGCCCGTGGTGTTCTGGTTCGAAAGATTGTTGGCGATGGCCGACAGTGCAGTGGACTCAGCCGTCAAACCGGATAGAGGAATTGAAAAATTTGGCATTTTAAAACACTCCTTGGATCTTGCTGGTAAGGGCTGATAGAGACGGCGCTGAAAAGTTGGGCAACATTTGCGCCGCAGAGGGAATTGCCCCGGAAAACATAGTCGAGGCCGCGGCGGCAGCGGTGGGCACCAGAGAATTTGCAGTCAGATTTGCTGTCGGGTTCGCGCTGGGATTCAGTAGTGAACTCAACGGTGAATTTGCCGCCTCGTTCGAGTTGCCGCTCGTCGGCGAAGTTCCCGCGCTTGAGCCCGTGGTTGCGCTGCCCGCGGGAACGAATCCCTGCAACAGCGTGTAGATCGAGGTAACTTCGCTGAGTTCGCTGAATTGCGCCAACTGCCCGACGAATTGCGACGGATCGACCGGGCTGGTCGGATCCTGATTCTGCAGTTGTGCTACCAGCAGTTGCAGAAACATGTTGTTCAAACTCTGCCCGGTTGGCAGACCGGTGGAAGCCGGCGGCGTGGGCGTCGTCGGTGGTGTCGGAGTAACCGGGCTTGTGCTCATAAATGTTTCTCCTTAAGCGAGAATGCTGAGACCGCGTCTGCTGCCGTATTCACTTGCGCTTGTGCTCTCCACGGAATCGACGACCGGCTCCGCCAGCTGGGAATCGGAATATCCGCGCTGGGGAACAAAAAATCGCTGCTGAGAATCGCCACCGCCGGAACCGTTCCCATTTCCCAATGACGCGAATCCCTGCATAAAACTCACGCTGTTCAGCCGCAGGTTTTGCTGTTGTAGGCTGTTCGTGATGCCTGGCATCTCGTTCGACATCAGTCCGCGCAAGTCTCCCTTTTCGCTGCCGATCACGAGCCCAACATCGCTTGCGTGAACCACCGTTCGCACGTCCACCGTTCCGAACGCGGAGGTATTCATGCCAATCCGCATTTCGGACTGTCCCACCCGGCTCACCATTTGCGCCACTTGCACCGGTCCTGAGATCGCCGTGGGTGGGGTCGGGGGAGGCGCTGGAGCCATGATTACGGGGCTCTCGGGTGCGGGTGCGGGCAGCGTTTCCGGCTTCGCCACCGAGTCGGCAGCCAGCGCCACCGGCGACGCCGTGATTCCGCTCGCGGCCGGCGGAGCCGGTGCGGCGATTGCCGCGGGTTGCGAAGGAGCAACCGCAAGTCCCGTTATGCTTGGGTCGGTTTCTCGGCGGAGTGCTTGTGCGGTTTGTAAGTTTCCGCTGCCGGTTCCAGACAATGTATCCTTCGCGCTGGAATTCTGCGAGGCCGCACTCTGTGAACTGGTCTGCGCGCTTGTTCCCTGCGTGCCAGCAGCGCTCGAATTCGTGAGGCTGGGATTCGCGAGATGCATCGCCGAAGCGTTCACCGGCGTAACGAGCTTCGGCAAAGCCGATGCCGCGGATTCCGTTCCCGGCCCGGCATTCGAGAAGAAAACCGAAAACGGTGTCTGGCTCGCGATCGGCAACGTCGTCGCGGAATTCGATCCCGCAGCCGATGTCGAAGTCGAGGCTGGTGTACTCTGGCGTCCCGCCGCGGCGCGGACCGGTATATTGTTCGACGCTGTCGTCGACTGAGGAACAGCAGCCGGCAGCGGCGCTTTGCTCGCCAGCATCTGCGCCGCAAGATTCAAAACTGCTGCACTAGGAGCCTGCGCGCTTGGAGTCGATACGTCAGGAACCGGCGCAGCAGTTGCTGAGATTGGAAAGCTGGGAGTTACATAGCTTTGCGCACCGTCGCCAGAAGCACTCGCCTCGCCCGGTTGACCCGCATCGACGGACGACGGCAGGCCTTGTTGCGAGACGGCTTCAGGAAGAGCATTCGCTAACAGATTCGGCGAAGGCGTCGTGACATTCACTGTTTGATTTTGTGACGCCAGCGTGGACGATACCGTTTGCCCGAATGCACCCGAAAACTGAGAGGGAGGCGTATTCTCAGCCACCATCACCGGTTCGCCCGATCCCCAATTATTTTGCGAGCTATTCCCATTGGCGCTTGTGCTTTGGTTCACCGGCTCAGGATTCGATGTTGCAGCCGAGGCCGTCACGTTCACCGTTGCCGCAGTTGTTCCCGCTGGAATTTCGTATGCATCCGATTCGTCAGACACTCGTGTCGCGGCGAAGGCTCCCGCGGCTACGGGTAGAGACGACCTTCCGGACCTCAGATTTTCTGTGTCAGGCGCAGGGCTAGGAGCCAAAGTGTTAGAAGCTGAAGCGTTAGGAACTGCACCAGCAGCTGTGCCCGCGCTGAAATCGCTCGCCGCCAACGTGGTCTGAATACTTCCGCCTGCAACCGCAGAAGTTTGTGCTGAAGTGGCAGCGCTCGCTGAACTTGCAGGAAAGCTAGGTTGCGGAAGGCTAGATTGCGGGACACTCGATGGCACCCCGCCAGATTGTTCGGGTAAAGATTGTTGAACACTCGTCTGCAAGAAACTGGCTGGCAGCCCGTTCGCCTGCAGCAAATTCGGAAGTGGCGCACTTGGTTGAGGGAACGTCACTGGCAGCGGAATCGCTGACCCAACCGGAATCCCCGTTGTCGCCATCGAAATCGCCGGCACAATCGCCGGTGTCAGCGGCACTGCGGTCACGGCAATCGGTTGAGGCAGCGGAGAATTCACTACTACAGCCCCGGCTAACGCCACAGCCAGACTGTTGTTCGATGCAGAGTTGCCCGTCGATTTCCTGAGTTGGGCAGTCCCCGAAGCTGTGCCTCGCGCGTTGAAATTGTTAGCGAATCCCAGCGTTGCATTCGTCGTTCCGCCGGAGGCCGATCCATTCGAATCTGGGGAATCCGACCCCTGCCCGTTGCGGCTACTCTGCGGCGTGGTCGCTCGCTCCTGCACCGCCGCAAGCGCCGCCGCAAATCCTCCCGATCCGCTCGCGCCTGAAAAAGATGGTGAAGCCGAAGCCGCTGTCGGCAGCGCAGAAACGGTATTCGCCAGCGACTCAAGCATGGGCATCATAATGACGGCCTCCGCTGTTATGCGAAGGCTCGCTGTCACTCAATGCATTCGCGTGGCCAAGAATCGAACGGATCGCCGATCGGCGACCCGAAAACTGCAAACACCGTGCATTCAAGTCATTCCGGGTTCCTGCCGACGAAAGAAGAGGAAAGAAGGAAGGAGCCCCGCAACACCGAACCCGCGCACTGGGCAAAGTGTGACCTCACACCCGGCAACTTTAGCTCCGCCGCAAGTATTCGCGCCTCATCAGGAACAAATCATCCAGGCTTCTCTGCTCCCGACGCGCGGCATCCTTTTTATACATGCCGAGCTGCTGATCACGCAGGCTCTCCAGCATCTCCCGCCCGCGGCGCGCCTGCTGAAAAATCTCTCGCTGCTGGTCGCGCAGTTGTTGCATCCGCGTCAGTTGTTGTTCGAACTCCCGCCTGCGTCGCAGCAGTGATGCCTCGCGAAGCAAGCCGAATTGCAATTCTGCCGCGCTGGTGCCCGAACTTAGCTCCTCCATCTCCATCGACAGCAGCTCTTTCCTCTGCAAATCCATCTGTTCAATCAGGTGCTGCGCCCGCGCCACCTGCTGGTTCGCGGCGCGCAGCCTTAACTCCTGCTGATGTTCCACGCTCTGCCGGTAATGCAGCACCGTTTGTAACGGAAAATGGAAAGGCATGGCTTACCCCGGTAACGCCAGCAGCTTGGCGGTCGTCTCCGCCAGCGGCGCGGGTTCGCCCGGCTTCTGCATGCGAAAATGGTCGAGCTCGGGAATTAAAGTCAGAGCCTTGTCGAGCGTCGGATCGCTTCCTTTTTGATACGCGCCGATGCGAACCAAATCTTCCGACGCGCTATAGGCTGCCAGCAGCCGCCGCAGATTCTGCGCCTTCTGCAGATGAGCCGGCGACGCCACGGCCGACATCAGCCGGCTCACGCTGTCCAGTACCGCAATCGGAGGATAGTGGCTGCGCACCGCCAACCGCCGGTCCAGCATGACGTGCCCATCGAGCAACGCGCGCGCTCCATCCACCAGCGGGTCGTGTTCATCGTCGCCTTCCATCAACACCGTATAAAAGGCGGTAATGCTGCCTTGCGCGTAGCGTCCTGCCCGCTCGATCAATCGCGCCAGCATGGTGAAGCACGAAGGCGTGTAACCTTTAGCTGTCGGCGGCTCTCCCGCCGATAATCCAATCTCCCGTTGTGCCATCGCCAGCCGCGTGAGTGAGTCCACCACCAGCAGAACCTGCTTGCCTCGCGAACAAAAATATTCGGCGACCGCAGTCGCGGCCAGCGCGGCGCGAATCCGCAGCAGCGGAGACTGGTCCGAGGTTGACACCACTACGCAGGCCCGCTTGCATCCTTCCACGCCCAGAGCGTTCTCTAGGAAGTCGCGCACTTCGCGGCCACGCTCTCCCACCAGCCCCAGTACCGTGAGGTCGGCATTGGTGTTGCGCGCCATCATTCCGATCAGCGTGCTCTTGCCCACTCCGCTGCCCCCGAAGATTCCCACGCGCTGCCCGCGCCCGCAAGTCAGAAATCCGTCGATTGCTCGAATCCCGCAGCCCAGCGGCTCGCTGATTGGCACTCGGTCGAGCGGCAGAGGCGCGGCAGCATCGAGCAATCGATATTCGTTGCCGCCGTAGCCTCCAAGCGAGTCCAGCGCTTCGCCGCCGCCGTCGATCACTCGCCCCAGCAGGCCGTCACCCACTCGAATCGACGGCCGCTCTCCCCACGTCGATACCCGGTCTCCATAGCGAACCCCCTGCGGCAATTCCAGAGGCATCGACAACACCGTCGTGCCGCGAAATCCTACAATTTCTCCTCGCAGCACGCGCCCCTGCGAATCGGCGATCTCGCACAGCTCGCCCACCGAGCAGAACGGTCCTCTGGATTCAACCAGCGGCCCCACCACCTGCGTGACACGGCCCTGCCATCGCATCCCCGAGCAGGACTCCAGCCGCGCGAAATAGGGCGCCAGCAGCGCTTCCGGCATCACTGTGTTTTCGTCCTTCGTCCTGCCCTGAATTCTTAGATCTTTATTCTTAAATCTTCAAAACCGATTTATCTTTATTTCGGTCGCGCGGCCAGCAAGTCCGTCAAGCCCGCCTCAATCTCCTTCAGTTGTCCTTCAAGACCCAGATTGGCGGTCCCCATGGAGGTTCGCAACCTGCACTGGTCCGGCTCGATCGCTGGATCTTCCACGATTTCAAGCGGCTTCCCCGCCGGCATGACCGCGGCGAGTTGCCGCCGCCAATCCTGGGCTCTCTGCGGATGGACCAGCAGCGCGACTTCGGTGGCACCTTCGATTTTGTCCAGCGTCACCTTCACCACACCCATCAACAGCAGCGGATCCACCTGCGCCTCGCGGTGCAGTATCTTCCGCGCAATACTCAATGCCAGTCGGACGGCTTCCTCTTCGAGCCTGCCGTAATAGGCCGCACGGTCTTGGGCAAAATCCGTCACTGTTTTGGCCACCGCGGCACGCTCGCGCACCAGTTGCTCTTCAAACTTGGCACGTTGCTCCGCCTCACCCTGCTGGCGTCCCAACTCGCGCATCTGCGCATCCCGCATCGCCGCCACCGTGGCTGAATCCAGCTGTGCCTTGTCGGCTGTGGCGGGTCTCGCGGGCAAAGCATTGCCAGCTGCGCTCGCCGCCGCCACCTCGGTGTAGGCGAATGGGATGACGATCGCTCGCTCAGTTCGCGCCGTGGGCGCGAGCTCTGGCGCAGCGAGCGCCAGGCTAGCTGACGAACTCATCTTCCGTCTCCTGGCTCAAATTCAGCTTGCCTTCGGCTTCCAGCTTGCGCGCGATTGCTACCGTCTCCAGTTGCGCCTTATTGATCTCCCGGCTCTTTACTGGTCCCAGCACTTCCATGTCTTCCTTCAACATTTCCACCGCTCGCGACGACATGGACTTGAAAATAAAATTCTTCAACTCGTCCGTAGCACCGCGCAAAGCGGTCGCCAGCGTCTTCTTATCCATCTGCCCCAGCAGTTCGCGGATCCCGCTCTCGGGAATAGTCAGCAGATCTTCAAAGGTGAACATCAGGTTCCGGATGGAGAGCGCCAGCTTCGGGTCTTCTCCTTCGATCGATTCCAGGATGGTTTTCCCCACCGCCACATCGAGCCGGTTCATCAGATCCGCCACGCCGCGCAGTCCGGCGTAGGCTCGTCGGCTCTGCTCGCCCAAAGTCTCCAGACGTTTGTGCAGAACCACCGAAACCCGCTCCGCCATCTCCGGCGAAAATTGCCGCAGCTGGGCCAGGCGCTTGATAGGCTCGGCGCGCAGCTCGGGCGGCAGCTTCATGAGCACGGTCGATGCCTGCTTCGATTCCAGGTGCCCCAGAATCAGCGCAATAGTTTGAGGATGTTCGCCTTCGATGAATTTTGCCAGTTGCTGCGGATCGGCCTTGCGCAGCGAGTCGAGCTTGGCTCCGCTAAGCTCGGCTGCCCGTTTGACCTGGCGCAATAAGTCTTCTGCCCCTTCTTTTCCAAAGGCCTTCACCAGCACCTTGTTCGCATAGTCCATTCCCGCCTGTGTGATGTAGTCGCCGGTCGCAATCAGGTGGTCGAATTCCTCAAGCACCGCCAAGCCGGCCGCTGGCTCGACTGAACTGATGGTTGTAATTTCCTGAGTGATCTCCTCCACTTCCGCTTGCGGTAGATGGCGATAGATTTCTCCCGCCGTGTCTTCTCCAAGAAGCACCATCAGGATGGCGGCTTTGCGCAGGCCGGTAAAATGGTGGGCGGTCACTTGTCGCTGTCCTCTCGTACCCAGGATTCGACCAGGCGGCTGGCCGCCACCGGCTCGGCTTTCACCTTCTCGGCGAGCATCTTCTTTAATTGCGTAGCTCGCTGTCCGTCGCCCTCAGGCTTCCCGTCGGCCGAAAGCGGAACCCCTGCGGCCGAAAAAATCTGCGGCGAAGTCTTTCCGATCTTTCCCGGCAACTCGCGAAACGCCGTGAGAATTTGCTTTTTGACGGGACGCAGCATCAGGAAATAGACCACCAGAAACAGCGCAGCCAGTCCGACATAACGTAGCAGCCAGACCCAGGGTTCGAGCAGCTTGCGCCAGCGCTCAAACTTGCTGGGTGGCGGAATGGTTTCAAGCGGCAGTTCCTGGAAGGAAATATTCTCCACCGCCAGCACGTCGCCGCGTTGCGCATCGACTCCAATCGCCGCCCGCGCCAGTTGCTCCAGTTGCTTCATCTCGTCGGCCGTGCGCTTGCGCCGGGTGCTCACCCGCTTGCCAGCCTGCTCGGTGACGTCGACCGCATCGTCGACCAGTACCGCAGCCGCAATCCGGCGCACCCTTCCCGCGGGCTCGAGGCTGCGATGCACGTTCTTGCTGATGGCATATGTCGTCGAATCGGATTTCGACGAAGACTGCTCCGTGCCCAGCGCGAACGTTCCCGGAGCCGTTACGGCCGGCGTTGCCGGAGCCGCACCCGGCGCGGCTGGTGCAGTCACGGCCGGAATGTTGCTCGCCGTGCCCGGCACTCCTGCAGGAGCTCCGCCCGTCGAGCTCTCTTCGGTATGCTCCTGGGTCAGCGCGGTGGGAGTCTTCGGATCGTAAGTTTCCTGCGTATCTTCACTCGTCCCCAGGTCGTACTCCACATGTACGCTGGCTCGCACATGCTCGGCGCCCACGACGGGTTCGAGAGTATGAACCAGCGTCTTCGCCAACTCCTCATCCGTAGCAAACGCCCGTCCTCCCGCGCCATCGTGGCCGTGCAGCAGTGGCAGGTTGCTGTCGGCGTCGACCACCGTCACGTTCTCCGGACGCAGGCGGTCGACCGCGCTTGCCACCAGTTGCGGAATGGCTTGCTGCGCCTGCTCCGACAAGCGCCCGCTGCGCGTCTTCAGGATCACCGCTGCCTTCGCCTCATGTTCCTGCTCGGTGAACAGTGATTCCTGGGGCAGCACCAGGTGGACCCGCACTGCTTCGACTTCACTGAGCGCGGCCAGGGTGCGCTCCAGTTCGCCCTCGAGGGCGCGCTGGTAATTCACCTTCTCGGTGAAATCCGAGCCCGCCCAGTTGGGTGTGTCGAACAGCTCAAATCCCATTCTCGCGTTGCGCGGTAGCCCAGCCGCCGCAGTCTCCAGCCGGCTGGCGTCAAGTTTGTCTTCCGGCACCAACAGGGTTCCGCCATCTGGCGAAATCTCGTGCGGGATGTTTTTAGCCGCCAGCCGCCCCGCCAGCGCCTGCGCGTCTTCAGGACGCAGCCCCGAATACAGCGTGACGTATTTCGGCTGGCCCAGCAGCGCGGCAAAGACCCACACCGTTCCCGCTACCAGCACCGTGCCCGCGAGCAGCCAAAGCTTGTGCTTGAAGCTCAGGCCCTTAAAGAAATCCCCCAGGCGATGCGTCAAGTCGTCGAAGGATTGGATTTTATTGTTGGCCATCGCTGCCCCAGTCGCCAGGAGGACCTCTCGCTCCAGCCGAGTTCGGTGGCCCGGTTCGTCCCTACTTCAAATTTGCGCCTGCTCCAGAATCGAATGGCAAACCAGCCGGCCATTTAAAACTGCATGCGCGAAATCTCCTGATACGCCGAAACGATCTTGTTGCGTACCTGCATCATCAGCTGAAACGACAGGTCCGCTTTCTCTACCGCGATCAGCGCGGTGTGCACGTCCGTGCCGTTGCCTTCGAGCACGCTCGCGACCTTGGTTTCCGCCTGCGAACTCAGGTGTCCCATCTCGCTCACCGCGTCCCGCAACGTGCTCGCAAAATCTCCGCCCGCTGCCGACGGAGACTCTTCGACCGCGCTCTCCGCAGCAGGTAGGATACGCAGGGAAGACACTGGACTGCTCATTCTGCTTCACCCCGTGCTCCACCTTGCGCTCTGCGTTCGTCCTTAACACTCGTTATACGCGCCATGGAATTCCCGGTTTCTTAACTGTTTCTTAATCGATTCACTGGAGTTGCTGGCCGCTTGTGCGACTAATTCTTGCGCCTAACTCAGAATCTTGCGCCTAACTCAAAATCTGCAGCGACTGCTGCAGCATGCTCTTGGCCGCCTGCACCCCGGCGGCGTTCAGCTGATACGCCCGCACCGCGCTCAGCAAATCCGCCATCTCCATCACCGGATTCACATTCGGATACGTCACATACCCTCCTCCATCCGCATCAGGATGTCCCGGCTCATAGCGTCGCGGCAACGGCGTCGGATCGGCCACCACGCGCTCCACCCGCACCCCGCCATCCGGAGTGCCCCTGTGCAGATGCGCCAGCATCATGGGAAAGCGCGGCATTGGCTGCGCCCGGAAGACCAGCAACTGCCTCCGGTAGGCCCCGCCCTGTGCCGAGCGAGTGGTCTCCGCGTTCGCCATGTTCGCGGCCACCACCTCGGCCCGCCAACGCTCGGCTCCGAGAGCCGAGCCGCTCATCTCCAGCATGCCAAACAGGTTCATGACGACGTACCTCCCGAGTTGATCGCCTGCGAAATCCCGTGAAACTCATCTTTCAGCAGCTGAATGCCCAGGCTGTACTTCATCTGGCTTTCGGCCAGCAGCAGGCTTTCGCGCTCCACGCTCACATTGTTGCCATCCGGACGCTCAATCAGTCCGCGGATCTTCTGCACCGCCGGCGTGTATGCGGCATATTCCAGGTCCGTCATCTCGCTCGCCGCGGCGTGCATGCTTGACCGCATCAGCTCGGCATGGAAGTCGAGATCGCGCGTGCGATAGCCCGGCGTGTCGATGTTCGCCAGATTCGCCGTGATCAGCTTGTGGCGGGCCACATCCACATCGAGATAGCGGCTGAGCGCCCCCGTCATCGGAGTATCAATCATGGACATAACTGCTCCAGCTCGGCAGCCCGTAGCTGCGGATTTTATTTCTCACAGTTCGCAGGCTGACGCCCAAAAGTCCGGCGGCCCGTGAGCGGTTTCCCCCCGTAGCCTGCAGAGTCATCTCAAGCAGCCGTCGCTCCATGTTTTCGAGAGAGACTCCGGCACGCAAGCGGTCGTCGGATACCGCACCGTCCGGCACACGCTCACGAGAAACATGACTGCTTGAGACGTGCTCGCCGGAGAAACCGTCACTAGGAAAACCACCGCCGCAAAGCTCTGTCTCCGGGACAACACCATCGTGCGGCACGGCTTTCTGGGATGAAGCTCTCTGCGATAAACCGTTCTGCGAGAAATTTTTCTGCGATGGATTTTCTTGCACCCCGGCATCCTCCCACGCCCACCCCTCCAAACTCTCTCTTCCAATCTCGCTGCCCGTCGCCAGCGTCACGGCACGGCGCAAACAGTTGGCCAGCTCGCGAACATTGCCCGGCCAGTTGTGCGCTTCAAGCCTCGCGATAAATTCCGGAGTCAGACGCAGAGTTTTGTTTTTCGCTCCGTAGAGCCGCAGAAAATATTCGGCCAGCTCTCGAATATCCTGCGGACGCTCGCGCAACGGCGGCAAACTTAAAGGAATCACATTCAGCCGATAAAAGAGATCGGCGCGGAACTTTCCTTCCTTCACCATTTCCCCTAGCGTGCGGTTCGTCGTCGCAATCACACGCAAGTCGACATGAACCGTGCGCGTATCGCCGAGCCGGTCAAATTCCCGCTCCTGCAGAACGCGCAGCAGCTTCGGCTGCAATCCGAGTGGCATCTCGCCCACCTCGTCGAGCAGCAGAGTGCCGCGATGCGCCAGTTCGAAGCGGCCTGGCTTCGCCACCACGGCGCCGGTAAAGGCGCCGCGCGCGTAGCCAAACAGTTCGCTTTCGAGCAGCGTCTCGGGAAAAGCCGCGCAATTTACCGCGACAAAGGCGTGATCGCGCCGCGGGCTTAGCCGATGGATCAGCCGCGCCACCATCTCCTTGCCCGTCCCGCTCTCGGCCTCAATCAGCACATCCGCATCGGTTGCCGCAATCTGCCGCGCTAGAGCGAGCGAGCGCAGCCAGCGCGCCGCATGCCCCACCAGCCCTTCCTGGGCCTCGGCCTGGGTTCGCGCCTGCACCAGAATCCGCTCCGCCGCCTGTTCCAGCTGTTCAAACGACACCGGCTTCACCAGGTAATCGCAGGCTCCATCTTTCATCGCCGCCACGGCATCAGGCACATTAGCAAACGCCGTCAACAGCACCACTGCTGTGTGCGGAGCGAGCGCCCTCGCTTCGCGCATTACCGAGAAGCCGTCCGCTCCCGGCATGCGAATGTCGGTGACCACGAGGGGGTGCAGAACCCGGCGGAATTTTTCGAGGGCCTCGTCCGCGTTCGCCGCCGTGTCCACCTGCCAGTCGCGCCGCAGGAAGTGCGCTTCGAGCGCCGCCCGCATCCCGGCTTCGTCATCCACCACCAGAACTCGATTCATCCCTCAGCCTCCTCGTCCAATTCCTTGTCACGCCCGCGTTCGTTTTCCAGAGGAAGCAGCAGCGTAAAACTTGCGCCCGATCCCGCGCGATTGCTCGCTGCCAGCGAGCCGCCATGCTGCTCCACGATCTTCCGGCACACCGCGAGCCCCAGCCCCGGATTGCCCGGGCGTGTGCTGAATCCCGGTTCGAAAATTCTTGCCGCCTGCCGGGCGTCGATTCCCGGTCCGGTGTCGTTCACCGAAATCACTGCAGCACAGCCACTCGCATGATGCGTGCGGTGGCCGGAGATCTCGACCCAGCCGCCGCCCGGCATGGCCCGCAACGCATTTAGCACAAGATTCAGCAGAACCTGCTCCAGACGATGGCGATCGGCGACGAACCATACGCCCTGCAGCCGGTTGCGCAGGCACAATTCGACCCTCGCCTGCCGCGCCATGGGAACGAGAAAGCCCCCCGCCCAATCGAGCAGCAGGCCCAGATCGACGGGCGCGCACTGCGGCGCGGGTAGGCTGTGGAAGTGCAGAACGTTGTTCACCGTCGCTCCGAGTGTTCGCAGGCCGGCCTGCACTTGCTCTACCCACAGGTGGCACTCCTGCGGAAGCGCAGCCGCAGCCAGCAATCCGGCAAATAGCTCCAGGCTGCCCAGCGGGTTGCGGATTTCGTGCGCCAGAATCGATGCCATCTCCGCCAGCGCTTGCTCGCGGCGCAATTTTTCGCGCTCCTGTACCAGGCTTTTGGCGTCGCTCACATCGCGAAGAATGAAGATGGAAACCGGCTCGGCGTCTGCGTGATTGGCCGCGCCCGTTTCAGACTGTCCATCCGGAACCGCGGCGTGGCGCACGGCCAGCCAGCGCTCCGTCCGGCTATCACTATCAGGCAGACGCGATTCCAGTTCGCCGGGCGCTTGGCGGGTGCGATTCAAAAGGTCGATCAAATCTGCCGGGACTGCGGACAATGATGACGATGAAGATGAAGATAGTGATGAAGATAAAGATAAAGATGACGACGCGTATGGTGGCTGCGGTAATCCGAGCAATCTCCTGCCCTCGGGATTCAGCAATGAAATGCTGCCGTCGGAGCGTTCGACCAACACGCCGCAGGGAAGGCCTTCGAGAATCCGGTCGAGATGCTCGCGCATCCGGCGATTTTCCGACAGGCTGCGCAGTAGCCCTGCATTGCTCTGTTCTAACTCAGCCCGAAGCCGTACCACCTCGCCGCGTAGCCGGCCATACGAGCGTTCAAGCGAATCGGCGGCTTCCGCAAAAGTTCGGAAGGCTTGCAGCAAAAACTGTTCGTTGCCTGCGGCTGAAGTCCCACTCGCGCCAGTTTCTCCGGCGGCGATTCCCGCGATGGTTTCCGCGCCCATTCCCGCGACGGCCGGGTAGGGGCCCGAAACGTCGCTGGAGAATTCTGCCGGCATGGGCAAGGAGGTCATGTATGCAGGCAACATTTGCACGGTTCGTGCCAGAGTGAGGGCCTGGGCCTGAGATTATCCTCAGCTTGCCAGGCCGGCGCACGAAGGGTTGCGGCTGGCGGACTGCAAAGAGCAGAGCTCGAAAGGGAAGTAAAGATGCTCGGGCCGCACTGTGTCGCCCTTCTCGATCAGAATCGACGCTCTCTCCATCACGTGCTGCAATTCGCGTACGTTGCCTTTCCACGCATGGCATTCGAGCCTCTGCGCTGCCTCGCCGCTCAATCGCGGACACGCACTATTCGTCGCAGCCGCCATGCACTCCAGAAAATGTTCTGCCAGCGGAATGATGTCGCCGCGGCGCTCGGTCAGCGGCGGCAGCTCCAGAGGAAAGGCCGAAAGCCGGTAAAAAAGATCTTCGCGAAATTCTCTTCTGCCGGCGCGCCCCGCGAGATCCACATTGCTCGCGGCAATGACCCTCACATCGACGCGTGTCACTTCGGCCGTGCCCAGCCGCTGCACTTCTTTTTGCTCCAGAAAGCGCAGCAGCTTGGCCTGCATGCCGAGCGGCAACTCGCTCACTTCGTCGAGAAACAGCGTTCCCCCGTGCGCCGCCGGAATTCTTCCCAGTTGTGATTGCACCGCTCCGGTGAACGCTCCCCGCGAATAGCCAAATAGTTCAGACTCGACAAGCGCTTCCGGAATCGCGGCACAGTTGACTGCGACGAAAGGTTTCGCGGCCCGCGGACTCAGCGTGTGTAACGCGCGCGCTACCAGCTCCTTGCCGCTTCCCGTGGGACCTGCGATCAGCACGGTCGTGGTGCGCGGCGCAACCAGCCGCGCCATGCGATAGACCCGCCGCATGCTTTCGCTGCGCCCGATCATGCCGGGCAGCGGCTCGAACTCGGGAAATCTTTCAATCGTCTGCGGATTTTCTTCCGGCGTCGAATCTTGTTCCACGCTTCTCAGACCTGACGTAGTTTCCACCGACGCAGACGGGTTGGAGTTGGCGGATGCAGCGTCCGCATCCGAATCGAGCAGCACCACCTGGGTTCCCGGGAACCGGCGCTGAATGATGGCGATCAGTTCGTCGGTGTCGAGGTCCGGAACTCGGCGGTCGAGAAACAGCACCTGCCAGTCTCCTTTTTCGAGCTTCGACAACGCTTCCGCGCCGCCCAGCGCCTGCTGTACCGGACGGCAGCGGCCATTCAGATTGTGCAGCACCTGGTCGCGAAAGGCGCTGCTGGCGCTGGCGATGAGCGCCCCGCCCGCCACCCGCGCCATGGAGGGGAAAGTTGTCATAAGTGTCATTACGTCTCCCAAGAACAAAGAACCAGGTTGGAATTCCGGTTAAGAAAAGTGATCAGAAAAAATCGACTAGGGAAACTCTGATTAACCTCAGCTTTGTCATTTCGAGCGAAGCGAGATCGCCCGTTTCCGGGCGATTTCGCGAAGTCGAGAAACCTGCTTTTCGGGCTGGAGGGGCAATCAGAGTTTCCTTAGGAGTTCTTGCGTGAAATACCAGGCAGCCTGATGCTTAACGTTTCCTGCTTGCCGTCCCACATTCGTTGCCACTCGGCGCCGCAGCAATCGAAGCCGGCTTGCGCCACTAGCAAACCCAGTTCTGGCCGTGAAGATGGCTGGCGCGCTTCTTCGGTTACCTCCCAGCGGATGCGCAGCCAGTCTCCGCTTTGCGCCGCGCTTGCTTCGATCTTCACGGCGCTAACCTTCACCGCGTTGCCTTCGGCCGCGAGACTCAGCACAGAATCCAGCAGCCGGAACGCGATGCCACCCAGCTTTTGTCTTCCCGCCCTCACTACTAGAATCAAAGAGGAATCGAATTCTATTTCCATGCGGATGGCTTTCGACTCGGCTACCGGCTTGAGATCGTTCACGGTTTCGCGCAGGATCGCCGCGAGGTCCGTCATTTCGTTCGGTATTTCATTCTCATCTTCGTCCAGGCCATCGGCGACTTCGCGGATCGCCTCGACCAGAGCCCGCATGCGCTCAGTCAGCGCAAGGCCGTCGCGCAGCCCCTGCCGGTATTGCTCCGGAGTGCGACTTCCAGCCAGCGCTACCTCCATCGAGCATTGCAATCCGGTCAGCGGCTGGTTCAGCGCGTGCAGCAATTGCGCAAGCGGGCTCCGGCCCGTGATCTCCTCAACGGCGAGAGGCGCGCTGATTTGCAGAGGAGTCATGCCGTCACTTCCGCGCTGCCCATTTCATAGCCCACACCGCGCACCGTGTGGATCAGCTTCCGCGGATGCCCATCATCCACCTTCCGCCGCAGGTAATTGATATAAACATCCACCACATTAGTAGTCGTGTCGAAGGTGAGGTTCCAGACGTGTTCGATGATCATGGCGCGGGAGACTTGACGGCCGGCGTTGCGCATCAGATATTCGAGCAGGGAAAACTCTTTGGTGGTTAGATCGATGCGGCGGCCGGCGCGTTCGGCGCGGTGTTCGACGCGATCGAGTTTCAGGTCTTCGACTACAAGCACGGACTCCGATGGGAGATGGCTGCGGCGCAGCAGGGCGCGGATGCGGGCCGAGAGTTCGCTAAAGGAAAATGGTTTGGGGAGATAATCGTCGGCTCCGGTGTCGAGGCACTGCACCCGGTCTTCTACTTTGCTTCTCTGAGTCAACACCAACACTGGCAGGCTGGGGCGGCGCAGCCGCAGATGGCGCAACACGCTCACGCCATCGAGCTTGGGCAGGTTTAAGTCGAGGATGACAAGATCGTAATCAATCTCGCTGCCCATGGCGCGCGCCTGGTCGCCATCTTCCGCCACATCGACCGTGTAGTGTTCCCCGAGCAGACCCTGGCGCACAAAACTGGCCAGAGCCGCATCATCTTCGGCAATTAGGATTCTCATGAAAGGGCCTTTAATACAGCTCGATTCTAATTAGAGAATCCTGAAAGCTAGCTTAAACTCTGCGCGCACGAAAGTGTATGCTTCCGCAATTGGATGCAGAGGTCAAAAAGGGATAGCAACAACTAAAAGAGCGGGGCACGTCGGGTTGCTCCGTTTGACCGCGCCAAGTGAACGGCCCCACTTAAGCCGAGGATGGCTTGAATGGGCCACCCGCGGCGGACTGTCCATTCACGTTGAGGCTGTATTGCTTCATTCGTTACTAGGAACTTCTTCGTGCGCCGCCGGCCTCAGGCTGCGATCGAAAAACCTAGGCAGCGAGGTAAGTGGCACCCACCCTTCGAAACCACGAAGGGTGGGGCAGCCTTAGTCGTGTCGATGCAAAGGTGGGCCAGCCCCCATATCTATTCCACGACTGGGGATTAGCGGGGTTAGCCGCGCCTAGCCCTGCCGGGTCGGGAGAAATCCAGCGGCCTTGCACCGGGCTGTAGCGGCGGAACATAAAATCTTCCAAGGTGCCCGTATCGTTTTCGCTATCGAACACGGTAAAGGGGAAGCCGTACGCCGTAAAATTTCCGTTATTGGGCGTTCCTCCCGCGTAACCCTCTCCAAACGGTGCATATGCCATGATCGGGAAGGCAATTCGAGTCTCGCCCGACAGCAGACGGACTGAGCCTAACCAGTCCGGATAGAAATAGTTGAAGTCACCGGCGATGCCGTATCCGGCCGTGGTCCCTCCCGGCAGCGGCACGAATGCCGTGTTAAGAGCCTGACCCTGCATTGCCGCCAGCACCGATCCGTCAGCAGGGGAGTAGACGAGTTCGATCCCTCGGCTTTGATTCTCGACCATTCTGCCGAATGCATCATTGGTAACGGTCGCGCCGTTCACAGACGCCAACCCACCGTAGGCGTCCCAAGTATAGGTGTTGAAGGTGTCGTTGAGCAGGTCGCCATTAGCGTCGTAGCTGACGCCGTTCCAGCCCGTCAAGTACTTGTTGTTGACCGGACTGTTGTAGGTAGGCAGCCAGGAAATGCTGCCGCTCTTGCTGATATTGCCAAAGGCATCATAACTGAACGTCTGTGCCCAGGCGCTGCCGCAATTGTCCCCCGAGACCCGCGCTAAGGCGTCATAGGTGTAGGTACAAGTCTGATTGTCCTGGCTGTTGAACGGGTCGGTGATCGCCAGTTGCTGCAGCGTTCCGTTGGCGTTCCAGGTCAGCTTTCCCACGGCTGACTGTCCATTCACATTGAAGCTGTACTGCTTCATCCGTCACTAGGAATTTCTTCGTGCGCCGCTGGCCTCAGGCTGCGATCGAAAAACCTAGGCAGCGAGGTAAGTGGCACCCACCCTTCGAAACCACGAAGGGTGGGGCAGCCTTAGTCGTGGCGATGCAAAGGTGGGCCAGCACCCAATTTAAGACTTGTTGTTTGCGGCATAACAGGCGTTCAAAGAAGCAAATAAGCAATCCGAACGTGGACCGAATCTAGTCATCCATTCTCGTCATTAGAAGAATCTTTCGAAAGAAGTTTTTCTGCGAGCTTTAAAGCTCCCGATATGATCAGAAAGTCCGCGATCCCGATCGGCATCGCGTAAAAAATCGTAGGCGCATTTTTGGGCCATTGAACCATGAAAACTAATGGGACGTGGAGCGCCAAGATAACAGCAATGATCGCCCAGAACCAGACGTGTTTCCTTAAATGCCAGCGGAGCTTGATGGCGAAGATTATCACGTCTAACACAATGCAGGTGGCCAGACCTGCATCGGCGTTATACAAGAAGGTAATGAGAAAGAATACCGGCGCCGTCATCGCCGCAATTTTTAGGCCTGTGTAGTCGACAGGTTCTTTCGGCTTGGGTGATTCGTAATCAAACATGTGTGCACCAGCGATGAGCTACCAGACTCCCGAACCTCCTCACCAGCATCTTTGAATCGTCTTGGCCAATTGATAACCGTCGTATAGTCCAATGGTTGCCGAGAGAGCATTGCCGAGGACAGGTATTACCTTGCCGCCTTCTAAGGCCGCATCTGCAAGCGTAAAGCCCAAACCTGCACCTGCGCTGGCTGCTCCGAAGGGGGATTCATCAGTAAGTCCCGTGCCTATCCCATAAGCTGCACCGCCGTATGCGACGATGCCGTTAACTGCCCTAGCACCAGCGGCAGTTGCCGAAACCGCGTTGCCAAGCCCAGGTATAGCGCCAACAATGTCGAGCCCAACGGAGAGAGTACCCTGCGCCACAGCTAGGCCGCACCCAGTTTTTTTCGGCAACCGTCTGTTGTTTGCGGGAGGCGGGTTAGTCACTTGGGCGGTGCCGGGGCCTATCGGGTCGCCGCCCGTGTATCCAATGCCCAGCATCTGCCAACCGTCGCTGTTCGGATGACCCTCATCAAGGCTCTCCGTCGGATAGCTGACGGGCACCGCCTGAATGGACCCACCCTTGTCGTTGGAGTAGCCCCATATGTCGTACAACTGGAGGCCAAAGAATTCATACGCGGTAAGAGCGCCCTCCGTTCTAGCCATCTGACGATTGTATTGAACCGCATCGTTCATGTCGCTAAACAATCCTAGGGGGTCGGTTGCGCTCAAGGGAGTGTTGCCTACATAAGCATATCTATTCCACGACTGGGGATTGCTGGGATCGACCGCGCCTAGCCCAGCCGGGTCGGGAGAAATCCAGCGGCCTTGCACCGGGCTGTAGCGCCGGAACATAAAATCTTCCAGGCTGCCAGATTGGTTCTCGGTGTCGGCCACGGTCCAGCTGTTGATGCCCGTGAACTGCACATAGCCCTGCCCACCGGCATAGCCCTCGCCAAAAGGAACATAGGACATAGGGGGCTTACCCACTTTTGATTTTCTAGTCATTGTCCTACCGCTGAGGCTGCCCCACCTTCCGCGATTTTCGGAAGGTGGGCACCACGGACGATGGTATCAAGGGTTTTGCCTAGGCTCACCTCAGTTGTTTGTGTGGACTACAGTCGGCGGTGGTGAATGCACAAGAAGTCGAGGTTCGTGGTGCCCATCCATCGAAAACCGCGCTGGATGGGGCAGTCTCACCCGGGAAAAGAGTGTTTCTAACTTGACACCCCTTTTATAGAACCCGTCCACACGCCTAATTGGCGGAACGAACTGCTAGGCGCATGAGATGCCTCACCACGATGCTGGCTGTCGCAATGGCTAAGACCAGCGCCACGCGGGACTCCAAAACACCACGGGCGCTGTCTATCGCTGCCAGCACGTATGCTGCGATGACTGCGACAACAGCAGCGAGAACGCCATCTATGACGGCCGCCTTAAGACTCCAAGGCCGACGCAGCACTAAGCCCGTGAGCCCCCCCGCACAGATCCCAAGCGCACTAGCGAAAATAGTGTTGACCAAAATCAACACAGCAGCTCCACTCGTCCCGATCATTAGTGACCTCCTTTGCAGAACCCGCCGACCTGCCGAGGAAGTGGTTCCACTGGGCATCCTCAAAAGCGCTGCCTCCAAAGCTGAACTCCATTGGGTTTGCTACGGTCCCTCCGAGATTGATGTTGAAGTTGATGGAACCCGGTGAAGCAGGTGAGGACGCAAACGTGATGCTTGCCGGATAGAGCAAATGTCCTGGGTTGGTCGTAAAGGTCATGCTTTGGGAATTCATTGATTGCACATTTACGGATAGGTTTTGAGTGAATCCGAAAACACTAACGCTGATCGGAATTGTTGATCCGGCCCCCATGCCTGACGGTGGGGAGAACGTGACACTCTCGAGTCCTCCCCATCTTGAATAATTTCCGAACTGGGCGAAGTTGCCCTCGACAGCGCCCATAACCTGGCCGGCGCTAGAGCCACATGGTGTAGTCAGCCCGTATTGCTTACTCACGTTGTTTGCGGCTCCGGGAGCGATGGAACTTTGTACCGTGCCGGCGGTCGTCTGAACGTCCGACGGTGAGGCCGAGCTTACATTGATCGTCACCGTTGTGTCGATCCATTGCCCTCCATCTCCACAATCGCTGGCATCTGTTGCGTCAAAGTCGTAGTCCGTTTTATCGGCGTCGTTTTCCGGCGTATCCCCTTTGCCGCCATAGAAGCAGTACAGGCCCAAAGGGTCCGTGTTTCTCAGCGGATTGTTGAGCACGTAAGCATATCTATTCCACGACTGGGGATTGGCGGGATTCACTGTGCCCAGCCCTGCCGGATCGGGAGAAATCCAGCGGCCTTGCACCGGGCTGTAGCGGCGGAACATAAAATCTTCCAAGGTGC
This sequence comes from Acidobacteriota bacterium, assembly GCA_013289795.1. Lineage (GTDB taxonomy): Bacteria > Acidobacteriota > Terriglobia > Terriglobales > Acidobacteriaceae > JABCZH01. The sequence continues at coordinate 20,597 of JABCZH010000027.1, forward strand.
CCGTATCGTTTTCGCTATCGAATACCGTAAACGGGTAACCGCCCGCGGTAAATTCCGCATTATCGGGTATTCCTCCCGCGTAACCCTCTCCAAACGGTGCATATGCCATGATCGGGAAGGCAATTCGAGTCTCGCCCGACAGCAGACGGACTGAGCCTAACCAGTCCGGATAGAAGTAGTTGAAGTCACCGGCGATGCCGTATCCGGCGGTGGTCCCTCCC
>JABCZH010000028.1 GCA_013289795.1 Acidobacteriota bacterium
AGAGTGTCCCGCCCCGATCGCCAATGCCGCCGTGATGAACTTTCCGACAGCGGTACGCAGTGGGATGTAGCCGTTATAGATATACAACGCAGCTTTGGTTTGATTGACCCCGCTCCCCCGCGCCCCTGGAAATACATGAATGACCAGCACGGCAATGATCAGTCCTGCCAGGCTGGGCGCAAGCAAAAGTCGCAGCGTCGATGGCGTGGCCCCCGATCCCACTAGATAGATACGGCACCAGTCAATGGCGAAGCGGAAGCAGACGACCGCCAATCCCGAGAAAACCCCAATGAAGACCGACAAGATAAGAAAGAACGTTTCTTCTCGAAAAACTGAGCGCAGCAGACCTCCCGAAGACCGCCCGGGAAGCGAGGCCACGGCCTCGGCCGGCGCGGCATCAGTTTCTGATTTGAGCCCGCTCTCCAAGTCAATTCCCTTCGTGCAGTTTCGCGACCAGCAGCAGTGCCAAATCCTCCCCATTCGGAGTTCCGCAAGTAGTGCTGGTTTGGCGCTCTACCTTGAACACTAGGTCCATGGCCTTCTCTACCAGGTCCGGATCTTGCCGCATACCCCGTTGCGTGATACGCGGCTTCATCTTCACCCACTCCTCACTTACTCCCGCCTGACCGCTCGCCGCCGGAACTATCCCCTTCGAATCGCCCGCAGCCGGGCACGCCTTTATTCGCTCCCCTGCTGCCGCAAAAGCGTCCATCACAATTTGGTCGCGCTCTGCGGCCGAAATCTGCCGCCGGAACGGATCCATTTGCAACACCAGTTCGGCGGTCTTGAGGCGGGCTGCGCTCTGTCCATCACCAGGATCGGCGGATACGGCGCCTTGAAGGAAGCGCTCTGCCAGCGGATAGCGGCCGAGTTCGAACGCCGCCCACCCCGCTCCCGCCAATGCAGCTGGGTTGTGATTGTCTGACTTCAAGCTCATCCGGTATTCGGCGAGTGCGTGCTCATAGTCCTGTGCTCGAAGAAAAAGGTCTCCAGCACGTGTGTGTTGCGCTGGATCGCCATCCAGATTGGCGGCCAGCGCAATCAACTCCGACTGCGCTTGTGTCTTGGCATTCGTGCTTAACAGGAATTCGATCAGTTCCAGGCGAGTGTCACGGCGTTCTACTTCTTGATTGCCGGGCCAGATGGCGTAGATGGCATTATGGTAGTAACGCAGCGCCTGTTCGGTTTGTCTCTCTTGGGCGGCGATCCGCGCCAGCTCCAGGTTCACCCGCCCGTTCTCGGGCTCTCGTTCCCAAAGGTTGATTAAGTAAGCGAAGGCTTCATTGCTCCGCTTCAGGCCAATCAGCGCCTCCGCCAGATTGAGCTGGTAGGCGTAATCGTCACGCGAGTAGAGCAGCGCCGTGCGGAATTCGCTGACGGCGCGGTCAAAACGCTGCTCCTTCAGGTCGGCCGCTCCACGCGTGAACCAGCGGTTCGCCAGAGCCTCCTGTTGCGCATGATAAACGCGCGACAAGCCGCTGACACCGGTGAAGAACACCACCGCAAGCACCGAGAGCAGCGCCAAACTCGCCGGCTTTCGCCCGAGATAGAAGCTCCCGTTGCGCTCCCTCTCGCTGCCGGCCAGTGTGTCTCCTTCCGATCTTTCCGTGGCCATCCCCATTTATCATACTGCGAACCGAAAGCTAAGGTCGGTAGTGGCCTACTTTGAATTCAAAGTAGCCCACTACCCTAAGGTCTCACCTGATGATCTCCCGCAAATCTGTGATACAGTCTCCATTGCTCCAAGACCTTAACCGTCACGCATGAAACCTCGCCACCGCCCAACCCAACAACTACGGACCGTCCTCCGGCTCTTCGTTTTGGTTTCCACAGCCTTACAAGCGTGCGCCCATTTCCTCGTCATTCGCGTACGCACCAGAATGTCCACGCGTGAGCGCGCCCAGTGGCTGCACCACTGGTGTGCAAAGGCGCTACATCGCCTGAGAATTGAGCTTCACCCTGACGGCGAATTCCCTTCCCGCGGCCTCCTGGTTGCCAATCACCTGGGCTACCTCGACATTCTGGTGCTCAGCGCCCTGCACCCTTGCGTCTTTGTGTCCAAGCAGGAAGTTCGCTCCTGGCCGCTCTTCGGATTGATGGCAAAGCTCTCAGGGACCGTCTTCGTGGACCGTGCCCGCACCTCCGCCGCCCATACCGCCAACGCGGAGATGTCTCAGGCGCTCTCGCAGGGTTCGGTGGTGGTGCTGTTTCCCGAAGGCACCAGTTCCGATGGCAGCCAGGTGCTGCCCTTTCGTCCCGCACTGTTTGATGCCGCCACCAGAGCAGGCGCGTCTGTGGTCTCTGCCCACCTCAGCTATGACGTTGCCGACGGCTCAGCCGCCAACGATATCTGCTATTGGGGCACGATGTCTTTCTTCCCGCACTTGTTGCGTTTGCTTTCCCGGCGCCAGATTTGCGCCCGGGTACGGTTCGCCGCGGAAACCCGAAAGTTTGCCGATCGCAAACTGGCCGCGCGCATCACCCGCGAAACGGTGACATCCCTGGCCCAGATGCCCGCTCCGCGCGTCTCCGCCCACGCCTTACGGCGTTCATAAACCATTCATCTGATCGATCCCGCCCTCGACGACAAAAGAAGACATCCTACTCTTCATCCAGATATTCGCCGGGCACGTCATCCTCCGGCACTTCATGGGTGTGGACCTCCCTTTCGCCGCGATCACCGGCACGTTCCACTCCCGTCAAAACGTCCGCTTCGAACGCGTTCCCTTCCTCGAGCAACTCGTCCACGCTCTCCGAATCCGCGCTTTCCACATTGGACAATCCCTGCAAATCTCCCGACTGTCCGCCCGAATGCAAGTCTGGTCTGTTTATCGAGGACTCCGCAGCCGCGCGCCCGCGCCTCTTCCGGGCCGGTTTCTTGGCGGCTTTCTTTTTCGTTGCCCTCTTTTTCGGGGCAGGTTTCCTCTTCGCCACCTTCTTCGGACGCTTCACCTTCTTGGTTAACTTCTTGCTGGCGGCTCTCTTCGCCTTTGCAGGCCTCTTCTTGGTCTTCTTTTTGGTAGCCATTCGCGCAGTCTAGCATCGGCGTCGGCGCGCCGCAATCGGGACCGGGAGATGGACCGGGGTCGTGAGTGTAAACGCCCGTCAACAACAGTTATCATGTTGAATCTGGCTTGTGCCGGAATCAGGAGATCCAAGTGCGGCCACTACAGGCGTTGATCTGTGGGGTTATCGTGAGTATGGGCAGTGCGTGTGTAGGTCAACAATCCAACACTGAGGCGGCGCCACCGGCAAAGCAGGAATCGGGGCAGAAGCCGCCATGTAAGCCGCCTAAACCTACCTTCACGCCTGACCCATTGCCTCCTGCGAGCTGGGAGAGGAAAGGACCGAAGACCGCCATGACGATCTTCGATCTAATGGTAGACAGGAAGGGCAAGGTCCACGATCCAGTGGTCATCCGGTCCGGTGGAGATGATGTCGATAAACAAGCCCTAGACTCAGTCCGGCGATGGAGATTCATCCCGGCCACATGCGGGAAGGAGCCCATTGAGGCAAAAGCCCGTGTCGAAGTAAGGATAAGTCTGAGATAAAGACTGACCACTCTGTTTACGTAACATCGCCCTTATACTCATTGACCAGGTCCGGAGTACCAAATCGCCACGCTCCAGCCCGCGTCCCCCGTTGGCGTGTGTCACCTTCAAAGTCCTCGACCTCCTGACCCAGACTGGCCCGCAGCTATGCTTCCTCCTCCGACGCATAGATTAAATGATGCACCTCCGGCTCCTTGGTGACGTAGCCACGCAAACGTTCTTCTATCTTGCGGTCCGCGTTCGTCTGCCGTTCGTGCTGCCGCAGATGTTCCGCCCACGAATGCACCAGGAATATCTCGACGTAGCGGTCCGCCGCCTCAGTGTCACGGTACACTCCCCACCGGTATGCTCCATCGCGAAGTCGTATGCGTCCATATTCATGGATCGCTTCCACGAACTCCGCCATCTTTTCGTGCACGACGACGTATTCAACCGTGACCAGCACCGGGCCCCGTTGCAGCTCCGATCCAACCTCCTTCACAACCACCGGCATCCGCCAGTGGTTCCACGGACTCAGGTCCGCAGTCGAATTAGGAAGCTTAGCCACCAGCGCCAGCGTTGCCGTACCAATTGTCCCGATGCCCGCGTACACAAGCGCCGTCCTGACTCCCGCTCGCTGAGCAACCGCACCCCAGGCTGCACTTCCTAGAGCGAAGCTCCCCATATACACCAGTACGAAAATCGACAGTACGCGGGCTCTTACCCAATCCGGCGCCAGGTTCTGAACCAGCGCGCTAATGAGAGAAATGAAAGTGATCCAGGCCCCTCCTCCAATCAGCATGACGGGAGCCAGCGTGCTGATCCGGTGTAAACCGCTGATCGCCACAGTCGTCAGACCCAAGATCACGACGCCGGATGAGACCACCATTTCCGTCGACCACCTGGAGCGCGCCGGTTGCAACAAGAGAGCTCCGGCCACAGCGCCCACTCCAAAACAACCAAGCAACAGCCCGTAACCAATCGCGCTTGGGTTGACGCTCCGGGCCACCGTCGGCAACAACGCAAAGATCGCGCTGGCAAAGAACATGACGATGCCCGTCCGCACCACCACCCCGAGGATTTCCGGTGAGTGGCGGACGTAGCGAAGGGCGGCGACCGTGGCTCCGGTTAGTGTTTCTGGCGGCGCCGTCCGTTTGCGGACCGGTCTTTTCCATCGCGCAACCACCAGAATCACTCCGAAGAACGACACCACGTTGATGACAAATGCCGCGGCCACGCCCGCCGCCGCTATAACGAAGCCAGCCAGCGCCGGCCCTACCGCTCGAGCCAGATTGAATTCAATTCCATTAAGCGCAGATGCGGCCTCCAGGTCGCTTTTGGATACCAGTTCAGGCAGAATTGCGCGCCACGTCGGCGTTTCAAAGGCATCTCCGGCCGAAATCGCAAAGGTCAGCACCAGCAGCAGCCAGGGCGACATAACCCCGGCAATGGTTAGCGCCACCAGCAGTAACGTCGCACCCACCATCCACGATTCGGTGAACAGAATCAGCCTGCGGCGATCGACAATATCACCGGCGGAGCCCGCAGGCAGAGCCAGCAGAAAGTACGGCAGCGAAGAAGCAGTTTGCGTGAGCGCGACGTAAATCGGTCCCGCGCCCAGCGACACCATCAACCATGCAGCCCCAACGCTCTGCATGAACGTTCCAATATCGGAGACAACGTCCGCCACCAGTAGATTGCGGAAGATGGGCGCGCGCAGCGGTCGCAACAAACTCAATGCGCCCGGCGGCGTCAAGGCCTTGTCAGCAGTGTCCGTCAATGGTCCGTGCCCACTGTCTTACTGTAACCGTTTGGGAGATCGAGAAGACGACTGAAACCTAAGCCACGCTCACCGGCTCTGCCGTCGGTTCCGCTTTCTTGGCTGAGAACGAGGTCAGCAGAGTCTTTAGAATCACGTACAACACCGGAATGAAGAACAAATTGAGCACGGTGGAGAACAACATGCCGCCCACAATCGCCGTCCCCACCGAATGCCTTCCCAGTTTGCCGGCGCCGGTGGCGAAATAAAGTGGCAGCACACCGAACAGGAATGCGAACGAGGTCATCAGGATGGGCCGTAATCGCAGTTCCGCCGCTTCAATCGCGGCGTTGATGATGGTGCGGCCCTGTTTCAGCAACTGCTCCGCAAATTCCACAATCAGAATCGAGTTCTTCGCCGAGAGTCCAATCAACATCACCAGGCCGATTTGCACATAAACATCGTTCACCAGCCCCCGCATCTGTATGAACAGCAGCGCGCCCAGCACTGCCATCGGTACCGCCAGCAAAATAATAAACGGCAGCGCGAAACTCTCGTATTGCGCCGACAGCGTCAGATACACCACTAGAATGCCCAGCCCGAAAATGATGATCGCTTTGCCGCCGGCCTCGACTTCTTCGAGCGCCAGCCCCGTCCACTGGAACGACATGCCTTGCAGCATGTTCTGCTTCGCCAGTTCCTCCATCGACTGCAAGCCTTGACTGGAACTGTATCCCGGCGCCGCCGCGCCATCGATTTCCGCGGAGCGGAACAGATTGTAGTGATTGATGACCTGCGGCCCTGACGTTTCCTTCAGAGTGACGATGTTTCCCAGCGGCACCAGCCCGCTGGAGTCGGACCGCACGTAATAATTCCGCAGGTCGCGAGCGTTCATGCGAAACGGCTCGTCCGCCTGCACGTAAACCCGGTAGGAACGATTGTTGAAATCGAAATCATTGACATACTGCGAACCCATGTAAACGCCAAGCGCCTGCGTGACCTGGTTGATCGGCACTCCAATCGCCTTCGCCTTCTCGCGATCAATCTGCACCAGTTGCTGCGGATCGTTGGCCGTGAAGCTGGTGAACAACCCTGTCAGGTCCTGTCGCTGGCGGCTGCCGGCCACGATCTTGTGCCCTACCGTGTCGATATCCTGCAGCGTATTGCGCCCCAAGTCCTGCAACTCGAACTGGAATCCACCGAAGCTTCCAATGCCGCTGATGGCCGGCGGCTCGAAGGCCACCACGATCGCTCCCGGAATACCGAAAAGTTTCGGCGAGACCCGCGCCACAATATCGCTGGCCGCATGGCCTTTGCCTTTGCGGTCATCGATCGGCTTCAACGGCGCGAATACCAGCCCATAGTTCGACGAACTCCCGCCCGACAGAGAAAACCCGGGCACAGAAAAGGTGCCGAAGATATCGGGATCGGCAAGCAGAATTTTCTCGGCCTGCGAAGCAATGTCAGTCGTATAAGAGAGTGACGCCCCTTGCGGCGCCTGCACCACCACAATGAAATAGTTCTGATCTTCCTGCGGCACGAATCCGGTGGGCACGTGGACATACATGTACGCCGTTGCCCCCAGCCCGCCCAGGAACAGCACAATCATCAGGTAGCGATAACTCAGCACTCTGCAAATCGCTTTGCCGTAGCCAGTTGCTAAACCATGGATGGCCGCGTCCACTCCATGCGCAAACTTGCGGTACCCCTGCGAAAGCAATTTGATATGCGTCCAGTCGAAGACCGAGTACTTGTGTTCCTCTCCCCGCAACAGGATCGCCGCCAGAGCAGGCGACAGTGTTAGCGCATTGAACAGCGAGATCGCAATCGAAAACGCGATGGTTAAGGAGAATTGCCGGTAGAGAATCCCCGTCGTGCCCGGAAAGAACGATACCGGCACGAACACCGAAATCAGCACCAGCGAAGTCGCCACCACCGCGCTCGCCACCTCCGCCATGGCTGCGGAGGTCGCGGCATGGGTATCGCTCTCCCCCTGATTGATGTGGCGCTGCACATTTTCAATGACCACAATCGCATCATCGACCACCAGCCCGGTAGCCAGAGTGATGCCGAACAGCGTCAGCGAATTGACCGAGAAATCAAAAATCTTGATGAAGGCAAAAGTTCCAATCAAAGAAACTGGGATCGTGACTGCCGGAATGATGGTCGCGCGCCAGTCCAGCAGGAACAGAAAAATCACGATGATGACGATAAGAATCGCCTCTTCCAGCGTGGTCACCACTTCTTTGACTGAATCCCCCACTACGGTTGTCGTGTCGAACGCGATCACGTATTTGATTCCGGGAGGAAACGACTTGGACAGCTCCTCTAGTTGGGCCTTAGCGGCTTTGTCCACTGCCAGCGCATTGGCGTTGGAGAGCTGCTGCACGCCAACGCCGATCGCCTGGTGCCCGCTATACATCAGATTCGTGTCGTAGTTCTCCGCGCCGACTTCCGCTCGTCCTACATCCTTGATCTGCACGATCCCGTTACGCGTGTTCTTGAGAATGATGTTCTCGAACTCTTTCGGTTCAGACAGCCGTCCCACCACCCGCAGCGTCACCTGGAAACTCTGCTTCGGATCTGCCGGTGGACGCCCCAACTGCCCTGCCGGGATCTCGACGTTTTGCTCTTGCAGCGCGGAAACCACGTCAGCCGCCGTCAACTGGCGTGCTGCCAGCTTCGTCGGGTCGAGCCAGATCCGCATGGCGTACTTGCGCTCGCCGAAGATGATGACGTCGCCTACGCCAGGAATCCGCTTCAGCGCGTCCTTCACGTAGACGTCCAGATAGTTCGAGATGTACTGGTTTGAGAGGCTGTTATCGGGCGAGTAGAATCCCGCCGCAAAAACGAAGTTCGGATTCGCCTTGGTGATGGTTACGCCAGTGTTCTTGATTTCCTGTGGCAACCGCCCTTGCGCCGTGGCCACGCGGTTCTGCACATCGACCGCCGCAATGTTCAGGTCATACCCGGTGCGGAACGTTACGTTGATGTTGCTGGTGCCGTCGTTCGAACTGGTCGAGGTCATGTAGTGCATGCCCTCGACGCCATTGATCTGCTGCTCCAGAGGAATCGTTACCGCGGACTCCACCACCTGCGCGTTCGCACCCACATAGTTGCTGCTGACGGTAACCTGCGGCGGCGCCAGGTTGGGATAGAGCGAGATCGGTAGGGTGGGAATGCAGACTGCCCCTGCAAGAATAATCAGCAGGGCGCACACTGTGGCAAAAATCGGGCGCTTAATGAAAAAATCAACCAAACCTGGACTCCTCTTTGGCCGCGACCGCAAACGCGGTGAGTTGGTTTCGGAAAGCCGTGGACTAGCTGATCGGCTGCACCGGCGTCCCGTCGATGAGGAACTGTATCCCCGAGGTGATGACCTTTTCCCCAGGTTTCAGGCCGTCGGTGACGGCATAGTCGTTCCCGATCGTGTCGCCCAGGACAACGGCGCGCTGCTTGGCGACGGCGCCGTTCTCCGCCTGGGCCACGACATATACAAACGCCTGGCCCCCGATGCGCGTCACCGCCAGCACCGGAATGGTCGGCGTCGGCGCCGTGCTCCACACTACCCGCGCCTTTACCAGTTGCGCATTGCGGAACTTATCCAGCGTAGCGTGGATCGGCGCCTTCACCAGGATGCCCTGGATTCCGTTGTCCACTTGCTGCGACACAAAATCGATCTTTGTGCTTTCGATCAATTCTCCGCCGCTGGTCACAATCTGCACCGGAAGCCCCAGGCGTATATTCACTGCCTGTTCCGTCGGAATGTAGACGTAGGCTTCCAGTTCCGCGTTCTCATCGACGGTTGTCAACAATGTCTGCTGCGACACGTAGTCACCGATGTGAACCGGTATGTCGCCAACCACTCCATTAAACGGGGCAGTCAGGTTGTAATACGCAAGCTCGCGCTGTTGTGTGACCAGCCCCGCCGTCGAGGCTTCCCAATCCGCTTTCGAGTTCTCGAAAGCCTGGACCGCCAATTCGTAGTCCTGCTTGCTGCTCACACCACCCTCGTAAAGCTTGCGTTGCCGTTCCACCTCAATCCGGGCATAGTCGTAGGTTGCTTTCTTTTGCGCTTCGGTGCTGCGCTGCTGGTCCACGGTCGCCTGCTGCTTCAAGGGGTCGATGGTCATCAACACTTGCCCGGTGCGAACCTGATCGCCCGACTTCACCAGGATCCGTGTCAACGAACCATCCACTTGTGGCTGGATACTGGCCGAGCGCCGCGACTTGATCGTCGCCACATACTCGTCCAGCCGCGGCACCGGCGCCAGGCTGATGGTCTCCGTCTTGACCGGCAGCGGCTGCGCGGCAGGCTGCTTCGCCTGGGTATCGCTGCACCCCGAACTCATGAGAACCGCGAAAGCCAATGGAATGATTGCGAGTTTTGTCAGATTGCCCATCCCAGAATCCTCGGTTGCCGTTTAAAGATGCTCACGGCGTAGCCGGGGATTCAACAACAAATGCCTGTATTGTCCGCCCAGCAGATTCTACCTGAGGACGCGGCACAGGTACCTGCGACACCTGTGTCGTGAGAATGGAGTGAATAGAGCGGAAAATCCTTTTCCGTACCCTCCTGCGCAGGCATTTAACGCTGTGATATTGCGGTCGGGGCTGAGTTTCTGAGCAGGATCGCGGACCCCGCCGCGCCGTCCATCCCCGGCCACTCCAATCAGCAGTCCCTTCATCAAAGCAAACTGCGCTGTCAACTGGACATATTCGCGGGTCATCGAAGGCGAAGCGCCGGCCCGCATTCCTTCGCGCCCGAAAGGAAATTGACAACGGAAAATGGTGTTGATCACGTAGTTTTCCAGGATATATCGATGCCGCTCGATGAACGGTTCATAGCATCGGTCGTGCGCCAGTTTGTAATGGGCGGTCAGGCCCTCGAACGTGGCGCCCGGGCCGTTGCCGATGCCCGCCGTAAAGGCCTGCATGCACTCGGCGAAGCGGGAATAGACATTCGATTGATGCAGCAGCATCCCGGCCAGCCTCAACACGACATCCAACTGCCGGCCAATGTCGACGGGGATCGCGTCCATCGCCGTCAGCAGAGTACCGGAGGAGACTGTAGCTTCAAAGTCGCGTAGAAACGCCGGGATGGAGTCTTCGAGATCGAGCCTCCCTGCGGCAATGGCATCCACCTGCCGGCACAAGACCCCCACCAGAAACAACCGCTGCCACAGCGGGTAGGCGCGATTGCCGACGATGGCAAGTACTTACTCCCGGATTGGCCAGAACCAGGGCTGCAGCCCGCGGACGCCCTTGGCGGTATCGCCTCCACGGAGTTGGATGTCGCACGGCTCCATGGTCGTCCCCAGGCTGCCGTCGAGCAAGGTTGGATTGAGAAGCACCAGGCGCGCTGCCTCCGGACAGGAAAGCGCCAGCTTTGCCTCGGAAATCACACGGCATTCCTTGGGTTCTAATGCCGTTCTAATCCAGTCGCACTAGACAATGAACAAGTCCGTGAAACTGTAGCTCGCTCGCAATCTCTACCTCGGATCGTGGTTGGTTGGCCGTCCTTTCGTGATCCGAGCCGCCAATGGTTAGGGAATCGTCTCAAGTGGTGATACATCGTCATATCACTCATCGACCGGATTCTGTCTAAGCCGGTCAACAACCGTCGAGGCTTCGAGGCCACAGGAAAGATGGCGGTTGACACCGCTCCCGATTGTTTTATACTAATTATCATCCGATAATCATGCGCTTCACCCATGAACAATTCCGCGAACTGGCCGCGAAGCATGGTTTGGCGGTCACGCACCAGCGTCAGGTGGTCTACGAGGCCGTCATCGCTTCCCACGGCCACTATTCCCCGGAGGACATTTACGCCGCGGTCCGGCGTCGCATTCCATCTATTTCTGTCGCCACGGTCTACAACAACCTGCGGCTTTTTATCGAGTGTGGGATGCTGCGAGAAGTCAGTCCTCATGCGGCCACGTTGCTCGTGGACGGCAATCTCAAACCGCATCACCACCTGGTTTGCTCGCGCTGCAAATCGGTGCAGGACATCGAAGGAGAGTTCGTCGATTTCAAACGACTATCCCGGCAAGCGCCTGACGGCTTTGATCTGTCGCAGCCGTTGATCGAGGTATTTGGCCTCTGTCGCCGCTGCCGTGCGAAAACCTGAGCAACCGCATTCTGTGCCCAATGGCGTGCGCTGTTTTGTTGCACAAAGGAGGCTCTGTGGACACAAAAGAGAAACTGAGCTCAATTGGCAAGCCAGTGCCGGAGTTGCCGGTCGCCGATGTCGAACGCGCACAACGGCATTACAGAGATGCACTCGGCTTTGAGATCGGATGGCTTTACCCAGGCAAGGAAATTGGGGCCGTGTCACGCGGTGATATGGGGCCAATATTTTTTCGGAAGAGGAAGCCGCCGTTCGAACCTGCCGTGCACTGGGTCTATGCCGAAGATGTCGATGCGTCGTACCAGGAACTGAAGTCGTTAGGTGCAAATATAGTGGACCCTTTGGAGAAAAAGCCTTGGGGATTACGGCAATTTACCGTGGAGGATCCTGACGGGAACCTCTTCTATTTCCACCATGACTGACCAAGCGCCGCATAACAAATTAGCACGCTACCGATAGCTGAAGTCTCGATAAGGAGTTAGTGATGGCGCGAACCAGAATGCGCTCGTAGTTCGTCATACTCTATTTAAGCTTAAGGAGAATCATGTCAACCGAAGCAAAGTGCCCGTTCATACACACCGCGGCTGGAGCCCAGACGAATGCCGACTGGTGGCCGAATCAGCTGAACCTCAAGATCCTCCACCAGCACTCCCCCCTGTCCGATCCGATGGACAAAAAGTTCAACTACGCTGAAGAATTCAAGAGCCTCGACTTGGACGCCGTGATCAAAGACCTGCATGCCTTGATGACGGACTCGCAGGATTGGTGGCCAGCCGACTTTGGCCACTATGGGGCGCTTTTCATTCGCATGGCGTGGCACAGCGCGGGCACGTACCGCATCGGCGACGGCCGCGGTGGGGCCGGAGCCGGTCAGCAGCGCTTCGCACCGCTCAATAGTTGGCCGGACAACGTAAACCTCGACAAGGCCCGCCGGCTGCTGTGGCCAATCAAGCAGAAGTATGGGCGGAAAATCTCATGGGCCGACCTCATGATTCTTGCAGGCAACGTTGCCCTCGAGTCGATGGGCTTTAAGACGTTCGGTTTTGGCGGCGGCCGCCCCGATGTCTGGGAGCCCGAAGAGGATATTTTCTGGGGGCCTGAAGGCAAGTGGCTGGCCGACGAGCGCTACAGCGGCGACCGTGATCTTCAGAATCCGCTCGCGGCCGTGCAGATGGGTCTGATCTATGTGAATCCGGAAGGCCCGAATGGAAAGCCGGATCCGCTGGCCGCGGCACGCGATATCCGGGAGACTTTCGCCCGCATGGCAATGGATGACGAGGAGACGGTTGCGCTCATCGCCGGCGGTCACACCTTCGGCAAAACCCACGGAGCTGGCGATACGAAACTGGTGGGTCCGGATCCGGAAGCCGCCGCCATCGAGGAGCAGGGCCTCGGCTGGAATAGCAAGTTCAAGACCGGCAAAGGCGGTGACGCGATCGGCAGCGGCCTGGAAGTCATTTGGACCACGACCCCTACGAAGTGGAGCAACAATTTCTTCACCAACCTGTTCAGCTACGAATGGGAACTGACCAAGAGTCCGGCCGGTGCGCATCAGTGGAGACCGAAAAATGGCGCAGGCAACGGCACGGTGCCGGATGCCCACGATTCCTCAAAGCGCCACGCGCCATCCATGCTGACCACTGACCTCTCCTTGCGCTTCGACCCTGCTTACGAAAAGATTTCACGGCGCTTCTACGAGCATCCCGATCAGTTCGCAGACGCGTTTGCGCGGGCGTGGTTCAAGCTGACGCACCGCGACATGGGGCCGATCTCGCGCTACCTTGGCCCGCTGGTTCCGAAGGAGCGTCTGGTCTGGCAAGACCCTGTTCCCGCCGTGGATCATAAATTGATCGGGGAGAAGGACATTGCTGCTCTGAAGGCAAAGATCCTCGCATCCGGATTGTCGATCTCCCAACTGGTCACGACTGCCTGGGCATCGGCGGCGACGTTCCGCGGCTCCGACAAGCGCGGCGGTGCGAACGGCGCGCGCATTCGCCTCGCTCCACAAAAGGATTGGGAAGTGAACCAGCCGGCCGCGCTGACGAAGGTTCTCAAGAAGCTGGAGGCGATCCAAAAGGAGTTCAACAGCTCCCAATCCAATGGGAACAAAAGCCGGAACAAAGAAAAGCAGGTCTCGCTCGCAGACCTGATCGTTCTGGGCGGCTGCGCAGCCGTCGAGGAAGCAGCGAAGAAGGCCGGACACAAGCTGAAGATTTCTTTCTCGCCGGGGCGCACGGATGCTTCCGAGAAGCAGACCGACGTGCACTCATTCGCCGTAATGGAGCCGGTCGCGGACGGGTTCCGCAACTACCTCCGCAGCGGACAGAAACTGTCGGCCGAAGAGTTGCTGGTGGATCGAGCGAATTTGCTAACACTGACTGCCCCCGAGATGACGGTTCTCGTCGGCGGCCTGCGCTCCCTGAATGCGAACTTCGGACAGGCCAAACACGGCGTCCTCACCAGACGGCCCGAGACGTTGACCAATGATTTCTTCGTCAACCTCCTCGACATGAATACGAAGTGGCAGGCCTCCACTGCATCCGAAGGTGTGTTTGAGGGGCGCGATCGGGCGACGGACAAAATCAAGTGGACCGGAACCCGCGTCGATCTCCTCTTCGGTTCAAACTCCCAGCTCCGCGCCATCGCAGAAGTCTATGCGTGCGATGACTCGAAGCAGGCGTTTGTGAAGGACTTCGCGGCTGCCTGGAATAAGGTCATGAACCTCGATCGCTACGACCTTGCCTGAGTTCGGCGAAATAGAAAGCTTCTACTTCGTGCTGTTGCTATTGTTTGGATCGGCAAACCGAAGTCGTCGCTTTTCCTGGCTTCCGGGTGATTTCATCCCGAAGTGCTTTAAAACTGGCGGAGAGAGTGGGATTCGAACTTGAGCCGTTTAGCGGGCGTCTGAGCCCGCTGGCGAAATCCTGAGCGCAGCGAAGGACCTCAGTTTAAAACTGGCGGAGAGAGTGGGGTTCGATTGCCACTGTGTTCCGCAAGTCATGGTGTCACACACGGATAGCGATTCCAGCCTGTGTTTATGCGGGTTGCAAGAAACCTTTAAACGGTTTCTATAGTTTCAGGCGGTGAGGTTGGGTTCATCGAAAAGCGTGAAAAATAGCGTCATTAGTGTCATGATGGCAATCCATGAAGCGCGGATTCAAGAGACTGTTTGCAGTGTTGACTCCACTCTGGATCGTCTATTGCTTGTTCGTGTATCCGATGCAGCGTCGCGCACAAGCAGAGAAGATCGAGCAGCACGAATTTCAGGATTGTTACCAGGGGACGCCTGACCTTAAGGGATGTTCGGACTGGGCGAAGATCAAGGCCGGTACCGACCTGTGGACGCTGAGAGCCTTCTACAGCCGCGAATCGTGGTTCCTCGCGTTAGTGGTTGTGTTGGTTCCACTCCTGGCTTACGGCTGTTGCCGTGTGATCGTGTGGGTCGCGCACGGATTTGCGCCGTCGTCGTAGGAGGACTCTTTTTCCGTTTGAGTGTGCGCGCCCTCCGTCGCTGACCCCACCAGCGCAAGAATATCGGCATGCCGTACGTCACCAGCCAGTTGACCACAGCGTTGATGATGTGATGGATGTCCATGATCCACTTTCGGAGCACGGGTTTTAGGTCGCCCCCCTCGTGGAAAGCCAGTACAACAGACGTTGCCGGTCACTTTATCCACAGCAGGGTGAACTAGACTTTGGGTGGAGTTGTAACAGAGGTTCGGAGGAACTCCCATGAAGAACGAGGTGAGGACTGTGACTGGCGGAGTATTGACCGCGACTCTGGCGCTTGTTATGTGCGGCCTGGATCGACCACACATTCACATTGAGGATGTGCCTTTCGAGCGGAGTGTCTCGACTCTCTCATACACTTCGTCATATACAGCGACGGCGAACGGTGCGGTTCTAGTGGTGAAGTGACCCGGATTGCAAGTGCCAAGTAACTAAAAAACTGGCGGAGAGAGTGGGATTCGAACTTGAGCCGTTTAGCGGGCGTCTGAGCCCGCTGGCGAAATCCTGAGCGCAGCGAAGGACCTCAGTTTAAAACTGGCGGAGAGAGTGGGATTCGAATCCGCTGGCAAACGTCAAACAAAGGACATAGCAGAGCACAGTTGGCATTGTTGGTCCTTGTAAGTCTTTGCAAGATCGGCAACTGATTTCCGAAATCATCTTGTTCTCGCGGAAGGCCATCGAGGAGTGACCGAGGTGACGAGCAAAACGTCAGTGCCTAGGGAAAAAGCATCCGAGATCAATCGTGGCCGCCACGAGTACAACTGCTCCGTCTGCTTGCACGCGCAGCGGGAAGAGATCGAACGAGATTTCGTGAACTGGGTCAGCCCAGCCACGACTGCAAAACAGTACAAACTGGCGAACCGTGCCAGTGTTTATCGGCACGCACACGCTTTCAGCTTATTTGCAAAACGGCAAAGGAACGTCAGGGCAGCGCTTGAAAAGATCATCGAGCGCGCTGGTGAAGTGGAGGTCACCGCTCCTGCCGTGGTTGCGGCCGTCCAGGCCTACTCGAAGATCAACGCAGCCGGCCAATGGGTAGACAGAAGTGAGCACGTAAACCTGAACGAGTTGTTCGAGCGGATGACCATGCAGGAACTGGAAGCCTACGCACAAAGCGGCACGCTACCCGCGTGGTTCACGGCTACGGTGGGCGCAACAGCCAGTGACAGTCAAAAGGAGTGAAAGCCATGGAAAATCGCGGAAAGGCACACTCTCTGCCCGCAACACTTTCTGATCCCAAGCCGGCGGATTTTCCGCTTGGGTCGCTGGAATCTCGCGCCGCAGCCCGGGCTCTCGTTGCGATCCAGGAACACCAAAATCGAGTGAGTCAACTTGACGTGTTCCCACCGGGCTGGTCTCCCAAGACCGCAGCCCAAACAGCTGCCCTGGAATCCACCGCGGACATTTTGTTCTTCGGCGGGGCGGCGGGCTCTCTGAAGACCGAAACGATGATTGTCGACGCTGCGCGGGAATCTGGAAATCCTAACTTGCGGGCGATCATCTTCCGTCAGCAATTTACACAGATGACAGATGTCGTTGATAAAACACTCCGTCTCTACAGCGCGATGGGTGCCAAGTACGTGGGCCATCCCTTCTGGACCTGGACTTTTCCTTCGGGCGCCAAGATCCGGTTGGCCTACATTTCAACCGATAGGAACATCTTGGACTACTTGGGTCCGCGTTACAGCTTCATCGGTTTCGATGAGTCGACGTTTCACACGGAATACCAGATTCGAAACATGCTGGGTCGCTTGAGTTCTACCGATCGCAGTCTGCGGCTCAGAATGCCTCTGGGGAGCAACCCGGGGAACTTTGGCGCAGCCTGGCACAAGACGATGTTCCTTCGCGGCGCCTGTCCGATTCATAGCCCACAAAGCTCCGCCGAACCTGGCAAGCTGTATTGGGATGCACCGTGGCCATCGGATCACTATCCATTGCAGGATCCAGATGGCAACGGCTTCTCTGTCGCCTTCATTCCTGGCCGGCTCAGCGACCACAAGCTACTGGATGACAAGTATGTGTATCGCTTGCGAATGATGTCAGGTTCTCTGTCGGCCGCCATGGAGCAAGGCTGCTGGTGTGAACTCCAAGGGGCCTACTTCGCCAACTGGAATGCGTCGAAGACGGTAATCCATTGCGCAACGGTGGGTGCTCACTGGTGGGACGCGCACTTCCTGAGTTTGGACTATGGGTTTGGCAAGTCCAGTGCCTCGGCTCACCTTCACGTTCGCACTCAGGATGGAAAAATCAAGACTATCGGAGAGTTCGTTGCGGCTCACTTACCAGCCTACGAATTTGCCCGAGAAGTCGTGGAGCGCCTAGTCGCACCGCCCATACAGGGGCAACGCCGGAAGATTCAGGCCGTGTATTTAGATCCCTCAAACTTCAAGAATGTCGGCGACGGCCATACGATCGCCGATCAAATCAACGAAGTGCTGGAACCCTACGATCTCGGCGTGATCCGTGCATCGAATGACCGAATCGGCGGATGGCAACTGATGTATCAAATGCTGCAGACAGGGGAATGGCAGATTGCGGACACCTGCCCGAAACTGATCGAAGCCATTCCGAGTCGCATGCACGACGAGAAAAGACCTGGCGACGTGCTCAAAGTCCCAGGAGACCTCCTGGATGACGTCGCTGACGATGCACGGTACGGAATTTACACATTTATCACATCGACCGAGAAGCCTCGCGAGTTGGAAATCGCGGAATCCAACCGTTACTTGGCCGAACTAGGCGACTTGACTTCAGCCAACGTTCGCTTCCTACAGATGACCGCGAAATCCCAATATGAGGCCAGGCCTGTGGTGCTGGGCAGGTATATGGCGGCCCGATACGGGAGGCGTTAGCCAGCAACGTAGCCATCCAGTCACTTCCGCATATCCGCGTCTACGGATACAAATGTTCTTGCTTCCATCGACGGTCGTCAGCCTTTCGGTTTTCAGTTAGCCGAAAGGCACGGAAGCCGGCCCCATGACTCATGCCCAACTGGTCGAAAAAGCTGTACGCTGGCTGCGCAGCTATCGCTGCGGAGTAGTGCTCTCCGAGCAGGCCTGCGCAAGCGGTGAGATGCCCGACGCCATCGGCTGGAAGCGCGCCTGCCATTCCGTGCTGGTCGAGTGCAAAGTCACGCGCTCTGACCTCCTCGCCGATCGCGCCAAGCCCTTCCGCCTCAAGCCGGAGCATGGAGTCGGCTGCGAGCGCTTCTACCTGGTCCCCGCCGGACTCCTGAGCCGCGAAGAGCTGCCGCGGGGCTGGGGATTGCTAGAATACTGTCGTGGCAGAATCGAAACGACGTATCCCTCCGCCAGAAATCTCCGCAGCGCTACAGGCTTCCGCTACGAAATGAATCTGCTGCTGGCTAGTTTGCGCCGTGTCGAGGTCCGCGTCGAACCCCAAAG
>JABCZH010000029.1 GCA_013289795.1 Acidobacteriota bacterium
CAACAGAGCACCTGCACGCCCTCTTCACGAAGCACGCGGATGGCATCGAGGGTGTAGCGATCCAACTCCGCGCCGCGGACGATCAATACCTGCCCGCTGGAGAAGCATTGACCGGAAGGCGAGCTTTCCAGCGCCACGGTGAATTCGCTCTTCGGAACCGGGAATTTGTGCGGAAAATCCAGCGCATGGATTTTCAGCAGGCCGGAAGACTGGTCGAAGAGCGCCAGGCTGGTGTAGTCATGCTGCAGAACCGGTTTCAGCGAGGAAACAATCCCGCGAAAGAGCGCGGTGACGTCGCGGGTGCTCACCAGGACATTGTTTATGTTCAGCAACACTTGCAAGCGATCGCGTTCACGCGCCAGTTGTTTTTGATACGCCTGCGAAGTTTCGAAATTAAGCGCGTTGTCCGTGGCCACGGCAACTTGTGCCGCCACGCGCCGCATGAAATCGATTTCCGTTTCCAGCAGGCCCTGCGAAGCATACCGTCCGAAAGCCAGAGCGCCCAGCCGGCGCTGCGCGGTCGTCAACGGCAGAATCGCGATGGAGTGCACACCTTTTTCCTGCAGGTGCCGCATGAATTCCGGATAGCGCGTATCCGTTGCAGTATCTTGCGACACGAATGACTGCTGATTCAGCCAGACCCAACCCGACGGCGTACTTTCGACGGGACTCTCTTCGCTCTTTTCCGGTTCCATAGGTTCATGCGTTTCGAGAATATGAAGTCGCATGCAATTGGTGGCGGGGTTGTGCAAAATCAGCGCCAGGAAATCGAACTGAATCACGCGATGCAGGCGTTCCCGCAATTGACGGAACAACGCCTTCAAATCGCGCTGCTGAGTGATCAGTTCGCTGACTTCCAGCAGCGCTTCGAATTGCCGCTCGGCATGCTCAAGCGACAGCGCCGGCCGCGTTTCCGTGGAGGAGTTGGCTAAATCGGCCATAAATTGGAGGATAGCACCGCGTTTGGCGGTGTCCAAACGGCTACCGTGCGGGTGGCTGGCAAGCCTGCGCGCTGCCATCCGTTTGCGTATACTTCTTTCGGGATCATGTTCGCTTCGCACCCGCAAGAGAATTTGCTACCGGTGAAACCCGCACAATGACATCGCAATGTACGCGGCGGTCGCTGTTTTTGGTTGTGGCTTTCTGGATTTGTGGTTGCGGGCAGCTTGCGCCTCCGGCCAACCAGCCATCCGAGCAACCTCGCCGCGCGCCTGCCGTTATTTCTCGTGCCGACCGCTACGATCTCGAGCGCGACGAGCGGCGCGGCGGCCACACGCTCGACCGCCATGTGGGCCGCACCGACTCCGAGTTGCAAGAGCGACTGCAGCGCGAACGAAATATCTCCGCAGCATCCACCTGGACCGATCGGGCCACCGCGGAAGAAGTCGTCGCCGAAGCGTTGCGCGCAGAACAACGCCGCGTTGACAGTTGGATGAGCCGGGGCGAACGTCGCCCCAATCTGGCGCTGCACTACGATGCCCGGCGGCCGATTGGCCGAAGCCTGCGACGCGGCGAGAATCAGGTGGTGCCATGCACCAGCGCGGTGATTGTCCTGCTGGCCAGCGGACCAGACGGCTTCTATGTGCTGACAACCTATCCGGAGGCGCGTGAATGAGGAACGAACGGCACGACGAAATGAAATTGTTCACGCCCGCGAATTATCCGGCGCTGCGAGAATTTCTGCCTGCGTACCTGCATCAGGATTTCATGCAGGAATACGGATCCGCAGCCGAAGCGGCCAAGGCATTCCTGGCGGATGCCAGCGGCGACGAGTGTGAAGACGTGAAAGACGAGTGGCGGCAACTGCGCAAGATTTTTGCGACGCAGCCATTTTCGGAATTTCAAGGCGCGCTGCACAAGTTGGGTTCCGCGTGGCGCCCGCAATCCGAAGCCGCGCTAAAGGATTTCGACGAAATTCTCTCCTCCAGCGGCTCGTGATATCCTAACAACCTGCGTTGTTGTGCAGGCCCGTAGCTCAGTTGGTTAGAGCGCTACCTTGACACGGTAGAGGTCTGGGGTTCGAGTCCCCACGGGCCTACCATTTCACCTTGGGTCCAACCCGGAGACATGGGTAACAGAATGTACCGGCTACATAGCTAACACTTTTGGACCGAAGCTATTTTCCAGCGGTTCCAACACGCGGGTCTCCAGATCGAAGTACCCCAGAGCCAGATATCGTCGTGTACTTCCTTGATGCCCACTGCTTGGGCCAGCGAAGACTGGCTAAAATTGATTTCCTTGCGACCCAAACAGATTCTGCCGCAGCGGGTGACCACGATGGCTTTGTCGTGCATCGTCGCACGGCAGAGCCCAGCTCAGGGTAGTTTGTCGAAAAAAAGATAGAGGGCGGCAATCCGGCCGTCCCGGGCAATGATGAAATCAGTCCCGGCGTAAGCTGGCGCCTCACCAGGGCGGCCCGCTACCCATCGGACCCGTCCGCCGTTGCCCGTTTCCTCGGGCTCGGCAATTGGCTGGTACCGAAAGTCAAGGTGGGTGGCCCTGAGGTCGCCCGCGATGCGGTCGATATCGTCGCGGCCACGATAGGCTCCCTTGCTGGGGTCGTAGAACACGCCATCTTCGGTGTAAAGCTCTTGAACAGCCGCGCGCCGACGCGCGGGGTCGTTTTCACCGAAGACTTCTTGAAGATTGCGGGTCAGCAAGGTCGCTATGCTGTAGGACATTGCTTGTCTCCTTTCGGCATTGAGTCACTCCCGTCACCACTATGAGCGTGACCTGCTCCCCTTAATCCGCGGGAAAGTGTATATGATTCTGCGGAACGAGGAGGAGCGATATGGCGAAGGGAAAGCACAGCGAAGCGGAGATCATCGGGGCGTTGAAGCAGTTGGAAGCGGGACGGAAAGCCGAGGACGTAGGCCGGGAGATGGGTGTGTCGAAGCAGACCATTTACGCTTGGAAGGCGAAGTTCGGCGGGCTGGATGTGAACGAGGCGCAACGACTGCGGCAGTTGGAGGATGAAAACCACCGGTTGAAGAAACTGGTGGCGGATCTGAGTCTCGATAAGGACATGCTGAAAGCGGTGATCTCAAAAAACGGATGGGGCTCGTGAGTCTGCGGCGAGAAGTGCGCTGGCTGCGGGAGAATTACCAGGCGAGCCAGCAGCGGATTTGCGGGCTGATGCAGATTGCGGTATCCAGCTTTCGCTACCGCAGCACGCGGAGCGATGACGAGTTGCGCGAGCGGCTGGTGGAGTTGGCGCGGAAGAAGCCGCGGTGGGGCTACCGGCGGCTGCACATTTTGCTGCATGCGAGCGGGGAGCGTGTGAATCACAAGCGGGTGTTTCGCGTGTACCAGGAAGCGGGACTGGCGGTGCGTCGAAAAGCGCGGAAGCGGCTGGTGCGCGTGGGTTCGCCACGACCCGCGCTGACCGGAGCGAATCAGGAATGGGCGTTGGATTTTGTGCACGACGCGGTAGCCAGTGGAAGATCCATCCGAGTGTTGACGGTGGAGGACGAATACACGCGGGAATGCCCGGCGCTGGAGGTGGACACCAGCATGGCGAGCCGTCGCGTGACGCGGGTGCTGGAAGCGATCATCGCGGAGCGGGGTCAACCGCTGGCGATTCGCTGTGACAATGGACCGGAGTTCACCAGCCGGCATTTTCTGGCGTGGTGCATCGAGAAGCAGATTGAGCTGGTGCACATTCAGCCAGGAAAGCCACAGCAAAACGGTTACGTGGAAAGTTTTCACGGCAAGTTGCGGGACGAATGTTTGAACGTGAGCTGGTTTGAAAACCTGTGGGATGCGCGGCGGAAGATCGCCGCGTGGCGGGTGGAATACAACGAGGAGCGACCGCACAGCGCGCTGGGCTACCAGACGCCCGCAGCGTTCGCACGACAACTCCTTCCTTCGTCTGGCTCCGCGCTTCGCGCTGCGCCAGACGAAGCCGCCCACTCACAAGATGCGAATGTCGTATGATCCAGCCTGCGGACCCGGGGGGCAGGTCAAGCGTAAATCCTACCTGTAGTTCATACCTGTGTTATAGGGAGAAAACTCGGAAAGACAGCCTTCCATTCTGAGTAAGTGCTTGTATCTCGCGTAATCGTGGTAGGTTGACACGCTAGAGGTCTGGGGTTCGAGTCCCCACGGGCCCATCGTTTCTCTCCGCACCAGTACCTTCCTGCGCCGCTGCTCCGGGCAATTTGCCTCGGCCAAACCTCGGATGTGCGCAAATGTGAGACTCCGACCCTCCTGGCACTCGACTCGGCTAATTTTATTCCTTGACATGGCAACAAATGCGTATTTGAATCGGTTTAAACAGGGGCCAGACAAGTGTCCTCAAAAACTGCCCTCTCGTCTCCGGATGCGTCCGAGGACGGAGCCAGGGCTGGTCCCGCAATCTAGGGTGTGACGTTCCAGCAAGAAGCGCGAAGGTGCCGTGCGTTGCTGCGCAGGTTTGGCCTATGCAAAGGAGATTGCCATGAACTTTGTATTCTGTGGACCAGGCTTCAAGCATCTGGGAGTACTTTCTCGCGGGGCGCTGTTCACTATCCTGCTGCTTCTGCCAGTGGCATTGCTGGGGCAAGGCTACTTCGGAACCGTAAGCGGCGAAATTAAGGACACGAGCGGAGCGGTGGTGCCTGGCGCCAAAGTGGTGCTGACGGATCAGGCGAAAGGGTTCACGTTTAGCGTCACGTCCGACAGCAACGGGCGGTATTTGTTCGCTTCGGTTCCACCAGGGGAGTACTCCCTATTGGCGGAAATGCAAGGCTTTGGCAAGGAGATGCACACCAACGTCAAGGTGACCATCAGCGAAAATGCCACGGCGAACCTGACGCTGCACATTGCCGCCGCGACGCAAAGCGTTCAGGTGGAGGCTCAGGAGCAGACCCTGTCGACCGAGGATGCGGTCACGGGCCAGGTGGTCAACCGCAGGTTCATCAACAATCTGCCGCTGGTGGATCGCTACGTGCTTGACTTTGTGAGCCTCGCGCCGGGTGTCACCAACATGAGTGACCAGAACTCCGTGGGGGACACCGGAACCAACTTTGTTTCCAATGGCAGCCGCGGGGCCAGCGCGGACCTGCTGTTGGACGGCGCCTCGATCACCAACTTCGAGCCAAATGGCGGAATCACTCAGGTGACCTACACGCCGTCTTCCGAGGCGGTCGAAGAATTCAAGGTGCAGCAGACCAACTTCAGCGCGGAATATGGATTTTCCGGGGCGTCGGTGGTCAACATGATCACGCGTTCGGGCGGCAATTCCTTCCATGGAGGCGTGTACGATTTCATTCGCAATGAGATGACCGACGCGAACGACTGGTTCGCCAATGCAGCGGGCCAGCCCATTCCGCCGGTCCACCGGCACAATTACGGCGGCACCATCGGCGGCCCAATCATTAAGAACAAAATGTTCTTTTTCTTCGACTGGGATGGCACGCGGCAATCCTCGGCCACTACGCATCAGGCCGGGGTGCCCAGCACTGCCGAGCGCACCGGGGATTTTGGTGAATTGTGCGCCGCAAATGGCGGCACGTTCGATGGTACCGGGCAGTGCAGCGTGGCGGCGGGACAGATTTGGGATCCCTACAGCGGCACGTTCCAAACGCCGGCCGCACCAGCGCCTGCGGGAGCGTACCGAAGCGCCTTCATTCCCTTCAACAACCTGGCCACCTACACAAGCCCGGGCAACGCAAACCTGAACGGCACGCCCTTTCAGTTGCCGCAGGTCCCGGGGAATCTGATCGATCCGGTGGCTCAGAAAATGATGAGCCTGTTCCCCGCCCCCAATTACAACAGCGGGAACTATTACGACAACTGGCTGGGTTCCGGAGGAAGCCCCAGCTCCAGCGACCAGTTCGACGCCAAGATTGATTACCGCTTCAGCGACAAGAATTTGCTTAGCGTGAAGTACTCGCAAGCCTGGAATAACAACACTCCTTTTAACTGTTTCAAGAATTTTACGGATCCTTGCGGGAGTGGACAAAACAAAGGCGCGGCCCACCTGTTCGCGATCAACGACACGCATTCCTTCAGTCCCACGCTGATACTAACCAGCACGTTCGGGTTCACGCGGGGCTCGACCCTGATCGATGCCTACAACAAGAGCTTGAATGCCGATCCCCTTGGTGCGCTTGGTTTTCCATCGTATCTCGGTACCAATGGTTTTCTCGGCGTTCCGGCCATAGCCATCAACGACTACTTTTCCGCCGGGTACACGAGCATCGGGCAAGATCCTTACGGCAACTACAAGCAGGGCCAAGATACAGGCCAGTTGACCGAACTTCTCACCAAAATCCACGGGACACATGATTTGAAGTTCGGTTTCGAAGGACGGTTGCACCAGCAAAACTATATTCAGACCAACGCCCCGCTCGGGTTGTTCAGTTTCAACAGCCTGGGCAGTTCACAGTGCCCGATCTCCGATGTCACGCAGTGCGGCGGGGACAGCCTGGCCAGTTTTATGATGGGTCAGATCTCGACCGGAAACCCCTATGGCAGTACCTATGAAGTTCAGTTCCAACCGGCGACGCAAAACTTTCAGTTCGCCTGGTTCGCCCAGGACAACTGGAAGATTACGCCGAAGCTGACGTTGAATCTGGGACTTCGCTACGACGTATCCCTGCCTAGGACAGAACGTCACAACCGTATGAACTATTTTGATCCGAATGTGACGAGTCCGCTGAACGGCGGGACCATTTCGTACAGCGATCCGATCACAGGACAGAATGTGACTCGCCCATTGCTGGGCGGCGAAGTGTTCAATAGCGCCAGCCAGCGTACCAACTGGGTCACCGACTGGAAGGATTTCCAGCCGCGTATCGGCTTCTCCTACTTACTCAATACCAAAACCGTCGTTCGCGGAGGCTATGGCATCTATTACGATCAGACACGTTCTGGCGCCAACGGCTTGTTGAGTTACGGCTCCCAGGGTTTCAACCAGTACTCCAACCTGGTGACCACCTATCAGAACGATGGCGCGACGCCCTATCTGCACCTGAGCGATCCTTTCCCCAATGGATTGACTCTGCCAACGGGAAGCTCCTTAGGCTTGCTCAATGACGTGGGCTACGGTGCTATCGGCCCCGTCCGCACCGGCTTCTACGCAAGGACGCCCTACGAGCAAAGCTGGAGTCTCGGGTTCGAACGCCAACTGACCTCAAACATGGTTTTCACTGCAAATTATATTGGGAAAAAAGGAACGCGGCTGTACTACCAGGGGTTGAATA
This sequence comes from Acidobacteriota bacterium, assembly GCA_013289795.1. Taxonomy (GTDB): domain Bacteria; phylum Acidobacteriota; class Terriglobia; order Terriglobales; family Acidobacteriaceae; genus JABCZH01. Next base: position 7,188 of record JABCZH010000029.1, read on the forward strand.
CGCTGGACATTCTGGGGCCACAGGTCGAGAGCTACACACCGGCTCAGATGAACAACCTGGTTAGTTATGTCGCAAATCCTTTCGCCTCAATCCTCACGGATCCCTACTACGCCAACAGCGGTCTTACGAGCCCGACAGTCCAGGGCTTCCAACTGGTGTTGCCTTTCCCGCAGTTCACTACCGTGACCACGGATGAGCCGCCGGTGGCCAACTCTATCTACCATGCCCTGCAAGTTACGCTGGAAAAGCACTACTCCAACGGTCTGCAAGTCTCGGCGAACTATACCTTTTCGAAATCCATTGACGATTCTTCCATCTACGATGGCAACGTCAGTTGGCTGGCAGGTTCTACAAGTAACATCTTCGGCCCCCAGGATCCGAATAAACCGTGGCTTGACCGCAGCCTCTCGGTCTTTGATATCCCGCATGTGTTCAAACTGAACTACACCTATGATTTGCCGTTCGGACGTGGCCGTACTTTCTTGAGCGCAATGCCCCGGCCTCTTGAGCTCATCCTGGGTGGTTGGAAAACCGCCGGCGTCTGGACCATTCATGACGGCTTCCCCCTTGCATTTCTCATGTCGAATGGCGGAACGCCCATACCGACGTATGGCCAACAGCGTCCAAATCTCACCGGTACCCCGGAACGCGTTGGCGGATCCGATGGAAATTGGGTCAACAACTATTTCGCCAACCCAGATGTGTTCCAACTACCGGCCGCATATACCTTGGGCAATGCATCGCGAACGCTCTCGAGCGTCCGGTCACCCTTCTTCTTCAGTTCCAACTTGTCGATCGGGAAGGAATTCGGACTTTCCACTAGCCACGAGGAAATGAAGTTCGAACTACGGCTGGAGGCGGACAACGCGTTCAACCATCCTGTGTTTGGTACGCCGAATACCACTGTTGGCGACCCCAGCTTCGGGGTGATCAGCTACATGGCAGTCGGCGCGCGGCAGGTGCAACTAGCGCTGAAGTTCTCGTTCTAGAGGCCAACAAGCCGGCGGCGACCTGACCACCTTGGGGGAACTTCCCTAAGAGTGGACGTGCTGGTTGGCCCGGCCCAAATGTATTTCTCCGCCAACATCAGCGCGGCGCTTTCGCCCAATGGTTCCGCGCGCCGCACTTTTTCGAAGCGGGCGAGCAGGTCATCTACCGAAGATTCCTCTTGGCAGCCGCACGTTGCGGCGCTTCTTTGCGCTCGCTCTACCACCGTGGAGGCAACCCTGAGAGCGCACCTGGATTCAGAGTCGTGTATAGAGCGCCGCGTGCTACAAAGCGGTGGTGAGCAACGCGTGGCTGGTTTCCCTCAGCATTGCTAGCGAATGAGGTGTCCTCATGTGGATTCGGCATCGCTTCCTGCTACTTCCCGTTCTTTCGATTTGCCTGGCTGGGCCGACCTGCCTAATCGCTCAAGACCAAACATCTCCACAAGAGACTCCGGCTGATACCCCCAGTCGAAAAGCGTCGAAGAAACAAGTGAAGAAGCTCGCTAAGGAGCTTGGCTCCGCATACGACTCATGGCTCAGAGATGAAGTCCCAGACATCATTACTGAGGACGAGCGTCGCGCGTTTCTTATGCTCTCGACAAACGAAGAGCGTGAGCAGTTCATCGAGATTTTCTGGGATAGACGCAATCCCGATCCAGAATCGCCGGCAAACACAGTCAGAGAAGAGCACTATCGACGTCTCGCCTATGCCGATGAACACTTCGCTTCCGGGATTCCGGGCAGGAAAACGGATCGGGGTCGCATCTACATCATCTGGGGTCCTCCCGATGAGATCGAATCTCATCCCACCGGAGGCACTTATGATCGTCCCGTAGGGCAGGGCGGCGGCTCGACCACAACCTATCCATGGGAGCTGTGGCGCTACCGTTATTTGGAAGAAATTGGCACAAACATTGAGATCGAATTTGTGGATCCGAGCGGTTCCGGCGAGTACCACATAACCATGGATCCGTGTGAAAAGGATGCGCTGGCCCACGTTCCGGGCGCGGGGTCGAGTTTATCAGAGATGTTAGGGCAATCGACGAAAGCCGGGCGGTTCTCGAACAGCAACGGGACCACTTGCCCAACGCCCCTTGGCGGAATGACGGCAAACGCAAACGAGTTCGACAATCTGGATCGATATTTCCGCGTCCAGCATGCTCCGGGGCGCCTGAAAGAGCTTGAGGAGAAAGTGACTTCGCGTCTGGTTGTGAACCAACTGCCCTTCCAATATCGCGCGGACTTTCTGCGAGCAACCACCGGCACAGTCTTGGTTCCGATCACGGTGCAGGTACGCAACCGCGACGTGAGCTTTCAAGGCAAACAGGGTGTGCAATCCGCGGTGCTGGAACTCTACGGCCGCATCACCAATCCAGGTGGACGCGTGATTCAGACATTTGAGGAGGTAATCTCTCGCGATATTCCGGATTCTCTGTTCCAGTCGTCACGTGATCTCTACTCGATTTATCAGAAGGCTGTGCCCCTGCGTGCTGGCCTCTACCGCCTGGATATCGTGATCAAGGACAGGCAAAGCGGAAACATCGGCACGCTGGGCGCGGCTCTTCGCGTGCCCCATTTTGACGAGGAAAAACTCGATGCGAGTTCTCTGATTTTAGCCGACCAGATTGAGCCGGTCGCTTCCAGGCAAATCGGCGGCGGCGAATTCGTGCTCAACTTGTACAAAGTGCGCCCGCGCTTGAGCCAGGAGTTTTCCGGGTCCGACAAACTGGGCATTTACCTTCAGCTATACAATTTGAAACTGGACGAAGCTTCCCATAAAACGAAAGTGTCCGTTGCATACCGCATCACCAAGAACCAGCAGGAGGTCTGGCGCGCTGTCGAGACGCCCGATCATCTTCACCAGGGTGGCGAGCAACTCACGATTGAACGGTTCATCCCGGTGAGTTCACTGGCACCGGGCCGCTACACGATTGAGGTCACCGCAATTGATCTGTTGACCAATGAAACCGTGATCCGGTCCTCCGACTTCACCGTTAACGTCGCGCCAGATAAGCCGAGTGCTCCGGCGCCCGTTTTGTAACCGCGATCCAAGCCTATCCCAAGGGACGCGAGTCTACGAACAAACCACATTCCTTGCGTGAGGCCAGTGGCGAGTAACCCTCAGATGTATTTCTCCGCCAGCATCTGCGCGGCACTTTCGTCCAGTTGCTCTGCGCGCCGCACTTCTTCAAACCGGGCGAGCAGGTCGTCGGGGCGGAGGCGGCGTTTTTCGGCGCCTTGGAAATCATGAATGATCTGGCCACGGTGCATCATGATCAGGCGGTCGCCCAGGCTGGCGGCCTGATGCATGGAGTGGGTAACCATAAGGGTGGTGAGTTTATCGTGGGCGACGACCTTTTCCGTTAGGGCGATGAGCAGGTCCGCACTTTTCGGATCGAGAGCAGCAGTGTGTTCGTCCAGCAGCAGGAGTTCGGGACGTAACCACGTGGCCATAAGAAGAGTGAGGGCTTGACGCTGACCGCCGGAGAGACTGCCAATGGCATTTTCGAGGCGGTCTTCCAGGCCCATGTTCAGGCGACTGACTTCGTCGCGCATTTTGGACACGAGCGTGGACTTCATGCCCCAGCCGAGGCCACGGCTGCGGCCGCGCCGTGCAGCGAGGCTGAGATTTTCGCGGATGGTCAGGCTGGGAGAAGTGCCGCTGAAGGGATTTTGAAAGACGCGGCCGATAAGCTCGGCGCGCGCGTATTCGGGCCAACGAGTAACGTCTCGGCCGGCGAGGCGAATGCTGCCCTCATCCACGAAAAACATTCCGGCAACCGCGTTAAGAAAAGTGGATTTGCCGGAACCATTGGTGCCGATGATGATCACCCATGAGCCGGGTTCAAGAGTCAGGCTTACGCCACGCAGGGAGTGGACTTCGTTCGGCGTACCGGAGTTGAAGGTCTTCACGATGGACTGGACTTCAAGCATGTGCGCTCCGCAGCCGCGCCTTGCGAAGGAATTGCGGCGTGATGAGCGCGAAGAAGACGAAGACAGCGGTGATGAGCTTGAGGTCGTTGGGACTCAGGCCCCAGCGTAGCGCAACGGCGACCATCAAGCGGAACAGAACGGAGCCCATCACAGCGCCAACGAGAGTCAGCCCCACCTGATTGCTGCCGACCAGCGCTTCGCCAATGATGACGCTGGCGAGCCCCCACACAACCATGCCGATGCCCATACCAACATCGGCGAATCCCTGATATTGCGCGAGCAGCGAACCGGAGAGGGCCACAAAACCGTTGGAGATGGCCAGACCGAAGACGATCATGGTGGCGTCGTTTACGCCCAGCGCGCGAATCATTTGCACGTTGTCGCCGGTGGCGCGCATGGCCATACCGAGGTTCGTGCGCAGGAAGAGATAAAGCAGCGTCCCGGTAAGCGCGACGGCAAAAGCAATCGCGCAGAGAACGGAAGCATCGCGGACACTCACGTCCCAACCAGCGAGGTTGAAAGATGTGACGCCGCGGGTGACGCCAAGACCTATACGCTCGGCTTGTGTCGCCAGAGTAGTGACCGACAGCAGCGGCACGTTGCTCCGGCCCATCACGTGAAGATTGATCGAGTACAACGCGGTCATAACCAGAATTCCGGAGAGCAGGGAGTTGATCTTGAAGCGCGTGTGCAACGTGCCGGTGCAGGCCCCGGCGACCATGCCTGCGCCAAAGGCTGCAAGGGAGGCGAGCGGTGGACTGACCCCGTGCACCAGCAGCGTGGCGGCAACAGATGCACCGAGGGTGATGGAGCCGTCCGCGGTGATGTCGGGAAAAGCAAAGATGCGAAAGCTGATGAACACACCGAGCGCCAGGAGCGAAAGGATAAAACCGATCGTGAAGGTACCAATCAGGAGGCTCATAGCCGGTGCAATCTCATTGGACTCCAGAAAGGGCGCTGATCCAGCACGCGCCGCGCACGAATTCACTTTGCTGCGGGCCAGCGGCCTGGCGGTCATCGGTGAGGAGATGCAGAACGCCCTGTAGGTTCTCCGTCTCGAAGAGTGCACTGACGGTGGATTTCAGATCAATGTCCCCCTTCTGCAACGGGCGATAGGAAAAGGCCGCAGCGTGAAAATGGCCGAAGGGTCCAGTGCCGGCCGCAATCGGACGCAGAAGTGATGCGAGAGATTTGGAAGGTACGGAGGCAGCTACGCCGCTCACTAGGACGAGGGAGCGTGCGTAAAGTCGTTCGGTGGAAAAAGAGAGCCACGCGCGAATATCAGGATATTGGAACGAGGCGCTTTCCGCGGCGGGAGATCGGCGCAACGCTGCACCGACGAGCCCGCCAGATTCGGCAACCATCACGAGGCCAATGCTGGGAGAGCCAGTGACTTCGAGTGCGGTGCAGAGGATATCCGCAAGCGAAAGAGCCTTGGCTGGGGCGCAGGTCTCGAAGCGGAGCAGGTGGGAGAAGTCGCCTTCGCACCGCAGGCCGTACAGAGTATTCAGTTCGGGGACCAGGTCGCCGCTGGAGACCATAAAGTCAGGAACGTTAGTTCCGTCAGTGGGGAGATAAGCGGCGGAACCCGCGACGGCGATAAATTCTCCGAAGCGTGCGCGGGCGTCCTCGAATCCGTGGCCAAACGCACCGAGTCCCAGTCCAAAAGTTGACGCGGGAAACTGCACGGTGCGGCAATCCTGCGGGCCGAACCCACGGCCTTTGAGCAAAGCAGGATCGCCAATGAATTCGCATTGAAGAGGTTTTGCGGCGGCGCACTCGATGAGTTCGAACGAACCAGCGGCAGTACTGAAGCGGCGTGGCTCAGCCTGTGAAACCGGGGGCGGAGCGGCAGGTTGCTGGCTGAGCAGCAGAGGCGAGAGGCGGCAAAGCTCGATGACGAGTTTGACGTGATCTGAGGGAGTGATAATGACGAAGCTGCCGCCGATGGCTTTGAGTTGGCGATAGAAACGCACCAGCAAACCAACGCCAGCGGAACTGAGATAGGACACTCCAGAAAAATCAAGGCGGAGGTGATGGGCGCCGCCACGGATAAGCTCCTCCAGGTTGCGCTGCAGATGCTCGCCCCAATAATTGTCGAGACGCCCCTTAACTTTGACTTCCAGAGCATCGGCGAGTTGTTGCGTGACGATTTCCATGATGGTGCTTAGGGCCGCACGTATGCGGAGAGCTCGGCAGGGATGCTGATGTTGAGCTGATCGGCATTGCTGCGACTGATGAATTTTTGTTCGACCATCACTTCTTCGAGAGGCAGGTCTTTGGGATTGGCGCCGAGCAGGATGCGTCCCGCAAGTTTTCCGGCGGCAATTCCGGAATCGTGAGGATTGAAGCCGAGGCAAGCGAGGCCTCCGCGGTCGAGGGTGGAGCAGATATCCGTAAAGAGCGGGAGATGCGCGTCACGCGCGCCTTTGACGGCGCCTTCGTAGCCCTCGATGCAGGTATTGTCTCCGGGAACCCACACAACCTGGATATTGCGCCCGGCGAGAACCTGCACGGCCTGAAGAAGTTCGCTGGATCCGGTGATGGCGACTTCCTCGAGGCGGATGCCACGGTTCTTATAAACTTCGCGGGCGATGGAAATTTCCTTTACAGAGTTGGCTTCGGCGGGATTGTACATGGTGCCCACGGCGCTCACGCCGGGCACAAGCTTTTGCATCAGATCGAGATGATGCGCCACTTGCGGAAAGCTGCCAACACCCGTAAGGAAGGGAAGATGCTCGGTTTTGCTGCTACCCGCCCCAGCCGCGATGGGATCGCTGACGCAGGTGAACACAACCGGCTTGTTTTTGACCTTGTTGCATGCCGCGGAAAGACAGGGCGTTGAGACCGTCATGATGACGTCCACGTCGGAAACATCGTAATTCTGTAGGATTGCGGGAATATTGATGATTTCGCCTTGTGCATCGGCACGGACTACTTCCAGGTTTTTTCCCGCGGAGATGCCGCTCTGGCGAAGCCCCTCTAGCATCCCGTTCACGCAAAGATCGGTACTGACGCCTGGAGCGATAGAGACGATGGCGGCTTTGAAACTGCGCTTGGTGGACAGCGACTGGGAATTTGCCAGAGAAGCCGAAGATCCCTTGCGATGAGCGAGGTCTGAAAAAAGCAGGATGGCAGAGAAGAACACAATCAGGGCAAACCCCAAGGCCAGTTTCTTGAAGGCGGCCCAAAGGCCTGTTGCGGCAAACGAGCGCATTCGTTGGTATAGAACTCCTTTGCGAAATGCACGAGACTGCGAAACCTGAGAATGGATGCGAAGGTGTGGCCGTGACTATAGCGAATCTGCGGCAGGAGTCAAGGAAACGCACGGATCGCTTAGCATTCGGTCGATACGCGCGAAGTTGGTAAGTTCGGAGAAATGCCGTAGGTTGGCTCTCGTTATGGAAACGTGACGACGTCGCGAGAGAGGGGCATTACACGCGTGAGTGGCTTGGCCGCTTTTGTGTTCATGGGCAGCGGCGTTCCTTTGATGGAGTACTCTTCGATGTCATCGAGGTTCGGGGTAATGCGGCCTTGCAGCACCATGTGTTCGAACACGAACGGCAAGGATGTGGTGTCAAGCGTGGAGGGCCGGTCGCTGATCTGAAAATGCAGATGCGGACCGGTGGTATTTCCGCTGTTACCGAGGAGACCGAGTTTGTCGCCGGTCTTTACGTGATCGCCCACATGCACGGTAATGCTATGAGGAACCATGTGATCGTACATCGCGTAGCGGCCATCACCCAGATCGAGGGTCACATGATTCCCGGCAATTTCCGCGATGGTTAGGTTGGTTGGCGCCGCGCCGGGCGGCACATCAGGCAGATCGCGCATGACCTCCACCACCGTGCTGGGCGCGACCGCTAGTAATTCCACGCCGTAGCACAACCACTGCTCGTTCTTTTTCCCGTCGCCCCGAAACGCTTTGCCTTGTGCGTCGATCTTGATCCAGTCGATGGCAAATTGCTCGGAAGGATCGAGCACTCCATTCATCGCATTGGTGACGAAGCGATGCGGCCCGATTTCCACGCAGCATCCATTGGCATCCACCCAGCCATCGCCCTTGAAGGGTGGCGCGAGAACAATTGCCGCCTGCGAGCTGATTTTTAGCGGCGGACTCAGCATGGTGGATTCCGGCAGGTGTTTGTTGTCGGGCTGAAGGGCGTGCACGCGGAGTGCGATGGTGCAGGGCACGTCGCTACTATCGGCGTAAGTCACGTCGAAAAACATTACGCCGTATTCGCCGCCCGCAATTTTGGATGAGTAACTAGCCTTGTCGGCGCCTGGCGGCAGCGAGGAAAGCTTCGCCAGGCCGGTGACGTCTTCGTCCTTAATGGAAATGACGCGGTTCGCGCCGGTTGGCCTGTTGCCGCGCGAAGGATCGACCACCTCCACCGATTGAATCGTCGCCGACTGGTTCCACACATTGGTGAATTGCATGGCAAACGCCACGTGCGTCAACCCGTCCGAGCCCTTCACCGGATACACGCCCGACCCGAGAACGTGCCAGACCAGCGGCCCGATGGTGAGAGGGAAGCGCTGTCCATCGCCACTGGTCGTCGGCTCAAAATAATCGGGAGCATTCGCACATCGATTCTGCGCAAGCGAGGAGTGCGCGAAGCAAAGTCCAGCCATAACAGACAGCAGCAGACGTTCCATCGATTTCATCAAAGCTCCTCGCTCAATTCTGAATCGAGCGGACAGTTTTTCAGTGTCCCGCGGGGTTTCCCATCCGGCGTGCACACGAGATTCGAAGTCGACATGACTCCCGAGACAATCTCATATGGCCCGAGCTTGGTGCCTGGCGTTAGACTCATGGCGCGCATTATATCCTCGAAGCCGCTGATGCGCTTCGCTTGCGAAAGGTTCGAGCTTTGGATTACAAACCGGCGCCGTTTGATGCTTCCAAGATAATTCTCAGCCCGGAAATTTCGGAATTGCGGGAAATGCTGGCCCGCAACGCACACGAGAATTGGGCGCATCTGCGGATGACGGATGGCTGGCGCTACGGGCCGGCGCGCGACGATGCGCGCAAGGAACATCCAGGCCTGATCCCTTTCGAGCAACTTCCGGAATCGGAAAGGGAATACGACCGCCAGACCGCGCTGGAAACGATCAAGACTCTGTTGGCGCTGGGTTACACCATTGAGCCGCCAACCTCCAGGAACCCATCTGCCGTTGAACAGTCTTTCACTGCCGCTGCAAATGCGCCGGGCGGTGTGTTGCAACTCCTTAAAGACCCCGCGCAACAGGATCTGGCGGCTTTGCAGATTCTCTGGAGAGGGCATGATCCCACGGTGTGGGCTCGCGATGCCCAGGCCTACAATCTCGCGGCGGAAAGGATCCTGAAATTAGGCGAACCGTTGTTTGGCTTCGATGTAGCTTCGGAAGGCATTCAACACTTCCCCAAAAATGTGCGGCTCCGGCAGCTTCTTGCGCTGGCCCTTGCGCGCAGCGGCGCAGTAGAGTCCGCCAATTCGATCCTCGCCGGTCTATACGAAGCGGGCCATCGCGATGAAGAAACCCTAGGTCTGCTGGCCCGTACTCACAAAGATCTCGCGCGAGAAATGCCCAGCGCTTCCGAGGCCACTCATCACCTGCTTCGAGCGTACGAATATTATGTCCAGGCTTATAAGGCTACCGCCGGTTATTGGAGTGGAATAAACGCGGCCACGCTGGCGCTGATACTGGATAAACGCGGAGAAGCCGGCGCTCTGGCGCGAGAGGTTGCGGCGCAGTGCCGTACGCAGCTTGCGCAAGCGGAATCCCCTGTGGATCGCTACTGGCTGCTATCCACTTTGGGAGAAGCTGCTTTGCTGCTGGAGGATTTGCCGGAAGCCGAAAGCTGGTACCGGCAAGCTGTCGAACTGGGACGCGGAAATTGGGGCAACCTGCAATCGACGCGTCACAACGCACTTCTGTTGATGAAACATTTGCGCGGGGACGATGATTTCGTCGATCGCATCTTCGAGTTTCCGAGTGTCGTCGTTTTTGTCGGGCACATGGTGGACCGGCCCAACCGGCCTACTCCGCGATTCGCTCCGCAGATGGAATCCGATGTGAAGCGCGCCATTGGACAGCGCCTGAAGGAACGGAACGCAGGCTTTGGCTATGCATCCGTTGCGTGCGGCTCCGACATTTTGTTCCATGAGGCCATTCTGGAAAGAAATGGTGAAAGCCACATCGTTTTGCCCTACGAGAAAAGTTTCTTCATCGAAGACAGCGTGGACATCGCCGGTAGCCCGGAGTGGGTAACGCGATGCAACGCGATTCTGGCGCGTGCGATGCAAGTGCAGGAGGCCGCAAAACGAAGCCAGATCTGCGGCCGCGTATCCTACATATTCGCGAACCTGCTGCTCCACGGCTTGGCCAGCGTTCATGCCGGGCACCTGGAAACCAAGCTGGTGCCCATGGCCGTGTGGGACGGCAAGCCGGGCGATGGGCCGGACGGAACCGCGGGCACCGTGGAGCGTTGGCAGAAGTTGGGTCTGGACATAGATGTTATCGACTTGCAGGAAATCCTTTCGCGGCAATCGCCGATAGTGGTTTCGAATGCGGCCGCTTCCGGTGCGCATGTGGCGCGCCGTTCGAGCGAAACCACGCCGGAATTTGCTTCCGAAATCCGTGGGTTGCTTTTCGCGGACGCTCACGGGTTCAGCGAACTTAGCGACGAACAGGTACCGCGATTCGTGCAACATTTTCTGGGCTTGGCTGGCAGATTGGCCTCGGAATCCTCCAACCAACCTTTGATGAAAAACACATGGGGAGATGGACTTTATTTTGTCTTCGCCAGCGTGGGCGAAGCCGGCCAATTCGCACTGGATTTACGCGATGCCGTTGGCAAAACCGACTGGCCATCGAAGGGCCTGCCAAATATCAATCTCCGCATTGGTCTGCACGCTGGTCCGGTTTATTCCTGCACCGACCCGGTAACGCTGCGCCCCAGCTACATCGGCGCCAACGTCAGTCGCGCCGCGCGGATCGAACCGATCACACCCGCGGGCCAGGTGTACGCGAGCCAAGCCTTCGCCGCTCTGGCCGCGGCCGAGGATGTACAGGAGTTCCGCTGCGATTACGTGGGGCAGACGTCCATGGCAAAAAATTACGGCACGTTTCCGACGTACGTGGTGCGCCGCCGTTCTGCGGCGGTGTTAAACATCTGATGAGGTTGCCCGAA
>JABCZH010000030.1 GCA_013289795.1 Acidobacteriota bacterium
ACAGTTCAGCCAGGGAGTTTTCGTCGAAGTCCATCACATCCGCCCGGTAAGGCGTCGCCGCCGCCAGAATGTCTTCATAATTTCTTGGCGAGAGCCAGGCTCCCTGCGGTGCAGCGTCAAGCATGAAGAAAGTCTGCACAGTTGAAACGCTTTGCCGAAAAGAATCCACAACCTCGGCGAACTCTTTTTCCAGGAAGAGCACTTTCACCCCGGCGTCATTCAGAATGTAGGCCAGTTCCCGGGGAGCGAGCCGGAAGTTCAACGGGAGCAACACCGCGCCGGCTTCCAGTACGCCGTAATACGCTTCGAGAAGCCGATGGCAATTCAGGCTGAGAAATGCAACCCGGTCGCCCGCTTTCACCCCCGCTTCGCGCAGAGCACCCGCGAGACGGCTGGCACGTTCACCGAACTGCGCGTAGGTGAAACGATGGTCTCCACACACCACGGCGGTCTTGCCGGGGTACTGCTGTTCCGCATAACGCAGGAATCGTACGGGGGTGAGCGGAATATTCATCGCCTTATCTCGCCGCTACCAGGCTGACTGACCTCCATCCACTACCAGCACGTGACCGGTGACATAGTTCGAGGCGGCAGAAGCGAGAAACACAGCAGCTCCTTTCAAGTCATGTTCGTTGCCAAAACGCCGCAACGGGATGTGGGAGAGAAAAAGCTCCTCATGGTGCTTCAGGACGCGGTTTGACATGTGTGTGGGAAACCAGCCGGGAGCAATTGCATTTACCTGAATGTTGTGACTCGCCCATTTGCAGGCCAAGTCTTTGGTAAAACTGATGACTCCACCCTTGCTGGCGTGATAGCCAATGGCTGGAAGTTCCGTCGGAGCCCCACCCAGTCCAGCCACTGACGCAATATTAATAATTTTTCCCGCGCTGTTCCTGCCCGCGCCGTTCTCACCCCTGCCTTGGCGGATCATGACTTTGCCGACCGCCTGAGCGCACAGAAAAGTTCCGGTCAGGTTCGTTTCGATGACCTTGTTCCAATCCTCGAGCCGCATCTCCTCGACGGGAGCGCCCCAGGATATTCCCGCGTTATTGATGAGTACATCGATTCGCCCGAACTGGGAGAGGGTCGCTTCCACCATCTCCTGAATACTGGCCGGGTCCTTGACATCGCAGCCAAGGGCAATGGCTTTGACACCGAGTTGCTGCAATTCTTCGGCGGCCTGATGGCAGCGTTCCTTCTTGCGAGCGCACAACACCAGGTCGGCGCCCATTTCCGCCAGACCCTCGGCCATTTGGCGGCCCAGTCCGATTGACCCTCCGGTGACGATTGCAACCCGTCCGGTTAGATCGAAAAGCTGCTTCACATTCATCGTGGAATCCCGCGTTGTGCTGGCGGCCTCCTTTCCGACTCTTAACATGAAACCTTCTCCTTCTCCGACCCGGCATCGCTTCCTGCACTTCCGGCCTGCTCGTTAAGAAATTGCAGAATAGCGTGGTGTGAAACTTCCGTCTGGTCAGTTAAGAAGAGATGGCTGGCATGCGGAATCATCACGAGCTTCGCACCGGGAATGCGTTCTGCGATTAATTTCGCATTGCCCGGCGGCACCAGCCGGTCGGACTCGCCGTGGATCACGAGTGTAGGAGCGGCGATTCCGGAGAGGCGGCTGTACGCTTCCCATGCAAGTATTCCCTGCAGCTGTGCCGTGTATGCTTCGGGCCGCGGAAACCATGGCCTGCGAATCGCAATGTCTTCATCAATCCGCTCCCGCGGAGTCGTCGGATCGTAGATAAACGGCACAGCGGCTTCGGCAGCTTGCTCCGGGCTCATCTTCTCCCGCCCCTTCAGCATCTGAATCGCTTCCGGTTCGGCGCGCACCGCCGTGGGCCCGCCGGCCGCGGTGCACCCTAGAATCAGCGACCGTACTCGCACCGGATACTGCAGCGCGAACTCCTGAGCAATCATGCCACCCATCGAGACGCCGAATACATGCGCACTTTCGACGCCGACGGCATCCAGTACAGCCGCCACATCGGACGCCATCAGCGCGATTGGATACGGACCTAGTGGCACCTCGCTCCTTCCTACGCCTCGATTATCGAACGCGACAGTCTGGTAGTGGGCCGCCAAAGCAGGCCGTGTGCGATGCCACATACAAGAGGGGTAACTTAGTCCCATGATCAGCAAAACGGGAGTGCCGTGGCCTTTTTCGTCCCAATAGATCCTGGCCCCCTGATTGTCGACGAACGGCATTGATTGCTCCCCGGTAAACAACTGCTGATTGCAGCCTTCGGTCAGGTCCCGCGTCAGAACAGGACCTGGCCCCTCGATACTAGAAAACGACGCGAACACCGAGTTGGATCTGCCGCTTGGGGAAGGCCGAGGTAAATGACAACGGCGTACTCGGCGCATCCGTCCCTCCGCCCGCAAGGGCGCTACCTGGGCGAATCCCGTGCACGTTAAACGTCGTGAACCCCGGCGTCAGGCCGAACAGTGGGCTTACCTCGTTGTTCACACTGGCGAAGTTCGTCCGGTTCGCAATGTTGAATCCCTCGGCCGTGATTTGCAGGTCAGCCCTCTCGCCCAGTTTGTGCTTCCAGGTCAGGCGCGCGTCAAAATCGTAATAGTTGGGCCCAAGACCAGTGTCGCGCGGCGCGCCGATGGGGCGTTCATTCGTAGTGTGATTATTGCCGTTCACTTCTCCTCCTGCTAGAAGATTGAAGGGATGTCCGCTGTGGTAACTGAAGATCGGAGCCAGCTGGAATCCGGACAAAATACTTTGTTTCCAGGGGCTGTCGATTACCCCGGCGATCACCACTTTGTGCCGCTCATCAAACTCGGAAAGACTGCGGTCAATGTTGATGTTGGTTGGATCCTGCGGCCCATAGTCAGTATTGAAATCTGTCGATGTGTCGAAGGCTTTGCTGTAGGTGTAATTCCCAAAGAGCGTGAAGTGATCGCTGAAGCGTTTTTTGATTTCCAGGATGCCGCCCTCGTATAGAGCGTAGGCCTCAGAGCTGTATTGGTTATTCTGGACAACCAGAGGATTCACAAAACAGGCAGCGGGATTCGCGCATGGCGAGAGGCCTCCCGGGAACTCCGTGCCGCCGAGCGGATCGGCCAGACTTGGGCTGCCCGGCGTACCCCCGTTCCAGTTGCGGTAGGAAGCCGTCTGGCCGTTGGCCAGGGTTACAGTGCTGAATGGCGCGGGCAGCAGATTGGTATCGATCGCGATCGGGATTCTCTGCGTGTGCGAATAGATACCGCTGAGGGAGACGGAGAATCCCGCCGTGATCTCACGCTCGATTCCAACCGAAGCCTGTTGCGCGATCGGAGGCCGATAGCCCGGTTGATTCACAAAAAGTACCTGCAATGGCGAGAGAGGGCCGGTATTGGTAACGTCGAAGCCAACGCCGTTTGCGCCAAAATTGGCCACAGCCGCCGGCGTGACGCAGGCAGCATTACCTGGCGTGGGTGTCGTGCACTGAATCAACCCCTGGGCAAAGAGTGTCTGGAAGATCGTTGCCGCCCCGGTTATGCCCAGAGAAGGAACGCCCCCGGCATCGGCATAAATGGAAATCTCCCGGTTGCAGGGGCTGGAGCCGGTGCCGGGGATGATGGGGGTGCCGAACTGGGAGACGCCACAGGTTGCTGTCAAGTTCGCGACCTGGCCCCCACTGCCTGAATTCTCGACCGCAGACTTATTCTTGTTCACAACCCCTAGGCTCAAATCTACGTCGGGAATCTGAGCGTCGACCGGTCCGTAGAAGATTCCGTATCCTCCGCGCACCACTGTTTTGTGGTCCTTGAAGGGGTCCCATGCGAAGGAAACCCGGGGCGCGAAATCCTTCTTATACGTGGTCAAAGGCAAGAACTGTGTATCGAGTTCGTAGCGGAGGCCGTAGTTGAGAGTGAAGCTTGAGGTTACGGCCCATGAGTCCTGTGCGTACAGCGACGTCAGCGGACGAGTGTAATAGGGGTAGGTAGGATCGCCGTAGCCCTGCTGGTAGAACTCAGGAACTCCAAACGATGTTAACTGCAAGGAGGTTAGACTGGGGAGCAAAGGTGTCAGCAGGAACCCGGGGAGCGACCCAAAGACAAAGCGTCCAGGGAAGAACGTGTGCGACTCCGTGTGGTTACCACGGAGTATTTCCGAACCACCAAATTTGAATGTGTGATGGCGACGAATGATGGTGAAATTGTCCGCAAACTCGTAGCGCCGCAGGATCGAGATATTCGGGATGAAAATGTTGGTTCCCAGATTGTTAATAAAACCCGGGATTTGGAGTCCTACTTCGCCCGGCTCGTTGGGAATCACATTGAAGCTGTAGTAATTCCACTGCACGCGGGCCTCGTTCGTCGTGGCCGGAGTGAACTGGTGATACCAGGCACCCTGGAAGGTGTTGTCATAGGTATGGATCGAGCTGCCCGCGGAGAAAGCGGTCAGAGACTGCACGTCGGGAGATTCCTCCAGATCATGGCCATACCTGTAGGTGAGCGACAGCTGATTGGTCGTGTTGAAGTGGTGATCGAGGCGGCCCGACACCAGGTATTCGTGCGTGTCGTAGGGAAACACTCCACCTTCGGTCTCGAACTGATTCACAAGAAAAGCATCCAGAGAGTTTGGAGTCGGGTTGAGCGTTAGAGCCCCGCCCAGGATGGCTGCGCATGTCGATGCGGGCACGTTCGTCGTTGGATTCGGGGCCGGCAAACCCAACTGCGCGGCAACGGCCGCGCCCACGGGGCCGCTCAGGCAAGGCACCATATTCCCTCCTGTCAGCCCCCCAATAATTTGGTCTTGCGCCAATGTCGGACGAAAAATATTCGTATTCGTTAGGAGAGGAACTGCGTTCTGCGCGTTCTGGCGTAAGCCCTCAAACGAAACAAACAAAAACGTCTTGTCTTTCTTAATCGGGAATCCCACCGAGCCGCCGAACTGCTGGCGGCTCAAAGTATCCTTGATCGGCGAGCCAACAGAATCGGGGCCGAGCGGATTGAACGTCGCACCCGGCGCCAACGCCTGACTGAACGAAAACGGATTCCGGGCATCCATGGCATCATTGCGGAAAAAGCCGAAGGCGCTGCCATGCACGTTGTTGCTGCCGGATTTGGTCACGATGTTGATGGAAGCGCCCGTGGCTGCTCCCAGATCGGCCGAATAGTTGCTGCGGTTGATCTGGAATTCCTGCACGGCGTCCTGACCGACTGTCAGGCGGACGCCGCCGCTGTCGCCGCTGGTCTCGCCGCCGTCCACCGTAATGTCGTTCCCTCTGCCGTTGCTTCCGTAGAAGGAAAGACCGCTTTGTGGTGTTTGCTTAACTCGAAAATCCTGGTCACCCGCCAGCCTCGTGGAATCGGAAACGCCGGGCGCGAGCAAGGTGAAGGTGAGGTAATCACGGCGGTCAATGGGCAGGTCGGCGATGTATTGTTGCGAGATTCTATCCGCCTGACTTCCTCTTTCGGTCTCCACCACAGGCGGTTCGCTCGTCACCTCGATTACCGTCGCCACCTGCGACGGTTTCATGCGGAAGTCCGAAATCACCGTTTGCCCGATGGCGACCGGGACGCTTTTGCGAAGCTCGGTCGCGAACCCCTTCAGCGCGGCACTCACTTCATAGGTCGACGGGGATAATCCTGCTATCCGGTACTGACCTGCGCCGTCGGTCACGACCGTCCGCTTCAGACCTGTCTGCGTGTCGACCGCATTTATGGTTGCCCCAGGCAAGACCGCACCAACGGCGTCGACTACGGTTCCAGTAATGTCTCCCGAGGTGCCGACGCCCTGCGCGTGAACCGCACTGGCTGCCAACAGCAAGCACACAAACGTACATGCGAGTGACTTCATAGGATTCTCCTTACGGAAGTATCTGCACATCGCCGCATTGGTCCGGCGTATTTCCCAACGCTGAGCAACTCCCCAAAGCCCGCCCGGTGCCGCGACAACCCTAAAAGCCGTCAATTCTGATCCAACTGCCCATTTCGTCCTCGATCGAGAATTCAAATCGTATCCAACGAAACCGCAGATTGTGAGAGTTAGTATCACATAAGAGTCACTAACGTCAAGAAGTGAAACGTCGATATTCCCGAGGCGGTATGGCGCGCATGTTATCGCGCTCCAATAATTCAATGGCGGCAAGGCGATAGTCGTTCGGAAATGGCGACGATGCGCGGGACGAGACTCCGACCTCGTCAGATTCCCGCCACCAGCCCCTTAGGGAGTCAGGACGATTCGGCCGGAGACTTCGCCTTTGCGCAACAGATCCAGCGCTTCGTTGGCTTCAGCAAGCGGCCGCTTAACCACATGGCAGCGTATCTTCCCTGCGGCAGCCATGGCGAGTACTTCCCGCAAGTCTTGCCGAGTACCGACCGTTGATGCATGGATCCGGACTTCTCGTGCTGCCATCAGAATCGGTGGGAAACAGATGTTTTCAGCGGGCAAGCCTACGACGAGCAGAGTACCGGAGGGCCGGAGGCAGGAAAAAGCTGTGTCATAAGCTGCCTTCGCGGCGGAGGTAACAATCGACACGTGGATTCCGCCTTTGCGACGCAACTGTTTAACCGCACCAGCAGTGGCAGCATTGAGCGTGTCAGAGGCGCCATAAGATCTGGCGAGTTCAAGCTTCTCCTCGGAAATGTCGATCGCGGTCACCTCCGCTCCAAAGGCCCGTCCGAACTGCACGGCAAGGTGTCCCAGACCACCTATGCCGAAAACCGCCAGGCGCTGGCCGGGCACAATCCCGGAGCCCTTCAGGGCGCGATAAACGGTGAGTCCAGCACAAAAAAGCGGGGCGGCTTCGAACGCAGAAAGACCATCTGGAATTTTCAGCGCATGAGTTGCCGGCGCCTTCACAAATTCGGCGTAGCCACCGTCAACGGTGACACCTGTGATCTTCTGCCGGCTGCACAAGTTTTCGTTTCCTTCGCGGCAAAATTCGCACTCACCACAGCTCCAGTGAATCCAGGGCACGCCGACGCGATCGCCGATTTGCAAATCGTGGACTGCCGGGCCTTTCTCCACTACGTGACCGGCAATTTCGTGGCCGAGAATCAGCGGTCTCTTCACGATTCCCGCCAGCTGTGTCCAATCTCCATCAGCCACGTGCAAGTCGGAATGGCAAGCACCACAGGCTTCCACGTGGATCAAAACTTCATCTACTTCGGGATGAGGGCGCTCCACTTCCTCGATCGAGAGCGGCTTCTTGAAATTGTGCAGGATAGCGGCTTTCATTGACCTTCAGCCTTGCAGGTACAGGGAGAGCAGACTGGTCCAGGAACCAATCACGGCTTAACACCGCGCAGGAAAAACTCAACGGCGCTATCCACGCGCTCTGTGAGTTTGTGGGGGCCTGTCAGGTCGACGGTCCACTGGCGGACCACGGTGTGGTAGAGGGCCTCCATGAATTCCGCGAGATGCACCACGGGGAACACGCTCGTGATTTCACCACGTTCCTGACCCTGTGCCAGAATTTCCCTCAGCCGGCTGATCGCAACTCCCTCGAGTCCGCGCACCTCCGGAGAACGCACCGGATCCATCGCACCCGACAGGACGACCGCTTTCCATAGAGGTCGGTCGGTTTCCGCTTCGAGCGCCATGGCGTGATACAGGCGATGCAATCGCTCGGCGGTATTAGCCTTGGTCGAAAGTTCTGATTTGAGGCGCTCCGCTATGCACTCGAAGCCACGCTTACCCACATCCCGTAACACAGCGTCCTTGCTCGGGAAATAACGGAAGAAAGTCGGCTGGCTGATTTCGAGAATTTTGACGATGTCATCGATGCGAGTCTTCTCGTAGCCCTGTTTGCGGAACAATCGGATGGCTGTATCGATAATTTGCTGACGAAGTCGCGCCTTTTTGCGTTCCCGAAGCCCTGGGACCTCGTGGTTTTGCGCTGGATTGTTGTGCGCTGGGTGGTTCTGCGCTGGCGCATTTCGTTTCACCGAGCTTCTGTGATTCCGGTTTCTTCGCCGTGCGGCGACTTCAACACGAACCATAGTCGTATATTCTCCTGATCAGGGTTGCAGGACACGCTACAGGTTGAGTGCTCAATATACCCGGATCGATTTTAACAGTTGAGATTCGATCGACTGTTTTCCCAAATCGCGATCCAATGGCGAGTTCGACGCTGCGGTGTTCAATATTTGTGTTGCATTTGACGTTAGTTACTCATATCTGATATAGACTAACACAATTTGAGAATGTGATTTTCTCGATCAGGGCCTACACGTGATTCGGCTGGTTTGCGAGCTGTGACTTCGCAACATCGGAATATCAGCATTGCGGTCACAGATTTGCGCGTGTGGCGTCGCAATCGTTCGATACAGGGGAAGATGATGACAACTGCCGCGGCAACTCCTCTTCAGGTTAAAGGCGGCGCGTTCCTCATTGAGGATCGCTCGCCCAACGAAATTTTCACGGCCGAAGATCTGAACGAAGAACACCTTGCGATAGCCCGCACGGTCGACCAATTCTGGACGAATGACGTGGAACCTCATCTCGAGGCGATCCGTCAGCAGACTCCGGGGGTCGCACTGAGCGTGCTTCGCAAAGCAGCCGAACTGGGACTCGCCGCCATACCGATCCCCGAGAAATTTGGTGGCATGGAAATGGACCTGCCGTCTGTAATGATCGCGAGTGAGCATCTGGCCCGGGACGCTTCTTACGGGTCCTGGCACTCCTCCCACACCGGGATCGGTACGCTGCCCGTCCTTTTCTTTGGCAACGAAGAACAGAAGCGCAGATATCTTCCCCAGCTCGCGAAGGTTGAGCTGTTGGCCGCTTACGCGCTAACCGAACCGCTGGCCGGCTCTGATGCTCTCGCCGTGCGTACCCGGGCGGATCTCAGTGCAGGCGGCAAATACTATGTCCTCAACGGACAGAAGATGTGGATCACCAACGGAGGCGCGGCAGACCTCTTTACCGTATTCGCTAAAGTAGGCGGCGAGAAGTTCACGGCGTTCCTGGTGGAGCGCAGCTTTCCCGGCGTGACCAGCGGCGCCGAAGAACACAAGATGGGCA
>JABCZH010000031.1 GCA_013289795.1 Acidobacteriota bacterium
ATTAGTCTCCATCGCGGCGTTGTCGCCTACCGATCTTTGGGCCGCAGGATATCTGCTGGCGCAAAGTGGCAGCCAGCAATTCCTGGTTCCATTTATTGAACACTTCAATGGCAAGAAGTGGTCTCTTTCTGGGGCGCCTTTTGTCACCGGCAGCGACCTCATGATTGGAGTAAACGGCATCGCACCGATCTCCGACACAGACGTGTGGATGACAGCCTTCGACGATATAAACGGACAAGATGGTCAGGGAGAGATCTTTCCATTTCGATGGTCATACCTGGAGTCTGTTTGCAACCGCCGACGCGCGGGCGAGCACTTTTCGTGCCGTAGCCGCGATTTCAAGCGGTGATGTCTGGGCGGTGGGTGATCAAAATGATCTTCAAAATACGCTGATTGAGCACTTCGATGGCAATCAGTGGACCGTGATACCCAGCCCCACGCCGGCGAACACGCAAGTCGTCGAACTGTGGGGTGTAACCGCTATCTCGAGCAAAGATGTGTGGGCAAGCGGTTTCCAGGAAGGACTTGACGGCAAGAACAGCCCTCTCGTTCTCCATTGGGACGGAATCAAGTGGCGCTTGGTCACAGCGCCTTCCGAGGGGACGCGATCGACGACCACGTTCGGAATCGCTTCGGTCGCACCCGGAGATGTGTGGGTGGCAGGAAGTTTCCTCAGCAACCGCATGCCATTCGAACACCCGTTCGTCCTGTTTACCAACCAGGCAAAGTAATTCGTTCAGGGGACAGGGCTCACTGGGGCGGTGTCCCCATTCAATCTTCCAGGCTACTGCGTGACGAGCGCAGTGGCGGAATACGACAAGCAACAGTGCAGATAATTGAGAGCCACAAAATCTTATTAGAAGAAGGAAAATGTAATGAATTCAGGAAAGTCTCTATTCGATAACAATTGCATTCGACCCGTCATGATCCTCGTTCTCGGCTTGTCGCTGGCGGGCACCGCCCGCGCGCAGAGCTCGGAAACCATCAATCAGCTATTTTCTTTCACTTGTAGCGGCGGCATCATCGGTGTAGACAAGTGTCCACAAGGCGGGCGTCCGAATGTCATCATTCAAGCCTCGGACGGGTACTTTTATGGTGCGGCTGAAGTTACCGAAGAAAATGTCTCCAATCCCCAGGGCGGCACACTCTTCAAACTGACTTCTGCTGGAACGTTCACCAAGCTCTTTACCTTCACCCAGACCGCCGGTGCGTTCCTGAACGGCGACAACCCCGCCAGTGCCTTGGTGGAGGCTAACGACGGGTTCCTCTACGGCACAACCTTTGATGGGGGCAAACAAAATCAAGGCGTGCTGTTCAAGATCAGTAAGACGGGCACCGGTTTCAAGGTTCTTCATAACTTCTGCTCGTCTGCAAACTGTGCCGATGGCACCATTCCCAACTCCCTCTTGCTAGGACATGACGGCAACCTGTACGGCACCACACTGCAAGGCGGATCAACCGTGACATGCGGAAGTGTCGGCTGCGGCACCATCTTCCGTTTCGAGCCGACCACCGGCACTTTTACCGTTCTGCATAGATTGGCCGGCGTGACTGATGGTGTTGAGCCACTGGGCATAATTCAGGGAACCAACGGCAACTTCTATGGCGTTTCTCAAGGGCTCGATGTCAATAGCTTCAATGAGGATATCTTCCAATTCACGCCAGCGGGTAAATTCACGGTTCAGTTCAAGTCGGTCTTATTTGATATCGGCATTAGTGGACTGACTCAAGGTGCCAACGGCAATCTCTATGGAGCCTTCGAATCCATTACCGCGGGCGATATAAACTTTTTTGAAGTCAGCACCAAGGGAACCGGCTTCGTGGCTTTCGCACCATTCACGACACTCGCAGGAACGACCACCATTCCTTCACTTTTCCTGGCTTCCGACGGCAACCTGTGGAATAGCAACTTTACGGACTCGGCTGATCCGATGGGCAGCGTCTTCTCGATCAGTCCGAAGGATGGCGCGGTGCTCCAGGCCTTCGCTTTTGACGGCGCCAACGGTAACTCGCCTTTGGCTGGGGTCATCCAGGCCGCAGACGGCACGTTTGTCGGCACGGCGGAATTAGGCGGGACTATCTCCGGCGGGGGCAAAAAGTTCGCCGATGGCACGGTTTGGACCCTGGATGCCGGCCTGCCTGCGCCCACCCCGACCCTTGCAGCATTCACACCCGCAAGGGGCGTGGTGGGTTCAGTTGTCACGATCCGCGGCAACAACTTTGTCGGCACAACCGCAGTCACGTTTAACGGCGTCAGCGCCTCGTTCCAGGTGCTCAACCGTCAATTCATCAGCGCAACAGTGCCTGCGGGCGCCACCACGGGACCGATTAAGGTAACGAATCTAGGTGGCACGACAACAAGCAAGCAATCATTCACAGTCAACTAGCCTGATAGCCTCTTGCCACTTACTACCGGGTGGAGGAGCTGAATCGCAGTTCGAACAACCTTGGCGAACTCGGCCATAAACAATTGCGGGGCGAAAGAAATCCTTTTGCTCGGCAAAAAAAAATGGCCGAGCGCCGGACTTCCGAAAATGAACACCAGAACCCACAAAATCTATTGAATGTTGATTCGAGCCTCAACCAGCCCGCACTGTTATGTGAGCAAAGCAGATTTTGCAATTAAATGCGGACTCGTTAAGCGTCTTCTGAAACTTTTGTTCCAGTCATCTCTCTCATGATTACGCGACGCGGAAACCGCAGGGAGTGCCTCGTTCGAGGAGCCCTCAGTTCAGCGGCCGCGAACTTTCAGTCGATTACAGGAGCCGTGACATGCAGAAAGTAGTTCGCACTCTTTTGTCAGTCGCGCTAGCGGTTGGCGTAGTGTCGGCAACCCGCAGCATTGCACAGGATGGACGTCCCAGCCCAGGTGCAGTCTTCGTTATGACGAACGCCGCGGACCGGAATGAAGTCATTTCCTTTAGAAGAGCTGCAGATGGCTCGTTACAAGAGGGCCACAGATTTGCAACCGGCGGGCGTGGCAGCGGTGGTAACAATGATCCGCTGGAATCACAAGGATCTTTAACCCTCAGTCAAGATCACACCCTGCTGTTTGCGGTCAACGCAGGGAGCGGCGATATCTCAGTGTTTCGTGTTCATGGATCGGACTTGTCGCTGGCTGACAAGGAACTCTCAGGAGGAAGTGAACCCAACGCAATAGCCCAGCAAGGACACCTCGTCTACGTTCTCAACGCTGGCGGTAGCAGCAACGTGGTCGGTTTCCGGGTCAATGAGGACGGAAGACTTTCGCAGATTCCTCATTCTCTCAGTTTTCTAAGCACCAATACCTCGGGAGCAGCGTCATTGGCGTTCAGTCCCAACGGTCAGTTCCTCGTGGTTACTGAACGAGAGACGAACGACATCGATGTGTTCAGTGTACAGAGTAACGGAACGTTGTCACCGATCGTCATAAATCCGAGCGTGGGTCCGGGAGCTTTCGCGGTTACTTTTGCTCCTGATGGTGCGGCGCTGGTAGCTGAGACCGGCCCCACTGGAGGCCAAAACGCCTCGGCCATCTCATCTTACGCAGTTTCTTCCAATGGAACCCTTTCCGTGATCAGCGCGAGCGTCCCAACTCTCGGGGCAGCATCATGCTGGAACGCGGTCACTCCCAATGGCGAATGGGTTTACACCTCCAATGCTGGCTCCTCCACAATCTCCGGCTTTACCATCGGCAGCAGTGGGGCGCTAACCGCGTTGCCGGGAACTGTCGTTGGGACAAACCCCACGGGAGCTACGAATCTCGACATTACCATTAGTGCTGATGGCAAGTTCCTGTACAGCCTCGATGCGAAGGTGGGAGAGATTAGCATCTTCGGCATTCAGTCGGATGGCACATTGAGCAACCTGGGGACCGTCGGCGGGCTCCCGCAGGACGTCGGATTTAACGGAATCGCTGCAATCTAGATTATTCGTGAGTTGCGGTGAATCGACGCTGCAACTCACGTTTTTCGCAATGGAAAACGGGCGCTAGGCTGAGTTTTCTGTGTTTGCGGAAAAGAAGCAAGAAGGGACGATACTGCTAAGCTTGCTGTCTGGTCGAGGTTCGCGGTTGTGACGCACCCGGTTTGTGTGAATGCACTGCCCATAAGAAAAAGGCTCAGCAAGCACAACAGACCGGTAGTGGATGGCGTAGCGACTTTCATTGATCCTTCAGTAGATTATGAACGGGGCTGGTGGCCAGGTTCGCGCACGTTTCTTGGACGCGAACCTGGGACACTGGCAAGCAAATCAGGGGATAAACTTGAAAACTTCCCCTCCGGCCGGAAATCCTGGTCCAAGGCTGGTGCCGAACAGTCCGCCGCCAGGGCCAAAGATCAACGGGGCAACCGGGAATTCTCCGTCGGTGCTGTTGATCTGGTCGCCAAGAAAGCTGTACAGCCCACTGTAGGTGAATCCAGAAGGGCCGCGAGTTAGTTTGAAGATCGTGCCCGCATTGTCCGTTCCGCCAAACTCTGACGTCCCGAAGAGATCACCCCCGCTGTCGAAAACCAATTGATTCGGGATGCAGCCGTCATTGTTGTGGAACGTTCCCTCGAATTCATGCAAAATCGTCTGGGCATAGCCGTTGGCAGCAGTCAACTCGAAAACAGTCCCACACGGGAGCTGCCCACTCGGCGCTTGGCTGGCTCCGAAGACATTCCCTTTTTTGTCGAGGACTACGCCGGCGAGAGGCGACAATCCGTCACTTCCTCCCTGAAAGCTGTGCAGGACCGTCTCCTTCCAGAGTCCCGCCTTTCGCCGGGTCAACTTGAACACGACCCCCAGGTTTTGGTCGCCGCCGAGCAAGGTTGTGCCGTACAGGTTGCCAGCGTTGTCGAAGGCCAGGGGAGCAAAAGGTGCGGCGCCCTCAGTACCTCCAAAGTTGTGGAGTACCGTCTCTTTCCAGCCTGTCGCTGTGGGACTCAGCTCGTAAGCGACGCCCAATTGCGTCGTTCCTCCTCCCGCAGCTGCGCCGAAGAGGTTGCCCGCGCTATCTCGTATCAGGCCGGCAACCGGATTTGCTCCATCCAATTTTCCCGTGAACCGGTGAATGACTGTCTCTTTCCATGGTCCTCTCGCGGTAGGGGTTAGTTTGAAAACGACGCCACAGCCCGGGGAGCACTCTGGATTCTTTGTCTTGAGACCGCCCTGAAGTGTCGTGCCATAAAGATTGCCGGCGCTGTCCAGGACCAGAGTTGAATCCGGGGTAGCCCCATCCGACGGGCTTCCACGAAACGTGTGCAGGATTGCTTCTTTCCACAGGCCAGTACTTGTCGGTGTCAGCTTGAATACAATCCCGAATCCGGGAAAGCCGCCCTTCTGGGTGGTTCCATAAAGGTTGCCGGCTCCATCAGCAATGACGCCCCCAAAGGGACTGTTCCCATCGTGGCTATTCCCTACGTCAAACAACCAGAGCGGCGCAGGCTTATTGGCTGCCAAAGCACTGGTCGCGAAGATGAGCGAAGGTGTCACGATTACGAGCGCCACGGCGCACTGCGTCAGTAATTGACGGATGGACCTGCGCAGAAATTGGCTTGCGACTACGGGCATTATGACTTCCTCCTTCATTTTGTCGTCGGATTTTGTCATCCGGATGCGCGATCTCATGTTGGAGCGCGACAGGACGTGTAACCAGGAAGTCAAATTTTTGTAAGAAGGTTGTCACTGTTCGGACGGAAGCTCGCTCAGAAGTGTACTGTGGGCGGCGGGCCAAGAAAACGGGGACCGACGGAAAACATCTCGTCTGTCCCCGTATCCCGTCGCCCCGTATTCATTCAGACTGGCTTCTTCTCTCACCCCTGATTACTGTTTCTTTGCATTGAGCACCATCGTGCTGAAGCCGTCCGCAGCGCCCACCAGCCAGAGGTTCCCGTCGGGAATCACTGTGCCGCCCGAGATCACGTCATCAATGATGGTGTGCCTGGGATTCGGATCGGGAGAGGGCACGATTGCCCACCTCTTACCATTCCAGTGCAACACAAGG
>JABCZH010000032.1 GCA_013289795.1 Acidobacteriota bacterium
TGAACCCGCCCAATCCGACGGGGTACGCGCCCACGATGATGGTCACGTGCATGAACGATCCAGGCACCGGACCGACCCCGGATCCGCTGTACAATCCGGCTTATAGCAATTTCTGCTACGAAATTCCGTTCATGCCGGGGCAAACCCAGTACATGGATACACCGGTCACGCCCACATCCGCTTTCGCAGGGGCTGGGTATAACAATGTTGACTGCGCCTATCCGGACGCCACGCCAGCAATCAGCGAAGTGGATGGGGATGGAGTTGGTCCTTGGGTCAGCGCGGCCGGTCATACGCTGACGATCACGGCGTTGGGCAACCAGTCAGTGAACAACTATGGGTACTCCGGACCCAAGTCCACAACGAGTCCGTACAACCAAAAGAACGTCACTCGCCGCTATGGGTTCGGCAATCGATGCACAGCGGTGAACACTACCACCTGCACGGCGGTGTCGAAGGTTACAATCGGCGGCAGCCCCGCGATCATTAACGGTTGGAGCGACACAACCATCACGGTCACTGTGCCGGGCCTCTCGGGAACAATGCCGGTGCCGCCATGCAGCATCCAGCAGCAGGCCCAGTTCGGTGGTCCCGCCTCAACCACGCCGGCGCGGTGCGGCGAGCTGCTGATCACGGCCGGCAACGGCAAACAATCGGTAGATGCCGTGACGGTTACAATCGGCGGCAAAGCGCCCACCCACGTCGCCGCCTCGGACTCGATCCAGAGCGCGATTGATGCTGCTAAGCCGGGCGACTTGATCATCATTGATCCTACTTGCACGACGACGACTGGCAGCCCAGTTGCGTGTACCACCGCCGGTGCTACCCACTCCCAGGTT
Source organism: Acidobacteriota bacterium (assembly GCA_013289795.1). Taxonomy (GTDB): domain Bacteria; phylum Acidobacteriota; class Terriglobia; order Terriglobales; family Acidobacteriaceae; genus JABCZH01. Next base: position 840 of record JABCZH010000032.1, read on the forward strand.
TCCCATAATGAGATATTGATCATGTGGAAGCCGGTCCGGCTGCAAGGTGTCGGTGCTGTCTCCAGCATCATCAACGCAAATACCCATCCCGCCGGCAAACTGGATGCCTGGCGGCGGCAGATCAATTGTCTGTTTGGATTGGGGATTAGTGGTTCTCCCATCAACACCACCAATCCTTACGACCCAAGCGGTCAGTTCACTTGTACCTCTACGATGCAGGCTCAAATAGACCGGCTTCCGCTGGAAGCTGCGGTCGGTTGGGATGCCAGCCTCAACGGCAACTTGGCCGAGTTGTTACAAGAGCCAAGCCTGATGGGCGCGCTTGAAGGAGCAGGAATTACGGTGTTGTCGAAAGGCGTGGACTTCCACGGTCAGAATCAGTACGACTCCAGTCTGGCTGCCGGGTTCCCGGTTGGGACCACGCTTCTCACGGCCACCACTTGCGGGCCTACCGCCGGGCCGAACCCGTTTCCGAGCAGCTTCTGGTGCAACCCGTCAAGCATCGACGGACTCACCGTCACCAACAGTTCCCAGGGCGGAGGAGGCATCTTCGTGCACGGCTGGGGACATAACTTGCAAATCGCTAACGACCGGATCTACGGCAATACCGGAACACTGTCTGGCGGCATCAACGTTGGCCAGGGCGAATTCGCTCCGTCGTATATCCAAGGGAGCGCCACAAACGCGCCTCCCGGCTCATGCGAAACCAGTTCGGTAACGAATGCTCAGCTACCGTACTGCTTCGACTTGAACGTGAACGTGCACAACAACGCGGTCACGAGTAACTCTTCCTCCGGCGACGAATTGTTCTCTGCCACGCCGGCAGGGGCAGGCGGCGTCAGCTTCTGCACTGGCGCCGACTACTACAAATTCCAATTCAATTGGGTTTGCGGGAATCTGAGCACCGGGGACGGCGGAGGCCTCGGCCACCTTGGGTTCAGCAAGATGGGTGACATCGAGCACAACTCGATCCTGTTCAATCAGAGTACCAACCCGACGATCCCAGCCAATGGCGGTGGTGTGATCGTTATGGGCACCCCCGATGCCGATCCTCCATGCGGTGCCACGACCGATGCGGATTGCGTGCCGCCCCTGGGCTCTGTTGGGCCGAGCGACGGCATAGGTCCGGGCCTTCTAATCAATGCCAACCTGATTATGGGCAACGCTGCGGAAAGTGGCAGCGGCGGCGGCATCGCTTTCCAGAATGTCAACGGATCAGAGGTGGTCGCCTTCCCGAATACTCCGGCAAATTGGTACTCGGTACAAGTCACCAACAACATCATCGCCAACAACGTTGCCGGCTGGGATGGAGCCGGAATCTCGCTGCTCGACGGGCTCGCGGTGAACATCGTCAACAATACAATTATTTCCAACGATACCACCGCCTCATCGGGAGTGCTCTTCAACACTCTTGGGGCTCCGCTCGCCAGCACGCAGGGTCCCACCTGCACGGCAAACTGCGGCACGGCCTCGGCTCCTCAGCCCGCCGGACTGGTGAGCATCCAGAACAGCGCGACTTTGCAAGCGAATCTCCCTGCGGCGATCACCTGTCCCCCAGGCCATGGGACTGGTGGAAATTGCAGGCAGTATTCGATCCCAATTCTGTATAACGATATATTCTGGCAGAATCGGGATTTCCACATCAGTGTGGGCCCTCTCGGCACTGGCACCCTGAACCAGCAGAACGTAGTCGCGCTGGTTCCCACGCTGAGCCAGACCGCCACTGGCCAGTGCGTTTCCACCACCAACTATTGGGACATCGGTGTGCGCGGCGACACGGGACCGGCCAACCACAATTCCGGCCTTACGCTCGCTCCGCAGGCTTCAGTGCTCACGAACATCGCCGGCTATCCTGGCGGGGCTTCAGGCTTCAAGGCCAACTCGGCCTCCAACCCAGCCGTTGTCAGCCAATACTGCAACGGTTCACGAGTCCCGCCGGAAAACGGAGGGATGGGATACCAGGTGCCTCCGGGCATCTCGGACGCAACCGTGCCCAACCCCATCTTCAGCCTCACGCCCGCCGCGACGGTGGACGAGGGCAACAACTGGATCAACATCGGTTGGGGCCCACTCGCGATGACGAGCCCAGCGTCGACGACAGGTACGCCACTCGGCAACTACGCGCCGGCGGCAGGTTCACCGGTGATTGGCTACATTACGCCGACTAACTCTGCTGCCTACGCTGCGGCGCCGGCGACGGACTTCTTCGGCACTTCGAGGAAGACTAATAACGCTGTGGACGTTGGTGCGGTCGAGTTCAAATAGTCCTGAATGGCAGTGCAAACTGATGCCAAGTGGGTCAACCCAAGTCTAAAGTAGATGCTTCTCGCGAGACACTCGCGAGAAGCATCTTTTTTAGGCGTAACCTTCGGGCTCCTGCAGCACAACCGCGCGTAACAGGAGAAAGAATGTATAAGCAACTAACAAAGATCACGAAAGCGCTAGTCCTCGCGGGGTTACTGGCGAGCAGCATGATGATTTCAACGGCTTTTGCTCAATCAGCTGCCAAATCCCCTGCCCCGCCCGCGAAGCCTCCGGTAGCTGCAGTTCAATCCCGCTATCAGCCAAGTCGGTTCGCAGGACGAGCGGGCAAGTATTACCAACTCGTTTGGGGAGTTGACTCGCTCAATGTTAAGGCGGTGGAATCGGGCGAGATCATTCGATTTACCTACCGCGTGCTAGACGCGGAAAAAGCCATGGTGCTCAACGATAAGAAATTAGAGCCTTCCTTGATCGACCCGCAGGCAGGGGTCAGCCTGGTCGTGCCGTCCCTGGAACAGGTGGGGATATTGCGCCAGGGCGCCACACCCGAGGCGGGCAAGTTCTACTGGATGGCTTTCTCGAACAGTGGCAGGCGCGTGAAACGCGGAGACCACGTTGACGTGGTGATCGGACAGTTTCGAGCTCAAGGACTCGTGGTGGATTAGAGCTGCTCAGGACACGACCGTTATATCTTTTTCGAGGTTAGTTCCAAATTCTGTTACGAGGACACATAGATGATGCCTGTTGTGGTGCGCAAAAATTCCATTTCTGCTCTCATCTGACGTGGGTGCTGACACTTAGCTCTCTTGCCTCCCCTCCGCTGAAGACCGCAAAAGCATCAGAAAACTCTTCTCAATCCAACTGGCCTTGTGCCATCCTGACGCCCCATGTCACGCCTCTTCCCCAACGCGGTTCGCTCATGCACTTCGTTCTTTGACTTCGTTCTCGATTTGATGGGCGATGGACTTCGTTTCCTCTGTCTGACTGTCCGTTCGCATTCCGCCCTCAGCGCGGAAGTCCTGTTTCTGCGAAAACAGCTAGCCTTCTATGAAGAACGAGAGAGGCAGCCACGAAGATTAACCAACTCCGCGCGACTCTCGCTCGTGCTCTGGTCTCAACTGTTCGACTGGAAGAGCGCGTTGGTGATCGTCAAGCCGGAGACCCTTATCGGCTGGCATCGCAGAGGTTTCAAGCTGTTCTGGAAGTGGAAGTCGCGGGTTGGCCGGCCGCGCCTGCCTGAAAACATCCGCAAGCTCATCACCCGGATGGCGCTGGAGACTCCGACCTGGGGGCAGGCTCGCGTGACGGCCGAGCTGTCGGTGAAGCTCGGTATCCATGGTTCCCCGCGCACCGTGCGGGCCTATTGGCCTCCCGAATCCGGTCCACGAGGAGCACACAAAACCTCCTCGCAGCATTGGAAGATGTTTGTACGCAATCATGCTCAGTCCATCGTCGCTTGCGATTTTTTGGTCGTGATTACTGCTTCGATTCCGAACTCTGTACGTCTTTCTCCTCATGGAACTTGGGACCAGGCGCATCGTGCACTGCAATCTCACCGCGCACCCAACGGCAGAGTGGACCTTGCAGCAGTTTCGAGAGGCAATTCCAACCGATCATGCTTACCGCTTTCTCGTTCGCGACCGCGACTCCATCTTCTCGGCAGAAGTGGATGATCAGCTCAAGGTCTTTGGGCTACGCGTGTTGAGGACGCCTTTGCGGGCACCGCAGGCGAATGCCTACTGCGAACGGTTGGTCGGAACAGTGCGGCGCGAATGCCTGGATTTCATGATCCCACTGGGTGAGAGACACCTGAGCAAGACCCTAGCGGAGTGGGTCCGTCACTACAACCAAGGCCGGCCTCATTCAAGTCTGGGGCCGGGAATTCCTGAACCCGTGGTACTAACGCGTGCCCCCCTGGCGTTGCACCAGGAGGTCGGTCCTTTATATATACATATATATATATATGGTTACATATACATATATATACGGTCGGTCCTTTATCTCCGCAACTCTGTGTGTCCCAGTGGCTTCTTCCGATAATTGATCGGTATATAGAAGGTTCCACGAATTCCCTTCGAACTCAGGAGTTCAGCTAGTTTGAGATCAGCGCAGTCGCCATCGTCCCAACTTGTGGTGACCAACCTCAGTTTATTCAAATTTCGCACGGCGATTCCGCCCAGCCGCAGATTTATTTCAGCTGTTTTCTTTGCGAAGCGATGATCTCTTCGAAGATGGTGTCCAGCCCGCGCGTGATTTTCCACGTTGGATAATGTCTCTTGAACTTCCCAAGATTTGAAATGTAGCAGATGTGGTCGCCCTTGCGTGCTTCGTCGAGGTACCGCCAGTTCAATTTCTTCCCGCTCATCTGCTCGATGCGCTCGATCGCTTCGAGCATCGAAACGCTGTTTTCGCGTCCGCCGCCTAAGTTGTACACTTCGCCCGGCCGCGGATTGGCTGCAAACTCCTCGATTGCCCGTACGACGTCGTGGCTGTGGATGTTGTCTCGGACCTGTTTGCCCTTGTACCCGAAGACCGAATAGGTGCCTCCGCTCAGTGCCACTTTCACCAGGTACGACAAGAATCCGTGCAGCTCCACGCCTGAATGCGACGGCCCTGTCAGGCATCCTCCGCGAAAAATCCCGACGTTCATCTTGAAATAG
>JABCZH010000033.1 GCA_013289795.1 Acidobacteriota bacterium
TCGGCAGCATCACGGGTCGGATTTGCGGTGTATGGCTACACGAATATCGGTCTGGTTGGAAGCCGCCTGGCGAACGCGTTCTCACCGAATCTTGCCCGGGCGCCCTCGGACTTCGATCTCACTCATCAGTTCAACCTCGACTGGGTCGCCGAACTTCCTTTCGGCAAAGGACGCGCCTTCGCAAGCAATGCCCGCGGGGTTACGAACGCTTTCATTGGAAACTGGCAGCTTTCCGGAATCGCACGCTGGACCAGCGGATTTCCTTTCAGTGTTGATGGAGGGCAGCGCTGGCCCACGGACTGGTTCTTGACGGCGGTCGGGCAGATGACGTCCAGACCGAAAACTGGGACGTTCAAGGGCAACGGCACGGTGAACGCGTTCGCCGATCCCGCTGCTGCCCAGCAAGACTTCACCTTGCCGCTTCCCGGCCAGGTTGGCTCGCGCAACGTTTTGCGTGGCGACGGCTATGCCGGTCTGGACATGAGCCTGGTCAAGAACTGGAAGATGCCCTACCACGAAGCCCAGAGCATCCAATTCCGCTGGGAGGTGTTCAACGTACCGAACCTGACGCGGTTTAATGCGCAGAGCATCGGGTCGTCGTCTCTGCTCACGTCGCTGACGCAGCAACCGAACAGCTTCGGCGCCTATACGAGTTTGCTGACGCAGCCTCGCGTCATGCAATTCGCGCTGCGATATGAATTTTAGGCGAGCCTGCGCTCATAGCCGACTGCTGAATACTATTTTTTCGGCGGTGCAAGTTGAAAACTCATAAGTCTAACCTCGTGGAACCAACGCTTTTGGGTCGACGTATAATTCGCCGGAGGATACCCGCGTGCAAACCCTTCTGCAAGACATCCGCTACGCTCTCCGGCAGCTGCGCCATGCTCCTACGTTTACGTTGACTGCATTACTTACCCTGGCCATCGGCATCGGTGCCACCACCGCGATCTTCACCCTGACGCAGGCCATCATGCTGAAGTCGTTGCCGGTCGCCGATCCCGCCCAGCTGTATCGCATCGGCGATACCGGGGAGTGCTGTGTCGAGGGTTGGGAGGACGATGACTGGAGCCTGTTCTCTTATCAGCTCTACCAGCGTCTCGCGGCGGCCGCACCCGAGTTCGAGGAAACCACCGCTTTTCAGGCCGCGCCTGGGATTTACAGCATTCGGCAGGAGGCCAAAGACCGCGAGGCACGTCCCTCGCGGGCCGAGTACGTGAGCGGGAGTTACTTCCATGTTTTTGGCCTCGGGGCCTTTGCCGGGCGGGTTATCAACAACTCGGACGATCAACAGTCGGCTTCACCGGTGGCGATGATCAGCTATCGCACCTGGCAGCAGGCTTACGGCTCAGATCCGGGGATTGTCGGGTCCACATTCTTCGTGCAAGGACAGCCGGTCACGTTGATTGGGATTACGCCTCCGGGATTTTTTGGCGAGACACTGCGGAGCGATCCGCCGGACTTTTGGCTGCCCCTGCAACAGGAGATTTTGTTCGACGGCCAGAATGCGCACATGAGAACAAATGATCCCCAGTGGCTGTATGCCATTGGCAGGTTGAAGCCGGCTGCGAGCGTGCAAGCACTTCCCGCCCGGCTAACGCCGGTGCTCCAACGGTGGCTCCGTGACGAAGATGAGATGCCCGCCGAATTCAAACCGCAGATTGAACCTACGATTCCTCAAAAATTTATCCGGCTGGCTCCGGCCGGAGGGGGTGTCACCTCCTTAAGGGAAGACTACGGCGCGAGTCTGCGTATTCTTCTGATGGTTTGCGGAACATTACTTCTCATCGCGTGCGCCAATATCGCCAATCTTCTGCTGGCGCGCGGAGCCGCCGGCCGCGCCCAGACTGCGGTATGCCTGGCTCTCGGGGCTTCGCGAACAAGACTGATTCGCCAGCAGTTGACGGAGGCGGTGCTGCTGTCGGTGCTAGGCGGCATCGCGGGATTAGGGGTGGCATACGTGGGAGCGCGTCTGATGCTGGCCCTGGCGTTTCACAGCGCGACCTTTACGCCCATCAGTGCCGCGCCTTCGCTGCCGGTATTGGGATTTGCGTTTGCGCTTTCACTCCTGACCGGTGTGCTGTTTGGCGTGGTGCCGGCGTGGCTGGCTTCGCGTTCCAATCCGGCAGAGGCCCTGCACGGAGCAGGCCGCGGCACTCGCGCCGGGGCATCGTTGCCGCAAAAGATACTAGTGGTCTGCCAGGCGGCGCTTTCGCTGGTTCTGCTGGCCTGCGCCGGATTGCTGACGGTGAGCTTGCGGAATCTGGAGAGTCAGGACTTTGGTTTTGACGTCCAAAATCGCATGAGTATTCAGATCAATCCGCCTCTGGACAGTTACACACCCGAACACCTCGACGCGCTTTATCGCGCAATCGAAGATGGACTGGTGCGGTTGCCGAATGTGCAGAGCGCAAGCCTGGCGGGCTACAGTCCGCTCAGCGGCAATAACTGGGGTGAATTGATTGCCATAGAAGGGAGGGGCGATCCAACGGCTACGCAGGCGGAGGGTGTGTCCTGGGACCGGGTGAGCCGTCAGTATTTTTCGACAGTCGGACAGCGCATCGTGCGCGGACGTGATTTCGCCGA